>JAFDWS010000009.1 GCA_018268375.1 Armatimonadota bacterium | reverse complement strand
ACTAAGTCGTAACAAGGTACCCGTACCGGAAGGTGTGGGTGGATCACCTCCTTAAGAGTCTGCACTCGGCACCCCACTGGGGAAAGCCGACAAACTCAGGTCGGTCGTTGTGTCCTCACCATGGAACTTTCAGGAACGCCCTCGACTTTGTCGGGGGCGTTTTGCGTTTTCGCCGCCGGAAATCCTGTTTTGCGTTCTCTAAGGCCCACCATGGGCACAGACAAGCTCAAAATCAAATTGAAGGGTGCAAGTGGGAGACCATGTCTTTCATGATCCGCGAGGGCGGAGGGCAAAATGGGTCAGAGGAACCCTCGTCGCGACGGGGTTCCTGGCCAGCGGCCTGCTTGGCCTCTTCTCAGTCAGCCTCGTCGCCCGCGACACCTTGCAGCCGCAACGCTCGGCTACTCAAATCAACCGCTTTCTCCTGAGCCTTGACCGCCGAAAGGCCGACCACCAGCTGGCTCAACTCAAGGCAGAGATCGGCAAGCGACTCGGCCCACGCCATACTGCGCCTTTGCGATCGGAGGGCCGGATCGTCCTGGCCTATTTCGCGCCGTGGGAGGACACGGCCTTGGCTTCCCTCCGCGCCCACGCAGACTCCCTGACCCATCTGGCTCCGGTCTGGCTGACCCTGAACGACACCGGGACAGCCGTGGACTTTTCCGAGTTCGATCCCGGCCAAGATCCGGGTCAGCAGAAGATGCTGGCCATTGCCCGCGAGGCGGGCCTGCGCATCGTGCCCGTGCTGTCCAACGCGAAGGAAGCTGTCTTCTCGCCTCAACGCGTCCACAGTCTCCTTCAAAACCCGGAAATCGGCAAGCGGGTCATCGATTCTCTTACCGCCTGGTGCAAGCAAAACGAATTCAGTGGCATCAATTTCGACTTTGAAGAACTGCCCGATTCAGACGGTCCTCGATACCAAGCTTTTCTCGAGGAGGCCAAGACAGCATTTCATGCTCAGGGCCTTGAGTTGTCTGCCGCGATCCAAGCTGACACGCCGCCATCTCTCGTCGCATCTTGGGCGGAGGAGTTGGACTATCTCGTCCTCATGGCTTACGACGAGCACGAGGATTCCAGTGCGCCGGGCCCGATCGCTTCCTTGGACTGGGTCGACGGTGTCCTGGAGTCCGCTCTGCAGAAGGTTCCGGAAGAAAAGGTGATCCTCGGACTCGGCAGCTATGGCTACGACTGGACGAAGGGGGGCTCCCGAGCGAACGCGGTCGCGTTTCAGGAAGCCATGGCGCTTGCTGCCGGCTTCCGCGACACCGAGAAGGCAGCCGATGTCATTCGGTTTGACCCGGAGTCCATGAACTCAACGTTCACATACGAGGAGACGGACGGTTCGCGGCACACGGTCTGGCTGCTCGATGGTCCAAGCGTCGCCAACCTCTGGAAGCTTGGGCAACAGCGCGGAATTCGCGGCGCGGCCCTCTGGACACTTGGCACCGAGGATCCTTCGGTGTGGACTTTCCTTGACAGGCGAAAACTGGAAGACCCGGTCAACCCCAGTTCTCTGGACCGATTCCACTTCCCCTTCGAAGTCGACTATGAGGGAAAGGGCGAGGTCTTGAAGGTTGTCAGCCGCCCAGAAGAGGGCGAACGGCAAGTCACAAGCGACGAGACTTCCGGCTTTATCGATGAGGTGGTCTACAAACGCTACGCCACTCCCTATGTGGTTCGAAAGCAGGGCTACAAACCCGGGAAGCTCGTGCTGACTTTCGACGACGGGCCAGACCCTACGTGGACACCCCAGATTCTCGACAAGCTTCACCAATACGGAGTGCCGGCGGCATTCTTTTGTATAGGTAACAATGTTGAATCTTGGCCTAATCTAGTTCAGCGGGCATACCGTGAAGGGCATGAGATCGGCAATCACTCGTTCCTCCATCCGGATCTTGGTGCCGTCTCGCCCCAGCGCGCGAACTTGGAGATCGTTGCCACCCAGCGTGTCATCGAAGCCACCCTAGGGCGCTCGACCGTTCTCTTCAGACCCCCTTACAACGCCGACAGCCAACCGACTAGCTCGATCGAAATGCGACCGGTGGAGCTCGCCGAGAAACTCGACCTCACGACCGTTGGCGAGAACGTGGATCCGAACGACTGGGACAGCCTGGCCCCTGGGGGCGGGAGACGACGGTCAGCCCAGGACATCAGCCGCCTTGTGCTTGACGACCTTGCAAGGCGCAAACGAACCGGTGAGGAAGGAAACATCATCCTGCTGCACGATGCGGGAGGCGACCGATCGCAGACAGTCGCAGCCCTCGACCTGCTGATTCCTGCGCTCAAGGCCCGGGGCTATCAGTTCACGACCATCGCCGACCTGCTTGGCCGAACGCGCGATCAAGTGATGCCGTCGCTGCCGGCCCGAGACAGCGACCTCATCGCCGCAGACCGCACCGTCTTCACTGTCCTCCACTGGGGGCAGGTCGCCCTCAACACCGGGTTTCTCTGCGCCATCGCACTTGGGCTTGGACGCATCCTGATCGTGGTTCCGCTTGCGCTCTTCCACAATGCCCGGCGCAAGAGGGGCGACTTCGCCGTTGGAACTCCTTCGGTCGGTGTCCTCATTGCCGCCTACAACGAAGAAAAGACCATCGAGAAGACGGTGGCCAGCGTCCTTCGTTCGGACTATCCGGTCACTGAGGTGATCGTGATTGATGATGGCTCTCAGGATGGGACGGCCGACGTGCTTCGTCAAGCGTTTTCGCAGGACACAAGGGTCAGGCTGATCCAGAAGGCGAACGGCGGAAAGGCGTCGGCGCTGAATCAGGCCATAGCAACCGCTCAGTCGGAGCTCCTCCTCACCATCGATGCAGACACCGTGCTCGATTCCCGTGCCATCGGCTTCTTGGCGAGGCACTTTGGCGACGAGCGGATTGGTGCCGTTGCGGGAAGCGTCGAGGTCGGCAACATCAAGAACGTCCTCACCGCGTGGCAAAGCGTCGAGTACAGAACAAGCCAGAACATCGACCGTCGCGCTTACGCTTTCTTGGACGCGGTCACGGTCGTGCCTGGCGCTGTCGGGATGTGGAGAAAGGACCTCCTTGAGAAACTCGGTGGCTTCCCGGGGGAAACGTTAGCCGAGGACATGGACTTGACCTGGGCGGTGCACGAGGCCGGCTACCGGATCGAGACCGAGCCCATGGCCCGGGCATACACAGAAGCCCCCGAGAGTTGGAGGGCGCTCACACGACAACGCTTCCGATGGGCGTTCGGAACATTCCAGTGCATGTGGAAACACCGCCGTGCCCTTGGCCGTCACGGCTGGTTTGGGTGGTTCGCCCTGCCGAGCCTGTGGCTGTTCCAAGTCGCCTTCCAGGTCCTCGGTCCGTTCGTCGACCTCCAGATCCTGGTCTCAGCAGTCTTCGTCTTGATGGCGGCGCTGCAGCCTCACTCCGCCGAAGTCTCGAATTCGGCGGCCATCCAGTCGCTCCACACCATGGTTCTGCTCTATTCCGCCTTCTTCACAGTGGAGTTGTTGGCCGGCATCGTCGCTTATCGCTTGGACAAAGTGCGGCCGACACCCCTCGTATGGCTGTTCCTCCAACGCTTTGCTTATCGGCAGCTCATGTACATCGTCATGCTCAAGACGATCTGGTTTGCGGTGACGGGAGCCCGGCAGGGCTGGCGTAAGTTGCAAAGGACAGGCAACGTCACCGTTTCAGGCTAGATTAGAAAGGAGTTGACGCTACAATGCGCTCATGGTCGGGGCGTATTTCGAGGCGGTTCGTGCAGGGCTCGCGGGGGTTCTGAGCTTGTTCCTCAAGCTTGCTCTACCCCTTGGGATCTTCTCCGGCCTGAGCGTCGCGGGGTGGGCGATCGCAAGTTCTCTTCGCGCTGGCAGTCCGGCGATCGATTGGCCCGTCCTCAAGAAGTGGGCGGCAGGAATCCTGTCTTACGTAGGGATCGGCCTTCTCGTCGTCGCCTTGTGGTCGGGGCTGAAGGCCGTCCAGCCGACTGCGCGGCAAGCGATCGAATGGAAGGAGGGCGCCGGCGCGAGCGACACGCCCACGAACGAAGCGCCGCAGATCAATCAGTACGGCCCAGTGGCAGCCGTCATGGTCGACAAGACATACCGCCGCTCCATCACTTTGCCTCCTGACTTCCTGGCCCGGATCGGGACCGACAGCGTGGGCGCGCTCTCCCCCTATCTCGTCGATCCCACCGCCGAGAACGTGAAGAGCCTGGCCGACAACTTTCGTCGGAACGGTCAGGACGTGGTCTTCACCCGAGAGGTCGTTCGTGAGGACGAGCAGCCTGTTTCCTTCGAAAGTTCTGACGTCAAGGTTGATTTCAAGAGGCAAGCAGGGCAGGCGTACAGCGTGATCTTCGATGCCACGTACACGTTCAAGAACACGACTGGTGCGCCCGCAAAGATGAGGTTCATGTTTGGCCTTCCTGAGGGTGGCGGCACGGTCCAGGACGTGAAGATCACCTGTGCCGGGCAAGACGTGGCCGAGCCTGACAATCAGGGATCGGCCTACAAGTGGTCAGGCGAGGTGCCGGCGGGCGAGTCAAGACAGGCCAAAGTCCACTATCAGTCTTCGGGGAGCCGCGCATGGAGCTACGACATGGGTTCGAGCCGTAGGCGGGTGCGGGCGTTCACCCTCCAATCTTCTGTGGACGGTGTCTATCAGTTCACTAAGCACTCGATCCCTCCTTCTTCCCGCTCCGGAAACAAGGCGGAATGGCGCCTCAACGAAGTCGTGACGTCCCAAGAGTTGGCCCTCAGCTTCCCACCGGACATTCGGGGGAGGGACGCCTTCCTTCAAGCCCTTGGAACATTGCCAGCGACACTGGTCCTCTTTGGCCTGGCTATTCTTCTCGCGGCCGGCCTCCTTCGTGCCCCGGTCAGCCCTGTCCAACTCGCCTTTGGGCTCTTGAGCTTTGGGGTCGGCCTGGGGGCCACCGCGGTCCTCGCCAACTATGTCGGCCCCGTCGTTGCTGTCATCGCAGCGCCCCTTGCTGGCGCATCCCTTGCCGTGTCGGCGCTGGGTGTCCGCTTCGCACTTTTGTTAATGGTGACCGCTCTGCTGCCAGCAACATCATTGAGCCCACAACACACTGGCCTTTGGGTGTTTGCAATGATCGCGGTGGTCCTCGTGAACCTCAGGCTCCTGACCAGGACTTCCCCAACCTCCGACGCCGGAACCAAGTAGTCCATGTTAAATGCTCGTTCCCAAAGACAAGGCTGTTCGAATTCATCGGACCCCGCAAGTGCTCAGGCTGGAGTGGAAGTGGCGGTGGCAGGAGTCGATCGGCCCCATCCTTGTTGGTTCGATGCTCGGAGGAAGCCTTGTTGCAGCGGGCTTCACCGGCACTGGCCCAAACCTGGAAAGGTTGCCGCCAATTTGGGGATTGATCGCCACCGGAGCCGCCATTTTCGGAGCGTTCGCATACGTCGCGGCCACCTTTTGCGTCAACAGGACTTCCATCCTCACGGATAGAGACCGCATCGTCGTGAAACACGGGCCTTTGCCTTTGCTCCGGCGAAGGCACGACGAGAACGGCACCAAGCAGTTCTATCTCAAGGGAGCGATGCAATCAAGTGCGAGCATGGGCGCCCTTGCCTTGCACCTCGTGGACAACGATGACCAAGAGGTCTTCCTCGCCAAGAACTTTCCCTCGAGAACGGCTGCAATGCAGGTCTGGGCAGAACTTCAAGAGTTCCACGGCCTGGAGGATCTCCCCGTTCTCGGCGAAGTGTCGCACGGAGCCCTCCTCGACCAGCGCTCCAACCGCCCGGCCTAGCCTGAGCCGGAACCATTTGCCGTATCATCGGTAGATCACACAAGGGACGACCACATGAAAGTCATCAACAAGCCCGACAACCCCGTCACTGACGAAGCCTGCAAAGCCGCCACGGGCAAGACCTTCAGCGAGTGGTTCGCCTTTCTGGACAGTCACGACGGCCTCAAGATCGGTCGGAGAGAGAGCATGATGCTGATGATCCAGCCTGGCCGCGACCCATGGTGGCCGACGACGATCTACGTGGAATACGAGAAGCACCACGGTGTGACGAAGAAGGACGGGCTCCTTGAGGGCTTCAGCATCTGTGCGACGAAGACCATCAATGCTCCCGTCGATAAGACTTACAAAGTTTGGACCGACGACAAGGGCTTCGCGCAAATGCTCGGCGACAATGCCAAGCAAGAGGTCAAGGAAGGCGGGGCGATCTCCTGTGACGGTGGCTGCAAGGGCACCTATACCAGGGTAAGGGAGAACAAGGACCTGCGATTCACCTGGGAGCACCCCGGTGCCACCGCCCCAATGACCGTCGATGTGATGTTCCAGGACAACAAGGGCAAGACGTTGATGAACGTGATGACCTCGCGGATCCAGACCCGCGGAGAGTCGGACGGACTGCGTGACGCCTGGGGCGAAGCGCTGACGCGGCTGAAGGGACTGGCGGAAGCGTAGAGCGGCCCAGCTCCGAGAACCGGGCCGCTCCAATGCCGTCGAGCCTTAGCGGCGTCGTCGCTTCGCGAGGGCGGCGAGTCCCAGTCCGACTGCGATCAAAGACGTGGGTTCCGGTACGGGCCCGATTTGGCCCTGGCCGCTGCCCTCTGGCACCGGGTTGTAGTGCATCGCGTCGCTCAGATTGCTGATGCCGGCCGAGGTCATCACAATGGCCGTGTTGACGACGCCAGCATGGCCCGCATACCAACCGGCGTCGAGCTGGAACGTTCCGCCGGAGTTCGTCGCGAGGTTGCACCCGTAGACCGAGGCCCAAACCGCGACCTGCAAGGCGGTCGCATCGTCGTTCGTCACCACTGAGCCTGCACTGTTGGAAACGATGCTTCCGGCAACGCTGTACTGAGGCTCACTCAACGTGCTCGTGAGGTTGACACCGTACTGTTGTCCGCCACCGATAAAGTGTTTTAGGTCCGCGCAATAGAGCTGCAGAGGGGTGTTCGCACCCGCTGGATCGAGCGTGAAGTTGAGGACTCCGCCGAAGGCCGATTCGGCGTTCCCTTGGTAGACAAAGTCAACGGTCTGTCCCGGCCCAGTACTGTCGAACCGCAAGTTGATAGTGGCGAACGCCGGCGAAACTGCCCCAGCAAGCATGAAAAACACGAGTCTGCGCATGTGGTCTTCTTTCCTTAAGCACCGCGGCCGCACGACCCCGGCATCCACTTCATTGGCCGCTCGCACAGCAGATGTGACACGAATTGGGCTGATTGCCGCATTCCTTAATTCAGCTAGAATCCGGTAGCCGCCATGCATTACCTGACCGTGCCGGACATGCTTTGGATCAACATCCAGGTGACGGGGGCACCCCAGGCATACAACTACGCGACCCTTGAAGAGGCCACGTTCTACCAATACTCTCAGGGCACCAGCACTGACCTGGCCCGCCAGGCGGCACGCTTCTTGACAGGCTTCGTGCGACTGCAGCCATTTGCCTCAGGCAACGAGGCGACGGCCTTCGTCGGCTGGCTCGCGTTCCTGGCCGCCAACGGGCACGGAATCGACTTCAGCGGGCACGATGCGACAGCATGGGTGAAGCACGTTTGGAGCAATCCCGACCACGCGGTTGAAGCCGTCCGCGACGCGATGGTGGCCAAGGAGTCTCACGGCCGCTTCGGCGTGCCCGAGACGGGCGCGACCGTGGAAGGCATCCTCGCCGAGTTCCACGCGACCGTCCAGGCCCTTCAGCCGGTCTCGTCACACTAAAAAAAGTGGCCGCCTATTGAAGGCGGCCGTACTTGGGCGTTGCAGGGGCAAGACATTCTGGAAGGGACCCCTGGGGGCCTCGGCCGTTGGAAAGGACTAGACTGCCGGCCGGGCCACAACCCTCTGGAGAAACGAACAAAGGTATTGGGTGCAAGGCTCGTGCCAATCAGTGCCGCGAGAGGAGCCAAAGCCCAGCAAGAAGGAGGAGGGCCCAATTGTGGATGCTGTGGTAAGCAGCCGACCGGCGCACGCCGCCCTTTAAATATTGCAGGGCAAACCATGCTCCGGCAATCGACAGGGCAAGTCCGAAGGCGATCGGTATCCCTACGAGACAGTGCGCCATGCCGAACTTGAAACTCTGAAACGTGATCTCGGCAGGCTTTTTGAACCCCTTTCGGAAAGCCCACTCCTCGTTCAGCGCGAGCCGAGGGACGTTGAGGCCAAGCAAGGGGAGGAACACCCAAGCGAAGCCTGGGATCTTCAGCCCGCTCACCATGAGGTTCTGCCCGCCTGACTCCTTCGGTTCCGCGATGAGGCGAGTCCAAGACCAACCCAGCACCGCCGGGCTCAAGTCGTAGAGGATGGATCCGATCGCTATGACTCCGGCGAGGACAAGAAGCGAGGCTGGGATGGCGACCAGCCATCGCCGGCCCTTCAGGGTGCGCAGGCAAGCAAAATCTCGCTTGAGCTTGCCGGATCGAAGATAGAAGAGGAAGTTGACGGTCAGCACCGCGCTGAAGGCGATGCCAATTCCCTCGAGGAGCGTCACAGAAGGGAGTGTGGCACGACGCGGGCCAATCGCCAGGAAACCATCCTAGTAAGATGGCGGTATGCGCATCGGTCTTCCCGGCGTCGTCATTGCCCTCTTGCTGGCCTTCGGTTGCGGATCCCCGCGACCGGTCGCGAAGCCGGCAGGAACCAAGAAAGCCGATGCCCTGACGAGCGTGGCGAGCAAGGACGGCACGTTCACCGTGCCGATTCCACCGGGTTGGGTGAGCGCGGACCCCGCCCAACCGGATGTAAAAGCGCTCATCGAAAAGAATCCGAACAGCCCTGCAGCGCAGATGATCAGGATGGCGCGCGACATCGAGGTCCTCCAGGTTATGGTCTTCGACCTTCCTTCCGCTCAAGGTGGCTCTTCGTTCACGTCCAACCTCAATGTCGTCGTTCTCCCCGCGACCGGGGTCAAGGCAGGGACTCCTGCGGAGGATCTCGCCAAGACGGCGGCGAAAGGGCAGTTTCCAAGCGGCGCCAAGACTTCTACGATCACGACGCCCTACGGGAAGGCGGGGAAGTATTGGGGTTCGACCACGATCGGGACAGGGCAGCAGCACGACCTGATGGGTGCCGTCTTACTGCACGACGGCCGGGTCTATCAGTTCACGTTGAGCACGCGCCCCGGGCTCGCGGTCGCGCTGAGCGAGACGTTCGACAAGATCGTTTCAGGCACCGTTTTCAAGGCCAAGGCTCTATGAACCGACTGCCGACGGCTCTTGGATCTCTTTGAGGCCAGCCTTCTCGAAGAAGTCCGCCCCCATGATTTCCTTGACGACCTTGTTCTGATTGATCTTGTACTTGCGCGGACGAGGGGCGATGACGTTGCACTCGATCCGCTCCGACAAGTCGAACTCAGGGCCGGATTCGGACCATGTCGCCTTCGTGGTTTTCAGCCAATGTGAGTCGTCGCGGTCCGGCGTGTCGAGTTTGAAGTGGGCCCCCCGCGATTCGTCCCGTAGGATAGCGCCGCCCACAATGGCCTTGCTCATCTCGATCATATGGTGGAGCGACCGGGTGAACGGAACAACTTGGTTGGACCAGTGGCCTTCGTCGATGAGGGCACATTGGTTGGCCCGAACCTTCAATTCGTCCAGTTTCGACTGGGCCCCGACAAGCTCCTTCTGGAGCCTCCAGATGCCGCAGTAGTGCCACATCGTGTCTTGGAGCTCGGCCAAGAGCCGATAGGGGTTTTCACTGCCATGAGACTGGCGGTAGAACTCGTACTCGGATTGCCTCCTGCTGCAAGCCTCGTCGAGCAGTGTTGTGGGCACGTCCTCAAAACCGCCCTCAAGACCCTTTGAAAGATAGGCCTGCACACCTAGGGCGGCCAGCTCCCCACCCGTCAAACAACTGAGCAAGGCGTTTGCCCCGAGCCGGTTCGCACCGTGGTACTGGTATTCGCACTCGCCGGCCGCGAAAAGGCCAGGCACCGAGGTCATCTGGTTGCGAGGTGAGTTGACATCGAGCGTCGCGCCGTCGGTGCCTTTCTCGTAGTCGACCCAGAGGCCGCCCATTGTGTAGTGGACGGCGGGATAGATCCGCATCGGGTTGTCGATCGGATCCTCGCGCATAAACTTCTCGTAGATCTCAAGAACGCCGCCGAGTTTGTCGTTGATGAGCTCCCGGCTCCAACCCTTCTCGCGATGAAGGTGGCCGATGTCGAGGTAGACCTGCTGTCCACCGCCGACCCCGCGGCCGGTGCGGCAGATGCAATAGATGATGAAGCTGACGAGGTCGCGGCTGAGGAGGTTTCCATAGGTAGGATCCAGCTCCTCGCAGAAGTAGTACCTGTCCTTTTCTGGGATTTCGGCGGGCTTGCGCTTGTCCTGCACGTCTCGCGGAACCCAGAGCCTTCCCCCCTCGCCGCGGACGGACTCGCTGATGAGACGGCACTTGTCGTCGCCAGGAATGGCAGTAGGGTGGATCTGCACCATCTCCGGGTTCCCGTAGACTGCGCCTTCCTGATAGCACACGCTCACTGGTTCTCCCGTGTTGATGATGGAGTTGGTCGAGCGGCCAAAGATGACGCCGTTCCCTCCTGAGCAAATCACGACAGCGTCGGCGGCAAAGGACTCCACCTTCATCGAGCGAAGGTCTTGGGCCACGATGCCCTTGCAGACTCCTTTGGAATCCTTGACGAGGCCAATGAAGGACCAGCCTTCGAACTTCTCGACGTCGTGGCTGGCCTCATACCGCCTGACCTGCTCGTCGAGGGCATAAAGGAGCTGTTGGCCGGTGGTGGCTCCGGCATAGGCTGTCCGGTGCTTCAGCGTTCCTCCGAACCGCCGGAAGCTGAGGACTCCCTCCGCGGTCCTGTTGAATGGGACGCCCATGCGGTCGAGCAAATAAATGATCGCGGGGGCGCGTTCAGCCATGCGCATGACCGGCGGCTGATGGTTGAGGAAGTCCCCGCCGGTGATCGTGTCCTCGAAGTGAAGATATGGCGAGTCACCTTCTCCTCTCAAGTTCACGGCACCATTGATGCCGCCCTGGGCGCAGACACTGTGGCTCCGCTTGACAGGCACAAGGCTGAAGAGCTGGACTTTAACGCCCGCCTCGGCGAGTTTCATGGTGGTCATGAGGCCAGCGAGGCCACCACCAACGACGATCACCTTGCGTTGCGCCATGGGTACTCCGATTCTACTTAACGGAGTGGTCGACCCGTGCGCCCAATAGCTTGACGACGGAAGGTGCCGGTGCCCACAATACGCCAGAGGGCAACATGATCACCTGTCCAAATTGCAAGAACTCCCTGCCTGACTGGGCAACCTCTTGCCAGTTCTGCAACGCCGACGTGCGTGGCATCCCCCGTCCCAAGGGTTCCGACGACGTTCCCCGACACGGCGGGAAACTTCCGGATAAGACGCTCTGGACGATCTACTACGTGCTCTGCGCCTTCTGGATCGTAAACGGCGGCGCAAACCTAATCCTTGCGCTGACCTCAAAACAACCCAACTACATTTCCCTCGCCTTCGGCGTGTTCCAGCTCTTGGTGGGCTTGGGCCTCGTTCTGAAGCTGGAGATCGTAAGGGGAATCGTCAATGTGCTCTCCTTCCTGTCCATCCTTCAAGGACTGTTAGGGCTGATTGGTTCACTGATGTCGATCCTGGCTTTCGGCGCCTTGGGTCTCATCTTCGTCCTCGTCAACATCATCACCATCGTGATCGCGGGCGCGACAGTGTGGATCATCGGCGAGACTCAAACGCGGGCAAACCTCTGAGGATAGGGGGCCCCCAACGTAATGCGGGGGCCTGTTTGCTGTGGGGTTGACGGCCTTGCGGCCGCCAGAACTCTATTGGCGTTAAGGAGTTGTTTCGTGACAGGAGCCTAGCCGCGGTACCTGCGTTGCTTGCGTCGCCATTTCTGGAAGTCCTTCTCCTCGCTCTCGCCGCGAGCCACTAGAGAAATGGCATGGAGCGCGACCGCGATCCCCCAACCCATGAGCGGCCAATACGCCCAATTTATGCGCCCATCCTTACTGATATCGAGCCAAAACAAGAAGCCGTTGATGACAGCGTAGAGGCCGAGGTGCTGGATGAACTCGGCAAATTGGATCCGCATGTACCGCTTCCGCTCGCCCGCTTCGTTCGCTAGTTCGAGGTCCGCGTTCTTCTTCGCCGCCCACTCCTGCTCGGCCATCGCCAGGACTTCTGGGGAGATTCCGAGCTCGTCGGCGGATGACTGAAGCCGGTCTCGAAGGTTGGAACCGGGGGCCAAGTCGTGGCGAACGGCGAGACGCAGGATTTCCTCCACGTCGTCCTCTGACCGGATGGGGTCAAGCTGATCCGCCATGTACGGATTCATTGTAGTCCGATACTCGGGCGAGCAGGCGAGGGTTGCACGGGTAAAACCGTTGCGATGCCTTCCTCCGCAGAACCACACCGGGCGGCCGCCCACTTATGAAGACGGCGGTCATAGGTTCCGGTCTGGCAGGGTTGGCGGCCGCGAGGACGCTGGCATCGGCCGGGCTTTCTGTCAAGGTGTTCGAGGCGCGGGACAAAATCGGTGGCCGTGTCGAGACGATGAAGCTGGGGCCGTTCGTCTTCGACCCGGGAGCCACCAGCATTGCTCCGATGGGTCAGGCGCTGGAGAGGGTGATTCTCGATGAACTGCCACAGGACGATCTTGTCAGGATCACAAAGCCGGTCGTGGCGCACGACGGCTTTCGCCCGGTTTCTGGTTCCGTGATGGCTGCGAACACGCCTCGCTACAACTACGGAGCCGGCATAGAAGTCTTGCCCGCATTACTGTCGGAAGGACTTGACATCAGGCTGTCGACCCCTGTCGATCGGGTGAAGGCATCGGGTGAGCAGTACGAGGTTGCGGGCAACGTGTTCGATGCGGTGATCGTGGCCGTCCCGACTCCTGACGCCCAAGTGTTGTTGCAAGGCCTTGGAGAAGCAAGGCGGCTGAGCAACCTTCGTTACCGGTCGTGCATATCCGTTCTCCTCGGCTACGATGCGCCCTTTGAAGCCCCATACCATGCCCTCGTGGGCCCCGACCAGGCGCACCCTCTGGCTTGGCTGAGCCTTGAGTCGGTCAAGTGCCCTGGCACTCGGGCACCTGAAGGCAGCACTGCCGTCGTGGCGCAATTGAGCTCAGAGTACAGCAAGCGCCGCTATGCGATGGACGACGAACTCATCATCGAGGAAACTGCGGGCGACGTCGGCCGTCTCATGGGCAAGGCCTTTTCGAAGCCGGTTGTGAGCCAGGTGGTGCGTTACCGCAATAGTCATCCCGAGAGCACGACCTCTTTTGATGTGGTCAACAGTCCGATGAGTAGGTTAGTGCTGGCTGGTGACGGCCTCTTGGGAGGCAGGACCGAGTTGGCGTTCGAGACCGGGCTGCGGGCTGCGCGGCTCCTCATGTCGCACAAATGAAAACTATCCTTCTTCTCGCCCCACTTCTTGTCTCCGTGGCGTATGCCGGCGAAACAAAGCTCAAGGTTACTGGCCCGGACGGCCTGGATGGCACGGCAGTCATGTCTATCAAGCTTCAGGAAGACGGATCAAAAACCGTCCGTCTGACCATGAAGCTCAAATACGGTAGTGGACAGACTGCCGACGTGCTCCAGGAGTCGTCGTACTCGGCTAAAGGCGAGCCTGTCCGGATGTTGCAGACGTCGCGCTCCATGGGAAAGAAGACTTCGATCACCGTGACCTTTACCTCTGAAGGTGCGCAGGTCGTCACCGACCGGGGCGATGGGCCGAAGACGAACCTCGTGGTGAGGCCGAAGGGCACGACCGCAGATCCGAGCGTCATGTGGTTCGTCCGCGACACGCCAGAGCGTGGGCAATCGACCGAGTCGTACACATTCCGGGTCAGCGAACAGACGTGGCAAAAGACGAAGACCCGTTACGAGGGCAAGAAGGAGATCGTTGTTACGGGGCACAAGGTGAACGCCAACCTTGTCGTCGCTGGTGAGTTCAAGGCCTTTGTCGACGACAAGGGCGACCCCTACCGGTTCGAAATCGGCAGCTTGACCCTTGAGCGCTCCGAGTAGACTCGCTCCCAATGAGCATGGTCAAAGTGGCCGTCGCGGGAGCGTGCGGCCGCATGGGGCAGGAGTCGCTCCGCGCGCTAGGCGGCGCCCCTGAGTTTGAAGTGGTCGCTGCCGTTGACAAGTCAAACCCGGGCGAATCGGCGCGGTCAGTTGCCGGATCCCCCGCCCCCGACATCGCGATTCACAACAAGCTTGGAGAATCGTTGGACGCCACAAAGCCCGACGTCTTGCTCGACCTGACTCACGCATCGTGCGCCGCCGACAACACTGTCTCTGCCCTCAAGCGCAGGATCGCGGTCGTGATCGGGACCAGCGGTCTGAGCAACGAGGATTTGTCTGCCATCCGAGAGGCTTGCATGACTCACGAGACGCCTGCGCTTCTCGTCCCCAATTTCGCGATCGGGGCAATCTTGATGATGCGTTTTGCCGAGCAAGCTGCAAAGTGGTTCCCCAGTGCCGAGATCATTGAGCTCCACCACGACGGGAAAGCGGACTCGCCTTCCGGCACAGCCACTCGCACCGCTGAAATGATCGCGGCCGCTCGTGAGAGCGTGCCCCGGCGCGCGGTCGGTGCCGTCGAAAAGTTCCCCGGTGCCCGGGGCGCCCAAGTGAAAGGGATCCAAACGCACTCGGTCAGGCTGCCCGGGCTCGTGGCCCATCAGGAAGTGCTTTTTGGCGGGCCTGGAGAGTTGTTGACCATCCGCCATGACTCCATGAACCGTGGCTCGTTCATGGAGGGAGTCAAATATGCGTGCCGTGAGGTCAGGGGGCTGAACGGGTTCGTTGTCGGGCTCGACAAGCTGATGTTCCGTTGACGGCTCAGAACCGGAGCTGGATGCCCACGTAGCTGCTCACCCGCGTGGGGCTCACTCCGCTCGAAACAACCGTTCTCCCGAAGGCAACAATGAACGATGCCGACGGTGCAAGCTCGCGGCGCAGCCCAATCTGGGCAATCCCGTCGTAGGAGCCGTCCTCGAACGCGCCATCGAAGTGGAGTTCGCCGATCAGCTCCGAGTGTTCGTCCAGCTCGGTGGAGACGGCTCCCCCGCCCGTCCATTCCGGCGCACCGCCCACAAGGAAGAACAGTCCACCGTCAAAGTTAAAGCCGACCTTGCCACGGTGCCACTGGACCTCAATCGGAACAAGAAGACCGGTTCCCGGGTCAGCGAGTCCCTTTTCGACAGAGCGCCGGGCGAGGGTCGTCTGGACCTGCGGGAACGTCGAGACCGCTGGTCGGCCATGGCCCTCGTCCCGGAACCGCCACTTCACACCGATCAAGACCGGCCCAAGGTCAAGTTCCGAAACCCCGCCCTCCCGTACTAAGAGCCACGGGCCTTCGATCTTGAGCTGCACGTTCATCGTGGCGCCATAAGCGAGGTCTATGAGTGGTCTCTCCGCTTCGAGCCTGTCATGAGTCGCATGTGTCGTGTAAGCAACGTTGAGTTCGAACCCGCCTACAGGTGGAGTTCCGGGGTCGTCGGTCAACATCGGCGGGCCACCTTGAGCGAGGGCACAAGCAGCACTGACCGCCAGCGTGACTGCCGTTAGAGTCCTGACGCACACGAGCGTCATCTTATTTCAGTAACCCGTCGACAACGTTGCCGAAGACGTCGGTCAAGCGGAAGTCCCGGCCTTGATAGTGGAAGGTGAGACGGGTGTGGTCGATCCCCATTAAGTGGAGGATCGTGGCTTGGAGGTCGTGAACCTGAACTTCGCCATCTTCAACGTTGTAGCCCAGCTCGTCGGTCTTTCCGTAAGAGATGCCCGGTTTGATTCCGCCGCCTGCCATCCACATGGTGAAGCAGTGTGGGTGATGGTCGCGGCCCTTGTAAGTCGAGCCGTCCCTTGCCTCGTTCATCGGCGTCCTGCCGAATTCGCCGCCCCACACCACGAGCGTCTCGTCAAGAAGGCCACGGCGCTTGAGGTCCGCCACGAGCGCTGCTGCTGCTTTGTCCGTCTCGGAGCACAGCTTAGGCAGACGGTGCATGATGTCGTCCCCCTCGCTCGTGCCGTGGTTGTCCCAGCCACGATGGTAAAGCTGGACAAAGCGGACACCGCGTTCCACCAATCTTCTCGCGAGCAAACAGTTATTGGCAAAGCTCTTCTTCCCTGGCTCGGTGCCATAGAGTTCATGCACCTCCGCGGGCTCCTTGTCGATCTCCATGAGATCAGGAACGCTCGATTGCATACGGTACGCCAGTTCGTACTGGGCGATCCGCGTCTCGATCTCGGGGTCGAGGGTCTTCGCCGACTGCATGGAGTTCAGGTGTTGGAGCGTGTCCAGTGTGTCTCTGCGGACGTCGCTCGGCACTCCATCGGGATTGCTCACAAAGAGGACCGCATCGCCTTGGGAGCGGAACTCGACGCCTTGGTAGACGGAGGGAAGGAACCCGCTGCTCCAACACCCTTTGCCACCGTCGGGATTGTTCTCGCCGCTGATCAAGACCACAAACCCGGGAAGGTCGCGGTTTTCCGAACCCAACCCGTAGGTCAACCAAGAACCCATGCTCGGCCGACCCGGGATCTGGAAGCCGGTATTCATGAATATCTGGGCGGGTGCATGGTTGAACTGCGTCGTGGTCATCGTCCGGATCACGGCGACATCGTCGGCAATGTCCCGAAAGTGCGGCAACAGCTCGCTCACCCATTGGCCGCTCTGGCCAGCCTGGCTAAAGGCGTAGGGCGATCCCATGAGTTTCGGCTTGCCGCGGATGAACGCGAACCGCTCGCCCTTGATCAGTTCATCAGGGCAGTCTTGGCCGTTGTACTTGACCAGGGTCGGCTTTGGATCGAAGAGGTCGACCTGGCTAGGAGCCCCAGCCATAAAGAGAAAGATGACGTTCTTTGCCCGGGGAGCGAACTGGGGCTTCTTTGGCGCGAGGGGGTCATGGCGCTCCTGTTGTGCGGCGAATGCTCCCTCCGCGAGAAGGTTCATCAGAGCCACGCTCCCGATCCCGTAGCCGACCTCCTTGAAGAAAGTCCGGCGCGTGAGGCGTTGGAGCGTGGTTTCGGGCCAGGGTCGGTTCTTGTCTCTCATTAACTCCTCGAAATCGTTTCGTCCATGTTCAGCAACGTGTTCGCAACCATGACCGTCGCCGCACCTTCGGCCGTCTCCGCGAGTTTTCCGGCGGCCGTTTTGTCCGCGACATATCGGGCGAGCAACTTGTCATAGAGGGCGGACAGCAGTTTCGCCTCCGCCGAGTTGGGGCGGCGGCCGGTGCAACACCGGAACCCAAACGCGATCCTCGCAGCCGTGGTCTTCCCGCCCTCACTGGCCATGCGCTTTGCCAATCCCTTTGCTGCATCCATGGCGACCTCGTCGTTCAAGAGAGCTAATGCTTGGAGCGGCGTGTTCGACCGAATGCGGCGAACAGTGCAGGTTTCGCGGCTCGTGGCGTCCATGGCCAGAAATGCCGGATATGGGGCCGAACGCTTCCAGAATGTGTAGAGCCCGCGGCGGTAGCGGTCTTGTCCATCGCTCGTCATCCAACGCTGGCCGTTGTACGGAGTGTCCCAGATTGCGGGCGGCTGGGAAGGATAAACGCTGGGGCCACCGAGCTTCAGACTGAGCACGCCGCCGATCGCGAGCATGTTGTCGCGGACAGCCTCTGCTTCCATCCGATACCGAGGCGCACGGGCCAGAAGTTGGTTCTGGGGGTCTTTCTCAAGGAGAGCAGGGGTTGCGTCCGACCCTTGGCGATAAGTCGCGCTCGTGACCATCAGCCGCACCATCGCCTTCATATCCCAGCCAGAGTTCATGAACGTCACGGAAAGCCAGTCGAGAAGTTCAGGATGTGTCGGTGGCGAGCCCTGTGATCCGAAGTCCTCGCTCGTCTCGACCAACCCCTTGCCAAACACGGTCTCCCAAAGGCGGTTCACTTCGACCCTTGCCGTCAGTGGGTTGTCTTTGCTAACGAGCCACTTTGCGAGTTCCAACCGGTTGAACGATGATGTTGGGGGTTTTGGGGACAAGACGGCGGGTGGCCCGCCAGCCACGGTCTCGCCCTTTTGCAACCATTCCCCCCGGATGTGGACGTTTCCAGCGATCGTGTCGCCCGGCCGCTCCTTGAGGACCATGGCAGTGGGGATCGCAGCCCGGAGCGCGGCCAATTCCTGGCTTGCGGCCGCAAGTTTCGACATAGCCTCTTTCGTTGGCGCGTAGCTCTTCTCGAACTCGACGAGCAGGGCAGGACGGTTCGCTTCGATCTTCGCAGGGTCACCCAGGGCCTGGCGCAGCATGTTCGGCAGCACCCGCGGCTCCGCTTGGTCCGACTCGGAGACCCGGAACCGTCCGATCACGTGCTCTGGCCACTGTTGGGAGTCGAATCTCAGCACCAACCGGAGCCGCGCCATCGGCGGAAGGGATAGCGCCTTCGCTGGAATGACGGCCATTTCGCTTGCCTGGCCATAGGCGTTGAAGATCGCCCAACCGTTTGCCGCATCGCCTGGGATGACGCGTCCCGCGTCATATCCTTGCTGCGTGAAGCTTGTCGCAACCGACCCTATCGGCACGTCCGCGCCGTTCGACGCGAGCTCGGCCTTGGTCAAGATGAAGTTGCCGCTTGAAGCCCGCCCTGGCCCTCGATTGGGAAAGCTCGGGTCGGGAAGGACCTCGATGCGCACGCCAGTGAGGTTCGCGCGGTTCGATGTCCACTCGATCGTGTAGACGTCGTTGGCGGGTGCCTTGCCAGAAGCCAGGTAGGAGCCATCGCTTTGCTCCGTGAGGGCCTGGCCCGCCGCGCTCGTCACCTGAGATGGCTTCACCACCGACCACACCGTGGCTTGTCCCGCGTCTTTCAACCAAGCGTCGAACGCACGAAGAGTCTCGGCATCGGGCTCTTTCAGGGCGGACTCCGCCTTTGCGATCTGGGCCTCTAGTTGGCTACGGCGCCGCGCCTGCTCTGGCGTTGGCACCTCGATTACCGGCTCGTACCATTGCTCCTGGCCCTTCTTATAGTCGCCAACCTTGTCGAATGCGGTGTTGTCGAAGACTGCGTAGAGCTTGTAGAAGTCTTTTTGGGTGAACGGGTCGTATTTGTGGTCGTGACAGCGGGCGCATTGCAAGGTCGAGCCCATGAACACCGTCGAAGTCGTGTTCACCCGGTCAATCACGACGTTGAACTGGGCCTCGCCCGGATCCACTCCACCTTCCGAATTGAACATCGCGTTGCGGTTGAAGCCGGTCGCCACCTGCTGTTCGATCGTCGCGTTCGGCAACATGTCGCCAGCGAGTTGCTCTGTCGTGAACTCGTCGTAGGGCATGTTCTGGTTGAAGGCGTCGATCACCCAATCCCTGTACTTCCAGGCCGTTCGGTTCAAATCCTTCTCATAGCCGTCGGAATCGGCGTATCGCGCAAGGTCGAGCCAGGGCCGCGCCATCCGCTCGCCATAGTGCGGACTCGCCAAGAGCCGGTCAACGAGTGCCTCGTATGCTTTCGGCGACTTGTCTCGCAAGTAAGCGTCCATTTCCGAGGGTGAAGGCGGGAGCCCCGTCAGGTCGAGGTAGAGCCGCCGCGCCAAGGTCTCCTTCGTCGCCTCGTGCGAGGGTTTCAGACCGTTCGCCTCAAGCTTCGCCAGCACAAAGGCGTCGATTGGGTTCCGCGTCCACCCCTTCTGCTTTGTCACTGGCAGGGCAGGCAGTTTCGGCGGCACATAGGCCCAGTGCGAAACCACGCCTCCATTCGATTTGCATCCCCCGTCGATCCAGTCACGGATCGCCTTGATCTTCTCGGGAGCGAGCGGCCTAAAGCCGAGCGGCATCTGTTCTTTGCCGCCCCTGCCCTCGAGCCGCACGATCAGAAGGCTGTCCTGCGCGTTGCCAGGAACGACCACCTTGCCGGACCGCCCGCCCTTCATCACGCCCGCCAGCGTCGTCAGGTCCAAGCCCGCCTTCGCGGTCGAGCCCGAATGGCACACTCCGCAGTGAGCGTTCAGCGCGATGCGCGGCGCATCCTCGAAGAAGAGCTGTTGCTTCGCATGGCCCGGCTCTTGCGGTGCCAACGCGAGCGCGAACGGCAACAGCCCGCACCCGGCAAAGAAGGCACTGAGAAGTCGGTGGCGAGCCATCTACCCTTGCAGTGTATCAGGCAGAGCATGCGGCGCGTCAAAGGTGAAGGCAATGGCAGGATTCGAACACCTCGTCCGACCCGGTCTCTGGCTCTTTGCATTGGCCGTAGGTGGCCGCGTGCAGCAAAGCGAAATGGACGCCATGAGAGCGAGTGGCGCGCCCCTCGAGCAACGCAAGGAAGCGCTTCAGCGGCTGGTCAAGTTCCAACAAGCCTTCAGTCCGATGATGGCGGGATCGTTCACGCGCAAGGTTCACCCGGTCGCTGGAACTTATGAGGACGCCATTGCTGTCCAGCGTCAAACCGATGGTTTGCCGCCCGTCGATCGTCTCACCGTCACTTCCATTGAACGCAGCAGAGACCAAAGGCCGGGGCTCTACCAAGGCACCTATCGCGTGGTCGCGTCCAAACAACTTACCGGGAAGGAGGCCGAGGCAGTCGCGAAGCTCTGGCGCAGCCTCACGTTCAACACTTTCAATCAGGCTATGTGCCACGAGCCGCCCTACGCCCTGAAGTTTGAGTCGAAGGGGCGCGTCCTACTGGAGACCACTGTCTGCTGGCACTGCCACAACTTCACCTTCCTTGACGCGGGCGGCCGCCGTGCGTACTATGGATTTCTCGCAAACGACAAGGCCGGCGGCACCCTCCTTGACCGGCTCAAAAGGCTCGTCCCGCTTCCCGGCGGCGACTAGCCCAACACCCGCAAGCCGTCGACGGGCGGCCCCGCAGCCAACTCAGCATGCGCCAAGCCGTCCCTTTCTTCTTCAAGGCGGGCCCACTGGATCGTCCTCGCCAGTTCAGGCGGCCCAGAGAGCTTGACCGTGATGCCATTGTCGGCGAGGCCCTCGAGCAAACCGTCTCTGCCGACCTTCCCCTCTAACAGGACCCGCACCGTCTGCCCGACGAATCTGCGGACGTGCTCGCGGCCCGTCCGCTCGGCGATTGTCGCCAGACGTTGTGCGCGGGCCTGCTTTTGTTTGGGATCGACAGGATCGCCCCAGCGGTCGGCGGGCGTGCCCGGCCGAGGAGAAAAACGGAACACGTGCGCCTTCAGGAACTGCGCTTCCTCGAGCACTTTCACGCTCGACTCGAAGCGCTTTTCCGACTCAGTCGGGAAGCCCACCATCACGTCCGTCGTGAGCGAGACGCCGGGCACTTCTCGGTAGAGGCGCGCGCAGAGGTCGAGAAAGTCCCTCTGACGGTAGCGTCGGTTCATGTCGGACAAAACGTCATCGTCACCGCTTTGGAGAGGGATGTGGAAGTGGGGCGCAACAGTGCCCTCCCCCGCAAGCACGATGATGGGCGGGGTCACCTGGTGCATCTCGATGCTGCTGATGCGCAACCGTGCAAGGCCCGAGTCCTCCGCAAGACGCCGGACGAGCTCCTCGAACCCTATCCCTCCGCTACCGGTCTCCGGTCCGTACTCGCCGATCAGCACCCCGGTCAGTACGGCCTCCTGATACCCGGCGGCGGCCAGCGCCTGGGCCTCGGCGAGCACCTCCCGCCAGTGCCGACTCTTCAGCCCGGGCCGGGTGTGTGGAATCGAGCAATAGCTGCACATGACGTTGCAGCCGTCCTGTATCTTCAGCGTCGCCCGAGTCCTTCCCGTCGGCTTTTGTGGCCTTACCGACCGATCATTGACGGCAGGAGCGTTCTCCGGAAAGACTTTCAAGAAGTGGTGGAGCGTGTGTTCCTTCTCAGGGTTCGGTACCAGGAGGTCGGCGAGCTCCTGCAAATGCTCGGCGTTTGGTTCGGTTGAATCACAGGGCACCTGGGGCCCTCGCTGGTTGTTCAGCTCCATCTGCGCCGCGCAACCCGTCACGACGATTTTCGCCCCGGGGCTCGTCCTGCGCGCCTTGCGAACGGTATAGCGGCTCTTCGCCTCTGCCTGGGCGGTGACGCTGCACGAGTTGACAACGTAGACGTCCGCCTCTGCCTCGAACGGCACGACATCGAACCCGGCCTCGAGGAAATCTTCGAGGATCTTTTGGGTCTCGTACTGGTTGACCTTGCAGCCGAGGGTGGTGAACGCAGCCTTAGGCATCGGAGGCAGATTTTGGCACTTCGGCGACGGCCAGTCCACGGCGCCATTCGACGAGGCCCATCACGGAGAGGACGAGGAAAAACGCGTAGAGGCCGGCGGAGAACAGGCTTTCGCGGAGCATGTAAACGGTAAGGGCATTGACCACGATCCAGACCCACCAGTTCTCGATGATCTTCCGTGCAAGCAAAGCCTCGGCACCAATGCTGAGGACGGCGGTCACGACGTCGAGCGGCTTCGCCTCGTGGTGGATCTTGTACATGAGGCCGTACGTCAGAGGGACCGCGACGGCCGTGATGGCGAGGAAGACGAGCCAAACGCGGCGGTCAGCGCGGACGATGGGCAAAGCGGTCTTTCTCTCGCCGCCCTTGACCCACCAATACCAGCCGATGACACTGAGAACGACGTAGTAGAGCTGGAGCCACATGTTGGCATAGAAGCCCGACCGTCGGAAGAACTCGATGTAGGCGAGGCTGGCGACGATCGCGACGGGCCAGTTCCACGGCGATTCGCGCACTTCGAGCCAAGCAAAGAGGACGCTCGTTGTGATGCCGACGGCTTCGAGCCAGCCTTGGGTGAGCCATCCCGCGGGCACGTGCTGTGTCGCGGCGGCCCAGATGAACACGGCAGACACGATCGCCCAGACGACCAACACAGCGAACGCTGCAGTGCGCGGCATGGGTCGGACGTGGGCGTTTGCGGTGGCGGGCACCCTCCGAAGGGTACCCACGGGGACGGGCTACAATCGCAGTTCGGTGACTGGCTCGCTGGAATCGGCTTGGGACAAGCGGGGCGCCTCGGCCTGGCTGCTTTCTCCGCTTGGCGGGCTCTACGCGCTCGGCTGGTGGAGCTATCAGGCTGTCTACGCGCTGGGTCTGAAGCGCCCTTACGAGCCGCACTGCCCGGTGGTGACGGTCGGCAACCTGGTGGCGGGCGGGAGCGGCAAGACCCCCCTCTCCTTGCACTTGGCGTCGACGATAGCCTCCCTCGGGCACCGCGTGGTGCTCTCGATGAGCGGATATGGAGCGCCTCGTTCGCATGATGCGACGCTGGCACCTGCGGGCGAAATCTCGGCGCGGGAATGGGGCGATGAACCGGCGATGGTTCGCTGGCTTGCCCCGGAGTTGCCGCTGGTGGTAGGGCGTGACCGGGTGGAGGCGGCGCGGCTGGCCCATGCCGCCGACCCTGATTGTGTTCTGCTACTAGACGATGGCTTCCAGCACCTGCGGCTGCGGCAACACGTGCCGATCGTGCTGGATGCTCCCGGCTCGAACCGGTTCTGCCTACCTGCGGGGCCCTACCGCGAACCCCGCTCGACGGGTCTGGCGCGCGCCCGTCTCGTCTTGCCGGGCGGTGAGTTTCGCGTCGAGCGCAACCCTGTTCAGTTTCGGCAGGTGAATGGCGGCGTTCAGAAGCTGGAGGAGGCCGCCGTGATGTGCGCGATCGCTCGTCCTGCCCGGTTTTGGGAGGCGGTCTCGGCCTCGGGTGTCGCCGTCCGACAGTTCTCCCCCCTCCCCGACCACGATCCGTTGACGGCGGGTACCCTTTTTGCCGGCCTCGACAGCGGTCTGCCCCTGGTCGTAACGGCGAAAGACTGGGTCAAGCTTCGGGAGCGAGACGACCTGGGCGAGCGGCCTGTCTTCGTCGCTTTGAGCGAGTCGCGGGTGGAGCCGCGGGACGCTTTCCAGTCTTGGCTTGGCAGTGAGATCGATGGGTTCGTTCGGCAAACAAGCGCTTAAGACGGCAGGTGGGACTGTCCTTCGGCGTCTTGAGGCATCGCTCTCACGAAAACCTCCGGCCAAGGTGGAGGCGTTCGGCGAAGGGTTAGGGCGGCTGCTTTTCCGGGTTGGCAAGAAAAGGCGGCTTCGTGCCGTCAGCAACCTCGGCCTTGCCTTCCCTTCGATGCCCGAGCCCGACCGACTGGCGCTGGCGAAGAGGGTTTTCGAACATTTCGGCCGGACCTCGGCAGACTTTTTGACAAGCAGAAATCGTGACCTTCCCGCGTTGCTCACTACCCTGGATGTCGTCGGGAGGGAAAACCTCGATCAGGCACTCGAAGAGAAAAAGGGCGTCCTGCTCGTGACCGGGCACTTCGGCAACTGGGAGCGATGCTCGGCGTGGATCGCCCTCTCCGGCTACCCGATCAGCGTCGTCGTCCGCGACGCCGACCAAGAGGGAGTAAACCAGTTGGTCAATGAGCTGAGGACGAAACCGGGGACGCGGGTCATCTCGCGGGGCGACGCGGCACGACCGATTATCCAGCGTTTGCGGGCGAACGAGCTCATAGGCATCGTGCCAGACCAGAACGCGGAGGACATCTACCTCCCTTTCTTCGGCAAGATGGCCGGCACCAACTTGGGCGTTGGGGTCATCCAAGACCGGACGCAGTCTCCAGTCGTGCCGATGGCCTGCGTCTACACCGGCCCAAACCACTACAGGCTGACCTTCTACCCACAACTTCAGCCCGAGGAAGGGCACGAGCGAAAGGGCGAGGGACTGCTCCGCTCGATCAATACGTGGCTTGAAGGCGTCATCAACGAGCACCCTGAGCAGTGGCTGTGGTTTCACGACCGATGGCGCAATGCTCGCGAGGCCGGGCTGTTGTGAGGATCTTGGTCGTCCGGTTCGCCGCCATCGGTGATTGTGTGATGACGGCGTGGCCGGTCACCGCCATCCGGGCCGCCTTGCCCGAGGCTAAGATCGTGTGGGCGGTCCAAGACCGCTGCAGCCCTGTGGTCGACACTGACCGTTTGGTGAATGAATTGCACGAGGTTCCTCGCGACGACTGGAAGCGCCGACGCGGCAGCATAGCAGTTTGGGGCGAGCAGCTGCGGTCCTATACGGCCCTGCGCAAGATACCGATCGACATAGGTTTCGATTTCCAGGGGCACAGCAAGACTGCCCTCATGCTGCGCTTGTCAGGAGCCAAGAAACGCCTCGCGAGCCGTGCGACCGATGCCTTCGCGTCCCTCCTCAATCCGCCGCGGCGCCTGGTTCCAGACGGTCCTCACGAGATCGACCTTGGTTTCGCCCTCGTCCGGTCCGAGTTGGACGTTCCCCGAGTGGAGCCGCCTCTCATGCCCGCCGTGCAAGGCCAGGGCCAAGAGGGAACTGTCACGATCCAAACGGGCGCGGGCGAGCGGCGCAAGGCGTATCCCCGCGAGCTTTGGAGCGAGGTCGCGTGCTCGCTTTCGCAGAAGGGATTGCGAGTCGTTTCCCTTGGTGGCAAGCAGGATCCTCATCTCGATCCCGGCGCATCTGAGGACGCCGTGGGCGCGCTCGATCTTCGGGGCGCGATGGGGGCTGTTGCTGCAAGCCGCGTCCACCTTGCTGCCGACACCGGTACCGGCCATATCGCAGCGGCCTACGGCGTGCCCGTCGTGAGTATTTTCGGGCCGACCGATCCCGCCCGCTTCCGGCCCTACTCGAGTAAGGCTAAGGTGCTCAAGAACGCCGCAGAACCCGGGTCAGTCAGTCCTGACCAAGTGGTGAGTGCCTGTATGGAACTCATAGGAGTGGCCTGACTTGCGGTTTCTGGTGAGTCGGTTGTCTGCGCTGGGCGACGTGGTCTGCACGTTGCCAGTAGCGTCGGCGATCAAGGACGCTTGGCCGGACTCTGAGATCGTTTGGATGGTCGACCGTCGCTTCCGAGGAATATTGGAGTGCTGTAGCGCGGTGGACACGATTGTCGAGCGGCCGTCTCGACTCCGCGAGGTCAGACAGCTGGGCGAGTTTGATGCTGCCTTGGACATGCAGGGCCTGTTCAAGTCAGGAGTCTTGATTGCTGCGGCCCGAGCTAAACGAAAGGTCGGCTATCACTGGCAACGAGAGGGCGCATGGCTCTTTTCGCAACGGGTCTTCCCGGATCCGAGCTCGATCCACATTGTCGACCAGTATGTTGATGTTGCGCGCGCAATCGGGGCAAAGGCGGACGCCGCCACGTTCGCCCTCACGCCCGTCGATGAAGATGTCGACGCTGTCCGTGCCCGGCTCGGCGAGGCTGGATGGGACGGGCGCGCCCTCGTCGTTTGTAACGCAGGTGCAGGCTGGGCCTCTAAGCGCTGGCCCGCTCAGAAGTACTCGGAACTGACCAAAAGGTTGATTCAACTTGGGTTGGCTGTCGCTTTCATCGGAGCCTCGGCGGATCGACCGGCATTTGAGGAAGTGCTGGCTTGTGGCGCGGAGGGAGCCCTTGACATGATCGGCAAGACGAGCGTGCGTGAGCTTGTCGCTTTAGTCAGCGCCGCTATTGCCCACGTCGGGGGTGACACAGGCTCCACCCACATTGCTGCAGCACTCGGCAAGACGGCGGTTGGAATCTATACTCTGACTCGTCCGGAACGCTCGTGCCCTTATGGACAGGTCCACAATTGCCTGTCAGCGCAGGAACGTCCGGTGGAGGTCGAAGAGGTGCTCGGCAAGTTGGAGGCAGCAGGTGTCTTTGGTCACTGAACAGGCGATCGCAAAAATTCGGCAAGGTCGCCGTTTGGTCTTCACAAACGGGGTCTTCGACATTCTTCACGCCGGGCACGTGGATTACTTAGAGCGAGCGCGTGAACTGGGCGACCTCCTAGTCGTAGCCCTGAACACGGACGCGAGTGTGCGTAGGCTAGCGAAGGGTCCAGGCCGGCCGATCAACAGCCTCGAGGATCGGGCGCGCGTGATCGGGGCTCTGCGCTGCGTAGACGCCGTCGTGAGTTTCGATGAGGACACGCCGGTCGAGGTCATTGGGCGTCTTCGGCCCGAGATCCACGTCAAGGGCGGGGACTATGACGCCGAGACGATGCCAGAAACGCCCATCGTAAGGTCGTACGGCGGCACCGTCGTCGTCTTGGCCCTTCTGCCTGGCCGATCCACGACAGCCGTCATTGAGCGGGCTTTGCGACCGCCTGAATCTGAGGACTGAACTTCGGGCTCATGTAATCGCCACCGGAACTCACTTTCTCCTCCACGCCTCCCGCCAACTTCGCCACGTAGATGGCTCGTTGACCTGCCTCCCTCTTGACATAGGTGATGCGGTCGCCTTCAGGTGACCATGACGGCTGGGACACATCGCCGAGGCCGATTCGGCCCGGCCCTTTGAGAGCGCCGCCCTCTTTGAGTGGAAAGGCGATCAAGGCGAGCCCTTGAACGGGGCCACCCGTTGACCGCCCGAGCACGAAGGCAAAGCTTCCGCCGTCGGGCGAGGCGGCAGGATTGGACAGTGCGAACACCCCGTCCTTGATCGTCTCGACCGGTGTGGGCTGCTGCCCCACTCCACCAAAGAAGAACTTGCCTCCAATGGTGTGACAGATCACGGCGGGAGGCTTCTCGCCATCGGCAGGGAGGAAATAGATGGCATCGTCGAACGGCGCCTGCGGCTTTCCGTCCTTCAAATACTTGGGGTCGATGTTGCTTGGGTCCATGAACTGGAAGCCGTGCAGCGAAGCGATGGCCGAACCGTCGGGCAGGACGTCAAAGTCGATCTGTTTGGCCGCAAAGTAAGGCTTTGGCAGGCCCTTGTTGCGGTTGGAGAGCAACGGATTGAAGACCAAGACCTGGTCGGCCTCTCGCTTCATGACTGTCCAAACTGCCTGCCGGTCAATCCCCCACTTGGCAGAGACGAAGCCTTCTCCGATCTGCTTGTAGATGGCATCCATCTGACTGACGTTCCCCTGGTCTTCCCCTCCTCCCTGCGTTTTGCGCGTCGCAGGCGGAAGGAGTTGTTCGGTGGTCGTCTTCTTTTGATCGTACTTGAAGACAAAGCCGCCTGCCGTGAACAATGCGGAGTCACGCAAGGCTTTGTCTTCGGTCCAGCCAAAAAAGATGTTCGATTTCGCCCTGTCGCCGACCGACCGGATCGCAACTTTGTTGTCGACGGGGTTCCAGCGCCAAATATTGTAGTTGCCGTTGCCTCGATTGCTCGAAAACAGGAGTCGGCCCCCGTCAGGACGCCAAGCAATGTCTTGGTCAAGCGTGCCGTCCTTGAACCCGTCCGACTCGATCTTGGATCCGTCTGCTCTGAATGCGACCACTTGGCTTCCGCCAGGCTTGACCTCAATGGCGGCGATCATGTCTTTGGTGTCGACGGGCGCCTCGCCCTCTATGTCGCTCGACCATTCCTGGTACCACATGTAGCCTCGAACGACGACGAGCACGATCACTATGGGAACACCGATCCGCAACCAAGCCTTCTTGCTTGAGGCCGGAGCTTCGGCCTCGGTTTGAGCCGCGCCAGTCACGCTCACTCTGCCTTTGGTGTCGGCCAAACATGCCTCGAACGCTTGCTGCAATTCTTCTTTCTTTTGGGGATAGGCTGGATCCGACTGGCCGTTGTCCTCCAGGTCGAAGAGCAAGGCGCGATACGCGCGCCGGACGGCACGCTCGTCGGCATCCGGTCCGACTCCGAGTACTTCTCGAGCTTTTTGCAGGTCCATCCTGAGTTCCTACGCTGTCAAACAGTCTCCAACGGACAAGTGTGCCCCATTCGCGAAGTCCGAGCCACCCATGCGCTTCTTACCCTCTGGGGACACTTCGACAAAAGCAAGGAGGCCGTCGCTAAAACTCACAGTGAGATTGGGCCGCACGGCGGTCACAACGCCCGGCCCGATCGGATGACCGTCGGTTCGCATGCATTTGTTGATCCTCAATGCTCCAAACCGAGTTCTGACGAAAGCACCGGGGTGTGGAGTAAAGGCTCTGTAGCGGTCATGTTCCTGCTTTGCTGACCGCTCGAACGAGAGCTCCGCTTCGCCCTTTTCGACCTTAGGAGCGAGCGTGGCAAGGGAGTCGTCTTGCGGCGTTCGTGGGTAATCGCCCGCACAGATTCGAGGCATCCATTCGTCAGCCAAATTCCCTGCCATCCTCGCAAGCCGCTCAAAGAGCTCTCCGGCCGTCTCTTCGGCTCCGATAACAGTCTTCTCGACCGCGATCACGTCGCCCGTGTCCATACCTTTGTCCATTTGCATCAATGTGACGCCAGTGACCGAATCGCCATTGAGGATGCATCTTTGTATCGGTGCGGCCCCTCGGTAGAAAGGAAGGATGGAGCCGTGGAGATTGATCGCGCCTTGCCGGCTGGCCTCAAGAAGCGAAACAGGCAAGATTTGGCCGTAGGCCGCAACGACCGAAGCATCAAAAGAATGTGATCGGAACTCGTCGACAAACTCGGGTGTCCGGCATTTGACTGGTGCGACAACGGTGAGTCCAAGCTCTTCTGCGCGGCTCTTGACGGGGGAAGGCCTCAGTTCTAAGCCGCGGCCGCTCGGTCGGTCGGGTTGAGTCACGACCAGTTCGATGTGGGGAGCAAGACGCTCAAGAGCCGGCACGGCGAAGTCCGCCGTGCCAAAGAATGCGAGCTTCACTCGACCCTCTCGTCGTCTTCGTACGGATGCATCCAATGGAGGGTCGCCGGGTCGACCTTATCGATGAAGAGAATCCCATCCAGGTGGTCGACCTCGTGCTGGACAACTCGGGCTGCCATTCCTTGCATCTCGAACGTAACGTCACGCCCCTTTCTGTCGAGCGCTTCGACCACGACAGATTGAGCCCTTTTGACGTCGCCGTAAAGTCCGGGGATGCTGAGGCACCCCTCTTCACCAATGGCCTCTCCTTCCCGCTCGATTATCACCGGGTTAATGAGCACGATCGGCTTGGTTTGGGGGGCGATGACAATGATCCTTTCCAGGATCCCGATTTGGGGCGCAGCGAGGCCTACTCCATGGGCGTCCCTCATGATGCGCAACATGTTGTCAGCGAGGGCGCTGTGCCGCTTGGTGAGCTTGCTGACCGGCTTCGCCTCTTGGCGCAAGACGTCCGCGGGAACCTTAATGACCGGGCGGTCTTTGTCCTGGACGTACAGGTATTTGAACTCGTCTGGGACAACGATGTGCATCCGTCGCAGGCAATTATGGCCGGTCGCCGGTGCCCAACGTCACGGCTTGGGCTGGAAGACCACGGCCCGGGGAACGCCGCTCAGATCGTTACGGACGTCCGTGTTCGCCCAGCCTTGCGCCTCGAAGAGCGCGATGACGTCGTCGCTCATCCCATCACCCACTTCGAGCACCAATCTCCCCCAGGGCATCAGGTGCCCCATTGATTCCAGCGCGAGCCTTCGATAGACATCCAAGCCGTCGTGGCCCGCGTAAAGAGCCAGTGCCGGCTCGAAATCGGCGACCTCTGGCGGGAGTGACGCTCCTTCGGCGATGTAAGGCGGATTGGAGACGATGAGGCCGAACTTCACGTCTCCAAAAGCTTCGTACAGGTTGGATCTCGTGACGTGGACGAGGGCGCCCAGAGCGTCTGCGTTCTTCCTTGCCAGCCTTACGGCGACGGGGCTGACGTCGCAAGCCGCCACCATCCAGTTGGGTCGCTCCAGCTTGATTGTCAGGGCAAGGCAGCCCGTGCCCGTTCCAATGTCCAGCACCTTTCCGCCCATTCCTTCGAGAGCAACGTCGACGATGGTCTCGGTCTCTTGTCGAGGAACGAGAGTTCCTGGCTCCACGAAGAATCTCCTGCCGTAGAACTCGCGGTAGCCAAGGATCAGAGCCAAAGGCTCTCTTTGCTCACGGCGGGCTAACAGGGCCTCCACGGTGTCAGGGATCTCGGCCTCAGGGTGCGCCAGCACCCATGATCGACTCTGTGTTGTGACTGCTGCCGCCAGCAACTGTGCGTCGAGCCTCGGTTCAAGGACACCCGCTTTGGCCAGTCTGTCTTCGGCGGAAGAGATCCAGTCGTCGATCCGCACTTTTCACCCGGCGATCAAGAAAGGCTTGAGCTTTGCCTGCCATTCGGGAACCAATTCGGCCTCGAGGTAGATGCCATCCTCGCGGTATTCCTCTCGAAGCACTCGGCCGAACTTGTGGCAGGATTCAACCAGGTTGTTCTGGTCATACGGCAGCAGGGCTTTGACGAGTCCAGTCCGACCCTCCAATTGTTTGCGGACCATTTCGACGAGGTCTGCCATGCCCGTTCCCTTCAGCGCGCTGACGGCGACGGAGTTGGGCCACTCTGTGACCAACCTCGTGGCCTCGTCGACCGATGGCAGCGCGTCGATCTTGTTGAACACATTGAGAACAGGGACGTCGCTCCCTCCGATCTCCTCGATTGTCTCCACGACAGCATCCCGTTGACCCTCCCATTCCTCATGGCTCACGTCGATCACATGCAGGAGCAAGTCAGATTCGGTCACCTCTTCGAGCGTCGCTCGAAACGCCGCCACCAACTGCGTCGGCAAATTTCGGATGAAGCCGACCGTGTCCGTCAAGAAGAAGCTGACGCCATCGGTTGCATCGACCCTTCTGGTGGTGGGGTCCAACGTGGCGAAAGGCATGGCGTCGGCGAGCAGGTCTGTGCCCGACAGCCTGTTCATCAGGGTGCTCTTGCCGGCACTCGTGTATCCGACCAACGAGACGGTTGGAACCGGGTGGGCTTTCCGCGCAGCGCGTTGGAGATGGCGGTGCCGCTTGACCTCCTCGATCTCTTCCTTGAGCCGGCTGATCCTGGCGTTGACCATTCGCCGGTCGCTTTCCAGCTTCGTCTCGCCTGGGCCCCGCATGCCGATGCCACCGCGTTGGCGCTCGAACTTCGTGTAGACGCTCATGAGGCGCGGCAACCGATACGTGTACTGCGCAAGCTCGACCTGCAGCTGCCCTTCACGGGTCTTCGCACGTCCGGCGAAAATGTCGAGGATCAAGGTGGTGCGGTCCAGGACGCGGATGGCCAGCCTCTCTTCGAGGTTGCGTAACTGAATTCCCGTCAATTCGGCATCGACGATGACAGCGTCAGCCTCTGTCTCGGCTGCGGCGAGTCTGACTTCCTCGACCTTTCCAGAGCCGATGTAGGTCGCCTTGTGGGGTCGGTCAAGGCGCTGCCTCGACATCCCGGTGACCTCCCCTCCGGCCGCCTCGACCAGTCCCTCAAGCTCCTGCTCCACGTAGTGGTCGTCTGCTTCGTCCGGGTTCACGAAGACCAAGAAGAACCTTTCGACAGGAGCTTGAGTGTTGACTGGCCCGGGCATGAACCCCCTAGAACTTAGCGATGCCCCACTTCAGAGCAAGACTAAAGCCGCTGAAGTTGAGGCTGTCGTACGAAGGCATGATGTCGTACCGGGCACTGACGTTGAGGCGGTCACCGACGTTAATGCCGATCTCGACGTTTGCGTTTGCACCGATCTTCTTGCCACCGACGCGATTGGCCGGCGTCAAATTGACGGCATAGTCGATGTAGGTCAGACCGCCGCGGACGGCGAGGTAGGGACGCATCGAGTCGCCCGGTTTGGAGAACGGGATCGTGTATCCCATCGAGCCGACCAACATGAAGACCCGGTTGCCGTCGTTGTCCTTGCTGAAAGCGTTCCAGTCAAAGCCGACGTTCTGTTTGGCATAGGGATCGAGCCGGACGCGGCTGGCGCCAAAGCTGATCCAGGCGTCGCCCATGGCGTCTCGAAGGTTCGAATTGCTCGGGAAGAAAACACCTATCGACGGGCCGAGATAGGGGTCGGCTTGAGCGTTGGAAACGGCGGGGGCGGTGACCAGCGCGGCCAAGGCCAGGCAACAATACGTACGTCCACTACGCATGCTCGGCATAGTACCAGCCTCACATGTCAGCGCTGGAGGAGGTCGCAGTAGTACTCAAGGTACTTGTCGGCCATGACTTGCGGGTCGAACCTCTTGACATTCTCGCTTCCGCGCTTCCGTAGCTCGTCGAGGTTGTCCATGTGGGAGAGAATCTGGTTGGCTGACTCCACCGGATAGCTGGGGTCGAAGTAGACCACCGAAGACTCTCCCACTTCGGTCATCGGGGGACGGTTGGATGCAAAGACGGGACACCCGCAAGACTGCGCCTCGATGATGGGCAGCCCGAACCCCTCTGCCCACGACGGGAAAATGAGCGCCGTGGCCAAGCTGTAATAGGCTTCGACTTGCTCGTCCGACGGTTCGAGGATCCATTGCACTCTTCCGGTGAGGCCGAGGTCTCTTTCCATCGAGCGGAGTTCCTCCGTCTTCGCCGCACCGGCCATCACGAGGCCGGTAGGCAGCGAAGGATCCTGACGGAGAATCTCGGCGAAAACCTGAAGGGCCCCTCCGCGGTTCTTGTAAGGCTTGTTTCCGCCGATGTGAAAGAAGAACTCGTCCCACGGCAACGGCTCGATTCGTGCCTGGGCTTGCTCTTCCCCGACCCGGCGGAACTCCTTGTACATCCCGTTCAAGATCGTTCGGGCTGGCCCCTTGAAATGAGGCATGTGTCGGCGAAACGCCGTCATCGTGGTTTCTGAAACGCACGCGATCGCGCTGGCATGCATCACACCCTTCACGATGAGCGCTTGGTACCGCTGTCCCGAACGGCTCACTTCCCAGCCGCTCATCTCGCCTTTGGCCGCTTCAACGGCGAGAAAGTCGTGGACGGTCACGAGTGAAGGCTTCCGCTTGACGTGGGGTGCGTTCAAGCCCATTCCTTTTTCGCAAAAGTGAACAAGGTCTACTTGCGCTGCGCGCTTCCTCAAAACGCGAGGGAAGAAGATGTATTTCTCGGCATAACGGCGCCATTTGGACGCTCCGCGCCCCCGATTGCCGCCGGCAGGGAACACGACCTCGAATTGGCAACGGCCCGAAAGGTGGCGCGCAAGGGCCTGCTCAAAGCCCATGATGCTGAACTGCTTGTCAGCCCTGTGGCTGCCCACGAATAAGATGTGCATTGTGTCCCTGAACCTTGAGAGAACAAGAAAAGTGGCCCGACAAACGGGCCAAACAAGTTTGGATTTTACTCCGAGCACGTGGCTGTCTGGAGCCTAGACTTCTGGGTAGAGGTCGCGAATCAGCAGTTTTACTGAGGCGTTGACCTCTTTGTCCCGGTTCATCAGCTCCCTGATCTTGCGGTAGCCGTGCATCATCGACGTGTGGTCACGGTTGCCGAAAAGGGCCCCGATGTGCTTCCACGAGTCGCCGGTGATCTCACGTGTGATGAAGACCGCGACGTGGCGCGCGTGGGCGATGGGAGCCTTTCGAGAAATGCCCCGGATCTCAATGACGGGAATCTGATAGTGCTTTCCGACAGAGTCGAGGATTTGCTCGAAACTCGGCTTCGTGGTACCGACGTTTTGGTAATACCGCTCGACAATCGATCTTGCAAGCTCGAGCGTCACCGCCCCTTCCTCCAAGCTGGCCTCTGCAGCGATCTTCGTCAACGCGCCCTCAAGGATGCGGACGTTGCTCGGGATGGCCTCTGCCACGAACATCGCCACATCGTGACTCAACTCGATGTCGTCCTGTTGCGCCTTGGTCAAAAGAATCGCGCACCGCGTTTCTGTGTCCGGCATGAGAACGTCAGCGACAAGGCCCGATTCAAAGCGGGACCGCAAACGCTCGTCCATCAAGAGCAGATCGCGAGGCGGACGGTCAGAACAAAGCACGATCTGCTTGCCTAGCGAGTGCAAATAGTTGAACGTGTGGAAGAGTTCTTCTTGCGTCCGTTCCTTGCCGGCAATGAACTGAACGTCGTCGAGCAGCCAGACTTGAACTCCGCGTTGCGCCTTCCGAAACTGGTCGATCCGGTTGTTTTGGAGGGCGTGGACGAACTCCTCAGCAAACTGCTGAGCGGTCACGTACATGACAGCGCACCGGTTGTCCCTCCGGTGGATCTCGTGTGCGATCGCCTGCATGAGGTGGGTCTTGCCCAATCCGCTCGACCCATAAAGGAACAGCGGGTTGTACTTGACGCCAGGCTGGGCAGCGACGGCCTTCGCTCCCGCAAATGCGAGTCGGTTGCTTTGGCCGACCACGAAGTTCTCAAACCTGTATCTGCCGGTGGATTTGAATTCCGGCGTGGGGTCGATGCTGAGCGGTTGGCGAGAAATGACAGCGGTCTCGACCTGTGTCTCCGGCCTCTCCCTTGGCTGCACCCTCAATTCGATCCGCTTGACGCCCTCGATCTCAGAAGAGAGGGCGACGAGGATGGTCTCGAGATATTTCTCCTTCACCCATTCCTGGATGAACTGGCCGGGAGCATTGAGGACGGCGACGCCTCCCTCGAGCGAGACAGGTTCCAGGGGTCGCAGGAATTTCTTGATCACAGTCTCCGGAAGCTCACATTCGAGCTTTCCCACAGCCTGTTCCCAGGCAGTGCGGAGAACCACTTGGTCCTCTCTGTCATCAAGCGTGTACTGGTCCTGCATTTTCGAAGAACGGGCCCCAAGCGGGCCCAAGGAGGACGGCATTATACACACGCCCCGAGGCCCTTTCCTGCCACATATGCGAGGACTTTTTTTACATTTTCTTCTCGGTAGATTCGGACCGATTGCTTGTCCCTGACGAATGCCCCAGGACCTTGAGTTCTGCCAGACTGGAGAGGTGGGCAATCGGGTCCTTGGCGTGCTCTCTGGTGGCGACACGGACGATACACAACTGGCGGCATGGTCCGCGAGCGCCGATGTTCTGATTGCTGCGGACGGCGGAGGAAACCGGCTCGTCGCGTTAGGGTTCCGACCGATCGTTGTGGGCGACCTGGACTCATTCGATATGACGCTCGCGAGCAGGGTGGAGGCAGTGCACGAAGATCCTCGCCAGGATCGGACGGACTTCGACAAGCTGCTCGAGTTCGTCCACGACAAGGGTTATCGCTCGTTGACCGTCATCGGCCTCGAGGGGGACCACCTGGACCACGTCTTGGCTGGCCTCAGCAGCGTCGTGCGGTCTCCTTTGGACGTTCGAATCGTCTTGCGTCAAGCGGTCGGCCACGTGCTGCGCGAAGGCCAAGACCTGACGTACGATGAGGAACCGGGGCAACGCGTCTCCCTGCTCCCCCTCACGAAATGTGAAGGCGTCTCCATCAGTGGGGTCAAGTGGCCACTACAAGGGGTCGAAATGGAGCCTGGCGGCTTCCTGAGTGTTTCCAACGTTGCGACGGGGCCGGTTCATGCGTCCGTAGAGAGCGGAACGGCCCTCCTCATTCTGGGCCGCCGGCCCAGTGACCTTGCTTCCTGGTGAACCTTTTGTAGGCTTCGTGCCGACAATGATTACGGGGATCGCCGGGTACGATCCTGACAGAAGGACAGAACGATGCAAATGCCGCAAGACGCCAGCGAGAGCATGGCGGTTGAAGAGCACACAGAGGCGCCGGTCGAAGACCAGGCGGTGGTCGAGACCACAGAGGAATCAGCCGACGACCAGGAACAGCTCCAGGGCCTGCCTCCTTCTTTGCCACGGCTCGTCGTCAAACGGAACGGCGCCGAAACCGAGGAGTCCTTCGAATTCAACCCGCCTGCGACCATTGGGCGGTTCGACCCCGACATCGGGCCCATTGATATCGACCTTGGGTCGTTGCCCGAGGGCCAGTACGTGTCTCGCAAGCACGCGAAGATCGTCAGCGAAGACGGGGTGTACAAGATTTGCGACCTGGGCTCATCTAACGGAACCTATGTGCTCCGAGACGACTTTGAGCGCGTCGACGAGGCGGAGATCAGCGACGGTACCGAGATCGCCCTCGGCAACGCCAGGTTTGTCTTCCACACCTGAGCTCCGATAGTCGGGGAAAAACAAAGTCCCTCGGGACCTAAAGAAGCGCGATCTTCGACCGTCAATTTGAATAGTGCCGACACGTCGGCCAATTTCTCTGATGGTTTTGCCTCTTGCACAAGCTTGGGGCTCATTGATGCGAGCCCTGCCTCAAGGCGTTTGGATGTTGGATGTCTCTGGGAAGACCCTGGAGGCGAATCCGGTGGTCGAACGCTGGTTAGAAAGCCGGTCGTTGACAGGTACGAATGTCGACGAGTGGATCGTCGGCGGTGATTGGAGTGTTCCCGGCGGCGCAGAAATTGAGATTCGCTCGAAATCAGGCATCGTCCGCCAGGTCGAAGCGCAATGCCAAGTGATCTCCAGCGACAACGGCGAAGACCTCGCCTATCTCCTCATCCTTACCGACCGTACCACCAGCCGTAAGCTCGAGAGCAGGTTGGTCAGTGAACTCCAGCGCATGGTCAAGCTCAGCGGAGAGGATCCTCTCACGGGCGTCGCTAATCGGCGAGCGTTCGACGAGGCCATCGAGCACCTTCAAGCGGTCGATCCGCGACGGTTCGGGGTGGTCGTCGTCGACATTGACGATTTCAAGGCGATCAATGACTCTTATGGCCACACGACCGGCGACAAAGTGTTGAAGTCCTTCGCAGAGCAGATCAAGCACCTGCTCCGCGAGGACGACTTCCTTGCGAGGATCGGCGGAGACGAGTTCGCCGTGCTTCTGCCGAACATCACCAAGGTGAGGCTGAGCGAAGTCGGCGAGCGCTTGCGGTCCGACCTCAACGTTCTGCTCTCAACGAAAAGAATGCCGATCCGAATCTTTGCTTCGCTTGGTTATGCGCACAGCAGCGACGATCCGGACTCGGTCGTCGAGCGGGCCGACCGCTGGATGTACTGCCAAAAGGCAGACCGGGAGTCGCGCGGACTGCAGGCGATCGCAGAGCAAGAAGAACGGATTTTCCGTCGCTCGACCGGCTAGTGGGCCCGGAAGGCCCCAATGTGGTGCCTGATATCGGTCGGTGTCACTGCGACCAGGTCGAACCGTATCATCGCTGACTGAGCGCCGGTCTTAGCCAGGTACGCATCGACGGCATCGTTGAACCTCGCGACTTTGGTATGGCCGAGCGCCTCTTCTGGCGCGCCGCGCTCACGGTACTTGACCTCGACGAAGACGAGGGTCTCGCCATCGAGCGCAACGATGTCGATTTCCCCTCCGGACCCCTTGAAGCGACGGGTCACCAACGTGTAACCCAAAGACAGAAGATAGTCGGCAGCACGGTCTTCGTGCTCTGCCCCGACCGCCCTGCGGTTCTCCACGCCGGGATTATGACAACGTGACGGCGTCGGGAGCTGGCTCGCTGACCTCGATCGAGGCATAACCGCTGAAGTCGAGGACGGGCTGGTTGATCAGCGCGCTGACGGGAGCGAACGTTCGGCGATGAATCGGGCAGGGACCAAGTGCCATGAGCGCTTCAAGGTGCTCAGGAGTCGAATATCCGAAGTTGTGTTCGAATCCGTAGCCAGGGTAGCGGTCGCTCAAGTCCATCATGATGCGGTCGCGTGCCGTCTTCGCCAAGATCGAAGCTGCAGCGATGCAAGCGTAGGCCGCATCGCCCTTCACCTGCGCTTCGCAGCGGCAAGGGGAGAACCTAGGAAGTTGGTTCCCGTCGACCAAGGCCATTTCAGGCATTGCGGACAGGCGCTCAAGCGCTCGCGTCATGCCGAGCAGCGAGGCCTCCAGGATGTTGATTTGATCGATCTCCCAAGGCTCAATGATATCGATCGCCCAGTCGGCCCCGTCTTTGATCAGTAGCTCTTGGACGACGCGTTGGTCGCGAGTCAGTTTCTTTGAGTCGTCGAGACCGCGCACATCGAAGCCCTTTGGGAGGACGACCGCCGCGCAGACGACTGGGCCGGCCAGCGGGCCCCGACCTGCCTCGTCGCACCCGGCGACGCCTGGTAAATGAATGAGCCCGGCCATATCCTAGTCTGGATCATTGGCCGGGCCCTGTCAAGTTTGCAGGGTTTGGGACGTTATTCCGAGTCAGAAGTGCCCGTTCCTGAGTTCTGAGCCTTGGCAGCTGCCCCTCGGGCTGCGTCCTTGGCAGCGAAGCCCACGCCCCCTCCCCCGCCGCCGAGGTTCTCACCACCGACGACCGGGGTGGCCCCGGCGGCTCCTGCGCCACCAGTGAGCACCTGCACATCACCGCCGCTCTGGCTGCTCGTGCCCGATGTCGGCTGGAGTTGGTTCCGACCGTTGCTGGTCGAGGACGATTCATCCCCACCCGCCGATTTGGCCGGATCCTTCTTCTTGATCTCGGGGCCGCTACAGCCCAAGGCGAACAACCCTAACACGACGCAGAGAAACGCGATCCGCTTCATGGTTCTATGATACAGCGAATCGGCTATCCACCCATCTTGGACGGATCCATCTTCTTGCCGTCCATGGTCATTGTTTGGCTCACCCAAGTCATCGAAGCCATTTTCCATGTGCCCTTCACCTTGCGATACTCGCATTTGGTCTTTCCGCTGAAGGTCATCTTGTGCATCTTCTTGTCCTGACCCATGTTGACGCCCGACATCGTGTGCATCTCGGTGGTGGAACCCATGTTGCCCTTTTCCGTGAGGGTGAGGATCTTGGTCGTTGCACTTGTGATCTTGCTCATTTGGGCCAGGCCCTGGCGCATTCCTTCCACCATTTCGTCGAAGGTCATCGTCTTACCGTTCTCCACGTACTTGAAGTCCGAGGTGACGGCCGGCCGAACGACCTTGGCGAAGGCGTCGGCGTCCTTCTTCATGAAGGTCGCGTGCACCTTGCTCGCCATCGAGTTGATGCTCGACCTCAGGTTGGCGGCGTGCGCAACTGAGGTGACCAACAGGCATGTTGCCAAAAGAGGGAGTGTTCTCATCGGCTGGATTATGGCCCGCACATGGCCGTCTGTAGCATGAAAACTCTGTAAAGAGGGAGTAGAATGTCTACATGTCTCACGACAAGATCGTTGTCGTCGGTGCGCGCGAGAACAACCTGAAAAACATCACGGTCGAGATCCCTCGGGACAAGCTCGTCGTGATCACGGGACTCAGCGGCAGCGGAAAGAGCAGCCTTGCTTTTGACACGATCTATGCCGAGGGGCAGCGCAGGTACGTCGAGTCCTTGAGCGCTTACGCGCGTCAGTTTCTCGGACAGATGGACAAGCCAGACGTCGACCACGTCGACGGCCTATCGCCCGCCATCTCCATCGACCAAAAAAGCGCGAGCAAGAACCCGCGCTCGACCGTCGGCACCGTCACCGAGATCTACGACTACCTGCGCATCTTGTTCGCTCGAGTCGGCACCCCCTATTGCCCTAAAGGGCACGGGCCGATCGAGCGCCAATCGACCGACACTGTAGTTGACGAGGTGCTCCAACTCCCGGAAGGGACTCGGCTCCAAATCCTTGCACCGATCGTCCGGGGCCGCAAAGGCGAGTACAAAAGGGAGCTCAAAGAGGTCCAGCAGGCAGGATTTGTCCGCGTCCGGGTCGATGGCGAAATGTACGAGGTCACCGACGATATTCCGATGGACCGGTACAAGCAGCACACGATTGAGGTCGTGGTGGACCGGATCATCGTGAAGGACGGCATCGACCGCCGGCTCGCTGACAGTGTGGAAACAGCACTCAAAATGGGCAAAGGCCTGGTCACGGTCAGCTGGCAAATCGGCGACGACACAGCTTCTGAAAAGACCTTCTCCGAGCATTACTCGTGTCCTGAGTGCGGCTTCAGCATGCCGGAGTTGGAACCACGCGTGTTCTCCTTTAACTCACCATATGGTGCATGCCCCGAGTGCACTGGCTTAGGGACCAGGACCGAGTTCGACGTCGAGCTCGTCGTCCCCGACAGGTCGAAGCCGTTGCGCGACGGAGCGATCGTACCGTTCGTGTACAAATCGGGAGAAGTCAAAGAGTGGTGGCCGGATGTCCTCGACGGCGTCGGAGTCGAGATTGGGTTCGACGCGCATCAACCGGCGGAGGGCCTTACCTCCGAGCAGTGGGACGCGGTCTGGAACGGACTGCCGGATCCGATCAAGGTCACGATGAACTACGGTCGCACGTCGCGCACCTTCAGTTACACCTGGGACGGTGTGATGAATGTCCTTCGAAAACGCTACGAGCAGACCGAGAGCGAGTGGGTCAAGAACGATCTCCAACAGTACATGCGGACGAGGCCGTGCCCTGCTTGCGGTGGGGCACGTCTCAAGCCCGAGACGCTCAGCGTCAGACTGCCCGGGCAACGCGCCCTGCGCCGGCCGCAGCCGCTCGTCACCGATGGGGCCGCCGTCATGATGGTCGCGGAGGACGGCCCCGAGCCCGGGTTCGAAGGTGTTTCCATCGCTGACGTGACGGCGTTGGCGGTCGACCTAGCGCTAGACTATTTCCGGGGCCTGACCAAAAGGTTGACTCCTCGGCAAAGAACGATCGGCGAGCGGGCGGTCAAGGAAATCGTCGAGCGCTTAAGTTTCTTGAATGATGTCGGCTTGAGCTATTTGACGCTCGATCGGAACACGAACACGCTCGCAGGTGGTGAGGCCCAACGGATCAGGCTCGCGACTCAGATCGGATCGGGGTTGATGGGGTGCCTTTATGTCCTCGACGAGCCAAGTATCGGTCTTCACCAGCGGGACAACCACAAACTCATCGAAACGCTTCAACGCCTTCGGGACTTGGGCAACACGGTCATCGTGGTCGAGCACGACGAGGACACGATGCGAGCCGCGGATTGGCTCATTGATCTGGGCCCCGGAGCTGGAGAGCACGGCGGCCATGTCGTGAACGAGGGCGATTTGAAGACGTTCCTCAAGGGCCGTTCCCCGACAAGCGACTATCTAAACCGAAGAGAGATGATCGAGGTGCCTGCTCAACGCCGACAGCCGCGTAGCACCGCCCCGGTCCTCTGATGGTCGGCGCATCGAAGCCAGAGCATCCCACGTATCTTGGTCTGGAGTGCAAGAAAAACCTCAAACTTCGCTGTGGCGAGCCATCCATGACTTTGAGATCGATGAACCGGGCACGCGCACAAAGTTCGTTAACAAACTGAGCCGTGAGAACGGCTGGAGCCCCGCCTACTCAAAGCGGGTCATCGAGGAGTACAAGAGGTTCGTTTACCTGGCGATGGTGTCGCCAAAGCAGGTCACACCGAGCGAGGATGTCGACCAGTGCTGGCACCTACACTTATGCTACACGGTGTCGTACTGGGAACGCCTCCGGCCGCTACTGCCCCAGCCCCTGCACCATCGCCCGTCCACCGGTACGAGCGGGTCTGCCACAAGATTCGACACGCAATACAACGAGACCCTGGATCTTTATCGCGAGACCTTCTGCGAAACGCCTCCAAAGGACATTTGGCCGGACTCTGCGACCAGGTTCAAACACGACACCAGATGGCAACGAGTGAACATGATTGACAACGTCGTCGTTGACCGTCGGGCACTCGGACGCGCTTGCGCGGTGGCTGCGGCCTGCATGACAGTTGCCTTTTTGGCGGGCTGTGGCCCGTTGCTCGCCCAGACCGAGGCCCTTGCGGCACTGCCGATTCTCCTGGTCGGAGGCGGGCTCGTCCTCGTCGTCATCGCTGTCGCAGCAGCCAGCCGCAAACGTTCCGGGGGATCAGGCTCTTCAGGCTGCGGCACGGGAACCAGCTATGTGTCCAGCGACAGCGGTGCAAGTCACGGTAGCCATTCGGATGGAGGACATGGTCACGGTCACGGCTCCGGCTTCGAGTCGGGCACAGGAGGGGGTGACTTCGCGCACAGCGGAGGCGACGGTGGGGACAGCGGAGGTGACGGAGGGCACGACGGTGGAGGTTCCGGGAGTGATGGAGGAGGCGACGGAGGGGGCGGGGGAGACGGTGGCGGTTGCGGCGGTGGAGGCTGTGGCGGAGGCGGCTGCAGCAGCTAAGGAACCGGTCCGCGCAGCGTGCGTTCATCGATCGTGAGGCGACCCTCTGCGTCCGGCACGACACTACAGAACCGATCGTCGTGCACGTAGCACAGCAGGGCGTTCCCATAGAGGGCAGCTCCTACGAAACCAGGAGCGGCGATCCTTGAGGCACTAAGGGCAGCGCTCACGACCATCACTTCCTGCACCTTTCGTGCAAAGTCCGCGTCGAAGAGCCGGACAACGACACGCGCATTTGCATTCATTGTGTGGGCTGCCAGGGCGACGCTCAAATTGACGGCGTCGTTCTGGGTCGCTACGATCAATGCCGAAGCCTGCCTCATTCCGGCCCTTTCCAAGGTCTCTGTGTCGCGACCGTCACCGGCGATGAAAGCAACCTCGTCGGCCAAGAACTGACGATAGGTCGCCTCCGGGTTCAGCTCGATGACTGCCACGTCCGCGCCCATTTCGGTCAGGTTCTCAGCAGTGCGGAATCCGACGTTTCCAAGACCCACGAGCACGACGTGGCCGCTCATGCGGACAGTCTTTCTGCCGAGCATCTCGTCGAACCGGGCCGAAACAATGAAGTTCGTGATGAGGGAATAAAGAGTGGCGACGCTTGCCGAGCCGAGGAGCATCAACAGGCAGCCGTAGACCTTCAGCCACATTGGCTCCTCTCGCAGGTTGATGTCGCCATAGCCGGTCGTCGTGAGGGTCGTGACGACAAAGTAGATGGCGTCAACTGGATGCAAGTGCATCCCAATCTGGAAGACGAAGACGCTCAAGACAGAGAGCACGATGATCGCAAGAGCGACCGCTCGGAGCACCACTGGAGTCAGGTGCCAAAACTGACCGATTCCCCGCCAAGTTCCGATGATGAAGCCCTTCAGAGAGCGCTCCCTTCGGCTCTCGGGCGCGATCGAGTTCTCGACGTATTCTCCTATCGGCACCAGGTTGCCCGCGCCGTCTGGCCCAGGCAGCTTTGTGGCGACAAAGCCCTGGCCCTGGTAAGTGAACGTACCGTAGACCGCCTCGCCAAACGCAGCACCGGCAAAGGCGGGCGCGGCAAGAACGGACATTCCCAGTACCTTGGAGATCCCGACCGAGGACTCGAGCCTACGGGCGAGCGTTTGGTCGAACAACCTCGCGACAACCCGGATTGCGGGATTCAAGCGCTTAGCGTCCAGCGCGATCTCGATGTTGGTCACGTCATCGTCCACGCAGGTGATCAAAGCGACCGCGGAGTCGATGCCAGCTTCCTTGAGAAACTTGTCGGCTCGAGCGTCTCCATGCACGACCTTGGCGCCCGCCGCTTCGGTCAGCACTAGGAATTCTTGACGAGTGTCTTGGGTGACGACGGTGACATCCTCGCCGAGCCTGAGCAATAGATCGACCACCCGGTACCCGACCTGCCCAAGGCCGCAAACGATCACGTGCGCCACGTCCGCTGTTTACCACGGAGGGTGCCCCTCTCGTTCGGTCGCGCGAGCCCGAACGAGCCTGATTCGGATATGCTCGGCTCATGCAGCGCAGGGAGTTCTTAAAGTCGGCGGCAGCCGCCGGTGTGACCGCGATCGGAGCCAGGCTCGGCCTCCCTTCGTCATCCAACGAGCCTCAGTCCAAAGCCCAAAGCATGGTCGGCTACGCCGACAAACCGATGGAGCGAGTCAGGGTCGGCTTTATCGGCGTTGGGGCACGGGGAAGCGGCCACGTCGAACAGATGCTTCTGATCGACGGGGTCGACATCATGGGAATCGCCGACCTCTATCCCGATCTCGGCGAGAGAAGTGCCCAAGCTTGCGTGAAAGCGGGCCGGCCGAAGCCTCAGTACTACGGGCCTGGCAAGGACAGTTACAAGGCGATGCTCCAGCGGGACGATATCGACATCGTCATCATCGCGACCCCGTGGGAAGAGCACGCCCGGATGGCGGTCGACGCGATGAACAACGGCAAGCACGCCTTTGTCGAAGTCCCGGCATTCATGACCTTAGAGCAGTGCTGGAAGGCGGTCGACACGAGTGAGAAGACACGCCGCCATTGCATGATGATGGAGAACTGCTGCTATGGCCGTGAAGAGTTGATGGTGCTCAACATGTGCCGTCTCGGTGTCCTTGGTGAACTGCTGCACGGCGAAGGTGCCTATATCCACGACCTGCGTGGCCAAATGAACGAGGTCGAGCGCGGCACCGGCTCTTGGCGGACGCTTCACTACCAAAAGCGCAACGGCAACATTTATCCGACGCACGGCCTCGGCCCGGTCGCCCAGTACATGGGGGTCAACCGCGGCGACAGGTTTGACTGCCTCGTCTCAATGAGTTCGCCAGCGCGCGTGCGGGCGATCTATGCCAAAGAGCACTTCCCGCCCGATCACAAATGGAACAAGACGCCGTTCATCTGCGGCGATATCAACACTTCGATCATCCAAACCGTCAAGGGCCGAACGATCATGGTGCAATGGGACGAGCAACTCCCTCGACCCTATAGCCGCCTGAACTTGATTCAGGGGACAAAGGGCATGTGGGGCGGCTATCCTGAGCGCGTCGTGATCGAGGGCGACTCCCCCAACACCGAGGAGTTCGAGCAAGGCGACAAGCTGAAGCGTTGGTACGACCGGTTCGACCATCCGCTCTGGAAACATGTCGCTAACGACCCAGCCAACAAGGGCGGTCACGGCGGCATGGACTTCGTGATGCTCTGGAAGATCGTGTACTGCCTGAGGCACGGGTTGCCGCTGGACCAAGACGTGTACGACGCGGCAGCATGGTCGTCTGTATCCCCTCTGAGCGAGGCCTCGGTCAAGAAGCGCGGCAAGTCAATGGACTTTCCGGACTTCATGCGTGGAGCTTGGGACAAGCGGCCGCCGCTTGATCCGGCGATATGAAGGATTGGTGAGCCGGCTGGGACTCGAACCCAGGACCCACGCCTTAAAAGGGCGTTGCTCTACCAACTGAGCTACCGGCTCGCCGGTGGGAATCTACCTCGTTTAGCTCCGATCTGGCTGGGTAACCTGACCGCATGAGCGACGCCAAATTGACTTACGCCGAGGCTGGCGTCGACATCGTTGAGGCGGACAGGGCACTGCGGTTGGTTGGCCCCGCCATCCGCGCTACCCACAACGAGAGGGTCATCGGCGGCATCGGGGGCTTCGGAGGCTTGTTTCAGGCGTCGTTCCCAGACATGGCCAATCCGATCTTGGTGAGCAGTATCGACGGCGTCGGCACGAAGACCAAGGTGGCAAGTATGGTCGGCGATTGGACGGGGATCGGCCGCGACATCGTCGGCCACTGCGTGAACGACATCTTGTGCCAGGGCGCGCGGCCGCTGTTCTTCATGGATTACTTCGCTACCTCGCGGTTGGTCTCGACGGTTTTCGACCAAGTGGTGGGCAGTGCGGCAGCCGCTTGTCAAGAGGTCGGATGTGCCTTGATCGGTGGAGAGACGGCGGAGATGCCAGGCGTGTACGTCGAGGAAGAACTCGACGTGGTGGGTTCGATCGTCGGTGTCGTCGACTACGAAAAACGACTTCCACGCTCAAAACCGACCGTAGGAGACCGGCTGATCGGCATTGCGTCGAACGGGCTGCACACGAACGGCTACTCGCTGGCACGCAGGGCTTTGTTCGAGAAGGGAGGCTTCTCTGTCAAGGACAAGGTTCCTGGATCTGAAGACACGATCGGGGAGGCTCTCCTTCGCCCTCACCGATGCTATTTCTCGTCGGTTTACGACGTCCTTCAAACCTTCGAGGGTGTCTATGGTGTTGCCCACATCACGGGCGGCGGCATCCCCGGCAACTTGCCGAGGGCGCTGCCCGCGGACCTGCAGGCGGTGGTGCACAAGCGGGCCTGGGAGCCATTGCCGATCTTCCGGCTGATCCAAACAGTCGGAGAAGTGCCGGACGATGAAATGTACCAAGCCTTCAACATGGGGATAGGCATGATCCTGGTCGTCGCCCACGACCAGGCACCAAGCGTGATCTCCCGCCTGACCGAGCTAGGTGAACACGCGGCCGAGATCGGCAAGCTACGGAGCGGGTCGAACGACGTCCAGCTCGTTTAGCGCGGCCGGAGACTGTCCGTCACGAACCAGCCGAAGACCGCGCCCATATAGAGGAGGTTGCCACCCCACAGGAGGTTCTGAACGGCCAGTTCAGGCCCCTTCGCGAGTCCGGCAAGAGCGAACACGCCGACGAGGGCGACGACAGTTCCGAGCAGGAGCGATAGCGACCGATTGAACGCTTGCTGGGTCTGGCCGACCACCATGTAGAGCACGCAACTGAGCCAAAACGAGAAGATCGAAAGAAGCCCGAGGGCGACCGCGGGCGGTACTTTCATCATTGCGGAGCCAGCCGTCGCGTCGAATTGGGCGAGGGCCTTGGAAAGGCTCAAGCAAGCGCCGGAGACAACGCCGCCAAGGAAGAGCATCACCATGGTTCCTAGCGCCCACTTCGAGGCGAAGGAGAGCCCGAGGGGCCGCTCCGGTGCAAGCGCCACGTAAATCGCCATCGTGACGACGAGGAAGGCGCCGACCAGGAGGGGTTGCACAGCGACGTCCGGCACGTACTTTGCCGACGCTCGCCGGTCGGCGGTCACCGGCTGGGCGCTCATCATCTCTTCGTACTTGCGCTGATAGGCCGGATTCCTCGGTTCGTGTTGTGCGGCATAGCCGTAGTGCCGGAGCGCGGTCTCGATGTCGCCCCGGATCCGGGCGATGTCGCCGAGGACGGCGTGAGGAACCGGCTGACGAGGCTCCACTTGGACCATCGTCTTGGCCAGCCGCTCGGCCTCGACGAGTCGGCCTGAGTTGAGGAGCCCGGTCAACCTTCTTGTCTCGGCGAGATCGATCCTGGGTGCCGCTGGGGCGTCACTCATTCGCGCTTCGGCTCGGCGCTTGAGGTCCTCCTCCTCCAAGCGCGCCTTTTGCGCCTTCGCCGTGGCTTGCTCGCGGTTGGCCCGGACCCGAAGGATCGCATCGTACGCATCCTTGCGCCTTGGGTCGCTCAGCGCCTCGTACGCCTCTTGGACGCGGTGGAACTCCTCAAGGGCGCCCGGGTTCGAGTTCACGTCCGGATGGAGTTTTCGGGCCAAACGCCGGTAAGCCCGTTTGACATCTTCGGCAGAGGCGCCAGAGGTTAAGCCCAGCGTTTCGTAGAAGGTCGGCTCAGGCATGGCACTATCCGTCGCCAGCGGCTCCGATCCTCCCGAAGTAGGCGGAATAGAACGTGATGAGGATGAAGAAAACGTAAGCGGCCACGAGCAGCCCACAGACGACTCCAACGACCTTGGCGGCCACCTTGGCTTTCATCTTTCCGTCGTCCTCGTAGTACTCCGCGACACGGGTCAGCATATCGTCGATGTTGCCGGTCGCCTCGCCGGTTCGGGTCATGTCCAAGACCAGCGGAGAGAAGGCACCGGTCGAAGCAAAAGTCTCCGTGATCCCCGCTCCTTCTTTGAGGCGGTCAGCCGCTGGGTACATGCGGGCGCGGATCTCTTCGTTACCGCAAGAGTCGGCCGAGAGGATGAGGGCACGAGGCAGGTCGACGCCTCCCTTGTACAGCGCACCGAACGCCCGCCCGAACTTGGCCATCGCAAAACCCATCACCATGCCGCCAACCCCCGGCAAGCTCAAAGTGAGATTGTCGAACGACCGCTTGACCTTCGGCTGGGGCAACCCAAGACGGACGAACAAGAAAGCGCCGATCCCGAAAATGAGCGCGATCAGCCAAATCATCCAGGGAACCGGCAGCATGAGGCCGCCGGGTGCGATCGATTGAATCACAAGGTTTGCGAACAGGATGATGAGGATCGAGAGCCCGACCGTGATCTTCGGCATCGCCGTCTCGCTACGGATCATGTTGCGGAGTTCGACGTCGCGCTGGATGTATTCACTGACTTGCTGGCACGCTTCCGATATGAAACCGCCTTCTTCGCCCGCTCGGACGATGCTGACCATAAGTGGTGTGAAGACCTCGGGGTACCGCTGAAGCCCCGCCGACATAGGCCTGCCCGCCAAGACGTGCCCCTTGGTCTCCAAAAGGATGCTACTGAGCTTCGCGTTCTTTGATTGGCGGCTCAGCGTCTCAAAGGCGTCGACCGGGTTGATCCCTGCGTTGAGAAGAGTGCCGAGCTGGCGGAAAAAGAATTGAAGCTCCGGCAGTGGCACTATGTTCACGAACCGGCCAGCGACGTCTGTCTCGAACGCCGATCTCTGAGTGACAGGTGGGACGTCGCTTGCCTGGGGCTCAGGATCTTGGCTGGACATCGTCAGTTCCTGGACGTTCAGCCCCTGACTCGAGAGCGAGTCCGCGACGACGGTGAGGCTTGAGCCGTGAACGACCCCTCGCACTGTCTGCCCCTTCGGGTCGATTGCAACGTATTGAAAGACTGGCATCAGTTACCTTCGTCGACCTCCTGCACCGTGTGTTTCATCAGCGAGTTGAAATAACCGGTGTAGAACGTCACTCCGCTCGTTGCTCCTACGACAAAGAAGAGAATCAGGTAGGCGATGTATAGGCCCATCTTGGCACGGCGGTCGGCCATCGCTCGGTCTGTTTCAGCCGTCGCCGCGGTGTGGTCGAGGGCCTGGGGCAGGCTCCCTGTCATCTCGCCCGTTTCAATGATGCTCGCGTACTCGTGGGGGATCAAGTGCGACCTCCGCGCGATTTCGGTCATGCGGGTTCCTTCGGTGGAGGCGGCGTTGATGCCTGCATATTCTGCTCCGATCGCCTCGTTGGGAATGGCCGAGGCGGCGAGCTTCCAAGCGTTGCTCGGTGCGATGCCACCGGCCGACAGCTTGCCCATGTGCCAGGAGAAGGTTGAAAGCGCTTCCGCCTTTGCGCGGTCGCTAAAGAACAGCAGACGAGAGCCGATCCTGTGTCGTAGAAGGCGGTTCTCCGTCCTTCGCCCCCACCATGCAGCGACCAAGTAGAAGATGATCTGGCCGAAGAACCAGATGCCGACCCAGCCCGCTAGAGCGATTCCGATGCCTTGCACGAGGCCGGCCAAGCCACTCAAGTTGGCAAAGGAGACATCGAGGCCTTTGACAAAGGCGAACACCATCGGATAGCCAAAGATGCCGAAGCAGGCGGCGAACCGGAACCATCGAGCCCCACTGGCCATCTTTCGAGACTCTTCGTTCACGGTGGCCAGTCGGGCCGCTGCCTCCCATGTGTAACCGCCGGTCTCGCCTGCCCGAATAGCCCCGACCGCGCTGTCGGGAAAAGTGTCCGGGTACACAGCCATCGCGTCGGCCATCGAATAGCCCTGAGCCGTCAGCTTGCTCATGTTGGCCAGGGCCTCCCGAAGAAAAGGTTTTGAAGCGTTCGAGCTCAGCCGGTTGCACGAATCAGCCGGACTGATCCCGCTCTTGAGCAAAGTTGAGAGCTGCGTGAAGAGGAACATCAAATCCTTGTAAGAGGCTCTCTTTGTCCGGACAGGCCGGGCAGCCGCCCTCCGATATCCGGCGGGACCCTCTCCAGCGCTCGTCTCGACCTTGGCAGCGGCCTGGGCGACCGCTTGGGTTTGTCGAACAGGCGCCGCAGGACGAGGCGGTGCTGGCCGTGGAGCGACGGAGGGTGCGCCTGTGCCCGCCTTCTGGATGGCCGTCACGCGAAGGCCCTGTGCCGAGAGGCGCACAATGAGCTCGTTTTCGGTGGCGGCATCGACCACGCCTTGGCGGGCGACACCGCTCGCGTCAATGGCCTGGAATTGGAATTGGGGCATCGGACGTGCGCCTCACCTTCTGGCTCTGGACGATGGGTCGGGCAAGTAACGAGGCGACACTTCCATGCCCGGGAAGAACGAGTTCGGGAGCGATTTCGTTCAAGGGCTCCAGCACAAAACGTCGCTCGTGGGCGCGGGGATGGGGAACGGCCACGACTCCAAGGTCGCTGCGGAGATTTCCATAGCTGACAAGGTCAAGGTCGATTTCACGCGGCCCGTTGCGTTCTCGGACCTTGCGGCCGACCATGTTCTCGACCATCTTCAGGATCCGGAGCAACTCGACAGGGTTTTGTCGAGCCTTCGCGACCATAGCAGCGTTGAGGAAAGCTGGCTGTCGCGTCTCGTACATCGGCTCCGTCTCGTAGAGGCTGCTTACTGCGATGACCTCGACGAAACCGGACAGGAACTGAAGAGCGGCGGCGATGTTGTGTTCCCGGTTGCCAACGTTCGAGCCCAACGCGACCGCCACGACTTGTTCCATGATCTCGCTGTCACTGGTGGAAGGGCTCCGCATTTGCGTCTTATGTATTGTGACCGCCATCGCCTATGGCGTGTTGCACGACTTGCTTTCGGTGGCCTTGTGCGTCGAGTACCTGCGCGACCATCACCCGAGCATCGGAACGACGGTTCCGATCCTCTTGGCATTGGGTTGGGGAGTCCTGGCGACGTGGTGGGTTGGGTTGTTCGGGGGTCTTGTCCTCGCTACTGTGTGCCGGGTCGGGAATTTCCCCCCTCTCACTTGGCGCGATGTGGCCAGGCCACTCTGGCTCGGTTCGGCCACCGCATTGGGAATGGCGCTCATTGTTTGGCTCAGGGAGTTCTACCGCCGTCAGTTCGTCCACCAGGGCTCGACGGAGGAGACCAGTCGGTTGGCAGCGACCCAGGCCATGCATGCGGCAAGCTACTTCCTTGCCTTGGTCTTGATCGTTTGGCTGGCCGTCAGTCTCCTGCGGAAGCGGGCCGCCCTGACGACAAGCCCTCCCTCTTCGGCGTCCGCTCCATGAGTTGCCAGACTGCGCTTCGTGGATCGATCTCGCCTTTGGCCGCCAGGTGGACCACATCAATGATCGGGACATCGATCCCAAGGCGGCGTGCGAGCAGCAAAGCTGCATCGGCAGTGGGGACGCCTTCCGCCACCTGGCCGATTTCGCCGAGGATCGCTTCCAGGCTGCGTCCCTCGCCCAAGCCAAAGCCGACACGGTAGTTGCGGGAAAGTCGGCTGTTGGCGGTCGCGAAGAGGTCGCCGACACCAGCAATGCCGAGGAAAGTTTCCATCCTTGCCCCCAAGGCCAGCCCGACGCGAGCCATTTCGTTCAATCCTCTAGCGAGCAAGGCACCCTTGGTGTTGTCGCCAAATCCGAGCCCGTCGGACATCCCAGCGGCGATCGCCATGACGTTCTTGAGCGCGCCCGCAGTTTCGACACCCTTGACATCGTCGCTTAGGTAGACCCGATAGGTGCGGCAGTGAAAGGCATCGCGGACGAGACAAGCTGACTCCTCGTCTGTGCTTGCTGCGACCGCTGCCGTCGGCACACCTTTGGCAAGTTCAACGGCAAGGTTCGGACCGCTCAGGACGACGATGTTGGCTCCAGGGCACTTGTCAGCGATCACGTCGGACAACAGGGCCTCGCCGCCAGGAGCCAATCCCTTGCTGGCCACGACGATGACGCGGGCTCGAGCCAACCCAGGCAGGACTTCCTGCACGGCACTGCTTGGTACGGCGACGACGACGACCTCGTCCAACACTTTCTCGGAGCCAAGGTCAGCAATCTCGACGTCCTCGGGCAGGACGAATCCGGGCAGATATCGGAGGTTCTCGCGCCTGCTGCCGAGGGAGTTGAGGGCATCGCTTGGACGCCCGAACAGGCGGACTTGTCGACCATTGCGGGCCAGCACCAGCGCCATCGCCGTTCCCCAGCTGCCTGCACCCACGACCGAGACGGTCATTGGCCCGATCGTACCAGTGTCGTTCATTTGCCGGTGAACATGAGGGCGGTGAGGAAGTAGTTCGCGACGTAGATGAGGACCATGCTGATGACGACAGTGTGGGTGGTGGCCCGGCCCACTCCCACTGCGCCCTCGCGAGTCCTCAGCCCCTGCTGGCAGGCGACGATGGCCACGATCAACCCGAAAACGACCGTCTTGATCATGCCGTTGACAAAGTCGCTCGGCTCGACCCACTGGCGGATGCTGTTCCAAAACGCCCCATCCGGTACGCCTCCTCGGTACACCGAGACCAAGTAGCCACCGAGGACTCCGCTGTAAATCCCGACGAGGCACAAAACCGGCAACATGGTGACGGCCGCGATCACACGGGGAATGACAAGGTAGTTCGTCGGATGCACGTTCAATGCGCGCAAGGCGTCGATTTGCTCGGTGACCGCCATCGACCCGATCTGGGCAGCCATGGCCGAACCAGCGCGGGCAGCCACCATGATCCCGGCCAAAACAGGAGCGATCTCGCGCGTGACGGCAAGTCCGACGGTGGCGCCAGCCAGGTTTGCCGCTCCGTAGCGGACGAGCAGTTCGGCCGAGTACAAGCTAAGAACGGCCCCGCTGGCAAACGAAGTCAAGGCGACGATCGGGACGCTGGCGACCCCGATGAAGGCCATTTGGCTGATCGTCTCACCGATCTCCCGCGGCTTCTTTGCCAAACGCCCGAAGACGTCAAGGAAGATGAGGGTGCACTCTCCGACGAACGTCAGGGACGACTGCGCTGACCCAACCAAAAGGTTGGGTCGTCTTTCAGCTTGGACGTTTGCCTCTGGAGTCATGCTCAGAACTCGGCTTGTCCAGAAGCGCGGTGGAACGGAATGACGTCACGGATGTTCTTCATACCAGTGACGTACATGATGAGCCTTTCGAAACCGAGGCCAAACCCCGCGTGGGGGGCAGACCCGTAACGTCGCAGGTCCAGGTACCACCAGTAGGCAGCCTTGTCGAGTCCGAGCTCTTCGATCCTGGCCTCAAGTTTCTTTAGGTCGTCTTCTCGTTGAGACCCTCCGATGAGTTCGCCGATCCTCGGAACAAGGACGTCCATGGCGCGCACGGTCTTGCCGTCTTCGTTCTGCTTCATGTAGAAGGCCTTGATTTCCTTCGGATAGTCCGTCAAGATCACCGGCCTTCCCACCTTCTTCTCCGTCAACCAGCGTTCGTGCTCGCTCTGGAGGTCTGATCCCCAGCTGACCGGGAACTCCCATGTCTCACCGCTGTTCACCAAAAGGTTGACCGCCTCGGTATACGTCATCCTCTCGAAGCCTGAGTTCACGACGTGGTCGAGCGTCTTGAGCAGTTCGGGCTCCACGCGCTGGTTAAAGAACTCAAGGTCAGGCGCGCACCCGTCCATGATGTCTTGGATCACTTCCCTCACGAACTCTTCTGCCAGGTTCATGTCGCCGTCCAGGTCGCAAAAGGCCATCTCCGGCTCGATCATCCAGAACTCCGCGAGGTGACGGGGCGTGTTGGAGTTCTCCGCGCGGAAAGTCGGGCCGAACGTGTAGACGTTGGTCAGCCCCATGGCGAAAGTCTCCACGTTGAGCTGGCCACTCACAGTGAGATACGCCGGTTTGCCAAAGAAGTCGTCGGCAGGATCCTTTGAACTGAGGACGAACCCGCCATCGGGCGCGTGATGGAGCAGGGTCGAGACGGCGAACATCGCTCCCGCCCCCTCGCAGTCGCTTGCGGTGATGATCGGCGTGTGGACCCAATAGAAGCCACGGTTCTGGAAGAAGTTGTGGACAGCGGCGGCGGCGCGGTTCCGCACTCGTGTCACCGCACCAAATGTGTTGCCACGGACCCTCAGGTGGGCGATCTCGCGCAAGAACTCCATCGTCGCTCCCTTCTTTTGGAGCGGGTACGTGACGGGGTCTGCCTCACCATAGATCGTCATTGAGGTGGCTTTGAGCTCGACCGACTGGCCCTCGCCGGGCGAATCGACCATCGTCCCCGTGAATGAGACGGCCGCACCCGTGGTGGCGTGCTTGAGTTGGTCTTCCGGGATCGAGCCTGACTCGATCACGACTTGCAGGTCCTTGAAGCAGGAGCCGTCGTTCAGCTGCACAAAGCTGACGCCCTTGCTGTCCCGGCGCGTCTTGACCCACCCGTGCGCGGTCGCCTCGGCGCCCGCGGGCGACGTCAGGAGGTCTTTGAGCAAGGTGCGCCGATAGTCCATGAGAGCGGTGCAGTTTACCGGTGGGCACTTTCGGGGCCCTTCCCCTGGTGGTGCCACAATCATGCGATGCGAACAGCCCTTGTCGGCGCTCTTGTCATCCTCGTTGGCCTCTCTGGGTGCCAAAAGTCGCTTTCGGCTCAAGACTTGGCCGGCAAGTGGACCGGCAAGCCACAGATTTCTGACGCAGACATCCTGAAGCAGATCAAGCCCCTTGGCGGTACTGAGAAGGACGTCCCCGCGTTCAAGAAGAAAATGGAGGAGAACCCAGTGCCGCTTGTGCTCAACAAGGATATGACTTTCGCCTTGGGCGCTGGTATGGGAGAGGGCGACGGCACGTGGACCTTTGAGAAGGACATGGTCACGCTCACGCTCACCAAAGCGGGCGGCAAGACGGTCGAGGAGCTCATCAAGCAGGCACCGATGCTCAAGGACGCACTCGCACCGATTAAGCTCACCGTCTCAAAGGAAGGCAAAGAGATGGACGGTGCTCTTCAAAACCCGGGTGGCGCGGCCATGAAGCTCCACTTCAGCCGCGAAGCGGCAAAGTCCTAAACCTAGCGCGTTGATGCGGCCGTGGCCCCGGCCATGATCCGCTCATAGTCGCCAGAGAGGTACCACTTCTCCAACTCCTTTGTCCGGTGAACGGGCATGGGATGGGTGGATTGGGCACCATAGAAGAAGAACACCAGCAGCTTCCCAATCGAGTCCATGGCGCCCATCTCTTGGTACGCCCTCGACTGGTCCAGAAAGGCGTCGACGTTCGCGTCCTCCCGCATGCGGGAGGGGCCTGCGCAAAGGAGCAAGTTCGCCTTCGCCGAAAGCTCGAAGTCCTGGGCGCAGAGCAGGCCGGCCCGGTCGGCCGAGAGTTCCGCCTGCCTCGACCACTCGAGAAACGCGAGGACGAGACCAATGGTCAAAGCGTCCCCCACGCCGAGCGTGCGTCGGCCCAACGCGTCAAGAAGCGGAATGAGGACGGCGGCGATCGAGTGGTACAAGAGATGTCCGCTCTTGATGTGGCCGAGTTCGTGCCCGATCAAGTGATAGAGCTGCTCGTCGTTCAGGCAATCGATCATGCCGCTGCGCACGGTCACGTAAGGCCGCTCGACACCGCCGGCAAAGGCGTTCGGAAACGGATTGCTCGAAACGTAAAGCTCGGGCTCGGGCATGTCCAGAATCTCGCAGCACTCGCGAAGAGTGTCGTAGAGCTTGTGGTACTGCTGCGGTCCGCACCGGACCGCGGTCGCCATGTTGTAAGCGTACATCCAGCGGTCGTAACCCACCTCGTGGAACTTCTGGACCACCTTCGGCAGCAACGGGATCTTCTGCAAGGCGTCCATGGCCTTCTTGTCCGTGTCGGCCGCATAAGCCGTGTAGGTGAGTCCGGGAAAACGCTTGCGCTTGGCCATGTCTTTGGCTAGAATACGCGGCCCAGTGCCGAGCGTTGCGGGGGCCCGGACGACTCAGGCATCGCCGGCAAGATGGTTAGACTGACTTCGTGGCCCATCCCATCTTTTTGGTCGACGCATTCACGTGGGGACCTTTCACCGGCAATCCGGCCGGCGTCTGCCCTCTCAAGGATCAGGCCGGCGAAGTTTGGATGCAACAAGTGGCCGGAGAAATGAACCAGGCGGAAACCGCCTTCGTCTGGCCAAGCGGCGGGGCATATGGACTCAGGTGGTTCACGCCGACTGTTGAAGTCGACCTCTGTGGCCACGCGACTCTCGCCACTGCCCACGTTCTCTGGGATACTGGAATTGTCCCGTCGGATGCAGACTGCGAATTTGACACGAGGAGTGGGCGACTGAGTTGCCAGAAAGATGGCGGCGAGATCAAGATGGTGTTTCCGAACGAGTGCCCGAGCAAAATCGAGCCCTCGGGACGGTTGAAGGAGCTGTTCGGCGAGACCGCAGTCTGGTTTGGGGAAAACCGCATGGACTGGTTCGTCGAAGTACTGAGCGAGGAGGCCCTTCTGGCGTTGGAGCCGTCAATGGCTGAAGTCTTTGCCCTCGGTAAGCGGGGCCTGCTTGTGACCGCCAAGGCGAACCGCCAGGGCGCCGACTACGTTTCGAGGTTCTTCGCCCCCCAAAGTGGCGTTCCCGAAGACCATGTGACAGGATCGGCCCATTGCGCGTTGGGGCCGTACTGGTCTGACAAGCTCGGCAGAGCCGACCTGACGGGGTTCCAATGCTCGCGACGGGGCGGAGTCGTCGGCACGACGGTTCAGGGCGACAAGGTCGTCCTAAAGGGGAAGGCTTCCACCGTTCTCAAGGGCGAACTGCTCTAAGCGGCGGCGGCGAGCTCCGCGAAGAGCTTTTCGTACTCCTCGTAGCCGACGATGAAGGTGTCCGTGACCTCGTCGAGGTCTTTTTCGGCGATCCCAAGACGGGCCAAGGATTCTTCGCAGAACCGATAGTGGAGACCATCGCCTCCAAGGCCAAAGCCCATCGCCATCGTCAGGTAAATGCCGAGATGGACACAGTCGACGATCGCTTGGGCTGTTGGGCTGTTGCCTGGCTCGTGGTGCCAACGGACCGCCATGACGATCTCTTCCGGCAGGTTCCAGTTGAGGGCCAGATACTCGCCCACCTCACAGTGGTCGTAGCCGAGGACCTTGCGCTCCGCTTGGTCGAACGACACACCAACTTGCTCGGCGTACTTCACGACCAACGAAGTCTTGTTCTCGAGCCACACGCTCAAGGCGACCTTACCGATGTCATGGAGCAGGCCGGCGGTGAACGCCTGATCCTCGTCACACTTCTTACTGATCCTTGCGATGAGTTGCGCGCCGAGGGCCGTTCCGAAGGAGTGCGTCCAGAGTTCCCGCGGCCCGAGGCAGTAGCCATCGAGCTTTCGGGACATCCACGGATAAGTCGCAGCCACCATGCAGAGGTTGCGCACGCAGCGCATACCGAGCACCACGACCGACTCTTGAAGGTTCGTGACCTTTCTCGTCAAGCCGTAATAAGCACTGTTGGCCAAACGGAGCACCCTGGCACTCAGAGCCTGGTCTTGAGCCAGGATCTGGGCGATGCTGTGAGCATTGCTTGTGCTGGACTCGGTCTCCTTCATGACCTTCAAGGCTGCTGCAGGCAGACTCGGCAAGTCCGGTGTCCGTTTAACGATGTCTTCTATGGAAATGGTCTCTGCCATTAAGCTGCCACCTCAGGTGTCTGTCTTCGTAAGTTGCACACGACGGTGACTCCCGTCGCTGTATCGACCTTCACTTCTCCGGTCTGAGTGTCCACTGTTAAAGTCCTTGCGTTTGCCCCGCCAATGTCGCTTCCAGCTAGTTTCAGTCCCATGGTCTTGACTAATTCAGCGACCTCGGCGACGTTACGGTCTCCTAGATCGAGCCTTGCCACGCCGCTCGCACCATAGCGCGAGACTTGCGCCCCGCCTGCGTAGGCGACGACCGTCGTGCCTGGCTCGGCTCCTGCCTCTTTCATGAGGTGGATCAGGGCTTGGACGCCAGTGTCCACAAACTGGCCCAAACGCGTGACCGGTTTGCCAGGAAAGGATTTGGGGAGCATCAAGTGGGCGACGCCGCTTACGTTGGTCGCGGCATCTAAAGCGACGAAACCGATCGAACTACCCAGGCCCTTGCACGTGAAGTGAGCGGGGCCCTTTGCGACCTTGATGTCGGCCATGCCGACTGAGATCTGGATGGAACTCATGCTGCCTCCTTCGTGCCAAGCAACGAGCAGAGCCGTGCACGCCCGTCCGAAGAGGGAATGTGCAAGAGACAACCAAGCGCGGTTCCTGGCGCCAGGACAAGAGGATCCGTCTCGACCGTCAGCTCGACAAATTCGTCCTCTCGGGCTCCAGCCATGATGGATTCGAGGATGTTGTGTCGGGCGTCGACCGAGACCAGAGGCGGGGTCGCAAAAAGGGCCAGCCCCGTGGCTTCTCGCAGCGCGGTGGTGCAAAGGTGCCCGATGGCACTGCCGACCTCGACGACCTCAGACACAAAGAGCCTCTCCGTCACCTGCGGCTCGCTGGGGGCGTCAGACGCGATCGAGACCCAAAGCTTATGGGCGCTGCTCCACGGCAAAAGGAAAGCGATGTGTCCAAACACGTCCCCGTTGACGGCCAGATAGACGCCAAGGACGGTCTCGTGAGGGTCGCCGCTGCTTTGGGCTGGGCAACTGGACGCCACGAACCGGAACTGCGAGACGCGCAAAGGTTCAGGGCAAACGCCTGCTGCGTTCCCTGCGGGTCTTGGGGACGTTGCCCTGTTATGCCGGGCCTGCCTTTCTTTCAAGTCCGAACCCTTCCTCACACCTATTCTCGGGTCAAGGGTCCAAGGAACTCAGGCTCACCCGAAGCACCGGTCCGGACTCAGGCCTTTTTGCCAGGCAAGAGCAACGTTTTCCATCAGAGTTGTGGGGTTTTTGGGGGAAAAATGCTCCACTGCCCTCGCCATGGGCGGGAAAAAAGTGGTTCAATGCCCGGTAGAAGTAACAGGGAGCGACAGCCGCCTGGTTCGGGGGCAGGACGCAATCCCGGAAGACTTCGCAGAACAGAACTCGGGGCGTGGCGTTGCTCCTCTCCAGCCACGTCCCGCTTTTTCGTTTGACCCCTCCTCGAGTAGAATAGGCCCATGTCCGGGCTCGACGCAGACACGGTGAGGCACGCCTTGCAAGTGGCCCGATCAAGGGGTTTTCGGCGCGTTTCTCTTCAGTCAGGTGACGATCGGTTCGCAGCCACGTTCGAAGCAGGTGCCCAAGAGGTGGACGAAGAGGAAGAGGCGCCAGCGGTGGCAGAGTCTAGGGAGCCAGTCGAGGCTGAAACGGAGCTCACATCGCCCGTCGTCGGGTATTTCCGCTCCGCCAAGGAACCCATTTCGGTCGGCGACAAGGTCACCGTCGGACAAGTGGTGGGCGAGGTCGTCGCCCTTGGCATTTCGAACGACGTCACCTCGAGGTTTGAAGGAGAAGTCACAGAAGTCTTGGTGGAGTCCGGCCAAGCAGTCGAGTTTGGACAGGCCATCGCTCGGGTGAAGGCATGAGAAGGCTTCGCGGCGAGTCCATGATTGGGGTCTTGGTCGCGGTCGCGATCGTGATTGCGCTTGGTATCGCGTTCGCAGTCGGGTCAGGCGCTTTTGGTGGAAAGGTGGACAAGAGGCCGGACGGCAAAGGCGAGACTTTGGTAGGAAGGTCGATGTACAGGGCCAAGGACGAGGCTTGCCGCAGCAACTTGGGCCAAGTGCGACAGTCGCTCCAAATTGCCACCGACCCGACGGAGGACACTCACCCTGCGTCTCTGCAGGAGCTGCATCTTGGGGACGATTTCATGCGGTGCCCCATCGGAAAGGAACCCTACGAATACGATCCGGCCACAGGTACTGTCAAGTGTGTCCATCCTGGGCACGAGAAATATTAGATGTTCGACAGAGTCCTCATTGCCAATCGCGGCGAGATCGCGTGCCGTGTCATCCGTGCCTGCCGCCAGATGGGGATCGAGACCGTCGCAATCTATTCCAAAGCTGACAAGGACAGCCGACACGTGCAAATCGCCGACCGCGCCTTTTGTGTCGGCGAGGCCACGAACTTAGACAGCTACCTGAACTTGGCGAACGTGTTGACCGCAATCGAGATCACGGGTGCGAACGCCGTCCATCCTGGCTTTGGCTACTTCAGTGAGAACGCCCGTTTTGCCGAAGAGGTCGGCCGCATGGGTGCCAAGTTCATTGGGCCGCCCGTTTCGGCCATCGAGGCCATGGGCGACAAGGCAAAAGCCAAGAAGGCCGCGATCGGGGCTGACTGTCCTGTCGTTCCGGGATCGGACGGGCCAGTGGACACCGAGTCTCATGCGCTCAAAACGGCCCAAGAGATCGGCTACCCGGTGCTCCTCAAGGCGGTCGCGGGCGGAGGCGGAAGGGGCATTCGGCGCGTCGATTCGCCCGACGACATCCAAAAGCTGTGGAAGCTCTGCCAAAGCGAGGCCCAGGCCAGTTTCGGCAACGACGAGATGCTGGTCGAGAAATGCGTCGTCAACCCTCGCCACGTCGAGATCCAGGTGCTCGGCGACGAGCACGGGAACGTCGTCCACATCGGCGAAAGGGAGTGCTCTATCCAGAACCTGCGGCATCAGAAGATCGTCGAGGAGGCTCCTTGTGCGGTGCTCGAAATGGAGACCAGAGCCGCAATGGGTGACGCTGCGGTGCGCGTCGCCAAGGCAGTCGGCTATGCGAACGCCGGCACCGTCGAATTCCTCTATGAGAACGACGGGCACTTCTACTTCCTCGAAATGAACACGCGCATTCAAGTAGAGCATCCGGTGACCGAGTTGGTCTCCGGTCTCGATTTGGTTCAGTGGCAGATCCGCATAGCGGCTGGCGAGAAGCTCCCGTTCAGCCAAGCTGACGTGAACCTTCAAGGCCACGCGATCGAGGCCCGGATCACCGCACAGGACCCCGACAACGACTTCGCGCCCAGCACGGGCAAGATCACGACCTGGAACCCACCTGGTTTTGGAGGCGTCCGCCTCGACACCCACGTTTACGCCGGTTTCACGGTCTCGCCGTTTTACGACCCGATGATCGCAAAGCTGGTGGTGAACGGCAAAGACAGGCCGTCCGCCGTCCGCCTCCTCCAAGTCGCTTTGGACGAGTTCCACGTCGAAGGCATCAAGACCAACATTCCGTTCTTGCGGCGCCTATGTGCCCATCCCGACTACGTCAGCGGCCAAGTCGACACCGGTTTTGTCCCAAGGTTCCTCAGTGAGTGAAGGCACCTCCTCCCGCCGGGCTGCACGAGAGGCCGCGTTCAGAGCTGGCTACGCCACCGTGGTGGGCCATGCCGCCGCCGAAGAAGCCCTCTCTTCAGGCCAAGTCGGAGAGCCCCTCGATGCCGGGGGCCAAGAGTTCAGTAAGGCCCTTTATGAGGCGGTCGTCGAGGGGTTTGCGACCTTGGCCGAGCACTTCAAGCCGTTCCTGGCGAGCAGTTGGCCCCTCGAGAGAATCCCAATGACAGACCGGATCCTGCTGAGCATGGCGTGCTGCGAGCTTTGGTCGATGCCCGATGTGCCGCCCAAAGTGACGATCAGTGAATACGTCGCGCTCGCCAAGCTGTACGGCACCGCAGAGAGCGGCAAGTTCGTCAACGCGGTTCTGGGCAAAGTCCTCGAGCAGTCCCCGAAGCAGAATTGGCAGCCGGTGCCAGAGCCGTCCAAACCGGTCGCGGCTTCGAAGAAGACGACTGATAAACCTCGGCCCAAGAAGAAGAGCGCCTGGGTGGTCAAGTCCGAGGGCTAGAGGATCGTGGGCGACCTCTTCGACGCACAGGTTCAGACAGACGTCGGGTTGCCCCTTGCCAGTCGGATGAGGCCCCGGACCCTTGACGAGTTCGTTGGGCAAGGGCAACTCTTGGGACCGGGGTCGGTCGTCAGCAAGGCGATTCTGGAAGGCAAGCTTGGCTCTGTCGTTCTTTGGGCTCCGCCCGGCTGCGGAAAGACGACCTTAGCCCACATCATTGGGCATCATGCCGGCGCGGTGGTGGAGGTCAGGAGCGCCGTCACGGCAGGGGTCGCCGACGTGAGGAAGATCGCCGAGGCAGCTCGGGAGCGGCTTCGCCTCTATACCAAGCCGACGCTTCTGCTCCTCGACGAGATCCATCACTTTAACAAGTCTCAACAGGACTCCCTTTTGGGATATCTCGAAGACGGTGTTCTGTCCTTGGTCGGGGCGACGACAGAGAACCCGTTCTTCGCTCTGAACCCGGCTTTGCTGTCGCGGGCACGTGTGCTACCGCTCAAGCCGCTCGAGCCAGAGGATGTCCGGACGCTCCTGTCCCGTGCGCTCGCCGACGAGGCGCGGGGGCTCGGTGAGCGGCACCTCAAGTTGACCGAAGACGCCGAGCAGTTCTTGGTCCATATGGCTAACGGGGACGCGCGCCTTGCTTTGAACGCGCTGGAGTCGGCTAGCCTGCTCGTGCCTGAATCGGGTGGAGAGATCACTCTCGATACCGTTGAGCAAGTCCTTCAGCGCCAAGCCGTGCGATACGACCGCCAAGGCGACTACCACTACGATACGATTTCAGCCTTCATCAAGAGCGTCCGAGGTTCAGACTCCGATGCCGCCCTGCATTACTTGGCGCGCATGATCCAGGCGGGCGAGGATCCGCGCTTCATCATGCGCCGGCTCCTTGTGCTCGCCAGCGAGGACATCGGCAATGCCGAACCGATGGGAATCGTCGTTGCTGCCGCCGGCCTCCAAGCAGTGAGCATGCTCGGGATGCCAGAGAGCCGCATCACCCTCGCCCAGGTCACGACCTTCCTTGCCGAAGCGCCAAAGTCCAACCGCTCCTACCTGGCGATCGAAAAGGCCCTTGCCGATGCTGAGTCGAGGCCCCTCGCCCCGATCCCGATGCACCTCAGGAACGCCCCGACTAAAGGGATGGAAGAATTCGGCCACGGAAAGGGATATCAGTACCCCCACGACTTCGAGGGCGCATGGGTGGAGGAGCGCTACTTGCCCGAGGGCGAGTACGACACCCCGTATTACGAGCCGAGCGAACGAGGGCACGAGGCCAAGATGAACGAGCGCCGCCAAAGCCGAAAGAAGGGACGGGAGGACTGAGTCTTCTTCTCGTGCCGATCGGTCGACCGAGGGCGCCCTGGCACCCGCTTGGTCGGCGCTGAGCCCAGGTATCCTTGAGCCCATGGCAAAACTCAAAGAAGGCGATCGGGTGCGAGTCGTCAAACGGCCACTGACCGAGCAAGACAAGACGGTCTATGGCTTCTTTGAGCACATGCAGGGCCTGACCGGAGTCGTTGAAAACGTCTACACCACGAACGAAGTGGCCGTCAAGGTCGATTTGGACATCCTTCCCAAGATCTCAGCGGATGTGCACCGAGAGGCCACGAAGAAGATGTCCGACCGGTTCCTCAAGGATGCCCCGGAAGAAGCCCGCAAGCAACTCACCAAGGAAGAGCTCGAGTTCGTTCCGCACTATGTCTTGCTAGTCCGTTCCGAAGACCTCGAACCGGCCTGACGAACCACTGGCCCACAATGCCCGTCTAGTCGTCGGCGATGGATCCCGTCAACCTTCTCGTCACCCTGGGAATGCTCCCGATCGTGGGGTTTGGCGCCGTCTGGCTCGTCCAGCGAATGGTGGCGGGCGACTTGCCCGCTCTGCCCGGACTGGGTGCGCTCGCGCTTCTTGTCATCGCCTATGTCGTGGCGATCACCTACCCCGAACAGAAGATGGCCCTGCCTGTAGCCATTGTCCTCGTGGTGACGATGGCTTTCTTCCCCTTCGCCGAGTCCTACCTTGAGACGCACGAACTGGGGGAGGTGGAGACTGCACGACTTGAGAAAGCCCACGCCGAGCTGTCCGTCCGGCCCGACAACATTCCCGCCCGGTTCGACTTGGCCCGCGCCCTGTTCGACCGTGGCCTGAAGGGCCATGCCATCGGGCTCGGAGAGAACACCTTGGCGGGGCTGGGCACGGACCGCGACATGATGAGCCAGCGGTCACAACGCGACTTCTACCGGAACGAGGACTACATGGTCGCCCGGTGGAGGACGGAAACGACGAACCCGAAGGCCTTCGAGCCGGTCGCATGCCCCTTGTGCGGCACCATGAATCCACCTGGGCCGCTCGCTTGCGTAGGATGCGAAAAGCCGTACCTGCTCGAACTCGCGCGCAGGTCAGATCGGCGCGGCAGGGTCTATGGCCGCTTGGTCGTGGGTTGGATTTTGACGACAGGGCTCCTCATTACGTCCTGCGTGATCGTGACGGCCTATAAGTGGCCAACGACGGCGTACCTCCTGCTCTTGACCCTGGCTGGAGTCGGTGGGACGATGGCGTGGCTGTTCCGACCGCGGACCATGCGCGGGTGAGGGCGAGGGTTCCGTGGACTAAAGTCTGCGCTCCGTGGCGCTGTGCCAAAATGAACCTATATGGCAGGCCATTCCAAGTGGAAGAACATCCGGCTCCGCAAAGGCAAGCAGGACGCGATCCGCGGCAAGCTCTTCACCAAGCTCGCCCGTGAGATCATCGTCGCGGCCAAAATGGGCGGAGGAGACCCGGACGGCAACGCTCGGCTACGCCTCGCCATCGAACGGGCCAAGGAGAGCTCGGTGCCGCGAGAGAACATCGAGCGCGCGATCGCCAAGGGCAGCGGCGGCGGCGAAGGAACGAACTACGAGGAAATCCTCTACGAAGGCACCGGTCCAGGAGGAATCGCGGTGCTCGTCGACGTTTACAGCGACAACCGCAACCGCACCGTCGGCGAGCTTCGACACGCTTTCACGAAGCATGGGGGAGCCCTCGGAGAGAACGGCAGCCAGTCCTGGCAGTTCAAGGCCTGTGGCCAGATCGTCGTCAACCGTGGGGACGCGGACGAAGAGACTCTCACTCTCGCTGCCCTCGATGCCGGTGCCGACGACGTCCAGACCGACGAGGAGGTCTACACCATCTACACGCCTGTCGCCAGCCTTCACGCCTGCAACGACGCCCTCAAGGCCCAAGGCATCACCACCCATGAAGTGGGCCTGACCCGGGTGCCGACCAACCTTGCCTCCCCAGACGACAGTGACTTCCCCAAAATCATCCGCTTGATCGAGGCCCTCGACGACCTCGACGACGTTCGAGAGACGTTCGTCAACGTCGAGATCCCTGAAGAGATGTTCGCCGAGGCCTGAGCGGTCCTCCCGTGCTGTGCCCATGGAACCAAGTCCTGTAGTTTCGAAGAAGCAACAGGTTCCCTGGGCCACTCTGGGTTTGATCACTTTGAACTTGCTTACCGCCCTGGCAGGCACCTTGGATCCTGAGTTGGTGGCAGGGCTCTCCTTCGACCCCGCCCGTCCGTCGTTGCCGACAGCGCTGGCAAGCCTCTTCCTCCACGCCAACCTCATCCACTTGTTGGGCAACATGGTGTTCCTTGCGGCGGTTGGGCCTAAAGTGGAAGCCGTTGCAGGGAGACTGGCGTACCTGACGGTCTACTTCGGAGGCGGTTTTGCCGGCACGCTTGCTCACTGGGCGATCATGAAGGCCATCGGCGGGAGTGCGCCGCTTCTGGGGGCGAGCGGAGCTATTGCCGGGTGCGCGGGCTATTGCGCCGTGCGGTTCATGGGGCGGAAAGTGCCCTTGGCGCCACGAGTCCATGTGACGGTCGGAGCTGTCACCTTGCTTTGGGTCGGTATCCAGGCACTCGGAGCGTTCGTGCGTTTTGGCGGACAGCTCCCGGGAGGGCCCGCATTTTGGACTCATCTCGCTGGCTTTGGGGCTGGGCTGCTTCTGAGCATCGTCTTCAAGGCCCCGCAGCAAGCTTCGTTGCAGCAGGGCCACGAGGTGATGCAAGAGATGAGCGGACGTGGGCCGGCTGCGTTGCTCCAAGCGGCCGAGCGGCACCTTGAGCAGCATCCCACAGACCAGCGGGCGCTTCGCGAGATGGCCACCGCCCTCCATCAGATGGGAGAGCGGGACAAGGAGACCGATGTGCTCTTGCGTCTCCTCGCGGCGGTCGCGCCTGCCTCTCAGCCAAGCGTCCTGGAAGACCTGAGGGCGAACGGGGCCTGGGGCCGGTTGTCGGGGATCGAGCGCCTCAGGTTGGCCGAGGCGCACCGCACGGGCCAGCCAGAACTCGCCAAACGTCTTGCCCGAAGCGTGGCGGAGGATCCCGGGTGCGAGGCTCAGCAAGCGGATGCGCTCCTTGCCCTCGTCCAAATGACCGAGGGCGAGGACCGCGAACCGTACCTTGAACAGCTCCAGACGAAGCACGCGTTGCACGCAGCCACCGAAATCGCCCGGCAGAAGGGGCTCATCCGTTGACCCTCAAGCAGCGGTGGCGCAACGTCCGCCCTTATGTCCTCAGCCCTCTCGTGTACTTCGTGGCCAGGATCCTCAGCGCGACCTGGAGAATCAAAGCGGAGGGCTACGAACCGGTCGAGAGCCTGCCTGGCGGCAAGATCTATGCGGGATGGCACGGCCGCACTTTCGTCGCGGCCGCGTTCTTCCGGGGCAAGGGGCTCTGGACAATCATCAGCCACAGCAAGGACGGCGACATGCAGGACGCCATCTTCAAGGGCTTTGGCTTTAAGACGATTCGAGGCTCGACCGGCCGCGGCGGCGTCAAGGCCGCGATCGCGTCCATCGACGTTCTGAAACAAGGAGCAGTCATGGCGTTCACACCCGATGGCCCCCGAGGCCCGAGCGGGGTCGTCCAGGGCGGGATCATGCTCATGGCCAAGAAGTCCGGCGCGTTGCTCGTGCCAGTCGGGGTGTCCGCCAACCGCCGGATCCAGATCAAGACGTGGGACCGCTACATGGTGCCGAAGCTTTTCGCCCGGTGCTTGATGATCTTTGGGGATCCCATCTCCCTCCCCCAAGACGCTTCAGACGAAGTCGTCGAGGAAGTGAGGCTCAAGCTGCAGTCCGAGCTCCACCGCCTGGAGGCGTTGGCGGAGTCCAGGTGTGGGCACTAGCCGGCGGGTTCCGACAAGAGGCCCTCGAGAGGACTCTCCTCGGGCAGTCGCTCTAGGCGGATCGCCATGATCCTTCTGCCGTCGGTCTCTTCGATCGTAAAGCGATAGCCATCCGCAGTGACGCTATCGCCCTGGTCCGGCTGGCGTCCAAAGAGCCCGAAGACAAACCCTCCGATCGTGTCGAACTCATCGCTGGCGAAGTCGGTGCCAATCTCCTCGTTCACGTCGTAAATATTGAGCTTGCCGCCAATGTGAAAAGAGTCGCCGTCCTTAACGATGCTCTGCTCTTCGCGGTCGTATTCGTCAACGATTTCTCCGACCACTTCTTCGACAATGTCCTCGATTGTGACGACGCCGGCAGTCCCGCCGAACTCGTCTTGGACGATCACCATCTGCGCCCGAGACGCGCGCATCTCGTGAAGCAGGTCGTGGAGGTTCTTGTTCTCTGGGACAAAGATTGCAGGCCGCATGATCGCCCGCAAAGGCGCCGCCTCGTTCTTCCTGGCGATCTCTGAAAGGACGTCCTTCGCGTGGACGATTCCGAGGATGATGTCGTCGCTGCCCTCCGTGACAGGCAGCCGGGAGTGGCCGGTCTCCTCCACGATCTTCGCAACGTCTTGGAGCGAGTCGGTCACCGGGACGGAGTCCATGTCGACGCGAGGGGTCATGACTTCGCGGGCTACGGTGTCTCCGAACTCGAAGACGGAGTGGAGCATCTGCTTCTCCTCCTCTTCGATTTCTTGTGTCTCGACCGCTTGCTCCAAGCGCTCCTTGATCTCTTCTTCAGCCTGGTTCAGGACGCTGAAGGAGGCCTTAGCCCCAAACGAGCGCGTCAGCAAGCTGCCGACCGCCATGAAGGCGGTCGTGACGGGCTTGAAAACCGCCGCGAAAACCTTGACGAAACCGTATGAGCGCAGGGCGGCCTTGGCTGGATCCGATGCGGCATAGGTTCTCGGAACAAGCTCGGCGAGGATGACGTTGAGGGCAACAACCGGAATACCGACCGCGAAGCCGGCGACGAGGACGCTGGGCCACCCGTCCTGGATATGGACGTTGGCGGTCACCCACGGCGCGAGTTCCATTGCGAACGGAACGGAAAGCAGAACGAGCCACGCGCGCATGGTCTGCGATCCCAAAAAGCACGCCGCGACGAGCACGGGCTTGTGCAAAAGGATGTCTTGAAGCATCCGTGACTTCTTTTCGTCCGTTGCGAACTGCTTGACGTGAGAAGCCCTGACGAGCTCGATGGCGGTCTCTCCTGCCACGAACACACCGTTCAACAAGATGACGGCGAGGATCGCGACGACGAGCTCCAGTCCGACGACGGTGCGGGGCGAAGTCTGGGCCAGGCCCTGGGTCAGGACGAAGGCAGGCGTTAGGAAGAGAACGACCCCTATGAGACCAGAAACCGCGGAACCGGCATGACGCCTGGCCGGCGGTTTCCGCCGACTACGTTCTGATGGTTCGCTCATACGTTAGCGGAGAACAGGGTTGCTTTGAGTCTGGCCGTCTCCCGCGCCAGCCGGTCATGTGCCCGTCGCTTATCTGCGTCGATCATCACTTGGCACCAAACCTGCCCACTCAATTGTACACTGTCGGCTGAATCGGCACCTCTCTGGAGGCCGTGAACGAGCCGCGCGGCGGAACCCATAGCATGTCCTACGCCGGAGCGTGCCCTGTGGATTCCCTTCACCGCGTCACTTCGGGCTGATCCCAAAAAGCAAGAGTCCGAGGATGACGCCCACGGTCGCCCCGAGCGTGAGCTCAAAGACCGAGTGGATCTTTGCCTCCCATCGGCTTTGAGCGACCAGACACGCCAAGAGCACGGCAATGGCCGAGACCGTCACGTTGTCGGCCAGACAATAGACGGCGGTCGCGGCAAAGAAGGCATACGCAGCATGGCCGCTCACAAGTCCGCCCTGAGTCACCGACCCGTGCTTGCCAAGCCCCTTGCCCACGATCACGACGACAAAGACAAGGAAGGCTCCCGCAATGATCCGGATCCATACCGGGGCCCCAATGCTCTCCGAAGTGAGGCTGATGCGAATTCGCTCCCACTGATCGTCACCGACAGCAATCATGGAGCCCACGATGATCGCCATGATCGTGGCGATCAGCACCGCGCCCGCGCTGATGTCCTTCGCGTACTTGGCAAGGGGGTGGTAATTGGGGCTGACAAGGTCCACCGTCGCCTCGATCGCGCTGTTGAACATCTCCGCGACGAGGACGAAGGTGATGATGAACATCAGGACGAGGATTTCGCGGAACCTGAGGTTCAAGATGAGGGCGCCAAGGATGACGATCATCGTCACATAGAGGTGGATCCTCATGTGCCGCTGAGTGCGGAACGTGTGGATGATGCCTTCGAATGCGACGCGGAACGGGCCGATGATGTCGCGCGAGGCCACTACGAGCGGCCCTCCGCAAGGTGCTCCTGGCTAGCCCAGGACTCGTCGGTCGGCAGCCCCATCTTTGCCAGCACCTCGTTCATCCGCCTCACCATGTCCGCCCTTCCCGCTTCCGTGGCGTCGTCGAATCCAAGGAGGTGGAGACCGCCATGAATGCCCAGGCACGCCAGTTCGGCTCCCAGTGTAGCCCTCCTGGCCGCAGCACCGCGGCGGGCGAAAGGGAGCGAGACGGCAATGTCGCCTAGGGGGGCTCCGTCCCAGTCCGGCCCAGGAAAGGTCAACACATCGGTCGCCTCGTCTTGGCCCCGGTACTCCCGGTTCAACGCTCTCATCGCCTCGTCGGTTGTCACTAGCACGTCGATTCTGGAAGAAGGGACGGAATAGAGGTCCAAGAGGGCTTCGAGTCCCTTCCGCAACGAGCTAAGCCTTGTACGCGTGCCCGACTCGTTGCGGATGGTGATCCTGTGCATCCTCGAGGGCTCCCTCCGAGTTGGGGTAGGCGACGCGCTCGTGGCGCAGGGCGGAAAGGGAGGCGATGAAGGAAGCTTCGATCGCGCGCAGGTCCTTAAAGGTGAGGTCGCACTCATCGAGCTGGCCGTCCGCCCGGCTCGACTCAATGACCTTATGGATGACCTCGTCCAAGTCTTGGCCCCGCTTGACAGTCCTGCCCACTGCCTCGACCTGGTCGGCCAGGTGAATGATGGCGGCCTCTTTGTGCTGGGGCTTCGGCCCCTCGTACCGGAAAAAGCCTTCCATGCGGCCCTCGTCGTCGGCGACCCCGCTTTGGACGGCCCGTGAATAGAAATAGGCGATGAGCGAAGTGCCGTGGTGCTGCTGGATCCCGTCGATGACCGTTTGGGGCAAGCGGTGGGCTCGCGCGAGTTCCACGCCGTCCTTGACATGGCTGGCGATGATCTGGGCGCTCAAGGTCGGGGAAAGCTCGTCGTGGGGGTTTTCTCCAACCTGGTTCTCGGCAAAATAAGTCGGCCGGAGCGATTTACCGATGTCGTGGTAACAGGCCATTGTTCGGCACAAGACTGGATTAGCGCCGATCGCACGGGCGGCCCCTTCCGCGAGGTTCGCGACTCCCAAAGAGTGGACATGAGTGCCGGGTGCCCGAAGGCAAAGTTCCTTCAACAATGGGTGCTCAGGGGAACAAAGCTCCAGCAACGTCCAGTCGCTCACGATGCCAAATGCGCGCTCAAGCAATGCAATCCCGAGCCAAAAGATGCTGACGGCCACCACCGCAGCGATGCCCGCCCACAGGGCACTCTCAAGGACAGGCAAGACAGAGTCGGACACCACCGCCGTGATGCAGATCGCAAGCACGGCTTGGGCCACGACCTGGATTCCGACCGCCCGGAGCAGATCGGCCCGCTGCTTCATCGGGTTCACGACGTGGGCGCCCACCGCGGCCGCGACCCAAGCGGCGGCGGTCATATCCGGCCCCAGCACCCCGCCGAAGGCCAGGAGCAAGCTGGTCACTGTCATGGCCACGAGCCCGATCGAAGGCCCTAAGAGCCCCGAGACCAGCATCGCCTGGGCGACCACGGGCGCGATCATCAGGAACCCGGCTTTGGTCAGGGCCTGGTGGTCCAGAACGATGTGTCCGACCTGGACACCCGCGACGGCGAGGAGGGCGGTCGCCCAAATGGCCCGCTCAGCGTTCCTAGGCGCCGTCCCAAGGCGCTCTGTGTGCTTGAGGTGGAACTGGACAAAGAGCCCTGCCGCCAAGCTCATGGCCGCAACTCCGGCAAAGACCCTGGGGTCGACGGGCCAAGTTCGGTGAAGCACAAGGGCCCCGCCCATAAGGAGGGCGCCGACGAGCCGGGCCGAAAAACGACTCAAGGCGCCCGCAAGCCAAGGAAGGTCACCCAGCTTGTTGCGCCTGATTGAATCGGGAACGTGGTCGATCATAGGTCACGGAGGGCGAACCGCCCGTCCGTGGGCAATTGATACTGTTAGATACGGCTGCTACCGCGGCGGCGGCGCTGACGGCGTCGCTTTTCGCTCGGTTTCTCGTAATGGGCGTGCTCTTTGAGCTCGCGCAGAAGGCCGCTTTGCTGCAACTTCATATTGAAGCGCTTCAGGGCTGAGTCAATAGTTTCGTTAGGGTGGACGCTGACGTAGACCAAACCGGTCGTTCCTCCAAGGAGGCTGATTATACCGCCCTGGATCCTTTTTGGGGGCCGAGAGGCAGGGACCGCGCAAGGCTCTGACCTGAGTTTGTTCCTCCCAGGTGGATTCGCCCCTATACTTGAAGGCATGGGTGCCAGACTGCTTTGCGCCGCCAGTCTCCTTCTGTTCTGTTGTTGCTCGCGCGCCGACTTCCTCTATCTCCAGGACAGCCGGATGAACGACCTTTACACATTCGACCTTGTTGCCAACCAGGCGACAAGAGTGGGCCCGATGGGGCGCGGCGGCCGGGGAGGCGACTTGGCTTGGTCGGGAAAGACTCTGTTTTGGTCTGGAGGGAAGCTCAATCAGGCTGTGTACTCGGTCAACACCTCGACCGCTCGCGCCACTCAGGTCGGGTTTTTCGGCGGAGATCTGTCAATGGATGGCTTTGCCGTCGATGGATCGACTGGCAAGGCTTATGTCGCGGAATCAGGAGGGGCCATCTACCAAATTGACCTGTCCGACGGCGCCATCGCCTTCATTGTCACTGGCCCTGCCCAACCTGGGGCCATGTGCTTCGTTCCTGGGCTCGGGCTCATCGTGTCAACGGTCGCCGGCCTGTGCTACAAGTTTGATCCCTCCGGGTTCGTGACCTTCTTGAAGCAACTCCCACGGGTCACCGCCATGGCTTATGATCCACAGCGCAAGGTGCTTTGGATTGGTGACGACTTTGGGAACTTGCGGCAAGTGGACTATCTGCACAACTGGACGGTCACTACCTTCGGGACAGGGTTAGGGTTCGTGTCAGGGCTCGCCTATATGAGCCCGCTTCCAAGCGTGTCGGGCGGCTGACGGAACTTCCAGAGCTCCTGCCTGCTTCTCCTTGCAGGCCGATCGCGATCCGCTGCGGCCGATGGAGAAACACATGAAACTCAACAAGATCCTAGCCGTGGCGATCGTCGCCCTTGCCTGTACCGGCCTCGCATCTGCGCAAGCAAGCAAGATGGCAAACCACAAGTCCATGAAGACCATGCACTCCTCGACCATGAAGTCGAAGAAGATGTACGCCTGCGTCAAATGCGACATGGCCAACATGAAGGGCGGCAAGTGCCCCATGTGCGGCGACAAGATGATGCCGGTCAAAGGCAAGGTCATGTACGCCTGCGCCGACTGCCACACCACGTCCATGAAGATGGGCAAATGCCCGACGTGCGGCAAGGCCATGCAAAAGGTCGTCGAAACCTACGCTTGCGAGGACTGCCACACCACGTCCACGAAGATGGGCAAGTGCCCGAAGTGCGGAATGGCCATGAAGAAAATGGACATTCCTATGAAAGGCTGAGGCTGCGAACGGTGCCTCGGCTCGCCCGAGGCACCAACCTCAGGCGAGAATCTCGCCGACCAGCGCGTCAATATCTGCCTGCTCGCCCTCCGACCAGAGCCTTCCAACAACCTCTTCGCCCAGCTTCGATGCCGCCGTGGACTTGGCTGGCTCGATAATTTCGTGCTCGTCCCCAGTCAGAGGACGGGCGTCGTCGTTCCGCCACTTGACCACCCTGGCGATGACCCTGACCCCGAGTTCGGGCTCGCCCGCCTCCACAAGGTTACAGCCACACGAAACCAGCATCCACTTCAAGCCTTCCCTGAACGAGGCGTCCAAAGCGTTCTTGACGCACTCTCGATGCGTTGCCACAGACTCGGCGTACCGCTTCGTCCGGTGCTGAGCCTCGCCCTGTTGCCAGTACACGATCGATCGCATGTGGGAACTGCCCGTCTGGATGCAGATCCCGTGAGCCTCCTGGAAGCACTCCTCAGACTCATCGACAAGTCCGTGCAAGGCGTGCTCCACACCCACGTCGGTCAGCGTCCAAGCTAAGATGTCCGGGTCGTTCCCCTTGCGGGCGAAGGGCAAAGCTCGCTTCAGGGTCTCATATGTCATGTCGTGGTCGCCCTTGCTGACGTGCGACATGGACATCTGCCTCAGCGTGCTGGCGACGTTCTTATAGTCCCCGAGCTTCTCAAACTGGGCGGCAGCCGACTCATAGTGCACGATCGAGGTGTCGTAGTCGCCGAGGACTTTGTGCGCGCTTCCCACTCCCATGTGACACTGGGCGAGGTCACCAGGGTCGCCGACTTGTTCGCACAGGGCCAACGCCTGACTAAAGAGGTCGCTCGTCGCTTGTCCGTCGACGATGTTGGCGCTCAGCTTTGCAACTAGGAGCGCGAGACTGGCCCTCTCCACCACGGGGAGGGCGTCGCCGAACTTGCCTTGGAGCCGGATCACCGCCTCCCGCCAAACATGGGTGTGGCCCCTGGGACGGAAGAACGGGTGGGCCACCACCGCCATCTTGACGGCCCGCCCCGGCTCGACGACACCGTCGAAGACCGACTCGAACGCGGTGAACAGGTTTTCGTGCTCGGTGTGGAGGTTGTCCAGCCACTGCCGATTGCCAGGTCCCGGCTCTCCTTCTGTGGTGGCTCCATCGACGACGTCTTGGTAGTGGGCAAAGTGGCGCTCGCGGACTTCGCGCAACTCTCCCGCCTCCATGAGGCTCAAAGCGAACTCACGGACGGGCTCGAGAAGCCGGAACCGGAGGGCCCCCTCGACCTCGAAGCTGTGCACAAGCGAGGCCCCGACTAACGCACCCAGTTCGGCCTCAAAATCCCTTGAACCGGTGACGGCACCGACCGCGTCCAGGAAGAACCCTCCTCGGAAGACACCGATCCGACGAAAGGCCACTTGTAGGTCAGGGGCGAGCAGGGCATAGCTCCAATCGAGGGTCGCCCGCAGGCTTCGGTGCCGATCAGAGACGTCGGTCCGGCGCGAGGTGAGGAAGTCCAGCGAACTGCCGAGCCTGGCGAGTATCTGCGCCGGGCTGAGGGAGATCGACTTGGCTGCCGCCAGCTCGATAGCCAAGGGCAAGCCCTCGAGCCGCCGGCCGATCTCTGACACGGCGAGGGCGTTGTCGACCGAAAGGCGAAAGTCAGGACGGACAGATTGTGACCTCTCGACGAACAGCGCGACGCAAGGGTTGGCGGCGAGTTCCGCGAGCGGCACGCCTCTCGGCGGTGTCTCAAGGGGTGGCACGGGGAACAGTTGCTCTCCATCAATATCGAGCCGAATCCTGCTGGTCACCATCGCCCGGGCGTTCGGGGCCGCCTCCAGGATCTCCTTGACCACCTTGCCGCCTGTCGGCAGCAATTGCTCGAAGTTGTCGAGCACCAGGAGGCAAGGTTCATCTCCAAGCGCCGCCGCGACCTCTTTCGGGCCCGCCTTCCTGTCGGCGTTACCCATGACCTTGCTGAGGACCGACCCGCTAATGCGATTGGTGTCGGGAATGTCGGCCAGCTCGACCGTCCACACGCGGGATTCGTACTGCGGCGCGAGGTCAAGGGCGACCGCATTCGCAAGGGCGGTCTTTCCGCTGCCGCCTGGCCCGAGTAGGGTGACCAACCGGTCGGATCCGTTCAGCACAAGGCCACTGAGCGCTTTCTTCTCCTCCTCACGGCCAATGAAACTGCTGGTTCGGGCGGGCACTTGCGGCGCGGGCGGCCGGGGCTTCGCCGCCTTTTGGTGCTTGGGGATCGAGTCCAGGAGCTTGTAAGCCTCTTCGGAGGGCGGCTCGCCCCACTGGTCTTCCATCAATCGCTCCAGCTCTTCGAACTGGGCAATGGCAAGGCCGGGTTGGCCGTCGTGAACGTAGAGCTTCATCAGCCCCAGATGCACGTCTTCGCGGGGCCCGAGGATCGTGGTGGCTTCCTTTGCGGCGAGAATGGCCGCCTTCACTTCCCCTTGTTCGGCTCCCATTTCCATCAAGCGGACTGTCGCTTGGGCGAGCGCTTCCTCGAGGCGGAGCCACTGAGAAATGATCCACCCGTCGTCGAACCCGGCTAACAGGGGGCCGCGCACAGCCTTGAGCGCCTTGCCGAGAGTGGACACACTGTCCGCTTTGGCCAGGTCTTCCTCAAATTGAGCGACGTCGGTTCTCACGTTGTGCAGAAAGGCGAAAGTACGGTCGGCCTCCAAGTAGGTTCCGGGCGGGCACCCTTTCTCTAGGGTGTCTCTGAGCGCCGAAAGCGCCATGCGGAGGCTTTGGCGGCCAGCATCGAGGTTCGCTTCTGGCCAGAACATGTCGATGAGGACCTCGCGGTTTTGAGGCCTCCCCTGATGGAAGGCGAGAAAGGCGGCGAGCGAGGCGGTCTTGCGGGTCCTGAAGCGCGTGACCGCCTCGTCTCCTCGTGTTGCCTGGAGGCCACCGAAGAGGTCAAATTGCCACACGGCACCGGGCCCGACCGCACTTTTGAGCACAGTGGGCCCAGTTTATCCGTGTCCTCTCCAGTTTCAAGTCGTCGGCATCACCACATCGAGGCACCCGTCGCAGGGTTGAGCCGGTCGGTCGTCTGGTCCGATCCGGCCGCTCCGTTGGACGTCCCACTCACGAAGACCCCTGCTGGGGAGGCGACGACCTGAGAGCCCGAGTCGAACAACCCCGCAAAGTCGTAGGTGTTCGCCCAGAGCGGGGCACCGGCGAGACTGACTGCAAGTGTCGAACTGTCGAAGTCTCCAGCGGCGCTACCGGAGCGTCCGGAAACGTAGATCTGAGCGGCGTCGAGGGCCAACGACGTCGGAACATCGTCTCGGTTCGCCGGCCCGTTGTAGTTCAACGCCCATTGAGGTGCGCCGAGCGCGGGGGGGAACTTCAAGAGGCAAACGTCAGTGTTACCGGCCTCCGAGGTGCCCACAACGACAGGGCTGCTGCCCGGCGCAGAGGCGATCGCGACCGCTCGGTCGTTCGAACCAGCTCCCCGGTCGTAGAAGCGTTGGATATACCCTCCGCCTGTCCAGAAGAACTTCAAGACGAGGATATCGTCGTTGTTGACCGGGCCGTTGTTCGTCGTGCCCGCGATCATCACCCAGCCCGCGTTATCGACCGTGATGTCGATCCCGTAATCGTCCCTCCCTACGATCCCGTTGAAGAAGCGTTGGGCCAAGAGGATGAAGTTCGGCGCGAACTTGACGAACACGAGGTCGTTGCGACGAAAACCCGCCCAGGTTGTGCCTGTTACGTACATGTTTCCAAGAGGATCGACGGCGACCGCGTTAAACACATCGTCGCCGTTGGCTGGCCCGTTGAAGAGTCGGAACGCGAACCCGCTCATGTTGTCCATCATGCGGACGATGACGGCGTCGGTGGTTCCTGCGGGCGTCATTGAGCTCCCTGTAACGACGACGAAGTTGGTTGTGTCGTATTTGATGTCGGTCGGCACATCGTCAAGGTTGAAGGGGCCGTTGTAGACAAGCCTGCCCATGTAGGCGCCACCGATCGTGTACTTCACGACCAGGATGTTTGTCCCGGTGCCAGGGTCGTCGAATTGTGCGAGGACAAAGACGTTGCCGAACGTATCGTAAACGATCTTCTTACCGATTTCGTCAAGGCCGAGCCCAAGGTCGAATTGGCGGGTCCAGAGCACGGAGCCGTTAGGCTGTCGGGCGACCACGACGACATCCTTGCCATTGGCGCCGCCTGTGTCCGTGGTTCCAACGGTGAAGGTGTTCCCAGCGCCATCGACCGCGACCCCTGTGCCCGTGTCGTTGAGGTTGGCTGGCCCGTTCCAGCGCTTAGGGGTAGCGCTGGCCCCAGAAGCCAAAGCGATCGCAACGAGTGCGAGAGTGCATTTCCAGTTCATCTTTTTCTCCAGTCGCCGGGCAGAGCCGGTCTGACTCAGGCATGGTGCAGCCGCGCCCGTCACAGAATCGTCACGGGCCCGTGTGACGCTGATGGTCGGCGGCGACCGTCCCTAAATGGAGAGGGCCGCGCCAGGTACAATCCCACCTGCTCCCAGGTTCAAATCCTGAGCGCGCGACGTTTTATGGCAACCCCGGAAAAGTTCGACGAGCAACCCGAAGACGACATGGGCCAGCAGGGCTCCGAGGAGGAGGTCCACTTCGAGTCTGAAGAGGCGACTGAATCGATCGCGAAAAAGGTCGAAGGGGACTACACGGCTGAGAACATCCAAGTCCTCGAGGGCCTGGAAGCTGTCCGGCACCGCCCCGGCATGTACGTCGGCGACAATGGAAAGAAGGGCCTCCACCACATGTTCCGCGAGGTTCTCGACAATGGTGTTGACGAGACCCTGGCCGGCTATTGCGACCGTATCGACGTGGTGCTCCATGAAGACGGCTCGATGAGCGTCGAGGACAATGGGCGCGGCATCCCTGTCGACATGCACGAGAAGGGCGTGAGCGCTCTACAGATCGTTATGACCACCCTCCACGCCGGCGGTAAGTTCGGCGATGGCGGCGGCTACAAAGTCTCAGGTGGTCTTCACGGTGTCGGTGTCTCTTGTACCAACGCCTTGAGCAGCTGGATGGAGACGACGATCCAGCGCGATGGAAAGGTCTACCGCCAGCGGTACGAGCAGGGTATCCCGGTCACCGAGGTCGAGGTGGTCGGCAAGGCCAAGGGCACAGGAACGCGCCAGCACTGGCTGCCCGATGGTGACGTCCTTACCGCGACCGTCTACGACTCGACGATCGTGAAAGCTCGCCTGCGCGAGGTCGCTTACTTGAACCCGGGCCTGACCCTCACTTTCGCGAACATCAAAGTGCCCGAGGAAGACGAGACCTTCCACTACGAGCGGGGCATCGTCCAACTGATCGAGGACCTCAACGAAGCGTACGAACCGATCAACGAGCCGATTTATTTCCACCGCGTCCGCGAAGGCATGGAGGTCGAGGTGGCCATCCAGTATCAGACGGCTTACAACACGACGATCCTCGCCTACTCGAACAACATTCACCAACCCGACGGCGGCACCCACGTCAGCGGCTTCATGACCGCCATGACGCGCGTGATCAACCAGTACGCGCGCAAGATGAACCTCATCAAGGAGAAGGAGAAGAACTTCACCAGCGACGATGTGCTCGAAGGTCTGACCGCCGTCATCGCGCTCAAGCTTGAGAACCCGTCGTACAACTCCCAGGACAAGGTGAAGCTTGTGACCCCGGAAGTCCAGGGCCTGACCAATTCCTTGGTCGGCGATGGCCTCCAGACTTACCTGGAAGAGAACCCAAAGGTCGCCAAGAGGATAGTCGACAAGGCAATGATTGCCCAGCGCGCCCGTGAGGAAGCGCGCAAGGCGGCCGAGGCGGTCAAGCGGTCGAACGCGATGGACAGCTTCGGCCTGCCTGGCAAGCTGAGTGACTGTGTCAGTCGAGATCCCCAGCTTTGCGAGTTGTTCATCGTCGAAGGCGAGTCGGCGGGAGGCTCTGCAAAGGGCGCCCGCGACCGCGTGACTCAAGCGGTGCTCCCGCTGCGCGGCAAGATCCTGAACGTCGAAAGGGCGCGGCTCGACAAAGCACTTGAGAACGAAGAGATCAAGAACCTGATCGCGGCTCTGGGTGCTGGCATCGCCATCAATACGGGCCGTGAGGAGCAAGGCGAGGAGCCGCTAGACGAGAAGAAGAACGGCCATCAGCACTTCGACCTCGAAAAGCTGCGCTACCACAAGATCATCATCATGACGGACGCAGACGTCGACGGCGAGCACATCCGTACCTTGCTGCTGACCTTCTTCTACCGCTACATGAAGCCGTTGATCGAAGCCGGATACGTCTACCTGGCCCAGCCGCCGCTCTACGTCATCAAGGAAGGCAACACGACCCGGCACTACGCCATGGACGCCGAGGAACGCGACCGGATCATCTCAGGCCTCAAAAGGCGAAACCACGAGGTCACACGGTTCAAAGGACTGGGTGAGATGAACGCCGAGGAACTCGAGGTGACAACCATGAACCCCGAGAACCGCCGTCTGGTCAAGGTGGAGTTCGATGGCGAGCGGGACCTGCAGGTCGAAATGATGTTCAGCCGGTTGATGGGCGACAAGGTCGAACCGAGGCGTGAGTTCATTGAACGCCACGCGAAGGAAGTGACCGACCTCGACTGGCACTATTGATGCGGCTGACCTTCCCCATCAGGTCGGACAAGTTGACCCTCACCGTCGAAACGTCGGCACATTTGTGCTCGGTGAGGTCGGAGTACCAGCAGATCGACGTCTATGACTCCGAGGTCTTTGGCCGGATCCTGCTTCTGGACGGTCACGTCCAATTGTCGACCTTCGACGAGCGCGCCTACCACGAGGCCCTGGTGTGGGTGCCCCTCCTCAACATCGCGTCCCCGAAGCGTGCGCTCGTCGTGGGTGGTGGCGATGGCGGCGTCCTCCGCGAATTGTGCAGACACCCTGGCATTGAACATATCGATATGGTCGAGATCGATGGGGCAGTTGTCCAGGTTTCAATGGAGCACCTGCCGTCGGTCAGCGACGGAGCGTTCGAAGACGCCAGAGTTTCCTTGCACCTCGCCGACGCCTTTTCATTTGTTAAGGAAACCAGCCATCAATATGACTTGATCGTGGTCGACTGCACGGACGTTTACGAGGAGGAGGAAGGCGAGTTGAGCGAGATGCTCTTTACCGACGTGTTCTATGCGGACGTGCTGCGTGCCTTGGCCCCTGGCGGCTTCGTCGTCACCCAGGCCGACAACCCCGTGTTCTGCCCCTACTCACTTGAGGAAGTGTTGGAGCTCTACAAACAAGTCTTCGCCGAGACCGGTTCGTACTGGGCGCCCGTGCCTAGCTTCGGCGGCTATAGCGCTTTCGTCTGGGGCAGCAACGGAGCCCGCCTCCAACTTCAGATGCCCTCTTCGCCCGCCCGATTGCAGCACCTGTCCGACAGTTCTTATGGCGCGTGGCTGGAGCCACTCAGGTTCAACCCCAACCTGTGACAGGCAATAATGCCGGGAATTCTAAAATAAGTACGAGGATTCTCATATTAGACTTATATAATGGGCTCAGGCCGGACTCGTAATTGATCCGGGCTCTCCGCAACTTCGAATTGGAGCTGCGGGGGTGGAGAGGTATCCATAGCTATGAAGAAAATCTTGATCCTCGTTGCGTTTGGGGCCGTGGCTGGCGCCAACGCTCAGAGTCTGTACAACAACGCCATCCCTGCCGGACTCACGCAAGAAGGTCTTCGCACGGGCGCGCGGCCCGCGGGGGGCGACTATAGCGAAGTTCAGTTGGGCAACACGACCGCTGGCTTCACAGTCATCGGTTCCTTGGGCTTCCGCATGGGCGACGACTTCTCGTTCGGTGGCAACAGCTGGATGGTTTCCAACGTCAGCGTCTTCGCTTATCACACGGGCGCCACGACGGCCGACTACAACAGCGGCACGATGGAGATCCGCTCCGGATCGGCCACCGGCGCCGTTGTCGGCACGGGCACCTTCGCTGGTTCGACGTTCACCGACATCTATCGCATCTTCAACGCAACGCCAGGCGACACGCGCCACGTTCAGAAGATCAACTTCTCGTTCGCGAACCCGGTCCTCGCGGCTGGGACGTACTGGATCACGTACGACTTGGGCAACCCTGCTGCGAGCGGCTTTAACCCGACGCTGACAAAGGTCGGCGCGACGACGACTCCTGGCGCGAACGCCATGCAGTCGAACGCAGGCACTTGGACGGCCATCGCCGACGTCGGATCGGCGCAGCCGCAGGACCTGCCGTTCTGGATCGACGGCCAAGTCGTTCCTGAGCCAGCTTCGATGATCGCCCTTGGCCTCGGCCTCGCTGCGATCGCCCGCAAGCGGCGCAAGTAAGCATCTGCACCCCTAGAAGGTGTCCTCTCGGCCCCAGAGCAAGTCTCTGGGGCCGATTTGTGTTAAGGGCTCAGCCGGTCTTTTTGCTAGGCGGCGGGCCGAAGACGACCAAAAGTTCCGTAAATTCGCAAGCACTAATACCGGATTACGCAAAACAAGGTGGTCTTCCGAGGGTCGTAAGTTCAAAATAATATTAGGCCACCACACATTTACGGTGGTTCGTTGCATTGAGGGCCTAGGACTGGGCCCTGATCTGGAGTTCACATGAAGCACATCCCACTTACATTGGCCGCGGCGGCCGTCGCCGTCGCGGCACATGCACAGAGTCTCTACAACAACGCGATGAATGCCGGACTCACCCAGGAAGGCCTTCGGACGGATGCCCGGTCTGCAGGGGGCAGCTACAGCATGGTCCAGCAGGGGAACATGCTTGCAGGCTTCCGCTGTTCGATGACGGGCGCCGCCGCCGACCGAATTGCCGACGACTTTACAGTGCCCCTCTCGGGGTGGCACCTGACTGGCGCCACGTTCTATGTCTATCAGCAGAGCGTGAGTCAGGTGAGCATCCTTGGGGGCATTTTCGAAGTTCGTCAGAAGCTGCCGCTCGGCCTGGTCGGTGCCAAGGTCGCTTCTGGCTCTCTCGCCAACGTTTACTGGACGGACATCTATCGCATCTTTACAAACCGGTATGACGACACTCGTCGACTTCAAAAGGTCAAAGTGACGTTCGACGCGAGCCTGTCTCCCGGCGATTACTACTTAGTGTGGGCAATGGTCGGAACCCAGCCGCAAACTGGCCCTTGGCAGCCGTACCTAACGAAGAAGGGCTCTCAGACGGTTCCCGGGGCGAACGGCATGCAATCTTCTGACGGCGGACTGACCTGGTTCCTTGTCGAAGATGGCTTGCTGCACCAGGACTTTCCCTTCATGCTTTCAGGGACTCAGACTCTGGCCGAGGGCACAGGAACCCCGATGTCTCCCCCCTAGCCCGAGTAGTTAACCTCTCCAATCTCTTCAGCACAAGGGCGCTCCCTGACCAATTTGGGGGCGCCCTCTTTTGGTACGATTTGGGCCATGTTGGATCCCCGCGTCACCCGGCTCGCCGAGCTGCTCTGTACCCATTCGACGAACCTGGGGCCCGACGACACCGTGATGGTCCACGCCTTCGACCTTCCCGACGAAGTTACGGCAGAGCTGGTCAGGGTGGCCCAGGCCACCGGAGCGCGAGTCATCCCCAAGGTAACGAGCAACCTGACCCAGAGGACTCTGGTCAGCAGTGCGTCGGAAGAGAACATGCGGCTCTTGGCGGACGTCGATCTGTACGAGATGAAGAAGGCGACGGCCTATATCGGGATCAGAGGCGCAGCTAACGTCTTCGAGAACAGCGACGTCCCGCAAGACAAGCTCAAGGCTTGGAACAGCCTTTACGGCACCCCTGTCCACATGGAGCAACGCGTTCCCTTCACGAAGTGGGTCGTTCTTCGTTGGCCCAACGCCGGAATGGCCCAGATGGCCGGTCAGAGCACACAGGCCTTCGAGGATTTTTACTTCCGAGTCTGTACGATGGACTACTCAAAGATGGCGCGGGCCTGTGCGCCTCTCGAGGACCTCATGAACAACACGGACCGGGTCAAGCTTGTCGGGCCTGGCACCGAACTTACCTTTAGCATCAAGGGCATTGGCTCTAAGCCCTGCGTCGGCCTGCGCAACATCCCAGACGGTGAGTGTTTCTCATGCCCTGTGAAGGACTCGGTGAACGGAGTCATCCATTACAACACGGTCAGTCTTTACCAGGGCACCGACTTTTCCGACATCCGCTACGTGTTCAAGGACGGAAGAATCATTGACGCGACAGCCGGGGACAAGACCGCAAAGGTCAATGAGATCCTTGACACGGACGAAGGGGCGCGATATATCGGTGAGTTCGCGATCGGCTTTAATCCGTTCATCTTGCACCCGATGAAGGACACCCTCTTTGATGAGAAGATCGCAGGCTCATTCCACTTCACGCCGGGCAATTCTTATCCACCTCCTGGCGGAAACGGGAACAAGAGCGCCATTCACTGGGACACCGTGATGATCCAACGGCCAGAGTACGGCGGGGGCGAGATCTGGTTCGACGACCGGCTTATTCGGAAGGACGGCATGTTCGTGTTGCCCGAACTCGAAGGCTTAAACCCTCAAAACCTGGCAAGCTGAGGCCCAACGCCCAACAGGCCAAGCCGAAATTCTTGCAACCCTTTGGTGGGTGCGCTCTGTCATCATTGTGGGAGTGCGCTTGAGCACAGTGGTGAAAAAAGGATGAAGTTGAAGCTGCCGGGCCAGATCGCCTTGTTCATAGTCGTGATCGGGCTCGCGTTTGGGGGGTATAGGCTGATGACGGGCGGAGGCGGGGGTCTTGGTTCCTTGATTCCGTCGGCCAAGACGAAAGGATCTACGGTGCCGCCGCGTGCCGACCTTCCGCCCGAGCCTGGCACTCCGGGCTACAAGCCGGTCAACGTTGATCTGCCTGGTTCAGAGGTCGCCCATGTGGGCGGGGCAGAAGTCAGGATGCTGATCTGGGCTTGGAACGCTCAAATGGGCCTCATGCTCGCCAATGGCGGCCCTCAGACCACACAGAGCAGCCTGATGGCCAAGAGCAACGTCAATTTGCGGCTTATCCGTCAGGACGACCCCGCCAAGATGCAGGAGGAGCTCGTGGCTTTCGCCAGGGCCCTTAAAAACGGCGATACCCAGCCGACGACGGGTGCGCACTTTGTATGCATCATGGGCGACGGCAGTGCCTCGTTCCTGAAGGGCGTCAACGATGTCCTCCGCAAACTTGGCCCGGATTACATGGCCAAAGTTGTCGGCTCGTGCGGTTACTCGCGGGGCGAAGACAAGTTTATGGGGCCGGCGAGCTGGCGCGACAATCCGAAGGCCGCCATGGGAGGCGTCGCCTGTGGCTATCTCAGGGACGGCGACTGGAACATCGCGCAAAAGTGGCTCGGTGACAATGGCCTGCGTAACAACCCCGACGAAAAGACTTACGACCCCGATGCCTTGAACTGGGTGGCTTCGAACGACTACTTGGACGCTGCCGAAAAGTACATCACGGGCTATAAGGAGACCCGTCCGGTCGTCCGTAACGGAAAGCCGACAGGCGAGACCAAAGAGATCACGGTCCAGTCCGTTGTGACCTGGACTCCCGGCGACGTCAACGTCGCCCAGAAGAAGGGCGGCCTCGTGAAAATCGTCTCGACCCGTGAGTACTCGACCCAGATGCCCAATACGATCATCGGCATCGACAAATGGATGAAGGCGAACCGGACGACCGTCGAGAAGATGCTCGATTCCATCTTTAAGGGCGGCGCGATGGTGCGTCAGAGTGCTGAGGCGCTGACTGCCGCCAGCCGCATCAGCGACAAGGTGTACGCCGAGCAAGGCACCGGTCCGGAGTATTGGGAGAAATACTACAAAGGCGTGATCGAGCCAGACGCTCAAGGAACGAACGTGGAACTGGGCGGCTCCGCTGTAAACACACTGGCAGACAACTTGGTGCTGTTCGGGCTGACCTCAGGAACCCAAAACCTGTTCGCGGCGACCTATACGGTGTTCGGCAACATCGTCAAGGATCAATATCCCGAATTGTTGCCGTCGTTCGATCCTGTCGAGCAGGTCATGGACGTTTCCTACGTCCAAAACCTGGCCAGACGGTCTGCACCGACCTCAAGCGAGGCGGAGGCCGCTTTGCCGCACGTTGAACCGGCTACGTCCTCGAAGCCAGCAAAGACGATCTCGAAGAAGAACTGGATGATTCAGTTCTCGACGGGCAGCGCACAGTTCACACCTTCGGCATCTGCCGAACTCCAACGAATGTTGCGAGACCTTTTGATCGCGGGCAACACGTCGATCGAGGTTCGGGGACATACCGATAACGTGGGATCGCCTGACAAGAACATGGCTCTGAGCGAGCAACGGGCGTTCGCGGTGAAGCGCTGGATCGAGGCCAAGGCGCCCAAGCTCTTCCCAGAGGGCCGCATCCAAGTGCGTGCGCTTGGACAAACCCAGCCTCTGAAGGAGAACACGACGGAGACCGGCCGAGCCCTCAATAGGCGGGTAGAGATCGTTATCAGCGAGCGAGGTTGATGGCGGCCTCGCCCGAAATCGTCGAGACGGTCTCCGCTCCCAAACGGAGGCTCCGGTTCTGGGAGATATTCGCTCCGAACCAAGTCGTATCGAGGGCCACGATGCAGATCATTGTGGCCTTCGAGATCGTTTTGTTCCTCCTCTTCTGGTTGAACTCTCCGCTCGAGGTCTTGCCCAAGCCGCAGGAAGTCTTTGCTGCCTTTCAGCGGCTCTGGTTCGAGCAGGGCCTGGGCCAAGAACTGATCAGAAGCTTTAAGACGAACCTGCAGGCTCTTTTCTTGACGGCGCTCATCAGCCTCGGTCTGGCTTATCTCACCGTGATGCCGGTGTTCCGCCCGATTGTGGCCGCGATCAGCAAGGGCAGGTTTCTCAGCATGGTGGGATTCACTTTCGTGTTCACGTTGCTTGTGGGAGGCGGCCAACAACTCAAACTCTCGCTCCTTGTGTTTGGGATGGTGGTCTTCTTCGTGACCTCGATGGCCTCGGTCGTGATCGACATACCAAGAGAGAAATTCGACCACGCGAGGACACTGAGGATGGGCGAGTGGAAGGTGGTTTGGGAAGTGGTCGTCCGGGGCACGTTCGACCGCGCGTTCGAGGTCATGAGGCAAAACGCCGCTATCGGCTGGATGATGTTGACCTTGGTGGAAGGCAACCAGCGCGGACTCGGCGGTGTCGGCGCGATGCTTCTGAACCAACAAAAACATCTTAAGTTGCCCGAGGTCTTCGCGATCCAGATCACGATCCTGCTCGTCGGCCTCTTCCAAGACTATGGAATCGGATTGGTACGAAGGCTCACTTGTCCTTATGCCGACCTTTCCCTGGAGAGGCGCTGATGGCGAAGCAACCTTATTACGAACTCAAAGAAACGCTTCTCAAAGTTGAGAACGTCTCGCTCGAGCTTGGGGGCCGACAGATTCTCCGAGACGTGAACGTGGAGATCAAGAACGTGGTGCGCCCTGGCCTTGAGCAGGGCCAAGTGGTCTCTTTCCTCGGCCCGAGCGGGATGGGCAAGACGCGCCTCTTCCGCATCATTTCTGGGCTCGACAATCCCGACTCTGGCACTGTCCTTGTCGGCCCGAACCAGGTGCCGGTGACCAAGGGCTCAGTCGGCGTCGTTGCCCAAAACTACCCTCTGTTCGAGCACCGCACCGTGATCTCAAACTTGGTGATCGCCGGCAGGCAGTCCGGCTTGGATGGTTCGGCGGCTCGTGACAAGGCAGACTCGTTCCTGAAGAGGTTCGACCTGGCTGACCAGGCTGGCAAGTACCCGGCGCAGCTCTCCGGCGGTCAGAGGCAACGGGTCGCGATCGCCCAACAGTTCATGTGCAGCGAGCACTTCCTGCTCATGGACGAACCATTCTCGGGCTTGGACGTCAACCAAATCCGCAAAGTTATCGACCTGATCCACGAGGTCTCTTCTCACGATGAGCAACTGACCATCATCATCGTCACTCACGACATAGAGTCAGCGCTTGAAGTCGCCGACACGATTTGGGTGCTCGGCCGCGAAAGGGACTCGAGCGGTCAGCCGTTGCCAGGAGCCAACATCGTCAAGACTTACGACTTGATCTCCTGTGGCCTAGCCTGGCGCGAGGACGTCAGTCAAGACCCTGAGTTGATCCGTCTGAAACAGGAGATCCGGGAGCTCTTTCCGAACCTGTAGGGAGGCTAACAGGTAAATTTCTGCCTGGCCGATGTCGAAGGTCAACCAGTACAAGGCCGCGTTCACAGAGCCCGCCAACGTCCTAGGAGTGGCGGGCTTGACCGCGTTGTCCCTGGCCCTTCTCAACCCCTTGCCCCTTCTCGTTGGGATCGTCGCCGAGGCGGCGTACCTCATCTTTGTGCCGGACACGAAGTGGTTTCTCGACCGGCTTGACAAACGCTACGACGCTGAGGTGGCGGAACGGCGCAGAAAGCTCAAGACCGAGGTCTGGGACGAGCTGTCGTTCGACGTCCGAAATCGGTTTGAGCGGCTCGAGGAGACACGAGACCAGATCAGTTCACGTACGTTCGAGGGAAAGCGGTGGTACCGGGAAGTTCTTCGAAAACTTGACTACATGCTGGAGAAGTTTCTCATGTTCGGGGTCAAGCAGAGCCAGTTCCGGACGTACCTGGCATCGGTGTTGAATCAGGCCGATCCGGGCTCCCAGCCCCCTCCCATCGTTGTTGAGCGGAAAAGGAAAAGGGGCCCCGAAACGACTGTCGACATGGCCATGAACCTGTCCTCGGACGAGGAGATCAGGAACGCCGTCCAAAGGGTTCAGGATCACTACCAGGCTCAGATCGATGAAATCCTGAGCGAAGTCTCTAGCGACGAAAACCTGCACAACCAAGCCGTGCTGGAGAAGCGACAGGAAGTGCTGGGCCGGAGGAAGGAGTTCGTCGCCAAGATTGGCGAGACCCTGCTTAACATCCGCCACCAATTGGATTTGATGGAGGACACGTTTGGGATGATTAACGATCAAATCCGGACTCTTTCGCCGGAGCAAGTCTTGGCCGACATTGACCAGGTCGTGTCTCAGACCGACACGCTGACCGAGCGCCTCCAAGATGTGTCACCTTTCGAGAACATGGAGCTTGAAAAGGGTGCTGACAAGCTGTACGATGTGCAAGAAGAGACGACATGAGCATTCGTGACAAATTGAAGAAGGCCGCGGGGTTGTTCGTCGAGTTCGACGAGTCCGGCAACCCCACTCCTCCCGCCGCGGAGCCGGTCGTCATGCCGATCCGGACGAAGACCGTCGAACAGATCGTTGAGGAGGCGCCTGGCCCCTCGCTGGCCGAAGTGCAAGCGACTCCAAAGGACGAGCAGAAGCCAATCTTCTCTGCCGACGGCTCCGTCGACTTCGCCGCCATCTATCAAATGGCGTCCTTGCCGGCGGCCAGTTTTGGGGCGGACGAGGTGCTCAAGATTTTGCACGAGTTTCCTGCCGACCTCCCCCTCGAGTCGAAGCGCGCGACGATGAAGGTGACGTTGGGAGCTATGACGGCAACCACTGGGGCATCGGCCGAGACCGTCGTTGCCGACGCGAGCCGCAAACTCGCAGCACTGGCGTCCTATTCGGAGGGCTTCGAAAAGCAGGCAACCGACTTCATCGCGAAGAGCGAGGCAGAGGTCGCCCGCTTGCAAAGCGAGATTGAACGAAACCGAGCGAACATGGAAGGCGCCAAGGCAAAGGTCGAGGTGGTCAAGTCCGCGTGCCTTGCGGAGTCGGACCGCCTTGACGACGTACTTGAGTTCTTCAGTCTCGACGTGGCCCCGTCCAAGTACGCAAAGCCGTAACCCGGTTCCGTCCTCGGCCGTAACTCTCATCACAGACGGAAGCCCATGGCCCTTCGCCGCGACCAGACCACTCTCATCTACGCGAGCATCGCCGCCCTCGCCCTTTGGGTCGTGCCGGTCGTCAGGATCCTCGCCCTGCCCTTGATCTATCTGAACACCCACGTCCACGAGCTGTGCCACGCTGTCACCGGGCTTGCGACCGGCGGGCAAGTCGAGCACATCCTCGTTTTCACGGACGGGAGCGGTGTGACCCCGATTTTCGGTGGCAATGTACTGTTGGAGGCTTCAGCCGGCTATGTCGGTTCAGCGTTGGTCGGCGGCATCCTCATCGCGATGGCAAGGGATGAACGGGGAGCAAAGGCAGCTCTCTGCACCTTGTTTGGGTTCCTTGCGGGATCCATGCTCTTGTTTGTCCGGGGGGACATGGTCGGCGTCCTGAGCGGCATTTTCTGGGTGCCTGTTCTCGGGCTGCTCGCGGCCAAATTGCGCGGGCACGCTTCCACGTTCGCGGCCCAGTTCCTTGGCGTGCAGCTGGCCTTGACGAGCCTTCAGTCTTTGCTTGTGCTCCTCAAGGTCACGGTGTCTCCCGAGCCCAGGAGCGACGCATTGATTCTCCAGCAGATCAGCGGCCTACCGGCAGTGGTCTGGGCAGCAGGGTGGTCGGTGCTCGGGCTCTTCATGATCGGTGCCTCACTCGCCATCGCGTGGCGGCCTGCCCGGAAGGGCAAGCGAAGCTAGAATCGGCCTGGTTCGCCGGACTCCCCACCGGTACACTTCGCCCACATGCTGGAGAAGCTCGAAGAGATCGAGAGGCGCTTCGAAGAAATCGAGAATCAGCTTCAGGATCCGAAGGTGGCCTCTGACCCGAAAGAACTTCAGCGGCTCGGCAAGGCCCGCGCCGAAATTGCCGATCTTGTCAGTGTCATCCGTGACTACAAGAAGACCCTCCACGAGCTTGCTGACGCCGAAGCCCTCCTGAGCGATCCCGAGATGCGGGAACTGGCGCAAGCGGAGCTCGATCCCCTTAAGAACAAGATTGCGAGCCTGGAGGACACCTTGAAGGTCATGCTCCTGCCCAAGGATCCGAACGATGAGAAGAGCGTCATCATCGAGATCCGGCCCGCGGCTGGCGGCGACGAGGCGGGGCTCTTCGCGAACGAACTCTTTAGGCTTTACTCTCGGTATGCGGAGCGCCGCAGGTGGCGCTACGAGGTCATCGAGCACGAAGAAAGCGGCATCGGCGGCATCAGCCGCGTGGTCTTCGAGATCGACGGTGCCGGAGCCTATAGCCAACTCAAGCACGAGAGCGGAGTGCACCGTGTCCAGCGCGTTCCCGCCACCGAAAGCCAAGGACGGACCCACACGTCGACCGTGACCGTCGCCGTGCTTCCCGAGGCCGAAGAGGCGGACATCGAGGTCAACGAGAAGGATCTCGAGATCAGTACGTTCCGAAGCTCGAGTGCTGGCGGCCAGCACATGCAGAAGAACGAAACCGCCATCCGCATCATCCACCGGCCGAGCGGCATCGTCGTCACCTGCCAGGACGAGCGCAGCCAGCAGCAGAACAAGCTGCGCGCGCTCCAGGTCCTCAGGACGAAGCTGTACGAAGCGGAGCAAGAGCGGCTCGCCAAGGAGCGGGGCGAGCTTCGACGGGGCCAGATCGGCACCGGCGACCGGAGCGAAAAGATCCGGACATACAACTTTCCGCAGAGCCGAATCACTGACCACCGTATCGGCAAGGACGCCCACAACATGGTCACCTTCATGGACGGCGACATCCAGGACATGATCGACGCCCTCAACCAAGAGGAGCAGGCGCGAAAGCTCGCCGACGAACTCGGCGAAGCAGCTGGCGGCTAAGCCTGCCCCTCCGTCGGCTTATGTTTGTCCAGATGGGAAAAGGTCAGTGAGGGAGCCCCGCCCCTTGCCGTGGTCGCCGCGACCTCCTGGACGCAAACAAAGCAAGCGCTCCGAAGCCGATGAGACTTGCCGGCTCTGGCACGAGGGCAATGTTTTCGAAGGTCATCGTCCTGGGCGTGCCGTTTCCCGACTCGGTCTCGACTAAGAAGGTCTTGACATGTCCCCAATCGAAGGTTCCGAACTGGCCCTTGCTGATCAGGACGAAACCGCTTTGGGCCAGGGTGGCACTGCCCGTCTTCTGCCTGTTTGCGGAGTCTATGGCACCCACTTTGACCAAAGCTCCCCCGGTCGTGCTGACCGTCATGTCAATTTTGATCTTGTCGCCTTCGGACATGTCCACGCCTTGTCCGTCTGCGTCGTACCTGCTCCTCATCGTATAGTCCGTTGACAGACCCTGCGCCGCAACAGCGAAGTTCCCATTGCCCGACTCGATGACAATCGGCAGGTTGAAGAAGTTCTGGTTGACACTGACAGAGGTCGTTCTCATCCCGAAGAGAGTGTCCTGAGTGTTGAGGCCGGTCGCGGTGTGCGTCGCATAAGTGTCGAAGCCGCCCATACTGAGGCTCCACTGGCCTGTCCCGAAGTTGTCGATCAATAGGTCGGCGTGGGCGGCAGTCGCAAGGGCGATTGCGCCGAGAGTCATGAGTGTCCTCTTTTTCATAGTAATTTTCCTGGTCTCCCCACATATAGAAGGGGATCTGAAGATTCAAATGGTTCACTCCTCAACCCGCAAATCGTCCTTCACCTCCTGGATCGCGTGCCCCCGCTTGGAAGCCAACTACCTGAAGTTCCCGCCCTCCGCTAACCAGATGCAAGCCGGGACGTGTGCGCAGCTCATCCTGGGGTGAGTCCCCCGCATGGAACTCAAGAGGGCCCTGACCGGGCAGTTCAGGGCCGGGCTCGCCATGCTTCGGGAATGTGTCGAGCTATGCCCCGACGACCTGTGGGCCGCCACTGTCGATAAGCCGCCACGCACCTATTGGCGTATCGCCTACCACGCGGCCTTCTATTCCCACTTCTACCGCCGAGGAAGGCGAGGAACTCCCCCCTGAAGGCACCGCCTACTCCCAGGCCGATGTCATGGACTACATTGACTTCCTGAGCGAGCGGATCGGTGGCCTGCTTGACGCACTGGATCTCGAGTCCCCTGAGAGCGGCTTCCCTTGGTACGCCAGCTTTCCGAAAATGGACCATGTGCTCCTAGCACTTCGGCACCTCGGAGTCCATGTCGGCCAGCTTCAAGAGCTTCTCTTCGCCCGAGGCATCAAGCCAGATTGGATATCACGAAGGTGAATCGGGAAGAGGGCGGTGGACAAACGTGGCCGCCATCCCCTAAAGGATGAATAGCCTCCGACGCCCTCCTTTCGTCACCACCCCCTATATAAGAATGGAATTGAGAATACAGGTTCAAAGCTGGCCCGGATCGCCCCCAAAAACGGGGGTGTCCATTCCAACAATGCCTCGCCTATGAGCGGGCGAGCCCGCCGAGCGCAGCACCCTCAAGGCGGTACACCGTCCAATCCCCAAGGGCTCTTGCTCCAAGGCTCTCGTAAAAGTCGATCGATGGTTGGTTCCAATCAAGGACAGACCACTCCACCCTTCCGAATCCGTTGACCCGGGCGAGCCGGACGATCTCGAGCAAAAGGGCCTTGCCATAGCCCTTTCCCCGCGATGCAGGTTCAACGAAGAGGTCCTCGAGCCAGTATCCCGGGAGGGTGAGAAAGGTCGAATAGGTCGTGAAGAAGAGGGCGTAGCCCACAAGCGCACCCTCGATTTCCACGACAAGAGCCTCGACGTACTTGTGCTCGCCGAAAAGGTGGCGGTGGAGCAACTCCGGAGTGCCGACGGCCCGATCCCGGAGCCGTTCGTACTCGGCGAGCTCAAGGATCAGTTCGTGGATGCGGGGAACGTCTTCTGGTCGTGCGGATCGAACCATAGTCAGCCCGCTAGCGCCTCGCCACGGACTCCTCGACGACAGCCGGTGACCCTCCCGTGGCGGCCGACTTCCAAGCCGCCTCCGTCAGCTCGATTGTCCTCAGGCCGCACTCGAAGGGGGCGAGGACGGGTGCGCCGCGCAGGATCGCGTCAGCGAAGTTCTGATCGGGGCTCAGGGCCGGGGGCCAGTTCGAGACCCGTGTGTGGCGACCTTGCTCGTCAATGACGAGGAGATCGTCGCCTTCAAGGATCAAAGCCGCTCTTTCCAGCCAGATATGGTGGCGCTCGTGCCAAAGGCACGCGTCGCCGATGATCGTCAGGGTTCCGTACGCGCCGCCTTCAAACTCGATGGCCGTTACCGAATCAATGTCGACCTCGGTGCCGCGGTTGTCCATGAGGGACGTTACGCGCTTAGCCTTGAGCCCGGTGATCCAGAGGAGGATGTCCACCATGTGCGACCCGCTGTCGTTGATTTGGCCGCCGCCGCTCAAGGCGAGCTTCTGCCTCCAGGTGCCCTTCGTGAATTGGAGCCATTGTTGAGTCAAGTGGCTGTTCAGTCCAAGCACTTTGCCGTAACGGCCTTCCGCGATCAAGTCCTTGATGTACTGAAAAGCTCCGAGGCCGTGGCGCTGATAGGAGATGGCCCCAACCTTGCCGGAAGCGTCGCGGGCTGCGATGAGCGATTTGCAGTCCGCGACCGTCGTCGCCAAGGGCTTCTCGACCAAGACGTGGAGGCCCGCCTTGAACGCCGCCAGACCTTGCTCAATGTGAGAGGTGTGCGGGGAACAGATCAGCACCGCGTCTGCTGTTCCTGAGCCTAAGAAGGCAACGTGGTCATCGAACTGCGCGGCACCGGCGAGTTGAGGGAAGGCGTCCACACAGGCCCGGCGTTGGCCAGGATCGGGGTCGCAAAGGGCCGTTATTTCGAAGTCGGGGAGTTCGCAAAGCGTCCTGAGGTGGTAACGGGCGAAGCCGCCTGAGCCGATGATTCCGAGCCTGATCTTGGACACGGCAGGGATTGTATCAAAGTGGGCCACACTCGCGTGAAGGCAAGTTCGCCGGAAAGTTGGCGCCTCCTGCAGTAATTTCTGCCAGAAAACTTGCCGAGGATTTTCATGAGAGGCTCTCTCATGATTGTCCGATTCACTTCTCTCTTTGCACTTTCGCTCCTGGCGACCCACATTTCGATGGGATCGTCCAAGGGCTCCCTACTCCTTCCTTGCGTGCAAGGCAACTTCGAGCACTCCCAGGCCTGCCTTGAGTTCGGTCAATACGCGGAGGCCCGTGCCTACGCTGAAATGACCTTGATCACCCGGCCCGTCCGGTACACCGTTCAGGGCGACCCGAGCGGCGTCGTTGCCGAAGCCGTCTCGATTTGGCGTGAAGTGCTGGGCGACGAAGTCACGTTCGTCCAAACCCGGCCAGGACTCGCCGACGTCTACATCACTTTCCACCCCACCGTGACCCTTCAGGGCCATCGCGTCTGCGGCTTGACCACCTTCCGCCGCGGCGTCCGGGCTTGGGGAAACGACCACTACTTGTACAACCTCACGGGCAGTATCGAGCTGGCCACGACAGCGCCAGACGGTCGGCTTATGGATCGGCGGACGGCCTTGAACGTCGCGCTCCATGAAGTCGGACACGTCCTTGGGCTCGACGACAGCCCCTACCCAGGCGGAGTCATGGCCGACATTGACCTCGGCTCTCCCGTCACTGCTCCCAGTTGGGAGGAGTGTGAGAGCCTGAACAGCCTTCGGAGTCGGGCCGCCCTCGTCCTTCAACAGGCCGAGGTCTCGACAGCGAACCTGTCCGCATTCTCCCGCTAGGGATACACTCGCTTCGACAGTGAGGTTAGGAAGACTCTTCTGGGGCGCCTTCACCTTGGGTGCAGGCGCCCTCTTGTACGGTGCCCTCTTTGAAACCGAACGGCTCAAGCTGGAGCGGCGGACATTGAGGCTCAGAAGGTGGCCGGCAAAGTTGGACGGCTACCGGGTGGCGGTCTTGGCCGACCCCCACATCCGAGACGAAAGGAGTATCGCGCTCTGCCGGCGGGCGGTAGCGATGGCCCTTGACGAGGGCCCTGACATCGTCGTCCTGCCAGGCGACCTCATCGCCTATTGGAAGCGTGGCGTCCTCGACATGGTCCGGGAAGCACTGGGCGAACTCGCCGCCTTTCGCGGGCCCGTTCTTGCGGTGCCGGGAAACCACGACTACGCGGCAGGAGACGCAGCGTGGCTCGGGCCCGCCCTCGAAGACCTCCACGTCAGGTGGCTGAGGAACGAATCCGTCATCCTGGACGGGGTCAATTGGGTCGGAGTCGACTCCGAGTTGGCGAAACAGGCCGATCCGTACGCCGCGATCATGCAGACCGACGCGACCCTGCCCATCGTGGTCGTTTGGCACGAGCCCGATATGGTGGACACGTTGCCTTGGGGGCCCGAGTTGATGATCAGTGGCCACTCCCACGGAGGGCAGTTCACGACACCTTGGGGTTGGGCTCCAGGAACCTCCGAACTCGGCAGGAAATACCTGCGTGGGTTCTTTCCTGACGCTCCTGTGCCTCTCTACGTGAGCCGGGGCATTGGTACGACCGGGCCGCCTTCGCGCCTCTTCTGTCAGCCTGAAGTCACGGTCCTGACGTTGCGATCGGCCGTCTGACACAATTCCGCGAATGGGTCCGCGCGACCGTGCTGTGCTTCTTTGTCTCTTTATGGGCTTCGCGATTTTGTTCTTAGAAGTTCGTTATGAGCACCGGTCGGTCGTGAGCACGGTTTGGCAAGCTTGGATCCCCATCGTCTATTCAGCCCTGGGCGCTCTGGCTTGTCTCGTCGGGTTGGCCGGAAAGAAAGGCGCCCGAACGGTGGCGGCCTCCGTCTTCTTCCTCGGTCTCGCTGTGGGAACTTACGGCCTTTACATGCACACGAAGTTCGACCTTCACATCTTCCAGCAGGTCGCCCAGCCGGATGCTGTCGTCCCCTCGGGCAAGTTTTCTTCGGATGGGCGGCCGATCCCGGTTGTCGTGGCTCGCCCTGTCGCCGCGCCCCTGAGCATGGCTGGCCTCGCTGCAGTCGGGTTCGTCGTTTGCTCGGGGATGTTCAAGTCGAAGGCCGGAGCGAACTGAGCACCTCCAGGGCTCTCCGGTAAACTCCTCTTTCCCGCCCCGGTAGCTCAGTGGATAGAGCAGCGGCCTTCTAAGCCGTTTGTCGGAGGTTCGAGTCCTCTCCGGGGCGCCATAGCTCGTTTGAGCCTGTGGGCGTGCGGGTTGAGGCCCCCTTGGCGTCCACCCGAGACAGGAGTTTGCCAGTCTGACTTGATTGTCTACAGCAACCTTTGCAAGGCCACTGGTCGCCTCCTCATTGGTTTCGTCGTCGACACGCGATAGACCGAGGTCATGTCGAGCCACCTTTGGCCGAGGATCGGTGCTTGCACCCGTCGGCCCTCCTAGACCTGCCCTCGGGCTTGACCATCTGCTCGACAATGCGGAAACATGATGGAAGGATCTATGAATCCATGACCGCGGAGTTCTTCGTCGGCATAGCCGGTACCGTACTGAGCCTCCTTGTCTTTCGGCCGTTCCAAGCCAAATGGACGTCGCAGGTGACTGGAATCGAAGTCCCCACTGAGTCAAAGCGCCTTTGGGCTTTCATCGTGCAGAGCATCGCATTGTTCGGAAGTTGGATGCCTTATTTGCTTTCTAGCCTCGATGATGTAGCTATCTTGTCCCTGGGTGCTTGTTTTGGAGCCGCCCGCCTGATCCAATACAGCCTTCAAGCCGTGCGCAGGCGACGGGGATCAGGCAGGCGACCAGGATGAGAGCGACGGCGTCAAGCCCGGATGTCACCCAAGGACATGAGCCGAGGTTTCGACCAGATTCAAGGGCTCATTGCACCGGTCTGCAGGCTTGAGCCCACAATTCTTCCAGAATCGAGTCCTCTCCGGGGCGCCATGGCTCCCGGTGGCGACCAGCGGCCCTTTGGACAGTTGAGCGGCTCGAATTCAGATCGTGGTAAACCGGCCAGCAGATGCCGGTGCTCCACTTCGACTCGCCCGCGGGGTTGGCGCTCCTCTTCTTCGCCGGCATGGTGGCTTCCGCCATCAACGCCTTTGCAGGCGGAGGCACCTTGGTCTCCTTTCCCGTTCTCATTGGGCTCGGAGTGACCGACCAGGTGGCCAATGCCACGAACTCGATGGCCCTGTGGCCCGGTTCGCTCTCCAGCGCGGTCGGGTTCAAGGACAGGTTCGCGGCGACGAAGCACTACTATCGCACCCTCGTGCCGGCCACCGTGGTCGGTGCCACTGCGGGGGCGTGGCTCATGATCGTCACTCCATCCTCCACCTTCCGCGCCCTTGTTCCCGTATTGATCCTCTTGGCGACCGTCATCCTCGCCTTCCAGCCTCGCATCCGCACCTGGATCACAGGGCCGCACGGGCACACTTCGCCTTGGACGGGAGCCACCCTACAGCTTCTCATTTCGGTCTACGGAGGCTACTTTGGCGCGGGAATGGGCATCATGATGCTGGCGGCAATGGCGCTCTTCGTGGAGGGCGACATCCACGACATGAACGCGCTGAAAAACACGCTGGCAGTCGTCATCAACGTCGTCGCGATGGGTTGGTTTCTTTACAAGGGCCTCGTGCTGTTTCTTCCGTGCTTGTTCCTGATGGCTGGCGCCGTGATCGGCGGCTATGGTGCGGCGAGGCTCTCGCAGCGCGTGCCATCGGAGAAACTGCGGCTCGGCATCGTCGCCTACGGCCTGGTGATGACTGCTTGGTTCTTCTTCAGGCTGCGGGGGTAGCCTTGACTTATGAGCGACCTGCGCTGGAAGGCGCGATGGATCAGCTACGGCTCGCAACCATCGGAGGATTTAGGGGTCTTTTGGTTCAGGCGCACGTTCAAAAAGCCAGCGTCAGGGCGGCTCGTTGTCCGAGTTAGCGCAGATCAACGCTACCAGCTCAGGTGCAATGGCCAGTTCGTCGGCGATGGCCCACAACGGGGCGACCTTCAACACTGGTACTACGAGACTTGCGACCTGTCTGACCATTTGGTTGAAGGAGAGAATCAGCTAGACGCTGTCGTGTGGTCCTTTGGCCGGCATGCGCCTATGGCCCAACACTCGTACCGCCTTGCCTTTGTGCTCGAGGGAGAGGGAGTCTCGACGCCCGATGGTTGGGAAGTCGCCAAGCTGACCGGTCACGACTTTGCCATGATGCACAACGAAGTCGGCGGGTTCTATATCGATATCGGGCCAGGTGAGATCATGACTGCTCCGGCGCCGCCGGTCGAGTGGCGCAAACCGAACGAAGTCAGCCACGTTCTCGAGCGAGGAGAATGGGCCGGCGACTCGCCCTGGTTCTTGATCCCGCGCTCGCTGCCCGCCATGAAGCGCGAGGCCTTCGAAGGTCGGCCCCAAGTCGTCGATCGCCAGTCGAACGCGCGCAGCGAGTTCCACAGCCTCATGGTCCACCCCGGTGAAAAGGTGCTCTTGGACTTTGGGGAGCTTCTGGCCGCCTACCCTCAGATCAACCTCGAAGGACAGACTGGGACGACCGTCCGCGTGACCTATGGCGAGGGACTTTTCGACGAGCACGGCCAAAAGCTCGACCGCAACGACGTGCGTGGCAAACGGATCCGCGGCTACCAGGACAAGATCGTCCTGGGGAACTTCTCAAACCCAGACGCGAGAGGAGTCGCCGCATCCACCTTATGGTGGAGAACCTGGCGGTACATGCAGCTAGAGAGCGACCAGCCCGTGAGCGTCCGTAGCGTAGAGGCGGTGAAGACGGGCTATCCCTACAAGGTCGAGTCGTCGTTCACGGGGGACGATCCATGGATCGAGAAGATTTGGGAGGTGGGCGTCAGGACCGCGGAGCTCTGTGCTGGTGAAACCTACTTCGACTGCCCCTATTACGAACAACTGCAATACGTCGGTGACACACGGATCCAAGCCCTGATCCACATGTATCTGTCGCGAGATCGAAGGCTCCAGCGCAACGCGGTCGAGCAATTCTCAAGATCGGTCACTTGTGACGGGCTGACCCAGTCGCGTTACCCAAGCAGAGTGATGCAACTGATCCCGACCTTCAGCCTCTGGTGGATCCTCATGGTCGACGACCAGGCCCACTATGACCAGCCCGTTACCGCCCATCGTGAAGAAGCGGCTCGCGTCCTGGCCGCTGCAAGACGCTGGATCGAGGACGGGCCCGAGCATTGGCCCTTCTCGGATTGGGTGGGCGGATGGCCCATGGGCATCGCTCCGGGAGGCCGCTCATCAACATTGGTGCGCCTCCTATGGCTCCTCGCCGCCCGCTCCCTGGGCCAAGACTGGCCCGGGCTGAAATTTGGACAAGAGGACGGGTTGGTGAGGCTGAAAGGCGACCAAGAATGGAAACCCTCCGAGCACGCCGAAGCGCTTGCGCGGCTTTTGGACGGGGCGAGAGGGCGGCCAGCCGCCGAATGGCCGACCGACGCGATCAAGAAGCACAACGCGGCTGCCTGCACCTACTACTTCCAGTACTACAAACACCTGGCGATGCAGCCAGACGATTACCTGCAACAGCTCGAACCGTGGAAGGAGATGATACGGAACGGACTGACGACGTTTGCCGAGGCCCCTGAACCGACAAGGAGCGATTGCCACGCTTGGAGCGCTCACCCCCTTCTTGGCTTCTTCCAGATGGTGGCCGGGGTGACAAGCGCCGCCCATGGTTGGCAGAGAGCGAGAATTGCACCGAAGCCTGGGAAGCTCCGCAATTTTGACGCCAAACTGGCACACCCTGACGGCGATCTCACCATACGGTGGGATGGCGCTTCCTTCACCGTCGAGAGCCCGGTTCCTTACGAGTTTCACTGGAAGGGCAAGGCCGAGAACCACGAACCGGGCAAGCAGAAGTTTTCTGCTTCGTAGACTTTCGATTGGAAAGTTCCCATAATGCGGCCATGGAGTCGCCGCCCATCGTTGTAGAGCCGACTGAGGCTGATTATCACGAGCGGAAGGTGCGGTCTTCTGCTGGCTGGTTCTATTGGATCGCCGTCCTGTCCGGCGTCACCGTCTTCATCAATCTGCTTGGCACTGACTGGGGGTTCATGTTGTCCATGGGAACGGCCAACGTGCTGGCCGCCATCATCCACCGGACGGAGTTAATGTTCATCAAAGTCGTGTGCCTGGCGCTGACTGTGTTCATCTTGGCGGTCATGGTCCTGTGCGGCTACTTCGGCTCCCGGAAGTCAATGATCGCTTTCACGATCGGTTTGGCCGTGCTTCTCGTGGATTCGATGTGGTTTTTCGCGATGTTGCCGCTGGGTGTCCCGTCCCTTTTGTTCCGCGCCTGGTCGATCTACGCGCTCATTGGCGGACTCCAGGCCCTACGGGCCCTGAAGAACCTGTCGGAAAAGGACCAGGGGCCAGACGAGCCCCATGAGGATCAGCCGCCGATGCCTTCGAACGTGCCGGGATAGAAGCGGAACCGAAACTCGGTGTCCGTGGGAGTCCAGTTGTTCTTGGACCAAAACGCGCCCCGGTCACCGACTTGCCATCCTCCAGGTTTGGATTCGATCGTCTGAAACACCAGGCCCCGCGGCCATTTGATCGCGAGCTGGAACTGGTCCCACTGATCGCGCGACCCAAAGAGCTTGAACCGTACGAGCCTCTCGGCCTGGCCCTCTCCCATCTTCGGCAGTGGCCTCGTCAAGGTTGATTCAAACGACTTCCATTCTCCGGGTTTGAGACTGACGTCGAAGCCCCACCACTGGATCCAGTTGGCTTCGACATTCGCGTCGCTCATCATCTTGGCGCTACCGAGGGATGTCCCTCCCCAAGTGCCTTTGACGTCGGACTTGAAGAAGTCGCCGTTGCCTTGAAAGCCCATGACGGGCACTCGCACCGAACCGGCTATTTCCTTGTCGCCCGTGTTCTTGAACAAGGTCTTGCCGCGGTACGTCATCGAGTCACGGTCGAGAGTGATCGTGGTCGTGTGGAAGACGGTGCGCACGTGAGCGGCAGCGGAATCCTTCGAGACCCACACCGGCGATCCCGACCACGAAGCGGCGGGAGCGAGCGCGAGGAGAGCGGCGGCCACGAGCGTCGTCATGCTTGAAAGAACCCGCAATTTCGCCGGGAGGTTCCCTTAGGCTATGGCGAACTCTCGAAGCACCTGGGGGACGGTGGCGTCGAATCCAATGATGTCCAGCATCCCGAGATCGTGAGGGTCAGCGATGGCGAACCGATTGGCACTCATTCCCGTGACGACCAGTTTTGCCCCGATCCCAGTCCTTTGCCTGTATTCCTCAAGTGCCTGCGCGGGATGGACCTTGCCGAAGCACGCCTCGTTGTCAGTAAAGATAACGAACAAGTCGGCCTGGACTTTGTGCTTGGCCGCCCATAGCATGGGAAGGGCGCAGTCCGTCCCTCCGAAGCTCACGCTCTTTGTGTGCTTCAACGCTTCGCCCAGACGCATCTTTGCCGAGAGGGGCAAGGGTTTGAACCCGGTGCCAAAGGCCATGGGGGAACAAGCGGCTTCCGTTGAAAGGGTGACGAGTGCCATGGCAGTCGCCGCCTCGCACGCCGTCAGGGGAGAGCCGGCGACCGTCGAAGAACTCATCGACCCAGAAACATCGACGCCGAGGACATAACGCTTTCCGGTCGCCTCGACCGCTCCGAACGCCAAATAGAAGGCGTTGTCGAGGGCGTCAACAATGGCCGGCACGGGGATCCATTCGTTCGACCCACGAAAGCCTCCGCCCTGCGTGTAAGTGGCGTGGGCGAGGAGAAGGGCGAGAGGGTGAATCCGGGCCCTGCGAAGCAACGTTTCGTTCGAAAGTCGCTCTAAAACCGTACGTGTCCCGTGCGAACCCGGGGTCAACAGACCGCACCGGGTCATGTTCGCAAGGTTCCTCACCATCGCCAGCACGGGCATGTCGGCCAGCAAGGCGTCCCAAACTTCAGGGAGCGTGAGCAGCTCGGCCGGCACACACTCGCGCGTCAGTTTCTGGGATCGGATGAGGGAGGCAGCTTCCAAGGAGGAGGCCGTTAGGTCACCCTTTTCGCAAAGGGTATGTAAGCGCTGAACGGCTTCGATCTTCGCGTTGGGCCCGTCGAGTTGTCCGTCCACGATCCACTTGAACAGCACCCGATGGGCCTCAGTCGGTGGCTTCGGATGAGAAAGTCGCAAGAGGTCACGGTGCGTCCAGCCCCCGCGGTGCTGATACCTCAGCGCCTGAGAAGTGAGCTCGTCGGGGTCGGTCCGTGCGTACCAATCGGCAATAGCACGACGCATTCCTCGCCCCCATCCCCGCAAGGGCTCCACCTCGGCGACGAACTGGAACAAGTGGGTTCCCGTCCGGCAGACGTCGGGCAGCGCCGCGAAAGCGGCTTGCCGAGCCGCCGTGTCGCCGTAAGCGCTGGCCAGGGCGAGCGCAAAGATAGCGGGTTCGTTCTTCGGGGAACGGCCCGACTTGCTCAAGGATACGATCCGGCTCACCACCTTCACCCCCTCCGTCTTGACAAGGCTCAGGGCGTTCTCGGCTTGGGCCAAAGTCAGGCGATGTTCGGAAGCGTAGTAGGTGCCACCTTCCGTGCCGAAGATCAAGAACCGGTCAAGCAACTTCCACGTGTCAGCAGTCTCACCCGGGACCCTCGGACGGTCTTGGCCCGGAAACGAGGCAGCTTCATGGTTCTCCTCAGTGCCGAAGTGCTTGGTCAGTCTCAATGTTCGTCCTTGTCGAGTCGGTCGTCGTATTGTCCCACGGTGCAGGCGGCAATTCGAAGCACCCTGGATCTGCTTCTTCATCTACGGGCCGGCAGATCCATGGGATTCGAGCCAACGCCCGGGGAAACTCTGCAAAAAAATTGGCAGTGTGCAGCTGGCTTGCGGGCAAATGTGGCGAGGTCAGGCACCGTATGATCGAGTGCCCAATATCGCAGCGGCCCGCAAAGCCGTCGCACGTCGGTGGCGCGCAGCGCCTCCCGAAAGTGATCAGCTCACGGCAGACGAGGGCCTGGTTTTATGGTCAAAGGGGAAGGATTGTGTCCTGCCCGCGCTCGGTTCGTTTCCTGAGCGCGGCTCCAACGTTGGAGGGACGGCTCAGAAGAGGTTGAGTCTTGGGAACGCTTGGTTTGCGTCGCTGCTCTTCATGGCGTTTACTCTTGCCGGCCGCACCGACGAGCGGCACGATTGGCTAAGGAGACGAATATTGGCACGGAAAGGTCACCGTTGGAGGGCGCATTAGGACCGATGACGACTAAAGCTTGCGCAAAACCTTGACCATCTCGACACAAGCGAGCGCGGCCTCGCGGCCCTTGTTGCCGAGTTTCATCCCGGCCCGCTCGAGCGCCTGTTCCTGCGTTTCCGGGGTCAGGACGCCCCAAGCGATCGGAACTCCTGTCCGGGTCTGGAGCTCCATGAGCGCGGAACTGACGTCCGTCGCCAACATCTGGGCGTGGGGCGTGGCGCCCTGCAAAATGCACCCCAAAGCCACGATCCCATCAACGGACTTCGATTCCGCGAGCGTCGCTGCGGCTGGAGGCACTTCCCAGGTGCCCGGCACTTCGACAACGGTCACCTCCGGGCCTCCGCAAAGGCGAAGTTGGTCCAGGGCCCCGTCGAGCAAGAGACGCGTGACGAGCTCGTTCCAACGACTCACGATCACTCCGATCCTGAGCCCTTGCGCGTTCCAGTCGCCCTGAAGCACCTTCATTCAGACAAGATTATGAAGCGGTCAGAATGCTCCCATGCCGCGGGTCAGCGTTCTGACACCGACTTACAACCACGCCCGGTTCATCGTTGAATGCATTGAGAGCGTGCGTGCCCAGAGCTTTGATGACTGGGAGATGATCATCGTTGACGATGGCTCGGCCGATGAAACCAGCTCGCTTGTCCAAGCTTGCGGGGACGATCGCGTCACTCTCGTAGAGCAAGAGCACGCGGGCATCGACGCTCTCGCAGCAACTTACAACAAAGCCCTACAACATGCCTCCGGCGAGTTGATCGCGATCTTGGAAGGTGACGATTTCTGGCCGGTCGACAAGCTAGCGTCGCAGGTGCCGAGCTTTGAAGATCCGAAGGTCGTCCTCGTGAGCGGGTGGACCGAGGAAACGAACGAAGTAGGCACATCTGGGTGCCGTCTGCCCGCCGAGCTGCCGTCCGCGGATGCCCTGGCCAACTCACCATTGGGAACGGGCGCAGCCGCACTCTTGAGCAACCGCCATCTGACCTTCACATTTCCTGTTTCGACGATGATCAGGCGTTCTGCCCTCGATGCCGTCGGCGGCTTCCGATCCGCCCCGGGACTCGAGGTGGTCGACCTTCCAACTTTCGTGGCATTGGCGGGACAGGGCCAATTCGCCTGGGTAAGCGAGACCTGCGGATTTTGGCGCAGACACGGTGACTCGGTGACTGGCGGTCGGTTGCCGGCCATCATCGACGGTGCCTATCGCCTTGCGCTCGACTGGTGCGATCGCTTAAGTTCAGAGTTGGACGTGCCTGCCGAGACAGTCGCTCGGCTGAAAGACGAGTGGTCGGCGTACATGGTCCACCGCCTGGTCTTGCTATCGCTTCAGCTCTCGTCCGAGGGTGACCGCGCGGCAGCGGCGGAAGCCAGTCGTCTTGCTCTCTCATTCGGTGGCACGGCCAAACGGAGACTCAAGGCTCGAGCATCGTTGCTTTGCACGTCGTTGGGGCTGCCGAGCCCGGTCGCGAGGGCTTTGACTCAGACGGGAGGCTCTGACATCAGGTTGAACGGTCGGGATTTGATCGTGGACAAAGGGTCGATCGAACGCATCCGGTCACTACAGGCACGCTCCGGCCCAGGGACGGCCGACTAAGAGACTCAGAATCAATCTCAATATTGTCCAGACCCGCGAGCCGCCTTGACGCATTGCGCAACCTGCAGACCGCGAACCTTGATGTCGCGTTTGCAACCGCGTTCGCGACTCTCGTGGGCGGCACGTTTTTGATCGGGTTCATCCAGTATGCAGGAGGCTCGGATCGTTGGATCCAATTGGCCGTCGCCCTCCCAAGCTTGATGGGTCTGTTCCAGATCCCAGGTGCGATTTGGGGCCGCCGGTTCAACGGCTATAAACGGTTCGTCGCACCGGGCGGCTGGGTTTGGCGGCTTCTTTACATTCCCCTCTTCGCGCTCCCGTTGGTTCCTTGGCCGGGACAGGAGCGACTCATCGTATTGGCGTTTTGCATCGCCCTTGCGACGGCTGCGAACCAACTCGTGTCTCCGATCTACAACGATTGGATCGCAGAGCTTGTCCCAGCGGAAAGCCGGGGCTGGTACTTCAGCCGCCGCACCGCCGTGTCGACGGCGGTCGGCATGGGCGTCGCTTTCATCGGTGGCGTGATGCTCGACCAGCTGCAAAAGAAGAACATGAGCGGCACAGGGTTCTCCATCCTGTTTGCAGCCGGTTCGGTGTGCGCCATGGTCAGTATGTTCTTCTTCCTCCGGATGAAGGACACAGAGCGGGCGAACCCGATACAGGCAGGCTTAAAGGACAGCTTGAAGCTCATGGTCAGGCCAGCCGGCGACAGGAATTTCCAACGTGTCCTCGTCTTCACGGTCGTCTTCATGGTCAGCGCCACGCTCGCCGGGGGCCTGTACGTCGCCTTTGCCCGGGAAAGCCTGCAGCTCAGCTACACCGCGATCCAGCTGACCCAGGTGGCCCACGCGATCGGCACCGTGGCTTTCGCGAACATGTGGGGCTACCTAGCGGACAAATACGGGAACAAGCCTCTCCTAGCCATCCTGATGATCGGCGCGACCATCACGCCCTTCGTTTGGCTCGTCTGTCGCCCCGGTCAGCCCGAGTTCAGCACCATTGTCCTGGTCATCGGCCACCTCTTCAATGGGCTCGTTTGGAGTGGCATCGCCGTTTGCCAGATGAACCTTTACATCGCGACGGCAAAGACGGAGGACAGGGCGAACTACCTGGGCATGGTGTTCGCCGTCCAGGCTTTCACCGGTGCGATCGCGCCGCTGATCGGGGGAGAGATGATGCATTTCTTCCGCGGAACGATGCCCGTCGAAAACGCATACAAGAGCATCTTCGTGGCGGTCATGCTGGTGCGGGTGGTGTCCTTCCTGACCCTCCTGCCTGTGCGGGAGGAAGGCTCGACCGAGCTCAGGGAGACCTTTGGCCATCTCAGGAAGGTCAACACGCAGGGCATCCGCGCCCTGAGGAAGCTGACCAGAACGGGAGACCCCGTCCAGCGGGCCGAGGCAATCGCCGAAGTCGGCTCCGCCCAAATGGCACTCGCTTCGGCCGAATTGCTCAAGGCCCTCTCCGACCCCTCCCCTCTCGTGCGCCGACACGCGGCGCGCGCCTTGGGCCGGCTGGACGATCCCGCCGCTGCCGCCGCTTTGACCCAGTTCGTGACGAACAACCGCGAGCTTGTCGAAGAAGAGACGCTCGAGGCTCTCGGCGACATGGCCGCGACCGGGGCGAGTCAAGCCGTCACATCCTTTTTGAACGACCCTCGCTCGCCCATGCGAAGACAAGCTGCTAAGACCCTCGGCAGACTGGGGGAAGTGCACTCATTGGGTGCCCTTGAGGCTGCGGCCTCGGATCCGACCGATCCTGACCTCCGAAGAGCCGCCATTCAAGCACTGCGCCTGCTGAGTGCAAGGGATTCGACTCCCTTCATCGGCAAGGCGCTCCAGGATCCTGCGCCTTCGGTCCGCTCGGCCGCCGCCGAAGCCGTGAGTGAATTGGGCCTTGTCGAGTTGGCAGACGAGGTCCGGGCTGCACTTCAGGTCTACGCTGACTCTTATTCGAGCGAATTGGCGTACGCTCTCGGTTGCGTCGGGAGCCGTGAGGATTTGCCTGCCCTGCTGCAGTCGGCGGCCAAGGCAGCGAGCTCGACCACGCGAAGGCGCTGCCTTCTTGGCATCGCAAAAATGCTGGGCGTCGAGCAACAGTTCTACCGCCTGCTTGGCCAAACCGGGCTTTCCCGCGACCAAGAGCTGGTCGCGCTGCTTAAGCCTGCCTACCAGAAGAGCAAGAAACTCAGGGAGGCTGTCCAGGTCTATTCGCTCGGTGACGAAAAGGAGGCGGTCGCTCTGCTCGTCAAGAGCCATCTTGCTCCCGAACTCGGGTTTGCCGCCGAGCACTTCGTGCCCGAGATGTTCTTGGTTCTCGCGTTGGCCTACGCGCAGCACGGTTAAGGTAGCCTTTCCGCTGACCTGCCTCCTCAATGAAGCCGACACTCCGCGCCAACCTTACAGTCAGGATGACGGCGCTCTTGGCGGGCACCCTGCTCGTCGTTGGCCTCGTTGCCGCCTGGCAGGCGTTTCGCTCCGTCAACGACCTGTCTGACCGCATCATCCGCCAAACCTGGTCGATGATCGACGTTCGTGTCGCCACCCTCCTTGATAAAGCAAAGAACACGAGCAAGCTCCTGTCCGGATTGATCGCGCCAGCAACCGGAACGCTGCCGACCTTGTCGGACGCCAACTCGTTCCAAGACCTCGCTTCAAAGGCTTACGAGGTCATGAGCGCCAACGAGGAACTGAGCTCAATCCGCTTCACCCTCGAACGCACTGGGGAGCACGTCATGGTCGTGCGAAGGCCGAACGGATCGCTCGTCATCCAGACAAGCACGTTGGTGGCCGGCGGCAGCCGTCTACGAAAAGACTTCGTCCCGTTTGGGGACACGTGGCGGACCACGGGCACGGATCCCCACTCCACGACCGACTTCAGGACCACGAACTGGTTCAAGGAAGTCAAGGCGACATCGAAGCAGTTCTGGACGGAGACGTACGTCCTCCGCAACTTGTCTGGCCCGGACACACCTGGCGTCACCTACGCGACCCCGGTCTTCGACCGGTTCAATCGCTTCCTGGGCGTCCTCACCGTCGACTTCACGATCGCGGACCTCAGTCGGTTCGTCGAAACCGTCGACGTTGGAACGAACGGTTACGTCGCCCTTATTGAATACGGAGCCGACAGCACGCCGAAGGTGATCGCCCACCCTCAAGCCAACCGCCTCGTCATTCCCGAAGGCGTTACCCAGCGCCTCGCAACCATTTATGAGCTCGACGACACCGTCCTCCGGCAAATCGTCGAACACATGAGTCCAGAGCAGCACGCGTCGACTGGCCGCGGGGTGGTTCATCAGCTGGTCATCGACCACGGCAAGCGCTATCAGACGGGCACCCACCGGGTCGGTGGCGACGACATTCCCGATTGGGTGCTCGCCGTCATCGTGCCGGACGAGAACTTCATGAGCGGCGTCTGGCAGACCGGCGTCTTTTTGGTCATCATTGGCGCGGTCGCTCTTTTGGCCGTGCTCGGCCTCAGTTTCGTGGTCGCTCAGAGAGTTGCCGATCCACTGCAAAAGCTCGTCGTCGAAACGGAGCGCGTGCGTGCGTTCGATTTGGAGCCACGCCCGGTGGTCGATGCCGATGTCCGGGAGATTGATGAACTCGGCAATGCCATGGAGCAAATGAAGAGCGGCTTACGATCGCTCGAAAAGCTTGTGCCGAGCGAGTATGCACGCTGGCTGATCGCCACGGGCCAAGAGGCGAGGCTGGGCGGCGAACGCCGCCACATTACGACTTATTTCGGAGACATCATCGGATTCACGGCTCTCTCCGAGAAAATGGAGCCGGAAGATCTGGTCGAAGTGCTCGCCGAGTACCTGGACGTGCTGAGTTCTGAGGTCATTGCTTCAGGTGGAACCGTCGACAAGTTCAACGGCGACGACGTTATGGCCTTCTGGGGCGCGCCCAACCCGATCGACGACCATGCCTTCATGGCGTGTAAGTCCGCTATCGCGAGCCAAAAGACGCTGGCCGCGCTCCACAACGAGTGGAAGGAGCATGGGCGCCCCATCATGCGGGCCTCGTTCGGGATTTCCACCGGAGACGTGATCGTGGGCAACGTCGGAAGCCGACAGAGAATGAATTACACGGTCATCGGGGACGCGGTGAACCTAGCCTCTCGCCTTCAGGCGCTCAACAAGTACTACAGCACCGAAATCCTGCTCGGGCCGATCGCCCGTCAAGAAGCGGGCGACCGCATCGTGGCCCGGATGGTGGACTGGGTCAGCGTGGTCGGGCGTGACGAGCCCGTCCGTGTCTTCGAGCTCCTGGCGCTGCGAGAGGAGGCGACCCCCGACGACCTGTTCGTCGCTGAGAAACACAACGAGGCGATGGACTTGTACCGGATGCGCCAGTGGCAGTCGGCGATCGTGGCTTTTGCGGCGGTTCTCAAAATTCGCCCACACGATGGTCCGGCGAGAATCCTGCTTGATCGGTGTGAGAAGTATCTGGATCATCCGCCACCTGATGACTGGAACGGGTCGGTGCAAGTGAGCATCAAGTGATATAAAGAGTGAAGCCATGATCATCCCGGCCATCGTGGGAGCAATGTTGCTCCTTGACCCGCTACAGATCTCCTGGGACGCTCCTCCGGGCTTAGACCTGTCGGCCCTGCGTGTCACAAAGTCCAAGGGGCCTTTGCCGGGGACGACTTGGACGAAGGGCTGCCGAGACGTCGTCTGGGTGTACGACTCTCCTTTGGCCACCAAGGAGGCGGAACAGGCGCTCGAAGCCGTCGTTGGCTCGAAAATGAACTCGGACGGCGTGTTCAGCAAGACGTTGCAGGACAGGCGTCCGGGAATGGTGCTCACGGTTCGGGTCAGCACGGTTGTCCCCGCCGGCCCCAGCAATGGCAGTCTCTCCAACGGCCGGACTGAACACGCGGAACTGGTGGTGACAGCGCGACCGCTTGGCGATCCGGAATCTGCGGCTCTTTGGCCCCCGTTTGCTCGTCGTCAGGTTCTCTCGCGCATGCCGAGTTGGATGAGTCGGCCGTACTACGGCAAGGGCCCGGAGTCCGTCGTTCTCTCACCGAACAGTGCGGTCGGCTCGTTCACCGCTTTCGCCACCTACCGGCTGGACAAGCCGATGCCCAGCGCGCGTGCGGCCTGGACCTATGTGTTCGGCTCATCCTTCGCTCCCCCGGCAGGTGCCGATTTCTCCGTCGAGAATCCAGCTGACGCCCCCAACGGGCTTGTGGTGGTGAAGATTCCGGTGTTCGGCGAAGACATTGACAAAGACACGTACCTCGGGCCTTGACGCCGGCGGCAGCTGGAGTTCCAAACTCCATCGTGCCAGGCCCCCTTCAGTCGATCTCGTTGTTGCGTCCCTGTCAGTCTTGCCGCTCGAGCAGCTACGACCGGAGCGGTGGGAACGACGATTGGATCCAAGTGCCGGCCGGCGAAAAGGCCACGCTCCTGAACACTCTCGGCAGCGGACGTGTCACCCACATCTGGATCACCATGCTTGCCGAGAAAGATCCGGACATGCGGCGCAACATGGTTGTCCGGATGTATTGGGACGGCCAAGAACACCCGAGCGTCGAAGCACCGATCGGTGATTTCTTTGGCCAAGGCTGGTCTCTCAACTACAATTTCGTTTCCCTGCCTCTCGCGGCAGCACCCCGGGACGGCATGGCCATGGTGTCCTACTTCCCGATGCCGTTCGGCAGTTCTGCACGCATCGAAGTCGAGAACCAGAGCGAATCTGACTGCGAGCGCTTCTACTTCTATGTGGACTACGAGCTCGGCCCCGTCGGAGACGATGAGGGCCGTTTTCACGCCTGGTACCACCAAGAACTCACGACGCCCGAGTCTGGGGACGGGATGGAGAACGCTTGGATCGATGGATCGCCCGATCCGAAGAACACGTCCGACGCGAACAACTATCTCTTCTGCGACATTGTTGGCGAAGGGCACTACGTCGGAGTGAACTTCTACGTCCATTCACCGAGCCCGCCTTGGCCAGGCGAGGGGGACGACATGTTCCTCGTGGACGGGACACCATGGCCCGGTCTGCACGGAACCGGCACCGAGGACTACTTCAACACCTCGTGGGGGCCGGACGAGCACTATCTCCACCCATACTTCGGCATCGCGTACGCTCCTGGCAGGAACAACAACGACCCCCGTTATGGCTGGATCGGACGCATGCACTACTACCGCTTCCACCTGGAGGATCCGATCCGGTTCCAAAAGTCTCTCCGGGCAAGCATCGAGCACGGCCATGCGAACGGCCTGGCGCTCGATCTTTCGAGCGTGTCCTACTGGTACCAAAGGTTGCCGTCGAAGCCTTTCCCGGCCCTGCCGCCCGCAAAAAGCCGCAAGCCGAGGCCCTTGCAAAGGGTGGAGGCGATGCACAGATGGAGACACGAGTGGATGAAGGCCAGGGGTCAGGGAGCCCTGTGGGGAGACGAAGAATGACCTTGCACATTCGGTAGCATCCGCCCCATGCCCAGCCCATTGGACGGCCTCCTATCGCTCTCGAACGCCCGGTCGAAGCGCGTCTCCAGCTACGAGCCAACTGGAGGCAACAAGGATTGCCGCTCCTTCAAGAGCGGCGAGACGTTTGTCATGGCCGACCTCCATGGAGCAGGCATCGTTCGTCACATCTGGATCACTCTGAGCAGTAAGGATCTCATGTCCCGTAAGAACCTTGTTCTGCGCTGCTATTGGGACGGGCAGGAGCATCCCTCGGTGGAATCACCGCTAGGCGACTTCTTTGGCCAAGGGTGGGGGATGAAGTACAACTTTTCCTCGCTCCCCCTGGCGAGCGCGCCGAAGGAAGGGCACGCCTTGGTCAGCTACTGGCCGATGCCATACGGCTCCGGCGCGAGGATCACCATCGAAAACCAGGGGCCGGAAGACATCGACGCCTTCTATTTCTACGTGGACTACGAAGAGCACGACTCCATCGGCTCTGAAACGCCACGTTTCCATGCTTGGTACAACCAAGAGCTCACAGTGCCTGAGGGAGGGGCTGAGAACGAGTGGTCGGTGCTCGGGCCAGAGCCAGTGAACCAAGGCGACCGCCATAACTATCTGTTCTGCGAGTGCGAGGGCCGAGGCCACTTTGTTGGAGTCAACTATTACATCCACTCGCCGGGCCCAATTTGGTACGGGGAGGGCGACGATATGTTCCTCGTCGATGGTGAAGCTTGGCCTGGTTCCGCCCATGGCACCGGCACCGAGGACTATTTCAACATGAGCTGGTGCCCCGACGAACTGTTCGAGCATCCCTACTTCGGTTGCGCCCGGGCTCCTGGCCGGCAGAACGATAGCGGCCGCTTCGGGTGGATCGGCAAGACCCACGTGTACCGCTTCCACATCGAGGATCCCGTCAGGTTCCAGAAGTCGCTTCGCGCGAGCATTGAGCACGGGCATGCCAACGTGCTCACCCTGGAGCTGTCTTCTGTCGCCTACTGGTACCAGACTCTGCCGTCAAAGCCGTTTCCAACTCTCGCTCCGGCTGAAGACCGCCTACCACGGCCCGAGATCGGAGTGGTCGAAATCCACAAGTGGCGGGACGCCTGGCGCCGGGAGCGTGGCGGTGGAGGGCTCTGGGGAAACGAACCCTAGTCCTCGCGGACAAGGAGAACGTAGTCCAGCCCGAACATGTTGCGCGGCTCAGCCTTAGTGTTCGGAGTGTTCACGGTCACGACCAGGTCATTGGTGCCCGCCGGAAGGTCTGTGACGCCCAACTCGATCGTGCTCCATCCAAGCTCGTCGTAAAAATCGATCGTCTTCTTGATGCCGCCAAACGTGATCGTGTGGACGCCATAGTCCTTGGCATGACAAAAGCGGCCCAGTACCTTGTACCGGCCCTTCTGGAGCACGGGCACGTGGAAGGTCAGCCTGTCGCCCACTTTGGCGTCTCGCCACCAAAGTTGCTTGCCACCGGAAAGGTCGTCAAACCCTTGGATCTCGTTCGTTCCGCCTGATGCGACGTAGCCGAGCTCTTCGCCCTCCAGCGCGCCCTTAACCTTGGCGGGGCCAGGCACAAACGGAGGCAAGTGGACGCCAGCGTCCGACCGGGCCGGCGATCCCCCAGGCTTGGCGTACCAGTAGGTCGTGCGGGCGTAAGACATGTCGCACTCCTTCCAATGCCAGAGCTCCATGTCAAAACGAAAAGCAGAATTGAAAGGCAATCGCTCAAGAATCTGCCACCGGCCGATGTTCGAATGGCCCTTCGTGCCGGGCCCGTCGCAACGGGACTGGTAGTGGAAGGGATGGTTGAACAGTGCTGGGCTGCTCCACCCGTAGCCAAAGTAGTCTTCGGTGCCCGTTCCAAAAGTCGAAGGAAAGGCTTCGTGATCGATGTACATCTTCTCATCGCCTTCACCCCACCAATCGGGCACGGGGTTGGAAATGCCGATGCTGCAGCCGACGAAAACACCCGTACCAGATGTTTCAAGGAAGGGGAGGTCGCGCAGGGGCCGAGTGTTGATCTGTGAACACAGCCACTGGGCGTGAAAGTGCATGGAACGCTCGGTCCAGGGGCGGGGCCTCGTCTGAGCGAGCTCTGCAAGTCGGATGGTGGCCCTGCCCTGGTTTGTGACTGTGACCGTCGCACCCGACTTGTACGGCATGGGGAAGCGCAGACTCAGGGTGCCGCTCGCGTCGACCTTGACCGGCGGCGTGTCCAAGGCAGCAAGGCCGATCGAACTCCCGCAGAGGTCGCCCAAGGGGGCATCGACACAAGTCTCGCCATCGGCAACGACGACCACGCGTAGAGAGCGGAGGACGTTTTGTGTTGCAGAAGGATCGTTCCAATCGGCCCCTGCTGTCGGCTTCATTCGGAACTCGAGGCACCTGACGACGGCTGGACCGTTGCCAAGGCGGACGGTGGCGCTTTCCTTGGGCCCCAAGTTCCCCTCCCAACTAAAGTTCCTTCCTTCGGGTGTCGGTGCCGCCAGCCCCTTCACGTAGACCGCTGCTTCTCGTTCCGCCGCCTCCAGAGAGAAAGGCTCAAGTCGGACGGCGTCGCCGTACGTCCGGTACTGGACGTGGTAGTACATCCGGGCTGCTGCGTCCTTGTCGGAGTCGTCCACAGTGACCTTGCAGCCCCTCTGGTAGGGGATCGGAAAGTAGAGGCTCCAGCCCTGCGACGTGAACTGTCCAATCGGCGCCACAAAGGGGGCGACCTTCCCGCTCAAGAGATCGGTGGACTTCGCCTCGATCACCGGGGTCGTCGACCCATCGATATAGACCCGCGTGATCCCAGCCGGGTTCGGCGACCAGTAGCGGACGAGGCATCCCGGACCTTTCAGATCGGCCATGACGTGCTCTTTGCGCCCGTTTGTCGATTCCCGCCCGAGGAAGTTGCCCCAATCCTGGTTTGCAAACCAAGTGTCGTTGCCCGGTCGCACGGACGTGCGGTCGTAGCTGCTGGCCTGGCGGGTGACATAGGCAGGCGCCGGGTAGTCGCAGAGCGTGTCCAAGTCCCAAGCGTCGCGCACGAGTGACTTGAGCGTCACGGGCGCGCTCGAAAGGGCCGCCAATCCAGCAAGCGCCAAGAGCATGGGCGCGATTCTACCGACGTGTCTTCGGCAACCTCAAGGCTCTTCTGACGTACACTACGACGAGGCTCATCATGTTTCTGGCACTGCTTTTGGGGATCGTCGCCCACCCAGTCGGCACCTTGACCTACGAGTGTAAAGCACAGCCTGTCAAGCAAGTGCTCAAGGAGATCGGCGACAAGGTCGGACTCTCCCTCTCTTCCGACAGAGCTCTGGCCGAAAGGTCGCTCCTCGTAAGATTTACAGAGACACCTCCGGAGACAGCCCTGAACAAGATCGCCGAGGTACTCGGCGGAGAGTGGCGCGACGTCGACGGAGGGAAGACCCTCGCCCCGAGCCGCGTACTTGCGGACTCCGCCGCACAGGCCGAGCGAGCGGGGCTGACCAAGGCTCTTGAGAAGCAAATCAAGGCTGCTGCTGGTCTCCAACCGCTGACGAAGGAGGAGGCAGAGAAGACAGTCAAGGAGGTTTTGAACAGGACTGTCCAGAACGATCAGTGGGACAGCCAGCTTTACGAGTCCGACCAAGCCAGGACTGCAGGCCGCCGTGCTTTGACGCGCTTTATGCAAATCATGGGTGCGAAGGAACTCGCGACGTCGCCCTCCCAAAAGCGCTTGGTCTGGTGCACGTCGCCCACGGCCATGCAGCGACCGATGCCCAAGGCCGTCTGGGAAGTGTTCGACCGCTACACCCGGGAGAACGACATCTACAACGACGCGCTGGAAACGCTGGCTCCCAACGGCAACGAAGGGAAACCCTACACGCCGCTTCTCAACCGAACCATGAAGTACGAGTCGGCTCCCGACGCCCTCGGCCTTGTCAGAACGTACGAAGCGCTCGGCGGCGGCTACACGTACGTTCTCTTCGCATGGGGCAAGGAGGCGCAAGAGCTGTGTCGATGGAACATCCGCAACGACCTCATGGACGACTTCCAGAAGCCAAAGGAGACTGTCACCGGGCTCACCGGGAAGTTTGAGCCGGGGCCCCAGACAGCAGCGACAATGGCAGCCATCAGCCGGACGTTTAGGCGGACTGGAGGCGAGGCCGCACCCGAAGATCTCGCGTGGTTGCGAGGCCAACTCAAAGACCTCGATCACAGTCAAATCCTGACCGAAGCGGTGTCGGAGATGACGCTGACCGGCCTCCACCAGAAAGGGCTCGACGCCGTTATCGTCCTGCCTGACATAGCTATCGTGCTCATGATGGCTGACGTGAACAAGGAGCCTGACTTGCAAACCCTTTGGACTCGGACGTATGGGAGCGGGATTGTCCGGATGACTGTGGGCGAGAAGTTCGTGTCTGCGAAACCCGATCCGAAGACTCCGTTCAACTTCAGTCTTCCCAGAGCCGCTGTGTCAGCCCTCTGCCGATCCGTCGAAAAGGAAGGCGTCACCATCGACAACCTCGCTGACTTCTGCAAAGGGGCCGACTTGCCGGGAGACGGCATGCTCGGACTCATGGTGGCGAGCATCGGCTATCCCGATGTGCTCCCCTCAATTCAAGATCCGACGCGATCCTTCCAAATCTTGAAGTTCTATGGAAACCTCGACCTGACGACGCGCACCAAAGTGAAGAACGGCGGCATCTCGACCCCCTTCAGTTCACTGCCAGTGGGAGCCCAGGCAATCCTAAAGAGCATGGTGTACGACGATGCCGACCTGAGTGCGCAGCCTGGCGACCCCTCGACTGGGACGGGAATTCGGAGCGTAGAGACGACGACAACGGAGCCGACCCTGCGCGTGCCGAACGGAATCCCAATGAACGCCAAGGTCTCCGTCAAGTTCCTCAATGAAAAACGCCTCTTCAAGCAGACCAGCTATGGTGATGGCCCAGGCTATCTTCAGGTCTCCGATCCCAGGAATCTGGCGTACGATATTGCTTGGCAGGAGCGGGAACCGCGCGGAGGCAAAAGCACGTTCGCAAACGGGGTCTTGAAGCAACTCGACGTCAATCTGCAGTTGTTGCCAGATCTCTTTGAGAGCAGGTCGTATCAGCTCTTGCCGCACTTCAATCCAGACGATCTCGTGACATGGGACAAATTGCCGGACGATCAAAGGAAGGTGATCGAGGAAGGGCTCGTCCAGGCGCGGAAAAGCTATCAGAACTACAACCCGGGCAATCCGAACGGCCGGATCAAGCCTTGAGGAACGAGGTCAGATAGGTAGACTCGGGCCCTGAGCGCCCTCGTAGCTCAGTGGATAGAGCGNNGCGTCGGGGGTTCGATTCCCTCCGAGGGCGCCATCAAGGGTGGAGCATCCGCGAAAAGCCAAACGTGAAGAACATCACGATGGCAACGCCGATCAGCAGGACTTGTAGGCAAATTGCGACGATGCCGACGGTCACCGCCGTCTGGGCACCGGGTTCGCCTCGGGTCTTCGCTTTGTTGGCGTAGTAAATCCCAGTTCCCGTCATTGCTAGGCTGAGGAACGTCAAGTATGAGCAGCAGCAGCCGATGACGAAGGTCAGAGCGAAGCCACCCACGATCAGGCCCCAGGCGGTATTGAGGTCCGACTTTCCCTTGTTCGCGGTTGCCCCGATCGGATAGGGGCTTCCAGAGGCCATCGGATACTCCTCGGGCACGCCGAATGCCGTCCGCGGCTCGGCCAAGGTCGGGCCGGGGTCAGTGTGACCCTCCTCCAAGTTCTGGGCGACTTCATCCGAGAGGGGTTCGAGGAACGTGAGCCCGGGCAACTCACTGGCCAAGAGCTTGCGCCCGGTGTCCTCTTCTTGCAGCTCAGTTTCGGGCGTGATCCGGCTCTCGGCCGCCCACTGAGTCAGCGTGTGTTCGTCGGCTGGCCCGAATTTCCGACCGTCCGGCCACAGGACGAAATACTTCATTGGCTATCCCTGATGGCACCGAATCCTACCCAGGCTGGCTAGCCTGGAGCATACGCCCCGCAAAGAAGACGAGGGCCAGGGCGAAAAGCACGACGGCAGCAAACGTGAGGGCGCATCCGGCCGCCTTTTCTCCTCTCGACCGGGAGACCAGGCCACAGACAACGGCTCCCGTGGCCGTAATGAGCCCAAATGCTGAATTGCAGCCGAAGCAACTGATGGCGGCAAGCACGAACGTAGCGATCGACCAGACCGGAGGCTGGGCCGGTGACGCTGCGAAGGGATCGTAAGGGGGTTGGGCTTGGGGCTGAACCTGTTGATACGGCTGTTGGTACGGAAACGGCTGGGGAGCCGGTTGCACAGGCTGTCCGCTGTAGGGTGTGGGGAGCACCGCGGAAGCCTGTCCGAAAGGCAAGCCCGGCAATTGGCCAGCGAGCATGCGCTGCCCAGTCACTTGATCCTCGATCACCGAGTCCGGCACCACTCGGCCCTCGTACACCCAATCTGCCAAGTGCTCGGGTGTCGCAGGACCATAGCGTTGGCCGTCCGGGAGAACCACGTAGTACCTGCTCACTGGGCATCAGGATGGCACGTCTGCGCGCATAATCCGATCCAATGGTGAAGCGCAGAGCTCCTTCCCTGCGACCCCCGAGCATGAGCCCTGTCACGGCGGTTCTGGTTGTCTTGATCGCTGGCGCGTACGTTGCAGCGTGGTCGACAGGCTCTAACGGTCTGCTTGGGCCCCTTGGCTTCACCTCGGACCTTTCCCGTCCTTGGTCCGTGTTGACATTTCCCTTCGCGTGCGCCGGCACCGGCCGAGAGTTCTTCGGAATCCTTTGTAGCGTCCTTTGGCTGTCCTTTGTCGGAACCTGGGCCGAGAGGGCCCTCGGGCGGTTTCACCTTCTCGCGTGGTTCTTCGGAACGGCCGTCGCTGCAGCATTCCTCGCGTATTTGGTCGCGCTCGCGACGGGTGTCCCTGCCTCGCTTTACACAGCCTGGATCCCAGTCGCTGCCCTTACCGGGCTTTGGGCTGGCCATAACCCTTCTCAACGCGTGCTCTTCATGTTCGTCATCAACATTGAGGCGAAGTGGCTGGCACTCATCTCCGGGCTTGTGGTCATGTTTGCCCATGGCACCGGCTTGCCGATCCTCGGTATTGCCGTCGCGCTTCCCGTCCTTGTGGCATGGTTCGCGGGCAAAGGTGCATTCGTCCGGTCAAGCCGTGAGGTCGTGTCTGGCCGCGGGCAGAAGGCGCAGTCGGCCAAGGAGTTCGACGAGTTCATCGAGAAGGTCCGAGGCAAGGAAAAGGAGCGAGAAGAGCGCGACCGGCTGCGCCGTCTCTTGGAGGGAACGCCCTCCGATGGGTCCTCCGACCCCGAAGATTGAGTTAAGACGAGGGTGCCCGGGTGTCGACGTTTGAACCTAAACCAAGGCTAAAATCGATCCGTGACAGGCATTAATGCGGGTTTTGGGCGGCGTCGATGGCAATGGCAGGATTCTCGTAGTACAATTCACCACGCACAGCAATGTGCGTTGCCGGGCGGCTTCGCTTGGCAGCGTTTATTCAGATAGTGAGGACATCAACACAGATGAAAATGAGAACCCTGCTTTCTTTGTCGGTCGTCGCGCTCGGCGTGGCTGCCAACGCTCAGGTCCTGGACCAGATCACCGGCCAGCAGTCCAGCGGCAACGGTATCGCTTCCCAGAACTTCGGCGACTTCCCGACCTTCTCCTGCTCCTCGGTAGATAACTACAGCGGCGGCGGTGCGATCGGTCAGATCGAAGCTCGCATGATCCTGTTCAACAGCCCGTTCGCTACGTTCGACGCCTGGTCCGCCGGCGGTCGCACCTACACGATCAGCACCTATTCCTCCTTGGCCAACGCCACTGCTGGCGTCGCCGCTGCTTCGACCACGATGCAGGCGACCAGCTGGATCACCAACGAGGGTGGCTACGGTGCCGGTACGGCGCTCGTCAAGTTCTCTGGTCTGAACCTCACCGCCCCGAGCGGTGGTTGGGTCGGCGTCCAGGGCAACGGTGACTTCGGCACCTCCGGTCAGATCGGCGTCATGGACAGCACGGGTGGCACCCCCGGCGACGGCAACGCCTACCTCGTCAACCCCGGCGGCGGCTTCGGTCTCCCCGGCAACCAGAGCCTCTTCACGGACCTCGGCGCGCTGGGTAATGCCAGCTACCGCATCCAGGCCGTTCCGGAGCCTGCTTCGATGATCGCGCTCGGCGCTGGCCTCGCTGCCCTCGCTGCTCGCCGCCGCCGCAAGTAAGGCAAAGGTCTAACGACCAGGATTTTGTCCCCACCGGACTGAATCCAAAGGAGCCTCAGACGTAAGTCTGGGGCTCCTTGCTTTTTGGCACCGCTCGGTAAAACAGTGAGGTGGCCGAACACACACCGAGCCCGTGCCTGAGGTCTTGCTCGTGAGCGTCCTCAGCGCCATTGGAAACACGAGCCTCGTCAGGCTCAATCGGGTGGTGCCAGAGGAGTGCGCCGACGTCCTCGTCAAGCTGGAATGGCAGAACCCGTCCGGCAGCATGAAGGACAGGATGGCCCTGTCCGTGGTGGAGCGAGCGGTCTCTAACGGCCGCCTCGCCGAGGGAGGCACCCTGCTCGAGTACACCGGCGGCAGCACGGGCGCTTCATTGGCCCTTGTTTGCGCCGCACAGGGGTTTAAGACCAAGATCGTGACTTCGGATGCCTTCAGCCCCGACAAGCTCTCACAGATGCGCGCCTACGGGGCAGAACTCGACCTTGTCCCAAGCGAAGACGGCAGGACGACAAAGAAGCTCATACTCGACATGATCGCGCGTGCTCAGGAGCTGAGCAAGGAGCCCGGCACCTACTGGTCTGACCAACTGAACAACATGGATGCAGTTGCAGGCTACACACCCCTTGGTGAAGAGATCTGGGCTGAATGTGGCGGAGCCGTCGACGCATTTGTCCAAAGTGTGGGAACGGCGGCTTCGATCCGTGGTACAGCCGCCGCCCTGAAGTCGCATAACACCCGCACGTGGGTCGTGGCAGTCGAGCCTGCAGAATCGCCTGTGCTCGGCGGAGGCGAGTCTGGGCCGCATAAGATCGAGGGCGTTGGGATCGGCTACAAGCCTCCACTTTGGGATCAGAGCCTTGTCGACGAGATTGTCGCGGTCTCGACCGCCGACGCCAAGGAGATGGCGCGGCGGCTGGCGCGTGAGGAGGGAATCTTTGCGGGAACGAGCTCAGGCGCAAACGTATTGGCCGCGATCCAAGTCGGCCGGAAACTTGGGAAGAGCCGCCGCGTCGTCACGCTCATTGTCGACTCTGGCCTGAAATACACGAACACGGACGTGTTCTCTCCTCAATCGGGTTGAAGCGGCTGACCGCGTGTCCAGATTGATGAGTCATTGATTTGGATGACACCAAAGCCGCGACTTGCGGATCACGGGGGGGCAGGCTAAATTGAGCCATGCACGAAAGAAAGAAGCAAGGCCACCGTAAGGACAAGAAGACGAGAAACATGCGCGAGGCTGAGATGTTCAAGCGGGCGATGCATGTGGAGCGTCCGACCAGTGACCAGCATGACATCGTTGGATACAAGCCGGGGAGCCGAGGAGACGACAATCGCCACATACTTCCTCCCGTCGACCGCCCCGACGCATCACACAGCAATTGACGAGTAAGGAGAACAAGATGGGCACGAGAGTCAAAGGAAAGGTCGCAGTAGTCACCGGGGGTGCGCTCGGCATTGGTCGGGCTTGCGCCAAGATGCTGGCGGCTGAAGGGGCGGCTGTCGCCGTCACCGACGTCCTGGACAAAGAGGGCCAAGACGTCGTCAACGAGATCTGCCGAGCCGGCGGAATGGCAGGATATTGGCACCTCAACGTTGCTGACGAGGGCCACGTCCAGTCCGTCATGCGCATGGTCGAGGACAAATTTGGCTTGGTGACTGTCCTCGTGAACAATGCGGGTATCGCCGGCGTGAACAAGCCGACCCACGAGGTGACCAGCGAGGAATGGGACCGACTGATGGCGGTGAACGTCAAGGGCGTGTTCTTCTGCACCAAGTTCGCGGTTCCCCAGATGCTTCGGGCGGGCAAGGGCAGCATCATCAACTTGTCCTCGATCTACGGAATCATCAGTGCTCCCGATGTCCCCCCGTACCACGCCTCGAAGGGCGCCGTCCGTATGATGACGAAGACGGACGCTTTGATCTACGCGAAGAAAGGTATCCGCGTGAACTCGATCCACCCCGGATTCATTTGGACGCCGATGGTCGAGGGCTACCTGAAGTCTGTCGGTGACGTTGCCGCGGGCCGAGAGGCGCTGAACGCCTTGCACCCCCTCGGCCACATCGGCGAGCCAGACGATATCGCTTATGCGGTCGTCTACCTCGCGTCTGACGAATCGAAGTTCGTCACCGGCACCGAACTCGTCGTGGATGGCGGCTACATCGCCAGATAAGGCTAGGCGACGGGCTCCAAGGCAGACTTGGAGCCCGCCCTGCTCAAGAACTCCTGAACGAAAATCCTCAGTGCTGGCCAGTCCGTCGATTCATGGTCGCGCCGCGTGTCCGTCGGCCCTCCAGCTTTCCTCGTGATCCCTTTCATGACCATCCTGAGGAGCGGGTTGTACTGCGTATAGAGAACGGCCCCGCCGACAGCCACTTTCATCAATGGCTTCCAGCCCGTGCGGGACAGGAACGCGGTGACGTACTCCATCGCCTGGACCTGGCCCTGTGGAAGCGGACTTCCAGCGCTTCCACTCGCAGAGATCAGGGCGGACGGTTTGCAAGTCAATTCCACCAAGTGTGCCCGTACGAACCGCTCCAGAGCCGGTTGGTGGCGCGAAAAGTGAACCGATCCGGCGCAGATGTAGGCCCCATATGATGAGAAGTCGGCCACGTCAACTCCTTGGGCAGTGTCGTACAGCGTGGCCTCGAACCCTTCCTGCTCAATCCACTTCGAAACGTACTCCGCAATGATCCGCGTGTGTCCCTCCGATGTTGCATAGGCGACAAGGACTTTCATTTGAAACCTCCAAATCTATTCTTGCCCTTCGCCGGGCATGTTGCAAGTCGGGATAAGGGAGTCCTGAAAACGGAGGACACGACCAGCGGCGAAGCTCAGGCGGGCCGGATGACGCAGGTGACGACGACCCCGTCTTCCCGGGGCACGGCCGAGAGGGCGGCTCGGATCAAGATTTCGGTGCCGTCCTTGCAGACTGCCGGGGTGCGCAAATGAGCCCCCATCTGTCGTCGCTCTGGGTTCATCACGTAGTCTTGAAGGTGGGCACCGTGTTGATCGCGGAACCGTTCCGGAACGAGCCGTGACATGTTTTGTCCGGTTAGCTCGCCTTCGGCATAGCCGAAGAGCTCGAGCGCGGCCGTGTTGGCGTACTCGAGGCTACCGTCGTCAGTGACGAGAACCATGGCGTCGGGAGCGTTCTCCAGCAGATCCCTGTAGTTGAGGACGTGGCCCGACGAACTTGTCGTGCTCAATTGTCCAATGAGTTCCTCATACTCTTCGCGCAGGCTCCGAATGGCTTCTTCCTGCTGGGTTCGCAGCATCATCGCCACCAGTTCGGTTCGGCTGTGCGGGCCAAGCTTGATTCGAACCCTGCCCCAGTAGGTGCCGACGGTCGCCTCGCTGATCCCCAGTTTGTGGGCGATGGCCGTATCGGTCAAGCCCTCAGAAGCAAATGTGAGAAGCTGTTGCTCGCGCTCGGAAAGCTCAGGCGCCGGTCTGTCCAACGACATCGTTCTCTGCCCAGTGGGGCCAGTATACAAGCCCTCCCGACAAGGCCCTTGGTCATATCTACGACAAAGCCCCCTGGGAAGCGACCCAGGGGGCTCTGTCGTTGCCCGTTACTGGTTGAAGGGGACGGTGACGGAGTATGACGAACGGCCGCCGTTCTTGAAGCGGACGAACTTGATCGTGACCTGGTCGCCCCAGTTCACGCCGCTCATGGCTTCGGTGAGGTCGGCGACCGTGGCAACCGGTTTGCCATTGATCTCAGTGATCACGTCGCCCGCCAGGATGTTCACCTTGGAGGCGAAGGATCCATCGTTGACGGTCGCGACCACCACGCCCTTGGCGTCCTCAGGAAGGTTGTACTGCTTCCGGGCCGTCGGGTCGACCTGCTGGACCATGACTCCCAGCTTCGGCTTCGTGCTCGGAGTGCTCGGCGCGCCGTTATCGTCGTTCTGTCGCGGCATCCTGTCGAAGAACCCGTTTGGATCGTTGCCAAAAGGCGTTCGAGAACCGTTGCTCCTGGTGGCTGGCTCAGGTTGCGGGGCGTCGAGTTTGACCGTGACGGTCTTGGTCTGGCCACCGCGGACATACGTCACATTCACGCTTTGATTCGGGGAGTGGCGGTACATAGCGACGCGCAGGTCGATCTCTCCGCCGATCGGAACATTGTCGATCGCGGTGACGATGTCGCCCTCCTTGATCCCGGCCTTGCCCGCAGCAGAATCCTTCTGCACGCTCAGCGAGTAGGCGCCCCCGGACATGCTCAACTTCTTCTTCTCGTAGGGCTTCAGGTCGCGGGGATTGATACCGAGCAGGCCTCGGTCGAATTTGCCCGTCGTGATGAGCTCGTCAGCGACCACTTTGACCACGTTGGCGGGGATCGCGAAACCGATGCCCGCATTGGTGCCGTTCGGGCTGTTGATCGCTGAGTTGACACCGATGACGTCGCCGTTCACGTCGATCAGCGGGCCGCCGCTGTTGCCTGGGTTGATGGAGGCGTCCGTCTGGATCAGGCCGGAGTACGCCCGGACTTGGCCAGTGGTGGCGTCCGGAATGAGGCCCGGGCGGCCGATCGCGCTCACGTGGCCGATGGTGACCGTGTCCTCGAGCCCGAACGGAGCGCCGATTGCCATGGCCATCTGACCGACCCGCACCTTCGAACTGTCAGCGACGCCAAGGGTGGGAAGGTCTTTCTCGTCAACCTTGACGACCGCAAGGTCAAGCTGAGGGTCGTTGGCCCGGGTGACCTTACCGGTCAGTTCCCGGCCGTCGGCCAAGACGACTTTGACCTTGTCATAGCCAGCGACAACGTGGTCGTTGGTCACGATCCATCCGTCGGATCGGTAGACGAAGCCAGAACCCGACTTCGCGCCTTGAAGCTGAGACATGACGTCGCTGTCCGACTTCGTGCTTGTCTCGGTTGTAATGAAGACCGCGGCTTGGGATGCCGCTTCAGCAAGGGCCGAATAGGTGGAGTCGAGTGCTTTCAGGTTGGAGATGTCGACCCCGGTGTTCAAACCCGCTGGTCTGAGCTGAATCGGCGAGTTGTTGCCAAAAATGGAAGGGCCGGGTTTGAGGTTCTGGCCAAGGACGACGCCGCCGATAACGAGCGCGCCGGCTCCGAGGATCAGCCAAGGTCGGTTCAGTGCGTTTTTCATGTTTGTTGGAGTCCTGTTGCCAAGAATTCTTGATTCTAAATACCGTATCGGTCGGAACGTTGTCGCGCCCGACGCACGCAATTGGAAAAACCTTTAACGGTGGGGGGCGAGTTCCAAGTCCTAATCGTTCCCGCCCCGGAAGGCCTCGAGCAGTTCCTCGATGACGACGTCAGGCAGGGGTTCGAACTGGACCGAAGAGACGCCGTAGCTCACGCCATAGCTGTCTTCGATCACGTGGCGGGGCTCGGGTCGCGGGCCTTTCCAGGTCGAGGTCGGCTTCCACTGGAGCACGGAGAACGTCGCCATACCGTCCGAGATTCTCACGCTGACGAAGACCTGGCTCCTGCGACCGAAGACGGACGCGCCGGAGACCTTGAACCCATAGGGAAGGTTCGATGGGAGCCGAGCGGCAAAGCCGGTGAGCTTGCGGGCGTCCTCCGGCACTCGTACGGTGGCCTTTGGCCCCTCGCGCGTCTCATGTCTGGCGTCCTCGGCCGCCGCGGGCATGTCGAAATCGGCCCCGGCCGCCGCCGTTCCAAATTGGATGTACTTGGTGTCGAAGACCATGCGGTCAGAGCCTTCGGTCGAAATGACATAGCGGAGAGCAATGTCGTGGTTCGTGTCGACAAACATCCGGCGGACGGGCATGTCCTCGGCGAGCGGCCTCAGCACCAGCTCACGGACACTTTGTCCCGCGATCTCGTCTCCGCGCCCAAAGGTGACACGGTAGTTCTTGTCAATCTGCTTGATCCTCCACTCCATGCTTGGCTGCAAGAGAGTGGGACTAGGCATCTCGATGAGGCGCTTCTGGTTAGGATCGTAAGTCTTGAGGATCTTGGTGTCGTCGATCGAAACGATGCCAGCCTGGCTCAGGGGAGCAATGATCGTGACCTTCACGCCTCGGCTCGGCTCAGTTTGAACCTTGAGGTTGAAAGCCATTTCGCCGTGTGAGTCAGGCCTGGACTCGATACGCACGTTCGCGACCCTCCTCTGCTTGAGGAGGACACGCTTGAGGGTGTCCTTCGCCTTGTCGGCCGCCCCCTTGTCTGCAAAAAGGGTGTGTGGCGCAAAGGCCACGATAGCGGCGAGAAGGGTGGTTCCGAGCTGCTTAGCGGCCACCTGCGTAGTTGACCGTGACGATCTGCACGCCACCGCTAATCGGATCCGAACTGTCGAGGTAGGCCCGGTCGCTGGCGACCTCCATGTGCTTCGAGGCAGGTTGGGTGGCGGCCACGGACTGCGTCGGAACAGGCCGGTCCGCAACGCGGATCGCGAGCCAAAAGGCAAACATCGAGGCTCCTGCGGCAAGCCCGACCAGTAACCAAGGCGCTGTCCGCAACCTCGGCTCGAAGACAGCTGTTTTCAGCCGGGTCTCCAATCCGACAGGGGCGGCGACCTGGGCAGTGCCGCTCAGCTTCGCTTTGACGGCCCCCAGGGACTCAAGCTCGCGCCGGCAACGCCAGCACTGCTCGACATGTGTCTCGACCGCGACCTTTCGGGCGCCCACAAGCTCGTTGTCCAGATAAGCGGACAGTAGGTTCTGAACAAAATGACAGTTCACAGTAGTTCGACCTCCCCGTGATCTTCCAAGTAGGTACGTAACTGCTTTCGGCCTCGGTGGATCCTCGATCTGACTGTCCCGATGGACGTGTGCATGATCTCGGCGATCTCCTCATAAGACAGGCCGTCGACGTCAGCCAGCACGACCGCCGTTCGAAATTCGGGGGTCATGGACTTCAATCCGAGTTGGATGGGCTCCTCGAGCGTCGACTTCAGTAACTCCGCCTCAGCGGTCGGGCCGTCGTCTGCGAACTCCCAGGTTCCGTTGATCTCGGACCCGCTTTCGAAGCTCACGGTTTTGAGGCGTGAGCGCTTGCGAACGGTGTCGATGTGCACGTTCGTCATGATTCGATAGAGCCATGAACAGAACGGGAGGGCCTCGTCGTACCGGTGGAAGAACCGGAATGCGCGCACGTAAGTCTCCTGGAGCAGGTCCTCGGCGTCGCTGGAGTTGCCCGTCAGCCTGAACGCCATGTTATAGGACTGCCGGTACGACTGACTCATCAGCCGTTCAAAAAGCGGACGGCGATTGTCCCTGCCGCCTGCAAACTTCTTGACCCACGTTGCCAGCATTGATCTTCTCTACCGCCGTAGTTTATCGCATGGTTCCCTTGAACGGGACCCCTCAGCCCTCCTCGTGCCCAATCACCGCTCAATTGCAGTCCGGGCACACGGCGAGAATCTCGACTTTCGTCTGCACCTGGCGGTAGCCGAGGTCGGCGAGCTGTTCCGAGGTCAGGCTGGCAATGTCGTCTGGGAGGGGAAGTTCAGTGACCTTTCCGCAGACCGAGCAGACGACGTGCTCGGTCTCCTCCCCGTGCGCCTCCTCCAGCCGACAGGCCATGTAACCGTCCACAATGCCGACCCGGTGGACCAGCCTGAGGTTCGAGAGGGTGTCAAGTATGCGGTAGACCGAGGCCGCGTCTGTGCGGCCCCCGCTCGCTACGATCTCCTGGTGGATGGCATAAGGATTGAGGGGACGATCGGCCAAAGACAGGACGCGGAGGACTTGGACCCGGGGCATCGTGATGCGAAATCCCCTCTGCCGCAGGGTCTCCACAGCACTCGCTTCGTACCCGCTTGCGGCGATTTGGATGGCTCCCTTCCGTTTCCTGACCCGCACTGGCTCGATCCTACCTAGTAGGAATACGGCAGAAAAAATCCCTGGTGGGCTTGCGTCGAACCGGATAGAGGATGCAAACTGCAACCCAGCTTGGAGCAGGACGAGTTCAAATCGAGTGAGACTTGCGCCAACATCCTAACGAGGCTAAGGAAAAACCATGAAGTTTTATAACCTTAAGACCCGGTCGCATGTCGATGTGCCCGATTCTGACGTCCGCAAGACCAAGATGGTCCGCAAGACGAAAAACGGCGAGCAAGTCCGCTACGCCCTCACCGCTGAGTACAACGGCAGTAAGCTGTTCAAGTTCGTCAATGAAGCTACCTTCAAGTCGACGAACGTCAAAGAAGTCTGATCTCGGATACGGGGATCCGAGCAATCTCGGGGACGCGCGCTGAACTGCAGCGGGCGTCCTTCGTCCTTTAGGACATGGGATTCGCGACCGAACGGGAGAAAGTGGCCCACCTTCTCAGGAGGTTTGGGCTTGGGGCCTCTGAGTCCGAATTGGACTATTACGCCGAAGGCGGCGTCAAGGCGGCCCTCGACAAGCTCCTGAACTATGAGTCCACCACGGATCCTGACATCCCTCTCGACCGGCTCGCCAATGATAAGGGGCTGGTCAACATGCGCGCGGTCCAGGCCTGGTGGTACCTGCGCCTGCTCGTCACGAACCGGCCCCTAGAGGCCGCAATGACGGTCTTCTGGCACAACCACTTCGCCACGAGCGCAGAAAAAGTCGACGCCGTCGGCGCGATGCACGACCATGTCGAGTGCCTGAGGGCAAATTGCACCGGCAAGTTCCAGACTCTGCTGACGAGCATCAGCAAGGATCCCGCCATGCTGTACTGGCTGGACAACCATGAGAACAAGAAGGGCAAGCCGAACGAGAACTTTGCCCGCGAGGTCATGGAGCTGTTCACCCTCGGCATCGGCCACTACAGCGAGAAGGACGTGCAGGAGGCGGCCAGGTGCCTCACAGGGTGGACTTTCGGTGCCCAAAGGGGCAACCGCGTGATCGAGACCCCCAAGCCCGCCCAGCGGCCAAAACTCAAGGTCGAGCAGCCGGGCCCGAGGATCGATTTTCTCTATCGCACCGATCAGCACGACGATGGGATGAAGACGATCCTTGGCAACACTGGCAATTTTGATGGGGACGACGTGCTCGGGATCCTCAGTGGCAATCCGCAGACGTCGCTCTTCATCACCAAGAAAGTGTGGACTTGGTTCGTCTATCCGAATCCCGAGCCCAAAGTGATTGAGCCCGTGGCCAAGAAGTTTCGGGACAGCGGGCTGGATATCAAGGCACTCGTGCGCGCGATCGTGGAAAGTCCAGAGTTCTTCGGCCCGAAGGCCGAGCGCGGACTGATCAAGAACCCGGTTACGTTCTGCCTGTCGACGCTGCGCCAACTCGGCGTCGGTGCCAATCACGCGAAGCGGCTCGAGTCCGACGCGACGATCACCGGGCCTCGCACTGTCGGGCCGGCCGGCCTCGTGCTCCAGGCCACCAAAGCTATGGGTATGGAACTCATGTATCCGCCCGATGTCTCTGGCTGGAAGACTGGCGAAGCATGGATTTCTTCAGCGACGATGGTCGAAAGGCTTAAATGGTCCGACCGCTTGTTCGGAGAGGCGACCCCACCTGCCGCAAAGGGACAGGGCGCCCGCTTGGCCGGCCAGACGCTTCGCTATCCCGCCGCATCGCTTTTTGGTGCCGACGAGACTCCCAAAGGAGCCGTTGACCGGCTCATCTCCGTCTTCGACGTCAAATTGCCGGCCGACAAGGTCGGTCAATTGGTCAAAGCGGCGGAGAGCTTGTCCGCGGGCACCATTACTCCTGAGAGCGCGAACAGCGTGGCTTCTGGAGTTTGCCGCCTCATCTTCGGATCGCCCGAGTTTCAGTTCTGCTAAGCCTCAGTTGGGGTGGATCCACTCTTCCATGTGCTGGCGCGTGACTTTGTGATAGTCAGGCGCCTTCGCCTCGACCATGTGCTGCTCCAGGATCGGGATCATCTCGCCGAGCCGCTCGAGGGTGTCCGTCGTTTCGAGGAGCTTCTGCTTCTCCAAGTTCTCGATCTGCAAGAAGTTCGCGACGACAAATGACAGGGCGGTGGGATCCGAGGGGAGCTTGATCTTGGCGACCTTAACGTCGAACCTGGCAAAGTAGTTCTCGATGTAGGCTTGGACGTACTCCCGGGACCGCAGGACGAGCGCCTCGGCCTTGGGCGTGTCCTCGATCTCAAGCTCGATGACGGGTTCCACCATTCCCACCATGTACGACCGGCTTTCGTCGAACTTTCGGACCCGAAATCGGCGCTCACCCTGAACCCTGACGTCCATTTTGCCGTCTTCGAACGTATGAATCGAGACGATGCGGACCACGGTGCCAACCATATAGGGCTCTACGTGGCCACCCACTTCTTCCCCGGAGCGGATGAGGACGACGCCAAACGGTTGGTCGTTCTGGGTGCAGTGCCGTATCAGTTCTCGATACCGGTCTTCGAAGACATGGATCTGAAGCTGGGCGTACGGAAAAAGAACCGTGTTCAATGGGAAAAGGGCCATTTCCTCGAGACGGTCGCCCATTGACGGCATTATAGCCGCCGACCCCTCCTCCAGACCCTGCCGATTACGGTGTCCCTAGGTATGCTCGATCCTCTTGCCAAGCCCGAACTGAGTGTTGTGCCGATGTCGTCTTTCAACGGAAGCCCTGAACCTGAAAACCTACAACGGCGGATTTTAGAACTCGAAGATGAGGTCCGCCGATTAAGATCATCCGACGCCTCCCATATGATCGAGACACCGCGAGCGGTGCCGATGGAGGCCTCGGTCGACGTCGCCCCCATTCAAGAGGGCGACATCACCCTGCGCAGGTTGGTCCAACGGATCGCCATGATCCTGCAGGCCGAAAAGATCGTCATCATGTTCTGCGACCGGGAGACCGGCGAATTGATCGCAATCCCGCCTGCCTACGGCATCGAAGACGGCAAGTTAGAGCTTTTCCGGGTCAGGGCGACCCAGGGAATCAGCGGCGAGGTCTTCAGGACAGGCGAGCCCCAGATTTTCCACGACGCCAGCACTGACCCCCGCACCAAGAAGGACATGGTCGCGTTGATGCATGTCCACAACGGCATCTCCGTTCCACTGATCATCGAGAAGCGTGACGAGGAGAACCGGGTCATCGAGCGGACAACCATCGGCGTCCTCCACGCGTTCAACAAGCGCCACGGCGAGGACTTCAATGATGAGGACGTGCGGCTTCTGGAGCGCATGGCCCGCAACGTTGGCTCGATCATCGCCAACCTTCAGCTTTATCGGGAGGTCGTCGAAGAGCGCGAAGAGCTCCTCCAGACCTTCGAGTCGCTCACGAGTGGCTTGATCTTGGTCTCCCCCGACGGCCGCTTGAGCCAGATGAACGCGACGGCGAGGGCCATCTTCGACGTGGACGCCGACGTGATCGGCAAGCCCTACGCCGAAGCCCTTGACCACGAGCAAGTCAAAGAATTCTTCGACCTCGGCATCCAGGGCAACGACATCCCTGGAATCGAAATCACCACGGTATTGGGCCACATGGAACGGATGTTCTCCGTCCAAGGGGCTGGAGTTAAGAACGAAGAGGGACGGAACCTCGGCTTCGTCACTATCTTTAACGACGTCACCGAGCAGAAGAACCTGGACAAGATGAAGTCCAGCTTCGTGGCCATGGCTTCACACGAGCTCAGGACCCCGCTCACCGCCATCAAGGGCTTCTCAACCACCCTCCTCGACGGGGTCGACGCAGACTTCTATTCAAAGGACGAGCAGAAGGAGTTCCTCGGGATCGTCGTCCACGAGTGCGACCGCTTGCGCCGCCTCATCGACGACCTCCTCAACACGGCCCGCATTGAAGCCGGCGAAAGCCTCAAACCGAACTACTCAAGGTTCGAACTGGAGGCACTGCTGGACAAGGTCGTCATCGTCCAAAACCAGGCTTCGACCAAGCACAAAGTCTTCAAGCAGGTGCACGGGGACATTCCGGAGACGATCATCGGCGACGAAGACAAGTTCGACCAGATCCTGACCAACCTGCTCAACAACGCGATCAAGTACTCGCCCGAAGGCGGCGACGTCGTGGTCCACGTTTGGTACGACGGCGGCGACGAAGTCACGATCGGAGTCGAGGACCAAGGCATCGGTATCCCGAACGACCACCTCAATAAGGTCTTTGAGCGGTTCCACCGCGTCAACAACGAGGACAATCGCCGGATTTACGGCACTGGTTTGGGCCTTTACTTGGTACGGCACCTCGTCGAGGACGTCCACCTCGGCAAAGTCTGGGTGGAGTCCGAGGTCGGCAAGGGTTCGACCTTCAAGTTCACGGTTCCGACCGCCCTCGACATCGAGGAAGCCAAGAGCCGGAACGAATAGACCTAACCAGGCGGCCAGCCCATTTTGCGCCCACCGAGAAGGTGGGCGTGCATGTGTGGAACGCTTTGCCCGGCGTCTTCCCCTTGGTTGACCACAATCCTGTACCCGCCCGTCAATCCCAGTTGCTCGGCGATGACTTTCGCCGCGTTCAAGAGCCGGGTGTGGTCGCCATGCTCCGGCAAAGACTCCATACCCGTGACCTCTTCCCGCGTGACGATGACAATGTGTACCGGAGCCTGCGGCTCAATGTCGCGGAACGCCACGATGGCCTCGTCCTCGTAAACGATGTCGGCAGGGATCTCCCGGTTGATGATCTTGGTGAACAAGGACGCCATGCTCCATTCTAAACCGACAAGGCCAGCCGCGTTTCCGCGGCCGGCCCTTGACTTGGGGTCACAGGGGTCTCAGAACCCGGCACCCTTTCGCAACTTGAGACGGATGCTCAGCCACTGGGTGCCGTTGGCGCTGAAACGCCATCGGCCCTGAAGCTCCGAGTCGTTCGGGAAGTTGGCGAAGATGTTCACGACGTTCGTTCCGTTCCAGATGAGGCGGGTCGAACCGTCGGCGCCAGTAGCGAACGCTGAATAGGCCGTCTGAAGCTGGTTGCAGATGCTGTTCCAATTGGCGACACCGTTCGGGGAGGTCGGGGCGCCGCGCTCGTCGATCGTCAGGCGGATGCGAACGTTCGGCTTGGCCGGATCGGTTTGGCACCAGGTTCCAAGCGCCATGCTGGTGTAAGGGCCGCCAAGCGAGGTCGAGACCATGCCGTCAGCCTTGCGGACGTAGAGGACGACCGTCGGGATGTTGGCCGAAGACGTGGTCTGGCCGTAGGTCGGCGTCATCGAGCTGTTGGTCCAGCCCGTCATGCGGAAGAAGGAGAGGCCGGAAGGGCTCTGGGCGGGCGGATCAAGCCGGTAAGCCATCAGCCCGCCGGTGGGCGACTGGCCTTGCCCGACGATCTGGCCCTTGGAGTTGATGCCCCAGGCCTCCTGCAACGTCCACTTGGAAGCGCCGACGAGATTGGTCAAGTCGTAGAAGACGCCGTTGATCCAAGCCACCGCCCGCTTCATCGTTCCGGCAGGATAGAGGTAAAGGGTCGCGTTGCCGACGACCATCTCGCCGCTGCCCGTGAGGTCGTTCGCCTGGACGTCCACGCCGCACACCGTGGCGCTCCGAAGAACGCCGCAGTCGTAATAGCGCCAGACGAAGCCGCGGTAGCCGGTGCCCTGAATGACAGGATAGGGGCGGGCCATGTACGGTTCGCCAAGGTTCCTGAGAGTCCGGTTGGCGCCGTTGACCATGGCCCTCTTGATGAAGCCGCGGTTCTGCGGCGTGAACTGGTGCTCGGCGAGGTAGCTCCATCCGCAGGTGTTGCCTTGCGGGCTCGAGCCGAGGAACTGGCTGGCGGGGCCGCCCAGCGTGCCGAAGTCGAGCGTCTGCCCGTTGGCCCAGAGGGTGGCGTGCGTCTGGCCGTTGGCGAGGTCGGACCAGCCCACGACGTTGCCGTTGCTGCAAGCCGCGGCAGCGCCCTGCAGCCCGCCGAGCATCGGAAGGACGGTCATCGCGCCGTTCGGCACCTGGATCGTAGCCGCTTTCCAATAAGCCTGGCCGTTCTGCGAGCTGCAGGCGACGAGACCATTGTCGTTGATGCCGGAAGCCACGCTCTCCTGTCCACCCACCGTTCCCAGAGTCTGGTAGGTCTGGGGCGAGGTCCAGAGCGCGGCCAAGCGGTCGAGCTTGCCGACGATGCGCCCATTGGTCGAGATGGCGAAGGCGACGCTGTTCTTGCCTGCGGGGGTGGAGAGCGGAGTCACCATCCCGTTCGAGAACAACACGGCTTGGCGAGTGCCTTGGTTGGTGAAGGACCAGCCGACGGCGTTGCCTGCGTCGTTGATGCCGAAGGCTTCGCTCTGGCCGTTGAGGGCGCCGAGGTTGACGACGGTGTAGGTAGGGGCTTGGGCGAGGACGGCCGCGGAAGCGAGCGTCGCGAGGGCGATGAGGGCGGTTCTGCTGTTCATTTCATTCTCCGTTTGCGCATTTCGTTGCGCGTTGGGGGAATGTTAGGAACGGGGTCTGACAGAAGTCTGACAAGGAAACGGGGCCCGTGTCAGGCTGGGCCTCGCGAACCTTGTCCGGCCCGCCGACGTTATACTTGACTGGAAGAAACTGGGGGCGAAAGGGTTCGACAGGGTCGGATCGAGCACCGGTTGCGAGCCGAGGCGCCGCTGGCCTCGTAAAAAGCGGCAAAAAAGTAAACGCGAACAACAACTTCGCTTACGCTGCCTAACGTGCAGCGCGTCCACCGGAACCCTGCCAGCGGGGTCCGCCACGGGCGACGCAAAGGCTGGCTCGAAGGAAGGGCTTCGGTCCGTAGCCTGACCTTCTAAACCTAACCGGACTAGGCGGAAGCTTCGCCTGCCTCCCGGCAGGGCCCCGCCGAAACTAATGGGAGGAGACGCTCGTGGTGGCCTATGCGGCGGCGACTTTGGAACGGGGTTCAATTCCCCGCGCCTCCACCAGTTTCGGACTTTAGGTTTTGGATTTTGGATTGCGGAGGGTGACCCCAGCCGCAGGCTTTTGTTCAGCTGTGTCACCCTTGGGCGGAGCCCTCTCAACCTGGTAGAACACGCCAGTGAACCCGCGCGCCGCCACCTGAAGTGGGAGCTCCTCCGTAACCGGCGCGTAAGTGGACAATCCTGTCACTTGTCGCCTATACGAGCAGGAGGACCACGGAGCCATGTTTCTTCCCCACCCCCTTATGAGAATGGAATGAGAATGCAGGTTCAAATTGGAGGCGAAATCAAGAGTTTGGATTCTCAAAACCAGTCCGAAATCCAAAATGAGAGGAAGAGCTGACCCCTCGACCCGGCCACCGCCGCCTGAAGCACCAGTCGAAAGGAAACACCGGGAACCATCGTCGGGCCAGATGGGATTTGGTGTCTCATGGCCCTCACACTTGCGATAGCCGCGCTTTCTCTGCTCCAAGTCGCCCAAGAGCCTCCGAAGCGAAGCCGCTCCAGCCCGGGACGAGCGTTCCCGAAGTCGGCTTGACCGCAATGGACGGGAAGGCGACGACCTTGAAGGCGGCCCTCGGGGGAAAGAAGACCGTGCTCGTGTTCTACCGAGGCGGATGGTGTCCTTTCTGCAACGCCCACCTCGCTGACCTCGGCAAATCTGAAAAGGACATCGAGGCCGCTGGCTGGCAGATCGTCGCGATCACCCCCGACCTTCCCGAGAACATCGCGAAGACGGTGGAAGGGCAAAAGCTGGGCTACCAGATTTATTCGGACTCCGAGGCGAGCGCGCTCAAAGCCTTCGGCGTGGCGTTCAGGGTCGACGATGCCACCTACGACAAGTACAAGAACCAGTTCTCCCTCGACCTGGAAAAGTGGTCGGGCCAACCCCACCACATTTTGCCCGTGCCCTCGCTCTTTCTGATCGACGGAAGCGGCAAAATCCGCTTCACTCACTCAAACCCCGACTACAAAGTCAGGCTCAAGGCGAGCGAAGTCCTAAGCGAGATCAAGCGGGTCGGCGCCGGGCAGTGAGCCCTGCCCCCGACCAAACTTCGTGATTACGGCTTGCTTGTCCCGTATGTGATGCCGTACACCTCGCGAGCCTGCTGGCGGCGACTGGCCATCGCTTGCGTGCGGTTCGTATTGGGGAGCATCCCGTCGTCCCAGGGCCGGGTGACTTTGTAGTCGGTAAAGCCTCGGCGAACGGCCTTGACCTCCCAGTCAAATTCGTACGTGCCTTGGCCGTGGCGCAACTCGTGGACATCAAAGCCTGACAGCGACCGAGAGACCGTGGCGAGGCCCTCTGAGTCACCGCTGCGGGGCGTGAGCTGGATCGTCATGCCCTCGGCCACGGAGACGTTTTGGAAGTGCCGAGGCAAGTCCACGTGGGCCACTCCGCGCACCAGCCTTGACGTGCCCCTGACATACGCGGCGGCCTCCGGCCCCTCGACGCACGCATAAACGATATCGCGTTCGATGTCGTCGGGATCGGGCTGGACGAAGTTCTTGACATCGGCCTGCAGCCGCCCGACGTTATCGGTGCCGATCCTTCCTTGAACCCGAATCAGGCTGCCCCGTTCGAGTGTGATGAACATGTTGTTCGACCCGGCTGAGATACCCGTGAAATTGCCGGCGGTAGCTGCCGCTTGGCACCGGAAGTCCGCGCCGGAAGTGTCCACGGTCGACTTGAGCACCACTTGCCCGGCTGGAGTCGTGGCAGAGATGTTCTTCCCTTGTTTGATGACAACGTTGCCGAAGAACCAGGCGGCGTCGCCGCCGGCCGTGTTCTCAGCGAGCAGACCCGGCCCGGAAATGTCGAGGTTGCGAGCCTGGACACCCGCCGCGGCTGGTCCGTTCGCGCCGCCAAACACTCCGACCCCGGTCGCGCTGATTCCTTCCACTCCGATCCATTTCGCGCACGAGCCGAACACGCCAGTCCCAAAGTCGGCGCGCGACTCTCCAAAGACCCCCGAGGAGCTGCCGGTCGTTGAAGTCGCCGTCCCTCGCACGCCGATTCCTGACTGCTGGCCGCTGCTGAAGCTGCCGCCTATGGCGGTGCCAGCCCCGACCGCGACATTGTTTCCGACGACGGGAATCGTGGCCGTGCTGCCCTGCTGGACGAAGACTTGTCCCGCGCGAAAGGTGCCGGTGATCGTGGCATGGCCAATCTGTGCGGTACCTGGCGTCGTGTTCTGCAGGAAGACGTTGCCGATGATCGACTGGATTCCCTGGTCTTGGGCCGTGGCGACGGTGACAATGGCCACTACCGCAAGCGCAGCGAGTGTGACAGAGTGCTTTGGCATGAGCTTAGTGTGGCGAACTCTCGGACCCCTGAGCAATAACTTTGGTAGTGGGGTTGTGGTTTGCCGAAAGTGCGCCTGCCGGATCAGCCCGGATACGAGTGGGTCGCGAACACCGGAACTTCAAGGACTTACCCTGATCGACAGAACGAGTCCAGGAATGTCTCCTCGGGGGGCATAGGAGTGCGGCTCCGTGCCCCAGAACTCGATGCTTTCGCCGGTCTCCAGGACGTAGCTGGTTCCTGAGACCGTCACGCAAACCGGGCCGCGTAGGACGAAGACGAACTCTTCGCCCGGGTGGGAGCGGGGCTTTGTCGGATGATGCAGCTCGATAAGCGTGGGCAGCATTTTCCCGGTGGCCAGACGGCTTTGCAGCAACATGAGCGGGTTGAGCTCGGTTCCTGCCAATGCGGCTTTCCGATCCATCGGGCCGAGCTTTTCCGTGCCGCTCAGTAAGACTCCCTTCGCGTAGGAATCCAGTTCGTGCCACTGGTCGTCGGCCCTGCGATGGACTGCCACCGCCTCGTTGCCGGCGCTGGCAATGCGGTCAAGGTGGATGCCGAGAGCGGCGCACACCTTGACGAGGGTCATTTGTCGGAAGCCTGAACCAGACTCCAGCCTAACGATCGAGTTGATCCCGAGGTTAGCTGCCTTGGCTAGGGCACGGATCGAAAGGCCTTGGGAGACCCGCTCCCGCCTCACCCTCGACCCGATGACCGAGTGCGGAACCTCTTCGATGATCTTGGCGGCGGCGGCCTCGAGATCCAAGATTTCGCGCTCAGCCACTTGCCCTCAATTTACCATGCTAACGGATTTGTCATCTGTTTGGGTACAGTATCCATATGGGCACTCTACTGTTAGCCATGGTTACGATGGCTCCCCCCGTTGACGTCGAGACGCGAACACTCAGGGAAGGAGAGGAGTCCGGCTCAGGCAGTTACCTGCTGTTTCAACGAATCGCCACACGGTCGGGCTTCACACTTTGGAGCAAAGGAATCTATCCGGGCGGAAATGTTGGCTATGGCGAGACGGAATACACTCTCCACGGAATGCCCGTTCGTTCTGCCCAAGAAGGGTTTTGGAACGATCGCTGGAACGTCTTCACGACACATTACAAGAGTAAGGGAGCTATCCAATCAATCAACGGGGTAGTCACCACTTCTCACTTGCCTGCGAAGGAGTTTCAGAACCCGACCGTGCTCTGGTTTTGGAAGACCCACCCGCGGATAGGATCGGTAGTCACGGTGAAGTTCCTGGCCCAGAACACCCTGGACATCTTCCAAATTCGCTTCACCTACGAGGGTGACGAGAAGGTGAAGCTCGTGGGCCGCGAGGTGGTGCTCCACCGTGTTCGCGAAGTGCCCCTCAGCTCCCATGAAGGCGTCTACACGATCTGGTGGTACGACGACAAGGGCATGGGTGTCAAGCGTTACCACAAGACCACCAAGCAGGAGTATTCGAACGAACTGTTGTCCTGGCGATAGACTCGTTCCGTGCGCGGTCAGGCCAAAACCTTCGCCCAGAGCAAATCAAAGACTGGCCCGGGATTGGCGTTCTGGACGATGAACCGGTGAAGCTCGACCGCTTCTTGGGCTAGGTGAGGCTTGCCCGGATGGCGGACCATGAGCCATTCCGAGATGCAACGGAGGACTTCCGCGTTGGCGGCGCGGGCGCCGGTGTCCATGCTCTTGGCCAGCGCTTCGGACGCCTCGCGAGTCTTTTCGGAAAGGGCGATGGCGGCCCCGTGAGGCGCCTCGAGCGAGGACTCCAGCAGCTTCCAAAGGCGTTCGTAGGCGGTCTGGTGCCGGACGACTTGCTCTGCCAGGCCGGGACTGGGAGCAAAGACGCGGGTCATCTCATCGGCCTTGGGGTCGGATGCGGCCTCGCAAGCGATGTTGAGGCACCGTGAACGGACGGTCGGCAGCACTCGGGCGAACTCGCTGGAGGTCAGGACGACTTTCGCGTACTCGGGCGGCTCCTCCAGGGTCTTGAGGAGCGCGTTGGCCGCGTCCGAGTTCATGCGATGGGCGCTTTCGAAGACGGCGACCTTGTTGCGGGCCATCAGCGGCCGTGTCCTGAAGAACTCTCGCAGGGGCGGCTCAGGGTCGTCGTCTTCGCGGGGGGTGCGGCGTTTGATGGCCGAAAGTTTGATGATCCCGGAGGGCCCCCAAGGCTTGATCCACATGAGGTCGACCATGCGGCCACCTTCATAGGCGCGGCAGACGGCACAATCGCCGCAGCCTCCGTTCGGGCAGAGCCATCCTCGCGCCAAGTTCGAGGCGGCTTCTTCGAGTCCAGATCCTGCCGTTCCATAGAAGAGGACGGCGTGAACGTTCGTCGCCTCCTTGATCAAGCGATCGAGCGAAGCGACGGTTCGTTCAGAAACGAGCAAACTCGTCCACCCCAAGGACGAACATGACGGCGCCGCCGACGGGCACCTTGACGGGACTGGGAAGGAACCCGGTGGCAGGTGCGCCTTCGAAGGGGGCCATGTTGACGACTTGCTCGCGGGCACAGCAATTGGCTTCGACGAGTTCTTTCAAGGCTGGAAGCTCCGCGTCTTGGACGCCGACGAGCAAGGTGGAGTTGCCCTCCCGGAGGAAGCCGCCGGTGGAGCCGATGACGGTGAATTTGAACCCAGCTTTCACGAGTTCGTCACTGATCCGGTTCCGATCACGGTTGTGGACGACGCAGACGACCAGCTTCATGGTCCAGAGGAAAGTTTAGCAGAAGCAGAAGGGCCGCGCCCGTTGAGCGCGGCCCTTGTTTTTTAGTTGCTCGGACCCTCGCCCGGCGGCGGCGGGTTCTCCTTCATCTTGGCCTCGTTGTAGGCCTTGATCGCGTCCGACTGCTTCTTGATGTCTTGGTCGGACTGCCCCATCGTCCCCCCGTTGCAGCCGTAGCCAACCAGGGCCAGGCCGATGACGGTCAGAACGAGTGCGAGCGCCTTCATTACTGGGACAGACCCCACATCGGCCAGTTACCCGTGACCACCGGAGCGGAGCTGATCGTCCAAGCGCCACCGTTGAAGCCGCAGGCCCACCGACTACTGACCTGGTACTGGGCAGCGGTCGGGGTGTTGGACAAGAACTTCATGATCGCCATGGTCTTCGCGCTACCATCAGCCCGGCCAATCGTGATCTGGTCTTGGAACGGGTACTTCGACTTGTCAACCGTGTTGGTGTACGTGCAGTTGTTCGCGTTGCCTTCCATGAAGTTCGGGATCCACAGCTCGCGAATCGCGACCGGATAGGCGGTCTGGACGTTCGCACTCGGTGTCGTAAAGACGGGGGCGAACGTCGTGTCGACATTGAAGAGTTCCATGAACAACATGGCCTCCGACACGTTAGGAATGGCCGTCTGGGTACCGCCGAGCCAGCTGTTCCGGAAGGCGCCGTTGCGGTTCGGGTCGCCGTAGGTGTTGAGGGCTCCGGTAAGGGCCAGGTTAAGGGCCATCGAGCCGCCAAGCTGACCACAGCCGGACCAAATGCCGCCAGGGCAGCTTCCGGTCGAGACATCGATCGGCGGTCGGGCCGTGTGTTTGAACAGATCCACGTTCTTGGTGTAAGGCACGAGCCACTTTTGCCACGCATAGTGGTTCATTCGATAGAAGAACGGGGCGGTGGCGCAGCCGACGCCGTTGGGGTTGAACGGCTTGGTGTTCAGGGCATTGTTCAACGAGCTCTTGTCGTAGCAATCGTCGTTGCGCGGGTACATGTCGTCCGAGTCAGTCGTATAGATCTGCATCGCCATGCCCATCTGCTTGGTGTTGCTGATGAGCGCCGTCTTCTTGGCCGCCGTCTTTGCCTGGGCGAAGACCGGGAACAGAATGGCTGCAAGGATTGCGATGATGGCGATGACCACCAGAAGTTCAATGAGGGTGAACGCTTTGCGCATAGAAAGTTGACCTCGACCGGTCGCGCAGTGGCACCCACGATAGGACGTGCCCTCGCCCGAACCGCTGCCGCCCATGTTAGGGCATGCTCGCTAAGATTACTTTAACATGAGGCCCTTGGTTAAAAGAGTTTGACCACCACTTCAAACGCTGCATTCGACTTTTTCGGCAGTTTCTAACCCAAAATCGGCCGTAGCAAGCCTGTGGCCACAGCAAAAACACTGTGGAAAACGGGCTTCCGATGTCGTTGGAATTAGCGACTAGGACCCTGGACTGAGGACCCAGTTTTGGCGTGCCCTCGATTCCCTGATACACTGGACGCATGAAGCGCTCCCTGATCGTTTGCGCATTGTTCGCGACGTCCGCCCTCGCTCTTGAGGACGCGACCTATCCGAAGATCGTCACAGCCAAGACCCTTTATGCCAAGAACGACCTTCGAGGAAAGAAGGCGCCGGCCTTCGTCGTCGAGAAGTGGCTCAATGGCGACGCTCCGTCCATGAAAGGCAAGGTGCTCTTCGTCGACTTTTGGGCGACCTGGTGCGGGCCCTGCCGGGCCTTGATCCCTGAGGTCAACGAGTGGAACAAGAAGTACGGCAAGGACGTGGTCTTTGTGGGGGTCAGTGACGAGGACGCGGCGACGGTCTCGAAGTTCATGAAGGATACGCCGATGGACTACCACGTCGCGGTGGACACTCAGAAGCGCATGAGCAAAGAACTGGGCGTGCAAGGCATCCCGCACGTGATGATCGTCAGTCCAGACGGCATTGTGCGCTGGCAGGGCTTCCCCGGTAGCGAAGAAGACACGCTGACAGACAAGGTTCTGGAGCAGGTCATCGCGGCGAGCAAGGCAAAGCGCTAGTCGACGATCCCCGTGTATTCCTGGACGGTGGTCTGACCGTCCTTGTGCACCCAAAGGTGGAACGTGCCGGTGGTGCACGCCGCGCCCCAGGAGCCGTCCTTGCCGGTCGCAAGCACGACACAGGAGGTCTCACGCGCCTTGGGCTGTCGCCTCACCATTTGGTTAATGCTTTCCTCGCACGCTTGCTGAGCGGTCATTCCTGCCCGCATGTTTTGGACGGTGCGGAAGGAGACGACCGCCTTCCAGAGCTCTTCACCGAGGCCCGTGGCACCGGCGGCACCAGCCTCGTCGTCGGCATAGATCCCAGCCCCGACAATAGGGGAGTCGCCGACCCGGCCCGGTTTCTTGTACGACCATCCGCTGGTGGAACTGGCGGCGACGAAGTGGCCGTCATCGTCGCGGCCGAGCATCGTGACGGTGTCATGGACGGTGTGGACGTACTCCTGCAGGCGCGACGGATCCGTCTTCCACTCTTCGTAGAGCCGGACTGACTCGGCCGTCATTAAGTTCTGTGGCTGAAGCCCGTTCTCGATCGCGAAGCGACGGGCCTGGTCGCCAGCGAGCATCACGTGGGGCGTTTTGTCCTTGACCCACCTGGCGACGGTGATGGCAGGAAGGATGCCGCGCATGGCGCAGACCGCGCCGCAGTTCAGGTCTCGACCGTCCATGATGCTGGCATCGAGCTCAAGTTCGCCGTCGGAGTTAGGGAGCGAGCCTCGGCCGATCGCGATGAATTCGGGATCGTCTTCGCAGCGCGCGAGGCCGGCTTCGAGGCATTCGGTCATGCTCTTGCCTTGCTGGTAGGCGGCTGCTGCGGTCTCGACGGCGGCTTGGCCCGGTTCCTTCCAGGTCCCCAAGATGATCGGCATGGAGAAGATTATGTTTGACTGTCGGGCGGTGTCACCGTGACACTGCGGCCTTCCGCCTCGAAATCGATGTGGACCTGCCAGCAGCCTTTGGGATCGATGAGGCCGTGCAGCCGATCTGGCCACTCGATGAGGCAAGCGTGGGAGTCGAGATAGTCCTCAAGCCCGATGCCCTCTGCGCTCTTGACACGGTAGAGGTCCGCGTGGAGCACGGGGGGCTCGGTGGCGAAAACTTGGAGCAGGTTGAACGTCGGCGAGCGCACGGGCTCTGATATCCCGAGGGATTCGAGATATCCACGGACGAAGGTGGTCTTGCCTGCTCCCAAGTCCCCACTCAAAAGCACGACGTCGCCGGGCTTCCATTGAAAGCTGGCGGCCAGACGTCGGAGGGAGGCTTCGTCAGGACAGGTAACGATAGATCAACTATGGATGATGGGGGACGGGGGACGGGGGACAAGGGGGAAAATAGCTTCACGAGGCAGCTATAGCACTAAAGAGACCATCCCCGGCTTGCGCCGGGGTGGTCCTTTCGCAGGGTGAAAGTCAGATTCCAAGTTAGCCTCGGAGGAGGTTGAGTACAGCTTGCGGAGACTGGTTCGCCTGAGCGAGAACCGCTAGGCCCGATTGCTGGAGGATCTGGAGCTTGGTATAGCTGGTCATTTCCTCGGCGACGTCGATGTCGCGGATCGTCGACTCAGTGGACGTCAGGTTCTCTTTCGTCACGTTCAGCGACCGCATGTTGGACTCGATGGTGTTCCGCATGAAGGAGCCGATGTTCCCGCGAGTGGTCGAAACAGTCGAGATGGCTGCGTCGATGGCGTTGAGCGGCGTCGTCATGTCGGAGACCGTAATGTCCAGGTTGCCCAAGCCAAGGGCTGACGCGTTGAAGCTGCTCAACGTAAGGAGGGCGGTCTGGTCGGCGTTGGCACCGATCTGGAAGCTGCTCTGGCCAGCGGTGACTTGGATGGCACCGGTGTAGGTCGAGACGTTGGACGCGCCTGTCGTCGTCAAGTTGATGACGTTGTTGTCCGCGTCCCGGAGCTGTAGGCCATGGCCGCGGGTGAAAGCGGCGGTGGCAAGAGTCGTCGCGCCGTTCATATAGGCGACGGTCGCCTGGGCGTCGGCACCTGCCGCGCTGGCCGAGCCGCCGCTCGCCAGGATGAGGCCGTTGCCGTCGGTCAGATGGATCAACTTGTCGCTGCCATAGGCGTTCGACGACAGGTCGATCGTGCCCGTCGTGCCGTTAAACTGGGCTTGGACGCCGGTCGTGGCGGCCGAAGAGTTGATCTTGGAGACCACGTCAGCGACGGTCTCACCGCCACCCACATTGAAGGCGTAACCGTTGAGCGTGAAGACACCGGTGGCCACGGCCGAGGTGGCGCCGGCATAGGTCGCGCCGCCAGCGAGCTGGGCCTGGGCTGCCGCTTGGGTCATCGTAATGTCGAGCGTGCCGTTGGTGGTCATCGAGACCGTGTTCATCGTGCCGGAGAGGTTCACCGACGCGACGTTCGCGGGGTCGTTGACTGTGCCGTAGGTGCCGGCGCTGCCGTCGAGCAGCTTCTTGTCGCCAAAGCTCGTGCTCTGGGCGATGCGGCTGATCGAGGTCATGATGTTGTTGAGCTGGTTCTGGTTGGCCAGCTTCTGGTTAGCGTCGACGGTGCTGTTACCGTTGGCCACAGCCAGGGCCCGGGCGTCCCTCAGGAGCTTGCTGACCTCTTCCAAGGCGCCATCGGCGGTCTTGGCATAGTTCAGGGCGTCCTGGTTGTTGCGCAGGGCGGCGTCCATGCCGCTGATCTGGCGTCGGAAGTTCTCCGAGGCGATCAGGCCGGCGGGATCGTCGGCACCCGAGTTGATGCGGAGGCCGGTGGACAGGCGTGTGATCGACTTCGCAATCTCGTCCCCGGTGGCGGAGAGGTTGCGGTAGGCGCTCATAGCGACGACGTTGTTATTGACGCGAAAGGACATTTCCGTATCTTCCTTGAAGGCTGGTCCGCCGTCCGTCCTGGACAGCACAGCCGTTCCTTCAAGGAGCTTCTTCCCTGTCAGGATTGCCGGTACACCCAGTAAAATTACCTGACATACGTGTTTTTGCGGGGATTTTCATTTACCCGTACATTTCATGGCCCGAATTGAACTTGCGGGCAATCGCGAAGGGTGGTCGGGAACAATGGCGATGAATGTCGCTGGTCGGCAAAGTGGGACGAAAGCGGGCAAGAGCGAGGTTGGCGATGGCCTTCCTCTATCTTGTGCTTTGCGTCGGTGCACTGACGACCATCTACCCCTTCCTCTTCATGGCGACGACCGGCTTCAAGGGGCCCACCGACCAGAACGACAACCGCCTTGTCCCCGCGTTCTGGACGGACGACGAGGAACTGGTCAAGAAGTGCGTCGACGACAAGTACGCCGGCGACCTGAACATGATCGCTTCGTACACCCAGGGCGAGGCGGTCAGTTCGGTGGAATTGAAGGAGTACCAGGCGTTCCTGGAGTCGCTGCCGATCAACAAGTGGCGGGCGGGATTCCGGGTTCCTCCGAACGGGGTGACGAGCCGGTTGGCGGTGCGGTGGCAAGCGTTCTTGCGACAGAAGTACGGGACGATCGACGCCCTGAACAAAGCCTACGTGGACCTGAACAACGCGTTCCAACAGGTGCCGGTGCCGTTCGAGGCCTGGGAGCGCAAGGCCTGGGTGCAGCCGGACAGCCAGAAGTTCAAGGACTGGCTCGAGTTCAAGGTGACGCTGCCGGCGGAGTTTCGCATCCCCATCCGAACGGAGTGGATGTGGCAGGAGTTCTTGCGGACGAAGTTCAAGAACCGGTTTGGCGACGTACCCCATAACGTCAGAGGTGAGAGCGCTACCAGCTTTGCTGAACTCAAATACTTCTCCCCGACCTACACCCGCTACCATGGCACTGGTCTGATGCCGCGGATGGACGAGTACGCAAAGGAGTTCGAGTACCAGCTCCCAAAGCAGTTCCAGCGCACCGCTGGAATGGGCGACCGAAGCCTGGAGGCCTCATTTGGCTGGCGAGGTCTTCCCTTCGCTGCGTTTGACCGCAATTGGGCGCTCACCCACGCCGCCGAGCTCAAGACGGAGTTCACGGGCAGGAACTACGCGTATTCGTTCGACTACATGGCGCTCCACGGCAACGCACTGTGGAACACGGTGATCTTCTGCCTCTTGGCGATCGTCACCCAACTCACGGTGAACCCGTTGGCCGCGTACGCGCTCTCGCGCTTCCCCATGCGGTCGACCGCAAGAATCCTCTTGTTCCTGCTGGCGACGATGGCGTTCCCGGCAGAGGTGGCGATGATCCCCTCCTTCCTTTTGCTCAAGAACCTGGGCCTACTGAACACCTTCGCAGCTCTCGTGCTGCCCACTGCGGCCAGCGGCTATACGATCTTCCTTTTGAAGGGCTTTTTCGACTCGCTGCCTCAGGAGGTCTTCGATTCAGGACAGGTGGACGGCGCGCCGGAATGGCTGATGATGGTTCGGTTGGCGTTTCCGCTCTCCAAACCGGTTCTGGGCTACATCGCCCTGCTCGCGTTTATGGGCGCATATGGGTCGTTCATCTATGCCTTCCTGGTTTG
>JAFDWS010000008.1 GCA_018268375.1 Armatimonadota bacterium | reverse complement strand
AGTTGGTACTCCGGAGGGGATTCGAACCCCCGATCTTCGCCGTGAGAGGGCGATGTCCTAAACCGCTAGACGACCGGAGCACTCAGGAACGGGCATGATACCTCGGGACAATTCAGTCTCCGAGAGACCACATCGGCTTGAAGACCCACTGCTTGGCCAGGTTCACTTCGGAGTCGCTGAATTCGCCGCGCTCGGTCACTCCAGGTGGCGCCATGCTTCGCCCGACTGGGCGAGATCCCAGCTCTGTCACCTGCAGGTAGGTGCCGCGGTTGCTGAAGAAAACCGGCGAGTTGTCCGGTGACCGGAAACTCGGAAGTGCCAAGGGCCACGCGGCGGGCTCAACGCCGTAGGTTTTCGTCAGTTCGTGCCAGGCTTGATCAAGGGCGTCTTTGGCGCGATCGTCCGCGCTACGACCGCCAAGGTAGGGGAACTTGGTCTTCCCTGACGCCGCCCTCAGCACCACGGAAGGTTGAACGATCTGCTTGAAGAAGGCCGAGCTTGTGAAATTGCCGGTGTTCGGTTCGAACACGCTCTGACGGAAGTTGTCGAACGCGACTCGGTAGAGCCAGGAGGCAGGGCCAGTGATCCAGCCCTCGTAAGAGCCGAGCAGCGCCTTTGCGCCTTCAGGGCCACCCGCCCTTTGAAAGAGCGGGAGGAGGCACGAATTCGTCTCCGTGTCTTGGCGGGCAATGTCCCAAGCCGCACGCTCGAGATCCCAGGCGGCGAGCTTCGGTTTCTTGAGTGACTTCAACAAGACTTCGTTCCGGAAGACACTGCCCCAAACCGGTGTGTCAAAGTTCGGCCACCAGGAGGCGGGCTTGTTGTTCCAGTTGGCGATCAAGCCGCTCTTGGGGTTCATGACGTGGGGCATTTGATCGGCCGAAAGGATTCCTTTCCATTCAGTCTCTGGAGCGGAGGGCATGGGAAACCGTGGGTCGTAGCCTTCCGGCCGGATCGGGAAGTCGCCGATGTAACGCCAACCAGTCTCTCCACCGACCGTCGCGTAAAAGAAGTTCATGTTCATGGCGATCTTGGACGCCAGCCCGTCGATCTCCTTTGCCGATTTGGCCCCGTACAGGTCGTATAGGGTCGCCCAGCTTTCGGCTTCCTTCTTCCAGTAACTCATTCTCTGGGCAAAGAGAGACTTAGTCCCCTTGCTCTCGAGCACGACCGGCCCATCCAGCGTCCTTACGATCTCGACCGTCCGCTTCTGGCCGCCCTTGATATTGATAGTCCGATCGAACCGAGTGACGGGGCGCGTGCCAGAGCCATAGACCTGGGTGCCCGCATCCTTGATCTGCGCGATCACGATGTCGGCAATGTCGGCCACCCCGGTCGTCAAGCCCCATGCGAAGTTGGGTGTATTCCCGATGACGACGGCCGGGATGCCAGGAACGTCGATGCCAGCCACCTTGACGTCGGGCGCAACGATCGCGACCTCGTGGATGATGCTGGGGATGGACATCCCCATCTGCGGACCGGTAAGGAGCAACGGCCTGCCGGTTGCGGACCGCGAGGAGGAGACGACCATACAGTAGCTGCCCGTTTCAAACGGGGCTTGGACGCTCTCCGCGATCAACCGCGAGTCATCGCCGTTCGCGGCCCTGATCGCGGGCACGAGCTCAAAAAGACCAACCTTGGGCTCGGCATCGAGCTGTGCCTGCGTGACCTTGCGGTCGAAGGTGGGAAACTTCGGGTGCGATTTGGCAAGAGGATCGTCGGCCGGCGACACAGTCGGGATTGATGCCGGATCGTTCTGCCAGGCCAGATCGTCGAGCACGTCCAACACGCGGTCCTTGCAGGGCTGCGTTTTCAAGTACAGGTAAAGCGCGAGGTTACGGAGTTCGCCTGCGCCGCCAGTGCCAAACCGGCGAGACAACATCACGACGATCGCCATGGAGTCGCGAGTGGTCCATGGTTCGGGAGTGAGCCCGTTGGCCGCGTACTCGGGGGGGAGGGTGCCCGCGGTCGTGCGCTCCTTGATCGCCTCGTTGACGCCCTCGGCGTAGGCTCGGTAGGCGGTCTTTGCTTTGCCGGGCAGGGCTTCGAACATCGCCGAGTACTCGTCGTCGGTATAGCCAGTCCGCAAGGTGTCGATGTCCCCGTTGACGGCGGACTGCCCAACGATCTCCGAGAGCCTCCCCTCCGCAACGTGGCGGCTGGTCTCCATCTGCCAGAGCCGGTCTTGCGCGACCGTCTTCCCAAACAAGCGAAAAGCCTCCTCGAACGAAGAGGCTTCGATCTTTGGAACGCCAAACGCGTCGCGGGTCACGGGGCCGGTCTGAGACAGGAGGCAGGCACACAGCAGAGCCGTCATGCCTGAGGTTGTACCCGTGGCCCTTTAGGGAAGGATGCCGCGCTTGCCGCCACCGAGCACCTTCTTCTCGGTTGCGCGGAAAACGATGTAAATCACCCCGGCCACGATCGCGAGCGGTACGACCAAGTGGAGCAAGGAACTGACCGCCCATCCAAGGAGACCGACCACGATCTTGAAACCGAAGAACGCGGCAAACAGCGCCATCAGGACGATGAGGATGAATCTTCCGGGTGTCATGGGAGACCTCTGCAACACACCTAATATGCGCCACGAGCCGGAAGGGTTGAGGCGGCTGGGACCTTGGGACGAGGGTGTTCAGTAAAATCGAGGCATGCGCCGCCGTGCCGTCACCTTGCTTGAACAGCTGGTGGTTACCGACCCGCGAGACCTTCACGATTTCGGACGTTATCGCGATCCAGCAAAACAGACGCTGACATGAAAGTCTACGAGGCACCCCCGTTCGATCCAGAGAGTGATGCGAAGCTCAAAGTCAACGCAGCCCTCGTCGCCAGGTGGCTTACAAGGTTCTTGGAGGAGGAGTGCATTCGCCAGCGCGGCATGAAGAAGGCGGTGCTCGGGCTCAGTGGGGGGGTCGACTCAGCGGTCAGCGCGTACCTGTGCGCTCGAGCCTTCGGTGCGGAGAATGTTTGGGCCGTCAGAATGCCGTACAAAATCAGCTCACCGGAGAGCTTGTCGCATGCCCAGCTTGTCATCGACGCATTGGGGCTCAACGAGACGACAGTGGACATCACCGCCATGGTGGACGGATATGTTCTCCAATCGGAGGTGGACATGTCGCCGCTCCGGCTCGGCAACGTCTGCGCCCGGTGCCGGATGACCGTGCTTTACGACCAAAGCGCTGAACTTGGGGCACTGCCCATTGGCACCAGCAACAAGACCGAGAGGTTGTTCGGCTACTTCACCTGGCACGCCGACGACGCGCCCGCCGTCAATCCGCTCGGCGACCTTTTCAAGACCCAGGTGTGGCAATTGGCGCGTGAACTAGGAGTCCCAGAGGTGATCGTGGCGAAAGCGCCGTCAGCGGACCTTGTCAAGGGCCAGACCGACGAAGGGGACTTCGGGATTTCCTACCATGAGGCAGACCGGATTCTGGTGCATCTGGTCGCCGGCGCAAAGGCCGAGACCCTTGTGTCCTGGGGGTTCGATCCGCAGAAGGTCCGGCTCGTCTACGAGAAGGTGGCGAGGAGCCATTGGAAGCGACATTTGCCGACCACCGCCATGCTCACGGACTCCGCGATCAACGAGTACTACCTGCGCCCGGTGGACTTCTAGTACATGCCGACCGTTCGCATCCTTGTGAGGGGGCATGTGCAAGGGGTCGGGTTTCGGGCCTTCGTTGTGCGCATTGCTACCGGGCTAGGTGTGGAAGGCATCGTTTGGAACCGGGCCGACGGCAGCGTCGAACTGATCGCGAGTCACCCCGAAAGCACGGTGCTACGCGACCTCGAAGCGAACTTACAGAAAGGGCCCGGATTTGTCGACTTTGTCGAATCGGAGCCAGCGCCGGACTTCCCCGGCCACGGGTTCGTCGTCGGCCCGAGTCGCTAAAACCGGCCCGACGCACATGCGATCAGACGCTCGGTTCCCAGCCTTTGTCGCCCCCGATGAGGTCCATCATCGGCCAGATCGGACAATAGTCGTCTCCAGGGCCGAAGACCGCCTTCCCTGTCCGGTAGATCTTCCCGCCGATCTTGGTGAAACCTGAGACTCCCGGCCACCAGCCATCCCTTTCATTCCAGTAGCCCATCGCGGCTGTGAAGGACTTGTCGGGGTCGTTTGCCATGCGGAACTTCCAGCCCCGACCCTTAGCAAAGGCGTCTTGTATCTCCGGGGGGTTTCCGTTGACGACCACGAGGGCGGTGCGCTCCTCGTAATGCCGGAGGTGGCCGTTGATCCCGTCTGCCCACAAAGTGCAGTACGGGCAGCTCTTGCCCATGTTGTGGACGACCAAGAGGTCGTCCTTGTCGCCGAAAAGCTCTGAGAGCTTGACTGGTCCAGCGAGCGTCTGGAAGGCGAAGTCGGAGACCTCTTCTCTCGGGGCTTCCCTTCTTGCTTGAGCGAGTCGCTCCTTGAGTTCCTCGATCTGCTTTTCCATCGCTTCAATCTCGGGCGTCATGGGCAAGAGGTTACCGGGAAGGCAGGGATGGTCTATGGACACGGCCGCTGGCCCGTCCACAATGCACAGATGCCCACCTGGCGAAGCTGGCTTCCGCACCCCGCGCTGGTCTTCGTCGTACTCGCTTGGGGTCTGAACTTCACGGTCATCAAGGTCGCGTACTCACAGATGTCGCCTCCCGCGGTCGGCCTTGTCCGCTACCTCTTCATGTTTCCGCTCCTGCTGCTCTGGTGCGCGGTGGTCAGGCAGCCTCTCCGCTATCCGCCAGGTCGGTTTTGGGCGTGGAACTTCGCGGGATTCGTCGGCAGCGGCGTCTATATGGTGCTCTTCCTGGAGGGCATGAGGACGGCGCCGGCCGCTTTGGGGGCGATCGCTTTGGCCACCGCACCCATTATGGCGACCGTCTTCAGCGTGTTTGCGAAACAGGAGCGCTTCACGTGGCGGCTCCTTCTCGGCTCTCTGGTTGCCTTCGGCGGCGTGGCGGTCTGCATCCTGGGCCAACACAGAGGATCGGACGGGAGCATGTGGGGCGTCCTCCTCGTGCTCGCTTCGGCGGTGTTTTGGGCGCTTTCGATCGTCCTCTACAAGCCCCTTCTCTCAGAGGCGACTCCTGTTCGTGTCCTAACCTTGAGTTTTCCCGGCGCGATGCTCGTTCTGATTCCTTACGGCTGGCACAGCGTAGCTGTCACCCATTGGAGCCTCGTGTCATCGAAAGGATGGCTGGCGATGGTCTATCTCGTGCTCGTCGCGGGAGTCGGAGCGTTCGCCGCCTACTACAAGGGGCTGGCGGACTGTGGCCCTGCCAAGACTAGTTTGACCCAGTATTTCGTGCCGCCGGTTGCCGCCATTTTCGCCACGCTTGTACTCGCGGAAAAGCTGGTCTGGCAGGAGGTCGCTGGCCTCGTCATCGTCATCGCGGGAGTGGCCCTAGCGGTTTGGAAGCGGCCCTCGGTCACTTCTGAAAGAACAAGTACAGACCAAGCAGGACCAGAAAGCCCGCAAACGTCCTGCGCATAGCCTCCTCGGGCAACTGGACGGCGGTCTTCGAGCCGCCCCAGGCCCCAACGACGAACCCGAGGGCAACGAAGGCACCGCTTTTGAGGTCGGCCTCGCCCCTCTTGTAGTACTCGATCAGTCCCAAGATCCCAACTGGGGCCAAAAGCGCGACCAGCGATGTTCCCTGCGCCTTGTGCTGGCTGTAGCCGAGGGCGAGCACCAAGAACGGCACGATGACAACGCCGCCACCGATCCCGAACAACCCTCCACACGCCCCAGCGACCAGCCCTCCCAGGATGAGCAAGACGACCTGCATGTCCCAATTCTAACCGCTGGTATGATGGTGGCAACATGAGCCTTCGAGCACGATTGGACGCTGTTATCGACGAGCACAACCTACTGAATCATCCCTTCTATCAGGCGTGGAGCGCAGGCACACTGCCGGTCGAGGCCCTCAAGGCTTACAGCAACGACTGGGCCGCTTTCATCGGCAAGGTTCCGAAGGGGTGGGCCGCGCACGGCGATGAAGCCATCGCTGCTGAGGAGACCGAGCACCGCCAGCTCTGGGAGCAGTTCGCGAATGGCCTGGGCGTCACGACAGGCGAAGCCACGACACCGGAAGTTCAGGAGCTTGCCAACACTGTTGACGTGCTGTTCGGCGACGCCGCCACGTCCCTTGGTTCGCTCTACGCCTTCGAGGCCCAGCAGCCGCACACGTCGAAGTCGAAGCTCGAGGGACTGCGCAAGCACTACGACGTCGGTGAACAAGGCGAGGAGTACTTTGTCGTCCACGAGACCGACTTCGCCGAACCGGCACTGTTGCTAGAGCGCATGGAGTCCCTGAGTTCGGCCGACCAAGAGCGCGCGGTCGCGGCTTGCGAGGCGACGGCCAAGGCGTTGTGGAACGGTTTGAGCGGACTTTACAGGCCGTACGAATCCGCTTGTGCCATGGCTTAGTGGCGAATTTCGGGCGCCAATGCAAGCCAGGTCGGTTGGCGCCTGATCCCCGCCTCATAAATCCCTCACACGTGGCGGTGTAACCTCTCACCCGTGCGCGTCCTTATTGTCGAAGACGACCCCGACATTAGCAAGGGGGTCGAGACGGCCCTCCGCCACGAGGGCTACCAGACCGAGACCGCCTTCGACGGCGAAGAGGGCCATAAGCTCGCGCTCTTCAACAGCTATGGCGTGATCCTGCTCGACCTGATGCTGCCGAAGAAGGACGGGCGGCAGGTTTGCAGGGAATTGAGGGAGGCCGGGGTCTCCACACCGATCCTGATGATGACCGCACGGGACGATGTTCCCGACCGCGTCGAAGGGCTCATGTCAGGAGCGGACGACTACCTCGTGAAGCCTTTCGCCATTGAGGAGCTTCTGGCAAGGGTCATGGCGTTGGCCCGCCGGGACAGCCTCCTCCGGTCCGCCAAGCTGAGCCTGGGCGACATCGAGCTCGACACGACTGCACAGTCTGTGACGGTCGAAGGCAGGCCCGTCCAGCTCACCCAGCGCGAGTTCGCGCTACTCGAAGCCCTTCTCCGCAACCAAGGTCGAGTGCTCACGAGAGAGGCGATCCTCGAACGGGTCTTCAACAACGACGAGGCCCTGCCCAACACCGTCAACTTCCATATGTCGTCGCTCCGAAAGAAAGTCGACCCCGACTCAAAATGGATCCATACCGTTCACGGGTTCGGTTATTCCGCGAGGAGTTGAGCATGTCCCTTCGCACCAAACTCGTCATCTGGAACAGCCTGCTCTTCACCGTTGCGATCAGCGTATTCGGTGCAGTGCAACTCGTCGTGAGCAAACAGTCCGCCTTGGACGCTCTTGACAATGAGCTGAAGAACCGTGCGATGGGTGTCGCGAACGCCCCCATGATGCGGTCTGGCCCGTTCGGCCCAGGCGATGGCGGCCCACCGCCGATGGCGAACCTCGACCTTCGCCGCCCCCGTGTCTTTGACCTCAACGGAGCACCCCTCGGGTGGGAGACCGAGCCGTGGAGCAGGGAGATGCTCGCGGCAACCATGAAGGGCCAAACCGTTTATGGCAACGGGCAGTACGGGGGCATCCACTTCCGCGTCCTTTCGACCCGGGTTCGGCGGCCGGAAGGGATGCAAGTTGTCGTGCAGGTCGGACAAGAAAGCGACTCGCTGGCGCTCGCGCAGGGCGCACAGCTCCGATCGTTCGCTTTGATCCTTCCGTTGATCGCGCTCGTTTCGGGAGTTCTCGCCTGGCTACTTTCTCGGCTGGTGATGGGGCCCATCGCGCTTCTAACGAACACTGCGGAAGCGATCGCGGCGGAGCCATCGGTCCCACGGCGCATTGAAGCTGCCGGCACGGACGAGATGGGCCGGCTATCGACCGCCTTCAACACCATGACCGACCGCTTGCAGAGCTCCAATGTCCAACTGGCGGCCGCACTCGAGGCACAACGGCGCTTTACTGGGGATGCTGCCCACGAGCTGCGGACACCGCTGACGAGCATCAGCCTTGCCGCCCAAAACGCCAGGAACCCAAGGGCCACGGTCGAGGAGGTCAAGGACTCCGTGGAGACGATTGAGAGGTCGGCGACCTCGATGCAGAAGCTCACGTCGTTGCTCCTGGCCCTGTCGCGACTGGACGCGGCTGAGAAACAACTTGAAACGGTGCCGGTGGACATCGTTCCCATTCTCCAGAGCTTGGCGGCCGACCTTTCGATCGAGGGTGACGGGCGGCTCCGGTGGGAGATCGAGGATCCTGCGCTCAAGGTGCGGGCGAACGCGGACGCCACCCGCCAAATCGTCTCCAACCTCTTAGAGAACGCCTTTGCCTACACTCCTGCGAAGGGCACTGTCACGATCGTCGCCCGCAGGGACACGGTTGAGGTTCGGGACACGGGCGAGGGCATTGCGGCCGACCACTTGCCGCACCTCTTCGACCGTTTCTATCGTGCCGACCCGAGTCGCTCGAGGGCAAAGGGCGGACACGGCTTGGGTCTTGCCATTGCCAAGTCATTGGCCGAGGCACAGGGAGCGCTGCTTTCAGTGGAGAGCGAACTCGGCAAAGGCACTGTCTTCACCTTGTCGTTCGTGCCGCTGGGTGCATGACTGGGACCTCCAGCAAACTCATAACTTCCTCACACGGAAAGGCGAGAATACAAGCAGCCGACCAGATCGGCACAGAGGAAGACAATGAAACTCACCCAGCTCGTTCGAGCAGCATCCATCGGCTTGGCGATGGGGGCCATGGTGCTCCCCTCGCTCGCCCAGCAAGGCGGCCCGCCCGCCGCAGGCCCAGGCGGACCTGGCTTCCAGGGGCCAGCTCGGCGCAACGGCAACTCGACGTTCGTGCTGGTGCGAATGGGTTCTGTCCAAAAGGAGCTCAAAATGACGCAAGACCAGATTGACCAGGTCAATGCAATGCGTCCGCCGATGGGGCCAGGCGGCCAGCGCGGCCAATTCGGCGGCCCACCGCCTCAGGGCGGCCAGCCCGGACAGGACGGCTTCGGCGGCCCTCCGCCCGGACAACCGGGACAGCCCGGACAGGGCGGCCAATTTGGTGGACCACCTCCCGGTCAGCCTGGTGGCGGTCAGTTCGGCGGCCCTCCGCCCGAGGGTGGACCCCAGGGCGACCCCCTGGCAGGAATCCTTGACGGGTCGCAGATGAAGCGGCTACATCAGCTTCAGCTTCAGTTCGACGCTCCCATGACGCTGTTGGCGCAGGAATCGGCGGAAAAGCTCGACCTTAGCGACGAACAGCGGCAGGACATCGACCAGATCATTCGCGAGTCCGGCCTGAGGCCCCCGATGCGCGGACAGGGCCAGTTTGGTGGCCCTCCCCAAGGTGGACAGCCCGGGCAAGGCGGCCAATTCGGTGGCCCGCCTCCTCAGGGACGGCAACCGGGACAGCAGGGCGGCCAGCCGGGCGGCCAGTTCGGTGGCCCGCCGCAGGGCGGACAGCCTGGCCAACAGGTCATGCGAATGGACTGGAAAGCGATGATGGCGGCGAAGACCAGTGCCACGAAGAAGGCCATGGCTGTGCTGAGCGAGAGCCAGCGCGGTACCTGGGCCGGGATGACCGGCAAGGCCTTCGACAAGTGGGAAGAGCCGAAGCGCCCAGAGTAGTCAGGCTTCGTTCAGAGTAGCAATGCGGTTGCGCGGCCCATCTGGGCCGCGCTTTTTTCTGCCAGGACCCGACGTCCCAGGCTGTCAAAATGAGGCAGTGACCGGCAACTTGAAGGAACTCAGACAGATGTTGCCGCCAGTTGGACTTTGCCGAGAAGGGGACGACCAGGACCTTCGTGCACGAGCCGCCCTTTCGCTGCTTCTCGATGCACCGCGGTCAGCCGTTCCCTCAACGTTGACCGACCCTTGGAAGTGCCCCAATTGCGGGGGCGCCTGTGAGAACGCCCGAACCCCGTACTGCAGCGAAAGATGCAAGGAAGAGGCCGCCTTCGTCAGGCAGTTCCGGGCCAGTTTTGGAAACGGAAACCTTGCAGACCCTGAACGCCAGGCCGCCCTCGGCCAGAAGCTGTGGCAAGTCCTGGGCGGGGGCCTACCGCGAAGGATCGCTCTTATTCCCCAGCGGGTCTGGACCAGGGTCTTGGAGCGCGACGTCGTTTGTCAGATTTGCGGTGCGCCGGCAGTTCTCGTCGACCATGCCGGCAGCGGGTGAAACAGGCCGATCAATTTGCACGCGGTCTGCGAGCGCTGTAACAAGTGCAAGCCGTTCGGCGATGAACGGCTGACTCGCAGCGCGTCCTACCAAAGGCAACTCGGTGAGCTGGCCGAACGCGCCCTTTCGCCGGTCGCCCTGCGCCCCTGTGACGACCCTGACGCCTGGGACTGGCGGATCTTTGTAAAGGCGCGGACCAATGCGGGTCACTCGCCGTCGTAGGCTTTCTTGAGCGTCGCGATGTCCAGTTTCACCATCTCCATCATCGCCTGAGTCGCCCGGCCAGCTTTTGCTGGGTCAGGATCGTTGATCATCTCGAGCAAGATCCTCGGAGTGATCTGCCAGGAGACGCCGAACTTGTCCGTCAGCCAACCACACATGACGGGCTCTCCGCCATCGGTCAGTTTGTCCCAGAGGTGGTCGATCTCCTCCTGGGTGTCGCAGTTGACCATGAGGGAGAACGCCTGGCTGAAGACGAAGCTCGGGCCCCCGTTCAACGCGACGAACTCCTGTCCCTCAAGAACAAAGTCGGCAGTCATCAGGGTTCCTGCAGGCATCGGCATGCCTTCTCCGTAGTAAGACTTCTTCAGGACTTTCGAGTTCTGGAAAATGGAGACGTAGAATTCGACCGCCTCTTCAGCGCGGTCATTGAATGTCATGAACGTGGTGATCTTCTGCATGTCGGTCGCCTTCGCAGCCCGTGCCCGTCTTAAGACGTCGGACTGCACGCCTTTGCGCCAGTTTTGGCGCAAGGCCCGTCCTGAGAATGATGCCCTCTGGCCGTGCGACGCCTTGGTACCGCCTGCTCTATGTCCAGGTCCTGATTGCAGTGGCAATCGGCATCGCGGTCGGCGCCCTTAATCCTTCTCTCGGTACTGCACTCCAGCCCCTGGGCGACGGCTTTGTCAAGCTCGTCAAGATGATGATCGCCCCCATCATCTTTTGCACTGTCGTACATGGAGTGGCTTCGATGGGCGACATCAGGCGCCTTGGGCGGATTGGATTCAAGACCCTGCTCTATTTCGAAGTGGTCTCAACGGTTGCGTTGGTGATCGGGCTCGTGGTGGTCAACCTTCTGCGGCCGGGTGTCGGGTTCACGCCGCCGGGAGAGACCTTCCATGCCATGGGCAAGGCGCTTGAAACGACACAGGGATTTGTCGAGAAGGCACACGCCCTTAAGCCCGCCGAGTTCGTGCTAAAGATGATCCCCGATACGTTCCTCGGCGGTCTCGTCGCTGGAGATATCCTCCAAGTGCTCTTCGTGTCCCTGCTTGCCGCCTTCGCCATCCTCTCCATGGGTGAGCGAGGCGAGCCGATTCTCACTGGGGTCGAACGGGCTTCCGAACTGTTCTTCGGCGTCATGAAGATCTTGGTCAAGGTTGCGCCGATCGGAGCGTTCGGAGCGATGGCCTTCACGGTGGGAAGCTATGGCCTGGGAGCCTTGGGCAAGCTCGTCAACTTGATGGGCGGCTTCTACATCACAGCGGGCTTGTTCGTCATCGTCGTGTTGGGCGGGATCGCCAAGCTGGCCGGCTTTAGCATCTTCCGGTTCATTGCCACGATCAAGGAGGAGTTGCTGCTCGTTCTGGGCACGAGTTCCTCGGAGACCGCCCTGCCGGGCATCATCGAGAAGACCACGAGGCTCGGGTGCAGCAAGTCCACGGCCGGCCTCGTCATTCCTACTGGCTACAGCTTCAATCTGGACGGGACTAACATCTACATGTCGATGGCCGCGATCTTCCTCGCCCAAGCGACGAACACACCTCTCGACCTCCCCCACCAGATCGGCCTTCTCCTTGTCGCGATGTTGACCTCGAAAGGTGCAAGCGGTGTGACAGGGGCAGGATTCATCACCCTCGCGGCCACTCTCCAAGCGGTTCCGGGTATCCCCATCGGCTCGCTCGCGATCTTGTTGGGCATTGACCGGTTCATGAGCGAGTGCCGCGCGCTGACAAACCTCGTCGGAAACGGTGTGGCCGCCCTCGTTGTCAGCAGGTGGGAGGGCGAAGTGACCGCCGAAGAACTGAAGCAAGCGATGGCTTAGAGAAACCAGTTAAGGGCACCGGACGACCGTGACACTATGCCTCCAAAGTAACTGCCGCCCAGAAAGTACCAGTCTCTGCTTTCGACGAACTGCTCGCTGTCCTCTTCCCGTAGCGATGCAACGAGGTGACCAGGAACGGGGGCGAGAAACCACCGGCCCGATCGCGTGAACGCTTCAAGTTCGTAGTGGATCAGCAACCAGGCCGTGCCGCACAAGCGACACTTGAGGAGGCTGTACTCTGCGTAATGACGGTCGACGCCCAGGTCTCGAGCAAGCTCCAGGTGCGATCGTGGCTCTTCGAAGCACGGGCAGACTTCGCTCGCCATCGCGGCGTCGAAGGCGTCTGCGAGAACATTGAATTCTTGGCTCCAGCCGCTGCTTAAGGCGAGCTCCTGCATCGGCCCGGTCGGAGCGAAGAGCAACGAAGTTTGGGGCACAATGCCTCGCTTTAGCGATGCTATAGACCGCTCCAGTTCAGAGCACGCCTCCTCTCGACCCGCCCATGAGGACCAGGAGAAGTCGTTGTCTGGCTTCCCCACCCACCACAGAGCCTCTTCAAAGACGAGCTTGAGTCGTTCACGATCCGGCATGGCTTGAAGAGACCTGGAACGAGTCTACCGGGAGCCTTGTGTACACTGAACGCGTCGCTCCCATGCCGCGCCTTATCCTGCTCTTTTTCGCGACCGGGACAGTGTTTGCCACCTTGTCTTGGGCCGTACCACGAGCGCCTCAAGCGAGTCTTTGGCGCCAACCCGGCAAAGACGGGCTCGCTTGTTCCTCTTGTCATTCGGCCACGGGCCTTGAAATATGCGACTCCGAAATCTCAGAAGCTGACGTGCTTCGCAGAGCGAGCAACCATCTCGGCGAGGCCGAGTCTGCCGCGTTGGCCAAGGAACTCATCGCCGAACGGTTGTCCCTCGTCGCCCGTCGAGGGACGAGACGGCCTTTCGAGCCAGGCGGCCGTTCTTTCAGCGGAAAGAGCGCAAAGGAGCGTGACGCCCAGTTCGGTCAATCGCTCGCTGGGCTCATCCCCCGACTGGCCACCGGAGCGGTATGGACGCTCGCCGAGGCCGAGGCGGCAGCGAAGGAACTGACGTCGACGCCACTCAAGGATGTGCCGACCGGACTTGTCTTCGACCCCGTCTCGCGAGATCCGTACCGCGCCCTCGACGGCCCAGCACTGAGCGACTGGATACCCGACGTGGCGCTCGACCAGAGGGCGACGGTCGCGTTTGAGACTGCTTTGACGGCCGGCAAGTCCGTCGAGGCCGTCGAGACAGCGATCACGGAAGCCTCCCATAGTCCTCGAACGGGCATCGAGAGTCTGTCCCGCTTCAAGCGACTGGCCTTGGTCAAGTGGGTGCGCTACTTAGAAATCGGCATATGGCCCCAGCCCGAGAGCCTGGGGCCCAAGATGCCGGAGGATCCGATCTGGGCGGTCGGAAACACTTTTCGGCTCGACGAGGGCATGACCCCTCAACTCCTCGGCATGGACCCTGTCCTTGCGCGGACGGCCGGGGTCGAATTGAAGAAGCCCCTCAGCCTCGCACAGTCGGCCTTGTCTTGGATGTGGGTGGGGTGGACGATGGATCCCTCGCTCTTAAAGACGACACTGGATCCGGTCGCGCAGACCGGCACGTACGTCAACAAAGCGCTTTGGGACGCTGGGCCATATCCGTGGCACGCCGCTTACTTCACTTTCCGCAGGGCGTTCGAGGAACGGAAGCTGTCGCGCAATGGTCAGTGCTTGCGTCCAGAGCTAAACGCGTTTGTGAACAACGACGTCCTCAAACACTTCGCGCCCGACGATCCGGCCTTCGTGAAGTTTTGTGCGAACGGTCTACGAATGGATTGCCTCTTGGTGGATAGAGACCGCAAGCAACGGCGGACGATCAAGAACGCAGACGCGGCAAAGAGGCAATTGACGAATCTTTGGGAGTTCGTCGGCCCCAAACTTGCAACTGAGGAGGCGACGCGGACCAAGTCACTCTTAGACCGGACGACAAAGGCGCTCGACGGGCCCTAGCCCGGTTTGGTACGCTCAAGGCATGCTGTTGCTCGCGTTTGTAGCGGTCGTGCCCAGTTTCCTCCAAGAGGCCAGTCTGGCGACGGCTGAATCCCTCTTGGCAAAACCTGAGAGCAGCGCAGCGGGAAGAGCCATGTTGGCGGACTTGGTCGACAAAGACCGTCTCAAGAGCGCGGCCGAATTGGCCAAGGCTGGAGCACTTTGGCCGGCAACGAGGCTTCGGCTCACCGAGTGCACAACCAAGTACGAACTCACTTTGGCCGCTGCCTGCATGGGGAGCGAGGAAGCCAAGAAGGCGCTCCCAGGCGTTTGGGACATGCTGATGATCTCGGTCGACCGAGGTCAAAGGATGGGGACTATGAAGTGGACCGACAAGAACTTCCCGATGCCGGGCAAGTTCGCTGCCGATCCCGCGGCAGCGTGCGTCGTCCAGGTTTGGAAGGCGCTTAGCCGGAATGTGCCTGCCGTGGACAATGCCGAGGTGAAGGCACTTTACGACGCGGACCAGAAAGTGCGCGAGAACTTCAAGCCGAACATGACGATGAAAGACATGCACGACATGGTCATGGGCGACCACCAAAGAATGAAGCGCATCCGCGAAATCTTGAAGAAGGGAGAGTTACGGACCGGGAAGGACTTTGAGAACGCAGCGTTCCTGTTCCAGCATGGAGAGCGCTTCATGGACTTCGCTACGGCCCATGAGCTTTCGGTCTGCTCCGTGCTGCTCGGCAACAAGGACGCATCGTGGATCGCTGGCGCATCCTATGACCGGATGATGCTGGCGGCCAGCTATCCTCAACGGTTCGGAACCCAGTACTTCAGCCTTGGCGACAAGTGGGAGTTCGACATGATCGACACTTCCCTCATCAACGACACCGAGCGAGTGGCCGTCATTAGGAAGACGCTCGAACAAGCCCGGAATCAGAAGTTCTGACCATGTGGCAACGTTTTACAGAGAGAGCGAGGAAGTGCGTCTTCTATGCTCAAGAGTTTGCTCAGAGCAGGGGGGAGGGGTACGTTTCGACAGAGCACCTCCTCTTCGGCCTTTTGAAGATGGAAGATTCGGTGGCCCGGCGGGTGCTCGAGACGGCTAAAGTGCCTCCTAGCAGAGTGTCCCAGTGTCTCGAGAGGCAAATCGAAGGGACGGGCAACAGGCGAGAGTCACAGGACATGACTCTGACGCCCCGGGCAAAACGCGTCATCGACCTCGCCTACAACGCCGCTCGTGACCTGAACAACAACTACATCGGCACCGAGCACATCCTGCTGGGTTTGATGGCAGAGCGGGATGGCAGAGCGGGAAAGGCGCTGACGGAAGCTGGGTGTGACTATGACTCGCTGCTCCGCGCCACCGTCGAAGTGCAGAAGGAATCTCCAGGTCCGCCCCTCAGGGACTACGCACCGAGTGCTTTCGTCAGTGCTTCTGCGGCTGTCATGTTGCTTCTGTTCCTCTACAACCGGGGGTCGGCCTGGAAAGCACTGACCTGGGGAGGGCACAACGTCGATGGTCTCATCGACATCCTTGAGGATTTCGCGCGAGACTCAATGAACTCGTCAGGACGGCCGCGGGACTTGAACGTGCCCGAGGTCTTTCGACTGGCTGAAGCTGAGAAACTCACCGTCGGTGGTGTGGCGCTGGATGATTCCCATATGATGCTCGCAATGACGGTTCAAGAGCACAAGTTCTTGACCAGCTGGATGGAGGCCAACAGTCTCACCCTCGAAGACATGCGCGAGTTGGTGAGGCGGTTCCACCACCTTTATGACGCCGATGCCTGAACTGCCCGACGTCGAGCTCTATGTTGCAAAGCTGCGGGAGCGCGTCCTCGGCGAGCCCCTCGATCGGCTGCAGCTCTTGACGCCCTTCGTCCTGCGGACGGTGGAGCCAAAAGTCGCCGTCCTCCATGGCCGGCCACTGCGCGAGATCGAGCGGCTTGGCAAACGGATCGTCCTCGACTTTGGCGACGACCTGTTCCTCGTCGTGCACTTGATGGTGGCGGGGCGGTTCCAGTGGAAGGCGGCGGGCGCAAAGCCGCTGGGCAGAATCACACTCGCTTTGTTCGAGTTTCCCCACGGCACCCTGTTGATGACGGAGGCCAGCAAAAAGAGGCGGGCGTCCCTCCACGTTGTACAAGGCCGAAACGCGCTCGAAGAGATGAATCCCGGCGGGATCGAGCCCCTTGAGTGCACGCCTCAGGAGTTCGCGGAGGCCCTCAAGCGAGAGAACAGGACACTGAAAAGGGCGCTCACGAACCCGCGCACGTTCAGCGGCATCGGTAACGCCTACTCTGATGAGATCCTTTGGGCGGCGCACTTGTCCCCTTTGCGGTTGACGAGTTCGCTTGATGAAAAAGAGACAGCTCGCCTGTACGGGGCGACGGTGGAATCTCTCACGATGTGGTCGAAGAAGCTCTTAGAACAATTCGCCACCAAGTTTCCTGGCGCAGGCGACGTGACAGCCTTCCGACCGGACTTCGCGGTCCACGGCAAGTTCGGCCAACCGTGTCCGCGATGTGGCCACAAGGTGCAACGGATCGTGTACGCCGAGAACGAGACCAACTACTGTGCGGAGTGTCAGAACGAGGGACGGCTTCTCGCAGACCGGGCCCTCTCGAGGTTGTTGAAAGAAGACTGGCCGAGGACTCTCGAAGAGATGGAAGGGTGACTGTGGAAATATTCGTGCGCCGTTTTGGTGCTAACGCCAGTACAATAATGTTAAGGCGATGGCGACCTACTTTTATGTGGCGGCCGACGACAACCGGAACATCGTCACGGGGGTGACGAGGAACTTGGCGGGGGCCATGGCCATCCATCGCTCTGGAAACGAAAAGACGACCGCTTCGCGCCTTGTCTTCGCCCGCGCCTTTGACTCCCTTCATGGCGCACTCGAATATGAGTCGGACTTCATGCGCCTCAGTCCACGAAAGCGCGACAGGCTGATTTCCACCGTCAACCCGTACTGGGAGGACTGGAGCGAAGACCTCTTCCCCGCCATCGCAGGTGCGGCGGCAGAAAGCGAGACGCTGGACTACTGGCTGGACGAAGGTGACGAGCCAGGCGGCCTCGGAGCGCGCCTGCAGAACTCCCCGACCGATCCGACCCGCCACCTTTCCGGTTCGAGCGCACAAGAATGGCCCGAAGAGGGGCAAACGAACTGGACGGCCGTCAATTAGCCGCCCAGCCGGTCATTGCAGGTACTTCGGGGCGACGTCTTTGAATCCCCACTTTTGGAGCTTCTGAGCCCAATCCTTGAGGCCCGCTTTGTCGACGCGGACCAGGTCCATTTTGTTGACCACGGGGACGTCTTCTCCCTTCACGACCTTGCGGAAGATGATGTTCACGCTGGTGTGGCCCCAGTCATAAGTCGGTTGTGCCAGGAGCACAGGTGCGACGCCTTTGTCGATGTAGTCCAACTGTTGTGGGAGGCAGTCCACTGCGACGATCTTCACCTTCGACGGATCCATGTCCAGCAGGGTGCGCGCGAACAGCGGCCAGCCGCCGATCATTGCCCAGCCATTGATGTCGGAATTTACGGCCATGACCTGCTGGACTTTCGCGGTCGCGTCCTGGGGCGTCTCGGCGTGATAGAAGGTGCCGACGATCTTGATGTTCGGATACTTCGCCTTCGCTTCGTCCTCGACCGCCTTAGCCCGTGCCTGCAAGTTGGGCGCGTTCTGGTTTCCGGCAAGGATAGCGACGGTGCCCATGCTGCCGATCTGAGCCGCAAGTTCGTCCATGACGCGTGTGCCCGCATCCTTGTCGTCCGCTCCGTAGAAGGCGAAGCGCTTTGATTGAGCCGCATCGCTGTCAAAAGTCATGACCGGAACCCCCTTTGCGACGGCGTCGTTTATGGCGCCCGTCACTTTGCTCGCGTCCGAGCACGAAATCAGGATCGCGTCGGCACCGTCATTGACCGCCTGGGCGATCTTCTGTGCTTGGACTTGACCGTCTTCGGTCGGTGGCGTCAGGATGTCGACGCTGACGGCAACCCCTTCCTTTTCTGTCAGTTCCTTCGCCGCCGCGACCGCTCCCTCCTGGGCCGAAATGAAAACAGGGTTTGTCGTGCTCTTTGCGATCATCGCGATCTTAAGCGACTTCTTTGCGGTGCCCTCCTTCTTTGGGGCAGTCGCTCCCCCGCTCGAGGCTTGTGTAGACGGCTCGGTCGGACCGCATCCAATGAGGAGAGCCGCCAATAAGATCGTTGAAACCTGAAGCACCTTCATGGCAAGTGGAATTTACCAGACGCTTCATTCACCGGAGCCATAGCGACGGCGTGCGAGGCGGTCCAGGAACACAGCAACGATGATGGCAAGGCCGATGATGACCCATTCGTACTTCGTGTCCAGGTGGAGCGTGACGACCGCCTGCCGGAACAAGACGATCAATAGCGCGCCCAGCGCCGCCCCAAGAACGGTGCCCCTGCCACCGTTCAAGCTCACCCCGCCGACAACCGCCGAGGCGATCGCGTAAAGCTCATATCCCTGCCCGTCGCTACAGCTCGCCGCACCGAAGTAGCTGGCCCCAAGGAAGGCGGCGAGACCCGCCGCCAACCCACAAAGGGTGTAAACGCCGATCAACACACGAGGGACTCTGATGCCCGCGTAGTGGCTGGCCTCAGAGCTTCCTCCAACGGCATAGATGTTGCGACCGGCCACTGTCTTCGCCAAATAGACCGCCGCCAGCGTGACCGCCAGCGCCATGACGAGGAAAGGAACTGGATACAGATCCTTGCGAAGGAAGAGGTTCACCTTGACCAAGTCTGTAACCTGCTGAGGGACAAGGATGCTCTCGGCCTTGCTCGTCACGAACGCCAGGCCGCGGAAAATCCACATTGTGCCCAGAGTGATGACAAACGGGTGGACACCCAGATTGGTGACCATGAGGCCGTTCAGCAGGCCGCACGCAACGCCGATCCCAAGGCACAGCAGGACCGCGACGGCCAAAGCTTGGGGCCCCGGCCACTGTTCTGCGTGCAGCGACCGGAGGGCCATAGCGGTAAGAACACCACTCAATGCATACGTCGAGCCTACGGAGAGGTCGATCCCACCGGTCAGGATGACCATCGCGATCCCTGTACCAAGAATCGCAAAGAAGCTCGTGTCGGTCAGGACCTGGACGAGGGTCGACGGATTCAGGAAGCTGTTGACTGTGGCTCCCGACACGCGATCCACATGGCTTCCGGCCCGGGAGGCGATCACGATGGTGAGCAGGAGGATAACGACGGCCAATCCGAACTGCGGTACTTTCGTGACTCGTTCCGCAAGGGCCCTCATGGCGCCGGGATGTTACTCCGAAGCGGTCGTGTTCAACTAAACTTGCATCGATGAGCGGCTTCCAGCAGTTCCTGGACGGAATGAACCAAGAGTGGTTCCACATTGGTGACTGGAAGGTCACGCCGATCCTGCTTGTCCGCCTCGCGTTCTCGATCACATTTGTTTGCTTGAGCGGTTGGGTGGTGCGCGGTTGGATGAGGCGGCTGCTCGTGAAGAACAGCCACATCGATCAGACCATCGCGGGCGCGGTGGTTTCGCTGACATTTGCCCTCTGGCTCACGCTCGGGCTCCTTTGGGTGTTGGAGCAAAGCGGCTTCAACATCGCCAGCCTTGCCGTTTTCACGGGCGCATTGGGAGTCGGCATGGGGCTCGGGCTGCAGGACATGGCGAAGAACTTCTTTGCCGGACTGATCATGCTCGCGACGCGACCCGTTCGGGTCGGCGACCATGTGGAGTTCAGCGGGGTGAGCGGTACAGTCGTCTCGATCGGCTCCTACTCGACCACGCTCCGGACGGCTGAGAACGCGTCGGTCGTGGTGCCGAACTCTTCGGTGCTGAACGATCGTGTGGTCAATTGGGACCTCCTCGGGGACGCCCGCATGGTCGCTGTCACTGTGAGGATCCCCACAAGCATCGACACGAAGCAGGTCGAAACTCTCCTTGTGAGGGCGGTGGCCGGCGACCCCGACATTGCTGAGCAACCCGAGCCAAGGGTCTTGATCGAAAGCATGGACGGCGTACTGGTCGTCTACACCCTTCAAGTGCACACGAGCACGCTGAGCAATACGCCCGGCGTGCTCAAGGGACGCCTTTTCGGCCAGATCCTTGAAGCGCTCAAGAAGGAGGGGCTGCCGGTTGGCGCCCCCACCGTCACTTGAAGTAGATCTTTGTCTTGTCCGACCAATCGACGTGCCCTTGGTTTGCGTTCGTCCCCTCGAAATCAAAGGATTGGCCGTAGTCGTCTTTGTACGTGAACTTCTTCGTCTTGCCTTTGATCCCCTTGGTGATGTTCCAAGAGGCATTGTTCTCGACAATGATGGGAGTCTTGCCGTCGAGCCCGATGAGATAGTCTTGGTCAAAGCCGCCTTTGTCACCCAGCCACAGCTTTGCCGACTTCGGGCCGATCTCTTGTTGGATGTGGACTGACTGGTAGCCCAAAACGGCCATCCCTTCCGGCGGCTTCGTAACGTCGGTCGCACCGTTAGCCCGGTAAGCGGATTCAGTCACCTGCTGGGCGATGGCACGGAGAGCGTCGGATTGGGCCTTGGTGGCGCGGTCGTCCAAGTACCATACAACTCCCTTCTCTCCCATCGCGCCTGCGATGTGAAGGCCATCAAGTCTGACAGCGCCAAAGTGCCCGTGCTTGATGTCGATTCCATAAATGGCCCAGCAGAACTTGTGGGGGCCGGGCGCTTCATTGAAATTGCACGTGCAGGGCACATCGCAAGAGCAAGCCTCGCTCAGCTCGCCCTGAAGCCGCCACTCGGGGCTGGTGGTTGCAGCGAGTAGCGCTGCCGCTAAGAGTGTCGTCATAGGATCACATCCCGGCCATCTTGGGGCCGACATCAAGGATAGGTCACGGGCCACTCAAGAAGTTCGCTTTGTGATGAAATTCCAATGACTTCGGCGCGACGGACATGCCCCATCCGTCTAGAATCGGCGAAGATGGCAACGGCAGCATCTGGCAGGAGCGGCTTCTTAGACATGAACGGCTACCAGTGGACGGTGCTGTTCGCGGCTTGGCTCGGCTGGGGCTTCGACGTCTTCGACGGCCTGCTGTTCAATTACGTCGCCCCGAACTGCGTGCCGACTCTCCTGGGTTTGAAGATCGGCTCTCCCGAGGCGAGGAGCGCGACGTTCCAGTGGATCGGTTACCTTACCGCCGTACTTTTGGTGTTCTGGGCGGTGGGAGGCATCGTGTTCGGAAGAGTCTGCGACCGGATCGGGCGCACGAGAACCCTCCTCCTCACGATGGCCCTCTATGCCCTGGGGACCGCCGCATGCGCCTTTGCTCCCAACATGGCCGTCCTTGTCATTTGCCGTATTGTCGCGGCCCTGGGAATCGGCGGAGAATGGGCGGCGGGAGCGGCAATGGTCGCGGAGGTCGTCCCCGAGAAGCGCCGCGTAGAAGCCGGCGCCTTGCTCTACACATCGGCGCCGCTGGGCCTCTTCTTGGCACAGTTCGTCGACCAGACCATTTCGGGTGTAGTCCTAAAAGGTAGCCCGGAGACATCTTGGCGAGCGGTTTTCCTTTGCGGCTTGATCCCTGCCGCGGTCGCCCTCCTCGTTCGAATGTGGGTGAAGGAACCAGAAAGGTGGAAGAGCGCGGTCGACGAATCGGAACACCCTCGGGTCGCCGAGCTTTTCAAACCCGAATACCTGCCTCTATTGCGATCTGGCCTCTCGATGGCCGTGGTCGCGTTGCTTCTCTGGTGGACGAACAACGCCTTCATGCCGTCCGTAGCAAGCGGCTTTGCAACCCTTGAAGCTTCTCGTCTCGGATTGGACAAAGCCCAAACGACGGCCATGGTCACGGCCTGGAGGACCGAGGCGGCGACTTACTTCAACCTCGGCGGCTTGATCGGCACCCTTCTGACCATCCCCATTGCCAAGCGCTTCGGCCGAAAGCCGATGTACGCGGTCTACTTGGCCTTCTCCGCCGTCGCCATCTTTTTGACCTTTATCCCCGAATGGCCCCCTGAAACTCGGTTGAAGCTCTACGGCTTGGTCGGCTTGAGCGTGTTCGGCATGTTCGGCAGCTTCACTTACTACCTTCCGGAGCTGTTCCCCACTCGCCTCAGGGCGACAGGCGCTGGCTTTTGCTACAACGCAGGGAGGATCGTGACGGCAGGCATGGCCATCTTCGTGAGCATCATGGCTAGCCAAGTGAAGGCGGGCGAGGCCGGAACGAGGGCACTCACCCAAATTGTGCAAATCCTCGGATGGTCGGGGGCGGTGGCGATCCTCGGGCTCCTCTTCTTGCCCATGGTCATCGAGACCAAGCACAAGGCCCTGGCCGACTGACAAGAACGGGCGCGACCGTTTTCGGTCGCGCCCGCGCACTCAGGGGCAGAGCCGATCTAGCCGCCGTTCTTCGCCTTTTTGTACTTCGACAGTCGGCTTCGGAGCTCGTCCTTCAGAGCCTCTTCGGCTGTCGCGTCTTTCTCGACCAACTTGACCGCCTTCTCTTGAGCTTCGATTGCCTTGTCGATCTTGCCAGCCTTGAAGTAGCAGCAGCCCAAGGTGTCCAGCACTGTCGGATCTTCGCCCTTGGTCAGGGCCACCGCCTGCTCGGCCGTCTTGATCGCGAAGTCTAGGTCAGGATTCTTGAAGTTGACCTCATCGTCGACCAACCACCAAGCCACGTTGTTAAGCAACATCGGGTCGCTCTTTCCATAAGCTTCGACCAGGTGCTTGCCGTACTCGACCGTATTGGCATCGCCGAGTCGGGCCATATATTCGTACTTCGTGGGCCCAAGCATGCGCTCGGACTCGGGCACCGCCTTGATCGCGTCGTCAAGACTTGCGAGACCCGCCTTTGTGTCGCCGCCTTGAATCGCTTTCTGGAAGCTCTGCAGATAAGGCTGGAGCTTCTTGCCCATTTCCGCCTGCTTGTCCTCAGCGTCCCGCTTCTGCTTGAACTCTTCGGCCGCTTTGCCCTGGTCGAACTTACCGGCCACGACCGCACCAAGAGTCTCTTCCATCTCCATTGGATGACCGATCCAAGCGATGTGTGAGTCCTTGTCTACGATGAAGGCGGTCGGGATGCCGTTTTGTTTGGCAGCTGCCATCCAGGCGTTGGCCATGAAGGCCGCCGATCCATCGACGGCAACGTTGTAGTCCATTTTTGACCCCATGTCGTTGACGAACTTCTTGACCTCGGCCAAGTTGTCGGCCGGGTGCTCGAAGGAGTCGACGCCGATGAATGTCACTTTGTTGTACTTCTTCGCGAGTTCGGTCAGGTGTGGGATGCTCTCTCGGCAGGGACCGCACCAGGTGGCCCAGAACTCCACAACATAGGTCTTGCCCTTCTCAAATGCTTTGACGGGCTTGCCCTTGACCCAGGTCGCTACTTTGATCTCGGGCGCCGGGCTTCCTACCCGGAGGTCTTGGGTGAAGGCAGTGACACTCAGCGCCAGCAATGCAGAAAGGCCGGCGGAACGAACCAAAGGTCGAAAGGTCATGACATCCTCTGCGCGCCCTGATAGAGGCGTTGCTCCTCTTTTAGACGCGTCCAATGGGAAAGAAAGTGCCCCTTTGTGACTTAGGTTCCCTTCTTCGCTTTCTTGAACTTGGACAAACGGTCCCTCAGTTCCTCTTTGGTCGCGTCGTCCATGTCTGCCTTGTCGAGCAACTTCACCGCCTTTTCCTGCGTGGAGATGGCCTTGTCGACCTTCCCTGACTTGAAGTAACAATAGGCAAGGGTGTCAAGGTACGTGGCTTCCTGCTCCTTGCTCAACGCGACGGCCTTTTCAGCCAGAGAGACGGCCAACTTAAGGTCTGGCTTCTTGAAGTTCACCTCGTCGTCCACCATGAACCAGGCGAGGTTGTTCAATCCGACCGCCTCGTCCTTGTAGACTTCGGCAAGGTGTTTGGCGTAGGCGATCGTGCGGTCGTCACCCAAGCGGGCCATGGTCTCGTAGCGGACGAGACCAAGCTGAATCTCGCTCCCCGGCATCAGCTCAATTGCCTTCTCTAGGCCATCCACGACTTCCTTGAACTTGCCTGCTTCCTGATCGAGGGCAACCTGCTTCAAGATCCTCTTGAACTCGTCCTCGCTACTTGGCTTTTCGGCGATGAACGTTCCCTTGGAAGCGTAGAGGGGCACCAAACGCATTTCAAGTCGGTGTGCCTTGATGGCGGGGTCTTCGGCAACCAGGCTCTCCACCTCAGCCTTGGGCATTTCCTTGAAGATGAAGATGCCCCTGAGCGACGTGTCTTCCACGAAAGGCCCGGCAAGGAGGAGCGCCCCTTCCTTCGCCATTTTGGTAATGTTGGCCATGTGCCCGTCCTGGATTTTCTGGGACTCCTCCTTCGAGACTGTCGGGGCATCCTTCGGCCTTTCGAGGAATCCGATCCAGTAAGTGCCAAGGTCCAGGAAGTCGGCGCCCTTTCGGAGGTAGTTCTTGGCGAAGAACCAAGTACGGGTCTCAAGCTGTAAGGCGCCGCGCTTGACCCATGGGTCATCGGCCATGATCTTCTTCGCCGATTCGGCGTCGGGCACATCGAGAACGACGATGCCGCGCTGCCGCCCCGCGTCCGCCATCGGGCCAACCAACAGGGCCTTCCCGGACTCCCAAAGCCCCTGAAGGAACTCGAGGTGCTCCTTCTGCACTTCTGCCTCGTTCTCGGGTGCAGGGGGCAACGTTTCCGGGGCGACCAAGATGACGAACTGAGCCTGCGACATCTGAACCTCGGGCAATTGTTGCGGCTTGTCTTGGAGTCCCAAGGCGAGGGTCAGGAGCAAGGGGGCTAGCATCGGCACCATTATTGCTCAGACGCGTCGAGCACCGATGAAGGTCGCTTCCTACCTGACGTTAAAGTACTTTGCCGCGGGATGGTGGACGATAATGGCTGACGTGCTCTGCTCAGGAACGAGCATGAACTCTTCGCTCAGTTCGATGCCGATGTCCGCCGGTTGAAGCAATTCCATGAGCTGACGTTGATCCTCGAGGTTGGGACAGGCGGGATAACCGAAGCTATATCGAGCACCGTGATATTTCGCGCTGAAGAGAAGACGCATGTCGTTCGGCTCTTCGTCATCGATGCCCAGTTCGTGTCTCATCTGCTGGTGCCAGAACTCGGCCAGGGCCTCCGCCGTCTCCACGCCCATGCCATGCGTGAACAGATACTCTTGATAGTCGCCGGCGGCGAACTGCTGCCGCTCGAGTTCGCTGACTCCGCTTCCGACCGTCACGATGCTGAATCCGGCTACATCGGGCTCTTCGCTCTCCACTGGCCGGAAGAAGTCAGCAACGCAGAGTCTCTTGCCGTCCCGTTGCCGCGGAAAAGTGAACCGGCACCGTTCGGTCTGGGCGTCCTCCTGGTAGACAATGAGGTCGTTCCCGCTGCTTTGCACCCAGAAGTAGCCCCATTTCACGGCGGGGCGCAAGACGGTCGCCAACTCTCGCTGCTTGCGCTCGAAAACCGGCCGCACGTTCTCTTCGAGCCACCCTGCAAACTCTGGGTTCGTCATTTCCCCCTGCTTGCGGAACTGCCACTGTCCCCGCCAGAGAGCAATGGTGTTGATGTATTTGTAGAGCTCGAATATATCGAACTTCACCGTTCGCTTGGCACCGTAGAACGGCAAGCCAGGAATATGCCTGACCACCTCCACCGGGCTTTTTACACCGTCGAACATGTAAAGCGAAGGATCGATGTCGCCGACTCGGTGGCTTCCCACTCTTCGCGATTCAATGTCCGGCTCAAGCTCGCCTGAGGCAGATCCGTCCCCGTCCGTCCCGATCTCCTCCATGAGCCGCAGGCCCTCGAAGGCGTCTTGGGCGTAGAAGACACGGCCACGGTAGACCGACCGCAAGTCCTCTTCGACATAGGCGCGGGTCAAGGCGGCGCCGCCGAGGATCACCGGATATCCCTCCAGGCCACGCTCGTTCATTTCAAGCAGGTTGTCGCGCATCACGAGCGTGCTCTTCACAAGCAGTCCACTCAAGCCAATGACTTCGACCTGATGCTCTCGGGCCTTGTCGAGAATGTTGTTGATCGGCTGTTTGATGCCGATGTTCACCACTCGATAACCGTTGTTGGAAAGGATGATGTCGACCAGGTTCTTGCCGATGTCGTGGACGTCGCCGGCCACTGTGGCAAGCAAGATAGAACCCTTCTCTGATCCCTCGCTCCGCTCCATCTTGGGCTCCAGATAGGCGACCGCTGCCTTCATGACCTCCGCGCTCTGGAGCACGAACGGCAATTGCATCTTGCCCGCTCCGAATAGGTCGCCGACCGTCTTCATCCCACCGAGGAGGACCTCGTTAATGACGGCGAGCGGTTCGTACTTGGTCAGCGCCTCTTCCAAGTGGTGCTCGAGGTTCTTCTTGATGCCGTCAACGATGTGCTTCTTCAGGGCGTCTTCGACGGTCAGATCCGCAAAAGGGTCGACACTTGTATCGACCGCCTTCACGTTCTCGAACTTCGCCATGAGTTCGATCAACGGATCGTAAGTGCAGACCTTATCGTCCACCGGCACCCCTACTGGCGCAATCTTTCACCAGCGCAAGAGCCCTCTGCAAACGATCCGGGTCGCCCATGACTTGTTCAGAGTGTAAAAGTGGATGCCTGGAGCTCCGTTCGCAAGGAGCTCGCGCCCTTGGTCGAGTGCCCATTCGATTCCGGTTGCGAGGACGGCTTGGTCGTCGTCCTTGGCACGCTCGAGCTTCTTAGCGAGTTGCGGAGGGATCGAGGCGCCGCACATCTTCGTGAACCTCTCGACCTGCGCGACGTTCGTCACCGGCATGAGACCGGGAACAATCGGGACCTGGATGCCTCCTGCCCTTGCTCTCTCAACGAAGCTGAAGTACTTATCGTTGTCGAAAAAGAGCTGGGTGATGAGGAAGTCGACACCCGCATCGACCTTGGCCACCAACCGCCTCATATCGTCCACCGGATCCGGATTTTCGACATGGCCCTCGGGATAGCAAGCGGCGCCTATGCAGAAGCCGTTGTTCCCGCGTACAAAACCGACCAGCTCGTTTGCGTAGGCGAACTCTCCCTGTGGCGCAGACTCGCCGGTCTTCACATCGCCGCGGAGCGCCAAGACGTTCTCGACCCCCTCGCCTTTCAGTTCGTCTAAGATCTGGCACACATCGCTGCGGGTCTGTCCGAGGCAAGTGAGGTGCGCGACCGGCTCAAGGCCCGTGTTGCGGCGGATATGGCGCGCAGTCTCTACGGTTCCCGCCCTTGTGCTTCCCCCCGCTCCGTAGGTGACGCTCACGAACGCAGGATTGAGCTCGGCAAGGTGGTCGATCGCTTCATACAGGCGTTGTAAGCCCTTAGGAGTCCGAGGTGGGAAGAACTCGAAGGAGAAGGCCGGGGCATCCTGTCCGTAGACCTCGCTGACGCGCATTTTGAATCGGCAAGTCTACCGGCCACGGGTTCAAGCGCCCGGGAAGGTCAGTCGAGCTTAGGCCAAGACGAACTCAGCCTGTCGCTCAAGGACCATATCCAAACGGCTTCCCTCAAAGCAGGAAATGCCCACAAGGAAGTCCGACGATACGAGGGCCTCTTCCTGGCTTGCATCACCGTCAATGGCTACAAAGATGCGGCATGTGTCAAGATCGACCGCTCCGGATGCTGTCAAAACGGTAACAACAGGGCCGCGCCTGACGCCTAAGCGGACCACAAAGTCCTCGGTGACAGCAAACCGCTTGTTGAAGCCCGTGTCGAGCAAGAAAGCGACCTCTTCCATCTTGGTCTTGGACGGGCCTGCATAGAGGCTGACCCGCGGAATAAGATTTCCATCTAACCGTCCCCTAAGCTGCACCCTCATCTCAAGATGTGGAGACGGCCCTGGTGGAAGGCAAGAGGTCTTTCTCGGCCCTGTACACTACGGCACCAGGATGCTCCTCGACGATCTTATCATAGACGTCATCCGCATTTCTCCGTGTGGCCTTGCTACGGGCACCAGAGACAACGTCGATCAGCACGTAAGGATGCTCGGAGTCAGCCTGTTCGCTTTCAGGAAGCAAGGCATATATCCTCCGAGCGGCATTACCAACCTGTTGCGGGGTTAATATCAGCCGGTAAAGGGGGTCTATGTCCGGCAGATCGCTAGCCAAGTCTCCTTGCAAATTCATCAAGAACTCCTCTGAGTGTTCCCAACGAACATGTCGGACTTCGCCCCAGATTCTCGGCCGGAGACCGTCAGCTGTTTCGAATTCTCCTCGCCACTCAAGAAGATTGTTCGACGGTGTGACCTTCTCGATGATCTTCCTTCGGCCAGTGCCGTCTCCCAGCTGGTATGCACCTATGACAAGGTCGTTCTCGACGATCAGGCTGCCTTGACCACTCCAGGGCCTCCCAGGTACGCAGGGTATGAACTCGTGACGATCATAGCTAGACGCTAACCGTAAACCCTGCCATGAAACTTGAACGGTGCCGTCGGGACCGGTCGTCATGACTAGGAACAGAATGCCTATCCTGCTTACGGCTTCGTCCTCGGGAAACGGATCAGAACCGATGCTGACCCAGCAATAGTACAGGTATGCCCCTCCGATAGCCACCAAGTAGCCCTCGGGGACATCTTCCTTCGAGGACAGGTAGCGTTTGAAATCGTCCAGGCTTAGAGTGGCTAGATCGGGCATCGAGGCTCTCGCGGTTCAGTTGGAACGGGGTCCACAGCCCGATTGAAGCTGGGCGGCGAAATCATACCACCGGAGTACGCCGGTCCGCCTCGGCCGACGGTGTCCCTTCTTCATGATTGGCATTTTCAGGCGATCCTGACAGTGAGACGTTAGAAACAATCGTTCTAATTCTGATTACGCGCAAAAGATGCTGAGGCTTCGGCGAACCTAGGATCAGCTTTTGTGCCATTCATAATGGAGTCATGAGTTCGGCGTTCCTCGATGCCCTTGGCGAGCGAGTCTTGGTCTGGGACGGCGCGACCGGAACCCAATATCAGAACGCCGGGCTGAGCGACGCCGATTTCACCTTGACGGACGAGCCTCACTATCCGCAGGCTGTCCGGCAAGCGGCCCAAAGACTCGGGGGAGAGGTGTTGGAAGGCTGCAACGAGATCCTTTGCTTTACCCGCCCGGACCTTATCGAGGACGTCCACCGCGCGTACTTCGAAGCGGGTTCGGACATGGTCGAGACGAACACCTTCGGTGCCACCAGTATCGTGCTCGGCGAATACGACATTCCTGAACTCGTCTACGACGTCTCGCTGGCGGCAGCCCGCATCGCGCGAAAGGCTGCCGACCACTACTCGGGCAAGTTCGTCGTCGGTGCGGTCGGCCCCGGCACCAAACTGGTCAGCCTCGGGCACACGACGTGGGACGAAGTATCCGAGACGTACGCGACAGCCTATACGGCCCTGCTCGAGGGCGGGAGCGACGCGCTCCTGCTCGAAACCCAGCAGGACCTGCTGATGGTCAAGGCCGGGATCGTCGCCATGCACGAGGCGATGGATCGCACTGGAATCCGCGTCCCGCTCATCGTCCAGGTCACGATGGAGCAGACCGGCACCATGCTTCTCGGTTCCGAACTCGCTTCCGGCCTCAACTTGGTGGAGTGCTTCCCTGCTGTCGTCGGCTTTGGCCTCAACTGCGCCACCGGCCCGGTGGAGATGACGCCGCACGTCCGATTCTTGAGCGAGAATTCGACGCGCCCGATCTCGATCCAGCCGAACGCGGGGCTTCCAGCCATGGAAGCCGGTCGCGCGGTTTACAAGTTCACACCGGAACAACTCGCCGAGCACCACGACCGCTTCGTGACCGATTATGGGGTGGCGATGGTCGGGGGATGTTGCGGCACGACACCCGAGCACATTCGCGCCGTCTCCGCGGCGGTTTCGGGCCGAAGTCACGGGTCGGTCGCACATTGGCAGAAGTCGCGAGGCATTTTCCCCGGATTCGACTTTGCACAAGCCAGTGACGAGAGGGCCGGTGCCCTGAAGCTCGTCGGATGCAGCAGCCTCTATCAGTTCCAACCGTACAAGCAGGACACGAGCTTCCTCATTGTCGGGGAGAAGACCAACGCCAACGGCTCCAAAGCGTTTCGAGAAATGTTGGCCGCCGAGAACTGGGACGGGTTGACCGAACTGGCCAAAGAACTCGAGGGCGAGGGCTCCCACGTCCTCGATGTCTGCACCGCCTACGTGGGGCGGGACGAAGCGCGGGACATGCGCAAGCTCCTCAGTCTTTACAACCAGCACGTGACGGTGCCGATCATGATCGACTCGACCGAGGTGCCCGTCATCGAGAAGGCGCTTCAGACGCTGGCCGGAAAGCCAATCGTCAACTCGATCAATTTCGAGGACGGAGAAGACCGCACCCGTAAGGTGCTCGCACTGTGCAAGAAATACGGCGCAGCCGTTGTCGCCCTCACCATCGACGAGGACGGAATGGCCAAGAGCTCGGAAAAGAAGGTTGCCGTCGCCGACCGCATCATCAGCTTTACTCGCGAGTACGGCCTGCCCGACCATGACGTCTTCTTCGACTGCTTGACGTTCACGCTCGGATCGGGCGACGAGGAGTTCCGCAAATCCGCGATGGCGACGATCGATGCCATCCGAGCGATCAAGGCGAGATATCCCCGGGCGAACAGCATCCTCGGCGTTTCGAACGTCAGTTTTGGGCTCAAGCCGGCGGCCCGGATGGCCCTCAATTCGGTCTTCTTGCACTACGCGTTAGAAGCGGGCTTGACTGCTGCCATCGTTCACGCGAGCAAGATCAAACCCGAGAGCCAGATCGACGCAGACGTCTGGCGCCTTGCTTCCGACCTGGTGTTTGACAAGCGAGAGTTCGCAGTGGCCTGAAGGCCTCCCTAAGGCCCCGAGAGGCCCGCCAGTACAATACGGCTCACTTGCGCTTCGCCTTCGTCGTCCACCCTCTCACTCCCAAGCAAGCCGCGAAACGGTACCCCGTCGCGAGATTCTTGCCGGACGCCCTCCTCGAGGCCATCATGAAGCGGATGAGCCCCCAGGTCGTGAGCGAGATCACAGGGGTCAAGAGCCTGACCGGGGCCGAAACATCGGGTGTCTTCATTGGCGTGCCGCTGACACCCGCGATGATGACGGGCAAGCTGCCAGTCGAGCACAGCTACGCGACGATCGTCAAGGCGGCCGAGATGGCGAAGGCGGAAGGCGCGGAGATCATCGGCCTGGGAGCTTTCACAGCCGTGGTGGGCGACGGCGGAGTGACCATCGCCGAGCGCTCTCCGATTGCGGTCACGACCGGCAACAGCTACACCGTGGCGACGGCCATCGAGGGCGTCCTTAAGGCGAGCGGACTGGTCGGCATCGAGCCGTGCGAATCGACCCTCGCCGTTGTGGGAGCGACGGGCTCCATCGGTAAGACCTGCGCCCGCGTGCTGGGCCGCTCGTTTGGAAAGACCATTGTTGTTGGACGCGACCCAGAGCGCACAGCCGCTATTGCCCAAGAGATTCCTGGCTCGCTCCCGACGACCAACCTGGACGATATTCTCTCGGCCGATGCGGTGGTGACGGTGACCTCGGCGGGCGGAGCGATCGTCGAACCCAAGCACCTCAAACCGGGCTCGGTCGTTTGTGACGTCTCGAGGCCGAGAGACGTGTCGGTCCGGGTGGCTAAGGAGAGGCCTGATGTGCTCGTGATCGAGGGCGGCGTCGTGAAGGTTCCGGGCGACGTCCACTTCGGCCTCGACTTCGGCTTTCCTCCTGGCACCGCTTACGCTTGCATGAGCGAGACGATGATGCTCGCCCTTGAAGAGAGGGCCGAGTCGTTCACCTTGGGCAAGGACGTCAGCGTCGAGCAAGTCGACCAGACCCAGGCCTGGGCGCACAAGCACGGCTTTGAGCTGGCGGGTTTCCGGTCGTTCGAAAAAGAGGTCTCTTTGGAATCGATCGAGAAGGTGCGCAAGGCTCGCGGCTAGTCTGCATTCCCATTCCATTCTCATAGAGGGGGGCGTGGGATTTTGGCGCTCATCGGGGGCCTCTGTTTCGTTCGGCGACGGGAGCGCGGCTCGTCTACCGTCTCCGCCGGTACACTCCCGAGACCCGATGCTCAAGATCGACCACCTGAGCCACAGCTTCGGCCGGCGGCAAGTCTTGTTCGACATCGATTTCGAGGTCGCGGAGGGGGAGATCGTCGTGGTCATGGGGAGCAGCGGCGGGGGAAAGACCACCCTGCTGAAATGCGTCGCTGGCCTCTTGCCGATCGAGGAAGGCGACGTGATCGTGGACGGAGTGAGCGTCCGGCAAGACCCCGAGACGGCACGCGCCAAGATGGGCATGGTCTTCCAATACGCGGCTCTCTTCGACTATCTCAACGTGGCCGACAACGTGGCGTTTGGGGTCAAGCGTCAGAAGGGGCTCGTGAGCAAGGCGGCGCGACAACTGGTAGGCGAACAGCTTGAAGCTGTGGGGCTGGAGGGCTCCGAGGCGCTCATGCCCGCTGAGCTCAGTGGCGGCATGCGCAAGCGCGTGGGACTGGCCCGCGCACTCGCGATGGAACCCAAAGTGCTGCTCTATGACGAGCCGACGAGCGGACTCGACCCTGTCACCGCCTACTCGATCGACCAATTGATCGTTGAGACCAGGGAGCGGACTCGGACGACCAGCATCGTCGTCAGCCACGACGTCACCAGCGTTTTCAGGGTCGCTGACCGTATCGCGTTCCTTGACAAGGGCCGCCTATTGTTCCTGGGGACGCCCCAGGAGTTCCGGGCCGCCCAGGACAAAGAGATCCAGGATTTGGTCACATTAGCAAGGTCTGAACAGGCCCTGGGCACTTTTTCGGGTCCCACGCTGTAAGTGAACATTGTGCCGAAACGCTCGTTTTGGCCCTTCGAGGAACTCAACCGAGAGAACTAGCATGAAGAACAAAGTTTTCGCAATGATCGCAGCGGTCGCCCTGGGCACGACCCTCGCCTTCGCTCAAGCTGCCGGCCCGCGCGGCGGCGGCCAGCCCGGGCAGCACGCTGCCGGTGGCCAGAAGGGCCAGCGCATGATGATGAAGGGTGGCGAGGGCATGCAGAAGATCATGGCCCAGCTGAACTTGACCGAGAAGCAGAAGCAGCAGTGGAAAGCCCTGAATGACAAGCGGATGGCCGAGTTCAAGGCCATGCGCGAGAAGAACAAGGGCGGCCAGCCTGCCGACAAAGAGGCGATGAAGGCCCAGTTCAAGAAGAACCAGGACGCCTATCAGGCCGAGCTGAAGAAGATCTTGACGCCGGCGCAGTTCGAGAAGCTGCAGAAGCTGATGAAAGAAGAGAAAGCCAAGATGATGCAGAACCATCCTGGCGGCGCGAACAAGATCAAGCCCTGACGCATTCCCCCTCCCTGCATACCCACGAGCCCAGCCCTTGCGGCTGGGCTTTCGTGTTCTTGGCTGGTCCGGGGCGTGGCCTTGTCGCCCTGGGAACGTTCCAGGTACATTGTCTGCCTCGTCTGGACCGTTAGCTCAGTTGGTAGAGCAGCTGACTCTTAATCAGCGGGTCGAAGGTTCGAGTCCTTCACGGTCCACCACCTATTTAGGTTCAAATTCTGCAACTGCCGGTCGGCTCTGGCCAGATCGGGCTTCCGATTGACAGTTCAGCGGATGCTTGGTCAATCTAACAGGCGACGCACCATCGAATTTAACTCGCGCAGGGCTCACGCGGGCGGGTGGCAAGGGTGACGCCGCCCTCTGCAGGTCTCAGACTCGGCACTTCGTCACGCTTGGGCAAAGCCCCATCAATCGAGGATAGGATACAGAGATGGCCGCCGCGCCGATGGGTGTTCTTCGAACCGGGGTGAAGGCGCACGACCCATCGCTTCACCCCGGCCACCCGTCGCATACGCACTCGCTCTCGCGGGCTTCTTGCTTAGCGCAGAATTCGATGAATACATGAGGAACCAGTAACATATGGTGAGCCCCTTGGTTGCCGCTACAGTATTAGGCTTCGGACTTGTCTTGGCTGAGCTTCTCCTCTTGCGTGCCGGGGCAGCTCTTGAGAGAGTGGTCGTAGATTCTGCGCAATTTCAACGAAGACTGCAGCGATCTCAGGGAGCTGTCGGAGCTTGGTTTTTCTTCGGGATTGTTGCTTCATACGTTAAAATGATCGACCTTGAACAGGCGATCAGACTATACGCGGTCACGTCAATCTGGCTGTTGGGGGGCATCGTGTTAACAGCAATTGGAATCACATCCCTTCAACTTCCAGGCGATCTCTTGAGCGGCGCATCGGATGAAGGGCAAGGCGGGTCTGAGAAAGCATAGTAAGGAAATGGCTCAGGGAGGAGTGGCCGTGGCATGGGCAGACGTGACCTTCACTTTCCCGTCGGCCGAGGCGGAGCGTGTCACGTATGCCCGTGATGAAAGAGCGCGAGGCTGAAGGGCGCCCCTACCCCTGCGCCAAGAGAAGCACCATTTCCTTCCCTGACTTCTTGGCGACGAACCCGGTCGCCGTCGCCGCAAGAGTTCCGCCAACGAGCCGCAACTGATATGCCGCGCCTCCCGCCTCGTAGTGCGCGGCCTGCGCTTCGACCCTTTTCAGCGCCGACTTGGCGGGATCCCACGTGAACTCGACCGCGAGGCCGCGCGGACAACGAAGCACGATCCTTTCCTCCTCGAACCGCACCTCCAGGACGACGCCTGATTCCGCGGTCAACGACACCAGAAGGCTCTCTTCCGCCTCGACGACCTTGGGCCGCTCGACCAGCCGAATTTCGCGGCCGTCCACCAGCAACCTTCCGCCGGCGAAGCCATCCTTCTTCCAGTGCGCCCCGTCCAACACGGCCGGCATCCGCTGTTCAACGTCGTGGTCGCGTGTCGCTTGGCGCAGGAAGGGCTGGGGGACGTCGTCCCGGTAGACCGTGATGTCGCGGAATGTGGGAACCCTATCTCGGAAGTGCAAGTTCGCGCGATAAAAGCGGCTCTGGTACCAGACGCTCGCTTCTGGCGCTTGGGTGTTGCCGTAAGGGTCGTCCAGCATGACTTGAGCTTGAGAAGGAGTCTGCCGGAACGCCTTCTTGAACCTCCGGCCGGATTCACCGAGCGTCTCGACGTGGACGGCGCCCTTCTCACGGAGTCGTTTGACGGCCTCGACCTGCAAGGGATAGCCTTCAGCTTGCTCGTTCCACGGAAACGAGTTCTCCTGTCCGAGCTGTGCGTAGGCCACCCCAAGGCTCGGCCCAGACTCGATCATCCGAAGGAACTCCTCGATGAACTTCGGCGACCGCCCCGAGGGCCAGACTGGTTCCATCGTGATCGGGCTCCCGTGCCGCTCACCATTGGGAAACTGGAAGCTGCCGTCGTAGTAATACACCGGGTCTTGGCCGAGCATTCGGAAGACCGGCGCCCCAATCTGGTTTTTGCGGTTCAGCGCCGGGCTCCAGGCGTTGACGCGGCTCGGGTAGTAGCCTGCGATTGGAGCGCCCCAGATGGTGAAGCCGTCGGTGGCGATCTGGTCACGGCAGACAGCAAAAGCATCGACGTGGTAGTACTTCGCAAGGTGCTCGATCGTGATGGCGTCCAGGTTCCAACTGGCGACCGACGATGGGAAGCGGCCCCAGACGTCCTTGAACTTTGCCATGGCGGCATCGGCGAGGCGGACGCGCTCCTCAGGCGAATAGCCGATCGTGAAGGCGACGAACGGCAGGTGGTCCCACTCGTAACCTGGTCTGCCGCGCCATTCCAAGCCAGCCGCGCGGCAGTGCATCTCGTTCATCTCAAACCAGAAGCCGACCTCGTGCCCGTCTCCCACATTGTCCTTGAGAAAGGGAACGAACGGACCGGACACGAGTGCGTCGTATTGAAGGAGCCAGGTCACGGGCAGGCTCGCTCCCTTCAGGAGCTGCATTTGGCTCGAGATGGGAAGCAGGAGGTCGGTAGCGAACCGCGGCTCGACCCCGCGGATAAAGTTGACGAAGTTGATGCACCGAACGGTCCGACGAGAGCCTGGATCCGTCATCGCATGAGCGATGGGCGCCATTCCGAACGCAAGGGACGCCTGCCCTGCCGCCTTGAGAACGTCGCGCCTCGACACCATCGTGTCATTCTGACGCGGCGAGCCGTGCCCTGGCCATGAGGGCCAGGGCAGGCGCCGGCTCAAGTCACTTGCCGGTCGGGGTGTTCTGGGCCAGCGAAGAGGCGGGAACAGTCCGGTACATCGCCATTTCCTTCGACGCACCGTAGAGCTCCGGCCTCAGATATCTGCCGCGCATGTTGGCTGGCTTGGCCTTCTCGACGGGTGCACCGTAGGTCTGGACGTATTTGTCGTTCCGAACGCCCGTGACCGTCCAGGAGACCTCAAGGCCAGCTTTGCCGCCAGCGATCCCGAACCGGTTGTTCTGGACTCGTTGGCTCACGTGGAGGTCCGGGGCAGCGGCACCGATGGCGGTGAGTTGGTAAGTGACGTCACGGTTAATGGCGTCGAAGTAGTCGGGCAAGGCGACGGTCGCTTCGCCGCGGGAATTCAGGACAACGTTGCCCCGATAGACGAGCAGCGGTTCGGGCCCTTCCGCGCAATAGTGGTCGAGCAGCTTGTTCTCGGGATCAAGCGGATGGTCGATCTCGAAGGCTTTTGTTCCCGTAGCTCCAAACGAGCCCTGGCAATACATGCCCCAAGCCCCGTTGTTGCCCACTCCGATCACGCCAGCGCTGCCGTTGGCGTCACAGATCCCCGCCACGCCGAAGGCGTTCGTCGAATGCCCGTTGACCGCCGATCCTGGAAAGTACTGGCCACCGCCGGGGTTGGAGAAGCCGGCCACGCCGACGCCAGTCAGGGTCCTTCCGGTGACGCCAGTGCCGTTGCCACGGCACTCCCCGGCAATACAGTTCCCGACCGCGTTCGGGTTCAGGCCATAAATGGCAAGACCGCTCGAGTTCGGGTTGTTTGAACTTTGGCCGTAGACGCCGCCACCGGAGCCGGTCCCCAGGTTGACCCCGACAACCGCATAGTTGTTGGCCTCGGTTTCGCCCCACACGCCAATGTCGCTGACGCTCTTCCCATAGAGGCCACGGCCAGTGGAGCATTGGCCGGTGATGCCGCCTCCTCCACCGAAGTTCATGCCGACGATGGCGTAGTTCGACGAGCTGGTCTCGCCCCAGACAGCGATATCGTTGGTGCTCTTGCCATAGAGCCCGCGCCCATTGGTGCTTTGGCCGAAGACACCCGTACAGGAGGTCGCCGAGCCGTAGATGGCTGCGTTTCCAGCGAAGGAACTGGCTGAGTTCGTCCTCCCCCAAATGGCGGACGAACCGGTCGTCGTCTCTCCATAGAGGCCTTGGCTGGACGAGCTTAAGCCATAAACTCCCTTTCCGTTCGTGCTTTGTCCGAGGACACCTTGACCTGCCGCATTGCCGTATACGCCTGTGCCGTTCGAGTTACGGCCCACGAACCAACCGCCGATGTTGGCCCCCTCGCCGTAAACGCCGTAGCTCGTCGCGGCCTGTCCAATGAAGGAGCCGCCCTTGTTCCCTCCCGTGCCCAAGACGCCGATGCCATCGGGACTCGGAGCGGCGAGTTGGGCACCTGTGGTTTGTCCGCTTGAAGCCGAGGCGCTGGCGTAGAGCGCTGTCGCGCTCGTTGCGGAGGACGTGTTCTCCGCTCGCACCGCAAAGGCGTTTGCGACCCCGGTGACCGCGTTGAATGCGCCTGCAATGGACGTACCGTTGATGTTCGAGTTGCCGTTCTGCTGCACCCCTGGAGTCGTGCTCTGGAGCCTCACGTAGGCTGGTGAGTTTTGAACCTGGGCAAAGCTGTTATTGGTCAACAGTGTGATTGTCGAAACTAGAGTGACTGCGCCGCCCAGCGCGACCACCGCCCTCTTCGAATTGAAATTTCCCATCGAACCCTCCCTACCGGAGGATGAGAACGCTCCGGTGGGTGGTCTAGGGTAACACAGTTTCGGGGCGAGTGAGCCTGGCCCGCCTTCTTCAAAACCTGATCGACACCTGCACGTAGAACCAGAGTTGGTCGTCGGCAGTGCCGCCGTTCCGAGATTTCACGAACGAACCGGGTTTGAACAGCCCGAGCCCGCCTGAAAACTGGACGTCTTTGCGCGGGGCGTATGTGCCCTCCAAGTCGAACTCCGTTCCCACGTTCTTACCGCTCGCACCGGTCGGGTCGATGAAATCGCCGTTCTTGCCCTTGTTCGCGCTGCCAGCAGCTCCGTACCAAGCGTCGGAGGCGTCTCTCAGCGAATAGGAGTAGACCTTGAACGAGAGGGTGCTCTTGGCGGTCAGTTGATGGATCACCCCTGCGGAAATCTCGTTCATGTTCTTCCAAGCTTGCATGTCCATGCTGCCGTAGAACTTATGGTTGGTGGGATAGAGGTTGTCGAAGGTGAAAACGTTGTCGCTGTTGCTGCCACCGCTGGCGGCGTTGAACTCGAGAAAGCCGCTCGTTTTGGCGCTGAGTGGATGGGAGGCGGACGAGTGCCAGGCCCAGGCGCGCTGGTGGCGGCCCTTGTTCTCGCCGAATTGGATGGCAGCCTCTAAGTCGAACGTCCATTGACCGTACTTTCGCTTCGTCCAATGGCTGACGGTGCCGAGGTCGATCGAGCGGCCGTTCACTTGGTCGTGCTTGTAAATAAAGCTGGAAAGGCCCTCCTTCCACGTGCGGGCGACGCCGGCGACGCGGGCATCGAGGGGACGGGTCTCGCCGACCCCGAACTTGAACACGAACGCGTCCCAGTCCTTGCTTTGGAACCTGAAGCCGTCCACGGGCCGGGAGAGATTTGTCCATTCCAGTGGGCCGATCAGACGCTCGGAGCCAAGAACGATTTTTTGCCGGCCAAGCGTAGCGGTTCCTTCTGCACCGATGTGCTGCGCATAGCCAAGTGAGAGGTCGCTGGCTTCGTCGACGGAATGGCCGCTCGCTTTATGGATCCAGTCGCGTGCGTACTGATACTGGAGGGAGAACTTCCATTGTTTGTCCAGGGTCGCGATCGCTCCGACCCTCACGCGAGTGAGGAAGTCGGTCCTGTCGTCGTTCGGGGCGTCGGAAAAGTCGCGATTGTTGCGACGCTCGATGCGCTCGCGGAACTCGACCGTGGGTTGGATGTGAAGCTTCTCTTGCGGCGGAAGGTAGACCAAGAACGGCACTGCTTTCTCCTCGGGCCGAACCATGGCCCTCAGGTTCAATTTGTGCCGGATTGCGCGGCGCCTCTATGACGCCGGTCATGGCCTAGGACTTGTCCAGTACGTCGTCGACCCAAGACATTCCGGCCATCATCGTCGGAAAGCCGACGGTGGTCGTCGCTTGAAGCACGGCGTGGCGAATCTCGTCGGGGGTGGCCCCTGCCTCAAGGGCTTTGTGCGCGTTGCTGCGCGCTGCACCTTCCATCTTCGCCCCCACTGCGATGCCGACCTTAACGAGGGCGGCTGTCTTGGGATCGAGCGGCCCGGCGGCGCCGACGGCGGCACCCATGGCCTGGTAAGCAGCACCGACCTCCGGATAGGTCTCCATGAATTTCAAGTAGCGTTTCGGAAGTTTTGACATTCTCTCTTCTCAGGCGGTCAGCAAATCCTCAAGAGCCGGAATGCTCCGGATCGTGATCCACTGGTGGTTGGTCGACAGGACTTGCTGCTTCTGCCACTTGCTCATGACGCGAATGGCGGTCTCAACCGTTGTTCCAGCCATCTCAGCGAGATCTTGTCGCGTCAGGGGAACAGTCAGGACGGTGCCTGCGTCGCAATCAGTGGCATAGGTCTCGGCCAAGATGAGAAGGACGGCGGCCAATCGCTGTTCGATCTTCTCGCTCGACATTCTGGCCATCATTTCATGGGCCTTCCGCAGCCGAGGGGCGAGGGACCGCAGTAAGGAGTCTCTCAGCCGCTCGTTAGAGTTGTAGACCTCGTGAATCGCCCGGGTAGGGACTTTGAGGTACCAACTGTTGGTCACGGCCGTGGCATTGAGGGGGTAGACACGGCCCTCGATGGCGGCAATGAGGCCGAGGCATTGTCCCGGGCCGAGAAGCTCGACGGCGACCTCTGAGCCTTTCGGTGTTGTCCGGGTCATCTTAATGAACCCAGTTCCGCAGATGGCCACGAACTGCATGGTGGAGCCGGCGAGCCAGATCATCTCGCCTCTTTCTGCATAAGCCATGAAGCTCTCGTCGCAAAGTACTTCGCGCTGTTGCTCGTCGAGCGTGTTGAGAGCAGAGCACGAGGCCAGCACGGAGAGCACAGAGGGCTTTTCCGGTACCTCCAACATCTCCTGCGAGAGTATGCCTTCATTTCGCATGGGCGACCTCACTCACTCGGCCGTTGCGCAGCAAGAGCGAGAGGATGTGGCCACCCCACAGCGCCAAGCCGATCAGTTCAACAAAGCCGGTGACGCCCATTGGCACAAAGGCGTTCGGCGTGAAGTCAGTTGCGACCTCTAGAACGACCCGCGCGGCGTTGCCAGCGTTCAAGAGGATGAAGGTCGGCCAGAGCCGAGGCATGGCTCTGTCCTCAAGCCCGAGGATGTTGGGGACGATACGCGCGCTGAAGCCGATGATCATTTGGGAGATGAACCCCACGGTGACGGCGTGGCGGACCGCACCAATATATGCGTGCGAGAAAGGCTGCGACAAGAGTCCAAGGACAAAGGGCTCCGCCACCATCATGGCTCCGGCGACGAGAAGCCAGACCATTGCCGCGCGGATGAACTTCTGAGACCGCAGTGCGAGCTGGGCGCCGCTCCTGAAGGTCGAAGGGCGCCAGACACCTGAGGAGGCGACGACGAAGACGGCGCCAAGGCACAGAAGAACGCCGCCCAAGAAATAGACAGTGCCCGATCCAGGCTCCATACCACTCCGAAAATAGTGGATCCAGCCCTGGATTCGACAGAGGAGTCCGGCGATCCAAAACGCTAGCCCTGCCAGACCGAGCGCCTTCGAAGGGTTCTCGAAGTCCATGCACTCCGAGAACTTGGACAGGCCCACTCCGAATACCATCGGGGCCACGAAGCCGAGGAACTGCGCTTCGCGCAGTGGTGCGAACCACTCGGCCACAAATTGGATGTTTGCCAGACGATCGGCTCGGTGCGAAAGCGCGAAAACGAAGGGCTCGGCGAGGGACACCACAACGAAGAAGAAGAGGGACAAGAAGACGAACGAGGTCTGCCAGGCTGCCCTTTTCAGCTTGGGCCGCTCCCCCGCGACGACTAAAAGAGACGACCCGTCCGCTTCCGTCGGGCGGTACCGCGTGAAGGTGGTGTTCGTGACGAACAAGACTACGGCGACGGCCTGGAAACAGGCGGAAAGAACGCCCACCGCAACCCACGTCGGGTCGGCTTCCCTCGCAAGAGGTTCGGCCAGAAACCGCATGAGGATGCCGAGCCCCATGAGAGCCAAGGAGCACCAAGCGAGGCCGTGATAAAGCTTGAGCTTGGCGACAGTCGGCGCGTGGTGCTGGAGCGAGAAGCCCATGACGAAGAACCCGACCCAGCCGTACAACTGTGAGTTCGCATGAGCCAGCACATACGGGGTCCAGGCGCTCGCCAAATAGCTGCCCTGCATTGCCAGTCCCCAAAGGGCGAGAGCGCCCAGGAGGCAGCCTGCCGTCAGGACCGTGACGGTCCCGCATATGAAGAAGGGCCGGTAGACGGCGACCTTCGCGCAGGAGGCCAATCGCGCGCGCTCTGCCAATTGTCGCGCCGTCGAGCAACCGATCGCAGCCGGGTTTCTCAGGGCCATGTGATCATCGTCGCGCGAGTGCCGGGCCTAGGACATGACGCTCGTCATAGCTGGGACCCTCGGGCCATCTGAAAATTCAATCAAGCGCCGAGCAACTCGGTCGCGAGAGAAAAGAGAACCATGGCAACCCGTCACCCAGTTCCAGGAAGGACTCCATCAACCCAGCCGACAGGTGAGGCAAGGGTGGTGAGGACGACGGACAGCCCCAATTGCACGGGGGCGTGTGGGTGGCTGGCGACGGTCGTCGATGACGTGATCATCGACCTGAAGCCAGCGGCAGACTATCCCTGCGAGGCGTACAACCCGCGGGGATGTCTGCGCGGGATGTCCATGACGCACATGATCTACGGCCCCGACCGCGTGAAGAAGCCATTGATCAGGACTGGTGCCCGCGGCGAGGGCAAGTGGCGGGAAGCCAGCTGGGACGAGGCACTGGACTACGTTGCCGAGCATATGAAGCGCATTACGGCAGAGCATGGCGCGGACCATATGCTCCTGTTCAACCAGGTCGTGGGGACGGGTTATCTCCAGAAGGGCGCCCAAGTCCGTATGGCGGCCGCCCTGGGAATGTCCTTTGCCACCGCTTACGACTTTAATGGCGACATCAGCATGGGCTTCACCCACACAGTGGGCATCGACTGCGTCGAGTGCGAGACCAAGAGTTGGGCCGAAGCCAAGTACGCGATCCTTTGGTCGTCGAACGTTTTTCAGACCCGCATCCCGGACGCCAAGTTCCTGACGAAGCACGCCAAACAGGAGAACGGCTGCAAGATCGTGTGCATCGATCCGAGATGCTCGCAAACGGCCAAGGGCGCCGACCTATGGATTCCAATCAGCCCGGGCACGGATGGAGCGATGGCGCTCGCCATGTGCTACACGGTCATCGAAGAAGGTCTCGTGGATTGGGACTTCCTGAGGACCTTCACAGACGTGACCACGTTCGTCCGATCGGACAACGGCTTGCGCCTACGGGCCGCCGACCTTGGGCTTGGTTCGGACGCCGAGTTTGTCGTCTGGGACGAGGCCAGCAAAGACTGGTTTGTTCTTCCCAGCGACAGCTTGGTGCTGCCAGAGGGATTGAAGCCGGCTTTTCGAGGGGAGAGGACGGTGAAGATCGGGGGCCAAGACGTGGTCTGCAAGCCTGTCTACCAAATCCTTGAAGACACGATCATGCGCGAGGAATACCGGCCGGAACACGTCGCCAAAGTTTGTGACGTTCCCGCGGCGACGATCAGACAGGTCGCGTTAGAGTACGCCACGACCCGGCCGGCGAGCATCGTCATTGGTATGGGCCTCAACCACAGGTTGCATGGCGACCTCACGATCCGGGCGGTGCTCCTGTTGGCCTCGTTGGTCGGCGCACACGGCAAGCCGGGCGAGTCCGTCAGCATTTACAGCGGCCAACACCATTTTCGATTGGACGTCAGCTCCTGGTGGTTCCCCGACGGAATTCGGCCGAAACCGTGCCCGATGCATTACTTCGTCCTTGGTGGCCCCACCGAGACGATCAACCCAAAGATCAAGTATCCGAAAGACGGCTTCAAGGCGCTGTTCTGCAGCCACGCCAATCCCCTGGTGACAGAGTTCTCCGACCTTATCAAGGAGACAATCGACAAACTCGACCTCTTCTGCGTGTTCGAGTTCTCCATGTCTCCCACCGCGGATTACGCCGATGTCGTCTTTCCCTGCCCGACTTTCTGGGAGAAGCAAGAGTTGGTGGGCACAAGTTGTCATCCGTACCTGCAAATTCAGCAAGAGGTCGTGCCGCCGCAGTACGACTCGAAGACCGAGTTCTGGATCGTGAACGAACTCATGCGGCGCGTCAGCCCGGAACTCCATGACAGGTACTTCGGGATTTCGGAGGAAGAGGCGCTGAGAATGCTGCTGGAGAACGGAGGCAAGGAGTGTTCCGGCATCACGTTGGAGCAGCTACGGGCCGGGCCCGTGAGATTGAACGTGCACGACCCCGAGTGCGGCTGCGACGATCAGTTCCATGACATGAAACCGTTTCCGCCTCGCGCCTATCCGTTCCCCGAGGGAGCGAACAAGGAGTTTGTGAAGACGGGCCGGATGGAGTTCTACAAGGAAGAGGAAGTGTTCGGAAAGCTGGGCGAAAGGGTGCCGGTCTATAAGCCGGCCTTCTCCCATCTGCCAGACGACGGCCAGGCGATGCCCCTTTGTGTGGTCACCCCCCACAGCAAATGGCGGGTCCACTCGACACACAGCAACAACCCGGTGCTGCTGAACCTCAACCGAAAGGCGGTCGTCGAGATTAATCCGACGGACGCCGACGTGCGGGGCATTCGGGACGGCGACACTGTCGAGATCTTCAACCACTTCGGCAGCTTCAAGTTGTGGGCTCTGGTGACGGAGACGATCAAGCCTGGCGTCCTCTGCATCGACCACGGGTGGTGGGATCGTTACTTGGCGGGTGGCAAATACCACAGCGTCCACACCCATCAGAAGGTTAAACCGACGCACGAGAACTACTATTTGCCTGCGGTCTACGCGCCGGGACAGCACTGGAAGGACACCCGGGTCGATATCCGGAAGGTGGTCAACGCGGGGCGGGCCAAGCGGGGCGCACTCGTCACCTCGGGAGGTGAGTGATGGCCCGGTATGCGATGCTGATCGACCTCACCAGATGTATCGGGTGCGACGCCTGCACAGTGGCTTGCAAGCAAGAGAACGGGACGCCCCTCGACACCTTCTTCGCTCGCGTCCTCAATATCGAGACGGGCAAATATCCCCACGTCAAACGCCTGTACGTGCCGGTGCTTTGCAACCATTGCGAGGACGCACCTTGCCTGAAGGCCTGCCCAAACAAAGCGATCTTCAGACGCCAAGACGGCATCGTGTTGCTCGACCAGGAACGGTGTCGCGGAACTGGCGCCTGCGTGTCCGCTTGTCCCTACGGGAACATCATCCTGCACCGGGACGAGGAGGACTGGTACCTCAACGAAGACGAGCCTTATGAGCGCGACTTTGTGAAGCCCAGGATTCGGGAAGGGGTCGCCCGAAAGTGCACATATTGCGCTCACAGAGTGGACGAGGGCTTGAAGCCTGCTTGCGTTGTGGCTTGCCCGACAACGGCGCGCATCTTTGGCGACACTGAGGATCCCGAAAGCGAGATCTCTGAATACATCGAGGCTGAGCGCCATCGAGGCCGCGAGACCTTCAAACTCCTTCCCGAAGCGGGAACAAAGCCGGGCGGCATGTACCTCGGCCCGATGTCAGATCAAGAAGTCTCGACGCTTGGCGGGCGGGCCGAAGTGGAAGTCTTCATACCGGACGACTCGGTGCCCTACACGGAGTGGGACCACGTCAAGGAGGCAAGCAAATGAACAAGGTGTTCCTTTTGATCGTCACGCTCCTCGCCCTGTCCTCCGTCGCATTGGCACAAAGTGAAATGGCGCACGCGAGGACCGATGTCTTCGGTTCCAGTTCGTGCATGGGATGTCACGGGACGAGCGCGATGGGCGGCCTCGGGCCGCCGCTGGCTCAGACCAAGCTGACGGAAGAGGAGTTCGTCAAGACCGTCCGCAAGGGAAAGGGGATGATGCCCCCGACACCGGAGGCCATGCTCAGCGACCAAGACTTGAGGACAGCCTATGCCGAGGTCAAGTCGAAACCCTGGGACGACACGCAGATCCCATTGGCTTACCGAGTCGGCAGCATGCTGTCGACGAAGGTCGTCGCCCGAATCTTCATGGTGGCGGGGATTCTCTCGCTCCTCCTCTCCTTGTGGGTACTCCGCTACTGGGTCAAGTTGGCCAACCTCGGAAAGCTCCGGCCCGCGCTCAAACGCTTTGGCGTGGGCAAGGCCGCCTTTGTTTTCATCCGGAGCCTCTTTGTGGACGGGCTCTTTGTGGCCTCTTTATGGCGGACCAATCGGTTCCGCTGGGCCATGCACGGCCTAATCTTGTACGGCTTCCTCGGACTTGGCCTCGCGGACATCTTGATGCAGATCAACGATCCCACGCGGGCCAAGCTCCCGATGGATCATCCCATCAAGGTCTTCGCTGTGATTTGCGGTGCCTCGGTCATCTCCGGGGTCTTCTATGTGATGTTCCGCTACAAGACGGACAAGTATGTCGACAACGGCGTGACACTAGGCCGCGACTTCCTGTTCGTGAACCTGCTTCTCCATTCGATATTTAGCGGGTTCCTGACCCTGACCTTGAGCCGGACGGGCGCCTTTACTTGGGTCATGCCCGTTTACATCTACCACCTGCTGACCGTGCTCACGCTGATCGTCAGCATGCCGTTCACACGCATGAACCACATCTTCGTCGTGCCCGTCATGGCCGGTTTGACAGCCGTGACCGACGCCATCGTGAAGAGCGGTGTTGAAATCGCTTTTGACCGCGAGCCTTCGCCGGGGCGACACCACAAGTCGGTGGCGATCGCCGAGTCGGTCTTGAAGCAAGTCGACCCGGAATCAGCGGGAGAGTTCCGACTTCGCTACTACCCATAGCCTTGACAACCAGGGGAACCAAAACCAATGTGTGACCATAACTGCGAAAAGTGTAGGGAAAACGAAGCCGAGGATCCGAAGAAGCGCAAGTTTCTGGCCTGGTCCGTGGGGGCGATCAACCTCGCTGTCTTGGCCGGAATCTTCACGCCTGTCGCCGGTTTCATAGGCTCCCCGCTCAAGAAGAAGGAGCAGGACGATTGGATCGACGTCATGGGTGAACACGAACTTGGTGAGGGCGAGACCAAGGAGGTGCGCTTCAAGGCCAAAGTGCTCGACGGATATCAGACCGTCACTCGCGAATACGTGGTGTTCATCAAGAAGTACCCCGACCGCGTGATCGCCTTCGACCCGGCGTGCACCCATCTCGGTTGCCGAATTCAATACAAAGGGGATCAGAAGAAGTACCTCTGCCCGTGCCACGGCGGGGTGTTCGACGAAGACGGAAAGGTTATCAGCGGGCCGCCACCGAAGCCACTCGTCACCCACGCCGTCAAGGTCGAGAACGGACGGATTCTTGTTGACAGGAGGGCGGGAAGTGCCGCGTGAAGTCCTGTCCCCTGAAGAGCCTGTGGTCGGCAAGCACGAGAGAACCGACGTCGAACGCCTCGTAGCGGACCGACCGAGCTTGCGCGACTGGACCGACCTGCGGCTGGGTTGGTGGGGTTTCGTCCGAAAGAACCTGGACGAGCCGATGCCAGCCGGGGTGGGTTGGTGGCAGACGCTTGGGAACCTTCTCATGACCCTGCTCGCCTTCCAGTTCGTCACCGGATTGGCGCTGGCCATGTTCTACTCTCCCGGCACAGAGAGCGCTTATTTGAGCGTCAAGCACATCAACGAGGGCCATCCAGTTGGTCTTTTCGTGAGAGGCCTGCATGTATGGGGATCGACGTTGATCGTCTGCATCACGGTGGCCCACGTTCTCCGGGTCTTCTTCTGGGGTTCGTACAAGAAGCCGCGTGAGCTCACCTGGCTCGTCGGCGTGCTCATTTTTAACGTGATCCTGGGCTTCTCGTTCACCGGCTACTTGCTGCCGTGGGACCAGAAGGCTTATTGGGCGACGACGGTCGGTACGCGGATCGCCGCGACCTTGCCGCTCATTGGTCATCCCCTGATGGTCTTGATCCGCGGTGGCGAGGAGGTGGGGGCCCTGACTCTCACCCGCTTCTACGCGATTCACATCATGGTGCTGCCGGCCGCATTGGTGGCGTTCACAGGGCTTCACCTGTACCTTGTCAGGCGGCACCACATCGCGGGTCCGGTCGTGGCTCAGAAGGGCCCGCCGGTCAAGTTCTATCCTAACCAGCTCTTCAAGGACGCGATCGTTGTTCTCCTCGGCGTCGGGATCCTCGCCTGGATGTCGCTCGGTATGCCGCCGTCACTCGAGGCGATCGCGGATCCAACCGGAACTGACTTTGCCCCGCGGCCCGAGTGGTACTTCCTCGGCATGTACGAATTGCTCAAGATCATGCCGGCTGGATGGGAGATCATTGCGACCGCGGTCGTTCCCGGCTTGGTGACGGTCGGCATGATTTTGGTGCCTTGGCTCGACCGGGCTAAGTCCCGTCACCCTGCCTACCGCCAGTGGATCATGGTTTCCGGAATGGCTGTTATCTTGATGATCGGAGTGATGACTCTGAAGGGCATTCTCGAGACACCCCCGCCACACGGCCATCACGCGTCCGCGACAACGTCATCCGCTCCTCCGACGATAGCAAGGGAGTGATGGTCGTAGCGTTCGAGCACCATTCGATCCACAATTCACCATGACCTCTTGGTTCGCGGGTCCGAAAGGAGAAAACGCAGAATGGTTCGAAGGGCTGCTTGGCCGTATCGCCCTCGACTATTACTCTTGGCGGCGAAACTACTTTCCGGAAGACGGGTTCGTACTGGACTCCCATGCTCGGCGCGAAGGCGAGCCCTTTCGAGACGCCTTCGAGGACAGGCTGGCCGAACTGCTCGGCCGCCTCAAGGCGGACTTTCCGTTCCATAGTCCGCGGTACGCGGCACACATGATCGCTGAGCAGACCTTGCCCAGTATCGCCGGCTACTTTGCCGCGATGCTGTACAACCCGAACAACGTGTCCCGCGAGGCGGCCCCCGTGACAGTCAGGCTGGAGACGGAGGCGTGCCGCATGCTCTGCGACATGATCGGGTTCGATGCGGACTCCTGGGGCCACCTCACCAGTGGGGGCACGATCGCGAATCTTGAGGCCTTATGGCTCGCCCGGACTGTGGCCTATCTGCCCGAGGTCGTCGCGGAAATGCGGAATGCGCTTGATCTGCCGCCAGCCCACCACGGATCATGGGTTCCACCCCTCGAGGAATTTACCGGTCTCTTCGACAAGGCACAAGCCAACGGTTGGTCTCTTGACGACATCCTCGCCGCCTATCTTGGGTGCGAGCATTGCGTGGTTGAGCGCGGCATCGCCCATGTCACGGCAAAGACGGGCCGGAGGCCGGTCCTGTTGGTGCCAGAGAGCCATCACTACTGCTTTGAGAAGGCCTGTGACGTGCTCGGCATCGGACGCCGCGGTTTAGTCCGTGTGCCGGTGGACTCGACGTTTCGAATGGACATCGACGCCTTAGACCAGGAGCTCAAAAAGCTCGATGCCGAGGGAGCTCTTGTCATCGCGGTCGTGGCGGTCGTGGGAACGACAGAGGAAGGAGCGGTCGATCCCGTTGACAAGATCCTGGACTTGCGAACACGCAGGACAAGCGAGGGCAAGCCGGGCTTCTGGATACACGTCGATGGTGCTTACGGCGCCTACCTGCGGACAATGACACGGCCGGGCCGGATCGGTCTCGGAGATCCGGTCTCGACAGTCGTGATCGACGGGCACCAAGTGGACATTCCTCTCGACCTACCGGTGGGGCACGCCTGCAACGCACTTGAGCGGATGGGTGAGGTAGACAGCGTGGCGATCGATCCCCACAAGCTGGGATACATCCCTTACCCGGCAGGTGCAGTGTGCTTCAAGACCGATCTTGTGAAGCCGTTACTGCGCCAATACGCGCCCTATATTGGCGAGGCCATGGAAGAGCCTAAAGCAGAGCGAAAGAGCGAGGGGATCGGGCTTTACATTCTGGAGGGCAGCAAACCCGGCGCGGCAGCGGCCTCCGTGTGGCTCAGCCACTCATTAATCCCGCTCGACGTCACGGGCCACGGCGCCCTCGTCCGGGAAACAGTCCGCAATGCTTGCGAATTGCACGCCCTTCTTGAACTGTGGCCGACCTGGCACCCCGATGCCGGTGTGCGCGCTGTCACGCTGACGCCGCCCGGTTCAAACATTGTGTGCTTTGCCTTTCGCCCTTCGGGCTCTGAAGGGCTGGAGGGCATCAACCGACTCAACCAGCACGTGTTCGAGCGGTTCACGATGGATGAGGACAGTCGGGTTTATGGCCAGGAGTTCTTTGTCAGCCGCACCACATTGCGCCCGAGCCAATATCGAGAAGAAGCCGTCGCCGGGTTCCTTGAGCGGTTGGGCGTGTCCAAAGAGGAATACCGCGAGTCGGGCGTGCTCCTGCTACGGAGCGTCCTGATGAACCCCTGGTACTCGCAGGCCAAAGATCGTGGGCGCCACTACTTGGTCGAGTATGTCGAAGCGCTGTTTTGTGAAGCGGAGAGGCTCTCGGCGGGAAAAGCATAACAGAGAAGGGCGGGGCTCAATCGGCCCCGCCCGGTTTTCAAAGGCCTGCTTTCGAGGCTCTCTCGAAGTCGTCGCCCGTTAGCAGGGCTTCTCACAGCCCCGCCTGGTGTAGAACCACCAGTTGAGGACCACACAGAGGGCGTAAAAAGTCGCCGCGCCATAGAAGAAGGCAGTCGGTGCCCCAGTGCTCGCAATGATCGCTCCGAAGGCCACGCTAAAGATGAACGGACCGTACGCCGCAATGGCTGAGGTCCAGCCGATAACGCCGCCGGCCTGCCGAGGCGGGAAGATCATCGGCATTTGCTTGAACGTCGAAGCGTTGCCGACTCCGCTGAAGAAGAAGAGGCCGAGCATCATCCAGAGGAACCCGTTCCATTGCTCCACACCGCTCGGATGGGTGAAGTTGGTGACCCCAAGCGCGCAGGCCAGCAGCCCGAGACCGCTGAACAGCGTCACTTTGGCGCCGCCCAGTTTATCGCTGACCGGGCCGAACGCGACTCTGACGAGGGCGCCGACGAGCGGTCCCAGAAAGGCGAATTTCAGCGGGTCGGGACCGCCAGGGAACTTGCCGTAGGTCTCCTTGATCAATAAGGGGAATGCCGCCGAATAACCGCTGAAGGAACCGAAGGTCATGATGTAAAGCAATGTCATGAACCAGGTGTGCTTCTCCTTGAAGATGTCGAGTTGTTCCCTGAAGTTGGCCTTCACGGGCACATCGCGCAAGGCAAACCAGGCGATGATGGCCGCGAGCAAGACGAACGGTAACCAGACCAATGCGGCGTTCTGGAGGAAGATCTCCTTTGTGGGCTTTCCCTTTTCATTGAGCGATTGACCGGTACCGAGCCAGAGGACACCGATCACCGCGGGAATGAGGAACTGGGCCACGCTGACTCCGAAATTTCCGATGCCAGCCTGGATGCCCAAAGCCGTGCCTTGCGACCGTTTGGGGAAGAACAGCGACGTGCTCGGCATGAACGAACTGAAGTTTCCTCCACCGAGGCCGGCCAGAAAGGCCAGGGCCATGAACGTCGAATAGGAGGTGTTTGGGTTTTGGACGGCCATGTACCAGCCCATACACGGAAGCGCCAAGAGCAAGGTGGAGACGGCGATCGTCTTGCGTGTACCGAAGACAGGAATAAGGAAGGTGTGGACGATCCGGAGGGTGCCAGCGGCCAGGCCCGGCATCGCAGTCAGCCAAAAGAGCTGCTGCTTGTCGAACTTGAAGCCGATCCCGGCGAGCTTGACCACGATCGCGCTCACCATGAACCAGGTGCTGAAGCTCAGGAATAGTGCGAACGTAGTGACCCAAAGGGTCTTCCACGCAACGGTCTTGCCTTTTCCCTCCCAGTAAGCGGCATCTTCAGGTGTCCCTTGGGGGACGGCCGTGCCCTCGGCAAGTGTTTGAGTTGCGGACATTTCGTTAGACCTCGCCTTTGAGATTGGATAGAGATCTAGGGTCCCGCCATGATTTTCGTCATACGGGTTCGGGACTGGCAAGTACTGGCTCGACACCGCGAATCTGGAGGCGTTCGATGTCCTGCTCCCTAGCCATGCGCAGGATCACGATGTGCATCCAAACGAGGCAAACCACGCTCACGACGGCCAAGAAGAGCCAGCAGGAGGTCCAGAGGCCCGTCCGTTTGAGCAACTCGCCGAAAAGGATCGGGCAAACGAAGCCGCCCAGTCCTCCTATGACGCCGACCACGCCACCGACGACGCCAACATCGTTGGGGTAGTACTCGGGGATGTGCTTGTAGACGGCAGCCTTGCCGATTCCCATGGCGAGGCCTGCCAAGAACACGAGTCCTGTGAACACCCACACGTTGGCTTGGAAGTAAACGTGGGTGACACCTTGAGCGACAAGTTCCTTCTTCTTCAGTTCCTGGCCCACTTTGACGACGGGCTCCTGCCAGGATTGGAACGTTGGCCAGACAAGCGTCTTGTCGTCCGGGAAGACTTGCGAACTCGGCTCCGACTTGAGCTTGTAGGTCTTCTCGCCGACCACGACTTGCTGCGGTGTCACCAGGGTGACCACCCCTTTTCGCTCGGCCATGACACCTTCGCCGGGCGAACGGATGTCCATTCGCGGCGCGACCAACATCAGGAAGAGCACAGCGCAAGCCGCAAGCACCCAATACATCGAAGTCCTTGCCCCGGTCGCATCGCTCACCCATCCACCCAGGGCCCTGACGACGCCAGACGGCAGCGAGAATATCGAGGCCAGCAGGCCCGCAGTGGCCAGGTTCACGGCATATACGTTCAGGTAGTACGGCACGAGCCATTGAGACAGGGCCACGAACGCTCCGAAGACGAGGAAGTAGTAGAGTCCGAAGCGCCAGACGCGCAGGTCGCTCAGAGGTCGCAACATTTCGCCGACCGTCCGTTGGGCTGCCCCCTCGACCTTACGGTTTCGGGTCGTGAGAGCGAAGAGCACAGCCATAGCGACCAAGGCGATGGCATAGATTTGAGGGAGTGTTCGCCAGCCTTCAAGGTTGGATCCTCCGCTGGTCAGCCGATCCAGCACGACGGGAGCACCCAGCGTGGTTGCGGCGGCTCCGGCATTGCCGACGCCAAAGACGCCGAGGGCGAACCCTTGCTTGTGCTTCGGGAAATACATTGAAGAGAAGGCGATCCCGACGGCGAAGGCAGCCCCACTCATGCCGAACAGCAGTCCGAAGAGCAAAAAACTCAAGTAGGAGTGGGCAAAACTCACCAAATAGACTGAGGCCGCCGCGAAGAGCATGACTCCGAGGTACACGGACTTTCCCCCATAGCGATCGGTCAGGAGCCCAACGGGCAAACGCATGATGGATCCGGTCAGCACGGGGACTCCGATCAGCCAACCCATCTGGGCCTTGTCGATTTCTAGGACCTTATTGTCGACAAGGAAGGTCACCAGTACGCCGTACATGGTCCAGACGGCGAAGCAAACTGTGAACGCTAGCGTGTTCATGACCAGCGTCCGGTTTGCAAGTCCTCGCTCGCTCATGGCCTCACGGTGGCCCGTTCCTCTTGGGCCCGACATGACGGTCGTCATGGACGGCCCGTTTGCCCCAGAAGACCTTGTCCCTCTGGCTGATTCAATGAATTTGCTGAAACCATTCAGCAAATTCGTCTGAACCGAGAGGTAACATCCTCCCAGAAGCCCATGGGATTTGACCGAATTGATTGAGACTTCCCTGACTAGCGCTGTTGTCAGCCCGTACCTATCGGACGGGCTCGGCCTTTTCCCGAGTCAGTACGGCTACTTTGACAGCGAGACCGGCGAATACGTCGTCACGGACGTACTTACGCCTCGCCCTTGGATCAACGTACTGGCGAACGAGTCGTACGGCTTGGTTCTGAGTCAAGCGGGCGGAGGGTTCTCTTGGTTCGAGAACTGCCAGCTTTTCCGGGTGAACCGCTGGGAGCAAGACCTCGTCTCGGACGCGTATGGGCGCTACGTCTATCTCGCTGACGAAGACGAGCCCAATGACATTTGGTCGACCACTTTGATGCCCACTCGGCGCGAGGCAGACAGCGAGGAAGTCCGGCACGGCCTCGGCTTCACAACCTTCAAGAGGACTTGCAATGAGCTCACAAGCGAGCAAACGATCTTTGTTCCTGCGGAGGGATCCTACGAAATACACCTCGTGACGCTGACAAACGGGAGCGAGCGCACAAGAACGATCCGTGTCGGGACGTACCTCGAATGGCACTTGGGCAGCCAAGGGGAATGGCATCGCGAGTTCCACCGGCTGTTCGTGAGCACGAAGGTCGACGGCGACACCGTGCTGGCTTGGAAGCAGCCGAGCCTTGAGGAGCACGTCAAACGACCGACCGATGCGGGCCCGTTCGCGTTCGTCCGGCTTGTAGGGGTCGAGGGCGTCGAATGGTTCAGTGATAAGTCTCAGTGGCTGGGCCGCCTCGGGCAAGTCTCGTCGCCGCGCGGAATGGTCACGCACTGCCCTCCGAAAACCTCAGGCCGATGGGACGATCCGATCGCGGCCGCTCGTTTCAAAGTCTCGCTTGCGGAAGGTGAGACTCGAAGCTTCGCCATCGTTATCGGTGTCGATCAGGACAAGGATAACGCTGGACGCGTTGCGAAGGCGATGACGCTCGAAGGGCTTCGCCAGCAGTGCCAGGAGACGAAGACGTATCACCGTGAATCGCACGGCCGCTTACGCCTCGAGACTGGCGAGCCTGCGATCGACGTCTTTGCCAACTTGTGGCTGCCGTACCAGACGACGGTCGGCCGAATGACCGCCCGGTGCGCCTACTACCAACAAGGAGGGGCTTTCGGGTATCGCGACCAGCTTCAAGACAGCCTGATGCATCTGGACACGGATCCTGAGAGGACCCTTCGTCAGATCAAGATTCACGCGGAAGCAATGTACGAGGACGGTTCCGTCAAACATTGGTGGCATCCAGGGACGAACATCTTTGCAAAGAGCCGGCACAGCGACACCTGCTTATGGCTTGCGTTCGCAGTGCTCGAGTACCTGGATGAAACCGGCGATCTGGACGCCCTGAAGACAGACCTTGCTTATGCGGCAGACGGCCAAGGCTCGGCCCGAGGAACATTGCTCGACCATTGTTTGCGAGGAATCGAGCGTGCGCTGGCCGCCCGATCTCCACGAGGGCTCACCTTGATCGGTGCAGGAGACTGGAACGACGGCCTCAGTCACGCTGGCCTGGATGGCAAAGGGGAATCGGCATGGTTGGCCATGTTCTTGTTCTCCATTTTGAGGAGGTTTGCCGTCGTCATGGATGCCCTCGGCGATGAGGCGTTGAGCAGCCGGTTCCTCAGCGAGGCTGAAAGCCTTCGTCAAGCCGTCGAAGACCAATGTTGGGACGGCGAGTGGTACATCGCGGGAACGGACGACGAGGGACGCCCCTTTGGCTCGAAGCAATGTAGAGAAGGCGAGATCTTCCTCAACCCCCAGACGTGGGCAGTGATTTCTGGAATCGCCAGTCCGGAGCGTGCGGCTCGGGCCATGGCAAGCGCTCGCCAGCATCTCATCAAGCCCTACGGCGCATTGCTCCTCGCACCCGCCTATCAGACCGTTAACCCGAACATCGGATACATAACTCGCTATGCGCCGGGCCTGCGAGAAAACGGGGGCGTCTACAGCCACGCCGCGACATGGGCGGTGCAAGCCCTTGCCATGATGGGCGAGGTCGATGCAGCGTACGACTTGTGGTTGGGCATGTGCCCGCCGCTCCGGTCCGCGGCCAATGCCGACCTCTATGCGGCCGAACCCTATGTGATGCCGGGCAACACCGACGGCCCCGACTCGCCTTTCGAGAGCCGCGCAGGCTGGACGTGGTACACCGGGTCTTCCGCTTGGATGCGACGCACGTTGGTGCGCTGGATCCTCGGAGTGCGCTCTGGCAAGAAGGGCCTTGAAGTCTGGGGAACCGCTCCCGAAAGGCTCGCCAGCTTCTCCATGAACCGGCCCTACCGCGGAAAGGTCGTTACGATCCGAAACGGGGCAATCAGCAACGAGTCCTAACCGCCTTTCTTCTCGCCCTCTTCGACCGGCTTACCATCGGGGCCGATCGGGGTCAAGCCACCTTGACCAGGAGAAACGCTGCCTCCGCCACCCAATTCTTGGACGGAGCGCGCAGGGGGAGGATTCAGCTTGAAGAACACAAACCCTCCGACCGCCAGCGCGAGCACGATGACGATCGCGATCGCAACGGGCTTGGGCAATTCTTGTTTCATCTCGTCGTCCAACGGTTGCTGAACCGTTTCACCAATGTTACCGCAGCCTTGAATCGGGCGTCAATCAGGCAGGCTGTGAACCAGTGTGTGGAGATTCGAGAATCGGTTGCGGGGGCCGATGAGCCTGTGCTAGACTTGGTGAAAGGTTTCAGCAAGGTCATGGCCGAGCGCATCACGATCGAGGACGTCGCCAAACGTGCTGGTGTCAGCAAAGTGACTGTGAGCTATGTTCTCAACGGTCGCGGTGAGTCAGCACGCATCAGCGAGACCACTCGAGAACGGGTGCTTGAGGCGGCGAGGGATCTTCAGTACCGGCCGAACGCGTTGGCCCGGATGCTCTTGCGGCAGCGGACCGACTCCATTGCTGTCGCATTTCAGTTCGCCGACTACTTCTCGTCCGCGTCGACCTTCATCTCAGAGGTCATGCGCGGAGTTTGCGGGGCGTGCGTGGACTTGGGCCTCGACGTCCTCCTCCATACGCGACCAGCCACTCCCGGCGAAGCAGAGGCAGACCTCTTGACGGACGGCAGGGTCGACGGGCTCCTCGTCTTGAGGGACGAGGGCGACCCGACCTTGAACGAGATCCTCGATCGGGGCTTTCCGACCGTACTTTTCTTCTCCCGCTCGAACCGTCCTGACGTGCCCTACGTGGATGCGGACAACTACAGCGGCGGAAAGTTGGGCACGCGACACTTGATCGAACTGGGCCACACGAGAATCGGGATGGTGCGGGGGCCAGCGCACTCGGTCAGCTCCAACGACCGGTACAACGGCTACCGCGATGCCCTTGAGGCAGCCGGAATGGACGTCCGAATCGATCACGTGGCGACGATGGAAAGCCCGATGTCCCACCCGGGCGACCTTCTCGCCATGATGAGCGCCGAAGAACGCCCGACGGCACTTTTCGTATGGTCTGACGACGTCGCCTTCTCCGTGCTGCGGTGGCTGGGTGAGATCGGCCTCTCCGTCCCCAAAGACGTCTCAGTCATCGGATACGATAGTTCTGACGCCTGCGAGCGCGTGCACCCGGCGCTCACGAGCGTTCGCCAGCCGATTCACGACATGGCGCAGGAAGCGACTGAAATGCTGGCACGGATCGTACGGAAGCAGCCTGTGAAACGGCACCAAGTCTTGTACCCACCCACTCTCGACACTAGAGCCTCCACGGCTCCTGGACCCGGCCTCGCCTGAGGCCAATTACGATGCGACTGACACTGGAGTCAACACCATGAGATTAAAGGCAGCGTTCACGCTGATCGAGCTATTGGTCGTCATTGCGATCATCGCCATCTTGGCGGCGATCCTCTTCCCCGTCTTTGCCCAAGCCAAGGCTGCGGCCAAGGGGATCGTCTCGGTCTCGAACACGAAGCAGATCGGCACCGGCATTCAGATCTACTTGAGCGACAACGACGACATCCTGATGTTGCTGGATCCGAACAACGACAATGGCAGGACGAACTGGAAGCACTCGGTCTACCCCTACATCAAGAGCTCCGACATCTTTCGGGATCCGATGAACAGTTTCTCGCAGTTCTACGACGAGCAGGGCGCGTTGCGCGTCCCTGAGAACCCAAAGTTCGCGCGAGGCTATTTCTACTACCGGGCCTTCCACATCACGGGAGGCTGGAACGGCGCCCCAGACGAGTACACCCACCCTTACCAATATGGTGCGATCGAGTTCCCGTCGAACGCCCTGGTGATCGGCGAGAACAAGGACATTTTCGCTGACTACGGGCCCTGGATGCCTTGGTGCGACGAGACCCACACGGCGGGCTGCCCCGGCGGCGCCAACAAGTGGCACGTGCCGAACTGGGGCGGCATGAAACGTGACGACAAGTTCATGTCGGTCGTGTTCGCTGACTCCCACGCAAAGATGACCGGCATGCGGGCGACCTGTGGCAAACCTGGCGAGCTCAACATGTGGCAGTACGACCGTGGAAAGGATTATCGTAACTTCACGATCGACGGCAATCCGGCCGACATTTCGTGGATCGACACGTTCTGCCGGACTCTTCCCAACGACCGCTGACCGTCGAGACTCATGGTGTTTGCTCCGCTCGCTTGCAGTCTGGCCCTCATGCAGGGCCAGACCCCTGCGCGGGATGCAATTCTCGATGACCTGTCCAGGCGAGCCTTCCGCTTCTTTGTCGAGCAGTCAGACTCCAAAACTGGGTTCACCTTGGACAGAGCCCGCAACCAGGGCCCCAACGCCCCCGAGTACGTAGTCGCCAGCATCGCCACCACCGGCTTTGCGCTTTCTGCCTATGCGGTCGGTGCCCAGCGCGGCTGGATTCCGAAGGAGAAGGCGGTTGACCTGGCCTTGAACACCTTGCGTCACGTGCGCTCCCAAGCACCAAGCGAGCACGGTTGGTACTACCACTGGCTCCATTGGAAGACGGGGGAGCGGCAATGGAACAGCGAGGTCAGCACCATTGACACCGGAATTTTCTTGTGCGGCCTTATCGTCGCAGAACAGGGCCTGAAAGACAAGCGCGTCACCAAGGAGGCGGAAGAGATCCTCAAGGCGGTGGACTGGAAGTGGGCGCTGACGAACGGCGGCGCCAAGCCAGACGAGCGATTCATTTCCCACGGCTGGCGGCCAGAAGAGGGGTTCATCCAGTGGCGGTGGGCCGATTATTGCGAGCTCCTCTTGCTTTACGTTCTGGCCTATGGGAGCTACCCAGACATGCCAGCCGATTCTTGGTCGAAGATCGGCAAGCACGAGACCAGCTACAAGGGCCTGGATTTCTTCGCGGGCGGCCCGCTGTTCTTCCACCAAATGTCGCACGTCTTCGTGGACTTCAAGGGCAAGCGCGATCCCGATGGTTTCGACTTCTGGGTGGCGGGCAGGAACGCCGTCCTCGCGAACAAGCAGTACTGCGTCGACAACCCCAATCGGTTCAAAGGCTACACGAAGACGACTTGGGGCCTCTCCGCGAGCGACGGGCCCGACGGTTATCGAGCGTACGGAGCGCCGGGTTACATCGATGACGACGGAACCATGGCTCCGTCAAGTGCGGTCGGTTGCGCGATGTACGACAAAGGGATCGCAATTGATGCCGCCGAAGGGTTCCGGGCCGCCTACCCGTGGTCACTGGGCAAGTACGGCTTCGTCATCTCGCTGAATCCGACAAAAGACTGGCATTCGCCCGATGTGATCGGGATCGATCTTGGGCAGATGATGCTTTCGGTTGAGAATTCGAAGGACAATCTGGTCCATAAACTCTTCATGTCGCACCCAATCGCGAAGCGGGGGATGAAGCGCATTGGATTCCGTGCCACAAAGGAGGGGGATGCGACCAAGCGTCCGCTTCGCCTGTTGCCTCGCTAGCGTCGTCGCGCTGTGCTCAGTCGCGACGGCGGACGTGACCCTTCGCCTTGTCGTGTGGGACGGTGACGACGGCCTTGGTGTCGTGCGCCAAGCCGCGAAAGAGTTCGAGGCCGCCCATCCAGGCATCCATGTGCGACTCGAGAACGTTCCCTACGGCCAATACGCGACAAAGCTGCTCGCCCAGGTGGCGGCGGGCGCTTCGCCCGACGTGGCGATGATGGAGCCCAAGATGTACCAGGGCTTTGCGCGCCGCGGAGCTTGCGTCTCGCTCGACGGCTTCTTCGGGCAAACCCCGGACTTCCGCATCGACGACTACTACAAGCCAATCGTCGATGTCCACCGGTTCGAGGGCAAGCTTTATGTGCTGCCCCGCGACATCGCGCCGATCGGACTGATTTACTACAACAAGAGGCTCTTCAAGGAAGCTGGACTTGCCTATCCGGATGGAACTTGGACTTGGGATTGGAAGCCGCGGCCAGAACTCAAAGAAAAGGACTTCACCTGGGTGATCCAGCAACTTTCGAAACGGGACGCCAAAGGCAAGCCCGTCCAATGGGGGTTTGTGCCAGCTTGGACGCGCGCGTTCGCTGACACAGTCGTCTACAGCCAGGGCCTCCGGTACGTCGACGATCCGGTTCACCCGACCCGATGGAACTGGACCGATCCAGGAATCGTGAAGGCGTACCAATGGATCGCTGACCTTGGCATGAAGGAGCAGTGGATACCAAGCTCGACCGAGATCTCCAACGTTCTTATGTCCAGCTCCGACAAACTGTTCCTCGAGCAGAAGGCGGCTATGTTCCAATGTGGAATCTGGGCCGTCCCTGCATTTCGGAAGGCCCTGAAGCCGGGAAGCAAGGAGTGGTTCGACTGGGACATCACGCTCGCTCCGGGGCATATTGATCCGCGCACCGGCAAGGCTGTTAGGGCAGCGCCCACCGGCGGTTCCGGCTACGCGATGATGTCCTCGTGCCGCCACCAGAAGGAGGCATGGCTCTTGACCACATGGATGGCCGGCCCACCTGCCATGCGACTGATGGCGAAAGCCGGACTGGCCCAACCGGCGATCAAGCGCCTCGCGCTCGAGGAGCCGTGGGTGCCCGGCCCGAGCACTCCTGAGGATCAGCGCTATCCGCCAAGCCGTAAATTCACGGACGAGGCGGTTGCGAGCGTCGTCTTCGACCCCACCGCCGACTACTACCTCGAGCTTAACACCTACTACGAATCCAAGGTCGATTCCGTCATGGCGGGCACCCTCACCGCCGAACGGGCCTTCTCCCTGGCCGACAATGACGCGAAGATCAGGCTTCGCCAGATCCTTAACCAGCAATCGTTACCGCCCTTCAACTGGCCGTTCGCGGCGATCGGGGGCACAGCCGTCGTCGCCGGAGTACTGCTTTGGCTCTATGGCCCTCGACAGCGCAAACTCTCACTTGCCGAGCGAAAAGAGAACCGGGCAGCCTACGGGTTCTTGTTGCCATGGATCATCGGCGCACTGGCCCTGACTCTGGGGCCCATGATCCTCTCCCTCTTCATGAGCCTGGCCGATTGGGACATCATGACCCCCGCCCATTGGCGCGGCGTGGGCAACTACACCGAAGCCTTTTCCCAGGATCCTCGGTTCTGGGGGTCTTTGCGCGTGACCGCCCTGTACACGGTGTTTGCGGTTCCGCTCGGGCTGGTCGTCTCGTTGGCGATGGCGCTCTTGCTCAACACCAAGGTTAAGGGCATTGCCCTCTACCGAACCTGCTTCTACTTGCCCGCGCTTGCAAGCACGGTCGCAACGTCGCTCGTGTTCAAAAAGCTCTTCCAGGCAGAAGGAGGGCTCATCAACTCTGTGATCTACGGCGGGGACGGCCACGGCGACCTGTTCGGCATCGGCTGGCTCCTGGAAAAGATCGCTGGCGCGCCGGGGCCGGCCAACTGGCTCGGAAACGAGCGACTGGCGCTGCCCGCACTCGTCCTGATGTCGCTCTGGGGGGCGGGAAGCGGGATGGTCATCTTGCTCGCGGGGCTCCAAGGCATCCCCCAGTTCTACTACGAAGCCGCGACTCTTGACGGGGCGGGGCCGTGGCAGAAGTTCAAGGCCGTGACGTTTCCTTTGTTGACCCCTTCCCTCTTCTTCACGCTCGTCACCGGCGTGATTGCTTCGTTCCAGATCTTCACACAAGCGTTTGTCATGACAAGCGGCGGCCCAAACGACTCCACACGCTTCTTTATTCTCCACCTGTATAACCAGGCGTTCGAGGCGCTTCGGATGGGATATTCCTCCGCGCTCGCTTGGATTCTTTTCGCCGTCATCCTCGTGTTCACCGCATTGCAGTGGCGGTTGAACCGCTACGTCCATTACGAAGCGGAGGCGAAGTGAGACCGCCTGCTCTCGCCACACGCGCGCTCGCCCTCCTCTTGCTGGTGGGGGGGAGCATTGTCTTCCTTATCCCGTTCTTGGCTTCCCTTTCGATGGCACTGAAGTCGCCGGGAGAGTTGGCGACAACGTCGCCGTGGCAGGCACCGATCCAACCGACGACCGATAATTTCCGGACGGTGCTGACGAACGAGAACATCAGCTTCCTCACGATGTTCAAGAACGTGCTCCTCATCGCAAGCCTGAGCACCGTGGGAGTTGTGTTCAGCTCCTCGATGGTGGCGTACGCGTTTGCCCGCATGAAGTTCGTGGCAAGGGACAAGCTCTTCCTCCTGGTTCTCAGCACCATGATGCTGCCGGGCGTCGTGACGATGATCCCGACCTATGTCCTCTACAAGGAACTCCATTGGGTGAACACGTTCCTCCCCTTGACGGTGCCTGCATTCCTCGGTGGAGGGGCCTTCAACATCTTTCTCCTGCGCCAATTCATGATGGGGATTCCGCGGGACTTGGACGAGGCCGCGAAAATCGACGGGGCCGGGCACTGGACGGTCTATTGGCGCGTGCTCCTCCCGCTTTGTGGACCGGCGCTGGCCACAGTCGGACTCTTCACGTTCATCGGTGCCTGGCGCGATTTCATGGGCCCTTTGCTGTATCTCAACGACCCGGCGAAACAGACTCTGGAACTCGGATTGAACACCTATAACTCGATGCAAACGACCTCGCCTTGGCACCTCATCATGGCCGCTAGCGTCCTCGTGACCCTGCCGCTCATGGTCATCTTCTTCATTGGCCAGCGCTTCTTCATCAAGGGCATTGCGATGACGGGGATCAAGTGAGCGACTTCCCGGAAGGCTTCTTGTGGGGCGCCGCCACCGCCGCGTACCAAATCGAAGGCGGGCACGACGCGGAGGGCAAGGGCCCGAGCACATGGGACAGCTTCGTGCGTCAGCCGGGCAAGGTGGCCCACGGCCATACCGGTGATGTCGCTTGCGACCACTTCCACCGCTGGCAGGAGGACGTGGGGCTCATGCGCGAGCTAAGCTTGAACTCCTATCGCTTTTCCATTGCGTGGTCTCGCATCTTGCCCGAAGGCACAGGAGAAGTCAACCAGAAGGGACTGGAGTTCTACGATCGACTTGTCGATGCCCTGCTGAGCGCAGGCATCCGTCCGATGGCGACCCTCTTCCACTGGGATCTTCCGTATGCGTTGTTCCTTCAGGGAGGGTGGACGAACCCCGACATGCCGAAGTGGTTCGCGGAATACGCTTCGGTCGTCTCTGGAAGACTCAACGACCGAGTTAAGGACTGGTTCACGCTGAACGAACCGGGAATCTTCCTTGTCCTTGGGCAAGTTGAGGGGACTCATGCTCCCGGCCTTAAGGGCACGCCTTACGAGTTCTTTTTGAGCCTGAAGCACGCCATGCTCGCGCACGGCGCAGCAGCCAGGGTTCTCCGGGCGACTTCGGACGTACGGATCGGTTACGCGCCCCATTGTATTGTGGGAACACCCGCGAGTGACAATCCGGCGGATGTTGACGCCGCCCGCGCCTACACGTTTGGCGACCAGAACAACGCCAGGAGGTTTTGGCAGCAGCGCCTCTTCCTCGATCCTGCTCTGAGCGGAGAATGGCCCCGCGACATCGAATCGGCTCTCAGCGAGCGCGCGGTCGAGATCTCGGCGGACGACCTCAAGGACATGTCCCCGCAGCTTGACTTCCTCGGCCTTAACTATTACACCGGGGAGGTCGTCCAAGCGACGCCGAACGCTGCATACGAGATCGTGCCAGAGCCGCCGGGCAGTCCGAGGACGCTGTTCGACTGGACGATCAGCCCCGAGGGGTTGTATTGGACCCTGCGCTTCCACTCGGAACGTTATGGGCTTCCCATGGTGGTCAGCGAGAACGGGGTCTCATGCATGGATTGGGTCGCACTCGACGGCCATGTTCACGATCCCCAGCGGATCGACTTTCTGGGCCGCTACCTCGATCAACTGAGGAGAGCGGTGCGTGACGGCATCGACGTCCGCGGCTATCTCCATTGGAGCCTGCTCGATAACTTCGAATGGGCTGATGGCTATCGTCAACGGTTCGGGCTCATCCACGTCGACTTTCAGACTCTCAAGCGAACCATCAAGGATTCCGGCCGTTGGTACGCACAAGTGTGCACGTCGAACGGCGCGTCGCTACCCCTGCTGTGAGGTACCTGGTCCAGACTTAAACTCGACCAGACGAAAGCCTGCCCTCGCCATTCCCTGCTTGACAGCTTGATGGCTCATGACACGCTTGCGGGCGAACTCGTCCTGAGAGTTGGAGATTCCCAACATCATCATGCCAAGGTCAATGCCGATCACGTCATTGCCGACCCAGATCCTCGTCGGGTTGATTCCGTTGCTGAAACCATAGCGGCCATAGGAATAGGAATAGTTCGCCAACAGGTTGTCGACGAGCGAGCGAGCATAGGTCGGGAACTCCTGTACGCTGCAGACGGCCGACGTCGGGATGATCGTCCCGTTGTCGACTATGTTCCCAGGCGCTCCCAGCGCGACGTAACCGTCCGGTGTGTCTCCCGCACTCAATCCCCAGAAGTTGGCGCCAAAGCCAACGTATCCTTTCGGGTTGTTGACGCAGTACTTCCTGTTCGCTAAAGTGGCCTGCTTGGCCTCGAAGCCATAGTCATAACCTTGGCGGTCGCGCCGACCGTCGAAGGCCATGAAGACGTGCGTCATTTGATGCATGAAGAGTGGTCCACCGGTCAGGCATTGGTAGCCGTCATAGACCACGCCATGTCGCGACCAAGCGTCCCAGCAGCTCGACGGCATGGCTGGCCACTTGCCGAGTCCGAGGATGTAGAGGCCCATCAGCTCGGAATAGTTGTCCCACCTCGATCCTAAGAATCCTGATTCCGGCACCCATCCCATGCAAAAAGTCTTCGAGTTGGGGATCGAGCCACCGTTGGTCAGCATCCACTGCCAATCGACTGCTGAAAGCATGGACTCGACGTGGTTGGTCAGGGCGGGGTCATCGAAGTACTTTTCGGCCACGATCGCGCCCATCAAGAAGATCACCGTGTCGATTGAAGAAACTTCGCTTGCAGAGGCACGCTGACCAGTCCGCCAGTCGACGAAGTGATAGAGCCAGCCATGCGTCTGGGCCCAGCGCACCCGGACGTTGTAGATGGTGGCTTGCGCCCGAGAAAGGGCGGTGGCGCGGTCGACCCAGCCGCGGTCGGCTCCGAGCGCCGTCGCCGCCATCGCGAAACCCGTCGATGCGCAGCTGGCCACCGTGTAGCTGTCCGTGAAGGAGAAGTTGGCCGCCCTGTCCTTGGTGAAGCCGGTGGAGCTGTTCGATTGCTCCCAAAAGTAGTCAAACGCCTTGCGCTGCAAGTCTTCCAGAGGGTCGGAGGCAGCGACCGTTGCGAGAAGTGAGGCGGCGAACAAAGTCGTCATGGGGGTGCCAATTCACAGGATAACAAAAAAAGAAGACCCCGGGGAGACAAGTCTCCCCAGGGCCAAGGTGTTCAGTCTTACGGGGCGACAGTGAAATTGCCTTCGTCGACCTCGGCGCACCATGCGCTGGAGGACGCCGGGCCGGTCTGCTTGATCCGGACCCGACCGCGCAACTCGTGGTTGGGGCCAAGGTAGCGGCCAACGTTGCCCGTCGCGACGGCGTCGTGGGCCGAATAAGCCGTTGTCACCGACGAGGTGTTCGAATCGGCGTACTGACCCGTGCTCCAGTCGTAGAGGTCAATGACCTGGCCGAATAGGCCGGAGACCGACATGCGGCTGTTCACATGGAACGCCAGCGAACTGAGGGTGTCGTAGTTGCTCACGCCGTTCACCTCGAACGTGACGGGGTAAGACGACTGGCTGGGAACGATGAACTTGCAGACGCGCAGCGGGGCGCCATCCGAGAAGTAAAGGCTCCGTTTGTCGCCGTCCGTGACCTTGCCGAGCAGCAAATTGATGTTGTCAGGGAACACCTTGTTCGCGGGGCTGACCGTGATGTCGTTGAAGTCTCCCCGACCCCCGTTGTTCGGGTTGTTGGGATCGTTCTGGACTTGGAGATACCCGCCGATACGGGTGTTCGGGCCAAGTGCCTGCTCATTGTTCGCCCAAGGCAGAGCGCCGCTGAAGTGGTCTTGGTAGCGGTAGATGACCTTGTTGACGTTGTCCGTGTCCTTAAAGTACGTGACGCTCATGGTGACCGTCGAACCGGTCACATAGTGGTCGTTGTACTGCTGAGTGAAGGAGAAGAACGGGAACGCGCCGGCAAAGGCCGCGACCTCACCGTTGTTACCTGTCTTGACAAGGAAGATGTGGTCGCCGTTGAGGTCGTTGTAAAAAACGATGCCGGCTTCTTTGTTCTGAGGGCCGTTCACGGTCAACTTGACCTTTTCGGTCAACGTGAAGTTATCGGTGCCTTGGAAAAGGTAGGACGTGTTTCCACCGTCGTTGGACACGGTCCAGACGTGGCGGTTGGCAAAGCCGGACGGCGCGGAGACGTTCTCATCGTCGATGAACACGCTAGGCCAAGGGTTGCCAAAGGTCAACACGCTGTTCGGCATGTCGTTGTAGTAGCGTAGTTCAAGGCGAGTTGAGTTGAGTGTCGAAAGCTGCGCCGACGCCAACGCAGACATGGTGACGGCGAGTGCGAGTAAGGTCTGTCTCATCTTCGAGGGCTCCCGTAGATTTGGTCTCGTCCATCATCCTGCTGAATCGTTTCAGCGACGATTGACGATGGCATCTTACCACGGCTTTTTTCGGGGCGTGCACTGTGTTTTTTGCTAGGACTGGCTCGATTCTGAGCATTCGGGCCCGCCCAACGTGCTGAAAGGGTTAAGCAACTTCTCAACGAACGCGGCCCCCACCGATCGGAGGGGGCCGCGCATCACGGGCTATACGGGTTGGTTTACCTATCCGCCAGTTGTGGTCGTTGTCGTCGAAGTGCCTCCATCGGCACCTCCCGTCGACCCTTGGTCGGTGGTGTCGGTGTGCTCTTCACGCACGTGGGTTTCGGTCTTCGGCGGGTTCACGATGATCGGAGCCGGGTTGTTCACGACCGGCGGCGGATTCACATTGACGTTCGGGGACGGATTGTCCCGAATGATCGTTGTGGATGAAGGCGCCGGTGCCGCCCAAGGTTGCCAAAACGCAAGTCCGACCGCCAGCGCGCCGACGAAGAACAAGACAAGCACGATGGCGAGCATGTTGTTCGAGGACGACGTCTCGTCGTAATGGTGGATCTCTTTGACTTCGTTCATGACTGACTCTCTCGGATGCGCTGGGCATCTGGGAAGCACGACGTTGCTCTTTCCGAATTGTCCGTAAGAAGAGGACCGCCGGATATGAAAAAGGCGTAAAAGCGACACGGCTACACTGGCAGGATTGGCAAGAAGAAACCCTGTGCCGGTGGGAAGCCCCCCTGAGAAAGGATATGTGCGCCGCTTCGAACTGCGCCGCGCGGAGGTTTCTTCTTTCGAAGACTATCCATTCAACATTCCCGCCATCACCAACCTTCGAGAACTGAATCTCGACCGTCACATGACGATCCTCGTTGGAGAGAACGGTTCCGGTAAATCGACGTTGATCGAGGCGATGGCGATCGCTGCGGGCTTGAACCCAGAGGGCGGGACCAAAAACCTGCTCTTCGAGACAAGGGGCTCGCACTCCGTCCTTTCCGATTATTTGCAGATCGTGCGAGGTGCGACACGGGAGCAAGACGCCTTCTTTTTGCGAGGTGAAGGCGTGTACAACGTGGCAACCAGAATCGACGAACTGGACGAAGACGCCGAAGGCGGCCCGCCCCTCATCGGCTCATACGGTGGGGTTTCACTGCACGCGCAGTCTCATGGCGAGTCTTTTCTCGCGATGGTGAAGAACCGATTTGGGGGCGTTGGCTTTTACGTGCTCGACGAGCCCGAGTCCGCTCTGTCGCCGAGTCGACAAATTGCGATGCTCCACTTGCTCTATGACCTGAGCTACCGCCGCTCGTCGCAGATCGTTATGGCGACGCATTCTCCGATCCTGATGGCGTTCCCCCATGCAGAGATCCTCCACTTGACGACTTCGGGAATTCGCGCTGTGACCTGGGAAGAGACCGAGCATTTCCAGGTGACCCGGGCCTTCCTCGCCGATCCAGGAGCGTTTCTTCGGCACCTATGACCTTTTGATCGAACACCCGAACGCCCACGCGGCAACCGCCGTCATAAAAGGTGAAACCAATCGGCTTGAACGCACCAACCTTGAGTTGGGCTCAAGCCCGGTAATCCGGGGCCGTGAGCCTCGGCCAAGCGCCCGTCCCCCTCTGTGCGGCGGGCGCTACTGTTTTGCGAGAGCCTCGTAAGCCTCGTCGACCTCAAGATGCTCGCCCGCGGCCGCTTCTACTGAGAGACGGTCGCACAACTCGTTCTCCTCATGGCCGGCGTGACCCTTGAGCCACCGGAACCGCACCTCGTGCGTTTCGCAAAGGGCCAACAACTGCGCCCACAGGTCGACATTCGCGGCCCTTTCCCCGCTCTTGACCACCCATCCCTTCGAGCGCCATCGCTTGGCCCACCCTTGCTCAATGCCGTCGGCGAGGTACTTGCTGTCGGTCCAAATCGTGACCCGGCAGGGATAACGTAGCGCTTCGAGTCCTGCGATCGCAGCCCTCATCTCCATTCGGTTGTTGGTGGTGAGGCGATACCCCTTGACGATCTCGCGCCGCTTGTCGCCAAACTGGAGAACGGCACAAAACCCACCCCGGCCCGGGTTGCCCTGGCATGCCCCGTCCGTATAGACGGTGACTTCCTTCAGGGTCTCGGTCGGCATGGAGGCGAACATTTTACTTTGGGGGACTGTAGCCCATCCGGCCTTTTCTGCTACCTTTTTTTGACCATGACTCAACCCCGGGGCCCCCTCGGGCCTCTGTTCCCTTTGTGACGGCACTCTGAGGCCCGGAATGGACGACCGCGAACTAGCCAATGCCCTCAAACGGCAAGAACCCTATGCCCTGGAGCTTCTCGTCGAGCGGTACCACGGCCCGCTCTTCAGGTTTATTCGCCATCTCACCCGCCATCGGGAGACGGCGGAGGACTTGACTCAACAGACGCTCCTCACGGCCCATCGCAAGATCGGCTCGTTCCGCGGCGATTCCACCCTCAGCACCTGGCTCCACCGGATCGCCTTTCGTGAGTACACCGGCTGGCGACGGAAGCGCCGAATATTGGTTCCGCTCGAACTGCTGCGCGGCGTGCACGAGCCTGCCTACGCTCAGATCGACGAAGCCGAGGCCCTTCTCCAGAAGCTCCATACATTGCCTGCCCCGACCCGCGAGGCTCTGCTCCTGCACCACGTTCAGGGACTGAGCATCGAGGAGATCGCGGTGGTCACGGAAACCCCCGTCGGCACCGTCAAGTCGCGCCTCCACCATGGGCGCAAGCGCCTCCAAGAGCCAGACAGCCCGTCACAGGAAACCCTTCGCTATGACAAACAACAATGAACTTGAACAGGGGTTTGCCGCCCTTCGGGCTGAGACCTCGGATCCAGTTGCGGCTCAGAAAGCCCTGCGGGCACTTCGACAGCCGCGGAAGCGGCTCGACTGGCGTCTCGCCGGCATCCCCCTGGCTGCGGCGATTCTGACAGCGTCGTTCCTCGCGACTCCGCGGACCTCGAGCGCGTCCGACCTTCGCGCGATTCTCGACACCTTGCATGCGTCGAACACGTGGGTAGCAACCATGTTCGCCCAAGACGGCAAAGGCCAAGAGGTCGTTGCAATGCAGATCGCTTCCGACGGAGATGTCTACAAGGTGACCTTCAATCCGGGTGCACCGGGCGCGAGCCCGGCCAATGCGAGGGCCCTCGCGCTCGTCGGGGGCCGCCGGATCACGTTCCTTTCCGATTGCACCGTCATCGACGAAAGTGCGGGGCCGGTATGGCGGATGGGGCGTGCCGTCTGGTTCAAGCAGGCGCCCGATGCCATCATTGACGACCTGCTCCAGAACAAGCTCGTCACCAACGTGTCCACAAGGAAGAGCTTGAACGACCATGACAGGATCCTTGATGAGTACGTTGTGGCCTGGCGGCAGGGCTCGACCGACGAGAGGTCTGGAAGGATCGCCCTGTACACGGAGGCGGGAACCAAGCGACCCGTTCGGATGCTCGGGGTTGGCGGCAACTCGCTCGGGCTCCACTCCGAGTGGCGCTACGATGATGTCCCGAAGGCTCTCGTGGACACGTCGATCCCGAAAAGCCTCCCTTGCTATGACCTTGCGGCGCAGCGCCGCGAGTTTGAAGAGCTGCTGCGGGAAGGTTTGAGTCGCTTCAACGGCAAGCCGCACGTCGTCGGTGTTTGGGCGGACCACAGCGGGAGCGTGACCGTCATGACCTCTGGCGACGCTGGATTACTGGCCGATGCCACGAACGGAATCGGCATCACCGGGCTCGGCTCTGGCGGCACTGCTGGCTTTGCCTGGAATTCGGTGTCCGTGCAAGACGGTGTGCGTTGGTGCGTTCCGACCAACTTCCAAGGTGTGCCCACGATCGCCCATACGCTTCGGTTCAAGGAAAGGGTGCCTGACCAGGTGCTGCTCAAAGTCCAAATCTGGACAAAGCTGGATCCGAAGGCGACGGCGGTTCTGCCCTGGAAAGGGCCGGTGCACCGAACGTACAGCCTTCCGGACCTGTTCTCTCCCGAAACCAAGCCGTACTTCCTGTCGGAAGACCAGGAAGCGCCCGGTGTGAAGTTCGGGAATTAGACATGGCGCGGAGACCCGTCCTCGGTTGGGCGGGACAAGATGGCGCCCGATGTTCTCATCGGGCGCCTTGTTCTGTGAACTGCCACTAAAGTGCCGCACACGACCGGCTTTGAACCGGCATTTCTCGTACCTCTCGATCGGTTAGCCAAGCGCCTTACCTCATGCAGCAGATCGAGCCTGCAATTTAGGCCACGGTGCGGCCATTCATGATAGACGCGACAGCTTGTGGAGCCCAAGACCTGGGCGTGGACAAGGACTTGCCTTAGAGGAGCTTCGCCCACTGGGCGGTGTCCGTGTACTGTTGGAACGAAGCGATCTTGCCGTCTTCGAACCGCCACACGTGGGCGAACTGAGCGTCGAGTGCAGCGCCCGTTGCCTTGTGAGTGCCCGTGTAGCGGCCTTCGGTAACGACAGTGTCGCCGCCGTCGACATGCCTGACGGGGGTGGCAGCGAAATCGTCGAATCGCTCGACCAAGTACAAGAAGACGCCGTGCAACACCGCCTCGGGGCCTGCGTAAGGGTTCTTGCCTGCGAGCGGATTCCCTTCTGCCTCGAGCCATTCGATCTGGGGATCGAAGGCAGCCAGGACCGCCGGCACGTTGCCAGCGGCGAAGGAGGCGTAGAGCGATTGGACGACAGCGAGGGAGGCGGACATGTGCGCCGATCTTACACCCCTGACACCATGAGCAGACTTCGACCTCCCAAGACCCCGAAGGCACGATCATCTACCAGTCCAGGGAGGGATCCGACGGTTGCCGAGCTAGTGTAAAATATCCAAAGGACTGAGGAGCGCTGCGATCCCGAGAGAATCGGAACCAGGCTCAGTCCAGGACACAGTCCAAGTCAACGGCGCTCGCGACCAGACTGGTGGCGGGTGCCTTTTTGTTTCCGCGGCCAGGGAGTTACAAAGAGAACATGCAAGCCGTCGAACCTTCCAAGAACGATTACGCTGTGGCCGACCTGAGCCTCGCCGAATGGGGCCTCAAAGAAATCAGAATTGCCGAGACCGAGATGCCTGGCCTCATGGCCATTCGGCAAGAGTACGCCGCAAGCAGGCCCCTTCGAGGCGCCCGAATCGCCGGTTCTTTGCACATGACGATCCAGACCGCCGTGTTGATCGAGACATTACAGGCGCTCGGCGCAGAGGTCCGGTGGGCGAGCTGCAACATCTTCAGCACTCAAGACCACGCTGCCGCAGCCATTGCCGTCGGAGGGACACCGGTCTTCGCCTACAAGGGCGAGAGCTTGGACGACTATTGGGAGTACACGCACCGTATTTTCGAGTGGGCGGATGGCGGGACTCCAAACCTCATTCTCGACGATGGTGGTGACGCGACGCTCCTGGTGCTCCTTGGCTGCAAGGCGGAACAAGACCCTACGATCCTCGACAACCCGGGCAACGAGGAGGAGACTTCGCTCTTTGCGAGCATCAAGAAGCGGTTGGCCGCCCCGGGCGGTGCCAGCCATTACTCGAAGATTCGCGACAGCATAAAGGGGGTCAGCGAGGAGACGACGACAGGTGTCAAACGCCTTTACCAACTCCAAAAGGAGGGCCGCTTACCCTTCCCCTGCTTCAACGTCAACGATAGCGTCACGAAGAGCAAATTCGACAACCTCTACGGCTGCCGCGAAAGCTTGGTGGACGGCATCAAGCGGGCAACGGACGTGATGATCGCCGGAAAGATCGCGGTGGTATGCGGCTACGGCGACGTCGGCAAAGGATGTGCGCAAGCGCTCCGGTCTCTCAATGCGCAAGTGTGGGTCACGGAGATCGACCCGATCTGCGCGCTCCAGGCCGCGATGGAGGGCTACAAGGTCGTGACCATGGAGTATGCGGCCGACAAGGCGGACATCTTCGTCACAGCGACGGGCAACTACCACGTGGTGACTCACGACCATATGGCCAGGATGAAGGACCAGGCCATCGTCTGCAACATCGGCCACTTCGACAATGAGATCGACGTGGCGTCGTTGGAGAAGTACACGTGGGACGAGATCAAGCCCCAGGTCGACCACGTTGTGTTCCCGGACGGTAAGAAGATCCTCCTCCTGGCAAAGGGGCGTCTCGTCAACCTCGGCTGTGCAACAGGACATCCTTCGTATGTGATGTCGTCCTCGTTCGCCAACCAGGTCATGGCGCAAATGGAGCTCTGGGCAAGCGGCCACACCTATGCGCCCGGGGTCTACATCCTGCCCAAGATCCTGGACGAGAAGGTGGCACGGCTTCAGCTTGCAAAGCTCGACGCGGAGCTGACCGCCCTTTCAACGGAGCAAGCATCCTATATTGGGGTGAAGGCCGAGGGCCCGTACAAGAGCGACCACTACCGGTACTGATGTGGACTTCGGACTCTTCATTCTTTCGTTCGCGTGCTTTGTCCTCTTGGCGTGCCTCACGCCGTTTGCCATCATTTCGGTCTTTCGGATTCGGGCGGTGTGGGCCAAGATCATCCTCGCCAGTTATGCGGTGGCATGGGCGGGGTCATTGGTTGTTTGGACTTGGACCCGGCAAGTCCACTTCCTGAACGAACCACTTTGGGAGGCGGCACGGGCGGGCAACATCAACGAGGCCAGGAGATTGCTCAAGGAAGGGGCAGATCCCAACGATAGCTTCGAGAGTACGACCGCCCTCGAAGAAGCCGAGGCTCGCAAGGACAAGGAGATGATCGAGCTTCTCAAGCGGGCGGGGGCGCGGTGGTGACCCTGCTCAGAAGTCGCGGACCATCTCGAACTGGCTGATCGACATTTCTTTGAACCCACACTTCGCGAAGAAGCCTGGAGCGAGGTCGTCCGGTACATCGACCGAAGTGAAGGCGCTTTTGCCGCCCATGGAATGGACGAGACCTTCCACCATCCTCCTGGCTAAGCCCTTGCCTCTGGCCGACCGCCGCGTGAAGACGGCCCACAAGACAAACCGGTCTCGCGGAGTGTCCGTCGCGAGTCCGAAACATTCGCCTTCCAAACAATACGCTCGCGTTGGCAACGCCGAAGCAGCCAGCGTTTCGGGGGTCAGCTGCCAGGGCATGCCCGGCTCCGTCTCCCGCACCATTTCGCGAAGAAGCTCGCTTGCATCGATCTCGACGAGCCCTTCTTCCCGGCCCGGGCTGGCGGCGCGCTCATAACCGACGATCCGTCTCGCAATGCGCATTCCGACCGCTTCGTACAACGCGATGGCAGGAGGGTTCTGTTCGATGACCTCGAGCACGATGCTGCGATCCCCCCTTGCTGCGGCGTCGTCCACCGCTCGTTGCATCGCGAACCGCCCCACGCCCTGACGGCGGTAAGGCTTCGCGACAGCCATCGCTGCCACCCGAGACGTCCAGCCGCGACGGGAAACTAGGACGATCGCCGCTGGACTGTCGGCCTCGTACCAGAGCAGGCTCGCCTCCATGTCCATGCCCTCACGGCGGAACCTGCGGTCGAAGCTCTCGGGCGTCAACGTGAACGGAACGACGTAGTCCTCGAAGCAAACAGTCATGGCGTTGGCTAGTTCGGCAGCTGTGAAGTCCAGCGCACGACGAGGAGTCAGCGGAGTTTGAAGAGACGAATCCACATGGTTAGTACGGCGGCGAGTTCCCGCACGGGCCGGAATTGGCTCAATCGCTGGAAAACGCCTGTGTGCGCGATCCAGTGAGGCAACCTTCGTCGTAGACTTTCGTCCAACGGAAGCGAGGTACACCATGAAACTCGGCCGAACAAGCGCCTTCCTCCTTGCTGTGGGGTTGAGCTACTTTGCACAAGCGCAGGGCTATTACACCGTCGACGTCGTCCACCAGTGGCTCTGCAAGGTCAATGTCAACACAGGTGCCATCACCTATGTCGGTGCGGCCAACAACTGGGGTGAGCCGCAGTACAGCTATGGTTACAACGCCGCCACGTCGACCTATCTCTGCTTCAACCAAGGCCACCTCTGCGCTCTGACGAGTTGGCGCATCGGTTGGCCGCGAAAGATCGCTTTCGTGGCCTGTTACGGCCCTAACGCCGGAAAGCAGATTGGAGGCTACTACGTGAACGTGCCGTATCTGTCCGGAAATGCGAAGATCGGCGGCATGGACTCGCTGGGCAACGACATCATCATCACCTGGGCTGGCACCAGCGATCAGGGAGCAGGCCGGATTGGATCGGCTTACAACTTGAACAGCTACGGGCAATTGGGGCCTGCCGATTCCGATTGCTACATGTACGCGGACGGGCAGTCTTGGGCGATCGACCTCAAAGGTGATTCTTACGACCTTTACGCTGATCCCCTGGCGCCGCTTTCATATCAAGGCAGTGACGCGCTCGTCCACGCCGGAAACCCGGCAGACCTCGCTGACTACAGCCCTTCAGAGATGGTTGCCATGAGTGACACGGGGAACTCCATCGTCCACATCTCCAAATATGGAGGCTGGCGCATTTCGATCGTTCCATTGACAGGTGCTTGGCAGGGGGCTGCATTCCAGGGGTTGGCCTACGCGCCACCCCCAATCTGGATCCCGAACAACCAGATCCAGTGAGGTTGACCAGGGGTGACGGCGTGGTTCCTTTTTCAAGGGCCACGCCTCTTTTTTGGTTTACTTCTTGAGCTTGTCGGCGTACTTGGCGCGGAACTTCCTTACCTTTGGATCGATGATCGCCGAGCAGTAGCCGGCGTTCATGGACATTCGCTCCGCGGGCGACGCTTTCTCGTACTTCTCGAAGTAGTCTTGGTGGTAGTCCTCGGCCTTGTAGAACGCGGTCAGGGGCTCCAGTGTCGTAACAATCGGGTTCGACCAGATCTTTTCCTTGGTCACCTCTTCGATCACGCTCTGGGCCAGCGCCTTCTCGGCGTCGTCCGCATAGAAGATCACCGACCGGTACTGGGTGCCGGAGTCAGGGCCCTGCCTGTTCATGGTCGTCGGATCGTGCGTGGTGAAGAAGATGTGAAGCAGATCGCTCTCGCTCACGACCTTTGGGTCGTACGTGACTTTGACCACCTCGGCGTGCCCGGTCTCACCAGAGCAGACATCTCGATAGGTGGGGTTCACCGTGTGGCCGCCGGCGTAGCCGGACTCAACGGAGTCGACCCCTTTGAGCGCCTCGAACACAGCCTCGACGCACCAGAAGCACCCTCCGCCCAAGACGAGAGACTTCTTCCCGGTGGGGGTCTCCTTCGCTGCGGCAGCTTCTTGGCTGGGATTCGATCCCGACATGTTCATACAGCTCGTGGCCACGAGGGCCATCGCGACGATACCGAGTTTCAAGACCAGCATGTTACGATGAATTCCTTGCAGTGTGGCGAAGTTCAACGGGTGGGACGTTCGGACGGCTCATTTCTTCCCCCACTCCCAGAGGGCATAGAGCTTTGCGACAGTCGGCTCTGCCCCGTTGAGCCGCAGGGCGAGTTCGATTTGGGCCCGATGATTCGCCTCGTGGGCGACGCAGTATGCGAAGAAGACGGCGAGGCTCATCTTTCCCGGCTTAAGGGAATGACGCTCAAAGAGCGCCTCCATGAGTTGCGAACTCGTCCCCAGCTCGTGCTCGATCTCCGAGCGACCGGCGGTCTTCCAGTCCATCTTTGAGATTGCCGTAGCTTCCTTGGGAAGCTTCGCTTCGATCCAGGCGCGCCTCATGCCGATGATGTGGACGTAGTTCGAACGGATCGTCTTCCCTTTCCCCGGCTTGAATTCAAAGCTCTCGTCGGGGCACAGGGCCAGGAGCTCAAGGTTGATCCTGTTGTTGGCGCGCCAGGCTTCCTTGAAGTCCTCCATTGTCGCGACGTCCATCCTCATAGTATACTCTTGTCCACTATGGCTGATCATTGGTTCAGCGCTTTCCTCACCTTGTTCCGTGAGACGTTCGAGGGCATCCCGCCAGGTCAGAACTACACGATCTTCGTGCAGGGCAAGGAGGGGATCTTCGACGTCTTCGATTCGGTGGATGCAGCACGCGCCTCGGCGAAGCCGAATGAAGATTGCGCGTCGATCTTTGCCCACATGAACCACGCCCGCTACTACTTGTCCCTCTGGAACGCTTCTGCCCGAGGCGAGGAGGTGGAGGGAGACTGGGCAGGGAGTTGGAAGACTCAGTCCGGTGATGAAGCCGCCTGGGCGGCGCTTGCCCGCGACTTCCGCTCCGAATATCAAGAGTTCATCGGGCACGTCCAAGCGATGCCCGCCACCAATGAAGACAAGGCTCTGGGGCGATTAGCGCAGCTTGCCCACGCCGCGTTCCATCTTGGTGCCGTGCGCGCGCTCATGAAAGTCGTTTGACAGGAGACAAAACAAGAAGATGGCTCGTATGGAGGAATTGACCATGCGACACCTGCTCCTTGGCGTGCTCATTGCCCTGTCTTCTGCGTCGTTCGCCCAGGACTGGGCCAAGATGAAGCTCGGTGCGTCTCCGCGACACCAGGAGTGGGTGAAGCTGCAAAGCGGGGGCAGGGACCTGCACTGCTTTGTCGTCTATCCGGAGGTCAAGGACAAGGCCAAGGTGGTCGTCCTCATCCACGAGATCATGGGCCTGACAGATTGGGTCATGTCGGTTGCGGACGAGCTTGCCGCGCAGGGCTACATTGCGATCGCCCCCGACTTCTTGAGCGGAGCCGGACCTGGCGGGGGAAGGAGCAAAGACTTCCCCGATGTCGGTGCCGCCCGGGAAGCCGTCAGCGCGCTTTCCCTCGACCAAGTTACAGCCGACCTCAATTCCGCCGTCGACTATGGACGCTCGCTTCCAAGCGCCAATGGCAAGGTCGCCGTCGCAGGCTTTTGCTGGGGCGGCGGTCAGAGCTTCCGCTTCGCCACTAGCCGCCCGGACATCAGTGCCGCATTTGTGTTCTATGGCACTCCTCCAAATCCTGACTCGATGGCAACGTTGAAAGCCCCTGTCTATGGCTTCTATGGCGGAAACGACAACCGCGTGACGGCCACCGTCGACCCAACCAAGGAGGACATGTCGAAGGCTGGAAAGGCTTACGAGCCGGTGGTCTACGAGGGCGCGGGCCATGGCTTCATGAGGAGCGGTCAGCAGCCCGATGCGACGCCAGAGAACAAGAAGGCAAGGGACACGGCGTGGAGCCGATGGCTCGAAATCCTGAGCAAGCTTTAGGAACGTAGCGCCCGCGCTAAAACCGGCCCGAGAACGGCGAGCAGGAGAACAAACGCGGCAGAGAGCGAGCCGAGCCGTGGATCCAAGTTCAGGCCGAGCCCGGCGATCACGACCGAAAACTCGCCCCGAGGAACCAGGATCGCTCCTGCTTGGACTCCTTCTCGTGTCGTGAGACCGGCCCGGCGAGCGCACCACATCCCCGTGAGAATCTTGGTCACGGCGGCCGCGGCAGCCAGTCCACACGCCACTGGTAACACGGGAACCAAAGAACTCGGATCGATCTGCAGGCCAAAGAAGAGGAAGAAGATGGCGGCGAACAAGTCCCTGAGCGGGCTCAGGAGCCGCTCCGTGCGGTGGACGATCGAGCCGGAAATAGCGACCCCGATCAAGAACGCCCCGACCGCCGCCGAGACCTGCAATTGTTGGGCGACTCCCGAAACGAGGAGCACCAAACCCAAAACCGAGAAGAGCAGCACCTCGTCCGATTGGTGCGAGACGAAGCCGCTCAGCCGCGGCCCAAACCGGACGGCAGCGAAGATCGCAACGAACACGGTGGCAAGGGCGACCGCGACCGCCAAAGCTCCGACCGCCAAGCTCGCTCCGGTGGCAAGGACAGCCATCAGCGGCAGGTAAGCCGCCATTGCCAGGTCTTCAAGCACGAGCAACGAGACCACAAGCCTTGAACAGTTGACGGAGGCTGCCGTCTCAGACAGGATCTTGGCGACGACACCGCTACTGGAAATGTAGGTGACACCGCCGAGGAGTAGACAGGCGGGCCAACTCATATGGAGAGCAAAACCGGCTGCCACCCCAGGCAGGAAGTTCAAGAGCAGATCCTTCACGCCGGCTCGATAGCCCTCCTTGAGTGTCGAAACAAGCTTCTCGCCGGTGTATTCCAGGCCGAGCATGAACATGAGGAGCACGACCCCGACCTCGGACCCGACCCGGACAAACCCCTCGCCGAAGCGAAGCGGAACGAGCCCACCGTTGCCGAACGCCAGCCCCGTCAACAAGTACAGCGGGATGGCCGAGAAGCCGAACTTGCTTGCGACCCGGGAGAGGAACGCCAAGACCAAGACGGCGACCCCGAGTTCGATGAAGACCAAGGAGACCTCCTGGGTCGCCGCCGCCAGAAGCGTCATCGGCCCAGTTTACGCCGGGCCCATTGAAGGTCAGGGTCTTGGCGTGATGGGCTTTATCGGTAAGAACGGATCGGAGAACCGGGGGTCAGTGAGGAGGCTGTTGTCCGTCAGGGTTCCCAGAAACGCGACCAAGGCGTCCATTTCCGCGTTCGTCATGTTCAGCCGCCGAGGCAGCCCGTTGTTTGGATCGCGGAGGATCGGATCAAGGTTCGGGTTGTTCTGCACGCCGCTGTTGTAGAACTCGACGACCTGGCGCAGGGTCGAGAAGCGACCGTCGTGCATGTACGGCCCTCGCACCGCCACGTTACGGAGCGAAGGAGCCTTGAAACGACCGCCGTCTGGCGTGCTGAGGTCCAGGCCGTTGTTCCGCGCTTGGGTGCTGATCTGGGACGTCGCGACGTGGCACCGGTCGCAACCTCTCGCGATGACGGGGAATCCCGGAACCGGCTGGAACAGACGCATGCCGAGAAACTCTTGCTGGGTGAACACGGTGTCAAAGTGCGGAACTCCGTTCGCGTCAATCGCCGAGTCGAACTTCGTACGGTAAGCGATGATTGAGCGGATGAACTGGGCGAGCGCCTTTGAGATCCTGTCTTCGTTCACTTCCGGCGTGCCAAAGGCGCGTTGGAAAAGAACCGGGTAATAGGGAGCCGATGAGACCCGCGAGACGACCTCGGGCAGCGTCATGTCCATCTCGACGGAGTTCTGCATCGGCTGCAACACCTGGGCCTCGAGGGTCGGTGCACGCTCGTCCCAGAAGAAGCGTCCATTGGGATAGAAACGAGAGCTCGTGATGCCCATCGAGTGTCGCGTCGTCAGCCCGCCATAAAGCCCCTGGCTGAAGCGTTTCGGATCGGAAAACCCGTGCGATTGTTGGTGGCACGACCCACACGCGACCGTGTAGTTTCGGGAGAGCCTCTTGTCGTAGAAGAGCACGCGGCCGAGCGTGGCCCCGGAGTCTGAGATACGGTTGTTGGTCGGTGTGTTGTCGGCGAACGCCACGCTCCCTTGGGCGTTCGGGTCGAAGAAGTAGCGTGGATACGCGATCTCTGAATCGGCGTACTTGTACTCTGGGTTGGGCAGGCGGAGCTTGCCTTGGCTCTGCAAGGGCATGACTGCTAGCGCGATGGGGGTCAACGCCAACACCGGCACGATGATTCTCAGCGAGCTCTTCACGTTCTTTCTCCAAGCGGCGGCAAGGGCCACCGTCCCCTAGAGTGCCCCAGAGTTGTTTGGAAATTATGAGTCGGGCTTAGTTTTGGTCTCCCGAAGGATCAGCGATGCTGCCACGTCTGGTTGGTCGGCGTTTTCAAGACCCAGCCAGTCGTCGAGGGTCGCCTCTGCATAAGCGCGGTGGACGCCGGTGATGACGGGCTCCAAGACGCGCGGGTCGAAGTCCTTGTTCGTGCGCTGCAGGTTCCGCTCAAGCAAGGTCTCCAAGGGCGGAACGAGGGCCACCTTCATCAGAGGCACGCCCACAAAGCACCTGCGCTCCCATGCCTCGATGTTCTCGGGCAGGCGACAGTGGTCGATGACGACCAGGAAGCCCGCAGCCTGGTACCGGCGGGCAAGATCGGCCACCGCGTCTTCCGCCAATTGGAACTGCCGTGCCGTCTCATCGGTCCACTCGGGCACGGGATCGGCGCGGCCCGCCACGACCCACTCCCGCACATCGTCCACCGGAACGCAGACACCGCGTTCCGCCCCGGAGGCGACGAGCCGCGAGATGGTCGTCTTACCCGCTGCTGGAGGGCCACTGACGATGACGATCGGTCGCAAGGCTCCAGTCTGGCCTAAAGGCGATTCTTGAGTGAACGGTCCCTCGGCTCCGCTCGGGATGACGATCACTGGTTGGGAAGGTGTGATCCGACCGATCCGAGTCCGCGAGGAAAGCGGAGGGATCCGTCAGGACACGAATGAAAGATCCCTCGACTTCGCTCGGGATGACGATTCAGTGGATGACGAGTGTCATCCCGACCGATCCGAGTCCGCGAGGAGAGCGGAGGGATCCTTCAGGACACGAATGAAAGATCCCTCGACTTCGCTCGGGATGACAGGTGAGAGCCCAGATAAACTGGAGCCACTATGCAGCCAGCGCAAATCCCTGCCGATGTCCGAATCGGCCACATCCATCTAAAGGTGGCCGACATTCCTCGGGCCGTGGCGTTCTACCGCGACCTGCTTGGGTTCGACCTCTTGTTCGAGATGGACGACGTCGCCTTTCTCTCCGCCGGCGGTTACCACCACCACATCGGCCTGAACACCTGGACCAGCCCAGGTGGCACCCCACCCGGCCGCTCGAACACGGGGCTCTATCACTTTGCGCTGAACTACCCCACGAGCCTCGATCTTTCGATCGCGGTCCGGCGCCTTGTCGAGAACGACTGGCCGATCGACGGCGCGTCTGACCACTACACGCACATCGCCGTCTACACCCACGACCCCGACCGCAACGGTATCGAGCTCGCGGTGGACGCCGACCCTGCCCGCTGGGCCAGCATCAAAGACATCACAGCGGAGGACTTCCCCAAGTTCCTTCAGCCGCTGGATGTCGCGGCGTTGTTGGCCGAATCCGAAGGACGCTAACTCGTCACTTCGTGCCCGGCAGGAGCACGTCCTTTAGTCCGAAATACGGATCCTTGTAAGGGATCTTCAGGATCGTCTCCAGGATCGCGTCGCGCGCCTCGCCCGGAGTCGGCAGCGTCTTCCCGGAAGCGAAATACAAATGGACCACGGGGCGGACGCGGATCAAGTTGGTCATTGAATCGGTCTGCATGATCTCGGCTGCCAACGCCTGCCCACTCTGACCTTCGGGGCTATGGCCGGTGATCTTTGTCACGGCTTCTTCGGGGGTCATCGGCGTGAGACTGAGGTCACGAATGTTGCTTGCGGCCCTCAGGAACCGGGCCTGCTCGGGCGTGGTGGGCACTGTCTTGATCTGGGCGCCTTGGATCGTCTTGGCGCCGATGAACTCCAAGGTCGGAGACTCGACCGCAGACTTCCCTAGCGTCGCCCTCGTTAAGGTGATGTCTTGACCCCGCAGGCTGTGGTAGGCGATGACGTCGGCGTCTGGCTTGCCGACAAGCTCCTTGATCGAATCGCGGACCAGCGGGAAGAAGTCCTTTGCGGTGTAGACCCCGGGATAGGCGTCGAGCACCTTGCCCTGGTCGTTGACCAAGTACATCACCGCGTTGCCTCGAACCGTGCGCTTGATCTTCTTACCGTCACCGAGGTCGATCTCGACCTTCGGCACCTCGCGCACCATTTCCCAGGCCAAAACGACCTCCTTCTGAGCCAGTGACTTGAACTCGGGGTCTTTGAAGAGGGTCGCGCGCATCGTTCGGGCGTTCGCGCACGGTGTCTCCTCGTCAATGTGGCCGAACATGCTGAGCAGCAGGATCGGCTTGTGCGTGCGCTTGGATTCTGCGAGGGCCGCCGGCATCGAATTGAACCACGGGATGCCGTTGACCTCGGTCGTTTTCGCTCTAACTGAGTTCCCGCTCCAGGCAACGGCCCCGGTAAGGAGGAGGCCTCCGATAATGCAAATGTTCCTGCCGAATTTCATGGTCTGTTCTGCCTACAGAGTTCAACGCAGGACAGCGCGAAGCATTACGAAAAACTGGCAAGGAATGCTTAAATTCGAAAGTGGAGCAGCGGTTTGTGGCTTTGTTGCGGGCTGTCAATGTGGGCGGCACGGGACTTGTCAAGATGACTGTTCTCGCCGAGGCGTTCCAAAAGCTCGGCTTTCGAGAAGTCAAGACTTTCATCCAGAGCGGGAACGTGCTTTTCACCGCCGATCAAGGCTCGCCCGACGAACTGGCCCGCTTCATTGAAGAGGGCTTAGCAGAGCAACTTGGGCTCAAGACACGCGTCGTACTTCTTACTGCCGACGACCTGCGGACGATCATCGACTCCGAGCCCTTTAAAGACCACGAGGGCGAGGAGGTCGCTATGCAGTACGTGACCTTCTACACCGAGGCACCGACTTTGGACGTCGAGCTGCCCTGGCGCGACCCGAAGGGCGAGGGCATGTCCATCGCCTTGGTCGGCTCCGCGCTGTTTTCCGTTTCCTTGATCGTGGACGGCAAGCGCGGGATGCTGTCCCTTCCGAAGGGCGCCTTGGCGAAAGCACCGTCCACGACACGCAACTGGAACACTGTGCGCAAGCTTCTCGTGCTCCTCGATGCCAAGGACGGGCCAGTGTAGCCTCTACATCGGCGACGTTTAGGCCCTCACATGCTCGAAACCGCTGGAACCTGGGGCGGAAAGAAGGACTAAGACACGGCTGCACGAATCTGCTGGATGCGCTCAGGCAAGGGTTTAAAGTCGTCTACTCCTCCATAGCCTTGCTCTTTGGATTGCGCACGGAACGAAAAGTGCAGCTCTCGGCATCGTGCCTCATCCACGAGGCGCCGAGCATTGTTCAGGCGGACGCCACCGCCGGCTAAGATCGTGATCCGGTCTCCTGCCCGCTCAACGAGCCGTTTGAGGCCTAGGAGGCCTCGTTCTACGTTGTCTTGGCCGCCGCTCGTCAAGATGCGGCAGAAACCCAGTTCGATCACCGCCTCAAGCGCCTCGTCCATGTCGGGAACCATGTCGAACACACGGTGAAAGGCGATGGGGCGCCCCTCGGCGGCATTCACAAGGGCACGATTGCGTTCTTTGTCAATCCGGCCCTCGACGTCGAGGAAGCCGGTGATGACCTCGTGGGCACCCGCGGCAAAGCAATGCTTCACGTCGCTGATCGAGGCTCGAAAGTCCGCCTCGGGAGGACAGGGCCTGCCTTCACGAGGCCGGACCATCGCTACGATTGGCACGTTTGCCGCGAGCGACTCTTCGATCATGCCAGGGGAAGGCGTCACGCCGCCGGTAGGCAGGCCAGCGCACAGTTCTAACCGGTCTACGCCGACTTTCCCCGCCGCCAGGGCCTCTTCCACCGACCCGCAACAGGCCTCAATCTTGACCATTCTATTTATTGTGAAGGGGTCTAGAGAGGCGGAGCCAGACTACGCGGCGGACTCCGTACCGTTGCGCAGTTCCACGACCTCGTCACTGAGCTCCTTGATGCGCATCTCAGATTGCATCAGGGCCGACGCGAGGTTTGCTAGGAGTGCGATGGCAGCACGGTCGTCAGTCGAGAACGTCTGCGGTTGCTGGTCGGTCACGCAGAGGGCTCCCACTGTTTCGCCGTCGACGACGATCGAGCAACCCGCGTAAAACCTGAGTCCAAGTTCGCCCGTGACGAGCGGACTGTCTTTGAACCTCTCGTCCTGGGTCGCGTCTTCGATCACGAACGGGTCGGCCTGGTTGACCGTGTAGCTGCAGAACGTGACTTCTCTCGGCAACTCGTCAATCTCGAGGCCAGACTTGGAGCGGAACCAGACCTTGGTGCGGCCGACATAGCTGATGGCCGCGATCGGCGTCTTGAACAGGTGCGCCGCGATCGCCGTCACGCAGTCGTAATGCCAGTCGGGGAGTCCGTCGAGGATTCTTAATGCCTCGGTCACACTGATCGGCGGGTCTTGAATCAGATCTCGCTCCATAACTCCTCTGGAACTGTCGTTCTCTTATCTGGATTGTAGGCAGGATCGCCAACTTCCTCACCCGAACGTCTGCTTCAAGTCGAACGGCTTTAGGTAGACACAACATAACATTTCGTGCCAAGATCGCTTTCCGTGTCGGTCATTGAACGGTACAGGACTTGGTTCGAACAAGAGCAGGACAGCAACCTGAAAATGATCGGGATGCTGGAATCAGTGCCGGCCGACAGGCGCTCCGAACCATCCTTCCACCGGTCGCTTGTCCTTGCTCACCACCTCGCTGCTTGCCGGGAGAACTGGTTGGACAGGATGGTAAACGACAGCAAGTCACAGACCGATTGGTGGCCGCAGGAAGTCGACCTTGCCACCCTTCGGGATCGATACCGGGCGCTCGAAGACGCTTGGTCCGCGTACCTGGCCTCGTTGACGGACGACGGACTCGACGTGGACTTTGACTTCCCGATTGGACCCGACAAGCAGTTCCGTTGGAACATTGAGGGTCAGATCCAACAATTGATCGGCCACTCCTTCTACCACCGGGGACAAATCGCCTTGCTCGTGGAACAGTTGGGTGGAACGGCCGTGGATACGGACTACCTCTACTGGGCCACCGCCAAACAGCCAGACCGCTGGCGCGTTCTCGACTAAGGCAGGGACATGCGCAGAACGACCTTCGCCTCGTCGCTGAATCCTTCATAAGCGTTCAGGGTCACGCTCGCCAGTTCAAAGCCCTCGTTCAAATAGAACCGGCAGGCCGGGACGTTCGTGTCCTGAGTCTCGACCCAAAGCTCGCGGCACCCTGCCTCCTTCGCCGCGCTAATGCAGGCAGCAAGCAGGGCATGGCCGACTCTTTGGCCCCGGAATTCCGCATCGACCCGGATGTCGACCAGCACCGCCGCCTCTTGAGCCCCAGGGCTCAGCTCGTAGTCCACTGGTCGGAGGGCGACAACCGCGCCGCCGATCAGGCGACCGGACTCAATGGCACCGAAGACCAACCAATCCTTCACCTCGAAGCGGCCCGGGTAGCTCGATGGGCGCTCCTCCTCGACTTCGTCGTAATCCTTCCAAATGGGGGGACAGGAATGTACGATCAACTCGGGAAGGGCGGCGGGATCGATTCTCTCCCGTACCCAAAAACCAATCGAGACCCGCATGTACTCCGCGATCCCTTCGAAGCCAATGAGCCGGACCTCCATCCCTGACCATCTTGAACCATAATCGCCGGATGCCCGACTACCTCGAACGAACGCGCGAGGCCTGGACGAAGATGAGCGCTGAATACCTTGAGCCCGGGCGGCGACATTGGTCGACCGACGAGATCACCTGGGGGATATGGGGTGTGCCCGAATCTGAATTAGGAGCCCTTGGCGATCTCGATCTCCTTCGAGGCAAAGACGTCATCGAACTCGGCTGCGGCACCGGGTATGTGTCGTCTTGGCTCGCGCGAAGAGGGGCCAAGCCAGTCGGCATCGACCCAACGCCTGCCCAACTTGCCAATGCAAGGGCCTTTCAGGCAGAGTTCGGCATCGAGTTTCCGCTCATCGAGGCCGGGGCGGAAGAGGTCCCTTTGCCCGATGCTAGCTTTGACCTCGCCGTCACGGAGTACGGGGCGAGCATTTGGGCCGACCCCTACCTCTGGATCCCCGAAGCTGCCCGACTCCTGCGACCCGGTGGCACTCTCGTCTTCCTCCGCAACAGCCCGATCGCCTCAATCTGCACACCGAACGAAGGGGTGGCCACAGACAGACTGGTCCGGGACTGGTTTGGAATGAACCGCATCGAATGGAGCTCCCACGAGCCAGAGGAGTTCCACCTGACCACCGGCCCCATGATCCGCTTGCTTCGGTCGTGCGGGTTTACCGTTGAGGATCTGATCGAAGTCCAGGCACCGGTGGGAGCACAGACCAGATACGAGTACATCACGGCGGAGTGGTCCCGCCGCTGGCCGAGCGAGGAGATCTGGCGGGTGCGTAAGGAAGGCTGACCCTGTGAGCTACGACGACCTTGTTGCCCTCGCCAAAGAGCTCCCTGATGTAGTTGAGGGAATGTCTTACGGCACGCCCGCGATCAAACGAGGCAAGAGGTTCATGCTCAGACTCAAGGAGGACGGCGAGTCCGTCGCCGTGAAAGTGGACTGTGAGACAAAGGAGCGTCTGATGAGCGCGCAACCTGACGTGTACTTCCAAACGCCGCACTACGATGGCTATCCCGCCCTCCTCGCGCGACTGCCGCTCCTGTCTCAGGAGGAAGCGAGGAGCCTGCTCTTGGCGTCATGGGAGGACGCCCCCTTTCCGGCCAGACCCCGCTGAGTCACATCTCGAGGTCGACCCGGTCGCCGAGCACTACGGGTATCGCCGGCAGGAGCCAAGGATCGACGAGGATTTCAAACCATCCCGCCTTGACGGCTGGATCCCCCCCTGCGCGAGGGCACGGGCTTCCTCGTGGCCCACGGAGTAGATGCTCATACCCCTGAAACGCGCATCGTCCAATCTGCGGACCGGTCCGTTCAGAAGGATCTTTCCCTGCTCACGCAACCCGGTCAGGTAAGCAATGTGGTCAGCCTGGATCCGGTCGTCGTCAGGCGTGTCAGGCGCCGCTTGTTCCGGACTGACTAGCCTCACGATCGTCAGCAATTGGAACCTCATGGGACAAGCCAAATCTACCTTGTGACATTCACCTCGGACGCGGCGTATGATGGAGCAGGCCAATGCTCAAAAGGATCCTCCCCCTCGCCTTGGTCGCGGCGACCCTTGTTGGTTGCGGCGGCGACAGTGTCCTCGGCACCAACTCAGACATGGTGGTCCGACTGATCCGTACGGACGGCACCCAGGACTTGATGCAATACGAGTTGTACATCACCAAATCAGCCGACACGACCTTGAACACGGCCGACTCCGAAGACTACGCCTCGACCCAGAACGCTCCAACGTGGTGCGACAACTGGTCCGGCGCCCGATCTTCGACGGAGCTCCGATTGGGATTCACGACTCGTGGTGGCCAGACGCCTTACTACGTCTGGGTTCGGGTACCAAACACGGGCGCGCAGTTTGAAACTTTGAAACTACAGGTGGACGTTGACGGCGTGGCCGGCAATCAATCGACCTTTGACCTGAACATCAACGACACGCAACGGCTGACCGGGGTGCGCATCGACCGCAACGACGCGACCTACTAAAGCTCACCAGGTGGCGAGTTCGAGGCAGCAGCGCCGGATGTCTTCAGCGACAGATGGTGGCGGCGTGGAGCCGGTTCCATTGGCGTACCGGAGCACCACGATCTGGCCAGCATGATAAGCGTCGTGGTGGGTCACGATTTGGATGGCCCGCCACGCAGGGACAACCTTTCCAGAATGTGTCGCTGCATCGGACTGGAGGTCGCTGTCGCGAAGGTGGCGCCAAGAGGCCAGCCAGTACTCGTGCGCCTCGTCAAGGTATTGGACGGCGGCGGCCCATGACGGCTCGACCTTCTCGACTTCGTTCCCGACGTCCTGCCACCGCAACTCCGTCCCTTTGAACCCTACACTCCCGTACATTTTCTTGCACGAGGCCACATGCAGAGCGATGCCCTGGATGCTGCCGTCGGTGTGGAGGTAGTCCTCTCCCGTCTGGGGCATGACAGCCCAAGCTCGCGGCTCATCTAGGCCTTCGATGGCCGCCTTGAACTCACCATGAGCGTCGGCCGCGGCCAGCTGCAAATACTCCACGCAAGTCATGGCTGAGTATGCCTCAGCCCGAAAACTTGAACTTCCGCCCGGCCATGCTTTCTAGTTTGGTGTTCTGAGCAGGAGTCGGTATGACAGTCAGCGCATCGACGAGCTCCTGGTCCTTCTTGGCCAGGAGGTCGCGGACTTTCTTCTGATCCAAACGCACAGAAGCGCCCTTCTTGATGATCTCGCGGACAGTGATGTTGTAGGCGGACTTGGCGCGCAGCACGGACAGGCGCTGGTCCTCGGACAGTTCGAGCTCTCCCTGTACGTCTTGCCTCAAAAGTGCCTTGATGCCCGCTCGCTGGATCGTCAGCTCGCGGAGCCGTAGCGCCTGGCCAGGAGAGAGGATCGACCACGCCTTCTGTTCCCGGGCCAAGTCCTTCTTCTCTTGCTCGTCTGGGTCGACAAGGATCAAAGGATCCTCCTCAAAGGTGCCACCGCGCCTGAGCTTCGGCAACCGGTCGATTTCAGACCACCTCTGCACCTGTTGTTGAGAGAGGGCAAGTTCCGCCTGGACTGCGGGCCGGTGAAGAAGGTCGGCCGGACTGTCGCCCACTGGCGCACCGGGCACGGCGGTCTGGATCAGGAACGCCACCAAAACAAGAGTCATGTTCGATGGACGCTCGAAACGCTGAGGATGTTTCCTGGCTCGTGCCGTCACAATGTCGGTGTGAAGAGCCTTTGTGCCGCCCTTGTCGTGATGAGCGCCCTCTGGCCCCCACATCGGCAGAGCCCGATGACGGATGCTGCGATCGAGTTCGTGGCATCGCTCTCGGCGGAAGAACGCGCGAGGGCCGTGTTCCCTGCGTCCTCGCCAGAACGCAGCACCTGGATGTATGTGCCTGGCGCACGGAAGGGACTCTGTTGGAGCGAGCTTTCATCGGGCCAAAAGGAAAAGGCGCGCGCGCTCCTCCGTGCTTCATTGAGCAAACCTGGCTTTGAAAAGGTCGAGGCTATCCGAAGTCTGGAATCGGTTCTTCGCGAAATGGAGAACAACCCTAGCCGCGATCCTGAGAAGTATTGGTTCGCCTTCTATGGAGAGCCGAGCCCCGAAGCGCCCTGGTTGTGGCGCTATGAGGGCCACCATGTCTCGCTCACCTTCGCGTGCCGGGGCGGCGTCACCGTTGCTAGCACTCCTCAGTTCCTCGGCAGCAATCCGGCGGAGATCCGCTCTGGAGAGCGCAAGGGCGAACGCGTACTCGGTGAACAACAAGACCTCGCCTTCGCATTCGTCGCATCGCTTGACGACCGTCAGCGTTCGAAAGCAATTGTCGCCTCAGACCCTCCTCCCGACATCGTCACCTCAAATGCCAGAAGGGCTGTCATCGCTGGGCGTCTTGGCCTTTCCTCTACGGAGCTGTCAAAAGGCCAAAGAGGAAGATTGATGGCACTCTTGCGCTCCTTTGCGCAGGTACAGGCTCCGGCAGAAGCAAATCGGAGGATGAAGAAGGCGGAAGGCGACGACATCGTGTTTGCGTGGATGGGGACGCTCGATCCCCGCGGTCGCCACTACTTCAGGGTTCAGGGCACGAAGTTCGTGCTCGAGTTCGACGATACCCAAAACGAAGCCAACCACATTCACACGGTATGGAGGGATTTCGACGAGGACTTCGGCGGTGACGCCCTTCTTGAACACTATCGGGAAAGCCACTTCCGGTAAGGTCCCGGGCTTCGGCTGACCGGGGCGTATGCGTAAATGTGAATTGGAACATCATCGAAGGAACGTGGAAGGAAATGGCGGGCAAAGTCCGCGAACAGTGGGGCAAGCTCACTGACGACGAGATACAAGAGATCAGCGGAAAGAAGGACCGCTTGGAGGGGCTCCTGCAGCAAAGATATGGAGTCACGCAAGAAGAGGCAAGCCGCCAGATCGACGACTGGGCCGGCAAGCTGAAGAGCGCACTCCGCTAACGTCCTGGGGAACAATGCGTTATGGACGACCAAGCAGTCCAGCGCTTGCTCCTCATTGGCCTTGACTACTCCTACCTGCACGACGACTGGGTCAACCCGCTGCGGGACGCTCTTGACGGGCTGACCGCGGCGGGTGCCCTCTTTTCCTCGGGTCCCGACTCAAAGTGCGCTTGGGACATTGTTCTCCACATCGCGGTGTGGAACGAGAACATGGTTAACAGAATCGAGACGGGCACGCCTTCCCGGCCCCAGGAAGGGGCTTGGCCCGCAAAGCCTGACACACAAGACGAGCAAGCTTGGCAAGTGGCCCAAAAGAGGCTTTGGGACTCTCTCGATTCCCTCCGCGCCACGATACTGACAGCACCGCTCGCGAAAATCGAAGCGAGCCCGTATGGCACCGGCGATCTCCTCTGCCGCCTTCTGCACATTGCCTACCACGTTGGCCAGATCACGAAGATGCGCGAATTCATTGATTGATGAGGCGAATCAGAACTTCGAGATAGAGCTCAACGGGAACTCGGGCCCGTCAGTTCTGCATAATCACCTACAAGGCAGCACATGCGGCTGGTCGATAGAATCCTGACCATCGTCTCGGTCTTCTTCCTCGTGACGATGGCGGCCGAGGGTGGGCACGTCCACGAGAACGGTGTCCCCTGTCCGGCATGCATGACCACCAGGGATCGGCGACGGGACGAGAGCCAATTGAGCGCACTCATCGCCGATCGCAAAATCGCGTTCCTGCAAGAGCCAAGAACTGTCAAATCCACGCCTGCAGTGGCCGTCCAGGTGGTCGCTGTCCTTCAGCCAGGCTCTGATCCCGTCCGGGTGATCGCGACCGAACCCGATGGCAGCCCGATCCACGGGCCGCCACTTCGGTTCCGTTCCGGCCCCCTTTATTCGACCGGCCCTCCGAGGGCCCCGCCCTTCGCATAGTTCCTTCTTCGGCGCGCCGTGACGCGTCGTGTCACGGCCCGGTTCGCCGCCTTAACGGCGATCGCATCAAAGGAACAACATGCCTCTTATTTTCGGCAAAACAATCGTTGCCGCCATCGCGGCAGCGTCGCTCGCCCATGCTCCACAGGATCAGGGTGCAAGCATACAGCAAGGTCAAGAAGCGCCTGTGCAGGAGTCCGCTCCAACGCAGCAGGCCAAGAACACTTTCAATCCTCAGATCTCCCTCGTGACGGACTTCCGGTGGAATGCGGTCGATAGTGACAAGACAGTGAGAAAGCGCGGCTTCCTCAAGGAGGCCGAGCTTGGGCTCGCGTCCGACGTCGACCCCTTCCTACGGGCCGAAGCCTATATCTCCTTCTCGGACGAAGACGGAGAGTCCAAGGCAGAGGTCGAAGAAGGGTTCGCGCGATACAACAACCTGGCCCCGGGGCTCAGTGCAAAGTTCGGCAAGATCGCTGCTGCGATCGGGCGTGTTCAGAGGAACCATGCGGACCAGCTGAACTGGCTCGACTATCCGATGATGGTCGAGGACTACCTCGGCGCAGACGGACTACGATCCGGCGGAGGCTCACTCAGCTATCTCATTCCCGGCGCGCGTTTCAACGAACTCACCCTCGAAGTGCTCGACTCCCACGACAAAGGCATCTTTGCAGGTGGCAGCGCCGGGGCACCGGTCGTGGTCGGAGCCTATCGGACTTTCCTCGACTTCAACGAGGACTCCTCGGCCCAAGTCGGGTTGAGCTATGCCAGTGGCCCTTCGCCCGTACCGGGGACCCGATCCGACCTGATCGCGGCGGAATTCACTTACAAGTGGGTGCCGGGCGATCCGGGCCGGTCTCTCAACTTCGAGACCGAAGGGTACTGGGGCAAGCAGGGCGGCGACGACGAGCGCAAGTTCGGTGGATTCGCCGCCGTGACCTATGAGGTCAGGCCCCGCCTCTTCCTCTACGCGAAGTACGACTACAGCGAAATTCCGGGCGGGTCGGAGATCCACAAGGGGCCTAGCCTCGGTGCGACGCTGAAGGTCACTGAGTTCCATCACTGGCGCGCGGAGTTCCAACGGATCGAAAGCAATTTCGCGGATCCCCGCAACGTTCTCAATGTCCAGTTCCAGTGGGTCATCGGCGCCCACCCCGCCCACAAATATTAAGATCATGAAACACGTATTGACAACCCTTGCCCTGGCTGCCACTTCTGCGGCCAGCTTTGCTGTCATCAAGGTGGTCACCACCACCCCAGACCTTGCCTCGATCGCCGCCGCCGTTGGAGGTGCGAACGTCTCTGCATCGTCGCTCATCGTGGGTGCACGGGATCCTCATCGGATCGAGGCCAAGCCCAGCTATATGAGCCGCGTGGCGGGCGCCGACCTGTTCATCGCCATCGGCCTTGAACTTGAAATAGGCTACGAGCAACCGATTCTCGACGGAAGCCGCAATTCCCGAGTGCAGATCGGCTCGTCTGGTCACCTCTATGCCTCTGATTGGGTCACTGTCGTCGACAAGCCGACGGGGCCCGTCTCCCGGGCCATGGGCGACATCCATCCCTATGGAAACCCACACATTTGGATGGATCCGTACAACGGTCGCATCGTCGCGATCAAGTTGGCAGCGAAGTTCGAATCGATGGACTCCGCCCACGCCAAAGACTATCGGAGCAACCTTGCCGCGTTCGAGAGCCGCCTTGACTCCGCCATGTTCGGCTCACGCCTGGTCTCTCAGTTCGGCGGTGGCAAGCTTTGGGACTGGCAACGCGCTGGAGTCCTGCGTCAGAAACTGGGAGAGGCAGGTGCTGCTGGAGAACTGGGAGGGTGGGTAGCAAAGATGCTGCCCCTCTACGGCAAGCCGGTGGTCACCTATCACAAGTCTTTCAACTACTTTGCAAACCGGTTTGGTCTTAAGGTGGTCGACGAACTAGAGCCAAAGCCGGGCCTGGATCCAACGCCCGGGCATCTCGCGGAGGTCATTAAGACAATTGGTTCGACCGGGGCCAAAGAGATCATCGAGGAGTCGTTCTATTCATCCAAGCAGGCGCAGTTGGTGGCGGGACGAACAGGGGCGAAGGTCGTCATCGTGCCCCAAAACGTCGGTCACGACCCCGCCGCCAAGGACTACGTCTCCTTGTTCGACGTGATCGTGGATCGGATCTCCCAGGGTGCCAGATAGGATGGAAGAATTCTGGACTTTGATGCAGTGGCCGGTGATCGCGTCCCTCGTGATGTCGCCGGTGCACTGCCTTTTTGGCCTGCACATCGTCCGCCGCGGGGTCATCTTTATCGACCTCGCGGTGGCGCAGATGGCAGCGCTCGGGATGGCGGTGGCGGTGGCGGGCGGGAACGATGTCCACTCGCCGACCGCCTACTGGCTGGCATTGGGCTTTGCGCTTGGCTCAGCTCTCGCAATATCCCTGTCGCGGCACAAGCTCGGCCGTGTTCCCCACGAAGCGATCATCGGCATCATATTTGTGCTTGCTTCGGCGCTCGGAATCGTCGTCCTTGAAAAATCGCCGCACGGGCTCGAAGAACTAAAGGACATCATGAGCGGGAGCATTTTGCTGGTGCAGCCGAAGGACGTGTTCTCAACGGCGATTGTCTATGGATCTATCTTGGCGATCGCACTGTTGCTCTGGAAGCGGACTGCCTCCATCACGCTCGCCGAAGAACACGCCCCCAAGGGAATTGCCCGCACGGTGTTCGACTTCGCGTTCTATGGCTTGCTCGCCTTCGTGGTCGCTTCGTCGGTCAAGATCGCGGGCGTTCTCGTTGTCTTCACTTGGCTCGTGATGCCTCCTGTCGTTTCGCTGTTCTGGATCGACAAGATGAACAGAGCGGCCGCCCTGGCCGTACCGCTCGCCCTGGTCGGATCGTTCGTCGGGCTCTGGATGTCCTTCAAATACGATTGGCCAACGGGACCCGCCATCGTCGTTGTGTTTGGGTGCGTTGTCGTGGCTGCTTATTTCGTCCGGCTCATCGTCCGCCAAAGGCACCGTGATGCCCAACCTGTTGAGAAAGTGATGAGCAGTTCCTGAACGCAAGCTGAAGGAGCCAGACGAGTAGGTAGCGTTAGCCTCATGGCTGAACGGTCATTTCGCCTGGGATACTGTTGGGAATTGGAAGGCACTATCGACGCCGCCTTCTACTACATCAGCCACATCGCAACCTGGCCGACGTGGTGGCCACAGATCGTCGCCGTCCAAACCGACGATCCGGAGAAGCACGAGGTCGCCGTTGGCGACACAGCCCTGATGAAGGCGAGATCGTTCCTTCCCTACGGGCTCGATTGGCAGACCGAAGTGACGAGGATCGAGCCCCCTCACCTCATTGAAGTCGCCTCGGCGGTTGAGCTGGGAAAATCGTTCGAGTTGGCGGGCACCGTCGCGTTCGAACTAACCCAAAAGGGCGGAAGAGTGCTGGCCGTGAACCGCCAAGAGATGTCACCCAAAAGACCAGTGGCAGGCGTGCTTTGGCCTGTGATGAACGCGATTTTCAACTTCAATCACGACTATGCGATGAAGCGGGGACAAGCCGGTTTACAGCGCGTCCTTGATCAAGTGAAAGGAGCCAGCCTGACCATATAGATGCGGTCAGGCTGCCGGAAGGGACTGAGTAGAGCCGGTTAGGATTTCTTCACAAACCGGCGCCGAGCCAGCCCTATGAGGCCGGCACCCATGGCGGCGATGCTGAACGGCTCGGGCACCGACTCCGTCGTGACCGTGAAACTGGCTCCGTCGTTGAAGTAATGGCAATCGGGGTCGAAGCCAAAGCCGAACTTACCATCCTTGACAAATTTGTCAAGGTCGTCGAGCAAGCTGAGCTCGGAGAAGCGGTAGACCAAGTTGTAGCCGCGGGGAGAGCCGCCTTGCGGGTCTTGGTAGTCACCGACGAGAGGTCCGGCTCCATCCCAGTTGTCGCCGCCTCCCTGATCGTCGTTGTACGTCTTGAAGCCGGCCGGCGGGTTGTCCAGCAAGTGGGTATAGAGATGGTCACCCTCCTCGACCTGCCAGTCGTAGATGTTCTTGATCTCGAGTACAGCTTCGGTGATCACTTCGTTCTCGGGCTTCGCCCATTGGATGCCCCAAGAGTAGTACTTGTAGTGATCGAGGTTGTCAAGGTTTGCTGGGTTCGGAATGAACTTGTAGGTGCCAGCATGAACGAACGCCGCAGCGCTGAGCACCGCCGAGACGAACAGCGAACGAACAACGAATTTGTACATAACGTGCCTCAGTCCAGAGTGCTGACTGAGGACGCACGACTCGTGCCAAGGGCTACACGGAGAGTGGGGTCAAGCAATATCGAGGGGGCGTGAGGGCTCCGTTTCAGGTCGACCGTTAACCAAGAGTGATCGGAAAGGCCCCTCTCGCGGACGTCATGCCGCATCTGTGCAGAAACGAGGCTGCCCGAAAGTTTGCGCGACAGGAAGCAATGGTCCAGGCGAAAGCCGTTGGCCCGGTGACTGAACCAGGAGTATTCGTTCGCCAGTTCGTTCTGGGAGCGCCAGGCGTCGACCCAGCCGTTGTTCAAGAGCCACTTGAGGTGAACCGCTTCTCTGATAGGGTCGCCTTGGCAGTCTTCGTCAAGGGCCGTGTTCAAGTCGCCCATGATGATGGCCCGTCTGCACCCATGAATCCTTGAAAAGCCTTGGATGCAATGCCAGAACTCCCGCTTGTTCCAGATTTCTGTCTGGTTTGGAACGTGTACTCCCAATACGACAAGGTCGCGCTCGGGCAGTTTTACGGCGACCCACCGATGGCCGTATGTAGGGCGCGTGCGGCTTCGGTGAACGACCATCGGTGACTTCGACAAGATACAGACCGAGTTGTCGGTGCCCTGCTGCGACCCCTCGACAACATGGTAGCCACAACCGTCCAACAGATCGGTCAGTCGTTTGCCAGGAAGGGGCCGGTACTCGGTCAGAACAAGCAAGTCCGGCCGCTCGCCCTTGATCACCTCGGCGATCCCTTCGATGCGACGCCCTCCGCCTGCCCGAATGTTCCAGGTCGCCAGGCGGAAGGCTGCTGTCCTCAAGTCAGATTCTTGCGTCGATCCAACCTTGCACGTCCGTGAGGACTTGCTCCTTGCCAATGTCGTTTAAGAGGTCGTGATAGTGCCCCTCATAGAGCTTGAGGGTCTTGTCAGTCGAACCCGCCCGGTCGTAGAACTCCTGGCTACCGCTCGGCTTGGTCGCCTTGTCGGCCGTGCCATGGAGGATCAGCACGGGAAGGGTAATGGATGGAAACCCGTCCTTCAGCCGCTCGTCGGCGATCGCCATTTCGGCGACGGTCTTGGTCGGTTGCACTTCGTTCGCGATCAGCGGATCGGCATCAAGGACCGCAACTGCGGAGGGATCCCGCGAAAAGTCGGCATTGTGCAGTTTCAACACGTGAGCGTGGGGCGTCACGTGGCTGAGACCCTTGAGGACGGCAAGGGCAAACTCGGGCGCCGGCACCTTAAAAGCGAAGCTCTCGCAGATCAGGCCGTTTAACTCTGCCTGGTGATCAAGGCAATAAGCGCACGAAACGACTCCTCCCGCACTGTGCCCCAACAGGAAGACCTTCTTGCCGGGAACCTCTTGCTTGACTCTTGTGACCAGCGCCGAAACGTCTTCCACGTATTCTTGGAAGGACTCGACGTAAAACCTCTCGCCGTCAGATTTCCCGCGGCCTCGAAGGTCGAGCGCATAGACGGCCAAACCCCGAGCTGCCATTTGTTCGGCCACCCAAGCATATTGGCCGCTGTGCGAGTTGAATCCATGAACGAGAACGAGCACGGCACGAGGGTCGCCTTCAGGCATCCAAGTCCGTGTGAAAATGCGGAGACCGCCAATACCTTCGAAAAATCCTTCTTTCATTTCGATTCCTCTTCACCCTCATCTTACTGCGGGTTAAGGCTCGGGAGAGCTGTACGCGCGAGTGGGGCGCTTGGGTCTTAACACTTGCGGCGGAGCTATTCGCTGAGCTGCGCCCGTAGTTCCTTCGGAGCCTTGCACTTCCACGCCTCGACGACCAAATCTTCCAAGTCTTCGGCAGTGACGGCAGGAAGTCTCACAAGGATGGCGGGGAATCCGTTGTAGTGGGGCTCGGTGAAGTACTTTTCGGGGTCGGTATCTATCAAAGCTTGCTTTGCGACGAGGTTCGGCACCATCACCGCGAGCACTTCGTCGTTCGGCACCCGCGCCTTCTTCGGATCGACGCGCTCAGCCCAGGCCCAAACAAACCCCTTGGCCTTGCCCTTGACCATGACAGCGAGCGCAAACTGCGAGCCCTCCGGCTCGAGCACCCCAGGCAGTCTGCCTGCGATCCTGCGGACGTCGTCCTGACTAGCCACCGGCTCATTCTACTTGTCATCCCCCACTACTGGCACAGGTACGCTCCTCACAGATGTTGCCGAACCTCCGCCTTGAGAGGACGGTGCCCGAAGACCCGCGACTCAGGCTCTTGATCGAAGAGCTAGACGCTTACCTATACGACCTTGACGGCGACGAGCTCCATGCCAAGGTTCAACCTCACAACCACTTAGAAAAGGGGGCCAGGGTTGTCCTTGCCTTGCTCGAAGACGAACCGGTTGGTTGCGGAGCGTTCAGGTCGCGGCCGGTCGGTACCGCAGAGATCAAGCGAATGTTTGTCCGACCAGGATTGCGTGGTCACCGTGTGGGAGCGGCCATTCTCGACGAGCTTGAAGATTGGGCACGCGAAACCGGGCACAACGAAGCGATCCTTGAAACCATCCCTGTGCTCTTTAGTGCGGTCGCCTTATACAAGAGCGCTGGCTACCATTGCATTCCCAGCTATCCGCCGTACGACAAGATCCCCGAGAGCGTTTGTTACGGTAAGCGCCTGTGACCCGAACTAACGGTTTTGCCAGAGGTCGTGAATCAGCAAGATCTGGCCGCCATGGTAGCTCTCGTGTTGGATGACGTGCCCGAACACCCACGCATAGCTCACCGGATTGCCATGGTGGATCTTGGTCGTGGCGGCACTGGGCCACGACTTGACCGCTTCGAGCGCTTGCGTGCGGAACCGGTCTTGGAGGTCGAAATACCACGAGAGCGGCTCGGCCGGCGGCTCCGGCCACTTCCCTTCATCGACATTGATTTCGCTCCACTTGATGAGAGCTTTATCTTCTGCCGGAACCTCGCGGTCAAGAGCGAACACCTCGAACCAGTACAGCTCGGCGATGATCATGTGAAGGATGACCGCACCCGCTGTTTGGCCGCCTGAACGCACCCGCCACGTCGTGAAGTCCCGGCCGAGCTTTGCGTCGAGCTCTGCCCGGTCCTTTGCGAACCACGTCAGCTCTTCTCGCCAGTCCGATGTGGCGTCTTGAAGGATTGCCCCGAGGAGCCCGTACGGCTCAGGGTATCCGGGCAGAGGAGAGGCTTCCCTCGACATGCCCCCAGAATAGCAGAGCCACTCGGCACAAACGAAGAAGCCGCCAAGGAGACTGTCCTCGGCGGCTGGTCCTTCGAGCGCGTTGTCATCACCGGTCGATGTCCACCAACTTCTCACCCGTGTAAGGCGAAAACTTCCATTGGTCGAACATGGCGAAGTCGCGGCTGTCCTTTCGGCACGGGCCAAAGAACTCAAGGGTCTTGAAGCCCGTCATCGGCACATACTCGCTGCCCCCGTCCCCGTCCTGGAGAACGAACCCCATGTAATACATGTTGTAGCCGAGCGTCCGCTCCGTCCCGCTGCGGAGGACGACGGTGAACTCCTTGTCGGATGTGTCCTTGACGTAAGCGATGGAGTCAAGCCAAACCTTGACGTCGGCTCCACCTTCGCCCACCCCGTGAAGTTCTTGCCAAGCCGAAGCGGAGAGGTTGTACCAACTCCTGACGACGGTCACGTTCCGAGACTTACCGTTTCGGTAGGTGATCTTTCCCGAGAGCGGCGCGATGTGGCCGTCCGAGATTTCAGTCTTGACTTGCTGGGCCTGTGCTGGCAAGGCAGCGGTCAGGGCGAGGGCGGCGATCGTTGTGTTGATGATGGTTTTCATGGTTCTGTTTCCTGTTTCGTTTGCGCTTTTGTTTGCGCACAGGAGCAGTTTCGGATACGGGTCTGACAGAACTCTGACAAACTTTGACCGCCCTGGGACTTCGCAAAGTCGTGTACACTCGTCTACGTGACACCCACCGAAGCCTTGCTCGAATCTTGGGACAGGCAGTGCAAAGCTCTGTCCAACCTGTCGACCTTGCTGACGCCGGATCTGCTCGAAGCGAAGCCCTCTGACGATGGCTGGACGGTCGCATTTCATCTGGCCCACATCCATTCCACGCGTCGCTACTGGCACATGAAGGCTGCTGGCCTGGAAGCCCCGGTCGGGCCGAGCTTGTTCACGGTCAACGGAGACGACTGGATCCCTTCGCTCGACCTCGCCGAGATTCGTGAGCGTCTTTCCGAGAGCCAAGCCCTCGTCCGCAACTGGGTGTCCGAACAAATCGACTCTGGCGCCCAGCAAGTCGGTCATTACGACCATCCCGTCTTCTATTTGCAGCACATGGTCTGGCACGAGGGCTGGCACTTTGCCCTTCTCATGCTGGCCCTACGCCTGGCTGGCCATGAGCCGACCGAGGAGTGGGAGTGCGAAAACGTCTGGGATCTCTGGCGACTCCCCGACTAGCAAGGGCGCCGGTGCCCCCTCACTGCCAACTCACGTCGATCCCTTGAAGCATCAAGAGCTCAGACAGCTGTCCAACGTGGCCCTGGAGATGGCGCAGGTTCAAGAGGACGTGTGACAACTTTGTCTCCTGGGGGTACCACTCGAACCCGCTTGAGGGGCTCTCGAGGTCAAGGGCGTCGACAGTTGGGTCGACGAGGCTGTCGACGTAGTCAAGGTACTCCAAGAGTTCGGGCCTGAGACAGGGAGGAGTCTCGCTCGGTAGCTCGTATGGCTCAAGGCTCCATGGCGGGCACCACATCGGCGCAAAGTCTGCCCTTATGGAAACGGCGAAGCTCGATGGCGGAGCCTCGAAAGCAGAGGCTGACCGTCCCAAATAGAGGTGGGTGAAATAGATGTCATGAAAGGCGATCCGCCAGAACGGCCTTTCAACGCCGTTCCATTCAGGATTGTCATCTCGGTGGGATGCAGGGGATTCCGGGTTGGAAGCCGTCCATAAATCGTCTGGGCAGCGCTCGATGCATTCTCTGAGCATCCCGAGTCCACTGTGAAACTGCTCCTTAAGGGCACGCTTCAGAAGAGCATCGCAACCTGTCATTGAACCACCTCCATCCGCAAGGTGACCACGTCGCCTTCACCTAGGTTTTCAGCCCTTCGGACGCTGAGCTTGATCGGCACGATATAGTGCCCGTCCTTTTCCCAAAGCGCCGTGTAGAACTCGGTTCCACCAATGCACACATTCACGGGGATCATCCCCCATCCATAGGTCACCATCTTCGATATCTCCTTCAGTTCTTTTGACTGAGGAGCCGGAACCGTCACGAAGTGGTGGGGAGCCGGGCCCTTCCAGTACCAAATCTCACCGGAGAATTCCAGGGTCATGGGCGGAGTTTATCCGCCACCCTGGCACCGGCTATCGAACACAGCGATCGGCCCAACCCGGTAGATCCGCGTTGGGCCGACTTGGTCGCGCCTTGGCAGTGAGGCTTACTTCCTGACCGAGAAGTCCACCGACGCCTTGCTTGAACCAGCGGTCACCTCGAGGTGATAGTCGCCATCAGTCAAGGTGACCCCGAACGACCATCGCCCGTTGTTCACCTTGGTGCTGCTGCTCATGATGCGTGCCTTGCCTCTGGTGAGCACGACGCCCACGGATCGAGCGCTCGAAGTGCCCGACACCGTAACCCGGGGCCCGCGGACGGACTGACCGTTCCTCGGCGAAGCGATTGCGACGCGGTCAGCCTGACCATTGTCGCGGCCCACGTTGAAGTTCACCGAGTCTGACCGGCGGCCCTGTGAGACCCGGGCAGAATGGCGACCATCATTAAGGTTGACTACGGCTGACCAGGAGCCATTGCGAACGCGGAGCTTGCCGTTATAGACGCGTTTGGAGCCCTCGTACACCGAGAGTTCCACGTCGCCATTGTTCTCCGCCGAACCCCGGAAGGTGACGTTGCCGCTGTTCATCGTCGCTCCATCGCGTGGGGTTAGGATGTTGAGCCGGCCAGAGATCGGCGGGGTCACTGTCCCGCGTCCAATCACGCGAATATTGATGACGGTTGAGCCGGTCTTGTCCTCGGCTTTGATCTGATAGTTACCGGCGGCCATCGGGCGCGCAATTCGCCACCTGCCGCGCTCAACCTGCACTTGTTGCTGGAAGCTCGGGTTACGGCCCATATAGGCGGAGACCTTGACGGTGTCGCCCTCAGACTCGCCACTGAAGACGACCTCGTTCCCGTTGACGGTCGCTCCGTCCCGCGGGGACTGGATCTTCGGGCCATCGAACTTGGCGCTGCTCAAGACAGCGGTAAGGCCAAATACCAAAACGAGCACTGATCGAAGAGTCTTCATTACCTTTCATTATATGACGATGCAATGGGGAGAGTGGACCGGCCGGGCCTGGGCCGATCCATCTCCATGAAGTTCTAGCCCGAGATGCGCATCGTGGCTTCGTCGATCTCGACGCAGGGGCGCAATGTCGTGCCTGGGCCTGCCGTGAAGAACTCGATCCTGCCCATGACTGTCCCATCGGGACCTACGTAGTCGGTGAGCCAGCTCCATGGGCTCCCGATCCCGTATTGATACTCGTCGCCGATTCGCGTCAAGGGTAGCGCTTCGTCGTAGAACCCACTGTTCACGTTCAGGAGACTGAGGCGGACTTGGAAGAGGCCCGCATTGGACATCCGCGCCACAGTGAACATCTCAATCCTGATCGGCGAGAACTTCGTTGTGTGGTAGCCCAGTGTCAACTTGACGAACGGGCTACTGAGGTTCGGCACGAGAAACTTGCAGATCGTCTCGCTCTGCCCATCCTTTGCGGCCAGGCTATTCAGGCTACCGCCGTCGATGCGGCCGAGGTTGACAGCCTGCGTTAAGGGTGCCAGGGTCTCTGTGGTCGGACCGCCAAAGGGCGAGACGGCCATTCGATCAGCGAGGAAGATGACTCCATAGTCGCCGCCGGTGGGCGGGGGAGCGTCGTAGTGGACGACAACTCGGTTGAAGGGTTGGGACGACTCGAACGAAAGTCTTCCAGTTGGCCAGGTCCCCACTCCTGGTGCCACTGCCGTCCGAGTGCCGACGACGGTGCCGTCCAAGTAAGCCGTCACGCGCATCGTAGCCGAGCTGCCGCAGGCCAACTCTTGCGGAGCATAGAGCATTGAGAACTCGGAGAGCGGAACGGAGAAAGAGACGTAAAGGTCATCTCGATAGACAGAGTTGGGATAGATACAGTTGCCTTCGAACAAGAGGGGCGTGAACCCCATCGTTCCGGCGTCCTGGATCGAGTACCCATAGAATTGGTAGCTGAGGTGGGCGTTGATGCCGTCCACGGTTACATCGACCGGCAACGGGGTATGCGCAGGAATGTTGTTGAAGTCAAACAACACGCTTTGCCCTGTCGCAACGCCACCAATGCTGGCCATCAGAGCGAGGAGAAAGAGACGGTATCTCATGCCTCCATGGTAAGGCGGAGACCCCGCTCAGCGCTAGACGCCCTTCTGTGTCAGCTTTTCACCGTCCATAAAAGTAATGACAAGATCCGGAATCGGTTCACGTTTGTAGAGGGTCGCTGTCGTGCCATGTCCCTTCACTGTGCAGGATCCTGAACCTCGTGAAGGACGTCCTGTCGCCGTAGAGCTCCTCCCTCTGCGTTTTGACCTCCATTCGGTGTCGCCCTGGGCCGTAGGCAAACGCCATCGCGGATGCGACGCTCTTCCAGATCGTTACCGTGATCCCATCGTGCACGAGTCCGCCGGGGAAACTGAACGACTGCTGTGAATGGAGTCCGTTGAGCCCCGTCATACCGATGCGGACGGCGGCGACCCCATCGCTGAAGCGCTTGATCCGGTCCATCGCCTCGCCTTCGGCGCTGTTCCAACCGACGGAGGTCACGATCACAACCGGTTCTCCATCGCCTGGAGGTTGCGCGCCAATTTCGAACTGCGGACACGGCGATGTGGCATCGATGAAATTGGCCTCTCCGAACTGGCGGAACGGCAACAGCACTGCTGCCCACGTCTCTTTGGCGTTCTCGATCCATGGAGCAATTTCGAGGCGTCGCTCGACGGCGCTCTGAGCCGATGCCATGTTGGTGTGCAACCCGTAGATCGCGTACTTGAACGCCTGGCCCGAGCTCAAAGTCGTGCCCGCCGCCCTGAAGTCTGCTCCCGCTTGAAGAAAGAGGACATCCTCGTCGAGTGCCCTCATGAGCGGTCCGGCCTCGCGTAGATCATCGAACCGCACGAGGGTCAGAGACGCGTGGGTCGCCTTTTGCACTTCGGGATTATGCGCGGCCCGTCATCTTGGCACGGCGTCTCGGTTCCGCAAGACCATCCCGCTCACTGGCGCCATGCCAAACCTCTGATAAAAGGTGACCATGTCTGGATCACAGCACAGGTCGACCATATACAAGCGAGCAAGCAGTTCGAGCATCCGGCTGAAAATTTGCGATCCCAGACCCGATGTCCGATGTTCGGGCAGGACTTCAAGCAGTGGCACATAAGCGCACATCAGTCCGTCCGTGATCGCCGTACAGAATCCGACGACGTCGTCGCCGTGCCAGGCGACCACCACGTGCGCGCTCCTCCGCAGCAAGTCCAAATGGGCCTCCTGGCTCGGCTTGGCGTGCCAGCCCTCGAAAAAGCCCTTTAGATTCTGAGCCTCGATTCCATCGGCCGAGACTTCGATTCGATAGCCTTGCACAAGGCGATTATGGCTGCCGACCTCAGGCTCAAAAAGCCGCTGCGGATGGGCCGGTCCTAGAGCCCTGGCGGGATTTGGCTTCTTGCAATGAGGAGTTGAAACTATGAGAACTCGAACATTGCTGGTGCTCAGCGCCCTTGCCCTGTCAGCTTGGGCCACGGCAGACCAGATGTATTCAGGTACTTGGGAGGTCTCCGGACAGGCTGCAGGCACGGTTACCTTGCGCGTCCGTGACGACGGGACCGTGACAGGCGCGCTCCTCGGGAACAGCGGCTCAAAGGTCAAGGGTCACCTTCGCGGAACATACGAAGGCAAGAGGTTTAAGCTGACGATGCGCCTCCGCGACAAAGGTGGCCAGGAGTTCCAGGGGAACTTCACCCACAATGACGCGGAAGCCCACATGGACGGTCTGCTCTATGTCGCGGACAAGCCGGTTGACGACATTCGTTTGACTGTGAACGCGATGCCTGTCACGATGCCTGCCCGCTAGCAGGCCAGGACAGGTCTTTTTCCAAGCAGACAATGGGTACGCCGGGCCTCATGAAGAGGCTCGTCGTGCCCATTTTCCTGTTCGCCGCCATGTGCAACGCGACGGCGTCAGTCCCTGCCGCATGGCGGGCACGCTACGACAGGCTCGAGCGAGTTTTCTCCTCCAAAGACATGCCTGCCCTCGACGCCTTGTGCGGCAAGGACTTGGTCTGGATCCAGATTGACGGAACCCAAAAGAACCGGCAGGAGACTCTGAATGAGTTTGCCGAGATGTTCAAATCAGACAGGGTCAAAGTGCACGAAAAACTGCGAACGGTCAAGCGTCGCGGCCAACTCGTCGATGTCTTTTGCGAGGTCTTCATGGTCTGGTCCGTACCGGGAAAATCGGATGGTCGGATGCATTCCTATTGCACGGACACCTGGTCGAAGATCGACGGGAAATGGCAATTGGTCAAGACGGTGGACACTATGCTCGAGATGACCGGAGGCGACTAACGCGCCATGTTCGTCCTCCTGCTTGTTCTCCAACAGGACCGGGCGCCAGAGTTCAACTCAACCGAACTTGCGGTCAAGACCAAGTCAGAGCGTCTTGGCGGATCGATGGTGTGGTGCCGCCCGGACGAGCCAGACAGCAGTAAGCCGTGGGTGTTGTCACTCGACGTTGACAACAAGGATCGCTCGTTTTCGTTCGCCTCGGTCAGGCCGCTCAAGCGCCTCTATGCGCTTCGCGTCTTTCAGGGAACGATCGAAGAAGCCAGTTTGGCTGCTTTGAAGGGCCTGCCCGACCTGCAGCTTCTCGTTTTCACGAGCAAAGGGCTGAGCGACCGCGGCATGAAAGCAATCGGTCAATGCAAAAGTCTTAGAAAGTTGGACGTCGCGAGCGATTCCCTCACTTCAGAGGGTCTGAAACCTCTGGTGCCCCTCAGGTCGCTCCGGCGCCTCTTCTTCTACAACACTCGGCTCCGGTCGGACGATTTGGAGCCCCTCGAATCGATGAAGTTCCTCGACGAGCTCGTGCTGCCTCCGACCGTTGGACCAGCGCGGGTTCAGAGCCTCCGGCACTCCCTTCCAAGGACAAGGATCGAACGCCTCGACCACTGAACGCGACGCCGCCATAATCCTATGGTGACCTGTCAGGAGATTCTCAGCCGACTCGAAAGCTTGGGCAGCGAGCGGCAACGCGAAATCAACGCCAAGAACGGCGCCCCCGCCAACCAGTTCGGGGCAAAGATGGGAGACGTCCGCACCGTTGCTAAGGAAGCTAAGGTCGGTCACGACCTCGCGATGGAGCTCTGGAGCACCGGCAACCTGGAAGCGAGGCTTGTCGCAGTGCTTTCGATGAAGCCCAAGCAATTGTCCGAAAAAGAACTCGAAGACATTGTGGGTGAGATCACCTATTCATGGCTTGCGGACTGGATGATTTCCTACGTCGTCAAGCAGTATCCCGGTAAGGAGAGTTTGCGTGCCAAATGGATGGATTCGAACAATGCGACGGTGGCTCGTGCAGGATGGAGCCTGACGACAGAGCGTGTCGTCAAAAACCGCGACGGGCTCGACATGGTTGGCCTGCTCGAAAGGATAGAGCGGGAGATGCCCGGTGCCCCCGGACTAGCGCAGTGGACTATGAATCACTGCCTTGCGGAAATCGGTATTGAGTGTCCGGAGTTGCGAGACCGGGCGGTTGGCATCGGCGAGAAACTCGGCCTCTACAGGGACTACCCGACATCGAAGGGCTGCACGTCACCGTTTGCACCGATCTGGATCCGCGAGATGTCCGCGCGAAAGGCAGACTGAGGGTCACGCCTTTTGTTGGACGAACAAGAATACGCCGTTCTTGTTCGAAACGACGATGTCAGCCATCCCATCCTTATTCACGTCCTCTACCACGAACTGCGTCCCAACCCCCGAATCCTCGTCGATCACATACCGCTGCCAACTCAAGCCGCTCTGCCCCATCTTGAGTTCATATCGTACGAGCAAGGAGTCCTCGTCCCAACCGATGTCCATTCCTGGCGGATGGGCCCACTTTCGTTTGCCCGTCACGAAGTTGGGAACCTTGTCTTTGCCTAGTCTTGCGAATACAGCAGCGTGTGTCTCCGAGATGGTTTCGTCGATCACCAACCGGTCAAAGGCGCCAGCTTCCCCCTTCTTGAACGCCCAGACTCCGCGCCGGTGAGCTGAACTTGTGAAGACGAATCGGTCAGGCGACCGACCAATGGTGCCCACGCACATCTGAGCGCACTCGGGCCCTAGGCTTGCCTTGGTGAACGGCCATGGAGACGAGTCGGGGTCAGACGGCACCGTGTAAAAGCCCTCGGTTGTGAGGACTTCATTCTTCTTGTCACCGTCAAGATCGCCGACGCCAAGGCCATGGGAGTACCGTTGGGCGCCTGCACCACCGAGGCCACTGATCGGGTGGCAGATCCACTCAGCGTACGGGTCTTTTGCGGGCTCGAACCATGCGAGGACGCTTTCGTCGCTGCCCATCACGAGCACCTTCTTCCCTTTGCGGAAGAGGTGCACGTAGAGAGGGCTTTCGTTGCACGCGTTTCGCCAGATCGGATGCTCGCTCCAAGGTATGGACTGACCCCGAGGATTCTCGCGCCAGATCGCTCGTTCGCCTGGCATTCCGATCACGATCTGGTCTAACCAGCCGTCGTGGTTCAGGTCGGCGAGCCAGGTGTGGAAGCAGTTGCTGTACTGGGTCTTGGGATCGAGTTTGGCGACGGGCGCAATCTCATGAGGCACCCACCGTGGACCCTCGTACCATACATTTCCGGCCACGATGTCGAGCTTCTCGTCGCGGTTGACGTCGCCCACTGCCAGGCCCTCCGAGACGAAGCGGCTATCGATCACGGTCTTCTTGAAGGCAATTGCCTCAGCGGGAGCTGACGCCGCCAGTGCGAACACCGCCGCCCAAATCATGACTGAGCCTAGCACGCGCAATCAAACTCCAGACCTCGCCGTCCTGGTAAAACCGCCCGCATGAGAGCGGTAACGATTCTCCTCGCGTTCGCTTGCCTTCAGCCAGTGCTTGCGACCGGGCCCGTCAAGCAACATCGGGAAGGATGGACCCAAGTCCGGCTCGAGGGCACCCCCAGGCAGATCGGGTTCCGCTATGGACAACAGATGGCAGCCGAGATCGACGACGCCATCCGTATGGAGAAGGTCTATATCCAGACGACCTCCGGGCACTCGTGGCCCTTTTACCGCGAAGCCGCCAAGAGGATGTTCTGGCCCAAGCTCGACCCGGAGTACCAAACGGAGATCAGCTCGATCGCGGATGGCATGAAGTCCCGGGGTTATCACTACGACTCCACCGATATCCTCGCCCACAACGGATGGATCGAATTGGCTTGGTACTACGCGCCCTGGTGGGACGCTCAGAAGACCAAGACGATGCTCCTCAGCCACGCGCCCAGCTCGTGCTCCGCCTTCATTGCCACTGGTGGCCAGACCAAGGACGGCAAGATCGTCATGGCTCACAACGCGTGGATCGATTACATTGTCGGCGAGCGTTGGTGCGCCGTCCTCGACATCAGACCGACCCACGGCCATCGGATCATCATGGACGCTATCCCGGGCTTCATCCATTCCGGGGATGATTGGGCGATCAACTCCGCTGGCATCATGCTGACGGAGACGACGATCGCCGGCGCAGCCGGGTTCGACCCAAAAGGCGTCCCTGAGTTCATGCGCATGCGCAAAGCCATCCAGTACAGCGACTCATTGGACGACGTCGCCCGCATCATGGTCAAGGGCAACAACGGTGGCTATGCGAACACCTGGCTCATGGGCGATGCTAAGACCAACGAGATCGGCGAGCTAGAACTGGCGCTGAAAAACGTTGTCTTCCGCCGGACCTCCAACGGTGCTTTTGTCTCTGCCAACTACCCGCAAGACGCAAAGCTCATCGCTGAGGACTGCACCATGGACGTGAACAAAGGTTCGACGATGTGTTCTGACCGTCACACCCGCTGGGACGCTCTAATGGCCCAGTACAAAGGCAAGATCACGGCCGAGACGGCCAAGTCCTTCATGGGCGACCATCACAATCAAGTTCTGGGAACAGACGGCCCGAGCGCTTCGACCCTGTGCGGGCACTGGGAGGTCGAGACGCGCAAGGGTTTCCTCGCTCCGTTTCCGGACTGGAACCCTGGCGGCAGCGTCCAAGGCAAAGTGACGACGAGCGACATGGCGAAGCAGATGATGTTTTGGGGTCGTCTCGGCCACCCTTGTGGCGAAGAGTTCCAAGCAACCCCCTTCTTGAGTGCGCACCCCGAGTTCAAGTGGGAACTGCCGTTTCTGCACGACATGCCTTCTCACCCTTGGACCAAGATTTTGTCCTGAATCCAAGGGAGCCCCGCTCACCGATGAGGTCGAAGAATCGGCCTTATCGGTCGAGCCCGAGTTCGTCCATGTGACGGGACTCGTGGCGCACCAGTTTCTCTGTCAGTGTCCTAGCGGTGTGCAACCGTGTCGGAGTCTTAAGCGGCCGGTCGAGATCGACGGCCCTGAGCAGGTCGCCCCACTCAGCGCGATCCTTGCAAAACCGCTCCATGAGCAAAGCCCACCCCGCCGTTGCATAGCCGAGCTGGTCATAGAGCCGAAGCGGGTGCACGGCGACCGCTCCCCGTGGCGCCTCTTCCTTGATCCTTCGCATCAAGGGCAACCACGCCTGTTGACATGCCGTCAAGTGCCCTAGCGTCCGGTGTTGCGATTGACGGCAAAATTCGGCCCCGGGCATGGCAGGCGCGGGGGACAAAGCGCGGATTCGTCGCTCGTTTTCACCGAAGAGGGTCAGGATTTCTTCCCACCCTGGTTTGTGCTTCACCAAGTCGAAAGTACCGCCAACATGGGCTCTCGGGCGGCCATATCCCTGACAGCGCCCCCAGAAAGAAGACAAAGCGCAAGGCAAACGCCTTGCGCTCCTTCTCTCATTTACCGATAGTGCCTTATCGGCCGCGTCGCTTCCTGAGCAGCGCCAACGCGCCGACAGCGAGAACCGCCATCGAGCCAGGCTCGGGAACGACGTTCAGCTCAAAGTCGTCGGCGACGAGTGCCTGGCCGCCTCCGGCCGGGTTGCTCGTGGCGTCGTGCATGGTCATCCCGACCGTGACGAACGCTGTGTTCCCGGGAGCCACGGCGACCAAGTTGTAGAGCTTGTAGTTGAACGGCTGTCCGTTCGGAACGAACAAGTTCGGCAGCAAGGAAAGACTTGCACCGCTGATCACCGAGTGGTCGGCTCGGAGGAAAGTCATGTCGAACGTAGCGTCGTGCATCAACGCGTTCGCTTCTGCACCAGCCCAGCCAGAGAAATTGTAAGTCAGGCCAGCCGACGCAGCGACCGTTTGGCTCAATGTGCCGGTAGCGGCACCGTCAGTGACGTTGCCGCTGAACGGCTTGAAGAACAAGCCCCAGTCCAAGCCGTTCGCGCCGTTTTGCTCGTCGAACCCGTCGTGGGTGACCGGAGTTGGTGCCGGGCCCGCCCAAGACTCGGAAGACATCTCGTCCTCATAGGGGCCAGTAATGGTTCTCGTGCCCGTATTCTCCCAACCGAAGGGCTTCGGAAGAAAGAACCCGCTGACGATCTCCTGCTGATAGGTGTGGTCTAGGTTTCCGTTGTACAGCAGATCAGCCTTTGCCGTGCAGAAGGCGACGGGAAGGAGAGCGACAAGGGAGTACCTCAAAAGAGTTTTCATAAGACTGCTCCGCAGAATCACACCTATTTTGCCTTCTCTTAAGTTCAACCGCTAGGAATTTGACTTGAACCTAGTAATTTGGCGGGCCGTCATGCCTTCTCCGGACACGAAACTGCCGACTTGAAAGTTCGCTGATTTTGGGCCAACTTGCGGGCATGAAACGCCTATCTGTCGACCCGCGCCCGCGCCACCTGACCACGATTGCACTCCTCGCGCTGGCAGGCGTTACCTGCGCAAGGGAGTACAAGGTCAACGTCATCGATCTCGGCTCGGGCTATACCATTCAAGGCATGGTCTCGACGAACGGCAAGACTGGACTCTTGGCACCCTCTGACTTCATTGGCTGGACCCTGACCGTGACCGAGACCAGCCAAGACCTGTACACCCCTTTGAACACACGAGACCAGTCGAGCCAGCTTTTCGTCGAAGGCGGACTCCTGAAGATCCCCACGTCGCCGGATGGCTTTCTGGCCGGTGGCGCCCTTCGCGTGTATGGGCACTCGCACTTGTTCGCGAGCCCCGTGGACTGCTCTGGAGCGTTCGCCAGCGGGGGCCAGAGCTACTACTGTTACGGGGCAGATTTCGATTATCTGCCACTGGGGTTGCCCAACGAATCCGTTCACGCGGTAGGCAAGTTGCGTTCCGCCAACCAATTCGACCTCTTCCCCGTCAACTATGGCTATGGCACGACCATGTTCGGAACCGTCAGCACAACAAACGCCGCCGGCCCCGTGCAACTCGTCGACTGGTCCATTACCGTGCGGCACGAGAACAGCAAGGTTTACACCAGGGCGAACAGCCAGATAGTCGAATCGACCGCAGTGTTCGCCACGCAAAAGGACCTCCGCGTCCTGCCCCACGACAGCGCTTCAAACCCCGGTCGCCTCGTTATGGGTCGACCTGGCTCGAACCCGACCCTCGTCATCCTGGCTGACTTCTCCGTCTCGAGCCCATACGCGGTCGCGGCTTACATCGATCCATTCGTGTACCAAGTCTCCAGCCCGCTCCAACTTGACCCGTTCGGGAACCGAATTGTCGCCCAAGTCCCAAGACTTGGAATCAGGCCCAAGAATTGAGGTTCAAACCTGTCGGATCACTTTCGGGTGTAGGTGTCCGTGCAAAACGTCGTCCACTCCCCTTCCTTGTTGGTCTGCTCGATCTTTGACGTCCACGACTTGGAACTCGAGAGCCAAGTGAACGTGTTGCGCAGCGTCCCCTCGCCGTCCTTCCATTCAAACACGATCGAGTCTCCCGCTTGGTGTCCGTAGCCCATGGTCTCCGGCAACGATCCCGCGAACACATCCATCCAATGGATCGCGTAGCGCTTGGCTTCCTTTTCGAAGGTGATGTAGACGTGCGCTTCGTACTTCGGCGGTTTGTTCGGATCCCTCATGATGATCCGTAGGTAGCGGTGATCGACGACCCACTCAACCGTCGCTACGTTTTCAGCGGTGCGGTTCGAAAAGGCGCGGTGGATGTGCCACTTGCCGACGAGCTTTTCGAGAAGAGGATCTTGCAGCTGCGACGTGGTCACAGTCAGCCATCCCGCTACGAGAGTTCCTAAGATCACAGTGGACAAGACCATGCTGCATTATTGTCTCAGCCGTGGGGACCCGGTGTCATGAATCCGTTTTCCCAACACATCCAGTGCGTCGAGAACTCCTGCGCACCGATCTTGGCGTAGCAATCCCGAGCTCCCGAATTGTCGGAAGCAACATTGACGCACACCCGCGAGATCCCCTCAGAACTGAACCATTCGGCTAGTTGAGTGATCAGCCGGGTAGCGATTCTTTGACGCCGCCGGTCCGGATGTACATACAGATACTGCAGCTCGCCTTCGAAGCCAAATCGGTGCGTCCGATGACCCGCGATGTATCCCACAACGACCGCGCTTTCCACCGCATACAGCATCACACGCGGGCCCTCGGCCTCATGCGGGTCGTGCCGCCCTTCAAGGTAAGCGCGCATCCGCTCGTCGGCCACGCCATCGTCCGGGTGTCGACACGCCGCCACCCGTTGGACATCCGCCGGACTCGCCCGGTAGATGCTTACTGGACTCACATCCTCGTGTAATGGGCTGTCATGAACGTGACCCATTGGCCGTCCGGACCCTGCCCAGAAGAGGTCAGCGTCCGATGGTTCTCATCAATGAGCGTGATCGTGTCGCGATACATCGCGGTGCCCTCGCCCATCATGTTCGGGCCCTCACAGTCCAGAGTCATGACGTTGCCATCCGCGCTGAGACTGCCGTTGTACTTCCAAAGGTGCGAGGACGCGTCCATCATCATGTATCCGCGGTACTCGTTGAACGTGACGTCGAAACCGAGCCCGAACCGGTAGTTCATGTCGCTCCCGTCCGGCATGCTGCTCTTGCCTTCGCTGTACGCCCAGAGGCCGCCGAAATCCCGACAAGTCTCTGTTCCGTTGCCCTGCACGGTGGAACCGTCGGGCATCATCATTTCGCTCTCCACGCGCCAATTGCCGTGGAGCTTTTTCAGCCATTCGTGCTGGGGCGTTGGCTTCGTCGACATTTCCATTGCTTCTTGGGTTTCGGTTGACATACGTTCTATTACGACAGTTGCCCCGTCCGGTTCGCCTGTTTTTGGAGGGCCACCGAATACTGCCCGACTCGCCTCCTCCCGGGCACATAATCCGACATGTCGTCCGCCAACGACCTTGACGCTTTGACCGCGGCCCCTCACCACCATCGACTTGCCTTCGAGAGCGATAGCGTCAGGGTGCTCGAGACCAAGGTCGCTCCTGGCGACACTGTTCCCCTTCACACTCACGCCTGGGGAGGAGTGCTCTACGTCCTCAGTTGGAGCGACTTTGTTCGCCGCGACGAAAGCGGGAGCGTGTTGCTTGATAGCAAGGCCGCCGGTCTTGCCTTACGCCCAGGGGACGCGGTTCCCTCAGCACCACTCGGGCTACACACGCTGGAGAACGTCGGCGATCGCCCTCTTCACATCATTGCCTTCGAAACGAAGGACCAATGAAGGTTCACACGGGCTCGCCTTCGAGCGCCTGCAACGGATCACGTACAGAAATTCCGCGGGTGAGCCTGAGGCCCGCCGTTGCGAACAAATCCGAGAACTCGGCTTTGGTTCGGTCTCTTCCGCCATAGACGGCGCGGGCAAGGAGGTCGGCCGTGCAGAGTGCTGCATGGTCGCGGGTCTCGGGCATCACCATCTCGTAGGCCACAAGTTTGCCGTGAGACGGCATGGCGTCACGAACACTCTTGAGCAAGCGTACGCACGCCTCGTCGTCGAAACACCGAAGCACAGTGCTCGTCACGTAAAGGTCGCCACCACTCGGTACAGAGCGAAACGCATCGCCGCCGCACAGCTCCAGCCGCGCATGAGCTGGGTGGCTGCTGTTGTCTGCACCCTCCACCACCTCGGAGAGGTCATAGGAGATAGCCCTCAGCCCAGGGTATTTAGCCAATAACTCGAGCGCGAACGCGCCTTGCCCGCCGCCGACGTCGACGACCAACCCGATTCCTGAGAAGTCATAAGCGGCCACGCAATCAGTGAAGGAGCTAGAAGAAGACTCCATTGCGGCCTCGTAAAGACCTTGGTCATGAGGGTGCTCCCTCAAGTAGTTGTAAAACCCAGCCCCGCCACTTCCCCCAATGGCAGCCTCGCCTGTGCGGAGCGTATGCTCGAGGCCACCGAACGCCTCGTAAGTGGCGGGCAAGCCGACCCAGCCCAGGAGCATGGCCAAGTTCGCCGCGTTCTCGCTTCCCGGGACCAGCCGATGGCTGAATGGTGTAAGGCCGTACTGGCCCTGCTCGTTACGCTCGAACACGCCCCATGCCGTGAGGGCATCGAGAAGACTCCTCAAGGTCGGCGCGTGGGTGCCACTTAGGCGTGCGAGCTCTGTCGCTTCGACGGGCCCGTCCTTCATGTGCGCCGCCACTCCCACTGCAGCCGCCGCATAGACCATGCGGGAAAAACGAAAGAGCCCGAACGTTGACTCGAGCAAGGCCGGGTTCAAGGGTTGGGAAAAGTCCATAGGCGGCAAAGAGCCGAGCTAGTGTGGCGCCAAGGTTCCGTGACTCTGGCGGGACGTCCCTTGCCCCGTGCCAAGCCCTCTGCCCCGAGGTAACGTCCTTTCCTCGATGGCAGACAGAATCACATGGTGCAAGGATCGAGCAACGTTCGCCATGGAGATGTTCTTGCGCAACCTCAGCCATGTCCCGGCCGACAAGGTGACTTGGAGCCCGACCCCCACCGCCAAGAACGCCCTGCAGATTGCTGCCCACTGCGCCGGCTATAGCGGCGGCTTTGCCGGGATCCTGCGCGACGGCAAGTTCCCCAATACTGTTGAGGAGTTCCTTGGGCCCATCCAGGCAGCTATCGACAGCGTCACCAACATAGGGGAAGCAGAGGCGATGTTGCGCGAGGGCATCGCTGACACCCTTGCGGCTCTCGACACAGTTCGGCCTGAGCAGATCAGCATGACGATCGACACGCCCATCGGTCCGACGCCCTTCCTGTTCTTTATGATCATCCCCGCGAACCACTTGATCCTCCACACGGGACAGGTCGACTACCTCCAGACTTGCTGGGGCGACCAAGAGGTCTATTTCTAGCTCATCATCGTCCGCTCGTTCGTGGCTGGGCGTGGCAAAACACGCACTATCTGACGAAAGTCAGGTAACGAACCTGGGATTCCCGTCGCATCATGGCGAAACTCATGGGGGCCCACAAGTCTAATTTCCACGGACGTATCGCAGTGATCTCACTGGGATCCGTTAGCATCGCCACGACGTTGCTGGCCACACACGCGCCGGTCATGGCCCAGGTCAACGGACAACAGCCGGCCTACGTCAAACTTCAGACAACATCGCCCGGATCACAGCAGACCGGACATGCGAACATCAGCGGGACGATGATCGCCGGTCAGTTCCAAGGGGGAGGGGCAGGTCTCACGAATGTGACGGCTTCGGACATCGTCCTGCCCTTTGGAAAGTCCATCGTCGCATCCGGCCAGACGGCCTTTAGCGTTTCCATCACCGGCTCTGGGCTCAAGGCCGGCGCCATTGACGGCATCTCGACGAGTCCTGTTGACGGCTCATACGGCGTCATTGGAGAAGCAACGGCGACATCGGGGGCGATCTATGGTGTCTTCGGATATACGAACAGCACCTCGGGCCAAGCAATCCGTGGTATCGCGGCTGGCGCGACCGGTGGGGCGATTGGTGTCTATGGTCAAGCGCTCAGCCCGTCCGGCTTCGGCGTATTAGGAACCAGTCCGGAACTCGGCGTATTCGGTTTGGCCAATAGTGCGGCCGGCGTCGGCGTGCAGGGCCTCGCCGACGTGGCCAACGGGCAGGGGGTCTTTGGTCGGTCGTTCGGCACGGGCGGCATCGGTGTCACCGCACTCACTAACAGCGCGACCGGGTTCGGTTTGAGCGCAGCAAACTTTTCGGCCACGGGCGCCTCGATCGCGATCAAGGGCGCCACCTCAAGCACGAGCGGCATTGGCGTGTATGGGACGTCGGCCTTCATCGCGATCCAGGGCGACGGCGGAGCGAAAGGAGTCGTCGGTAACGGAACGGGGATCGGTATCGAAGGCACAGCCAGCGACCCGACCGGCACCGGGGTCCGAGGAACGGCCTCCGCAAATTCGGGTGGCAATCGGGGTGTCCTGGGGACTACCTTTAGCGCGACCGGAAGTGGGGTCGAGGGAGCAGGTGGCCTCAATGGAGTCTTCGGTTCAACGTCAGTAGCGAGTGGCTTTGGCGTCCATGGTTTGGCCAACGGCAGTGGGGGTGCTGGCGTCTTTGCCGAAGCGATCGCAGCCAACGGCTTCGGAGTCAAAGCGCAATCTCCCTTCACCGGACTCCTGGCAAACGCCACCGGCACGAATGGAGTCGGCGTCCAAGGGAGCGCCGACGTCAGTGGCGGCACCGGCGTGTTCGCAAGAGCGTTCGGCGCGAACGCAACCGCATTTTTCGCGAGCACCAACAATGCCACCTCGACGGCAGCGAAATTCCTCAACACAGCGACCGGTGCGAACTTCGAAGCGCTTGGCCCGAAGGGTGCAGTTTGGACCGACGGCCACTATTACAAGCGCTATACCGGCGGGACGGACGCGAACGTGACACCTCTGGCATTCGGAACAGTGAGCGGGACTGGAGTCATCAACGACGCTGGCTCGGGCAACTGGACCGTGACCCACGCAAGCGCCGGCACCTATGACATCACGATCACGGGAGAGACTTGGGGCATCGGAACGCAAACCTTTGTGACGCCAATCGCGAGTGGGACGCCGTTCGTCGCGAACGTGATTCAAAACGGTGGCCCGTGCCGAGTGACCATGTGGAACCTCTCCACGAACGTCAAGCAAGACCTCCAGTTCCAATTCGTGATGTATGTGGCGAACCCTGCAGAACCGAACGGAGGCGGCTCCAAGGGTCGTCCGATGCCCTAAGGTCATCTCCTCTAGTGGGCTTGGATTCACTGTCGCATGCTTGGTCCCACGAGGGCTGAACTCGTGTTACTCGGGGCAAAGCATTCGACTATAAAGGATGTGTTAGCCGGTTGACCACCAGGATAACCGCCAACGCGATGATGAAAAGATGCATCCGGAGGATGAAGGCAGGAGTGCTCATGGATGTGAAGATGCTCCAAAAGGTAAATGGCTTGGGAGCGGTCGGCTCCTTTCGCCCCCTCTTATCAAAGACGACGAGCAGTTCTTCAACTCGGAGGTAGCACTCACAATTCAACAGCTGGCTGAACTTCTGAGACTCCACGCGACGGTGATGCACCGTGATGACAATCCCAAACAGCGCGGCGACGACTACTAGAATCGCCGTTGCGACGAAGGCAGATGTCCCCAGTTTCGTAATATCGAGAGTAACCAAGCCGACTGTTAAGACTGAGACGATGTGCAGCGCCTTCCAAGTTTGCTCACGCGTGGACTGATGATCGCTCCATATGTCGGCCATGACTTGTCGCACTGTATCGTCCGAGATGTCGCCCGAATCCCGAAGCTCGATGAGTGTCAACCGGTGCGCTTCAGGGGTCGCTGGCTTAACACTGGGGCCTTCCTCCTTCGACATTGCGTCACATTACCTTTGCAGGCTCCTACGATTGCGCTTGGCAAGTCCTGGCCGGTCCCGCCAGAGCCGTGAGACCTGGACGAGAGTTCCGGCCATACCTGCTTTCAGAAGAACGGACGGACTTCGACCGGAACGCGGCACGCCACGGTCGCCTTGCGCGCCCATTCGACGGCTTCGTCCATGCTCGCAGCTTCCAAGATCCAAAAGCCGCCGATGAGCTCCTTGGTCTCAAGGTAAGGGCCGTCTGTGACGACCAGGGAGCCGTCTGCTTGCTTCTTGACCGACTTGGCCGTGCTCGGCGGCCTCAACCCGCCAGCAAACTTTCGTGCTCCGGCCGCCACCATCTCGTCGTTCAGATCGTCAATGTCACGCGACATTTGGGCGTCCTCAATGGAGGGGTCGTAGTCGGTGGGGTGGTAGATCGCAACCAAATACTGCATCTTGTTTCCTTTGGGCCCCAGGGCCCTTCACCAGTTCGTCGTTCGGCGTCGCCCCAAATCGACAAAGTCACGAAAGTAATTTTGCCCTTTTGCAAAAAAAGAAGGAGCGGCACCGTGCCAAGCACGCGCGCCACCCCCTCACTGAACGGCCCTGCAACGACTAGGGCACAGCCTTTGCTCCGTTTCGCCTCGGTGTCAAGGGAGCCCCCACCCCGACGATCAGGTCGTCGATGCCGACGCGGTCGGAGAGACCAAAGCCGGGCAGCCCGAATTTACGAAGGATGACCCGGGAGATCGGCTTCGGATCAAGCCAACCCCAAAAGGCGATGTTCCCGTTTTGCGACTGCCCGCTGTAGATTGTCACCGGAATGGTCTGCGTGACGCTGCCGCCCCCGGCATAGACAATCGTGACCTCCGGTTGTGTCCTTTCGATCTCCGTCAAATAGAGCCCGAAGCCGTACACTGGAGTCTGGAACACCACGTGCATATCGGTCGAGAGCGGTGTCACGCCTTGGTCCAACCCCATCAGCAAGAACCTCTTCCCGCTCGTCGGATAGGCCCCGGCGAGGGTCGAGCTGTCCGCGATCTCATGGACGATCGGAGCCGCACCGTTGTAGTTCATGAGCTGCCCTTGTACGCTGGTTCCGGCGAAGGTGATCGGCTGAGGGCTCAGCACCGGACCAACCGTCATCGCTTCAAAGTCCTCAACCCCCGTGGTCCCAAACTTGCTCTTGAACTCCGCGGCGACACTGTCGACGGTGGTCCGAGGGCCGCGGACCTTACCGCCCGGAATCGGGTTGATGTTCTCCGCGAAGAATGACTTGGGCACCGGTGCCGCGACGACGTTCACGGTCATGGTTTTGATGCACGTAGAGCCGGTGTTGGATGGCAACTGGTTCAAGTGGACCTCGACTTGGTAGCTTCCCAACGCCATGGTTGACGCGGCGGCGAAGGTCAAAGTCTTGGTCGCCGTTTTTGACAGTGTCAAACCGGGATCGGGCGACACGTAAGTGACCAGGGAAACGTCGGCTGCTCCCCCGACCCCCGTGTCGATCGCAACGGCGGTGGTGTCTCCGACCACCACGTTCACAGGATCCGGATTCGACACCCAAATCCAAAAGCCTTGGGTCGAACCGCCGCCACAACCCGCGAACAGGAAGCAGGCGGCAACCAGCCACAGTAAGGCAGTCAATTTGATCTTGTTCATCTTCTTTTCTCCCGTCATGAGGGCGACCCTCCTCACCGGACGCCGTTCTGCTGAACAGCCTTGTCGTTGGTCGAAGGCACGATCTTCCCCCGTGCCACCCTCACCTTGTCCGTCACCTCCAGGTAGAGGACCGCATCGGCCAAGTTCGCCATAGACCTCTGGACGTCCCAGAAGACCACCGCCACGGCGCCGTCTGGTTGCTCCTCGACCGGATAGCCGCGACCCGTCGCGTACCAGCGCAGCGCACCAACGGCTTCCGCACCAGGCACGTGGTCTTCGCCTTCGACGAGGAACCAACCGTTGTTCTTGAGGGTGCCCGGCACCTTATGGACGACGAGGTTGCCGCCTTTGCCCGTCACACGCGCCTCCTTTTCAGTGCCGCCTTCAAACGGGACTATCCAGTGGCTGATCTTCGAGACCCTGCCGTCGCTGATCAACGAACCAAGGTTGTAGTTCCAATAGAGCGTCGGCCGCGTGGGAGGCGGAGTGCCTGGGCGCCCAGGTCCAGAGCGGAAGGAGGCCGGTGCGCTGCTTGGGCCTTTGGCCACAGCCTCTCTCGCCTGGGCGAACACCGGATCCATCGGGCTGGGGCCGTGGTACCACTTGGCGGCGGCGACAGCCTTGCCCGACGCATCGAATCCGATGTGATAGTACATGCGCACCGTACGCTTCGCGGGATCGTTGAGAGTCCACGCACCTTGGGAGTACGTCATCGGCATCGGGTCAGTCAGGTCGTAAGCCCAGACCAACTCGCGCTCGATCGGCCCCTCCACGAGGTTACGAAGGGTGAAACCAGACTCGCGGACGTCCGCGTTCGGCTTGCCGCCGAGTTGCTCGATCGCGAACGACTCGGTCTGACCGAGGATCATGCCCGGCTTCTTAACGTTGCTGGTCGAATTAGCAAAGGCCTTCGAGGGCTGCGCTAGGGCAGGAAGGCACGTACCGATCGTGGTCAGGGCAAGCACGATCGCGAGCTTGCGGTTTGAGAGTGACATGTTGAACTTGCGGTTGAACATGCTCCGGATGTTAGGGGCGCGCCTGTGACCCGACTGTGAAGGGCTCGGTCACACTTGGGCCGAAGCCCACTGGCTACTCGACGGGTCCGGGGGAGTGCTCAGCTTGAGATCGAGTGGAGAGCGGTTCACCCCAGGCGGTGGTAGCGCAGGTGCCACTGAAGGTTCCAAGCCTTCCCATCCTTCGAGTGCTCCCAAAACCAGTCGAAGCTGTCCTTCGTGATATTGGCGAACCGCATTCGAGCCTTGCCTTTCGTCGTGTTCGTCTGGGTCAGCACAAACTCCGCGCCGCTCATTCCGCCTTCAAAAAGCAGGTACGAACCCGAGTCATCGACCCAAGTCTGCCTCCACTTTTTACCGACAGGGTCGTACGAGGACCAACTACCGCCAACCAGCCCTTCTCCACGGAAACTCTCCTGGATGACCTTGTCGCCGTAGACGCTCTTGACACTGTTCTTGCAGGTCTTCTCCTGCCAAGCCCCTTTTGTCTTGGGATCAGTTGGCTGACTGGAGTCCATCGTCCACTCGCCCACCCAAAAATCAAGGTCGTGAGACGGATCCAACGGAGCGACCCTTTCTGCACCAATCCCAGCAACGATGAACGACAACGCCGTCAACAGCACGAACATAACCAGCAGGACGGATCACGGCCCCGCAACCGTTCGGTGCGAGAGCAGTACGGGTCCGGCAAGGGGCTTGCGCCGCCCATGGTAAGTTGGGACTATGTCCTACCAAGTCGAGAACGCGATCCCGGTCCTCCGCATCGCGAACATGGAGAGGAGCCTGGCGTTCTACGTGGACGTGCTTGGCTTCGAAATCGAGTGGCAGGGCGAGCAGACGGGCGGGATTGCCGGCTTGCGGCGCGACAACGCCCCCGTCATGCTCACGACCCTGGACGGCAGCGGACCCGGCATGGTGTGGATCGGCGTCTCCGACGTGCGCCCGATACACGCAGCGATCCTGGCCATGCCCCAGCCGATGGAGGTCCTCTACCCGCCGACCCGAAACTCCTACGCGGCGGATTTTCAAGTCAAGGACGCTGACGGCAATGTCCTCTGGTTCGGCTGCGGCGAGTGAGGCGCAACGCATTCTTGCGGCTTCAACGTCGCCGGCCAGTCACCCCTCGCCGATCACAAACTATTGTTCGGAAACTCGTTGATCCAGTGGAAGCCACGCCCGACAAGGGGATATTCGCTCAGCGGATGGTTCTGAAGCACGATCGACACATCCTGACCGGCGAGCTTGCCCGTCAGGCTCAATCGAGACCCCGGCATGGGGCGCACGGCGAAGTCGGCGACCGGCCCCGTCTTGGCGCTGAGCTTGAGCGTGTCTGACTTCTTGCCAAAATCGCCTATTGCCAGTACCTTGTGACCGTCTTCGTACACGAGCATTGTCGCATTAAAACGGTCGATGGCCAACTGCTTGAGCCGCGCGCCACTGCCGGTTTGCGAGGTCACGTCCCACATGCCGTAATACTGAGGCTTCGGGGAGGGCTCGCCGTATTGCTGCCACAAGGCGAAGTTGCTTCGGAAAACACCGAAGAAAGCGATTGCAATGAACGCGTACTTGAGCGTCCATCGCGCGATCGCCCAGCCCCGTGAAGGTGCTCGCCAAGACTGGTCTGCCGGCTCGATCGGCTGTTTCCCAATGAAAAGTTGGAAGATGCGCTTGGCGTCCGGCAAGACCAAGAAGAGTGCCATAAGCAACAGGTGGCCGGAGTAGAGCTTCACCGGAACGTCGTAGCAAAAGTTGAGCATGACCACATTCGTCAGGATCGCTGCAGAGACAAGCGCGCCCAAGGTGGTCGTCCGGCGAAAGACCAAGAGAACCGCGCCGAGACACTCGCCCAGCCCGGCAAAGATCGTATAAGCCTTGGAGGCCCCCATGAACGTCCAAAGCACGTGCATCGGACTGGACTCGCCCCACGTTCCGAGGAGCGTCACGGGACCCGGCGCCATGAACTGCATGAAGAACACCTTGGACAAGCCGTACATCAGCATCGCGACGATCAGAACATAGCGGACCAGAATGCGCGAAGCGTCGTAGAGCGACTTGTCGTTGCGCCGTCTGCGGTCGATCAAGGCCCACACGGCGCCGGCGACGAGCGCAAACACGGCATAGATGAACACCTGGACGTAGTTGAAGGTCGTGTCGCCGCTTCCGTTCGGTAAGACCGTGATGGTCTTATGGAAAGCGTGTTCGCTCACCCAGTTCACGAGCGGGCGCCAGAGCACGTCGTAAGGAGCGGCTCCCGATTCGTCCATATCGACGATCATCAACGGGAACGAAAGGTTGTAGATGATCAGGTACGCAAAGCAGATTCTGAGCGCGAGCTTGGACGTCCAGGCCCAGGGCTCCCGTTCCTGTGCGGCGTGCGCGGGTTCCATGTCGCTGCAAGTTCAAGACGAAGCGCTCATTCACTTGGACTCGCGAGCCGCTCTTCCCCACCAAGCTCTCGGGTCTAGGAGCAAGCTGACGCCTGTTCTGTGCCCTTCCAGCCCCGATTCATAGGAAAGTTGTTTGTTTTGGCGCTTGAGACGCGACGATGGGCAGTGCCGAGGGGTCCAGTTATTAACGGCACAGCATTAATGCTTGCCGGAGGACAAAGAGATGCTTGAAGCAATTATCATCGTACTCGTAGTGCTCTGGGCACTAGGTTTCTTCGTCGTCCACATTGGTAGCGGACTCATCCACCTCCTCCTGATCATCGCCCTCATCGTGCTCGTGTTCCGGCTCTTGGGCGGTCGTCGATCACCGGTCTAGGCTGGGCAGCCTAACTCCCTTTAGAAAGGCGAGGAATTGTGGCTGCCCTAAGCCTTCGCCACTAGGGAGATTTCGACTGCTTGTTGTACAGCTCTGGGTGCTGGTAGGTGCCGCGCTCGGTTCCCTGCTTTTCGACCTCGACCGGCGCGCCATGCTCCTGGACCCAGAGATCGTTGCGCGTGGCCTTCACCTCCCAGCTGACTTTCACGCCGCCCTTGTTCGTCCGGATTTGGAACCGGTTGCCTTGCACCCCGCGCGTGACTTTCGCGAGCACGAAGTCCTCGCTATCGTCCAACACCGTCAGTTGGTAGCGGCAATCCTTGTTGATAGAAGCGAAGTAACTCGGTAGATCGACCCACGCATAACCTTTGGCGTCGGTCTTTACCACTCCGTTGTAAATGTTCTGCGGCTCCGGGCCCTCGGCGCAGTAATGCAGGAGGTACTTGTTACGAGGATCCAAGGGGTGGTCGATACGGAAGGACTTCGTTCCGCTGGCGCCCAGATTGCCGGAAGCGTACACCCCGAAAGAACCCGCAGGGCCAGAGCCGTAGACACCGTAGCCGGTCGGACTGTCGGTGTCGCCGAAGACGCCATAGTTGATGCCTGTTCCCGCGTTCGCATTGCCGTAGACACCGCGGCCAGTGGTGCTGACGGTCTGCCCGTAAACGCCGTACGCCGCCCCGGTCGTCGCCGTGTTGTTGCCAAAAATCGTGCGAGAACTGGCGCCTTCGGCGTAGATGGTGTACGTCGGCCCGCCCAGGTAGGCGTAGGCGCCCGTGGCATTGTTGATGGCATAGAGGGCGTACCCGGTCGGGCTCGAAGCTTCGAACCTACCGCCATAAGTCGTGCCCGTACTCGCCAACGCTTGACCGAGCACCGCCATCCCGTTCGTGCCTTGCGCCCAGCCTTTTAGGCCAATGTTTGCCCCGGACTGTGCCGCAGCATTGCCCCAAATTGCGGTACCAGTCCCGCTCTGGACTTGAGAAAACACGCCGATCGTGTTTCCTGTCGCCCCTGACTCGCTCGCTCGAATAGCGATGCCCGAGACGCTGTTCGCAACGGCACTGATCCCGATCGTCGGCCCCGATGTCGAGGTGGAAAGGCCCAAGATGCCGACCGAATGATCCCCGCTGGCTTGACCCCAGACCCCGTAGGCCAGTGAGCCGGTGGTGTCCGCGTTGTAGCCCGCAATCCCACAGGACTGGCTACCATTCGCGACCCCGACGACTCCGTAGAGCCCAGCGGCAGAAGACGCGCCTACCACGCCATTGCCCGCGATGCTGTCGCCAACAACACCCGAGGAGCCGAAGCTTGATGATAAAGCAGTCGCCCCGCCTAGAATTCCGGTGAGGGCAGTACCACCCGCCTGAACCGTAATCCCGCTGCCCGATTGGTTCGTGAGGCTCATGAGTCCTCCCGCTAGGTTGACAATCTTGTTGAAAGGAAGGCTCAATCCATCGACCTGCCAAAAGCCGTCGCCGTTGTTGTCGCAGCCCAGCACCCGGCCAGAAATTGCGCCCGTCGGAAGCACGAAGGCGTTCATCTTGACCACGCCAAAGATCCCCGTCCCCGTCACGTTCTGGTTGCCGACTTGCGCGGTCCCGGGCGTAGCCGTCTGCAATTTGACGTAGCCAGGCTGCTGACCCTGCACCTGTGACGAAGCGCTCCTCGCGCTGATCATGAGAACGCCGAGGGCCGCCGCACACGCCGACCCAGCAAGGGCAAAAGTTCGGTTCATTGTCCTGTCCAAGTGCACCCCTTGAGTCTGGGCACAGGACATTGTAAGACACTCGACTCCCGTTCCGGTCTGACTTTAGATAGGAACCTACAGCACTCCCGGCACAAATGACAGGGAAAGGCGCCGCCGCTATTTCTTTAGGAACTCTGCGACCGCCTTCCGGAACTCGTCCGGCCGCTCCAGCCAAGCGAAGTGGCCGCACTTGCTCAGGAAGAGCAACTGAGATCCGTCGATCGTGTCGTGGATTTCTCGCGCCGTCACGTCGCCGATGGGGTCTTGGTGCCCTTGCACGATGAGCACAGGACGCTTGAACTTTCGCAAGCCGGCGCGCAAGTCGTACTCTTTGGCCAAGTCTTGGAACAGCAGCCCGCCGACCTGCACATGGAGCGCACCGTCAGTGAGCGACTTTGCGAACGCCAGCCCCTTGTCCCGATTGAAGAAATACGCGGGACACTTCGCCCGCAACGATTCGAGCTCGACCTTCTCTGGGTCAACGCCGCTCTTGCCTTCTTTCTCCCAATGTTCCTGCGCGGCAACGTCCTCGGGCCGCATGCGCGCCGTGATGTTGTCCTCGAACCACTGCACAAACTCCAGCGTGCAACCGCCCGACCCCAGAAGGATCATCCGGTCCACCCGGTCAGGATGGGCCGCTGCGTAAGCCATCGCGAGCATGCCGCCCCATGAGTGGCCGAGCAGGTTGAGCCGGTCCTGCTTGAGCGCAATGCGCAAGGCTTCGAGGTCTTCGACGACCAGCTTCAGCGTCATCGTCTCTTTGGAGATGGTCGGTGGCTGGGAGCGCCCGGTGCCGCGCTGCTCAAGGTAGACCTTCTGGTATCCGGCCGGCAAGAACGCGCCAATCGGTTTCATGTACCCCACTTCGAGGCCCGGCCCTCCACTCAGGATCACGAGGGGCGTGCCGCTGCCCTCGGTCCGGTAATAAAGGTCGAAGCCATCGCGCTTGACCTTGCCGTCGTCGGCGCTGCCCAAAGAGGCAAAGGCAGCGATCATAGCGAGAGTGGCGGAACGAAGGATGGCGCTTTTCATGGTCTTGCTCGCTTCCGTCAGGTTGGCTGCATTGTAGTCGAAGGCGCACTCAACGATCACAGCAACGTTGGACTGAGTCGCAGCGAAGGGCCTTATGGGGCCTGGGCTACCAACTACCACGGCCAGTGATCGGGAGACGTGGGTTCGAACCCCACCCTCGCGACGCTCAAACTACTGTGGCCCCTATAGCGGGGCTAGCCCGGCAATATTCCGTGTAGCCTTATGCAGGTGGTCACAGTACACTCGGTCCATGCGTTGGCTGCTCGTCGTTGGCCTTCTATCCGTGTCTCTCAGCGCAATGGCTGGAGATTGGAGCACAAGTCAAGGAGACCATCAACGAACCGGTAACAGTCACGCCTCCATCGATGCCAATCAGGTCACAAAGCTCTGGACGGGAGAACAGGGCTATTACGGCGTCCGTCTTGTCGGGGACACCGTCTATGCATCCTTCTCCAACTCGTCAGGGTTCGAAATGAGGTGCTTGGACGCTGGCACCGGTGCCATCAAGTGGAAACGATCCACGACTCAAGACCAACAACAGGGCGTGCCCGAAGTTTTCGGAGACTACATCGCATACGGGATCAACAAGTCTGGCGTCAATCGGCTCGAGATCTTGCGCGCCGACACCGGAGCGTTTGTCACCTCGATCATCTATGGCGAGTCCTCCGCTGCTGCCCCGTTGGCACGGGCGTCCGCCTCAGGTGGTTACGATATCACTCTCGGAATCAACAACGGAACCCGCACCTACCACTTTGATGGCGCGAACCTGACCGAGAAATGGAGGACTAGCCTCAGTCTGTCGGCCGCGGTTACCCCTTCAGAGCTAGGTCAAAGTGCAATTTACGCTGGCACGGGCCAGTACTATTCGATCGATTTGGCGACCGGAGCGGCCAACCACTTTTTCGATGGTGGCATAGCTGGCGGCGGCGGCTCGGCGGCAGTCGTTGATGCGGCCAATAACAACTTCTTCATCCGCGCTACATACGAACTCAATGGCCCCCGTACCGCGATCACGGCATGGCACTACAACTCGCAGAATTCGATCACCCAGCTTTGGACGAAACAAACGAGCGACCAACCTGGCGGGCCGGCGCTCTTGGACAATGGAGACCTCGTCTTCGTTGACAGCGGAAAGCTCCTCCGCATCAGTTCCCAAACCGGCGCGACCATTGCAACGTCGGCACCGTTCGCCGGCTTTTGGCAGACGCCCGTCGTGTCGAACGGGCTGGTGTGGGTTGGCAATGACGACGGCGCCCGCGTCTACGACTCCATGAGTCTCAACCTCGTCAGGACCTTGCCGAGCCCGGTCAACAGTGGGCCCGGCCCCGACATGAACGTCGTTGCCCTCTCGGATCGATACGTGGCGACCTTCTCAGCCTATCCGCGCGACAATGGGACGGCCCTTACTCTCTATGCCGTGCCCGAACCCGCTGTACCGGTGCTGCTAGTCGGTAGCCTCGGCCTCGTTGCAAGACGGCTGCGCTCGCGGAAACGCTAGCCGCAATTCAGGTAGAACGGCCTGCCCAAAGGCTCCTACGCCCATTGGCGCCACGAGTCTCCACCGGGAACTTTGCCCACCGCCGTCCGGTAGCAGCTTCCATGCGCTGGATCGCCCTGGCCTTGCTCCTCCTTGCCCTGGCTCCGCTCGCACCCGCCCAGGTCAAGGTCAAGCAGAAAGGCGACACAACCGTGGTGGTCGCCAAGAACAAGCCCGTCCGGCGCGGGATCGAGGAATGGTACGCCCGCAACACGGACGGTTTTCAGAGGAAGGACCTTGCTGCGATCATGGCCCTCCGCACCGAGGACTTCCACACCTTGACCCCCGACGGTAAGACCAACGACCGCGCCTTCATGGAGCAACGGACGAAGAACTTCCTTGCCGGAATCGTGAAGTGGCTCTCGCTCAAGTTCGAGATCGGCACGATCGAGGTCGATGGCGACACCGCCTCAGCCTACGTCACGCAGGACACGGTGAGAATGCAGCGCTTGGGCGACGGGACAATCCATAAGGTGCGGTCCCAGGCCATCCAGCGCGAGACCTTCCGCCTCAGACCAGACGGCTGGAAGCTCTGCAAAGTGGACGATATTAAGGACTTAGGCGCGTTCGTCGACGGCAAGCGCCTCGAACGTCACTAGCCACCCGGCGGCCCCAGTCCCCAGTCCCCCTCAGTGCCGAGAGCCAGTAAGCTCCGACACCACGAAGCCGAGGATGAAGACGATCGCGAGGAGCAACCAAGTCAGGTTCTTTCCGGCTGGCTTTTCGGCAGGTTTCCACTTCCGCACTTGACCGAGGTCGAAGCCGGACGTGCCCCACTCGCCCTTGGCCCGAATGTAGTGCTTCTTCGGGTCGTATTCCAAGATCTCAGCTTCCAGCCAGTCGTCCACGCGCTGGCACAACACCATCTGACCGGGCAACGGAGCGAACGGCTCAACCGCTTCGCAGTAAACGCGGGCCGTGGCACCGTTGAAGAAGCGCACCTCCACCTGGCCGTCCTTGATCGCGAGGACTTTGGCGACGTATGTCTCGCCGTCCCCAGAAGGAGCAAAGACCAGGCTCCCTGGGGTGACCGACGGAGGCAACACAGGAGCGCTCTCGTGGAGCGCATGAACCACCGCCCCGCGGGCAAAACCGCCCTCCTCCGCAGCGTCCAGAAACTCTTTGACCGCAGCCTGCTGCTCAAGCGGGACTGTCGCGGAATCCTGGAGGCCGTGCTCCTGCAGGGCCGCAGCCCGTGCCAGCACCTTGCGGATCGCTTCTTCGTCCATGGCGACAACAATACCAAAGGGGTCTCCTCCCTAGTCTGTGCCCTCATCCCCGTCAAGATTGTTCGTCCCAACCCAGGGTGCAAAGGGCACCGCCCCCTCGAACCGCGCTCAGGCCCAGCCGAGCTGGACCATGCTGAAGCCGTCGTTCCAGATTTTCGTCATGTGCGCGATCTTGCCGTCTTCAAACTGCATGACGTAAACGTAGTCGGCCTCCACGCGCTTTCCAGTAGCGGGAACGGGGCCGCCCTCGCCGAGGTGAGTGCCGCGGAAGACGCCAAATGCGGCCACGTTGTTGCGCTCTTCATCGACCGCGAAAGACTTGACTTCATAGCTGCCGTCGGGGATGGGCGTGAAAAGACCTTTCATCCATTCTGTGTACTGCTCGAGGGTTGTGATGTCGGCCAAGGCGCCGGTTTGAGACGAAAACGTCGCCCCAGCCTTACAAAACGGAGCGCAGCCGTTCCATCCCTTACCGGTTTCGCACGCCTCGAAAAACCCCATCGCAGTTTCTTTCATCGATCCCATCCAGACTTCTCCACGGTGACCTGCCCGGCTCCCGGCCGAAACAGCGCGGACAGGATACCTGCGGGCTTTTGACGGGCTGTCCCCCGCCCCCCGTCCCCCACGGCACCCTCCTGGGCGTACACTTGGCTCGGAAATGCCAGGCAACGTGTTCTCGGAAAGGGAGGCAAGCGAGATCCTGCAACAGGCGGCGCGCCTCCAGGAGCAATCGGGCGCGTCTGAGTACACGCCGGGAGTGACCTACGAAGAGCTCGTCCGTATCGCCACCGAGGCGGGCATCGACAAGGACTATCTCCAGAAGGCGATCGACTCACCCCCGGCCACCGCCCCGAAGCACTCGCTCTTCAACCTCATCGAGGAGCAGGACAAGGTGCTGGACGGTGAGCTTGACGACGATGGGCTCAGCGAGCTCATGGACCAAATCCGCGACCTTGTGAAACTGCAGCGCGCACAGACGTTCGGCAAGTCCATCGAGGCCCAAGCTTGGCGCGGCGGCGTCTGCGGCACGCTCAAGGTGTCGTCAAAGCGCGGCCGGACGCGCATCGCCTTCCGCCAGGTCCCGCTGCTCGCGTACTTCACGGGCTTGCACGTGCCTCTCGTCCTCTCGATCCCCCTCGCCATCGGCCTCGGGTCTCATGGGGGCGCCATCCCCGCGATCCTGGGGCCCCTGGCTCTGCTCACCGCCGGAGGATCGGTGTTCTACATGGTCGCGCAGGCGGGAAAGCGGAAGGCCCGCGAGCTCTTCGCCAAGATCGTCGGCCTCGCGCAGGGCGAGCTGGCACGGGCGGAGCCAAAGCCAACAGAGTGACGTCCCCCGTCCCCAAGGGGTCTCCTCCCTAGTCTGTGCCCCCATGGTAGGGACACCCTCTCCCAGCCTCCGGGGCCGTGGCCCGGCTTGGCAGCGGTCACCTCAAAAGTCCTTCCTTTTGCCGGGCCAAGCTGCAAGCCGGGAAGGCACCTCTGGGTAAGAACCGGCTTGCGACAGCTTGCGACAGCTTGCGACAGCTTGCGACAGCTTGCGACAGCTTGCGACAGCTTGCGACGGAGGAGAGGGAGTAGAGGCTGGGTCGCCAAGCCGGACCACGCCCCCCACCGCCGTGCCCCTACTTCCAGTGATCCTTCCCCCAAAGGCTCTGGGACTGCTGCAAGTATTCCTCCCTCAATTCGGGTCGAAGTAAGAGCGGTGATGGGATGAAATAGAACCAAGGAAGACCCCCTTCTCGCAGATGCGGCTCGTGCGGCTCATACCAATCCCGATCCTCGTCCTCCCCTGTGGCCCGTCTGCAGTTCCCAAACGGGCAAGCGCACCGTCCACCATCACCTTCGGTAATTTGCGGCTGTGCGCGCTCTGTCGAACCGCCCGCGAGGTGCGAAGCTCCCGACCACATGAAACAGAAGCGGCCGGGACACACATTCGGATTGGGCTTCGCTTCCTGTTCAAACATCGTCGTCGAGAATCCTATCCGATCCTATGTGTACGCGAGCTGATCGACGACAGCCTCACGAGGGTACGGGTCATCAATTTGGGCCACGGCCCCAAATGCTGCCTTGCGGCTGCCGAACAGTCACCACGCGTCACGGTCGAGAAAGGCATCGATTTCCCTCGCCAGGCCGAGGGCGATCCGAACCATCTTGCCGGTCAGCACTTCGAGAGACGCGCGATCAACGGTCGGCTCGGAGGCAACGACCCAAAGGGTCTCTTCCTCCAATTTGATCGGAACCAAGCGAAGTTCTTTTGCGATGGCTAGCGGCACCAACTGCTGCGCAGCTGGGTCGACCGTAATCCTGTCAAGGTCGACAAACGGTAATCCAAGTTCTTGAGCACGTCTATGCTGAATGGTTCTCGGATCCTCGCTCCACATCGGGCTAAGTGTAGTCCTTTAGACGCGGCGCAGTAGCCAGAGTTTGCCTTGCCAAGCCGCGCCACGACCCGATGGGACACAAGTGGGGATTGGCAGCATGATCAAGGAGCTACGAGAATGCAGGCGGGCGAGGGTGAAAGCGCCTAGCTCGGGCGGCGTAAACTCGAGTCATGGACATCAGGTTTCCCTCGGAGGGCATGGAACTGCATTCGTACTGCGGTCTCGTCTTCAATATGCCAGCGGAATTGATCCCGGAACGGCTCGCGAGCGAAATAGCTAGGGTCGGACACCTCTCTCTTTGGGAGTACCAGCACTTCACGAACCACGAACATCCAACTATTGGCGAGGAAGACTATGCGGCGGAGTTGGAACTGGCCCAAGGGTGGGCGACTGCGCTCCAATCCGCCTTTCCAGATAAGAGGTTCGTCGTTGAGATTTCACCCTTCGACCGCACCACTTGGTACCAGCCACTTGGCGACGCGCCGATCGATGACGAGGAGGTATGGGAGCTGTACAGTCCTCCTGTGTGCATGTCCGGCGCTGAGATGAAGGCGGGGCTCTTGGAGGTGTTCAGTGCTTTGAAGACCGGCGAAGGTGGCGTGGGTGCTTTCACCGAGCAGCAAAAGGCAAACTTCAAAGCGCGAACGGCCAGACGGGGCCCCGAAGGCGTTTGCGAAAAGTGTGGCTCCGACCAGGGCTTCTCCGAGCCAACGGTGGAAAGGGCTCACAGAGGCGTTCGCATGATGAATTGCCTGGCGTGCGAAGCACGTGTCGTCCATTCGACCCGAACCATCCGCGACCGGATCGGGTTTTGAGGAGCGGGCGCGCCAACAAAGTGGGCTTCGGTGCCACGGGCAAACGTGACGCCGGAACACTTCTGCCAGCCGGAGCTAGAGGTCACGTCTGCCCATGCCACGGCCCCCGGCTTGCAACGGGGTGCGGTGGTCACACGGAGGAGGACGTCGTGTTGCCGAGCCGAGCCACGGCCTGCCAGACCATGCCACGGCTCCCCGGGGTCAGGGTGTCCAAGAGCCTTGTGCGTCACCCTTGCCACCCGCCCGCGCAACTGGCCTGCCGAGAATAAATTGCGTGTCGGGATATGGGCGACGAAACGGAACCTATGTCGGGTCGTGCTATCGGAGCCGTCGCTAGGACGGCGGGGCCCGCCGACTGGTGTTGAGAGATTCGCGAGCGAAGCTCGCCGGCCAGCTTTGGTCGTTCCGAAACCGGCGTTCAAACGGCACTAAGATCCGTTCCGCTCTGGCACCTGCAGTAGCCATTAGCTCGGCAACCAACTAGAGTGCAGGCGATCTAACGGTATATTCTCGCCCAGTTTCGGAGAATCGAGTGAGGGGTAATTTTGACGAGCACATTCTGCATAAACTGCGGTGAACGGTTTCCTGATGGGGCGAACTTTTGCGGCAACTGCGGGACCGCGAGGCAAAAGTTCGACGAGGCCAGGCCCGTCGACAGTACCGTCATTGCCTCGCCTGAATCCGATGTTGCTAACGAAAACATAGGAGGTTCAGGGACGCCTGACAATTTATCTTCCCGGCAGGACAAGTCGATCAATGCCGAATCAGAAGCACTTAATCCGCCACCAATTCAGCCTTCTCCAGGCGATGTCCAGGATGAACTATCTGCGTCTGACAAGGCTGCGATCCTGAAGAAGGGATTGACCACATCAGGAAAGAAACTCGCCATTGGAGGCATTTCCTCGTTCCTCTTATCCTTCCTTCCTATTGTCGTAAGTGTTGCGAATCAGAGCCCAGAAAACGACCTTCAGTGGCTTACAGTCTTCGGACTAATTATGCGCTTGGGTGGTGCGATCGCATGTGGAATGGGATGCTCCCAGTGGGCTGAAGCCAAGAAGCTCGACACTGGATGTGGATTCTCGTATGGTTGGCTCGGGTTCCTGATGCCTCCCCTCGGCTTCCTGATCGTATGGCTCTCGCGGGATCAATCTTGCTCCCGCAACCGATGATCTCGCGTGGCGGCGAGGTCTTTCCACACGAGGGAAAAAAGCCGCCTAGTGATCCCGGTCTGGCGCCCGATGGGACTGCGTTACGCTACTCAGCCAGCGACCAGACCGGGCCACAGCCTAGTCTTAATGTTCTAATGCTAGTCATCTGCAAATGGGTCGTACTCCTCGCTCGGTGGTTGCGGTCGATCGTCCAAGGCATCCTCGATGGCTTCCACAAGCTCGTCTGAGAGATCATTGCTGAACTTTTCTAAAAGGTTTTCGAGGTACGTACTGACGTCATCGTCAGTGATGATCCAACGTACCTGAGCATTTTCAAGGGCAGCCCTAAGGATTGTTTCTGCGTCTTCTGGGCTGGTTATGTCAACCTTGGCGAGCGCGGCGATGCACTGATGGGTCCGAGAAAAATTCGAGCTCTTCCCAAGATCGTCTATAACCTTCTGCCTAACAAGGTCAGACGGGAGGTTGATGCCCGGGAGCTTTGCCTGGAAGAAGCTCCGAAGGGAGCGGTACAGGTAGGCGTTCCCCTCTTTCAGCCTCGCCCACTCATCGGCGAGGTATTCGTGGAGGTTGTCAGAGCCCCGCTCGGAAGCGAAGTCCTTATCTCCGGAAACAAGGTGAATATCAGCCCCTTTCGGCACCTCTTGAAGCAGGTGTTCCCAATGGACGGCATCACCGATCGAATTGCTCTTGTGCGGAGGATTTCCTAAGTCAATTCTTCGTCTCGCCCGTTCCAGCAGGGCGTCAGATACTTGCGGTAAGTCGACGGAGGCGAAGAATTCGTCTATCACCTTGTCCGCCAGCAGTTCTCGGCTCTCGACGGCTTCTTCGACCGACTTCAGCAACGTGGAGCGCTTCTTTGAGTACTGCTTTTGCAGCTCTTTAAGTTCTTCAAACTCTGAGTAACCCTTGCACACAGTCGGTATCTTCAGATCGAGCCCCTGCTCCCGGAGACTCTTGAGGGCTGCGTTTATCTTGATGCCTCTGTTTCTAAACACCTCATCGCGAAGCTGGCGCGTTGTAATTGGAATAACCTTCTTCTGCTTGAAGCCTTCGATCAGCGTTCGCACTGCCGCCAAATCGTCTTCCGAGTACTCGAAGAAGGCGAGAAGTATGTTCGCATCTATGAAGACATATAGCTGCTCATCGCTTAGTTGAGCCATCTTCCCATTGCCTCCTCAGACCATCCTCCGTTACTCGGATCACGAACCTGACGGCCCCCTCCCCAGCCCTCCCCCAGACTGCATCCTCCTTCGCTCCGGCCTTCACCCTCGGCACGCCTTGGCGTTGTGGACGGAGCTACGGAGTACAGGTTGCCAGCACCCGGCATCCACCTACGCTTAAGCTTCGGCGGTCCCTCGACTTCGCTCGGGAAGACACCGTTAGTCTGACTCATCAGTCCCTGCCCCCTCCCTGACCCTCCCCCGCCAGAACAGGGGAGGGGTAACGGAGGAATAGACTTTCAGAAGTCCATGTCGCCCATGCCGCCACCCGGCATAGCGGGGGCGGCCTTCTTGGGCTCGGGCTTCTCGACCACCAAAGCCTCGGTGGTCAACACCAGACCCGCGATCGAAGCCGCGTTCTGGATGGTGGAGCGGGTGACTTTGGTCGGGTCAACGATGCCAGCCTTCGCCAGGTCGACGATCTCGCCGGTCGCCGCGTTCAGGCCTTGGCCAGCCTTCGCCTCGCGGACCTTCTCCACGATCACGCTGCCTTCCCAGCCGCCGTTCTCAGCGATGGTGCGGAGCGGGGCCTCCAGAGCCCGGCGGACGATCTGCACGCCCGTCAGCTCGTCGCCAGTCAGGGCAGACTTGCCAGAACCCAGCCCGTCCAACGCCTTCTGAGCGCCGAGCAGGGTCACGCCGCCACCGGTGACGGTGCCTTCCTCGACCGCCGCGCGGGTCGCCGAAAGGGCGTCCTCGTAGCGGTGCTTCTTCTCTTTGAGCTCGGTCTCGGTGCTCGCGCCGACCTTGATGACGGCCACACCGCCGCTCAGCTTGGCCAGGCGCTCCTGGAGCTTCTCGCGGTCGTAGTTGCTGTCCGTGTTCTCGATCTGCTGCTTGATCTGGCTGATCCGGCCCATGACGGCCTGCTTGCTCCCCGCACCCTCGATGATCGTCGTGTCTTCCTTGGTGATGACGATCTTCTTGGCCGAGCCGAGCATGTCCAGCGTGACGTTCTCGAGCTTCGTGCCGAGGTCCTCGCTGATGAACTGGCCCTTGGTGAGCACGGCGATGTCTTCGAGCATGGCCTTGCGGCGGTCGCCGAAGCCCGGCGCCTTGACCGCTGCGATCTGCAGCACGCCGCGGATCTTGTTCAGGACGATCGTGGCGAGAGCGTCAGCCTCGACGTCCTCGGCGATGATCAGCACCGGCTTGCGGGCCTGGGCCGCCTTCTCGAGGAACGGCAGGAGGTCCTGCGCGCTGCCGACCTTCTTCTCGTGGATGAGGATGATCGGGTTCTCGAGCACGGCTTCCATGCGCTCGGGGTCGGTCACGAAGTAGGGGGAGATGTA
>JAFDWS010000007.1 GCA_018268375.1 Armatimonadota bacterium | reverse complement strand
ACGGGAATCCCCTCCGGAGTACCACCTCGTTTGAGCCTGTAGTTTGAGCAGTCCTCAGATGCCCGATGACTGTATCAATTTCACTGATTCCTTTCTCTGGGGTAAGGGTCTCGGAAACAAAGTCGTCAAGGAGAAAGCCTCATTGCAATCGGCATCGGAGCTCCAAGAGGTTGATTGTTGAAGACCTCGTGCGCCGCGAATCTGACGCTGAAGGGCAAACAGGCGCAGGCAGCCATAATCGCCGAGAGGCACGCCGCTTTGCTCCCGGTGCGAGGTTTCGCGGCAAGAGCGTCGAGGCGCCTACGCATCTGCTTCGCCCCTGCCGAGGCGTTCAGCGAAGCAAAGGAGTCAAGGCGGGGGTCGTGTACCCGCACGAAGTCCAACAGCATTCGGCCATAAGTGGCGGGTGATTGCCCTCCTGATCGCATGGCAACCTCGTCGGCCGAGACTTCCTGAAGGAACGACAGTCGATTAAGGCAGAGCCATACGAACGGCTGAAAGAAGAAGATTGCTCCGACGAGCCGTACAAAGCCTCCCCAGGGCAAGTCTCGGTTCTTCATATGTGCCAACTCGTGGGCGAAACACATCGACCGCTCGTCTTTCCGTGCTGGTGCTACAAGGTCCTGCGGTAGCACGATGAACTTTCGGACTAGCCCCACAAGTAACGGAGCTTGGACCTTGTTCGACACGAGCAGGTGTGGAAATGACCTCAAACCCATGGAGCTCGCCATCTGATCGAGAGCTGGATCCGACATGGGAGTTCCAGATTGCACGACGAACCGCATCAATCGAAGCTCCTGGAACATACTGTGCGCGCAAAGACCTGCGCCTGCCAACCAGAGGGCCATGCCTAGGGACGAGGCACTTGGGGAGGCAGGGATCAAGACCACATTAATCGCGGGGGGCACCAGCGTCAAGGCCAGCCGAGCGAATGCGATCCTCATGATCCGCACCCGCCAAAGCGCCGGAATGGGTAGGAAACTCATTGCCCAAGCGACAGCCAGGGCCGGAGTCCCTTCTAGTGCAGCGACAAGCAATCGCTCAGAAGTCACGATTTCTCCTCCTGCTCCAACTTCTCCACAAGTTGCCTGAGTTCATCGAGTTCCTGCGCGCTGACAGCACCGCGACTGTTAAGGTAGGCAACAAAAGGGCTCACCGAGCCGCCGAGCGTCCCTTCGACGAAGTGCTGGACCAGCGACGTCTGCAACGAGTCGGCCGGCTCCACGGAGAAATAACGAAACACGCCATCCTGCTGCTCTCGATCAAGGAACCCCTTCTTTCTAAGCCGCTCCATCATTTGCTGAAGCGTTGTGCGGGCGTAACCTCTCTCAACGGCAAAACTCGCACTAGCCTCACGGAGGGTCACCCGACCGCGCTTGGCAATAAACTGTAGCAATTCAAGCTCCGACTTTCCAATTCGTTTATCTAGCATCGTTGATTTCAGATGAGCCGGGGTAAACCCCCGGCTCCGTTCGGCCCCGAGGCTTACTTCGTCGCCGTGACGAGGATCATCTCGTTCTCAGCTTTCTGGAGGAAGGCGTCCCACTCCTTCGCTTGTTCCGGTGTAAGCACGCGATGCACGCCCGCGTAAAACGCCTCGTTCGCGCTTGCTCCGCGAGAAACCCATTCGTGCTTCCACGCGTCGGTCGGCGTCGGTCTGCCGTTAGCGTGCGGCAAGCGATCTGTCATTTCCTTGAAGACGCTCTCCAGATCGGAATTTAGCTTTGATATCTGCCTTTCCTGATCGGGAGTGCAGGTCAAGATCGCCTTAACGATTGTTGGAGCCTGACGGACCGTCTTCCACTCGCCAATAGCTGGATAGCGATTGGTCTCGAGAACGTTGTCGTCGAACTGCTTCTGCTGGGCCGGCGACATCATCGCTCGCATATAGTAGTTCTCCTTGACCAATACAAGATTGGACTTCTTATCGTCCTCACCCGACTTCGTGAGGTACTCGCTCTGGAGCTCGGAGATCAGGTAGCGCGAAAGCGCTTGCTGGATTCCGTTCAGTCGAACGGCACTCCAACCTTTGCCTACCGGCACGTCCGAACCCGAAAGCGGCCGGAGTCGCATGCCGTCACTCACTCTGGTGGCGCTGTCGCTACCCCCGATCACCACGTCCTTTCCTCCGGTTCTTGCCGCGAACTGTTGGGCGCTAGCGACAACGAATGCGACGCTGAGAACGGCTAGGGCCGTCATCTTTGTTGGTTGATTCATTTGCTTTTCCTCCGGCCCGGTTCCAAAGTGCGCCGGCGATGCAATGGAGCCCGGGCCTTGTCAGACGACAGGTGTCGTCCGACTATCTGACGACATCTGTCGTGCGAATGTTACACGCAGGGCAAAACTTCCTTTTTCGCCTCCGTCCATGCTATGCCCGTCATGTCGCACTCCACGGCTGGAACCGACTGTCAGCCATTAAAGAGCTTCCAAGTGCCCTCGGAGATGACATCGACCTTTCCATCGACGACCTTGAAAGCAGTTTGAACGTCCGTAGCATAGGCCTTGGTGTCAATTTCGGCCGCCCATTTCGCGGCGTTTTCCATGGTGTTCCAGTCACATCCCTCGGCACCAACGTGAGGGAAGATCGAGAAGTCGACAATACCAAGTGCTCGATCGCCTCCCCCAGTTGGCTCCCACCCAACAAAGTCAGATCCAATACGAGGCGTCATCACCATGCTTCCGCCGCTCAGGCCCACCCAAACCTTTTCGCCTAGCTGTGGCAAGAGGTCTGCCAATCCGGACTCTCGCATCCAGTGAGTGAGATAGAGGGCGTCGCCTCCATTCACGAGCAGCGCGTCCGAGGCATCAACCCAGCCTGTCCAGCGTTCTCGGTTAATGCTTGGTAAGGCGGTCAGTTCGAGCACGCCAACCGACTTCCACCCAAGCTCGGTCATTGGACAGCGGTCCTCCCGTCCGCTGACGAAGCGGTACGCACCCTGGGGGCTACCGTACGGATGGCCGTAGCCAGCGGTGGGGATGCAGAGCACGTTGCACTCCTCGATCGGCTTGCCGAGCATCTCCACGAGCGCATTGTGAATGGACTTGTTCTTGATGCCGGAGTCCGTGAGGAGTAGCTTGATCATGTTTGGCTAGTTTACAGTAGGCGTCGGGCTCGCCAGTCACGAGCGAGCAACGCCGAGTCGGGTCAGTTGTCGGCGGTCTCATGGCCGAGCAAATGGCGCACTGAGTACATCTGCCCGGTGTGGTAGCCGAAGTGGAACGCCTGATAAATGAAGACGTACTCCCATGTCCAGTCCTGCCGGAACGGGTTCAACTCAGCCAGTTCGTGAGGCTGTGAGAGGAACGCTGCTTTGCACGCTTCGTGGATGCGTTTGACCTCGTTGAAGACTGCTTCCGCGCCAAGGTTCGCTGTGAACGGCTGAGAGACGTTGCTCGTGTAATAGCGCGGCAGATCCTTGGTGAGCGGGCTCTCGAACCCTTCACCAAGAAACGAGAGCGCCTCCCAGTAAGCGACATGGGCCGCAAGCTCGCCCACGCTCAGCAGGCGCGGATCCGGCCGTTGCCAGACGTCCGCGTCGGGCAATCCTTTGAATGCTTCGCTCATCTCCCAAACCGAAGAGTCGAGAGACTTGATCAGAACGTCGAATGCCGCCATGATCCGAGCTTAGCACAAATAGTAGACAGGAGTCGAGCATTATCGACGCCAAAAAGGCAATCAGCGGGTGACCATTCCAGGCTGCCGGTCGGCAACCTCCATGAACCCACCCGCCAACTCAGCGACGTCGTCAAACCCGGCGTTGAGAAGGAGGCCGACCCCGATCGGTGAGCGGCTCCCGCCAGCACAGTGCACGACGATTCGTCGATCACGGGGCAGTTCGGCGAGACGGTGGGGCAGCAGGCCCAAGGGAATGTGAACGGCACCCTTAATGTGGCCGTGCTTCCACTCGTTGGTTCCGCGGACATCGAGGACACAGTCGGCCTCCGTCAGTGTCGCAGCATCGACTTCAGGGACCACCCGGCCCGTTCCGACCCGTGAGGGTTCGATCCATCCTGCCACGATGTCGAGCCCGATCGTGGCCATGTCACGAGCCGCCTCGTCCGCTTGCTCCTGGCTTGAAGCGATCAGTGTGACGGGCTGCCCATAGTCGAGCAGCCAACCTGCCCAGTTCGTCAGGCCGTTGCCGGATGGGATCGCGATCGATCCAGGCAGGAAGCCGGCCTTGAGGAGGTCGATGTCCCGCACATCGACCAGGCGTCCGACTCCAGTTTGTGTCGGAGGAACCCGTGGGAGCGAGCCGAGGATCGTCGGCCCGAGCTTGTTGAGCCTCTTCATCTCCTTGAAATAGACCGGCGGCTCAGGTTGTCCAGAGAGGATCTCGTCGACGAACTTGTCCTCGTCGTGGATCTGCAAGGCCCAGTTGGTCTGTCGCTCATAACCCAAGGCGGTGACGGGGCTTCCGCCCAGTGACTTGCCGCAAGCAGAGCCAGCGCCGTGGCCGGGCCAAAGCAAGACCGAGTCTGGTAGGTCATTCAACTTCTGGAGAGAGCGGTACATTTGGCGCGCCCCGATCTCCATCGTTCCGGCAATGTTCGCCGCTCGTTCGAGCAGATCGGGCCGGCCGACGTCGCCAACAAACACAAAATCGCCGGTGAACAGGCTGTGTGGGGTCTCGCTCGCGGGATGGTCGGTCAGGAGGTAGGTCAGATGCTCCGGCGTATGGCCCGGCGTATGGATGGCGCGTAAGCTCAAATTGCCGAGAACGATCACGTGGCCGTCTTTCATCAGAACGACGTTCGCGTCCTTCCCGTAGGAGTATTGCCAGTCCGGGCCACCTTCGTCGCTTAAGTAGATCGTTGCCCCAGCTTGCGAGGCGAGCTCTCGGCTCCCGGAGAGAAAGTCGGCGTGAATGTGGGTCTCCGTCACGGCGGTGATGCGAAGGCCCAGGTTCGCGGCCACGGACAGATAGGGTGCGATGTCACGGAGCGGGTCGATGACAATCGCTTGACCCGTCGCGCCACATCCGACCAAGTAGCTGGCCTGCGCGAGCTTCTCATCGTAAAAGTTGCGGATGATCACGAATGCGCCTCTTGAACCATTCTGCCCGACCTTCTCGGCTGGTTCCACGGAAGTTTAGAGAAAAGCAGGCCCATGCCGCAAAAATTCGTGAGGCCAGCGATGGTCAGTCCGGCTCCGACAAATGCCGACAAGAAAAGCCACTTGATGTCTACGGTCAGAGCGAGCGCAGAGGCGGTCAAGACGATGAGACCGGCGGCGAGCCGCACCTGTCGTTCGAGCGACCATCGGGATGAAGAGGCCCGAACCATCGGTTTCCCTTCCCGCTCCCAAGCTTGGGTGCCGCCCTCGACGATCAGAAGCGAATGGTGGTGCTCGTCGAGCACGTCGCACGCCATCTCTGCCCGCCGTCCGCTCTGGCACAGGAGGGCGATGGTCTGGTCGCCCAGATCGTCCAGGCGGGCTTCCAACTGTTCAAGGGGAACATTGATGGCCTGAGCGGCGTGGCCGGAGGCGTACTCGTCCGCCGATCGAACATCGACCAACTTGATCTGTCTGCCTTGCCGGAGCCCTTCGCTGAGTTCCGTAACGGAAATCTTTTGCTTCACGCCTAGGATGAGTCGCGTCCGGTCAGGAACGATTCATGAACAGTTGGGCGGCCATGTAAACAGCGACCAAAAGGACCAGGACCGAGAAGCCTTTTCTCAACCGCTGAGCGTCCACACGTGGTCGCACGGCCAGCCCGACCGCCATGCCGACAAGGGCGATCGCCGTCACTTCAAGGAGAAGCGTCCAGGGAATAGGCTGCCCCAATTCACCAGCAAAGCCAGCTAGGGACTGGAGAGCGATGACGAACAAAGATGCCGGCACAGCCTTGGTCATCTCGTAGCCCAACACGAGCGATAGGGCCGGGACGATCAAAAAGCCGCCGCCAGCCCCCAAAAACCCGGATACAACACCTATGGCCAAACCCAGAGCGGCAAGGATCCAGACCGGCCGGCTTTCAGGCACCTTCTCGGAAGACTTGTTTAGCATCATGCGTACGCCGACGTAGACCATGGTCACCACAAACGCCCCCATCAGGACGTTCCCCTTCGAGACGCCGAAGATCAATGGAGGAAGGGAAGGAACCAGGAAACGCCTGGCGGTAAACGCACCAACGATCGAACAGGCAGCAAAAGCTGTGAGCGGCGCCGGGTCGTACTGCCGCTTCACCAGCCCTTGGACGGCTCCAACGAGGCTCGTCGAGCCCACCACGAACAACGAGCACCCGGTCGCCCTCACCGGCTCAATGTGGAAGAGGCTGACTAGGATCGGAACCGTCAACACGCCTCCGCCTCCTCCGAGCAGGCCGAGCACGAGCCCCATAATGGCTACCGCCGTGAATCCCATCATGGAGGGAAGAGTCAATTCGGCTAGCAGGGGGTTCATCGGCCGCACACGGACCCATCGAGCAAAGACCTGACCTCGGCGCGGGCGCGGAGCAACCGAGACTTGGCCGCGGCCTCCGAGATCCCAAGTTGCCGAGCAGCGTCGGGCACGGACAACTCGTCGATGTCGCACATTTCGTAAATGCTCCTGTAGATGGGTCGGAGGTGCTCGATTGCCTCCTTGACACACCCTTTGAGGATGGCCACGTCGAAGGCTTCGGCCTGGGTGTCCACGAGGTCGTGCTCTTCCGCGTAGGCGAGTACCTCGCGCATCCGTGGATGGCTCCTCATGCGTGTGCAAACCCGCTTGCCGATCGTTGAGAGCCAGCTTCGAAACGCTTCCTCCGATTCCAATTGGGGCGAGGCGCGGAACGCCAGCATAAGCGATGTCGCCAAGGCGTCCTCGGCGTCTTCGCGATGACTGCAGACGCGCACCATTTGCCGATAGACGCTGTCCTTGTGCTTGCGCACAAGCGCCTCAAACCGATGGGAGTCCATCCGCGTTGAGTATGGCTAGTCAGCGGAGACTCCTCATATCCATGGTCGCGTTTCTCCGCAATGGGTCGCCCAGAAGGAGTACTCTTGCCACATCCCGAACTCCTACACAACCAAGCCCCTGTCCGCCTCGACTTGGCCCGACTTTGCCCGGCTCGTCGAGAAGCACAACGGTGTGTGGGGCGGTTGCTGGTGCATCGGCTTCCACCGCAAACCAGGTGGCAACCACCGTTCGGAAAAGGAACAGATGGTCCGGGAGGGAAGGGCGCACGCTGCCCTTGTCTATGACGGCGAAGCAGCCGTGGGCTGGTGCCAGTTTGGGCGGACCGACGATCTCCCGCGCATCAAGCACCGAAAGCAATACGACGCGGGCCTGGAGCGCTTGCCGGACTGGCGAATCACGTGCTTCTTTGTGGACAAGGACTATCGCCGCACGGGGGTCACGGGAGCCGCCCTGGCCGGTGCGCTGGCGCAGATCGCAGAGCTTGGTGGCGGCTTGGTCGAGAGCTACCCTGAGGACGCCGCAGGCAGAAAGACGGCGGGCGCCTTTTTGTACAACGCCACTCTCTCGGTGTTCGAGCGGCAGGGCTTCGAACGGCAGAGGCGGCTCGGCATGCACCATTGGGTTGTCACGAAGAGCGTTCCCGGGCACCCTTGACCGCGGTGCAGCGGTAGGATGGGGCGATGGAAGTCAAGGATATTGCCGTCAATGTGCTGAAGCGCACGGTGAAACTGTTCACGCAAGACCTCGAGGCGCTCCCCGAAGAGGCTTACACCAAGAGTTTTGGCGCGAACGCCCGGACGGTGGCCGACCTCGTGTACGAGGTTGATCAGGTGAACGACCATATTGTGAGCACGGTCCTCGGCGAGAACCCGCCCGATTGGTCGTTCGAGGGTTGGGTCCGCGCCCCAGAAGACTTTCAGTCCAAAGAGGCGGTCATCGCGGGCTTCAAGGCTTCGACGGATCGGGCCATTGCGATGGCGGAAGGGCTCTCAGAAGATCAAATGTCGGACAAGGTGGTGACGGAGTGGGGGGAGACCACGAAGTATGAACGCTGCCGGTTCATGGCGACCCACATGATGTACCACAGCGGTCAGCTCAACTTCATTCAGACGCTGCTTGGCGACACCGAGTGGCACTGGGCTTGATCGTCACGGATTAGGCGTCCCATCGTTGCAGGCTAGGGCACAAACCGGAGCGAAACTGGGTATAGACAAAGTGCTGTGGTGGCACCTACCCGCTCACGGGGGTGCGGCAGGAGAAGCAATCATGGGTCGCAAGGTCTTTCGTTATTCGGCTCCGTTTCTGATTCACGCGTCTGTGCTCGGCGCAGTGTTGGCCATGGGAGCAAGCGCTTCGGCACAACCGCTCGACCCAAGTCTTTACAGCGGTCTCCGTTGGAGAAACATCGGGCCGTTTCGTGGCGGCCGGGTTTCCGCAGTGTCTGGCGCCATTGGCCAGCCAGGAGTCTTCTATATGGGCCTTCCCATGGGCGGCGTCTGGAAAACGACGAGTGCCGGTGCGACGTGGTATCCGATCTTTGATGAAATCAAGGATGCTTCTTCGGTCGGTGCGATCGAAGTCGCGCCCTCAGATCCTCGCGTGATCTACGTTGGAATGGGCGACATGGTCGCGGGCGGCGGGATCAGCGAAGGCAACGGAGTCTACAAATCTGTCGACTCGGGCAAAACTTGGCAGCACATGGGGCTCGAGCAGTCGAAGCAGATTCCTTCGATTTTGGTGGACCCCCATGATCCCAACTTAGTCTTCGTGGCTGCTCAAGGGAATCTCCACGAGAGGTCTGACACGCGAGGTCTCTATCGTAGCTCTGACGGAGGAAAGACCTGGACAAAGACGCTTTTTGTCGACAACGAGACCGGTGTCCAAAAGATTGCTTGGGCGTTCGACAACCCGAGCGTCATGCTCGCGACGACCGTCCGGCACTATGTCAGTGGAGGGGGAAACGGTCGCGGTTCGGGAGGTGGGCCAGCCGGTCCCGCCGGCGTCAGCGGGGGAACCAAGCTCTTCAAGTCGACCGACGAAGGACTGACATGGACGGAGGTCAAAGGCGACGGCTTGCCCTCGCTGTCTGGTCGCACATGCGTGGCAATCGCGAACGGTACTCGTTCTCAGCGCATGTTCCTCGTCGCCAACTCCGGACTGTATCGGTCTGATGACGGGGGCTCTACCTGGCGGCAGATGGACCGTGCGGACAGGCGGGTCGCCAATGGGCAGGGAGGTTACAACTGCGGCATTTACGTCAACACGAAGGATCCAGACACCCTGTACCTGGTGAACACGTCGAGCTACATTTCGCATGACGGCGGTGAAACCTTCACCGGCTTCAAGGGCGCGCCCGGAGGCGACGATCCCCAGCAACTCTGGCTCGATCCCACCGACGCCCAAAGGCTGTTCTTTGGAACGGACCAGGGCGCAACGGTCAGCCAGGACGGAGGCGAAACTTGGAGCTCTTGGTACAACCAGGCGACCGCCCAGGTCTATCACATTTCGGTGGACAACCAGTTCCCCTATTGGGTTTATGCGACGCAGCAAGACAGCGGCTGCATTGCTACGGCGAGCCGGGGAAATTTGGGCGCGGTCAGCGTCCTCGATTGGCTTCCGCACCCCGGCTATGAGTTCGGTTCGATCGTGGCCGATCCACTCAACCCGAAGGTCAGCTACGCCGGTGGCCCGGGAGGGGGGATCGTCAAGACCACCTATCCCAGCGGCCAATGGATCAATGTGAGCCCAAGCTTGGATTCGACAGAGCGACTTCGTCGCGTCAATAACCAGCCGCTGGCATTCTCACCCGTCAATCCGCACGAGTTGTTGGCGGGATTCCAATACCTGATGGCGACGACGGACGGAGGGGCGCACTGGAAGAAGCTCAGCCCGGACTTGGGTTATCCGAAGGGCGTGACGCCTCCCAAGCCTGACTCCACCACAACCGCACCTCGAAGAGGCGGGAACGTCGAAGTCAGCTTTGGCGACGAGGAGGAGCAGGAGATGGAGGAGCAGGCACAGACCGCCCCGGGCGGATCGATCGAGTCCTTCTCGGTCTCGAGCGTCAACGGGAACACGATCTGGGTCGGAACGAACACGGGGTTGGTGAAGGTCACGAAGGATCACGGAAAGACCTGGGATGACGTCACGATTCCTAACCTTCCGAACAACGGGCGCGCGGACATCTCCGCCATCGACGCCTCCCACCATGATCCCGCGACTGCCTACGTTGCCGTTGATGCCCATGGCTCGGTTGACTTCGCTCCCTACTTCTACCGAACTCACGACTACGGCAAGTCCTGGACGAAGATTGTCGCGGGCCTGCCGACCGACTTGGCCAGCGGCAGCTTCGCGCGAGTGATTCGGGCAGACACCAAGAAGCCAGGACTCCTTTTTGCTGGCACTGAGAGCTTCGTGTACGTTTCGTTCGACGACGGCGACAATTGGCAGTCGCTCGCGCTCAACCAGCCCAACACCTCGTACCGCGACATGGTGGTGCACGACAACGACCTCGTGGTAGGCACGTACGGGCGCGGTTTCTGGGTTCTCGACGACATCTCCCCCCTGCGCGAGTTGACAGCGACGTTCGTGTCTCAACCGGCGTACCTGTTCAAACCGAGCGATGGCATCCGGGTGCGAAGGAACGTCAATGGCGACACGCCGTTTCCGCCGGAGGTGCCGCACGCCGTCAATCCGCCTGCCGGCGTCATCCTTTACTACTATCTCGGCTCAGCTCCCCAGGGCGACGTGACGCTTGAGATCGCGGACTCTTCGGGAAAGGTGGTCAGACATATGTCGAGCGCTCCGATGCCGCCGTCCAGCGACCCTCCGCCACCGGTTCCCGACTTCTGGACCGAGAAGCCCAAACCGATGCCGCGAGAGGCCGGGATGTGGCGGATCAATTGGAACCTCCGGATGGACAACCCGCAATCCTTCAACCACAGCTATGAGATCAACGCTAACCCGGGGGAGACCCCTCTCTCGCCGGAAGGGCCGCTCGTCGCGCCCGGCGAATACGATCTCACTCTCACTGTCGACGGCAAAGCCTTCAAGCAGAAGGTCACGGTGAGGAACGATCCCCGCTCACCGGCGAGCGCATCCGACTTGAGGGCCCAGAACCAGCTTCAAATGGCGCTCTACTCCGGCGTGCAGGAGGCTTGGGAAGGGTTCCAGCAGGTGACCGCTCTGAAAGCCTCCGTGAGCGAAATTGTCAAATCGAACGCCGCAGCTGACCTTACTGCCGCCGCAACCGCGTTTGAAACCAAGCTGACCGCTCTTGGCGGGTCTAACGAAGGCTTTCGACGCGGTGGAGGCGGTGGGGGTGGCGGCGCCGCTGCGGTGCCGACCTTCGCCGGGCTCGTCGGCAGCCTGAACAGAATGCTTTCGACCTTGGACAGTGGCGACATGGCTCCAAGCGAGCCCATCAGGAAGGCGTCATCGACCGCGCTTGCGGGTTTGAAGACGGCAACGACCACGTGGTCGACACTGAAAAATCAGGACCTCGTAGCACTGAACGCCTTGTTGGCCAAGCACAACATGAAGCCGCTCTCAGTGAACTGACAGTACCCGTGGTTCTTCGAGAGCGGGCAGTTGGTGGGCAAGGAGGGACTCGAACCCTCACGCATCGCTGCGCTGGAACCTAAATCCAGTGCGTCTNNGTCTACCAGTTCCGCCACTCGCCCAGGGCCGGAGGGCAGAATACCTGCGAAGGTAAGGTGAGGGGAGTGATCCTCGTTGTCGGTGGCGCTGGCTATATCGGCTCGCACATGGTCAAGTGCCTACGGCATGCGGGCGAGGACGTCCTTGTCCTTGACAACTTTGAAAACGGCCATCGCGGGGCCCTCTTGGGTGCGTCTTGTGTCGAAGCCGACCTGCGCAATCCCACCTCGATCGAAAACGCTCTGGCCGGACTTGACGTCGAGGCCGTCTTCCACTTCGCCGCGTACACCGACGTCGGCGAGAGCGAGCGCAACCCCGCCGCTTATTACGAGAACAACGTCGTTGGTTCCTGGAACTTGCTTGAAGCGTGCGTCCAGACAGGCGTCAAAGCCTTCGTGTTCAGTTCGACTGCCGCCGTCTATGGCGAACCGGTGTCGCTACCGATCACGGAAGACCACCCCTTGATGCCCACCAACACCTACGGCAGCACGAAGATCGCGGTCGAGCGGATGATCCAAGCCTACAGCCGTACGTTCGGGTTCCGCCACGTCTGTCTCCGTTACTTTAACGCGTGCGGAGCAGATCCAGAAGGTGAGCTCGGGGAAGACCACTTGCCGGAGACCCACATCGTGCCGCGGCTGATCAAGCACATTCAAGGCAAGTCGGGGTTCAAGGTCTTTGGCGACGACTACGAAACGCCCGATGGCACTTGTATCCGAGACTACGTCCACGTGTCCGACCTCGCCGAGGCGCACTTGCTCGCCCTCCAATATATGCGCAACGGAGCCGGGTCGGACGCGTTCAATTTGGGCAGCGGCTCTGGACACAGCGTGCGCGAGGTCGTCGACTCCGTACTGCGCGTGACCGGATCAAGGATCGACGTGAGCGTTGCTCCGCGCCGCCCCGGCGATCCAGCCCGACTTGTCGCCTCTAGCGAAAGGGCACAGGATGTCCTTGGTTGGCGACCACGCCACACTGCACTCGACGATATGGTGTCCCACGCCTGGAACTGGATGAAGGCTCATCCCGACGGCTACGGCGATTGAGCCATGTCCGCCGTGCCATGGATCTGAACATGGCCGTCCGCAACCTCGACCGAGATCATCTGGAGGTCGAACTCGAACTCCTCAAGGTCGAGGATGGGATTGGACTTCGCCAGTTGGCCCTCAATGATGTTCTTGGCGATCGGTACGCTGACAGATTCCAGGTCTACGAAGAGTTTCGTCCCCTCGACGATCCGCAGGGTGCATACCGCGGTCGCTCGGACCTCAACGATGACGCGCGCGCTCGCTTCGACGCTGACCTTTCCGCCCTCGCAAGTGACCCGCACGTCCTTCAATCCGCCGATGCCCTTCTTTTCGAGGAATGTCGCCACACTTTCGGCCGAGACCCAGACCTTGAAGTCAAGCGGCTTATCTAGCTTCAAGTGAAAGGGAGGGAACGTGCCGGACGCTTCGCCCGTCTCGATTTCGACCCTGTCCAGGGTCAGGCCGTTGGGCAATGTGAGCTCAAGGCCCAGTGCCGCCAGAGACTTGATCTGCATCCCGTGCGTCATAGGTGGTTAAGGTAGTGTGGTCGAATGCTGGCGGTGTTGGCAGGTGCGCTCATGTTGGCTGAGTCGACAGGCCCACCCGAGCCACCGCGTGAGTTTCGGGGTGTTTGGGTCGCCACCGTCGACAACATCGATTGGCCGTCAAGACCGGGGCTGAGCACGGCTGACCAGAAATCCGAACTGAGGCACCTGCTGCGAACGGTCGCCAAGGCACACTTCAACGCGATTGTCTTCCAGGTTCGCCCGAGTGCTGACGCTCTGTACGCGTCGCGGCTCGAACCCTCATCGTGGTACTTGACCGGTAAGCAAGGCGACAAGGTCTCGTTCGATCCCCTGGAGTACGCGGTGGAGGAAGGCCACAAGCTTGGGTTGGAGGTACATGCCTGGTTCAATCCTTTCCGCTGCGGCCACCCAGCGCAGAAGGGGCCGTACTGCGAAACCCACGTCTCAAAGACACACCCAGACTGGGTTCGGACGTACGGTCGGTACCAGTGGCTTGACCCGGGGGTTCCCGAAGCGCGCGACCATTCCCTTAAAGTGGTGATGGACGTGGTGGATCGGTACGACATAGACGGAATCCACATTGACGACTACTTCTATCCCTATCCGGAGAAGGACCAGTCGTTCCCGGACGACGAGAGCTACTCCCGTTACGTCGCTTCGGGCGGTTCGTTGCCACGAACGGACTGGCGTAGGGCCAATATTGACAACTTTGTAGAGAGGCTGTACTCGAACACAAAGCGCCGCAAGCCGTGGGTGAAAGTCGGGATCTCCCCGTTCGGCATTTTCCGGCCCGACGTTCCAAAGGGCATCAAGGCTGGACTCGACCAGTATGCGGAGCTCTACGCAGACTGCGAAAAATGGCTGAAGGAAGGGTGGTGCGACTACATGGCCCCGCAGCTGTATTGGAAAGTGGCGAGCAAGGGCCAGCCCTTCGAGCCTCTCCTCAAATGGTGGCTGGGAGCGAGCTCGAAGGGCCGCTACGTTTGGCCGGGCTTGTATACGGGCCAATTAGCGACAAACGGCGGGAACTGGCCCGCTGCGGAGATCGGCGACCAGATACGGATCAGCCGCGAGCTATCGCGCACTCCTGGGCAGGTCCACTTCAGCGCCAAGGCGATCCTTGCTGACTGGAAGGACATTGCCGCCACCTTGGCCAAGGGCCAGTACTCCAAGGAAGCGGGCGTGCCCGCATTGCCTTGGATCGCCGGCGGTGTGCCGAAGACCCCCAAAGCCGAAATCAAGGCTGGAGAGCTGGTCTGGGAGCAGCCCCAGGGAGTCCTCTTCTTTGAGACATGGCTCCTGGAGGGGAACAAATGGCGAATGGCCAGTTATTCTTCGGAAACGACGTTCAAGCTGCCAAAGGGCGGCCCGGACAAGGCGGCAGTGGTGGCAGTGAGTCGAACAGGCAGGCGCAGCGAGCCGGGCGTCGTTACTCTTGAGCCAGCGGCAAGGTGAACCAGAAGGTGCTGCCTTCGTTTAACCGGCTCTCGACCCCGGCCTGGCCGCCATGCGACTCGATGATGTGCTTGACGATGCTCAAGCCGAGCCCTGTACCGCCTGTCTCGCGCGACCGCGCCTTGTCGACCCGGTAGAAGCGCTCAAAAATCCTGCCGAGGTGCTCGCTGGGGATCCCCATTCCCGTGTCGGTGACTTCAACGCGGGCGGTGTCGCCTTCGCTTCGGCATGTGAGTTCGACGGATCCTTCCGATGTGTAGTTGATCGCATTCTCGAGCAGATTCAAGAGAACCTGCGTGATCTGCTCTGGGTTCGCCTCGACGATCACGTCTTGATCCAGGTGCGATGTGAAGCCAAGCTTCTTCCGCTTTGCCTTGGGCGAGGTCTGGTGTGCGGCCGAACGGCAGAGGTCACTGAGGTCGACGGATGCTCTTTGCGTTGGTTTTGACTCCGCGACGGACAAGGTCAAGAGGTCGTTGCTGATCCTCGTAAGGCGGTCGACCTCGCTGATAACCTTGGTCAGGTAGCGCTTGGTCTCGTCGTTCGTCGTCTCCGAGTCGTCAAGGATGGTCTCAGCCATCGCCCGGATCGTCGCCATCGGAGTCCGCAATTCGTGCGAGACGTTGGCGACGAAGTCACGGCGGGCGCGCTCCAGTCGCCGGAGGTCCGTCACGTCGTAAACGCTCACGAACAAGTGGTCTCCGTCTTCGCCCTCGCGCCAAGCCCGGGCGAGCCCGACCCGTTCGGCAGGATGCTCAAACACAACCTCGCGGCTCTTCGGCTCACCGCTCTCGGCCGACTCCGTGACGAGCGAGGCCAAGTCTCGACTTAGCGTGACGGCCAAGATCGACTGTCCCACCGGTTCGGGGTAGCGGAACACACTGGAGAACTTGTCGTTGGCGTAAAGGATGGTGCCTGCTCTGTCGACCAGCAAGATCCAGACGTCGAGCCCGTCCGCCAAACCGTCCAGAGCCTGCCGCTCCCGGGCCGCCTCAAGTTCCTTCGAAGCCGCGAGGGCGCTTGCTGAGACAGCGCCCTTGTGCTCTTCGAGCGCGGTTCGGCGAGCGAGGCCGACCGCAAGCAGACCGCTCAGCGACAGGGCAAGCAGCACCGCCGGCACGACCGGCCCAACCGGGCTCCAGAAGAGCCAGACCGCCAAACCTGCCGAAACCACAAGCGCCAAGATGGGCCAGGCAAACACCTGCTTTGTGGAGACGGGCCCGAACACGCGATCATTATGAAGGTGGCAAAATCCATCGGGATGGCCCGGTGGTCCAACTTCAGTATTTGGCGAGGACGGTTGCCGCACTGGCGGGCAGACGGAGTGCATTACTACGTCACCTTCCGCCACCGGCGGGAGTTGGACGAGGCCGAGCGGGGCCTGCTCTTCGCGGCGCTCCTGAAACAGCAGGGGCGGAAATGGGACATCGAGCTGCTTTGCGTACTGCCCGATAAGACTGAACTCCTCGCGACCGTTCAAGGCGCCCCGACGGGAGACGCGTACGAACTCAGCGATCTTGTCGAGCGGGCCAAGAAACGGGCAGGCAAGGAGATTATCAAGAAAAGCGGTGAGCGCTTCCCACCGTTCTATCTCGAAAGCTACGATCGGATCGTCCGCGATGCGGACGAAATGGCTTCGTTCTCTGAAGGGATCGTCCAGGGCCCGGTCAGTGCAGGCCTTTGTGAAGAGTCGAACGACTATCCCTGCCTTTGGTCCAATGCTGGCCCGATTGAAGGCGAATAGGTCAGCTTGGGTGCGCCCATTACTGGTTTTGGTGAGCCCTGACAACTTCGCCTGAACAGTTCTTGCCCCATCGGCGGAACGGTCCCTTTAGACCGTGCCCTCCCCAACAACCTCCCTTCGTCGCTTCGCCGGTATTTTTGCCGAACCTGTCTCGAATCGCAATTTGGTTTCCTCGGCGGCCGTCTCATCAACTACCGGAGGAAACTCATGACGAACAAAGTGTCCGCCGTGGCATCGGCCATCGGCGGAGCGTTCGAATCTTTGCCGGAAGAATCAACCCGGCGATTGCTCTTGACAGCCGGCGGCGCGGCCGCCCTCGCTCTCTTTGCCCAGAAGGCCGAAGCCCAAACCCGACCACCGGGCTTTGAGGCGGCTTCCAATTGGAAGAGCCCCACCAATAGGCTTGTTCGCAGGATAACGAACGGGATCGACACGACCGAGATGTCCATCGCTGGCTCTCTGGGGTTCAAGCCTTACCTGGAAAAGCAGCTGAACTACTCGACCATCAACGACAATGACGTTGACCGAGTGGTCGCCAGCCGCTGGCCCAAGATGTCGTGGACCGAGGCCCAACTCTACGACGACAACGACCAGTACCACCAATACCTGGATCTCGTCTACTCGACGATCTACCGGAGCATCTATTCCCGAAAGATGCTCTACGAACGCATGGTTGAGTTCTGGACAGACCACTTCAATGTGTCAGCCCAGAAGGTCTCCACCCCCTTGCTGACGACGTATATCCAGAAGACCATTCGTCGTCACGCCATGGGCAAGTTTCCGGACTTGTTGAAGTCGACCGCCCATGCGGCGGCCATGCTGAACTTCCTTGACAACGACGCTAACACCGCTGATGCCCCAAACATCAATTACTCGCGCGAGCTCCACGAGCTCCACACTGTAGGGGTCGATGGCGGCTACACCGGCAAAGACCTTCGGCAAGCCGCGTTGGTCTTGTCGGGCTGGACGTGGTCGTGGAACTCCAACAGCTACAACCGGGGCCGGTTCAAGTTCGAGATCGATTGGCACGCCGGCGGCACAAAGACCGTCATGGGGCAACAGTATCTCGAAGACGGCCAGAACGAGGGCGAGAGACTGCTGACCTACCTCTCTCTCCATCCCAACACGGCGCGCTTCATCACGAAGAAGCTCATCCTGAAGTTTCTTGGCGAGCCGGTCAACAACACGGTTTGGACAGCGGCCCAGAACGCCTTCCTCAACAGCGGTGGCGACATCGTCGCTGTTCTGCGGGTCATCCTCACCCAGACGAACCTCATGGCCTCGAACGCCAAATTCAAGAGGCCCGGCCATCTGCTTGTCTCCGCGCTTCGAGCCTGTAGGTCGCGGTGCTACCAGTTCGACTCGCTGGTCTGGGGGAGCCTCAACCCTGCCGGGCATGTGCCGTTCGATTGGGAGCCGCCAGACGGCTATCCGGATCGCTTTGAGTTCTGGGCGCCCTCGCCCTTGCCTCGCATCAACACGGCCTTCCTGCTTGCCCGGAACTACTTCGATAACGTTGTCACCGACGTCGAAAAGCTCTTCGGAACCGACAGGACGCCGACTGGATGCACAGCCAACATCAACAAGATCCTCTTCGGAGGGGAGATGTCCACTGCCGACCGCGACGCGCTCTTCAACTATCTGAACGTAGGTGTGGTCACCGACGACAGGCTCAAGGGCGCCGTCGCGCTTGCGCTGGCGAGCCCGAGCTTCCAATGGCATTGAGGTGAGACCGTGAACGACACTCAAGAAAGACACTGCTGCACCGAGTACAAATCGGTCTCTCGTCGCTCCTTCCTCGGAGGGGCCACCGCCGCAAGCGTTGCCGCGACGCTTGGTTACGCATGGCTGCCGAGGGTCGCCTTTGGCCAGGAAGTCCAAGCCGGCCGGGACGTGATCATCTCGATCTACCTGCGCGGTGGCGCCGACGGGTGCACCCTCGTCGTGCCTCACGGCGACGCCGGTTATTACGCCGCCCGTCCTTCGATCGCAGTCCCTCCCCCAGGGAGCGGCCAGAACGGCCAAGCAACCGACCTTAACGGCTTTTTCGGGCTCCCCCAAGCGATGCTCTCCTTGCTGCCCGCTTGGCAAGCAGGACACCTTGCGATCGTCCATGCCGTCGGCTCGCAGAACTGGTCTCGGTCGCACTTCGACGCCCAGAAGTGGATGGAGACGAGCGACCGTAACAACATCTCTTCCAACTCGGGTTGGCTCGGCCGGCACCTTGCCACGTCAGGCGAGATGGTTCCTGGCTCGCCCCTGCGAGCAATCGGGCTCACCTGGGGCCAGCCGAGGACGCTGAATGGTGGTCCCAAGGCTCTCCCGATCCCTGATCCCGACAACTTCGGCTACTGGGGTTGGTATCCCAACCAAAGTGAGCTGACCTCTTGGATCGCCAACCAGTACAACCGCGTCCAGGACATGACGAAGCAGGCGGTTCGCGACACCCGCAACACCATTGCCACTCTCGACCGCATCAACTTCGAAGGGTATGTGCCGGGTGGCGGTGCGGATTATCCGGACAGCTACTTCGGTCGCGCACTCCGCGCAACCGCGTGCATGATCAAGGCGAACATCGGACTCGAAGCCTCTCACATCGATCTGGAAGGGTGGGACACTCACGCAGACCAAGGACCGATCGGTGGCTACATGGACGGTCTGATGCGTGAGTTGTCGGATTCGATCGGAGCGTTCCACATGGATATGTCCGCGTCGAACCGCATGGACTTCACGCTTGTCGTCGTGAGCGAGTTCGGGCGGAACATCCTGGAGAACGGCTCGCGAGGAACAGATCACGGGGCAGGGAACTGCATGCTCGTGATGGGCGGCAAGGTCAACGGGGGCCAAGTCTATGGCTCGTGGCCCGGCTGTGCCCAGAACCAACTCCTCGATGGTTACGACCTTCAAATGACGACCGACTACCGTGCTGTCCTCGCCGAGGTCGTCCAAAAGCGCCTCAAAAACAGCAACCTCGCCACCGTGTTCCCCGAGTACACGCCGACCTTCTTGAACGTGTGCCAGGCATAGCGCGGGCCCGACCTTAAGTAGCACGAGGCCCCCGGCGTCATCGTCGGGGGCTTCTTGCCTTCTGCCCATCAAGTAGGGCCGTGGCCCGGCTTGGCAACTGGACTTCATCAGATTCTAAGCGTCCAGCCCGGTTACGCCGGGACCAATCAAGGCTGGATCGCCACGCAGCGCACTTCGATCGCTCCCGAAACGACCTTCGAGAATTGGCCCGTTCGAATGTTTCCGCAAAACAGGGCAGCCACCCACTGCTTCTTCTTGCCGACCTTAGCGAGGATGCTGGGCGGGCAGAAGGCGGTGAGGTCGCGCCCGGGCCAGAAATCGGCTTGGGCGTAATCGGCGATCCGGGGCGTGAGGCTCATCGAGCCCCAGTCCACCGTGGAGAGGGCGAAGCGGTTTCCAACCGTGCTGTCATGGCGCATCGTCCGGATCCAGAGCCGGTCGTGAGTGGAGTCCCAGCGAACCTGGTTCAGGTTGAGTTCGAGCGTTTTTGTCTGCCCTGATCCGTCGCTCAACTGGACAACGGCGACGTCGACCGAGTCCATGATGCGGAACTCGTGCTTGCCGTCCTTCGAAGTGACGACAGAGCTGAGCGCTGCATACGGGTCGACCGGCGGGTCCGACGCCTTTAGCTCCCCACCCGGCGTCACTGTGAACCATTCAGAAGCGCCTCCTCCTTCGTAGCTCAGATAGGGGATCCCTGGCTGGGATTTCCAGGGAGCAACGCCCTTGTACTCGCCGAGCTTACGCGGAGCCGGATTGGGCCACGGGCTTGTCCAGACCTCGTCCACCCCGTCGGTACCGGGACTGAGCCAGACAAGGCGGGATGGCCCGGCCCACAGGACAGCGTATGGCTCTTTCGCTGGACTTGCCACGATCGCGCGAGCCTGACCGGAAGTGTCGCAGACAAAGATGGAAGTCTTGGGAGGATCATAGCTGTGGGCAACGTAGGCCAGCAAGGGTCCACCGATACCAAGGGCGAGTGCGATCGCGGCCGAAGTCATGTGTCGTGCTCTATAGGACGTTCCAAGCTGGCCAATTCGGTCTAAAGCTGTCTGAAGTGCGCGCTCCGCGAGACGCGGTGAGGCTCGCGACCAAGCAGTTTTCTGGGACCAAAGCTAAAGTTTCCCGTAAATGTTGCCAACCATGCCAAATGACGACGCGAGCCTGGCTGTGCCCGGCTCCACGACGCCAGAAATGGCAGAGGTAAGGAAACTTGGCAAAGTACAAACTTCCGAAAAACTGGAACGCTTTCAACACGTGGTTCACAAACTTCCACAAGGCGTTCAACGCGAATGCGAAGAACTACGGCTTCAGCGCCAGTGACATCAAGGCTTTCAACCAGTGGTATCGAAACTGGCAGAACAGCTACAGCGCCTGGAACAATTTCAACTCGTTCACCAAGGCGTACAATCAGTATCAGAACTTCGAGTTCAACGCTTTCCAGGCCTTCGTCACCAACTTCATGGGCCAGATCTCGAAGAGCAAGAGCTTCAACGGCAACTGGTCGGCTTTCTTTGGCAACGGCAGCACCACCATTTCGACGGTGAAGGCGAAGTCCACGAAGAAGACGGCTAAGAAGACCACGGCCAAGAAGGCTGTGGCCAAGAAGACGACGAAGAAGGTCACCGCCAAGCCGGCGACCGCGGCTTCCACCACGACCACCTCGGTCAGCAAGCCGATCGCTAAGAAGTCCACGACGAAGAAGACCACCCGGACTGCTCCTCGCGCCAAGTCCACGACCAAGACGGTCGCGAAAAAGGCTGTGAAGAGCACGACCGCCAAGAAGACGGCCCCCAAGAAGGTCACGGCTAAGAAGCCGACCATCAAGAAGGCCATTTCGAAGCCGGTCAGCAAGACCACCAAGCGCGTCAGCGCCTCCAAGAAGGCGACTGTCGCTAAGTCCGTTTCTAAGCCCGTGATCAAGGCCGTTAAGGCCACCAAGGGCAGCACGAAGCGCACGTCCACCCGCGCCACTTCCACGAAGACCACCGCCGTCAAGGCCAAAGTCTCCAAGAAGTCGACCGCCAAGGCTGGCACGAAAACGGGCTCGGTGAACGGCAGCCCTTTCGTGTGGTTCACAAACGGTAAGAGCGGCGTCAACGTCTACGTTGGCAGCAGCAAGAACGGTAGCTTCTCGATGCCGACCGGCACCAAGGGTGCTTACGTCGAGTACAAGTGGGGCAACAAGGGCTGGCAGAAGCTGACCCAGGGTTCTAACTTCCCGTTTGTCCACAACTGGAACGGCAGTGGCAAGATCTACTACCGCGCTTGCTGGATCAACAGCAACGGCAAGAAGGGTTCCTTCAGCCGACCGACCACCTACACGATGAATTCTCCGAAGGCCGCCGCCTAACGAGATCCACGACGCAAAGACCTAAGCCTCCGTCCTGACAGGGACGGGGGCTTGCGTCTTTTCTCGGGCACAATCTGGTCATGCCCTCCCCGCGTCCGCTGTCCGTGAATGTTGCGGGCGAGTCCGTGGAAGTCAGCGTTCGCCGCTCGGACCGGGCCCGTCGAGTCCGCCTTCGTGTAGGGGAGTTCGGCGCTGAAGTGGTCCTGCCCAAGCGCGCCTCGTTCCAGCACGCCTGCAACGCCGTGCGGGAGCACGAAGACTGGCTTGTCAAGCATCTTTCGAAGCTCAAACTGAAGCAGGCGTCAGCGGCCGCGCACGAAGGGACTTTGCTCTTCAAGGGAGTGCGGCACGAGTCTGCAGAGCTCGCAGCCTTCGCTGGCGTCTCGGTCCCGCGACTCGAAACGTGGATGCGCCGGCAGGCCGCTCTGGCGTTGAGCGAGTCTGTCGCTCGATGGGCCACCGTCATGGGAGTCGAGCCGAAACGGGTCTCTTTCCGCGACCAAAAAACGAAGTGGGGAGCCTGCAACGCCAGGGGGACGGTGACCCTCAACTGGCGCCTGGTCATGGCGCCTCCCGAGGTGTTGGATTATGTCGTGGTTCATGAACTTGCCCACTTGAAGGAGCTCAACCACTCACCAAGGTTTTGGGCGATCGTCGAGCGGTTCTGCCCCGACTGGCGGCGTCACAAGAAATGGCTCCAGGTTCACGGTCACTTGCTGAGCGCTCGCTGATTCCCTGGGAGGGCGCGCCTCTGTGCGTGCCGAAGAAAGCACGGACGGAGCCGTGCGGTTCCGCCCGGGCTGGGGTTGCCCCAGGGGATGGCTCCAGGTTCACGGTCACTTGCTGAGCGCTCGCTGATTCCCTGGGAGGGCACGCCTCTGTGCGTGCCGAGGAAAGTACAGACGGAGCCGTGCACACCACGGTTTGGTTCGAGGGCAAGCACGGGCCGAGCCGAAGAAAGCACGCACGGAACCGTGCCCTCCCAGATCAGGCCTCGACCTTCTCCGTGGCGAAGGCGAGGCGGCCGTCTTTGACGTCCACGGTCACGGTCTGCCCGTCCCTCACCTCGCCGCTCAGCAGCTTGGTCGCGAGGGGGTTCATGACCTCTTTTTGGATCGCTCGCTTCAAGGGCCTTGCGCCGTAGACAGGGTCGTAACCCTCTGTCGCCAGTTCGGCTAGGGCCGCGTCCGTGAGTTCGAGCGAAATGTGCCTCTCGGCGAGCCGCTCGACCAGCTTTTCGACCTGAATACGCACGATGCGCTTGATTTCGTTGACGCCCAAAGAATGGAACACCACGATGTCGTCAAGCCGGTTGATGAATTCGGGCCGGAAGTAGCTCCGCAGCTCTTCCAAGACTTTGGCCTTGACCTCCTCGAACTCTTCGCCAGCTAGGAACCCCTCGCCATAGTGGTGCGAGCCGATATTGCTCGTCATGATGATCACGGCGTTCTTGAAGTCCACGGTGCGTCCCTGGCCGTCAGTGAGGCGGCCATCGTCGAGCACCTGAAGGAGCACGTTGAAGACCTCCGGGTGTGCCTTCTCGACCTCGTCGAGAAGGACGACGGAGTACGGCCTCCGGCGGACGGCCTCCGTGAGCTGGCCGCCCTCTTCGTAGCCAACGTAGCCGGGAGGGGCGCCGATCAAGCGAGCGACAGCGTGCCGCTCTCCGTACTCGCTCATGTCGATCCGGATCATGGCCCGCTCGTCGTTGAACAAGAATTCGGCTAGAGCCCGGGCCGTTTCCGTCTTTCCGACGCCAGTTGGGCCAAGGAAGAGGAATGATCCGACCGGTCGGTTCGGGTCGGAGATACCCGAGCGCGAGCGACGAATGGCGTCGGCGAGGATTTGCAGAGCTTCGTCTTGCCCGACCACCCTCTGACGTAGCTTGTCTTCAAGCTCGATGAGCTTCTGCATTTCGCCCGAGACGAGCTTGCTGACCGGGATGCCGGTCCACTTGCTCACGACCTCGGCGATGTCGTCTGCCCCGACTTCTTCTCGAAGGAGGCGGCCCGTTTGGTCGTTCTCGATCGTCTCGGTGTCTTCCCGCAGCTGCTTCTCAAGGGCAGGCAACTTGCCGTGCTGGATTTCCGCCGCCCTTCCGTAGTCGAAGTCACGTTCAGCTTGTTGCAGCTCTGTTTTAAGGTCCTCGATCTGCTGCTTCACTTCACGCAAACGTTCGATGGCCTCTTTTTCGCGCTGCCATTGGGCGCGGAGCCCCCCCGCCTCTTCGTTGAGCTCGGCGAGCCGTTTCTCAGTTTGCGACAGGCGTTCCTTGCTGGCTGCGTCGTCCTCCTTTTTGAGCGCTTCACGGTCGATTTCGGCCTGCCTCACCTGCCGCTCGACCGTGTCGAGCTCCTGAGGCAGGCTGTCGATTTCCATCTTCAAGCGGCTGGCAGCCTCGTCGACGAGGTCGATGGCCTTGTCGGGCAGGAAGCGGTCGCTGATGTAGCGATCGCTCAGCGTGGCGGCGGCGACGATGGCACTGTCAGTGATTCGCACGCCGTGGTGGATTTCGTACCGTTCCTTGAGCCCGCGCAGGATGCTGATCGTCTCGGGGACGCTCGGCTCGCCGACATAGACCTGTTGGAAGCGCCGCTCGAGAGCCTTGTCCTTCTCGACGTGCTGGCGGTATTCGTTCAGGGTGGTCGCGCCGATACACCTGAGTTCGCCCCTAGCGAGCATGGGCTTCAGCATGTTGGCCGCGTCGAGCGAGCCTTCGGCTTTGCCTGCACCCACGAGCGTGTGCAATTCATCGATGAAGAGGATGATCTGGCCGTCGCTCTTCTTGATCTCCTCAAGGACGGCCTTGAGCCGCTCCTCAAACTCGCCGCGGTACTTGGCGCCTGCCACCATCGCTCCGAGGTCAAGGGCGACGACGCTTTTCGTCCGCAGGCCCTCCGGGACATCTCCGGCGACGATCCGGTTCGCGAGCCCTTCCACCACCGCCGTCTTGCCGACTCCAGGCTCGCCGATCAGTACCGGGTTGTTCTTGGTTCTACGGCTGAGTACTTGGATCACGCGACGGATTTCTTCGTCCCGCCCGATGACGGGGTCCAGCTTGCCTTGGCGAGCCCTGGCGGTCAAGTCTTGCCCGTATTTCTCAAGTGCTTGATAGGAAGCTTCCGCGTTGGCGTCGGTGACCCGGCGGCCCGAGCGGATGTCCGCGATCGCCGTTTCCAACATCGCCCGAGTGACGCCCGCTCCCTTGAGCGCCTTGCCTGCTGCTTCCTTGTCGTCAAGCATCGCCAATAGAAGATGCTCCGTGGAGACGTACTCGTCGCCAAGCTTGTCCGCCTCCTTGAAAGCCTCGTTGAAGACAGACTGCATGCGGTTGCCGATCGAACTCCCGTGGGTGGCGGCCCCAGACACCTTCGCTTTCTTCTCGAGATCGGCACGGAGAGTCGCCGTCAGAGGCTGCGGGGCGACGCCGACCTTTTCGAGGAGGGAAGCCGGCACGCTGTCGCTCGCTTGAAGCATGGCCAGGAGCAAGTGCTCGGGCTCGATTGCTTGGTGCTCGTGCTCAGCGGCCAACTTCTGAGCGTCTTGGAAGGCCTCCTGGGCCCGGATCGTGAGTTTGTCAAATCGCATGTGAGTGTATCAGTGTCAAATGATATGACGCTTCTGCCTTGTGTAACGCGGTTCTTATCGTGATTGTTTCAAACCTGGGACGAATTCGGACTATTTCCCAATGCAAAAGTCATGGAAGACCCTTTCGATCATATCTGGGCTTGCCGTCTCGCCCGTGATCTCACCCAGGATCCTGATCGCTGCCATGAGTTCTGTCGCCGCCACCGCGGTCGGAATCGGCCCGCAGAACGTCTCCTTCGCCGCCGTGACAGCTTCCAGGGCACGAGCGAGAAGGGGCGCCTGGCGTTGGTTCGGCAAGGGAACCTCACTGCCCTCAGTGAAGGGCACGAGGGCAAGGAGCAGGTCCGCGATTCCTGCGCCCGTCACCGCTGAAACGGGAATCGCGCCTTCCTTGAGGTCGATCGATGTAGAGTCGAGGTCAATTTTGTTGGCAATGTACGTCGCAGAGCCCTGAATGGCTCTGCACAGCGCCTCGTCTTCGGGTGTCCAGCCTGTCGATGAGTCGTAGACGAACCAGACATGGTGGGCGTTCTCGAGAGCTTCGAAGGAACGCTCGACCCCAAGTCTCTCGACCATGTCCAGGGCCTCGCGAAGGCCAGCTGTGTCAATGAACCGAACGACGACCCCATGTACGTTAACGACCTCCTCGAGCGTATCGCGCGTGGTTCCCGGGATGTCGGTCACGATGGCCCGGTCGCGACCGGACACGGCGTTGAGAAGGGACGACTTGCCGACGTTCGGCCGGCCCACGATGGCTACAGTCACGCCGTCTCGGATCGCTCGAGCGGACTCAACTGAACTCAGAAGCGCCTTGAGCCGGGCTTCGGCGAGGCACAACTCCGAGGACGCCTTTGGAAGGTCGACCTCGCCGATCTCCTCGCTGAAATCGGTGGAGGCGTCGATGGCGGCGAGTTGGGCGATGCAAGTCTCTCGCACAATCCGGACTTCGTTTCTGAACTTCCCATCCCGCATCAAGTTCGCCTGCTTGAGTTGGAGCTCGGTCTGGGCAGCGACCGTGTCTCGAACGCCTTCGGCTTGACTCAGATCCATCTTGCCGTTCATGAACGCGCGATAGCTGAACTCTCCGGGCTCAGCGGGACGGGCACCAGATTCGATGCACACACTGACGAGGGCTTCGACCGATGCCTGCGATCCATGGCACGAGAGTTCGACGGTCGGTTCGCCAGTGAAGCTCTTCCCATCCGGAAAGAAGGTAGCTAAACCATCGTCGTTGGTGGTGTACCGAACGCGCTTCACCTGCGCGCTACCCGAGGGAGAAGCCGCGTTCGCTACAGCCTGTGCGACATCAAGGGCCCTCGGGCCGGAGATCCTGACGAGTGCCACCGCTCCACCAAGTGCGGTGATAGGCGCGACGATCGTGTCGGACAAAGACCTCAAGTGAAAGAGGTTAGCACCGGATTCAGTGAGGCTCGAACCAGTGGTCTGGGCACGTTAGGATCGCGGTAATCCCATATGCTTCCGCTTCTTCGGCTAAGTCAGGGTCATCAAGACCCAATAGGTAAACCCGGGCACTCTTGATAGGGCTGACAGGCCTTTCCCGCAACTTCCGAACTTCGTTGATAGAATCCGCAAAGAACACATCCGTATGAAACAGGCGAGAGGCCATGTCCGCGGCGTCCTCGAAGAACTCGATGTGCCACCCGCCTAGTTGTCCGTACGAGCGAAGCATTCGCGAGACAACCGGGTTGTGAACCACGGCACTTGCTTGGCGAGGGCTAGCCGCCCCTATCGAGGGCCTGACGGGAGGAAGGTTGCGTAAGAACGCTTCCAAGGGATTCATTTGGTCTGGACGGGCTGTAGGGCCGAATCGTGCGGCGTTGGGCACGACCTTTCGCGTCGTCCCATCCGTCTCCTGAATGTAATATCCGCCTATGAAGCTTTTCTTGGACACGGGCGACGTCGAAGAGGTCAAGAAGGCCGCCGAATGGGGCGTCATTGACGGGGTCACGACCAATCCCACGTTGATCGCGAAGTCGGGGAAGGGTTTTCGGGAGACCGTTCTCAAGATATGCGAACTGGTGCCCGGAGGGGCCATCAGCGCGGAGGTCGTCGCAACCGACTACGACACGATGCTGAAAGAGGCTCTCGAGATCGCGAGCTGGCACGATCAAATCGTCGTCAAGGTTCCTCTCATCGAGCCTGGCGTCCGACTCGTCTCGACCCTGACGGAGCGGGGAATCCGGACAAACGTCACCTTGGTCTTCACCGTCACCCAGGCCATGCTCGCGGCCAAAGCGGGTGCGACGTTCATCAGCAATTTCGTGGGCCGGGTCGACGATATCAGCGGCGACGGGATGGAAGCGGTAGCGGCGACCGTGGAGATGGTCGAGAGTTATGGGTTCGAAAGTGAGGTGCTGGTTGCGAGCGTCCGCCATCCGCAGCACGTCGTCCAAGCTTTGGCCGTCAGGGCCCACATAGCGACGATGCCGTTCGGCGTCATTCAGCAGCTTTTCAAGCACCCGCTGACAGACTCGGGCTTGAAGCGGTTCCTAGACGACTGGAACAAGGCCGGACTCTCCATTTTTGAAGGAGCTGGCGTAGCGTGAGGGGCTTGTTCCTGCTGACGCTGGTCTGCCTGGCCGGCTGTGCGGCCCAAACTGGGTTCAACGTGTCGACCGCGGGTTCGGCCCCGTCGACTCCAGAAAAGAAGGACGTGATGGTTCCTCATCCCGTCGTGCCGGAAGGCACAGCAGCGACCTCGAAGCCGTCCCAGGCCAAGGAGGCGCTACCCAAACTTGACACGTCTAAGCCTGACAAGACCGATCCGGCTGTCATCGGCAGCTATGCGTTCCAATTGAACGACGAGCAAAAGAAGCGCATGAAGGACGGGATCGAAGAGATCCGGAAGCAAGCGGACGCCGGGAACGAGGACGCAAAGAAGGCACTGGCGATGGCGGAGGCCGCGAGGCAAGTGGCGGAGAGCTTGACAGTGACGCTGAAGGCGGATGGCAGGTACGTGGCCGACCTGGGTGAAGGCGCGACCGGCGGAACCTTCAAGATGTACAAGAACGTCGTTGTCCTCCGGCCAGACAACCAGCCGGATCCCAAGGAAGAGATGCCACCCGACGTCGCCTTGACGTTCGACAAGGGCGAGAAGACCTTGACCGCGGATTATCAGGGCCAAAAGATGGTCTTCGCCCGCAAACGGTAGGGTGGGCGGCCTGGGAAAATTTCCAGGTCGGTATCGGGCTGCCTCGCTGTAAGATAAGGAACCGCTTAAGAGCGGGGTGCCGCCCATGCTGAGGAACTCGACTCTCGCAGTTGTGTCGTTTGCCGCTATCTTCGCCTCCTCCCTAGCCTGGTCAGTTTCTCCAGACAAGATAGAGTGGGATCTGAGACAGGCCGTTGCCCAGAAAGGAAGGGCTGAACTTCTCGTCGTTATCTATCTCAGGCACCAGCATACGGCCCGGGCCGCAGAGCTCCTGTCGCCGATTTATCAACCCAGGATCGATTTCCTTGGAGAGCGTTTCCGCTTGCTCGCAACTCAAATGCGAGGCATACCTAGCCTTTCTCCAAAGCAAGAAGCCGAATTGATGAAGAGCCGGCCGTCTCTTTTCGACCGCGCGACGCTCGAACCCTTGGCGGTTCAAATTGATGAGGCGAGAACGGAGTACGCCGACGCCGTAGCCAAATGGGCTAGGGCCAACTCGGCTTGGGACTTCCAGGCGGTACGGAACGCGGTCGCCTCCGTAGGCGGGCGAGTGACCGGTGAGACGCTGGTCGTCAGCGCCGTCATCGCCAAAATCCCGGCCCACAATTTGGACAGACTCGCCCAGAACGAAGAAATCGCCACGATCGGCTTAGATCACCCGGGTGACCCCGAACTCGATGTCAGCGGCCCGACGGTCGGCGCACCCGCCTTTTGGGGCGCGGGGGTCAATGGCGGCCCGCAGGACATCGGTGTACTGGACACCGGCGTCTCGCAAGCCCATCCAGCCTTCGCTGGGTTCCTGTTCGAAGCGCAAGCGGGCACAAACCCGGATTCGGGCGGCCATGGAACCCACGTCTGCGGCATCATGGGTTCTAAAGACCCGACCCGGCGAGGAATGGCTTGGGGGGCGGGAACCATCAGCGTCGGCTTAGCTGGCGGAGAGTCCACCTCCATGCAGGGGCTCAACTGGATGATGGTGAACGTGGTGGAGAAGCCAGAGGACACCAACCACTCGTTTGGCTACGGCACTGCGAACGGAGTGGACTACCGGAACACCGATCAGTTCTTTGACGGAGCTTGCGACACGTTCGGGATGATGGTCAGCAAGTCCAACGGCAACAACGGCTACGGCACGACCACCCTGACGCACCCGGCGCCTGCCTACAACTTGCTCGCGGTCGGATGCATGAACGACTTCAACACCCTTTCCCGAAGCGACGATCGGATCAGCAGCTTCAGCTCTTCTGGGCCGACCCTTGCCGGTCGCAAGAAGCCAGATCTTTGCGCGCCAGGCGAGAACATCATGTCCACGTCGAACAGCCTTGGGTTCGTCAGTATGAGCGGCACGTCTATGGCGGCTCCGCACGCAGGGGGATCGATCGTTCTTCTGATGGCGCTCGGGGCTCCCAGCCCTTTGGCCGCAAAGGCAGTCTTGATCAATTCCGCCGATGCCATGGATTCGAAGAACACCGCTTCGACGGCAGATGACCTGCCGGTCGCAGGTTCCCACTGGGACAAGGCGTACGGCTGGGGTTACCTGAACCTAAACGGGGCCTACCTCCACGGGCCCGACGTCTTCGAGAGGATTCTCGCCTCGCCGAACGGCGGAGCCCGACAGTTCCGGTTCTTCAAGGGCCTGATGTCCGGAAGTGAGAAGGTGACACTGACCTGGAACCGCCACGTCGCTTGGAACGGATCAAGCTATCCGACGATCGTCCGTTCGCTCAGCAACCTGGATTTGCGAGCCTTTCGCTATGACGGCGGCGATCAAGTTGCTGCCAGCCAGTCGACGATCGACAACGTCGAGCAGGTTTCCGTTCCCGGCGGAATGACCGTCTTTACAGTGTCTGCCGAAGGCAATTTTGATCCCAACGTTCCGACCGAGCGCTTCGCGCTGGCCACCCAAGAAAACTTTGTCGAGGCGGCTGGGCCCGCTGCCACGGTGACCTTCGCAAAGGGATTTGCATCGGGCTTTCTTTCGCCCTTTGATTACACGGCCACGGTCAAGAACACGGGGGACTTGCCGATGCTGGGCGCGACGGTGAAGGTCTCTGGCTACCAGGTTCTCAGTGGGGACAACCCGATGTACGTGGGTGGGCTTTTGCCGGGCCAGAGCGCATCTGTCCACTGGACCGTCAAGAGAACAGTGAACCTGGGCCAGCATGCGAAGGCTGACGTGACTTCGGTCTCGTTCGGCGAGGGCTTTGTTTGGTCGGTGACTGACCCTGCCCCACTTTAGGGCGAGGTCCCCCGTAACATTGCTAGTCCGGTTAAGTTAACTGCCAATTTTGGCGTAACAATAAGGAAGGTCTAGATTGTAAGATGACACTCCTCTATCGCGGGGGTGCGCGACGTTTGGTTTTTGGTAATTGGCTTGGTGTCTTGGCTCTAGGGACGTGCCTGAACGCACTTCCTGCGGCCGCATTGGCCCAGAAGATTGAGCCCGACGTCCTTCACGTCGCTGAAAAAGGGGGCGCGCAAAGCGTTTCAGTTGTCCTCTACCTCCGGCATCAGCACGCGGCCGAAGCGGCCGAGGTCCTTGCGCCCTCATTCCAACCAAGGATCGACTTCCTTGCCGACCAAATGCGGTCGTTGAGCGTCTCGATGCGAGGCATGGAAAGCATGGATCGGCAGCAGGAGAGGGAGCTTCTCCGCCAGCGTCCCAGCCTGTTCGACCAGGGGGCCATCGAGCCTCTCGCCCGTGAGATGAACGCTGCCCGCGACGAGTACGCCAGGGCCGTCATGGCTTGGGCGCGGGACGTCAGCGGCCGTGACTTTGCTGCCGTGCGGGCGTTTGTCGCTCGATTGGGCGGGACGGTCGTGAACCAAACGTACTCGGTGTCCGCCGTGCTCGCCCGGATTCCCGCATCTTCGCTCAAGGAGCTCGAGCAATGCCCGGACGTCGCGCTCGTGGGCCTTGACCATCCTGGCCAGCCCGAGCTCGACATCTCGGCGCCGTCGATCGGGGCTCCGGCCTTCTGGTCGAACTCGGTGACGGGCTTCCCGTACGATCTCGGTATCTTGGACACAGGTGTCCAGCAAGACCATCTAGCTTTTGCCGGAATCACGTTCTTTGCCCAGCCCGGTACCAATCCTGATATGGACGGCCACGGCACCCATGTCTTCGGCATCATGGCTTCGCGTGATCCGATCCACAGAGGAGTCACCTATGGAGCAGTGACCGCGACCGTCGGTTTTGCCGACACGGAGGCGGTCTCGATGGTCGGCCTTGACTGGATGTTGTCCAACACGCCCCAAATGCCTGAGAACGTCAACCATTCGTTCGGATATGGCACCGCAAACCAGGAGGACTATAAGGGGACTGACCAGTTCTTCGACGGGGCCGCCGACACTTTTGGATTCTCTTTGAGCAAGTCAGCGGGGAACAACGGGTCTGCGTTCATGAACCTGACACACCCAGGCCCGGCATACAACCTGATGACGGTCACAAGCCTCGACGACCAGAACACCCTGTCCCGTGCTGGAGACCGGATCAGTTCTCTGAGCAGTTGGGGCCCGACCGTGAACGGTCGGAAGAAGCCCGATTTGTGCGCCCCTGGCGACGACATTGTTTCGACAATGAACGACGGGGGCTTTTTGTCAATGAGCGGGACCTCGATGGCTGCGCCCCACGTCGGAGGATCTGTCCTGCTTCTCATGGCGCGAGGCGTCCCCAGCCCACTTTCTGCCAAGGCTGTCTTGATCAACACTGCCGACGGCATGGATTCGAAGGACACGTTCAATACTGCCGACGACCAGTTCGTGGCAGGTTCCCATTGGGACAAGGCTTACGGGTGGGGCTACATCAACCTGAACGAAGCCTTCTTGCACGGACCGGACGTGTTTGAGCGGACTCTGGCATCTCCGAACGGGGGTGCTCGACAGTTTCGGCTCTTCAAAGGGCAAATGTTCCAAGACGAGAAGGCGACATTGACCTGGAACCGGCACGTCGCTTGGAACGGCGCCAACTACCCCACGATCGTTCGTGCCTTGAGCAACCTTGACCTGACGCTGTACTCCTGGGCGTCTGGCACGCAAGCGGCCCAGAGCGCGTCGACGATCGACAACGTCGAGCAGGTTTCGGCGCCTGCCAACGGCTTCTCGGTGCTCAAGGTGTCGGCCGAAGGGAACTTCGACCCGGCCGTGGCCACGGAAAGGTTTGCCCTCGCGACCCAGGAGAACTTCGTCGAGGCGGCCGGCCCGAATCTGACGGTGACCTTCTCGAAGGGCTTTGGCACGGGCTTTCTGGCTCCGTTCACATACACTGCGACGGTGAAGAACACGGGCGACGTCCCGATGTTCAACGTGCTTGTCGGTATGGTGGGCTATCAGACGCTGGGCGGACCGAACCCGGCCTCCCTGGTGTCCCTGATGCCTGGCCAGTCGATCCCTGTGGCGTGGACGGTCCGTAGGATGCCTGGCATCTTCCAGCACGCGCGGGTCGACGTGTCGAGTTCGAGCTACGGCGAGACCTTCACATGGTCAGTGACCGACCCGGCTCCTCTTTAGTCGTGCGACCCTGTGCCAAGGGTCCCGATCTGCCAATGATCCCAGGTGTCCCGTTGACAGGGGTTGCCGGCCGGGGTATAGTTCCTCTTCGCCGATGCCCCTAGCGGGGTTTCTGGCGCGCCCTGAGCGGCGAGAGCATTTTGACAACCGCATAGAGGATTGTGTGATGTGCGTTAAAGGCACCGAGTGAGAACGCTAAAGTAAATTTTAAGCTACACAGGGTGCGCGACGAATGCCTAGGGACAAGTTGCCGAAGAAGGACGTGCAAGCAGCGATATGCCTCGGGGAGCAGCACGAATGCGATGATCCGAGGATTTCCGAATGGGGAAACCCAGCGAGGGTAATGCCTCGTTACCCATGCCTGAACACATAGGGCATGAGGAGGGCACCGGGTGAACTGAAACATCTCATTAACCCGTGGAAGAGAAACCGAAGGGACTCCGTAAGTAGCGGCGAGCGAACGCGGACCAGCCTAAACCAGTCGGCATGCCGGCTGGGGTCGTGGGGCATCCACTAGCCTTCTCAAGTTGAGGGTTCGGGCGTCGAAAGACGCTGGTTCCTTGAACTTGCGGAGGCTAGAAACGAAGATCGAGTTTTGGATAGAAGAACAAGTCTGGAAAGTCTGGCCATAGAGGGTGACAGCCCCGTATTTTAAATCCAAACCGAATTCAGGATGTACCCGAGTAGCGCGGAGCACGAGGAATTCCGCGTGAATCTGCCCGGACCACCGGGTAAGGCTAAGTACGACTTGTCACCGATAGTGCATCCAGTACCGTGAGGGAAAGGTGAAAAGAACCCCGGGAGGGGAGTGAAATAGAACCTGAAATCGCGACACCCGCAAACAGTCGGAGCGCCATGTCGGGAGCAATCCCGTCAAGCGTGACGGCGTGCCTTTTGCAGAATGAGCCTGCGAGTTATTGGCAGCGGCAAGGTTAAGTGGTCAAGCCACGGAGCCGGAGGGAAACCGAGTCTGAATAGGGCGTCTAGTCGTTGTCAGTAGACCCGAAACTGCGTGATCTAGCCATGGCCAGGCTGAAGTGGTGGTAACACACCATGGAGGCCCGAACTCATTGACGTTGAAAAGTCTCG
>JAFDWS010000006.1:355114-572847 GCA_018268375.1 Armatimonadota bacterium | reverse complement strand
ACGAAGTTGATGATGTCGAAGCCCCAGCCCGACGGCTGGTTGTTGCCCCAGACACCGATGCCGGTCAGCACGAGGATCGTGATACAGAGAAGCAAGACGTTGACGAACGTGAAGCCGATGCCGAACATCACGAACCACGGGCTCCGCATGTTCGCCGGCATGAACTTGGCGAGTAGCGGATGAACCTTGGCCTCAAGGTGCCGGTTCGGGTCAAGGACGACGTCGCCGATCTGAGTGTCGATCGAGTCGTAGCCCCACTCACCGGTCAGAAGGCTTTCGTTGTTCATGTCCACGGGTTTCATGTCTTAGGCCTCCAGCTCCGGGTTGGGGTTGCGGACTTTGCCCAGGTACGTTGTCCTCGGCCGCGTGTTGAGTGATTCGAGAAGGACATAGTTGCGGTTCGAGGCGCGTGACCGGGACACGGCGTTCTCGGGCCGCCTCATGTCGCCGAAGACGATCGATTTACTTGGACAAGCTTGTTGGCAAGCGGTGACGATCTCACCGTCTTGGATCTCCCTCGCCTCGCGCTTGGATTTGATCCTCGCGTGATTGATGCGGTGGACACAGTACGTGCATTTCTCCATCACTCCTCTGCCGCGGACCGTGACGTCCGGGTTCTGAAGGAGCTTGAGCACCGGCACATCCTCCGGCTTCCGGGTGTAGTGCAGGTAGTTGAAACGCCGCACCTTGTAAGGGCAGTTGTTGCTGCAATATCGCGTGCCGACGCAGCGGTTGTAAACCATCTGGTTTATCCCCTCGTGGCTGTGGGTCGTCGCCGCGACCGGACAGACAGGTTCACAAGGTGCCTTCTCACACTGGACGCAGGTCACGGGCTGGAAGGTGATGAGGGGATCGCCATAGTCGAAGGCTTTGCCCTCTTCCACGCGGTAGTACCGGTCGATGCGGATCCAGTGCATAGCCCGGTGGCGCAACGTTTCGTGCTTACCGACGGTCGGAATGTTGTTCTCCGCCTGGCAAGCCGCGACGCACGCCCCGCAACCGGTGCACGTGTTCAGGTCGATGGTCATCGCCCACTGGTACTGGTCCGGGCCGTTAAAGCCTTTGGGGCCCTGGAAGATGCTGACTTCCTCGCGCTCTTCACCCTCGGGCTCCATTGTCTTGGTCGTCGGATGGGCCAAGACCTCGTGGTTCTTCATGTACGCAGCGAGCGTCGTTTCGCGAATGATGTCGCGCTTGCTGTCGTAGTCGTTCGTGTCGAGCAGGTTGTAGAACTGGCTGTTCGCCAGCTTGTAGTCCCGTCCAGTGGGCGAAATGCTCACGTTAGTGGCGAAGATGGGATCGGTCGAACTGCGGAGCGGCATCGCGTCGAAACCGCCGCCCTGTCGGATCGGATCGCCGACGTTGCCGACCATGCCCGCGACCTTTCGGCCGTAACCCATGTGAACGACCAACAGGTCGTCCGCCATTCCGTCATGGATGTAGACCGGGCCCTCGACGGTCTTGCCGTTGGCAGTGACCTTGACGATGTCCCAGTTGCCGTAGTAAGGCTGGCCGAGTACCTGCGTCTTCTGCCCGACGCTGAGCTTCTTCGCTGTCTCCCTGCTCATGTGGAACGCGTTGTCCCACATGAGGTTCGTCAGCGGCTTCGGCAGCTCTTGAAGCCATCCGATGTTGCTGTAGCGGCCATCGTAGATGGTCGGGTCAGGAAGGATCAGCAGGTCGATTTCGCCGCTCGCCTTGCTTGTGAGCCCAGCCGGAAGGTTCGGCGTCGGCGTGAGGTTCAGGGCAGGGGATTCGCTTCCCGGGATGACGCCATTGGAAAGGGCCTTTGCCCAAGCGTCGTCTGCTCCGCCGGGCGCCGCTGCAAGCATGGGCTGCCAGGTGGTCATGACGACGTCCATGGCGGTGCGGCCCTTGCCCTGCAAGTGCTCCAGAACTTCGATCAGCGAGCGAGAGTCGTAAAGCGGCTGGATGAGCGGCTGGACCACGCAAGCGGTCCCGTCGTGGCCCCGGGCATCGCCCCAAGCTTCTAGGAAGTGGCTGGCTGGGAGGCCCCATTGACAGTGCTCCGTCGTTTCGTTGGGGTACAGGCTCAGGTGCGCGCTCAACGGCGCCTTGGCCATGACCTCGCCGAACCTCAGGTCGGACGGAGCGTCATAGACCGGGTTGCCGCCGACGATCATCAGGAACGTCACTTGGCCAGCATCGAGAGCGGTGACGAGCGCCTTCAGGTCGCTCATGTTCCGGCCCGGGTTCACGTGGGCCGGCGCCGTTGTCTTGACTGTCTGCCCGAGATTGCCAAGGGTCGCGTTGATCGCGTGGACCAAGGCATGGACCGCGGAAGGCTGGTGCGGGCCAGCGACGACCACCGAGCGGCCCCTATTTGCCGTCAAGTCGTTTGCCAAGGCCGTGAGCCGCTTGTCATCGATCGGCGACGCCGCACCGGCTGCGCCCGTTACGCCAAGCTTGGCGGCCAATGCGTTCGCCACCGAAAGGACTGCAGAGGATCGCACCCTCCAGCGATGGTCGGCCATGGCACCGGCCAAAGTGGGCATGCCCTCGATAGCGTAAATCCGGTTCATCGCCATCGCGCCTTCGCCGACTGCTCTCTTGGTGGCGATGTCCCGCTGGTAACGCACGTTGCCCGGGCCGTCCAAGAAGGGGTCGGCCTCAAGAGTCACGATGACATCGGCCTTACTGTAGTCGTAGACGATCTCGACCTCTCGGCCGAACGCCATGACCGCGCCCTCAAAGACGTTGTCGCGATTGACAGGCTCGTACTGGAACCAGCGCGCACCCGGGTACATCCGCATGAATGCGGCCAGCTGCGCTTGCTCGGTCGGCGAGCCGACGTTTGGGGTCAGGATCGCGGTGCCAGCTCCGTCGTGCGCTCGCGACATCGTCGACCGGGCGGCCTTCAGGAACTCGTCCCAAGTCGCAGGTTGGCCGAAAAGCGTGGGATCTTGGAGGCGGTCCGGGTCGTAGACTACGGCGAGCTCTGCCTGTGTCCTCGCGTCGGTCGATCCAAGGGAAGACGGGTGGTTGGGGTTGCCCTCAATCTTCACCGGCCGACCCTCATAAGACCTGACAAGGACGCCGGTCGCGTAGCCTCCGAGACCGACGGCGGTTGCAAAATGGGTGTCCTGCCCGGGAAGACGGTCTTCGGGGGCTTGGACAAAGGGAACGATTTTTTGTTGGGGCAGGAACCGGCAACCGGAAGCCAAGCCCGCCAGTGCAAGCGAACCGCCGACGAACTTCAGGAGGTCTCGACGGTTGATGTCGAGAAGGGACGAACGGTGGGGGAACTCATCGGCCTTGACTTGGTCAAAGTGCTCGGGGTTCTCGAACTGCTCCTTCGACCTGACGTAGATTGCGTTGTCTTTCTTACCCATCGCTTCCTCAGTGGTGGCAGACGTAGCAGTCCTTGAGCTGGTTGACATTGACATTCCGATCCTTCATCTGGGCCAGCCCAGCGTTCCTGTGGTTCTCGTCGTCGGGCATGCGCTGCTCCTCGCCCAATGCAAGCTGCTCTTCCTCGGGGGTCAGTTCCTCGCCCTTGGCCAGCTTTTTGTAGAAATTGAAGACCTGCTGTCGGGGAGACAGCTCGGGGTGCTTCTCGTCCTTGTAGAGGAACTTGCTCGGATCTTCGTGGCAACTGAGACACCACATCATTCTCAGGTCTCGACCCTTCCAGGTGATCGGCATTCGATTGATCGCGCCGTGGCAGTTGTTACAGTTCACACCCCGGGCGATGTGGATGGAGTGGTCGAAGTAGACAAAATCGGGAACGGCGTTGACCTTGTTCCACTGCACCGGCGTGTTGGTCTCCCAGCTCTTTCGGATGGCTTCGATGTTCGGGCTGTTCGTCCAAATCTGGCTGTGGCAGGTCATGCAGACCTCGGTGGCGGGCACACCTGCATGCGCCTGGGTCTCAACCCCTGTGTGGCAGAACCGGCAGTCGATGCCAAGTTCGATCGCGTGGTGCTTGTGGCTGAAGGGAGCCGGTTGGTCCAGGGGGTTGTCGACCTTGTTGTTATAGGGCGACCTCGTGATCCTCGATCCTGTGAACAAGACCAAGAACGGCAGAGCGGCACCTGCGAAGATGCTTGCCGTGCACAAGGTGTTCATCCCTGGCTTGAAAATTTGAGCCATCCTAGTTCAATTCCTCCGTCCCTGGATCGGTGACGCCTTTGTCATACCCGAACTCACATCCACCTCGCTTGATCCACCGCCACGATGATGAAGAACAAGGCGAGGTAGACCATCGAATACTTGAAGAGCGCCCGCGCCTGGGGACGCTCAGAGTGCTGCCAAAGCCTGGCGGTCTGCACGATGAGCCCGAGGTTGAGGAGCACGGAGCCCACGAGATAGGTCGGCCCTGCCTGGCCCTGGAAGAAAGGCATGACCGAAACGAGGGCGGTCAACACCGTGTAGAGGCCAATTTGGTTCACCGTGACCCTGTCGCCTTTCACGACCGGCAGCATCGGCACACCGGCCTTCGCATAGTCGTCTTTGATCAGCAGGGCAAGAGCCCAGAAGTGGACCGGTGTCCAAAGGAAAATGACGGCGAACAGGTACCAAGCCAGCGGGCTCAAGGTGCCCGAGACCGCTGCGTAGCCGACTAACGGTGGGAACGCGCCCGCTGCACCACCGATCACGATGTTCTGCCAAGTGCGGCGCTTGAGCCAAAGAGTGTAGACGAACACGTAGCAGAGCAGGCCGCAAAGCGCCATCACTGCCGCCAAGAGGTTCGTGGTCACCCAAAGGAGGGCGAAGGAACCGACCGCCAGGGTCCAAGCGAACGTCAGCGCCTGAAGGTTGGTCATTGCATGCCTGACCGTTGGCCGGTGCGACGTACGGGCCATGGACTCGTCCAGGTCGCGCTCGATCACCATGTTGAAGGCATTGGCTGCGCCCGCCGCAGCGTAACCGCCGATGCTGACCGCCAGGATCATCCAGAACGGCGGCGCGCCGTGTTGCGCGACGAACATGGCTGCGATCGTCGTGAAGAGCAAGAGGCTGACGACTCGCGGCTTCGTCAGGGCCACATAGTCCTTCCATGACGGCTTGGCCCGCGGTGCCTCGTTCGCGACCCCGCCCGCGACCGGCACCTGCGTCGGCGCCGGAGCCGAGTCTTGCTCGAACTCGGTTTCGCGGGCACCTTCTTTCCGCGTCGCCAAAGCGAGCATAACGAGAGAGAGCCAATTCACGATGGCCAGGGAAAGGTGCAGGAGCTGTAGGGGGATGGGGGCGCTGACCACCAAATTCAAGACACCGAGCGCCATCTGGAGGAGGTAGAGGCCGACCACAGTTCGGCTCCACCGCTTGACTTCGTCGGTGGGGTGGGCGTGGGACACGAGGCTGCACATCCAGAACACCAGGATTCCCACGGACGTTGCGATGAGCGGATGGACGATGCCACCCCTTAAGAATGGGTGCGCATCGGGGCCGATGTGGAGCCAAAGGCGCTCCGCGAAACCCTTGGCGAAGGAGAGTTCGTGCTCAAAAGCGGTCTTGCCGAGGGCAGAGAAAGCACCGGTGGCACCGAGGACCAAGAACGACCCGAAAAGCCATTTGAGCGCGGAGTCAATTGGTTTTGCGCCAGGGCTGCCATGCCGTGCAGGACGGTACGTCGTGGCCGACCAGTAGGCAGCGCAGCTCAGTGCCCCGATCAAGAAATAGTTGTTCACCAGGTGCAGAGGCATCGTGACCGCACGGCCAGCCGACTTGTCGTCAGTGACCCAGCGGAAAAGCACCAGGAGCGCCCCGATGAGGGAGGACACGACCGTGGACAGCACCGCAAACCCCGTCGCTTTGCGAACGGGGTCGCGAGGTTCGAACAGCTTTCGCGACCAGAAGTAGCCCAGCGTCGTTAAGACAAGGAGCGTGAAACTGCTCACCCTGTGCGTGAACTCGATCGCGCGAGGAGCCGTGTCAACCAAAGGGATCAGGCTCCCTCCGCCACAAGTGGGCCAGTAAGCGCCACAGCCGTCGCCTGAATAGGAAGCTCTGACAAAGGCACCGAAGACAAGGACCAGCGCGCTGTAGCCGAGCACCGTCCAGACGAACCAGGTGTAGGTCGTGTTCTTCAGGGAAGCCTCACAAGATGCGGTCGTGCAGACAAACTTCCCCGTCGCGCCCCGAGCGTCCGGTAAGCGCCCCGACTGTCGCCAGCGTCGTCCGACATCTGGCCCCAGAGCATAACCCGGTTCACGGGCCCGCTGTCAACGCCTCGGCGGCAGAATTAGGGGAGAAGGGGCCCATAGGCCCGAAGGAGTCCGCAGGCTATGCGTTAGGACAAAATGCACATCTTTGTACATGTTCCTTCGCTTCAGAATTCGACATGGCGCGGCAAATGCCAAGAGAATGGTGTAATCACCGGCCCCAAGGTGGAGGCGACTTTATATAATATTTACTATTCGTTTAGAATAGAGCAAGGCCTGATGGATCGTGTGGGCAGGGCAGAGCACACGCGCCGTCCATGGTATAAGCCCTTTGTGGGACTGCGCTCAGCGGTGATCGTCTTGGGGTGCTGTGGCGGTATGGCTGCAGCGTCGCCGATCACCTACACCTCGTTCTCACGCGGCAAGGCCGTCTTCCACGCCGTCGTCGCCGACACAAGCACCGATTTAGTGAGCCCGGAGACACTGTTCGCTCCTCGGCTCCAGCCTTTGAAGGCTTTGTTCGGAGGCGAAGAACCAACTGTCGCGATTACAGGCACCTTCTTTGCTTGGGAAAACCAAAAGCCGGTCGGAGACGTCGTCGTTGACGGCGACCTTATGGCCATGGGGCGTCGTGGCTCGGTCCTCGCCGTTGATTGGTTCGGCAAGCTGCATATCTTCCACCCGCCGTTCCGGTCGCAGGTCGACTGGTACCCCTATCGCTACGCCCTGCGAGGGACGGTTCGCCTGGTGGACGATGGAAAGGTCGTACCCGATCCACGGTCTCAGCATTTCCGTGACAAATCGATCTGGGGCAAGGCGGCGCGCACGGCCGTCGGCCTGACCGGGGACGGCAAGATCGTGCTCTTAGCGACCGTGAGTGCGGTCTCCCTGTCCCAACTCGGTTGGGCCATGGTCGGCTTCGGCGTCAAGGACGCCGTCAGCCTTGACGGCGGGGGCTCGACAGCCCTGTTCTATCGCGGAAAGATGGTCGTTTCGACCGGCAGGAGACTGAACAACCTGTTCGTCCTTTATGAGCGCTCGCCGTTCGATGCGGGATACCGAACGCACTTGGGAGAGTTCGCAAAGCAGCAGAGCGACTCCATCATCCAGTCGCTTGCCCGGAAACGGAAATCCTGACCAGCCCGGCTTCGACTGGTAGACTCGGCTTTCCTTGGCTCGACCGCACCTCGCCGTCATTATTCCGGCTTACAACGAAGAAGAACGGATCGGTCCAACATTGGAGCGCGTCCGCGAGTACCTCTCGACCCAAGCCTATGAATGGTGCGTGCTTGTCGTGAGTGACGGAAGCAAAGACCGGACGGTGGGCATCGTTTCCGAGATGGCTGCCCAGGATCCAAGGTTCACCATCATTGACTCGCAACCGAACCGCGGCAAGGGTTTTGTTGTGCGCAAGGGCTTTCTTCTTGCCGAAGCCGACCTGCTCCTGCTCTCCGACGCCGACCTCGCCTCGCCGATCGAGGAGGTCGAAAAGCTCATGGAGCGTATGCCTGCTGCGGACATCGCGATCGGAAGCCGTCCGCTTAAGGAAAGCAACCTCGAGGTCCGCCAACCTTGGCACCGTGAAATGCTTGGACGTGCTTTCAACTTCGCCGTCCAGTTGCTTGCGATCAAAGGCATTCATGACACGCAGTGCGGGTTCAAACTGTTCAAGCGGGACGTGGCGCGCGAGGTCTTTGTCCGCTGCAAGCTCGATGGATTCAGCTTCGACTTCGAGGCGCTCATGGCTGCACGCGACCTTGGCTACTCCATCGCCGAGGTGCCAGTGAGGTGGCGGCACCAGGAAGGTTCAAAGGTCGTGCTCATGCGGGATGGACCTCGGATGCTCCGGGATCTCGTCAAGCTGAGGCTTGCGGGCAAGCGGCGACGCCTGTCGCTCAATCAAGAGGCGACAGGTGCAGGCTGAAGAGTACGCCAAGATGCGTGCGCTTGAGGACCGCTACTGGTGGTTCGTATCGCGCCGTCGACTCGCCCACGGGCTGATGCGCCGATACGGACGCACGGGCGCGAAAGTCCTCGACCTTGGCTGCGGCACAGGAGCCATGCTCAGTGAACTGAACGAAGACGCGGTTGGGGTCGACTTCAGTCCCCAAGCCTTGCAGTTCTCGCACCAAAGGGGCCTCGAAGGGCTTGTGAACGGCAATGCAGAGGCGCTGCCCTTCCGGGACGCGACCTTTGATGTCATCGTCTCCCTGGACACGCTTGAACACGTGGAAAACCACCAAGCCGCTGCGGGGGAGATCGCCCGGGTCCTCAGTTCGAACGGGGTCGCCGTCATCAACGTGCCAGCCTACAAATGGCTGTGGGGGCCCCACGACGTTGCCCTCATGCACTACCGCCGTTACACCAGACGACAGCTTTCCCGCCTTATGGCCGAGGCAGGCCTCGAAGTGGACAAGGCTTCTTACAGCGTCTTCTTCCTGTTTCCCGTCGTCGTCGTCCTTCGCTTGCTAGAGAGGATGAGACAGGGCCCGGCAGAGGTGAGGCTCCCCGCCGTTCCCGGGGTCCTTAATCGCTTCCTCGTTGGACTGCAAGATGTTGAGGCGAGTTTGATACGATGGGGCTCGCTGCCTTGGGGAAGCAGTGTCGTCATTGTTGCGAGGAAACCATGAGTTCCGGCTATTCGTCACGCTCCACAGCGGAAAAGCTCGGTGTCAAACCGGGAGACCAGGTTCACATCGTCAACGAGCCCATCCCCTACGCCGAACTCATCGGTTGCGACGTCGCCGCCCCGGACGGCCCTCCCTATTCGTTTGCTCACGCGTTCTTCACCGACTCCGGCCGGTACAAGGGTTGGTTGGAGGACTTCGTCAGAGAGCTTGCCCCGGATGGCGTTCTTTGGGTTTCTTGGCCAAAGCGGACTTCGCAACACAAGTCAGACCTCAGCGACAACGTTGTCCGGGACATCGCGCTTCCTCTGGGCATTGTTGACATCAAGGTCTGCGCCGTCAACGAAACGTGGTCGGGCCTGAAGTTCATGGTCCGGAAGGACCTGCGCGCCAACTGGCCCGCCGTGAAGACGTAGAATCAGACTGTGACCTACCGACTGGGTTGCGTGCCCTATGTCAACGCCGCTCCTCTTGTGTGGCTCTTCGAAGAGGATCCGTCACAAGGCGTCGAGGTCGTTTATGACGTGCCCTCTCGCCTTCCGGCCATGCTCGATAGGGGCGAGGTCGACGCAATTCTGGTCTCGAGCCACTACTTCTTGACGCAGCCGGGCCTCCGGGCAGCGCCCGGACCCTGCATCGGATCGGACGGCCCCGTCATGAGCGTTCGTCTCTTTAGTAAGGTGCCGTTTCGCGACATGAAGACCTTGGCCCTCGACTCGAGTTCGATGACGAGCAGTGCCCTCGCGCGGCTAATCTTGGAGCGCCGATACGGCGTTAATCCCGCATGGACGACGCTTGCACCAGATCTGGGAGCCATGCTCGAGAGCAACGATGCTGCGCTCCTGATCGGAGACGCAGGCATGGCGGTCGAAGCCGATGGTCTTGAGGTGATGGATCTCGGGGAGGAGTGGACGAATTGGACGGGCCTTCCCTTTGTCTGGGCGCTCTGGGTGGGCCGAGACGGCCTTGGGCCAGACCTGGCCGCCAAGCTGGTCCTTGCCCGTAACAGCGTGTCCTTGGGTAGGGACGCCGTCGGCCCCTCCAGCGACGTGGCCGAACGGGTTGTGGCGGCTAGCTCGGTCCGGTCCGGCCTGGCCGAGAGCCTTGTCCACCGATATTTGACGGACGTCATGGTCTACAACATGGACGAGCGCGCCCAGAAGGGCCTTGAACGCTTCCGCTCAGAGCTTGGAGCATCGGGGACGGCGGTTGTCTGCGACCTGGTCTGGGCGGAGCCGGGTAGGCAGTTCACGCAGATTTAGGGTGACGGGACCGGCCAGGGCACGAGTGGTATCCTTCCTTCCTCGTGTGGGGATGTAGCTCAGCTGGGAGAGCGCTGCAATCGCACTGCAGAGGTCGTGGGTTCGAATCCCATCATCTCCACCAAGTCCTTTTCGGTAGTTCGTCTGCTCCGGTTTGAACCTAAATTCCCGCACAGAACCGCAAAGAACCGCGACTAAGCGCGGCTCAAATGACAGTACGGAATGACAGTATGTGGGGTCATCGGCGAGTCAATTGAGCCTGGGGCGATGGCCGACATCCAGCCTGTCAAGCGACTGGGACGCATCGTAGTCTTCCTAGGCTGATTCCCCGGAAAGTGGCGCTCAGAGCCACTTTTCACGGGACAAGAGCCACGTTTTCTGATAGGATCGAGGTTAGTGGTCGCCTCCCCAGGTGGCAATTTGGGGGGCACGACGGAAAGGTCAGAACTCCCGCTATATGGGGCAGAAACCAACCGAAGACAAGCAGTTGAAGGCGATTGCGCTTCAATCGGTACTGGAAAAGCGCCGCTTGGACCAGGCGTTGAACGCCAAGGAATTCGCGGTCTGTGCCGGTGTCTCGTACTCGACCGCCCGCACTTGGTTTCACCTGCCCGGATTTCCCGTATTTCACGGCGTTATCTTCTGGCAGGACTTTGTTCACTGGCGAACAAATCACTCTAGAGAACCGGGCCAGTCCGACGAGCGCCCATTCCGTTCTGACGGCCCAGGCTTGGCATTATCAAAGCTGCCACCACGTGCCGCACAGATTCTGCTTGATGCCTGAGTCCACAGTTCGAGCTACTGCTTCCCGTTCGTTCGGACTTGAAGTCTGGCCATTGAGAACTATACTGGTCGTCCGGTTGGTGGATAGAGCCTAACGGGAGCCATTTTCATGACAAGAAAGCAATTCATAGAATCAAAAGGCGCGACCTGCAAGAATTGGACTTGGAGTTGGTCGTTTATCAACGAACACGAGCGCTTTATCATATTTGGAGCCTGGGATGGTTTGAAGGCTGGCCGAATGGCGAAGATTTTTTGCCTATCTTGGGAGACCGACGGAAAGGGCAGGAAGAGCAAAGGCTTTCAGCAATCCCTGGAGCACATTCGACTCATCGAGGAGGAAGGTTACAGGCTCTATACGTTTCCAATGCAGCATGTAGAAGGCACGCTGGAGGAAACCACTACAGCCAGGATCAAATCGTTTACACCAGAATTGACCCTTAAGAGCCTGGTGCGCGTTGCGGACGATTGGTATGCTGTCGAGGCTGACTTGGAAGTTGCGTTACCAGAGGAGCTGACTGCTCCTGAGAGGTTTCCTGAAGGAGCCAAGACTACGGTAATGATTAACGCCTATGAGAGGAATCCCAATGCTCGCGCAGCTTGCATAGCCCATCACGGTTGCAACTGTGCAGGGTGTGGTTTGAGTTTTGTCCAGAGGTACGGAGAATTGGGTAAGGGTTTCATTCACGTTCACCATATTAATCCCCTTCGGTCGGTGACGGCGGAATACGAGGTTGATCCAACGGTGGATTTGATACCGGTTTGTCCTAATTGCCATGCGATGATTCACAGAACAGAACCCTGCTTGTCGATAGCCGAGTTGCGCGCATGCTTGAAAGAAGCTACCGGTGCATAGTTGTGTTACTGCACAGTTACTGCACTACTCGATAAGCCCTTGAATTATCTTGGAGCGGGTGAAGGGAATCGAACCCTCGTTACTGGTGTGGTGGTTTATAGTGGTAACCGATGCCCGGTTTTACTGGACATTGAGTCCGTTGTGCAGTACGGTTACTGCACGAACTGCACACGGGCTTATGGCATCGATTTACAAGAAGAAGAATTCCCCCTTTTGGTTCGTTCAATTTGTGGACGGTAACGGCGTTCGGCGGAACAAGTCCACCGGGCTGCGAACGGACAGCCCGGCGGAGACCGTCAAGGCGCGCAGGTTGCGTGCGGAACTCGAAGCCAAAGAGCTGAACCGGAGGACCGGCGAAGTCAGCGGCGGGGATTGGGATACTTGGGTTCCTCAGTACATGGAACGTCACTGCGAAACAGCTCGGACACTAGAGCGCTACACGGGCAACTGGCAGTGGATCGCACTTTGGCTACAGGAAAACCGCTACCACTCACCTCGGGCAATCACGTATCGGAGAGCTTTGGAATACATCGATTGGAGAACTGCCTACAAGAAGCGAACTGGAAAGACTGTTGGGCGCAATACTGCGATCATGGAATTGAAACTTCTTGCTATGATCATGGGGGAAGCGGTCCGGCTGGGTTACGCTGACGCGAATCCATTAGTTAGCCTAAAGCTACGCCGGGACAAGGCGGCCAAGAAGCCGGAGTTGACGGACAAGGAGATCAGAGAGATTCGAGAAGCATTGAAAGCTGAACCGGAGTGGATGCAAAGCGCCTTCGAGGTCTCCCTGCACACGGGCTGCCGCTTGCGAGAAACGCGGTTGCCGGTTGGGTGCATCGATTTCAAAGAGAACAAGATCACGTTCCCGGCTCCCAAGGGCGGAGAAGATCGGGCCTTCTCCGTTCCGATGCCATCGGCGCTTCAGCCTTTACTAAAGCGGCTTTGCAGATCGAAGAAGGGATTCATTTTGGAACTACCCTTTCAACCGTCTCGGCGCTGGCAGCAGTTCTTTACGAAGATTAAGATGCCGCACTTATGCTTTCATTGCTTGCGCGTAACGTATGTCAATCGGCTCCGCCGTGCAGGTGTGCCGCGTGAAGTAGCGATGCGTCTGGTCAACCACGCCTCGGCACTAGTCCACCAGGTCTACCAGCGCGAGAAAGTCGAAGATGTTGCTCAATGGCGCGACGCGGTTCAATTCAACCTTGATTGACTTGCATCGTTGATTTGCCGCACTCTTTCGATTCGCAGTACAAGTTCCATCTCCTCGTCCAGCCCGCAGGAGATCTGCGGAGACTGGCTCGCGCCTCAAACCTTCAAAGCGATGGTTGGGGATTGCCGTGTACGGCATTCGAATCACCGTATAGGCGGCGAGGTTGTCAACCTTCGAGCCGTTGAGCGGCAATCTCGTGATAGACGGGGCTGATTTCGATGCCGAGATACTTGCGGCCAAGCTTCTTAGCCGCTACGAGCGTTGAGCCCGAGCCCGCGAACGGATCGAGAACAATGTCGCCTGCGCCGGAGAACGTTCGAACCAAGGGCAAAAGGGCGTCGAGGGGCTTTTGTGTGGGGTGTAGCTTGTTGCCACTGTACGTCCAGCGGACGACATCGCCGATCGGGCACTGCGGTACCGTGGGATATCCCTTCGCGAGGAGGTAAGCGCATTCGTGCTGGAAGCGCACATACCTTGTAGCTGAAGCGTAGGCCTTCGGGAAGACGAGATGGCCCACGATGCGAAAGCCTGCAGCTCGGTAAGCGTGAACGAACTTGTCCGCCTGTGGCCATCCGTAGAATGCGACGCAGAAGCTGTTTAAGCGGAGGACGCGGTGGATGCCGCGAAATGCTGGCAGGAGCCAGGTGTCCGTATCGTCGCCGGGAACCGTTCGACCGTCGCGCGACTTGTATGATGCCAGATAAGGCGGGTCGGTGAGCACGAAATCGACGCTCCTTTCAGGAAGCGAATTCATCAATAGGACGCAATCACCCAGCAGCACGGTGTTGACGGGTATAGCTTCTCGCGATCCCTGAACTACTGAGCGCGTTACGTGAGTTTGCTTTTCGATTGTCATGTCTTTCTCCATTTGTTTTTTTCAAGGCGGTGGCTGCCCTCATAGCGAGCCTCGTACAGGCACGCCGGGGGCGCGAACGCAAGGGGTGGGGTTCCATGTCTGCACAAGCCGAAGGCGCGGAAGATGGGGTGCCCCTTGCGGTCTTAGCGGCTCGGTGTGCCAAGGTTCGCTGGGATATGAAGGGCAGCCACCGCAGCGGACAACTATGGAGAAAGACAGACCGAGAAGCTACGGTCCGACGCTCAGCGTTGGGTACGGGAGAAGACCCAACTTGTGGCGTTGCATCGGGGGTCTGCGCGCCTTGAAGCGCTTCGAATGTTGGAGTGACGGCGGACGAATAGATTTCGTCCGGGCAGAATCAAGTGCGACCTTAGAGGATTCCACAGGCTCGTTGGCTTCTCGCCAATATGGTCAGGATGTCGATCCGTCGTTCTGCGTTCAGCAGGTGCGGGAGGATCGCAGGTCATCCTTCTCGTTACTAGCCGGGCGCACACGCTGCCTTCCTTTGACGAGATTCGCATTGTTGGACGGAGCCGCAAGTCTTCAACTCCTCCACTTTGTTCCGGTCGCAACGATGCGTGCCGTCCTCCTCAATGCCTCGGCGTCTCCAGAAGGCCGCGATGTTCGCGGGCCAAACAAAGGAGACCCATATGCGACTCTTCACCCTGTACGAACTCATTCGACTTCCTACCGTCGAGCTTCTCGCCCTGAAGATCGACGTTGAACGCCGACTTGCCGAAGGCGTCCGTGATCGAATCCTCGCCCTTGAAAACCTCCGGCTCATTTGCCGCGCGCTTTCCCTCCGCGAGTGCATCCGGGAAAGGTGATGCAAATCACATGCTAGCGCATTCGGCTGAAGGAACCGAAGCGAAGCCACGGATGATACGCGCCGGAAGGCTGCTCGACGGCTATTAGTGCGAAGCGGCGCTCTGCCGTGATCCTCGGCATCCGCAACGAGGCGATCAGCCGGACGCGTGTTCCAAGCAGGGTGGAACCCGGGCCGAGCGGAGCCTAGTCCTGCGACGGCTATCGGTCGCCTCGCCACAGCCTAGCCGAAGAATCTGGCGAAGCCGATTACAGATTCGAGGCGCTACCCTCAATGAACCGTCTAGTGCTTCTGGAATTCAAGAACAACCTCTTTGCGCATACGCCCACTCATAGCGTTCCCCGACTCGGTGCGAGATGGCGGCGGCATGTATCGGCGGTTTTCTGGCAAATCGCGCGACTGTTCCGAGGTAAGTGTGAGGCCATGGTGCTGAGCGACTGACGCAGTGATTTTTGAATTGGAAACAAAAGTCCCCCTAATCATGGAGTCTCCGACTACATAGACCGCTCTACCGCCGGGTCGAAGTACCCTCGACACTTGCGCTACGCATTGGTCCAGATCCCAGATGTAGCGACCGAGGAGCTTTGCATCCCTCGAAGAAAGTTCTGGTTGGAGGGTTAAGTTACCCAGGGTTGCTCTCACCCTCTCAATTGTGGAGTGATTTCCTCCTGTTTCAGCACCAACGCTCTCGCTGCGAAGCTGCCGCAACGCTGCCACGTTGAACCCCATCCACACCAGTGAAAACTTGCTACAACGCATGTAGTCGATCGCATTCAGGTACGGAGGGGATGTTACGACCAAATCTATCGAACTTGTACGCAGGGAAAGCCGGCGGGCGTCGCCGTGCTTAACAATCGCTTGCGGGCCAGTTCTTCCTGCTTTGCGCTGAGGGCAATTGTCCGTGACGGTCTTAACCGCGCTTAGGAATCTGTCGAAGGGCAAGACGGGAGCGGTTTCGTATGCCCTGTGAGGGCGGCTATGGGAAAGGTCCATTGCAAGGGAAGCGCCTGCGGACTTCGTAATAATCAACCTTGAAAAGCCACACCAAAGGGCTTCCCGAACAGCATCGTCAGGTTCCGCCCGTATCTGAACTGCTAAGGCGGTCAGCTGGCGGCGCGCCGATGGGTCAAACCAGAAATCAATGAACGCCTTCGATTCACGATCTACGTGCGGCGGATAAGCACTCCGACGCTGGATTGAACGATACGCCTCTTGCGCACGCTCCAAAATCGTCGAAGCGCTGCTACAAATCTGTTCAGAACTGACGGGCCGAGTCCAAACGCGAGCAAGCAATACCGCCAAGGGATCAATGTCCAGTCCATAAGCCCGGTGGCCTTTGGCTCTAGCAACAGCGAGGACCGTGCCTGATCCTGCCATTGGGTCCAGTACGCGCAACTGCCGACTTGAGTCTGCAAGGGCATCTAGAGCGATCTCGGGAGCCATTCGAGCTGGGAATGGATGAATAGGGTGCCTTCCTAGAGCCTGGAGTACCGTGCCAGCTGGATGCCTGGATAGAACAGATGTCGTCGAATCACTTTCTGCTCCAGAACTGCTACTGTAACTTGTCATCGGCAAGCTCCTTTGTGGCAGACTCGATTGCGGCCAATACGTTGTCTGGGCTTTGGTCAAGTTCAACCGTACTGTCGGTGGCCATAAGGGCACCGGGAGCCATCTGAGACATAGCCTTGCAGATGTCGATCAAGTCTTCAAGATTCGGGTATTCGATTTTGGGCGTAGCGTGTTTTAGCTCGTTCCTGAGCTCCGCATAAACCACTGGTTCGTTGCGCGAATCAGCTTGAAGTTTTTGGATCGCATCAATGATCTTTGCATACGGCGGCACATCTACGATTGCAGTTGCAATCTTGTCAACCCAGGACTTACATTGCTCCGGAAGGCTGCACTCGTAAAACAACTCTCGCATCTTTACAAGGCCTAGTCTCTTGACCGGGCGCAATTGTACGAGTCGCGCAAGATCATCAACGAACATTGCTGTAATTGTCCTGGGCTTTCCACTTGTTGAAGTGTTCTCCCGATCAGCTTTTATCTCCTTCGCTAAAGCGCTTTCCACCCCAGACGTATGATCAAAAGCGGGTGCTACAACAATTGCGTGATCGCACTGAAAGTCGTCACGTTGACGGGCAATGGTAGATACTCCAACCGTCTTAGTCTTTACCTTAGTTCCATCTTTCTGCTTACTCTTAGCTTCAAGGCTCACTGCATAACGCCGCGGTGTCTTGCTAGCATCTGGGCTTAAATGGGCCTTGGCTACCCCATCTGGTTTCCCCTTTTTGCCCACACGCGTAGAATCAAATCCAAGGCTTCGAAACGCCTCGACCAACTCAATCTCCAGTTGATCTTCATCATTACGGGCGTTACGAAGCGCGTTTGCAATCAGAAGGGCTGTTCTGCGTCCAGATTCGATAGCAGTGTATCTGAGCAACTGATCCCTTGCACGCATCACCGCATCGATTTGATTTTGCTTTAACCCTGCCTGAAATAGATGAGATTCAAGCAACACCTCAACCATGGCAAACACTTCCAGTGGGAGCCCGCTCGTCTTGCTTGTGAACTCGTCAAAAAACGCACCAACAAATGGATGCAAGCCATTTATTCGTAGCCGACCGGACACGGCATCGTAGACCGCAATCCCGTCGTCTGAAGTCGCGTCATAAACAAAGTCTCTGCCACCAACGAACTCCTCAGGTGTTTCGGCTCGCTTCTCCAAGTCAAGAAGCAGTTGCTCCCGTTCGCTCTTTGTAGGAGAAGTCGGCAGTGCAAGAAAGCGAGAGGTTATCCTTCCCTCAAGTGTTGCGCGAACCATCTCAATTATGGGCCTTCTCGCCAAACTTGCCGGGCTTCCAGCCATTTTGCGTGCGAGTACAACACCTGGCTCCGCCTGCTCGTCCTCCTTTTCGAGGATGGGCCGTACAAAATTGAATAGAGCTCGCAATATATTCTGAGCGTCAGTAAGAACCGGGCCTTCACGGATTCGCTCACGATCTGACTGCAGGTAGTCGTCCAGACCATCCATATGGACAACGACACGGATTCGGCCAAATGTGCCATGGCGAAGCTCGTCAGGTTTTATGCCAAAGTGCCCGTCAGCAACGTTAATTAGCCTTCCAAACACATAAACAAAAAACCCGTGGCTCCTCCCAAGTTCATCAGATTTGCCGGTTAACAGATCACGATATCCTTCTACATATCCAGTTATTCGACCAAGATCCTTATGACTCAGCCCAAATCGGGAGTCCGAGGTCTTGGGCTGGTCCTTATCCTCAGTCACGTCAATGTCGCTTGGAGCTGGTTTGGGCAAGTCTTTTACGTCCTTACCAAGCACCCATCGTTTGATGAGGCCCTTGCCAGCTTTGCTCGATTCCAACTTCTTGCCATTGAGATAGATGGCAAAGTCATCCCGCATTGGCAGCGCAGTTCTCAAGACCCACTCCAGAACCCCAGGACGAATCTCATAAACCTTGTCCTTAAGGTCGGAGAGTATCGCAACGGTCCACGATGGTGAAGAGTCCTTTCCGAAAAGCGCGATATTGGTAGACTTGAATGCCTGCGTGTTTGTCCAACTGGAAATTGCCTCTTTCGCTTGAGCTTCAGTTAACTCGTGTAGCGGAAGTTTAATGGGTGTTTTCGGTTCAACTTCTTCGTCGCCTCGGCTATCAACGTCTCGAAAGTCCATGGAGGTTGAGAAGAACTTGCTTCCTCTTCTGGATATGTGCGTTAAGCGATTTGCTAAAACATATGTGGCGAGCTTCCCTATGCCGAACTTACCAATTTGTTGCCTCCCTTTTGGTAGGGTTTGCAGGTCGCGCTTCAAGCTTTTTCCAATGAGCCAGTGCTGCCTTAGTCCGTTAGCGTCCATTCCTTCACCGTCGTCAATGACCGCGATGCTCGCATCTTGAGCGTGAAGATCGGGCGAAATTAGGACCGCGACAGTCAGAGACCCTGCGTCAAAGGAATTGGCTACAAGTTCTTCAACAGCCTTGTTAGGACTAGCATATAGGCCTTCTGAGAACAGGCGCACGATGCGATAGCTCAGGCGGACGTCGATGTCTCCAATTGAGCTGCCAGCATTTGAGAATGTCAGAGTCTTTTTCATAGGTTGCACCTAACTGCGCGGCTACTCCTCAAACCCTTGCGTCTCGAATTTCAAGTCGCGGCTGTTTTGGGTGACGATCCGAACCACCTCGTCGGACGCTCCGTCTGGAACGACTGCCTCGATCTCTAGTGTAACTTGAACGTCGGCTCCGAGTAAGCCCGACAGGTGCGAAATGACCTCGTCGGCCACGCGCGAGGCGTCGCGTCCGACTCGCGCTGGGTCGAGCTTCACACTTCCGTGGTAGCGAGTTGGTTGAGTTCTCGCTCTCGTGCCGCCCACTGCCGTCGGCTCGTCAGGCACGGTCCCATCAACGACTTTGCCGCCGTCCGCTCCATGCCCTGGCACCGGCCCCGGTGCATCGGCATTCAGTTGGGCAGCGGCAACGTCAGCGCGAACGATGACGCCGTCGGGTACGCCGGTTCCTAGGCTGAGTAACTGCCCGCAAACGAGATTCCGGTAGCGTGACGCGGTCTCGTCGTACGAGTCTGCATACGCGAACGCATCCTGATTCCAAGTAAGGGATTTCACTCCGTCTTGGATTGCGGACACTAGGATTCCCGGCACCTTCAACCTCGGGAGGTAGAGGTACTTTGCAAAGTCCTCGATGACCTGCTCAACGGAAACGTGAGCGTTGCTGTTCTCTCGCCAGAGTGGGATTCCGTCGAGCTCCATCTTGAGCCTGCTCGGCGCAAACGAGGTGAGAAGCAACTCGTCGTTCTTGAGTTTCTTGCTCGCGCGAACCGCAAGCGCGTCTTGTCCGCTCAAGCGGTAGCTGTTCCAAACCACGTTCGCCGTCGGTTTGTCCTGGAGGGGGACTAGCAGCCATTGATAAGCTTCTGGTATCCGGGCGACGACGACGCTGTCGGCGGTCGCCTTTTGATTCTCGGCCTGCCTCACTTGATGAGGATCGAGGTTGAGAATCTTCTGCTCGCCTAGGATCGATTCCCACGCCAAGAATCGACGAACCGCTTCGTCAAGGTCCTGGAGTTTGGTCTTGTCAATCGCAAGGAAGACGAGCGTGTTCTGATATAGCCTCGGCGCGTTGCCGCGCGAACGAAGAATCTCCTTGGCGAAGGACTCCGCCGCGTTGCCTTCTTCCTTCACGTAGGGGTGTTCGATTCCGAGCACAACTAAACGCGCGTCTTGGTCGTCCGCCACGTCGCCTCCACTTTGGGGGAAGTCGTGGATGCGCGAGAATTCGCCTTTGTCCCGAATGTTCTGGCGGACGCGCTGCTCAATCTCGCGGGCGACCTTATCGGGGTCACGCCTCAATTCCTCGGCCCGATCTTCCGCGAGTTTGGTTACGGTCGGCTGAGTCGAATACCAATAGCGCGGGCCGTCCTGGTACAGATAAGTCGCGGCTCCAGCAAGCCGTCGAAGAGCATCTCCGAAAATCGCTGGCGACTCTCCCGGCATGACGCAACCGAGTTTGATGTTGCGATCTTCAAGCCCTCTGTTTGCCGCCGATGTCGTTGGAGCCGAACCCAAGTAAACCGTTCGCGCCACTCGGCGGCACGCTTGAGCTTTCCCTAGGTTCGGAATCTCCGCATCAATGCGAAGAGGCAGGGCGGTTGGCCCGTCCACGTCGCGCGCGATGATCGGCTCCCACTGATCGGGAAGATAGCGTGTGAGCTCGAAGCGAACGCGATCATCGTCGATCGGGAGATTGCAAGGCAAGATGAGTGGATTGCGGTCTCCCTTTTCCCAAAGACTGTGAATGACTGCCGCCATGAGGCGAAGGACGCCGCGCGTCCGTTGAAACTTGGCGAGCGTAGACCAGTCGGCGTAAAGCCGGTCGAACACTTCTGGGTGGATCGGATAGGCAGCGCGCAGGCGCTGCTCGTATTCCGAGGACTGACACTCGGAAGGGAATTCTTGACGCTGTGTCCGGTACAGGTCGTAGAAGGTGCTTGCGACGAAGTCGCGCGACTTGAATTGCTCTTGCTCCACGAGCGGCTCGAAAAGTCGGCGGCGCACGATCTCGAATCCTTCTTCGGCGCTGGCCGGACGCCAAGAGGATTCGACTCGACCGATCACATTACGAAGGCGTTCCAGGGCTTCGCGTCCGCGTTGCCCGCCGACTTCGATGTCGTCGCCCTGCGCGTGAGGGGAAGACGGAGTATCGCTCGCTGGAAGGCTAATGACGAGCAAGCAATTCTTCGCAAGCTTCGCAGATTCGGTGAGCGCTTGGGCAAAGGAGAACTGGGTCTCAAAGCTGCCAGCCGGGAGGTCGCTTGCATCGTGAAGCTGCCTGGCGTATGCCACCCACTCGTCGATGAGGATCAGCGCCGGTCCGTGCTCGTTGAGCAGTTCTCGGAGCCGGTCGCCCGGGCTCGTTGCCTTCTCATCATCGGCCCGAATCTTCTCGTAAGCTGCTTTGCCCCCAAGCTGGTAAGCAAGCTCGCCCCACAACGTGTGCACGACCGTTCCATCGGCTTTCTGCGTCGGGTTGCCAGGGGAAATCTTGTTTCCCACCAGGACGACCTGCTTTGCCTTGGGTAGCTTCGACACGCCGGAGAGTTGAAGCGCGGCGTCCATGCCTGCAAGCTCTCCCGCTGCCTTGCCTGAAACCATGTGGTATAGGGCAAGCATGGAGTGCGTCTTGCCGCCGCCGAAGTTGGTTTGAAGTTGAACAACCGGATCGCCGCTTCCTCCCGAAAGCCTTCGGATGGCGTCCACGAGTAGCCGTTTCAGGCTCTCGGTCATAAACGTGCGGCGGAAGAACTCAACCGGATTCACATACTCCGGCGAACCTTCGCCGAGGTGAACTTGCCATAGGTCGGCGGCGAACTCCGCTTGTTGATAGCGCCCGCTGGCAACGTCCGGGTGAGGGCTGACGACTTCGCGCCACGGTTTGAGCGTTCCGGTGACTTGGCTCTCGACCGTGGTTCCAGAGACTTTCCGCTTCTCGCTGCGGACTTGTTCGTCAAAGCGTAAGCGAAGCAACTCCTGCTTCATCTTCTCGACCGGCTCCACCTCCGGCGATGATACAGCGGTGAGCAAGCGAGCCGCACTGTCAAGCGCGCGGTACGCGTCATCGGAACTAAAAGGCTGCTGGTGCGCCCACCGGTTGCGAGCGTCTCGAAGTTCACTGACGAGGCTGCGCTCGGTGCGACCGAGGGTCTTGCCGAATACCTCGTTCCAGTTGTCCCACATGAGCCGGAGCGTTGCGGCTACATCGAGGTTCTTTTCGGAAAAGTCGAAGTCGTTGCGCCAGCCCTCGCTTGCCTTACTGAGCCAATCGGCTCCAAACTCGCTGCTGAGTTCTCGTTCGATGAATGGCCTTAGGCCGGTTCCGAGGAACTCAAGCGTCTTGCCCACTCGCTCATGATTCGTGATCGCCATTTACTCGTTCATCCCCTCGAAGCCTAGCTGCACCTCTTGCGCTACTTTAGGAATCTTGGCTGCGATTGCAACTATTTCCGGCCAACTTTGCACGAGCGCGTTGTAGCGCTGGGCGTCCTGGCCGCGCTTGGTACGGTCGCAGATGCTGTAGAGACGGTAGGCCAACTCGCGGGCGATCTCCGCTTTGCTGCCGAGCTTGGCGAGAAGTTCGGCGGCGCTCGTTTCGCCTTTGTCGAGAATGCGGATCATGTGGTGGACGATCTCCCAAACCGTGAGCCGCTTGTCCCGTTCTGGATCCCAGTTGTCGGGTAGTTCCTCGGGTCGAAGTAATCGGACTTTGCCCTTTCCAGATGCAGCGATACCAGAATCGGCAACTCCGTCCACGCTCGTATTTCTTGCTCGGGCGAGGTCATCTGCTCGACCAAACGCGCCTTCTGAAAATCCGTACTCCTGAAACCAGGTCAGGGCCCAGCGCGTGTCACTATCGAAGTCTCCTTCCTGTTGAGCGAGAACTTCGTCGAGAGTCTCATTTATGATTGCGAGCGCGTCGCGTACGGAAAGTGACTTGCCGCCCGCATCAAGCACCCTCTCGAACCTAGTAAAGACAGCCATGCCTGGGCCGATTGCAGCTTGCTGTAAATCAACCGGAGCGACGTTCCCCCTTTGTAGATTCTGCACAGCGACCGGAAGCTCGCGCTGGAGAGCAGTGTGGAAGTCTCGGCGGCTTGTGGTTGGGGCGTTTTCGTCTTTAGGACGGCACACAAGAACGATGCTCGATGCCAACGCATTAGCACCGACGCTTAGCAACCGATTGTCTCCCTCGGTGCGCATGGGCCATGTGCCCGTTATAGCGAACCCTGCCTTGCAAATGGCTTCCAGAAATGTTTCCCAGCCGGTACTTGTTGTGCCGGTATCATCTGCGGTCTCAGATTGCTTGAACGCGTAATAAATGGTTACCGGGTAGGCGGGATGTGCTTTGAGGCTCAGCGTCTTTAGCGCCCTTGTCATGCCTTCGAGGAAGAAGTGTTCGGCATTTTGGGCTCCGCAGTGCCGTTGGGGGGAGGCTATGAGTTCGGGCTCCTTTGGCGTAGCCATCGTCGCGAACAATGCGGGCATAGAGTTCTTCAAGCACTTTCGCAACCAAACGTAGAAGTAGTCAGAAAGATCGGCGTAGCTGACGTTATCGTAGTAGGGAGGGTCAGTTGAAATAACGAGGCTGTGGGGAACCTCGCCGTTCATTTCGATGGCATCTACATTCGTTGCAGCTCCCTTTCCAGTTGCGGGCACCCAGTCAAGGCAGCTTGTAACGACTTTCAAGCATTGCTTCCAAGCAGCGCTGGACTTTCCGAACGGGTTGCCTTCCACGTAGTCCCAGGTCATTGGCAAGGCTTGTTTGCTGAATGTTTGCCGGATTGCAGAATCCTTTGGCAGCCATGTGCATATGGCGCTTGAGTGATGCACCATCCTGCTGAGAACAAAAGCGAGATAGAGGACGATGACGTCTGCGTACAGCTTCGGGTCGAAGCTAGGCGCAAGGACGGCCCCTTTGGCATCGTGCATCACTCGGCTGTGCAGATTCTCGATTAGTTCTGCAAAGGTGGATAGTGCTAGCAGCTGCCGATGAGTGTAGAGGTCGGCTTGAGTGTTGAGGCCGTAGTTCGAAACATTTACTCTGGCTTTGCCCTGTAGCTGAACCTCGGGCTCCCACCGGGACTTGACCATCAGAGCGGCAGTTTCTTGGTCGATGGTCGGTGAAACGTAGGTTCGCCCGGCACCGGTTTCGACCACAATGGCCATTAATCGGGAGCCTAAACGGCCCGCTTGGCCCTCTTGTCGGATGTAGTCGTAAGTGATTGGAGCATCCGACATCAAGCATCGAAAAGCTCCTCGCTTGCCAGCAGCGGTTCCTTTACTCGTTGCTTCAGGATTGCTTGGTTTGCCAGTCCGAACGACAAACTCGTAGGTTCTCGATGCCTTAATCGGTTCGAGATAAACTTCGCGTCCCTTCTTGCTCGATAGCAGATAGCTGGTTGCAAGTGGCACGTCAACGTCTCGGAAAGCGGGATTCGGGCTCTTAACGGTCCTGGCCCAAATCCACGCCACAACTAACAGTTCCTTGCCGACAAAGGTCGACAGGTCGGGCCGGCCTTGCGCCAGTTCGTGCGTGACTTTGAGACGCGGGAAGTGGCCTTCAATTCTCTTGGCGGCTTCTGAAAGAACTAGGTCTCCATAAAATCGAACGTCTTCAGCGAGGCCCGACGCGCCCTTCCACTGAATCAGTGCCTTCTCTCCTTGGTGCTTCGATTGCCATGCGGGGTTCACAGGTTCATAGTCACGGAAGAGCGGCGGCAACTCAATCAGTGCTTTATTGATTACTACAGCTACTGGATTCAAGTCACTGGCGTGACTTTCTAAGCCGAGTCGCTGCGCTTCCAAGGGCAAGGTGCCACCGCCTGCGAATGGATCGTGAAAAGCTGGGAGGATATCCCGATGGAATAGTTCCTTGGCCCGAGGATGGTCTACGTTTTCCGAGCAAGCGCGTCTCCAACTGCGCCAGATTTCGTCCCGTGCTCTTTGCAAGACTTCGTCGTTGGTAGTGTTTTCCCACAGCACCAGTTCCTCGATGATAGAAAAGAGACGCTGCCTTTCCTTCTCTTGAGCCTTCTTTGTCGGAAAGAGGTCTGGCCATGAACTGGGGTCATCTACCATCTGGGCAAAGATGACGGCCCTGGCCGCAGCAACAGGGCGTTGAGCCCACCACTTGTGAATAGCCGTCGGATACCCGGTGGGGGCCTTGCGCTTTCTCTGAGCGCCCTCCTCGTTAATGGATTCAAGCGGGAGCGCTACCTCTATGAGTTTCCTTCGAATGGGTGTGGTCATTTCGGCTCCTCGCTTCGAGCAATAAGCTCATCGAGGCTGTAGTTGACGCTGGTCACGCCGAAGTCGGGTTCGCTGCCGAACGGGGTTCGGATGTAATGAACTCGGTGGTCGTCGCCGTCAAAGGCGACGATGGCGAGAATGTAATCGTCGGGCTTGTTGAGCGAGTAGAGGATTTCGTTCCGCGTGACAGTGACCGTATTGGCTCCCGCGATTCGACCTTTGACTTCGATGAAGCGAAGTTTGCCTGTTCCAGGAATTCGGCTCTCGATGTCGTAGCCGAGGCGGTCGAACTCAACGTCGATGGGTTCGAAGCCTAGGTCTCTCTCGATCTGCATCACGATGGCACGGGCCTTGGCTGCCGCTGCCTGAGTGTCGCGCGAGACGCTTACCGATACAGGGGTTCCGCGAGCTTCATTGAGCAAGCCAATGGGCACTACGAGCAAACCGCCGATGACGACTGGCGGAAGCGGTGCGATCTGCCGTTCCCTTTGCAACTCATCCATCCGTCTTTCGAGTCTGCTTTGGAGTTCGTCGGCTCGTTTCCTCGCCTCGTTAGAGTTGAGGCGGGCATTGGGCTTTCCTGATTGCTCTTGTAGTCTAAGTTCTTCGGATCGGTGATCCCAGTAGTTGATCTCTTTAGTGAGCCGGTCCTTTACGGCCGCTTCGGTTTTTTCGAGGAGCTCGAGCCTTCCCTTGCGAACTTGTTCGAGGTGCTCGGGTACGACTGTTTCGATTGCGTGAGCCTGCGCTTTGTGTTCGAGCTCCTTCGTGATCCATTGAAACTCAGGTCTCGGCAATAGCTCTTCTGCGTCCGGCTCTCCTTCTTTTCGTGCTCTGTAGTCGAGGTAAGGCGCGTAGTGCACGTGGCGAATTTTTCCCTCGGCGTCGATCTCGACGTACAGCATCTGCTTGGAGATGACGCGGCGCTCCCCACTGCGCGTGATGCTTCCATCTTGGATGGCGTGTTCTAAGTAGAACAGGATTCGCGGCGTCGTTCCGAAGTCGGATTCATCGACCAGCACCGCACCTCGCTTCATCAGGTCGCGGTGACGCTCTAGTTCTAGATCGAGCGTTGCATCAAGCAACGGGTGTCCGGGGCAGACGAAGGCGGCGAGCGGTTGGCCCTGGGGGTTTATAAGGTGCTTTTCGAAAACGATGCGCTCGTAGCGAGTGAGAACCGGCTCGCCCACTCCGATAAGCCGATCACGGTTGCGGACAGTTGAAGGAACGTGCGTGATTTCGTAGCGCCGGTTCTCGCGTTGGCGATAGGTGCCGCCGAGTTGCTTGAACGCTTCGAGGAAGAATGATTCGATGTAGTGTGGCTGGAGCCGACGCGCCTCGGCGCGTTCCATGCTCTCGCGGATTTTGTAGACGCGGCTCGCGTCCATCGTGTTCGGAGCGATGGCCCTCTCCTCGATCAGCTCTTGGAGCTTGGTGCGGTCGAACGCGTCTTCGACCATTTGCGTCAGCTTGGCCTGGATTTCTGGTCGCTCGCCGTATCGAATCGCATCGACAAGCAGTTCGCGGAGCGGGCGTCCATCGAATACCACCTTGCCGAGCACGTCGAAGACTTGGCCACCGAGCGCTTTCCTTGCTTCTTCGAGCTTGTCCAAAAGAGTCTGATAGACCTCGCCTTCGCGGGTCTCCGATGCGATGAGATTCCACAGGTGGCAAACCTCGGTTTGCCCAATTCGGTGGATTCGCCCGAACCGTTGCTCCAGCCGGTTTGGATTCCAAGGCAGGTCATAGTTGACCATTAGGTGAGCGCGTTGCAGGTTGATGCCTTCGCCTGCGGCGTCGGTCGCGATGAGTACGCGAACTTCCGGGTCGTGCCGGAATGCTTCTTGAGCCATGAGTCGCTCTTCGCGCCCCATGCCTCCGTGAATTGAGACGATAGCCTCTTGGCGTCCAATCAGTGAGCGGATTTTCTCCTCGAGATAAGTGAGCGTGTCTCGGTGCTCGGTGAAGATGACGAGCTTTTGCGAGGGGGAGCTTTGTGGAGGATTGGCTCCGTAGCGGGCTCTCGTTTCAGCGACGATGTTCTTCAGTGCGGCGGGAGTGAATATCTCGGCAAGGAGTTGAGCTAGTTCGCTCCATTTCTTGTCCTTGTCTGAGCGTCGCAATGCTTGTGCCATGCCTTCAAGGCGGGCCAAGGTTCCGATCTCCGTCTTGAGTTCAACGATGGAGCGAGCTGCGGTCGCCTGATCGAGGACTTGTTCTTCGAACTCCTCTACTTCAATGTCGGGTGCATCTTCGAGGTCGTCTTCGTCTTCGGCGGTGAACGTAGGCAATTCCATGGAGGGCGGTACGATTCCGCCTCCCCGCTGAATCAGCTCTAGCTCCCGCAAGCGTCTTTCCAAGCGTTCCTTGCGACGGCGAAGAGATTGGTAGATCGCTTCGGGGGAAGAGGCAAGACGGCGTTGCAGGATCGTGAGCGCAAAGCCGACGGTCCCCGCTCGCTTGTCGTTTTCGAGCGCTTCAGCACGGTTGAATTCTTCTCTGACGTACTCGGTCACGTGAGCGTAGAGCTGCGCTTCTGCGTCCGAGAGCTTGTAGGGCACCGTGTAGGCGCGGCGCTCTGGAAAAAGCGGCGTCGCGTCAAACTTGAGTAGCTTTTCCTTCACCATGCGGCGCATGAGGTCGGAAACGTCTGCGGTGTGAACACCGTCACGGAAGCGGCCTTCGAATCGGTCGCCGTCTAGCAGCGCCATGAAAAGCTGGAAGTCGTCTTCCTTGCCGTTGTGCGGCGTCGCCGTCATAAGGAGGAAGTGGCGGGTGATATGCGAGAGAAGTTGCCCGAGTTGGTAGCGCTTGGTGTATTTGATCTCGCCGCCAAAATGCGTGGCGGACATTTTGTGCGCCTCGTCACAGACGATCAGGTCCCACATCGCATCGGGGGCTTCGAGCTTTGCTTGAACGTCTGGGTTCCGACTCAGCTTGTCGAGCCGCGCGATGACGAGATGGTTTTCAAGGAACCAGTTGCCGGTTCGGGCGGCTTCGAGTTTGTCGTTCGTTAGGATTTCGAACGGAAGATGGAAGCGGCGATAGAGCTCGTCTTGCCATTGCTCGGCCAAACTTCCGGGGCAGACGACGAGGCAGCGCTGGAGGTCGCCTCTTGCGATTAGCTCCTTGATCAGCAGCCCCGCCATGATCGTTTTCCCTGCGCCGGGATCGTCCGCTAGAAGGAATCGAAGCGGCTGCCGAGGGAGCATCTCTTCGTAAACGGCGGTGATCTGGTGCGGGAGCGGTTCGACAATGGAGGTGTGAACCGCGAGCACGGGATCGAATAGGTGAGCTAGGCGAATCCGGTTCGCCTCGGATACGAGGCGGAACTGGTTGCCGTCGGCGTCGAAACTCCAGGGCCGACCTTCCTCGACAATCGCGAGATCAGGCTCGTTGCTCCGATAGAGCAGAGTATTCGCGACCTTGCCTTCGGCGTCTTTGTAAGTAAGTTCGACGGCGCTGGTGCCGTACCACTGGGTGCCGACTACCGTGACGGCGCGTTCGGGAAGGATTCCCCGGACGGTTGCGTTCGGCTTGAGGTCTTCCAGCTTCGTCACTCTTGTTGCTCCCCTGGCTTTGCGGCGTTGACTTTGTCTAATAGGCTTTGGTAACCGGTGGCGCTTTGGAGCACCAAGACGGGCTTGCCCTTGACCGTGAGCACGACCGGCTTGCCGCTTTCGGCAAGCCTCGCCACGTGCTCCTTGTGGTTCCGCAAGAAGTCGGTGAGCGAGAAAACGTCTCTCAGGTCAAGCATTAGCCCTCCAAAGCATCAAACTTTTATATGATAGCTCCGGCGCTGGTCAAGGGGCAACTGCGGGTCCTCCGATTTGTTGAAAACGCAACCGTGGGAGGATTACTCGATCCTCCCACGGTTGCGTTGTTCGCCGAGTGCGGGCAATTATTTGCGGCGGACGAGGTGGGTCAAACCAATGACCCCGGCGGGCACGTAGAGGATGGCCGGGAGTGGAGTGGGGATCGCGGTCAATAGGCCGAGAATGAGTGCTTTTGTTTGAGCCGATTGTCGGCTGTCACCGTACCAGTGAAGCTGTGCCCTAAAGGTGATGACACCGAGAACCACGGCAGCGGCGATTGATAGGGGTAGGGTCGCGCCGAGGGTCACGACGTTTTCCCCGAAGAGCATTGCATCGACAACGAAGGTGAGGAATGCGATTCGTGGGTCAAGGCCAAACATCTGGCCGAAGCCCTTGGCTGCGGTCATCTTTCCTTGGATACTGCCGTAGGGTGGAACTGATGCTTGAGACTGGATCGAACTCCCACATGTTGGGCAGAATGCCCAAGATTCCGTGAATGCCCCTCCACAGCTAGGGCAAGTATTCATCATGATTGTTTCTCCTTAGAGCGCTGAGCGATCTGTAGTTCAATGTCAGGACCGATGCCGGTGGGAAGTCCGACTCGGTCATTTGGCGGCTGGTTCGTGGTGTTGCGGGCTTTCGGCTTTGAGAAGAACTCGGCGGTATCCTGCTGAATCTTAGCCTCGGCCATGCTATCGACTATTTCGAAGTCGCGAGTGAGGGCAGCCTCGTACCGAGCTTGCTCGAACATCCTGAGCGAGAGGCTGGCAAGACCGATCCACAACCCAAGCGGGGGACATACGATCCACGCATAGCAAGCGACGGCCAAGCAGAATAGAGGATCGCCAATACGGTAGATGCGCCGGTGATACCTCAAGAAGTTCGGGATGTGGCCCGTTTCTAGGTGGGAGAAGCCACTCGAAAGCGTGTGCAAATCGCTTCCGCGATTAAATGCTCGCCAACTCCGCCAATACTGTGCGGCGGCGATCAGAAGGAATACAAACGAGAAGCCCTGTACGATGCGAATGTCGAGTGCCGATCCACCGAGTAGAAATACTGCGAAGACCGCGTAGAGTTGGATCAGCACAAAGGTGCGAATGATTCGAGCCGGGCTGAGAAGGCGCAATCCGATTCGGCGGCGCATAAAGACCATCAAGGTTAGGGCCGGAAAATAGAAGACCTCTTCCAGTCCGGTCATAAAGTTGGGTTGCGATTGGGCGTACCTGGGCATGGTCACTCACCTATTGGTTAAAGGTCAAGAGTTTGTACGGCAGTAATTCACCGTTTGGCGTTTGGAACTGTTTGCCACCGTTGTAGACGATGGCCTCGACTTGGCAGGCGTTCGCGTAGCCGCCGCGCTTCAAAGTCGTGAAAGCTGAGGGTTCGATGAAGAATCGTCGCTGCTCGTGAGTTGAGATTCCGGCATGTTGGCCGCCGCGCTCGCCCCGGCTGACGTTGGTGCCGCTGATGCTCACGTAGTGCTCGCCGAGCAACTTGGCCGCCCACTGGTTTGTATCGCCCGCGTTTTGGCAGAAGAACTTGCACTGAAGATTCCCGAGAAGCGAATCGACTGCGTCGTCATTGCCGAGAACCCGCTTGTAAGATTCACGGTTCTGCGTCAGGTACACGGTGCAGCCGCCCGCCGATCTAGCAACGGCTTGATACTCTGAGTCGAATTCGCTCACGAAGTTCTGGGCTTCGTCGGCCCAGAGGAAGACCGGGCGCAAATAGCCTCCGAGGGGCTGCATTCGGCGGAGGAGCGAAACTTGGAAACAATACTTGAATGCGAGTTGGGCGATTTTGCCTGCAAGACGAAACTCCTGTATCGGTAAATCAATCAAGATGACACGGCCTTCGAACGCATCCTCTGGAGTCACATTGGTATCGGTGGAGAAGATCGTTTTCAAAGGCCGGGTAATGAAGGGTCTGGCGAGCATGGAGAAGCTCAACGCGATGATGCTTCTTGTCTTCTCGGATAGAGCCGGGTACTCCACGAGCCAATAGTTGCGACACTCCTCGAAATCGGACCTGGTATCTGGGTCGGCGAGTAAAGTCGCGTGGTCTGCTTCGCGCAAGATCGCATGGCAAGCGCTTCGCGCCTGCCACTCTTCACTTTCGATCTCCGCAAACGAAAGTGGGGCCGAGCTAACGATAGAGCGCATGAGCGGCAGAGACACGGGGAGTCCTGCGAAGATGGGCAAGTCCACTAGGTTGGTATTCATGTGATGCAAGGCGTCTTGGAAGAACTTAGTGCTTCCGGTCTCATGCCGTGCGGTCGTACCGGCGATGGCTCCGGCAACCTCGTCTAGCAGAGCGACGATGTTAATGGTGAGGCCGCCACCTTCGCCTGGTCGGGCGGCTTCCCAGTCAAGGAAGTTGAAACGCCAATTGGCCGTTTCGTCCACAACGATAAGGTCCGGTGTACGACCAGTCTCGCGAGCCCATTCTTCCCACTGGCGGCGCTCTTCCTTCTTGGCGCAAAGCACCAAGCCGCCAAAGCCGTTGGCTAGGTAGCCGTAGGCTAAGTGCTTGGCAGGACCGCTGGTTTTGCCGGAGCCGGTGGCTCCGAAAACGGCCACGCCGGTCAGCGCGTCGGACAGGCGGAAACCCTCACCACCACCCCAGTCTCGGATGAGATTGGTGGGGTGGTGGATCGGGAGGTGTTCCTCTGGATGTCGAACTCTTCGGAGAAACATCGGCAATTCGAGAACCCCTACAACCAGCGCTTGACCGAAGCGGCCATCGCCTGCGCCTTGTTGAACTTGTGTCCGCAGTCACGACATGTGTAAGTGATGTAGAACGTTTCGTGAATAGCCACCGCCGCTTGGCCTGCGCCAACTAAGCCCGCAGCCAAAGGATGTCCGTTCTTCGCGAGGTTATGGTGCCAGCGACTTGCCTGCACCTTCGAGGGAAGGCTAGTCTCGTTCTTGTCAGCGCTCAAGTTTTCTCGTGTACACTTCGGGCACTTCATGCTTTCCTCCGTTGCTTGTTCCTTGAGACGGAAAGCAATTTAGCTGCTTGGCTGAAAAAGTGAATCCGTCCCTGTCTCAGAATACGGATGGCTATACAGGTTGGCAGCACTTGCAGATTCGCCGTTTTTGAACCTGAAACTGGGGCGCATACCTAGCTGGCAGGTTCAAAAAATGGAGGTCGAGGCGGTACCATTTCCTGCCATGTCACAATCGTCGTGGGTCCGAGAAGGAGGGGTCTCGTCCAGGAAGCTGAGGCTAGATGACGCCGCGCGGCTTGAGTGCATTTGGAGGAATCCGCGAAGTCCTCTCTCTGGGTTCCCGCCAAACTTGGTCATGGAGTGCCTGACCAATGCCGGAGCTTTGCTTTGTCGAACGGAGGCGCGCGGCAACGATCTTGGTTGCGAGGGGATTGTGCTCTTTCGTCAACGTGATGCGTTCGAGACTTTTCACATCCCGCTCGACGGGCTTCTCGTTGTCTTTCAGCCCAAGTCGAGCCCTTTCAGCGGCGTCGCCGTCTCTGCGTTGCCAGATATGCCGCCAGCATTTGAGCCCATTGACATGGACTATTTGCATCGCAATTGCAATTTCTCGTACTACATCGGGCCTGGGGAGCTAGGGGGGCTGTTGGGACTGTTCCTGAAACGGTTGCTATCGAAGAAAGCTCGCGACTTTGTCCGAAGCAATCAGGCGGTCAAGTTAGCCAACCTCGAAACGATCTCCAGATTACATTTCGTTTCAGCGTTTGTGACTCCCAACACGCACTATGTTGCCATTCCTGCTGAGGAATTTCAGGCTGTGCTTCGGCCCTACATGGGGGTAAAGGGTGCAGACACTCCGGTTCTTCCCTTCCAAGTGCGTTGTCGCGATGAGTTCCTGTTGCGTCAAGCGCTTAGATACAACCACGACTACCTGCGGGCGATTGGGATGCATGATCGCTTAGTCGCACGCCACCTCCACGATTACTTGCGGCGCAAGTATCCGAAGAGACCGGGGCGTACGCCAGACAGCGAAAGGCGTGTTTCCACGTCCTATGAAACCATCGCTTGGTATCTCAATTTTGCTTCGCCCGAAGAAGCGAAGCGGGTCATGAAGCATCTCACCAGCAGGTGCGATTGGATTGAGAAGTCAAGGGGTTGCAGCTTTCTCGTTGACGCGCGTAGGGCGCTCCGCTACTATTCGGAGGGGTTGAGGCTCAGCACGAAAGGTATGCCGGATGGCCGGGGAGAGCGAGGGAAAGAATCCTGACGATGCGAAAGCTCGCTCCAATACGAAACGCGGGCGAGGCGAGTCGCCCGACGCAATCTTCACCGAATTCGATGATTACGAAATTGCTACCGACGCCGAGTTTTGCGCCTCTGACGAACTCCTGGCGCGGGAACACCGGAACAAACTAAGGCGAGAACGGTATAAGGCGAAGAAGTCGCCGCCTGAGAGGTAGTCGAGAACGACAAGCCACGGTCCAAGCCTCCTTTTGAGGAGGAGCTTCTCCGGGTATTGCGCATCCAATCGGCATACGGTTTGTTCGGGCTGCAAGGGGCGGAATCGCTCGTTGTCCTAGGGTTCAAGGGAACGGAGATCCCTTGACCAAAACACATGGTTTTGGTACGATAAGCCTAGGTCCAGGAAGCGGCGTTTGAGCTTCCCGGCGCGGATGTTGCATCGCAACATATAACCGCGCCCTTACTCAAAAATTTTTCAATTCGTTCGTAAGGGGCTGTTGAGTTCGCAAGTGCTCACAAGACTCTTTCTTGCAACTGGGCGAAGCGCCCGAGGGTAGTAAAGAACGTGGCCCTATATAGGCTAGAAGCAAAATTGATCTGCCGCCAGGCGAAAGACAAGGCGGGCAAGGCAATTGCCGGCAAACAGGTTTCTGCGGTCGCCAGAGCCGCGTACCGCGCTGGCGAACGACTACGCGATGAGCGGATCGAGCAGACGTTCGATTATCGCTCGCGTAGCCAAGAAGTAGTACACCGGGAAATCCTTGCTAACGATAACGCTCCGGTTTGGCTGCAAGCCCCTGAATCAAAAGAAAAGCGCCAGCAACTCTGGAACGAGATCGAGCGCGTTGAGAAACGCAAGGATTCTCAGCTTGCTCGCGAGTTCGTCATTGCGCTGCCGGTCGAACTTAGTCTCAACCAGCAGATTGAGGCGGTGAAGACGTGGTGCAACAAAGAGATAGTTTCCAAGGGGTTCGTCGTCGATTTTGCCGTCCATCGCTCAAAGGACGGCAAGAATCCGCACGCGCACGTGCTTTGTTCGCTACGCCCCGTGGATGAGCATGGCTTTGGGCTTAAGCCAAGCACGGACGGCAAATTCTACGGGCGCGGTGCTGTGGGAAAGGGCGCGATAAGCGATCTTGACCATTGGCGCGAATCCTGGGCCAAAGCTGAAAATGACGCACTTGCCTCGGCTGGCAGTGCGTCGCGCGTCGATCACCGGTCGCTGGCCGATCAGGGGATCGACCGCCTTCCCGAACCAAAAATCGGCGTTTCCGCGACTAATATGCAGCGGTTAGGGAAGCTGCATGATCCTGACAGGGTGCGCAACGCACGCCGGGTTAGAATGCGTAATGTAGTATTACCGGCGATTCGAGACGTGGAACGGTCTGGAGAGGTCCGTCAAGAGGGCCTCGGCAAGACGTGGAGAGACCGGGCGGCGGTCGCCCTTGGGCGTCTCTATGACCGCTCCCTTGAGTTTCTGAACGATGAATCATCGGGCGGGGACGGATGGCGGAAGTATGTGGAGAGTCGTCGGGACCGAAATCAAGCCGGGCCGGACATGCCCGGGTAAGGACTAGAATAACGAACATGGCACTAGACGAAGACGCAAAGAGGCGCGCTGTATCGGCTGTCGCCGCCGTTAGGGACGATATTCATCGGGTCATAACGTATGGAACGACCGGATACGATGTGTTCGGGCAGCCGCGTTTTCAGCCTCTGCCCGAAGCTCCCGAGCTACCCTTCGTAGAACAGTTACGCCACGAGCGGAGCCGGGAGGCGCTGGTACAAGAAATCCAAGGGAAACTGCGGGGTCCAGAGGCTCCTGGAGAGTAGATTCTGCTTTCCCGAATTGTAAATTCATGTTAATCTTCTACCAGAGGGTTAGGTGCAAGGTGCTTCGATGAGCGATCCGCTAGCACAGTTTCGAAGAGATAGAGGCTCCCAAAGCGGGGCAGATTCTCCTACTGCCAGCGATGAGTATCAGGCGTTCAAGGCTGTGGACCGGCGGCAAATCCGCCTGGCGGTGAGGCCGACTAGCCACGCTTGGGAGCGGGTCCCCTACGGCTATTTGCTTCGAGTTGTAGAAGATGGGATTTATGGGACCGAGCTCTGCCTCGTGTACACTTTCGCGGTCTTCGTCATTCTCGGTCGAAACCTCACACCGATCGCTGAAGCGATTGCGGAAGAGCGCTGCGACTTCGTTCAGGAGTACGACGCATCTCGGTGGCCCATGCCAAGTGATGAGAATGCGCCGTTTGTCGAATCAATCGAGGTGCACGTACAGAGGCTATCCGAGGAGCCAAAGTCAAGGCAAGAGAACAAACCCGGAAGTAATCCGACACATTGACGTCAACACAATCAAGTTAGGCAACGTATCCGTAGTTTGTAGGTATTCCGATACGACAGGAATTAGTGAAGGAATGTCTGAAAGGCCATCTGCTCGCGAACAATCTTTGAAGGGCTTTATGCAAGACAAAGCTCCAGAAGTGAATTTCTCGCTGCGGGAAGCACCGCTCCAAAAGGAGTTATTCACGCTGGCCGAGTGCGCGACGATCCTTTCGCTTAGCGAAAGGACGGTCGAGGCATTGGTGGCCCAGGGGCATTTACGCTCAGCGGTGCCGCCAGGCACCGAGCGCTCGCGACGTGTTAGCCGCGCCATGCTGGAAGAGTACATTCGCGACTTTGACGGGGAGAATCCGTTCAAGCGCAAGGCGCGTTAGAGCGCCAGCTATAAGGACAACGAATTTACCGCCGAAGCTAAGTCCTCCGCTCCTGCCTTGACATAATAAGTCATCGCCACGTTGATGTCGGTGTGTCCTGCCAGAGCGATTAAAACGTGCGGCTTTACACCGGCTCCATTGTTCGCGTGGTTCGCTAGCCAACTTAGGTAACTCGATCTGAAGTCGTGACTAGTTGGAACTTCGTTTCCGTCAGAGCCGTCAAAGCCTGCGCTTGTGACAGCATCCTTGATAATCCGCGAGACATGCTTAGGATGCAACGGCGCGCCGCCTGCATCGACGCAGACCCATTCGATTCCCGTTGCCTCGGCATTTGCCTTGCAGAGGGTGAGTTCCTCAAGAATGTCGGTTGGGATCGGCATATCGCGGACACCGGCTGCACTCTTTGGCGGCACAATCTGGCGAGCAACGCCCTTGAGACAAACCGCTTGCTGTTGTATCCTCATGACGCCTTTAGCGATGTCCACATCGCTCCAGCGCAAGCCCAAAGCTTCGCCGGAGCGTAGGCCGAAACGTAGCCCAAGCAGTATAGGCATATAGGCTGCTGTGCCCTTGGACTTGACGAGCAGGTGCTTTCCCTCGCTGAGGGATAGCCAACGCTTGCCCGTCTCGCCGCTTTTGGCTCGTTCGATCCGGTTGAGCTTTCGCTCTCTTGCACCGATCCGAACACTTGAGACCGGATTGGCTGGAATGCGTCCGTCCGAAGCGGCTATCTGCAAGACTCTGGACAGCGCTGACCGGGCCTGCGAGGCGACACCAGGACTCAACTCCTTGCTCAACTTCTGCAAGTGCTCGGTAATGACCAGTGAACGCACTTCTTCGAGTGGGAGCAACCCAAGTGCTGGCAATACGTGGTTCTCCAAACTGTGGCAATAGGCTTCGAAGGTCGTCGGGGCGCAGTCGTGCCTGATTAGTGGCATAACCCGCTCGGTCCATCCTCGAAGGTCATTCGCACCTTCGCGCCGTGTGCGCTTCTTCTCTTCTTTGGCCACACCAAGATCGTTATTGAATTCGCGATAGGCCGCGTTGCGTTTCTCGCGCGACTCGGCTTCTGAGACTGCCGATCCTGCGCGCCTAAATAGGCTACCGTCGGGGCGTACCAGCCGAACCAAATAATCCCATCGTTGGGTACGCTCATTGAAACGAAGATTGGCGCTTCTATCGCGGGGCATCACTGCTTTCAATTTCATGGCCCCAGTGTACCCGAAAATGACAGTATAGATGTCAGTATAGGAGAGTTTTAGCTACAAATTCGCACCCCATCATCTCCACCAATCTACAGATTTCGCCGCTTGACGCCCCTTGGGATCGGCATCGGATCGTTTGGACACCAGAGCGTTCAGCATCAAATCCCAAAGGGGATTGAATTCGATCTTTAGCTCGCCGTCCTCCCATCGGCAGTTCGAGCACACTTCTTCGACGACTGTCCGGCGCTCGGCAGAATTCAGGCTTTTGAACCTACTCGATGCCTCGGACGCCACTTCGAGCACCCGGGCGACCTCCCATCCTGCAACCGCCTCTGCCCGGTCGAGCGCGGCCAGTTCAAGCTCAAGGTCTGTGACCTTGGCTTCCCACTTCTGGCGGGTCTCTGAATAGAACGCGGGACTGACGTCGCCGGAGAGTTTGTCGAGGTAGAGAGTTTCGAGCCTAACCTTGAGCGAGGCGACCTCCGCCGTTATCTCGGCCTCCCTGTTATCGCGCCTCGCGGTTCGGTCTACTGTGAATTCGTCCAATCCGTAAACGAGCCATTCCATGTCACAAGGGTCGAGAAGTATCTCGTCGAGGCGCGCGGCGAACTGCTCCGTCAGTTTTTCTTCCCTCACGAACGGCTGACCACAGACATGCTTCTTTCTGCCCGCGCAGTGGTAGTACACGAACTTCCCTTGCTTGACTTCTCCGGTCATGACGCCACCACACTTGCAACGGACGAGGCCACGGTAAGCGAAGTCTTTAACACCGTAACCGCTGTTGTTGTTCTTGCGCCCAGACATCACTGCCTGGCACTGTTCCCACAGGTCGCGGCTGACCAGAGGTTCGTGGACTCCTTTCGTCTCCTTTCCAGACCAACGGACGACGCCGCAGTAAACAGGGTGTTTCAGGAGTTGGGCAACGCCGCTCCGCGGCAACGGCCGTCCCTTCTTGCTGGTCAGCCCAATCTTTTGAGCGTGCTTGGTCAAGACCTCGAGCGAGGAGCCTCCGCTTCCGTAGACCTCGAACAGTTCCTTCACCAGCACCGCTCTTGCCGGATCGGGCACGATGATCTTCCTTCTAGTACCGGGCTCGAGCGAGTTGAGATAGCCGAGCGGCGCATGGGTCGGATAGATGCCTTGAGCGGCCTTCTCGTCCAAGCCCTTGCGAATCTCCTCGGACAGGTTGTCGACATAGTTCTTCGCCATCAGCACACGGATTCCGTGCATGAACTTGTCTTGGCTCTTGGAGGACTCGGAGACGACCATGCCCTCTTTCACGAAGTGCAGCTCGACTTTGAGACTGTCCACCTTCACGTAGTCGGCGAAGTTTCGGTACAAGCGGTCCACCTTAGAGCATGAGTGTGTTATGCGCACCACGTCGTTTGTTTCGATTTGCTCCGCGAAATACGAGGACGTGAATCCCCGCCTTCGAACAAAACGGGCAGTCACAATCCTCCCACGGTCGGTCTTCAAGCGTCTTGCGGTATTTGTCACGAAGCGACCTCGACTCACTTGACCTTGTCAGGTGCTCATCATACGAAAGGAGCGCTTCGACCACGGTATCAACTGCGACCCCTCCACTTTCAAATTCCGATAATAGCTTCAGTACGTGTGCTTCTTCGAGCTCCAGTTCGATGATGTTGGCTCCATTTGCCTCGAGTTTCTTCCGCGTCCTGCCATCACTGGTCATTGGAATACGAAGGGCCGAATACCACTTCCCATTGGCTGCGAGATAGTTTTGGTCCGACCGGAGCCACGCCTTTCTGAAATAGGTTGCGCTGTCGAAACTGTCTACTCCCAGCTCGCGGAACTTCGATTGGAGTTTCGGTCGGAACACGCCAAATAAGTGAATCCAGGGGCGGCTCTTCATGTCATTTGCTGCAGCAGTGACCGCTGTCACGATTTGCTCAACAAGCGAATCTTGTAGCGGCACCAGACCACCGACGGCGATATGCTCGTAGCCCAGGTCGCAGTAGTGTCGGACGGTTTCACCGTAAGCCGATGGGCTGAGCGCCTGGATCGTTCCTACCGGAGTGAAGCCGAGGTTCCGCGACCTAACCAAGCCTAGGAAGCGCTCCGCATTCCTCTTGGTCGTATTGACACGCTCCTGCCGCTGCTCTTCGGTCAAATCGATGGACTTGCCGTCGCGCACCACAGCCTTGACCGGAATGTGATCCACTGAGGCACCAAAGTCGAATCCATGAAGTTCGTAGAGGGCAACTGCCTGTTCGACTTCAATTGCTGGCCGATCCTCGTTGAGGTAGCTGAAGGCACCGCAATCTCCGAAAAGCCATTGGTCATCCTGAAGGCCAAATTGGTTTCTGAGGTGCCTAGGTGCAAGAGAGCCTTCCTCGGTGCCGATGATGCGTCGAAGGGGACCCTTGGATGTTACGTGCTGTGCAAGGCTAACCAAGACCCCGTCGCACATCCGTTTCGGCTTCATCAGAATGCAGCAATGCTGATCATGTCTCAGGCTTCTCGAAGAGCCGGAAAAGGAATCGTTTGCGAAATCAAAATCACCGTCAAGAAGGTCGTCCCAGTCGGGCAGGAAATATGTAATCTTTCCTGCACCGGGAACTACAGTTGGCTTTGATCTATGTGGCGACTTCGTAGATTCCAGAAAACCTTTGATTTGGTGAAGTTTCATGCCAATCGGTCCCTCAAAGACCTCGGCTTTACCCTTCAAATCGTGCTCGATGGAGTCCTTTACAGCGGGCAGGTAATCCTTCCCGAGTGAAAAATGGATGCTGGAATGTGACTTGGACCAGGCAGCTAAGGTCGTTCGGCAGGTGTCCTTATGTTTGAGCACGCCCGCAGCGTTCATCCGTTGGTCGTAGTGCGCGATTGGTTTGAGTCCACCGAAAAGACCGTGCTCCGCCGAAAGGATCGCCACGGACAAATCCTGAGGCCAGGCACGATGCCGCAGGAACCCTCTCAGAACTCGGTACGGGGGCCCGTCATATCTGTCTATCGCCGGGAGTTCCCCTGGCGTCTCGCGCTTCGTCTGGGAACATCCGAGCACCAGCAACTGCCTGCTCACTCGCTTCAATTAGTCTACCGCTGGCTGTCAAGGCGAGGGTACCGCACGCATGCGTTACTCGGACTGGCCCTTAGTCTGCGACCAGTACAACCGGCAGACCCGCATCAGGGTCAAATGCCCGGTCAAGACTTTGGCACGCGGACACGATGTCGTTACATTGGTCGGCAAGAAACCGAGAATTTACACGCTCCTGCTGCAGATCCGCTGACGGTTGCTGAGGGTCGCTCCATGCGCACTTGAGCAGGCGAATCGCCTCGTCTGTGAAGTCCAGGTGGTATCTGAGCCCCTCACCATTTCCGCCTGCCACGCGCTTGTCAGCACGAAGTTGCACCAAAGTTTCCTCGATGGTTTGCAGGATGCCAACGGGCGCGGCTCCGGTACGCACGGCCTCGTTGAGCTTGCCGCACCAATAGGTGAGCTGCGCTACATGGTCATAAAGTGGGCGAGCAACCCACTCTCGTTCTAAGTCTTTGACACGGACTGAGAGCGCTTCATTGACATATCGGAGGCAGCGGCGTGCGATCCTCAGACTCTTAACTGCATAGTCGAACGTGCTGACCCCGGTGATCATGCATTTACCGTCCTCGGTCCATTCGTGAAGGCTAAACCCGCTAATACCAAGGGTGATCCGACTGATGCCGCTAGTGCCGGCTCTGCGCCCGGTCTTCTTGTTGCTCTTGAAGTCGTAGGGATGGCCCGTCACCCGAACTCGCACGTCCTTGATCCTGTCGATCTCCGCGTCGAGTTCCTTCGAGTACGACACTCCAAGGTCAGCACCGATGAGTCGGCATGCACTCACAAGGATTTCCATGCTCTGAAAGGCTCCATGTGTCACCAGGTAGGCCATTCCCTTTTCCTCGCCACCACTATTTGGCAGGTGAGCGAGCGCCAGCGTGGTGTCGCCAACATTGTCCATAACGGCGCAAACTCGGTTGAAGAGGGCTTGATCCTTGCCCAAATGCTCCTCCATGAGCCCGTGGTTGACATTGTCTCGAAGCCGCTCCTCTTCTCGCCTGAGGGCCGCCGCAGCCAATGCGATGCGTCGCTTTTGATCAATCATGTTAGAGGTAAGGACGGGTCGTGCCCGGAATTCGCATTTTCGGGCCCATTGCTCATCCCCCGCGCAAGGCGGTCGAGGACATCCAGAACACGACGTACCTCGTCAACACTTACTATGAGCCGTTGCCCCGGTGAGAACCTGCGGTCGCCGGAGCGGTCGACATAATCCTGGTCAACGATGCCGTCTCGATGAGCGAACAGGTGTCGTTGCTGGAATAAGCGCGAAATGGTTGCAAGGTCAGTTGGGCCAATGAGGGATTCGTAGCTGGAACCCGTCACTGCGAGCCAGAGGTCAGATCCAGCTGCGACCCCTTGAAAGACGTTTCGTCTAGGAATCTGGCCTGCAATTTCAGAGTATCTGACCTCTGCAAACCGCTGGAATGATCCAACGAGTTTTGTGGCAGTGTTCTCGACCAACAGGCGGACGATGTCGCGGGCACCGTCGCGACCGACCGACTGCTCCAGGTGGGCTCTAAGTTCCTCGACTCCGTCCAAGAGCTTGCGAACGGCCTCAAGAGCGGCCCAGTACTGGGAGCCAGCCGAATTGTGGCCGCACGCTGGGCAAAAGAATGCTGCCCCAACGGAAGAGTATTGGCAAGCACACTGTTCACATTGGAACTCCTGTTCAAAGGCATCTCTAGCCCGACTTGGAAGTGTCGGAAGGAGCAACCCTCTCCTATGCTCCATCCGCATAGATATGAACCCCCCAGAAGGTTGCCTTGAATTGAACGCGCTAACGTCTTTCTCGTTCGCATCCGCGATGAGCTGCGAGACATGGTTGTGCGCCTGATCGGAGAAGGATCGCTCCTGCTCAGGAGTGTTCCACTCAGTGCTACGAGCACTACCGCCACAGATCGGGCAGTACGCCTTCGCGTCAGGCACCTTGTCTTTCCAGTCCTTAAGCAGGACCTTGAAATGCTCCCCACAGTTTTCATGCGGGCATTTTCGGTCGAGGAAGCCCTTCTCGTCGGTCTCGACCCGAACTTCGATTCGCACGCCATGCTCAAATTTTCGAAGCTCTCTCAGCAGATTTTCAAACATAGTCCATAGTCCTCGTGCTGGGTCAGCGCCCAACAAGAAGTCTACCATTCTAAGGTAGACATGTGTTACCTTGTCATGGGAGCGTGATCCTTCAATGGCGGAACGCAGGCAAGAGTCGAAGAGAAGCCGACTTACTGAGACCAGGTCGAAGCATCGAGCATCTGGAAACGGTCTTCATCGGCAATAAGGGGGAACTCGGCAATAGGATGCGCGGATGGTTCGACCACATCCGAAAAGATTTCATAACCTGTCCCTTCAAGCCCAACTTCTGCCGCAACACAATTGTAGTCATCGGCAAATACAGTAGCATATGACGTGTGGCTCTTGTCCGGAAAACTAGCCTTAAACTTAATGTTGTAACGCGGTTGAAAGTATCGAATGAGAGCAGCTTCGCCAAGGTTCACCTCTTCTTTCCTTGGAAACTTGTACTCTAGCAGAAACTCGGACATTCGCAATATCGCTTCAGCTGACACGGACTCCGAATCCTTTCCAATTCGCAGCATAGCGAGTCCAGAAGGTACCAGTCTCACAGGCATTATCCAAACCTCTAAGTGCGGAGCATTTTCGCTCGTGTCCGCGAGGATTTTTTGAAATGTTGCGTGTTGTTCTAATCGTTGCTGGATAGTTCGTTCACCGTCTTCGCCAAACGTTTGCCCCACGTAGACCAACTCAAGCTTACTTAGTTCTTCAAACACACCTAGAGCGTAATCGGCAACATTTATGTCTGGATACGTTTTTCCATTTGAAATCAATCGAAATTTTGAGTGGGGCGGGTCGCTGACAAAATAGCTGTTGGCCGGAGCCCCCTGCACCTTTAACTCGACTTCCTCTTGCTCCGTCCCTGTCGGAGTCTGCATGGCCAGGAGCAAGCTCTCCGTCGTGCCTTTTGGGCCATCCTTTGGAATCAGGGTCACACGCGGCTGCCTAACGATGAAATAGAGGTTGTACTGACTATTCTCGTCCTTGGCCATTTGTTCCCAGGTGGCAAGGTCCGATTGCCGAATCTTGCACGCAGGCACCGCAACCAGGGCGAGTCCAATTTCGATTGGTTGCATGGCAGCCAATATACACCCGTGACGACACTTGGCTGTCACCACCAGACTCTCAGCATGGGCGCAACGGTTCGAACAAAGTCTGCTTTGATGTTGGAATTAGGGAAGCAGATATGTTCGAGAGGCGTCCTCTGATCATGTGCAACGACCATTGTTCGAACGCGTGCCTGAGTTGTCTTCGACCACCCTACTCATCCTGCCCAAGTTCAAAACGCTTCGAAACGCGTCCTGTAATCTCCACCACTTGATAGATCACTGGACTCGAACTATGGTGGTTCCGATTTCCGTTCAACCACTCGCCGCCTACCGTTCATACTTATCAACGGATGCGACCCTTTTGGAAGCGCAGTGGAACCTGGCGCCGGATTACGACACTTTCACGCATTCTTGACGCTTCGGGTCAGACGATTGGTACTCGTGTCCTGACGAAGAACCATCCCATCGAGAGGAGCCACCCGGACCTCGTCTACTTCTCGCTGTTTTACGCCTCTTCTCCGTTACCGTCGTCGGCCGAGATGGACATGTTCGACGAAGCCCAGAATAGGCTTGACGAGCTCTCTGACAAGCTCGACTTCTATCAACCCGCAATCATCATGCTGAACGGCAAGCGGGACTGGATCCTCTATGCGAGGGACGGGGCAAAGCTGATGGGTGAACTTCAGTTGGAATTATCCCAGTTTGGCCCTCAAATGGAGTACCAGAGCGATCCCAATTGGTCTCAGTTTCGCACGATTCGAACATTCTGACCGGTCTGCGACACGTTAGCCGGCGTTTGGCCACCCCGAACAGATAATCTTCAGGTCGGTAAGTAAAGCAGTACCAGCGAACTCGAAGATCGAGACCCGTCCAATAATCACGAGCAGTCACTACTGCTCGAATTTGGATTTCAGTCTGTTGCAGATCGGGCGGCCCTTGGCACCAGGTTCAAAACCGTTCGAAACGCGTCCTGTAATCTCCACCAGACTTCGCCAAGGCTACGTCTGGCTTCGCCTTGAGGGTTAGAGTTGGTAAGCCTTGGCGAAGACTGCCCGCCGTAGCCTTGGCGAGGGATGGCTTAACCGTCCGGATCGAGTCAATGGCCAGCCTTCGATGCGTGCTGGCCCTTGAGGCCCGCCCACAAGCAGAGTCAAAAGCGATCACTTTGCGCGAGCCGGTACTGCCTCGGAGAGAGCCCGACATGCCCTCGCACAAGTTTGTTGAATTGGTGAAGGTCGGGGATGCCGACCCTCGTCGCGATCGCCTTGATCGGGAGGTCCGTGTTCAAGAGAAGGCGGCACGCCTCTCTTGCCCGCGTCTGCCGCACATACCCTTGGACTGTGGTGGCGTGTTCGGCTTGAAACCATCCCAGGAGCGTTCGCTGTGAAACGTCCGCCTCTTCTGCCAAAGCCCGAATCGAGAGCGGGCCCCCGATTCCCTTGCGAATGCGGTCCTCGACTTCGTAAATCCGGTGCTCGGTTCTGATGACGCTCACGTGCTTGGAGATCTTCCAGAGCAACCGCCAAACGACCGCGCGCCCCATTTCGGGGCCCTCGATGCCTCGTTCACCGGCTGACTTCAACTCTTCGAACGTCTCTTCACTTGTCTCGAAGTAGGTAGGAAGCGCGACGGGCCTCGCATCAGAGCCCGAGAGTTCGAAGGTTGCGACCACGTACTGGGCGGGCGGTTTGACGCCAATGTGCCCCCCGCGCGAGCCAGGAGAAAAGAGGGCGCCTGAGAACCTGACGTGTTCGATAGCCCGCGCGTTCTGAATGGTGACTCCGGGGTGATCGTAGAGGATCAGGCGCCAACTATCCAGCGGCTGGATCCAGTCCTGCAACTCGTCGTAGAAGTCCCCCCAGTAGAAGAACATCTTCCGGGGAGGGTCGCCAAGGCCCGCTCGCACGTAGGGCATCTGTGGTTCTGATTATAACCAATATAGGCGAGCCCCACTGCTGATCATAATATTGAAAACCGAGCAAAATTTCGCAAATTCTAATGCTGATCATGACCACTGATTGCGGTTCTGCGCCAATTGGATTCTTGTGTAGGCCGTTATCATGATCCCCATTCTCAAACGAGAAAGAGGATCATCGTGAAACGCAGGAACAAACCGAGCAAAGCCGTCGATAGAGTCCGCGAGGGCGTCGTTGGCATGTCCAGTCCAAGGGCCGCGATGGCCTATGGATTTGTCGGCGCAGCCGCCTTCTGGGCCCTCGCCCAAGCGGGCCCCGCGGTCGCTCAGACGGCAAAGATATTCATGGTTCGCCTTCAGGACTTGACGCCAGGGGTCAAGCAGACCGGTCACTCGAACATTTCGGGAACCTCGATCGCAGGGCAGTTCGTGGGCGGCGGAGCTGGGCTGACGGGGTTGAATGCCTCGAGCATCGATACGGGCACGGTCGCGGATGCACGCCTCTCCTCCAACGTCGCCCTGCTGAACAGCCCGCAGACGTTCACCGGCACCAAGTCCTTTTCCTTAGGTCTGACTACGAGCGCATTTGCTCTTACGCCAGGTGCTGCCGCCGGTAGGGTTTTGACGTCCGACGGTGCTGGCAACGGTTCATGGCAGGTGTCTCCAGCGGGCATGTGGGTCGCGAACGGCGCAAACATCTCGAACACCAATACGGGGAACGTCGGCATCGGTACGACCACTCCTGCCGAAATCCTGACAGTCCAGACTCCCACCAATCGGTATGGCCTCTTGCACACCGATGGGACGAGGACATTGGCCACTTACATTGGTGGAGGCGGCAATGGCGGGTACATCGGCACGAAGTCGAACCACTCTTTGCACCTGTTCGCGAACGACTCGGGGCCGCTCTTGACCGTCAATCCCAACACGAACATCGGCATCGGCACGCTGACCCCTTCGTCAAAGCTCGACATTGCTGCCATCGGCGATGGAGCCCAGCTCCTGCGCCTCTCGACCGAGAGGCCTTGGGTGCTCCGGCAGTCGCAGACAGGCGCCAATACGGGGCTGCAGCTCTATTCGACGATTGGGGCCAAAACGTTCCAGATCACGGCCTCAGGGGGAACGAACGTCGCCTCGTTCGTCGCGGACGATGCCGATCCTCGCGTGGGGATCGGTACAGCGACACCGTCGGCTGGTCTCGAAAGCGTGAGTTCCACTCGATCCGGCCTCAGGGGTCAGACCAGCACCTTGAGTGGCAGCGGTGTGGAGGGCTATGCGAGCTCCACTACCGGCGCCAACTTTGGTGGCTTCTTCCAGGCTGACGGCGCGACCGGGTGCGGCGTTTACGGTTATGCTTCCTCGTTTAGCGGTGATAACTACGGCGGGATCTTCAGCAGCAACGGTGCGACCGGTCGGGGGGTCTACGGTGTATCAGGGGGAACGAGCGGGGTCGGCGTTTACGGTCTCGGAGCTTCAACAACCGGCCTTGCCTATGGTGGCTACTTCAAGAGCAACAGTTCGGTCGGCAGGGGGGTGTTCGCATGGGTTCCCAATTCAACCAACGCCGCACTCCATGGCCAGGCCGATGGGGCGAACGGAATTGGAGTGTTCGGATACTCGACGAGCACAGGCGGCGGAACTCCCTTCGGTGGCTACTTTAAGAGCGACGCGACCAGTGGCCGTGGCATCTATGCGCTCTCCGCTGCCCAAGCCGGCTCCTTCGGCTACGGCGTTCTAGGAGAGTGTTACAACGGTGGATGGGCAGTGTTCGCGCTCGGCCACATGGGTGCGACCGGCGTCAAACCGTTTCGAATCGACCACCCTGACGATCCGACCAACAGGTACCTGCTCCATTATTCGTCGGAGAGTCCGGAGGTCATCAACTTCTACCGAGGAAATGTTGTCCTGAACGCGTCGGGCGAAGCACTTGTCGAGTTGCCCGGGTACTTCGCGAAGATCAACAAGTCTCCGAGCTATCAGTTGACTCCTGTTGGCGCGGCCATGCCGATGCTCCATGTCGGAACCGAGATCGACGAACAGGCGCTGCGGGTAGGAGAGCAGGCAGGTCCCGGCGTTGCTGCCCCGATCTGTTCGTTCCGGATTGTTGGTGGCGTGCCGGGGAAGAAGGTTTCCTGGCGGGTCGAAGCGGTAAGAAACGACAAGTGGGTACGAAAGTATGGAGCCCCCGTAGAGATGGACAAGGAAGGAAACGAGCGGGGCACATATCAGCATCCGGAGTTGTACAACGCTCCAGCGCGAATGGCGCTGAGCTACCGTGACAACGCGGAGAAGGGTGGTGGTCGCCCCTGACCATGTCGAGGCTCCGCCGTCTCGCTCAGGCGGACTAACTGAAACGCATCAGTTGGACGCGGGCCGCCGTCAACTGACGGCGGCCCGTCGAACCACTGCCCTAGCGGAAAAGCGTTCTTTATTCGGCCCGCGTACAGGCCACCTTGGCCCGATCAAGCGCTCCGGGGTCAAAGAAACGCCGGCCGGGCAGAGGACGAGTTCATTGAGTCTTCCAAGTAGCGTCCCAATCGCCGAACGAGTTGTTCGTCAACCTCGTCGCGTTGCCCTTGCCGTCCGCATTCATGCTGTAGATCTCGTAGTTGCCGCTCCGGTTGCTGCTAAACAAGATCTTCGTACCGTCCCGCGACCAAGCCGGCTCGCTGTCGTCTGCTTGGTTGTTCGTGAGGCGCTTCACACTCGAGCCGTTCGCGTTCATCACGTACACTTCGTAGTTGCCGTCCCGAGTGCTCGTGAAGGCAATCTTGCTTCCGTCTGGAGACCAGCAAGGAAGGAAGTCGACAGCCGAGTTATTGGTCAGCCTCGTCTGGGCAGTCCCGTCGACGTTCATTGTGTAGATCTCGTTGTTCCCGTCTCGAGAGCTGAAAAAGGCGATCTTCGAGCCGTCCGGAGACCACGCTGGATGCCCCTCGATCGCTCCTGGCGTGTTGGAGAGATTGATCGCGTTCGATCCGTCCGAGTTCATGACATAGATCTCGTGGTTTCCGTCCCGGTCGCTGTCAAATGCAATGCGGCTGCCGTCCGGGGACCAGCTTGCGCCAAAGTCGTCGGCAGGATTGTTCGTCAGGTTCACTCTCCCTGAGCCGTCCGAGTTCATCGTGTAGACGTCATAGTTGCCGGTCTCATTGCTCGTGACCGCGATCTTGGTCGCGGCCGGGTTCCATTGCGGTTCCCATTCAGCCCAGGTGTTGTTCGTGATGCGCTGCGGGTTCGAACCGTCCGGGTTCATCGTCCAGACCTCGTTGCCGTTCGGTGTGCCGTTGACAACGCCGCTGCGGTTGCTCACAAAGATGATCTGTGTCAGTGCAGGCGGGTTGGTAAACCCCACAATCAATCCGCCAGCCAACAGTGTCGTTGCGCCAACCGCGAAGCGGCGCAGTCTGCTCCTTTGTTCGTTCCTGTGTTCCATGTGGCTTTGAGCCCTCAGAGCAAAGGTTACGGACACAAGTGTGACTTTTCTGTGAATCGACTAAAATGGTGCCCCTCAGGTTCAAAGTCGATTCCCAAGAGCACGCCAGCTGCCCCTAGGACGGTTCACTTCGTTGCCAGATCGAAGCTTGTGGCGCCGCCGACGACAGGTAGGACGAGGCGCACGGCGTCGAGATCCAAAGTCAGCAGCGTGCCAGGCTTCGGCCAGACAGTGAAGTCCTTGTCACTGGAGAGGATCATGAGGCCGATGCGCTTGCCTGCCTGCACGATCTGGTCGTCCGGCTGAAGGTCAAACGTCATGGTGACAAACTGGCCGGGCATCAAGGGCTTACCGGGCGCCATTGAGTGATAGTCGCCGCCCTTCGTCAATGATGCCGCGTTCTGGGGATCGGCCCAGCCCCGGGTGATGAGGTTCGAACTGTTGACCGGCCCTTCCGTCCAAGGCAGTTGCACCAAATACACGGATAGGTTCGCAGCCCTCTTGCTTGAGGCGAGCCGGAGCGTCACGCGTGCGGTTCCAGAAATGTGGACCGAGTGCGTCAATTCTGGGGTGGCATAGAGGAGCCTGTTGGGTGACGTGCTGGCGGCGGCCAGCGCAGGAGCCCCGATAGAAACGTCGTCAGTCAGTCGCTCGGTACCCTGCTTCGTCTGCGGTCGCTCGAAGATACGGCCGGTCGTGTTCCCGCCTTTCCCTACGTACAGCGTGACAGGGGCAGCCCCGGGATTGGGGTAGTCGGCATAAGGTGTCGGCGTGTTACCGCCGCTGCGGGGCGCGCCGGCCGTCCTCTCGCGGACGATGTAGGCCTTGGGGCCGTCTTCGATGCCGTTCTTGACCCCATAGAGGAACCTCGTGAACCACTTGTTCATCAGATCCATGGGCGGGTCACCTCCGTGGCCGCCTTGATGGAAGTACTGGATGAGCGGCACGTGGCCCTTCACCGCCTGGCTGATTCGGACGCTGTGCTCTGGCACTACGTTCCAATCGTTCAGACCGTGCGCGATCATGACCGCGCACTTAATGTTCTTGGCTAAGGGCAGTAAGTCTCGTTCGGCCCAAAAGGCGTTGTAGTCGCCGGTCTCTCTGCTCCGCCCCTTCGCAAACTCGCCATCCCGATAGAGCCGGTCGCTGTTCGCTCGCCCCGCAGGGTTGCCGCTATCAATGAAGTCGTAAAGGGAGTCGATGTCCTCTCCCAGATAGCCGCCCGGGTGGCGCACAAGCCCGTTCGAACGGTAGTAGTGGTAGTAGGACGTGTTCGGTGAGACCGGGATGATGCACTCCAAGCCTTTGACACCCGTCGTGGCCGCGGCGATGGGAATGGTGCCGTTGTACGAGGTCCCCGTCATGCCCACCTTGCCCGTGCACCACGTCGCTGTCACCTGTTCGTCACCGTCGACGGACTTGAAGCCCTTTGCGCGGCCGTTCAGCCAGTCGATCACGGCTTTGGGAGCGAGCCGCTCGGGCGCCCCACCCACCGTTGGGCTGCCCGTGGAGAGACCGGTTCCCGGAGCTTCTGAGTGGACGACGGCAAATCCTCGGGGTACCCATGTTCCTACCAGCGAGTTGGATATCCGCGTCCGGTTCGGGTTAAAAGCGATGTCCGGGTGGAAAGTCCGTGGAGGGGGAGTGGAGTCCACTTCCTGGTGGACGTCCCAATTGATGTTGCCCCCGCCGGTGCCTGCAAAGTAAGGCGAGGACTCATAAATGACCGGCACCTTGAGGCCTTCGCTCTCGGTCTGCTTTTGCCGAGTGACGTCGACATGGACGCGGTCCTTCTTCCCGTCGTGATCGGAGTCGAACTCGGTCTCCACCCAAAGATGCTCCCGGATCCAGTCACTGGACTTCGAAAACGCTTCGACGACCTGCGCCTGTCCGTCCACGAAAACAGGCTTGGCGGGCTCGCTTTGAGCCGGCACCCAGACCGGTAGTAGGGCCGAGGACGCGATGATCCAGCGGGCAATGCGCGAGGGCCGGAAGAAGAGCATGTCAAGAGGATTATGCTTCGTCGGCCGGCCGGCTAAGACAAGGATTTTGCAACGAGCCAACCTCGCCCAGGCTCCAAGAGATACTTGACCACGAGCCTGCTGCGGTGAGCGGCCCGTGCTTTGAGGCAAGATAGGCTTCCATGGCGAACATCCGGATTGGTCTCTCCGGTTATGCTTATCCCGAATGGCAGGGGGAGGGGCTCTTCTATCCGCCTAAGTTGGCCAAGTCCAAATTCCTTGGCTATTACGCGACCCGCTATGCGACCGTCGAAGGTGTGGGAATGTTCACGCGGATGCCCTCCGAATCCACCGCTGAACGCATGATCAAGGAATGCCCCGGGCATTTCCACCTTTCGCCGAAGATGCACCAAAGCGTGACCCACTTCAAAAGGCTCAAGCCCGAGAGCATCGAGATCGTCGAGTCCTTTCTCCAAGCCCTGACCAAGCTTGAGACGGCCGGGATGATGGGCCCGGTCTTGGTGCAACTGCCACCCAACTTCAAGCGCGACCTGGATCGCCTGAAAGACTTTCTCGTCGCCATACCGCATCGATCGAGCGTGAAGTGGGCGTTCGAGTTCCGTCATCCTTCCTGGCAAGACACCGACACAGAAGAGCTTCTCCGAGAGTTCGGGGCGGCGCGGGTCGCGGACGACACCGACGAGGCTGATGCGGTTGTTCGTGACACTGCAGACAACGTGTATGTCCGCTTGCGAAAGACGGATTACGACGACGTCCAACTCAGAGACTGGGCGGGGATCCTCCGTACTTTGAACAAGGACTGCCATGTCTACGTGCGCCACACTGACGTGGAGGCACCTTGGCGCTGGGCAGACCGCCTTCTCGAACTCACTGCATAATCTTTCTGTGGCTGAGCAGCAACTACTCGCGATCCATAGGGCGTTTCAAGATGACGATGCCGCGTCAGTGAAGTCGATATTGGCGGGCGAGCCGGATCTCCGGGCAAGGATCAATGAAAGATCCGGTCCGTTTGGTTCGCCTGCGATCACAAACGTTCGAAGCGTGGCCATGCTCGATGTTCTCTTGGAGGCTGGTGCAGACATCGACCTCAAGAGCGACTGGTGGGCCGGCGGCTTCGGCATCTTGCACGTGGCTGAGCCTCCAATTGCCCAAGCCGCGATCGAACGGGGGGCCAGCATCGACGTCCATGCCGCGGCCCGGCTGGGGATGACGGCGCACCTCCGCGACCTGCTCGATAAGGATCCGTCGCTCGTTCACGCCCGAGGTGGCGACGGCCAATACCCCCTCCACTTTGCCGCGAACGTCGAGATCGCGGCCTTGCTGTTGGACCGCGGTGCAGACATCAACGCCCGCGACCTTGACCATGAGTCGACCGCCGCACAATGGATGGTGGCCGAACGGCAGGAGGTGGCTCGCTACTTGGTGGAGAGAGGCTGCGACACCGATATTCTTATGACAGCCGCTCTCGGTGACACAGAGTTGGCGCGCCGGATTGTCCACGACGCCCCCGAAGCCGTACGCGTCCGCGTGAGTAACGAGTACTTTCCGATGATCGGTGGTAGGAGCGGAGGGACGATTTACCAGTGGACGCTCGGCTGGTATGTCTCCGCTGCCCAAGTAGCGAAGCGTTTTGGTCACCAAGATATTTTTGACCTTTTGGTTGAAGCATCCCCTGCCGATGAGCGCCTGATCAATGCATGCTGGCTTGGCGACTCCAAAGAAGTGTCGAGGTTGGTCGCTGAAAACCCGGGGTTAGCGGCCTCCGCAACACCGGACGGTACGAGCCAAATCGCCCATGCGGCGAGGAACAACGACTTGGCTGCAGTCGAACTCTTTCTTGCCGCCGGTTTCCCAGTCAATGCTCGCAGCCAGCATGGCGCGACGTGTCTCCACTGGTCGGGCTTTCACGGCAATGCGGACATGACCCGAGCCCTGCTGGCCCATGGCCCTGACCTCGCCGACCATGCCAACGATTTCGACGGCACTCCTGTCGAATGGGCGTGTTACGGCTCAGTCCACGGCTGGGAGGCTGGCCGGGGACGTTACGCCGAGACCGTCGATGAGTTGATGAACGCCGGTTCAGGCCTTCCGAAAAGCTCGACCGGCAGCCAAGAAGTCCTGGACGTGCTCACCAAACACGGCGCGGACTCATCCCGCTGACTCTTCGCTTTCTGGATCAGTACTGCTCCTCTTGCCTTTGAGCAAAGCGTCAAGGCTCCATGGGCCTCCGCCACACGCGGCGAAGTACAGGAAGATGAAGCACAGGAGCACCGCTGGTGCGCCCTGGTTTTGTACGGGCCACGCCCCCTTGGGGGCGTGAAATTGCCAATAGGCCACTGCCATCTCGCCGGAAAGCAAGAACGCGACGGGCCTCGTGCAGAGTCCAGCAAAGACCAGGACGCCGCCGATGACTTCGATCCAGCCACCGACCCACGGCTGGCTCCCGATAGCTATTGTCCCACCGTTTGGTTGGCCGTCAAACCATCCGAAGATCTTCTTCGCCCCGGGCTGGAATATCAGCAACGCCGCGACCAGACGCAGGAGAAGCAAAGTGGCCTGCTCGATTTGCTTACGGTTCATGCCAGTTCCTGAACTTCGAGACGAGATTCACCTGCGACCGGTTCCACTTTGGTGTCCGCCAGTACAATCAACTGAGAGATGGAGATGCCCGAAAGCGGCGGCGGTTGGCAAGCCATCGGTTACACGTTGCGCAAGGCGCGCGAAGTTGGCCCCGGCCGCCTCTGGAAGGCGATGACATCCCGCAACGCCTGCAAGACCTGTGCCCTTGGGATGGGTGGGCAGTCGGGAGGCATGAGGAACGAGGCTGGCCATTTCCCCGAAGTTTGCAAGAAGTCGCTTCAAGCGATGACCGCCGACATGCAGGGGGCTATCAATCCTCAATTGTTCAAAGACTTGAGCATCGACCAGTTGAAATCCCTGACTTCGCGAGAGCTAGAGAGCCTAGGCCGGCTGACGGTGCCCATCGTGTACGAAAAGGGGTCGAGCCACTACCGCGAAGCGACCTGGGAGGAAGCCCTTGAGGCCAGCGCCTCTGCGATCAAGGCAACAAGCCCCGAAAGACTATTTTTCTACGCCAGCGGCAGGAGCTCGAACGAAGCGGGCTTTCTCCTCCAGCTTTTCGCGAGGGCGCTCGGCACGAACCACGTCAGCAACTGCTCCTACTACTGCCACCAGGCGAGCGGCGTAGGGCTCAAGGACGCTTTAGGCACGGGCACTGCGACCATCGACCTGTCCGACCTTGAGCAATCAGACCTTGTCATTCTGATTGGCGGCAACCCGGCGTCGAACCACCCTCGATTGATGACCACGTTGGTGAACCTGAGAGAGCGGGGCGGGCACGTCATCGTGGTTAACCCGGTGAAAGAGACGGGGCTTGTCAATTTCAGGGTGCCCTCGAAAATGAAGAGTCTGTTCTTCGGCTCTGAGATCGCCTCCGTCTACATTCAGCCCAAGATCGGAGGCGACATCGCCTTTCTGTGCGGCGTCGCCAAGCACGTGCTCGAATCGGGCGCCCACGATCAGAGCTTTTTGGATCAGAGCACGGAAGGATTTGAAGCCGTTAGATCCTATCTGGATGAGTTAGCTTGGGGGGAAATCGAGGCAGCAAGCGGCGTCACTGGGCCCGAAATCGAGAGGGCGGCTCAGCTTTTCAGCACTGCGAAGAAGGCAGTGATTGCTTGGACGATGGGGGTGACCCACCACGTCCATGGTGTTGAGAACGTCCACTGGATCGCCAACCTGGCTTTGCTTCGCGGCATGGTGGGCAGACCGGGGGCGGGACTACTTCCGATCCGCGGGCACAGCAACGTCCAAGGTATGGGCTCTACGGGCGTCTCGCCCCAATTGGCAAAGGCCGCAGTGGAGGGCCTTGCCGCTCTTGGAGTGGAGGTTCCCCAGTTCCGGGGCCACGACACGATCGCGGCCGTCGAAGCGGCTGACCGTTCGGAGCTCGACACCGGTTTCTGCCTTGGCGGCAATCTCTTCGGCGCGACTCCCGACGCCGATTTCGCTGGCCGTGCATTGGGCAAAGTCAAGACTCTCGTCTACCTCAGCACCACGTTGAACACCGGTCACGTCCATGGTTTGGCCGAGCGCACCATTGTCTTGCCCGTGCTGGCAAGGGACGAAGACCCTCAGGCGACCACTCAGGAGTCCATGTTCAGCTATGTCCGGTTGAGCGAAGGCGGCCCACGGCGCCACGATGGACCAAGGGCAGAGGTGGACGTCCTTTGCGACATCGCCGACCTTTCCCTTGGGAGTCAGGGGGCACTGGACTGGTCTTCGCTGAAGGACCATGACGCGGTGCGCGCCCTGATCCCCGTTCTCGTTCCGAACCTTGCGTCCATTCAAAACATCGGGCAGACCAAACGGGAGTTCGTCATTCCCGGCCGGATCCTGCACACGCCCGAATTCGAGACGCCGTCAGGGAAGGCCGTCATGCATGCTGATCCGATTCCTGTTCAGGCGCCACTTGGCCATCGCCAGGTGATGATGATGACGGTTCGGTCGGAGGGCCAATTCAACACGGTCGTCTATGAGGAGGAGGACATCTACCGCGGACAAGAGCGGCGGGACGTCATCCTCCTGAACGAACGAGACATGGCTCGATTTGGCCTCGAGCCTGACTCATGGGTCAAGGTCGAGAACGGCACTGGTTCGCTCGAATTCGTGCTCGCCCGCCCGTTCGACATCGCCGAGGGTTGTGCATTGATGTACTACCCGGAGGCTAACGTCCTTGTGCCAAGAACCGCCGACCCGCGCTCAAAGACTCCGGCTTATAAGGCGGTGATCGTCACGCTGTCGCCGTCGAAGCGACGACCGGTCTAGCGGGTCTCGAGCACCGTAGACCGCCGGATCGCCTTGTTGCGCCGATGCAGGCTGACCGCCGCCAGGACGATACAGAGGATCAGCACGACGCCGTCATCAAGCCAACCGATGAGCGGAATGACGTCAGGGATCAAGTCAATGGGCGATGCGCCATAGACAAGTGCAAAAAGGACGGAGAGGACTGCGCCCCAGGGCGTCCGCCGGAGGGCAGGAGTGTTTTGCATTCATTTGCCTTTGACGACTTCAGCCGGGTGTCGGTTGCGGTCATAGGGACGTCTTCTTAAAGACTTTCTCAGGAACCGTGCGTAGGACGAACATGATCAAGCGCCATGGCGAAGGGACGTAGACGACGTCCTTTCGTCTCTTGAGAGCCTTGACAATGGCCGCGCCGACATCTCCGGGGTCAGCAAGAAGCGGCAACTTGTCGCTCCCGAAAGTCATGGCGGTGTCGACCGGGCCTGGCTTGACCGTCATCACATGGACTCCCGACTTCTGCAGCCTGGCACGGAGCCCCTGGAGAAAGACCGTGAGGCCGCCTTTGGCCGAGCCGTAGACATAGTTGCTCATCCGGCCCCGGTCGCCTGCGACGGAGGACAGCACCGTGATCCAGCCCGTCTGCCTCGTCTCCATGTCGCTTGCCAGCACGTGGAGCAATGAAGCGGCGGAAACGAAATTCAGTTCCAGGATCTTCCGAGCCTCCTGCCAGTCGGTTTGGGCGAGCTGCTGGTCACCAAGATAGCCAAAGGCGAGCACGGCGCCCTCCAATTTGCCAGCTTTCGCACTGGCCTCCATCAGGAGCAAGGGATGCGTTGCCGGATCCGACGCGTCGAACAGGGCGGTGTGGACTTCGGTCCCCGTCCGGATCGAAAGGTCGCTGGCGAGGCGCTGCAACTCGGACTCGTCCCTGCCGGCGAGCACGATAGGATGCCCCTCCTTCGCCAATTCGTTACTGATCGCACGGGCGATGCCGCTGGTCGCGCCAGCAATCAGCACAGGCCCCTTGCTCACCTGCACAACCCCAAGCGGCTTGCGAGGTTCGAGTCGAACTTACCCTCCGGGTCGTAGCGCTTCCGGATATCGCAAAACTCGTCGATGCGCGGATAACCGGCTCTGAACGCCTCTGGCTTCATACGGGCGTCCTTCGCGAGATAGATTCGCCCGCCGTGCCGCATCACGATGTCGTCGAGTCCATCGAGGAACGGCAGGAGGTCTTCGGTGAACGGGATGTCGAGGGCAAGCGTCAGCCCTTCCATGGGGAACGAAAGCATGCCCTGCCCCTGCGGCCCAAACCGCTTGAGCACGGCGAGAAAGGACGCTTTCCTGTTCTTCGAGAGGCGTTCCAGGATTTCTTTGGTGCCTTGAAAAGCAGTCCGCATCGGCAAAACAAACTGATACTGGAGGAAGCCCCTCTTGCCGTACATGCGGTTCCAATCGTGAATTCCGTCAAGGGGATAAAAGAACTGGTCGTAGCTACAAATGAACTCCTTCCGGCTGCCCTGGATCCAGTTGTAGAGCCAATTGAAGGACTTGATTGACATCGGGTTCAGGGCCCAGCCTGGCAAGTCGACAGGGAAGGGCTTCGTCCCCTTAGCAGGAGGGTTGAGCGGGTTGAGAATGCGGAGAGAGAGTTCAGACTTCTTGGCGTGTTCTCCTGCCATGAAGATGCCGCGGCCGAGACGGCTGCCGCCCGCAAGACAGTCGATCCATGCCACGGTGTACTGAGCGTCGTAGCCTGGGTCGGTCAACAAGGCGACGGTTTTGTCGAGGTTCTGCGACCGAACGTGCCAAACCTTCATGTACGCGGTCTCGACTGGCACAAGCTTGAGTTCTGCTTCCGTGACGACCCCCGTCAGCCCCATGCCGCCGCAGGTCGCCCAAAACAACTCAGGGTTCTCGATTGGACTTGCCTGTACGATCGTCCCGTCCGCCAGCACCATGGAGAACCGGGGGACATGGGCACTGAAGGTGCCGTCACGGTGGTGGTTCTTTCCGTGGACGTCGGACGCGATGCAGCCGCCGAGCGTGCAGTGCTTTGTTCCCGGCGTCACGGGAACGAACCAGCCCTGAGGAACCATCGCGTCGAGGATGTCCTTCAACGAGGTTCCCGCCTCGGCACGTAGGACACCGGTCTGGTCATCAAAGTCGAGAAACCGGTTCAGACGCTCTGTCAACAGCATCGTCCCCATCGAGAGAAGGGCCGCGTCCCCGTAGGCACGGCCGAGACCACGCGCCAGGCAACGCCCCTCGACAGGAGCCAAGTCCCTGGCCTTCTCCGGCCGGATTCCGGCCGTGTCGGCCGTCGGATACCGGCCCCATCCGCTCAAGCCCTCCAGCTTCTTCACCGAGGGACGTGCTTCCTGCATGCGCGTCGGAGTGTATCCGCTCGCGCTCACATCGTCTGAATCCTGGAATCTTTGGGCTTGCATCCCGTGTATGAACTGTGACACTGTTTCGTCTTAGGAGAATTCAATAAATGAGACCACTTGGTTCGGCACTGATCATGGTGGCGTTTTTTGCCGCTTTCGTGGTGGGTTGCACTCCTCAAAAGGAGTACGCCATCAACGTTCCCTCATCGAGCAACAATCCCCCCAATGCGCCCGGTTCCAATTCGGGACAGGCGCCGGACGGGGGTGGGCCCGCTGTCCAAGACTCTCAACCTGGGCAGACGAGTCCCGCACCGAGCACAGGGGCTCCGGGCGTGCGCCCGGCGAACCCGAACCCCGGTGGCGGCCCAGGAACGAACCCGAATCCTAACCCGCAGGGCCAAGGGCGCCCCCAAGGCCAAGGCGGACAGAGCGGCCAACGTGGGTTCGGCATGAACCGAGGTGGTTCGTTTGGACTTCTTCGCAACACCGACGTCCAATCCGAGTTGAAGCTCACCGACGATCAGAAGAAGAAGCTGGACGATTTGGCGCAGTCAATGCGTCCTTCTGGTGGTCAAGGTGGCCAGGGCGGGCAAGGTGGCGGCCAAGGAGAGCGGCCCGACTTCCAAGCGATGCAGGAGCGGATGAAGAAGGCAGAGGAGGAAGTCGACAAAATCCTCAAGCCCGATCAGGCTAAGCGCCTTGAGGAGCTCCGCCTGCAACGCGAGGGCGTCGCGGCGCTGGCACGACCGGAGGTCGCCAAGGAGCTCGGCCTCACGGACGCTCAGAAGAAGCAGATGGAAGACCTGCAACAAAAGATGATGGAGAAGATGCGGGAGGCGTTTGGCAACCAGAATGGCGGCCAGGGTCGCGGTCAGGGCGGGCCGCCTCCGGCTGGTGGTGAGAACCGCGGAGGTGGCGCTCCGCCCTCCGTTGGTGCCCCAGGTGGAGGTGGCGGGGGCCGTCCGAACTTTGACGAAATCCGGAAGATGCGCGATGAGATCAACGACAAAGTCATCGCCCTCCTGACCCCGGCTCAAAAGTCAAAGTGGCAGCAGATGCAGGGCAAGAAGTTCGAGTTCCGGCAAGGCGGCCGTGGTGGCCCTGGCGGTGGTGCGGGCGGCAATTCCCGCTTCGGCGCCTAGTCGGGATTCTTCAGGACATCTACGCCCATATATGGCTTCAAGGGCTCGGGGATGACAATGTCCCCCGAGTCCGAGAGCCTGTAAGTTTCGATCAGGGCCACCAACAAACGCGGCACGGCGAGGCCAGACCCGTTCAAGATGTGGACAAACTCGGGCTTCTCGCCGGGCCCCCTTCTCATGCGGATGTTGGCCCGTCTCGCTTGGTAAGCCTCGAAGTTCGTGCAGCTTGAGACCTCGAGGTACCTGTCCTCGCCCGGCGCGTAGACCTCAAGGTCGTAGCACTTACAGCCTTTCTCGCCCATGTCGCCTGCGCAGAGCAAAACGACGCGATAGTGCAAGCCGAGCGCTTGCAAGATGTCCTCTGCGTCCGTGACCAGGAGCTCAAGTTCGTTGTACGACTCCTCAGGGAGCACGTACTTGACCAGTTCGATTTTCTCAAACTGGTGGGTGCGAAGGATTCCTCGCGTGTCGCGACCGGCTGCACCTGCCTCGCGCCGAAAACATGGTGTGAAGGCGCCGACTTTGAGCGGAAGGTCCGTGGCGTCCAGAATCTCGTCTCGGTAGAGGTTGGTCACCGGCACCTCGGCGGTCGGGATCAGGTAGAGGTCGTCCTTTGTACTGTAGAGATCCTCTTCGAACTTGGGCAAGTTTCCGGTGCCGACGAGCGAACTGCTGAGGACGAGAGCCGGAGGATATACCTCGTCGTAGCCGTTCTCGCGAGTTTGGAAGTCCAGCATGAACTGGATGAGCGCACGGTGGAGTTTCGCCCCCATTCCCGTGTAGACGGCAAACCCGCTCCCGCTCACCTTGGTGGCGCGGTCGAAATCAATCAGTCCATGCTCCAAGGCGATGTCGAAATGCTTCTTGGGTGCCTCGGCGAAGGTCGGCTTCTCTCCCCATTCCCGAATGACGACGTTTTCGTCCGGTGTCGTCCCGTCAGGGACGGAATCGTGAGGAAGGTTCGGGAACAGAAGTTCGATCTCCCTTAACTTCGCTTCGAGTTCTTTGGCTGCGCCTTCGAGGTCTCCGACCTTGGATTTGAGTTCCGCTGCTTCTCGTTTTGCGGCTTCGGCTTCGTCCTTCTTGCCTTGGCCCATCAATGCGCCGATACTTTTGTTGACTGTGTTCGCTTGGGCTTGCACCGTCTCCCATTCGTGGGTGGCCGTCCGCCACGCCGCGTCCGTTTGGAGGAACTCGTCGACGGGAGCCTTCACTCCCTTTCGTGCTGCTCCGGCACGCACAGCATCGGGGTTTTGTCGGATGAACTGGCGGTCGAGCATCGAATTGTTGTACCACTCACGGACAATGCGGGCCGGGGATCGGAGAACGCGCGGGCGTCGTCAAAGGGAATCCGGCACGAATGGCTCCAGGTCCCTGTATCATTTCATCTTCTTGGTTTCATTGCGATGACCTTTGCATCACGGTTGAGGACACTGGTCGCGGCGGGGCTGTGCCTATGCGCCGCTTTGACCGGCATTGCCGAACCCGGCCCCGCTCATGCGCCGAGGAGCGCTGGCAACCGGGTCACGAACAGAAAGGCTAACCCCAGGGGCCGCGTCCTCATCGTCATGTACCACGCCACTGGACCGGAGGAGAAGTACATGGTCCGCTCGAGGAAGAACTTCAAGAAAGACCTCCAGCGGCTGTACGACATGGGTTACCGCCCGATTACCCTGGCCGAGTACGCGAACAGCAAGTACGACATTCCTCCTGGCTCGTCCCCGGTGGTGATGACTTTCGACGATTCGCGAGACAGCCAGTTCCAGCTGAGAAAGGACGGCAGCATCGATCCCGACTGCATGGTGGGGATGTGGAAGGAGTTCGCCAAGACCCATGCCGACTTTCCCGTGAAGGGCACGTTCTTCATGCTTCCTAATGGACCCTTCGGCTCGAAGAAGACGGGAAAGGCCAAAGTGAAGGCGCTAAAGGATTGGGGCTGCGAACTGGCCAGCCACACCCTCACCCATCCGTTCTTGAACAAACTGTCTGGAGACAACGTCAAGCGCGAACTTGCTGGCAGCATCGAGTGGCTCCGTAAGTTCGGCGTGGAGGCGACGACCGTCGCCCTCCCGTACGGTGTCCCGCCTCGGGATCAAAGCGTGTTCAAGGGCTTCAAATGGAAGGGCCAGACGTTCCGTTTCCGCGCGGTTGCTTTTGCGGGAGCATGGCCGGCGAGAAGCACTGCGGACCCACAGTGCGACCTCTACCAAGTGCCGCGTGTCGAGGCGAGCGAAAAGGCTGGAGGGCTCACTGTTTGGCTAGATCGAGTACAGGCGGGCAAGAGCAAACCGCTCGTCGTGCCGTAGTTATTCGACCCGCATGCGCTAACCTCTAGACCGATGGCCGTCGAATCCAAGCCCGTTCCACGCCCCGTCACGCTGAAGGACGTCAAGTCCAGCCTCAAGGTGCGCCAATTGATCGATGGCGCGAACGAACTCATGAAGGCGATGGGCTACACGGAGCACGGCCACCGCCACGTGGAGATCGTCGCAGGCATCACGCGGTTCATCCTTGAGCGCCTCGAGTCGGACGCGCGATATGTCGAGCTCGGCATGATCGCCGCCCACATGCACGACATCGGCAACGTGATCAACCGCATCGACCACCCGATATCCGGTGCCGGGATCGCTTTTCGGATCCTTGACGGCATGGGGATGCCAGCGGACGAAATCTCGCCGATCCTTGGCGCGATCGGGAACCACGAAGAGTTGGCGGGTGCACCGATCAGCCTTATGGGCGCAGCTGTCATCATCGCTGACAAGAGCGACGTCCACAGGTCAAGGGTCCAGAATCCGATCTTGGAGACCTTCGACATCCACGACCGGGTGAACTACGCCGTCACGAAGAGCCGGGTCGATATGGACTCCACTACCAAGACCATTGCGCTCAAGTTAGAAATCGATCCCCAATTCGCGACCGTGATGGAGTACTTCGAGATTTTCTTGTCCCGAATGGTGATGTGCAGGAAGGCGGCGCAGTTCTTCGGCTATAGGTTCACGCTCGAGGCCAACGGCACATATCTGGAATAGCGCCTCCTGCCAGAATCGCGTCATGGCCGGCAAAGTTGAGATTCTCGATGTGCCCGAGACGAAGTGTGTCTACGCCAGCTTCACTTGCCAGCGGTCGGAAATTCCATCGAACATGCGACCTGCCATGGACAAAGCGTGGAAGCACGCCGCCGCCTGTGGCGGGGGTAAGGGCGCCCCCTTCGCCCGCTACACCGCATGTCATGGGAGCGAGTGCACCGTCGAAGTGGGTTTCCCGGTTGACTCGCCGATGGATGGCCCCGATGGCGTCAAAGCTGGCTCCTTCGGAGGGTTTCGGGCCGTATCGGCCGAGCACGTCGGTGATTACGGCCGGCTCGGCGATGCCTATGATGCTGGGCAGGCTCATCTTGAGGAAGAAGGACTGACCCAGGCCGGTCCGATCCATGAGCACTACGTCGGGCCAGGTAGCCCGGACGGCACGACACCCCCGCGAACGCTCGTGTACTTCCCTGTTGAATAGCTTCCAGAGTCTAAGGGGCGCATAATGTGCGGATGCGAGCGTCGCTCATCGCCGCCTTTCTCTGTGCGGGGGTTCTGGCAACGGCCCAGACCGTCAAACTGCAACCCAAGTTCCCCTTAGGCCGGACTGATCGGGTGACGACTGTGACCCACGTGGTGCAGAGCTTTTCTATCCCGGGGACGAACAACCCTGCGCAGATGACCTTGGATCAGTCGATCGGGCTGCTGGTGAAGGTTGTGAGTGCCAATTCACAGGGTGCGACGATGAAGATGACCTACGAGGAGATCAGATCCGCGATGACCGTCAACGGCACGAAGATTGATCAAGGCTCGGAAGCACAAAAGGCCATGAAAGGAAAGTCCATCAGTCTCGTCTTTGGTCCGGATTCAAAACTCAAAAAGGTCAACGGGCTCACCGAGCTCGTGAACTCGAACAAACTCTCGCCACAAGGCAAGGCCGTCCTGCAGCAGTTGTTAAACGAAGAGTCGATCAAACAGATGTGGGCCACCGGCCTCAGCGGTATGGCCCCGGGCAAGCCCATCAAGGTCGGTGACTCGTGGACGTCCGCCGTCACGATGGGCCAGCAACCGATGAAGATTTCGCTGAAAATGAAGATGCACCTGGACAAGGTCTCGGGCAACTTCGCCTTTGTCAGCATCAAGGGAACCGGCACGGCACAATTCGCCGGAGTGAGTGGTGCCAACGTGTCGCTGAAGACGAAGCAGGTGAACGTGGGCGGTACCTACACGTTCGACACGGCCAGGGGCTGGATGAAGGAGCAAAACCTGCTTATGACAATGTCAGGGACGGTCGTGGCCGAAAGCCAGGGCAAAAGGCAAGAGTCCACTTTCTCCTCCAAGATCACTTCCAAGACAATCTCAAAGCCCCTCAACTGAGGAACCGGATCGGCTGAAGAAACTGGCTTGGCGACGGTGGGAGAGTCTCTGCCAAGTCAACAAACTTCTGCCCTCATCGGACAAAGCGTTGTTACAATAAGTGCACTCTTATTATTGGAGTTGCGCTATGAGTATGTTTTTTGCACTGTCACTGTTGCTTGCGGGCCCTCAGTCGCCATGTGTGCTCGAAAAGGACGGCCTTGAAGAAGAGGGCACGCTTCGCGAGCAGTATGAAGTTCTGGCCTATCCCAACGAGCGGCCGAACTACGGAACGATCCGGACCGCATTTAAGATGAAGGCGGCCATGGCGCTCGCGACCGGAGGCGGCGACCAATTCCCTGCGCTCGGGCCGTGGGAGTACCTCGGGCCGACGAACCTCCAGACCTATCAGGGCCCGTACGGCTATGGCCCTCCTCCCATAAACGGCAGGATCAACGTGGCCGTGTTCGATCCGTTCGACCCCAACAAGATGTACGCTGCCTCGGGCCGGGGCGGACTCTGGAAGACCGTTGACAATGGGGTGAATTGGACACCGCTCTCAGACAATTGGCTCCACGCGTCTTGCTCTTCCGTCCTCGCTAGCCCCGTCTTTCCAAACCACGTCTATGTCGGTACCGGCGACGAGCCAGGCAACGGGGCTTACAACTACGGGGCAGGGATCGGCGTCATGGTCACAAAGGACGGCGGCCTGACTTGGGCCCAACGTGGCGTGGTGCAGTTCGACGACGTCCTTGTCTCTGACATAGTCACGGACCCTCAGGATCCTTCGCGGCTCTTTGTAGCATCGGGCGGAGGCAACTCTTACTACAACAAGCTCTACATGTCGCCAGACGAAGGTCAAACCTGGCAGTTGGCGATCAACACGTTCGCTTATTGGTACGACTTGGACGCCGCCAGCGCATCTCAATTTCCCTATGTCTGGGTGACGGGCAGGCTGACGGACCAGACACTCGTTCTTCGCGTCAGCACGAACCACGGTGCGAGCTGGACGAACGTTCCGCTCCCGCTGAGGGGATTGTCCTCCGACCGCGTTTTTGTGGCCGCTTCGAAGGTCGACCCAAGCAAGCCCTACATCTACTACACCGACTCACAGAAAGTCTACAAAGGTGGCGCCTTCCTCGGTGCATGGATCGACATTACCGGCAATCTCAAGACCGTGGCTGGCGGCAACTGGGCTCAGTCGTTCTTCAACAACGGCCTGACTTGCTTCCTCAACAACTTTGGTGGTGCCCACGATTCACTGGTTGTCCAAAACGTGGACTCGTACATCGCCAAGGACGTCTCCGGCACCTGGGCCTCTGTGGCCGGTTCGTACTCTCACGCTGATCTTTCCCACGTTGACCACCACAACCTCGGTCCGCACCCAAGCGATCCCAATCAATTCCTGCTGTCGACCGACGGCGGCGTCTTGAGGACGATCTACAATCCCGTCACGAACACGTTCGCGATGACGCAGCTGAGCAAGAACCTCGGCTGTTGCCTGGTCACCCGAATTTCGGTGGACAAGGATGTGAACACGGGAATCATCGCCGGCTTGCAGGACAACGGCTATGCGGTCTGCGGAACGGACATTTCCAAGTGGGACAATATCCTGCTCGGCGATTGCGGACACTCGGCACGGAACCAGGTCGTGCCCGGCATCCAATACATCGTCCCGCCGAACTTCGACAAAGACGACAACGGGGACGGCTATGTCTTGGCGACCGGCAACGCTTGGGCCGACCGCCGGGAACTTCCCCTCAACACACTGGGCGAGAAGCACCGTTCCAGCCCTCCGCTGGTCATCGAACCGGTCAATAACCGCTACCTCTACACGGCCACCAACTACCTGCACCGCTACGATCCTGTGAGCGACACCTGGTCGGTGAGGCTGGGCGGCCAGATTCTCTCAACTGACAAGCACGTGCGGCACTTGGCGGTCGCTCCCTCCGATGCCAACCGGATCTATACGGTCTCGCAGGACGGTGAGGTTTGGATGACACAAAACGGCGGTTCTTCCTGGGCGCCAATCCAGAAGGGAAGCCCAGGGCTGCCGGCTGAGTCGATTGGTCGCGTCTCGATCGACCCTGCCAATCCCAGCCGCATCTTGGTCGCTTTCGAGGGAACCGGGCTCTTCGGGAAGCTATGGGAGTGCAAGGACACACTTGCGAACCCCCGAGTCTGGGAGGACAAGACAGGGAACATCGTGGGCAAGCAACTGCCGGTCGCTCCTGCGACCTCGATTGCCCGACTTCCGAACAGCCCGACCACGGTGTGGTTCGTCGGCAACGAGGCAGGCGTCTACATGACGAGGGACGGCGGCGCAACCTGGGACGATTTCACTCCTACGGGACAGTTCCCCGGGGTCGCGGTGACGGACATGGTGGCCCACACTGCCACAAGGACTCTTGTTGTCTCGACCTACGGAAGGGGCATTTGGAGGAGGCGGATCGACAAGATTCCGCTCCCAAGGCCCCAAACGGGTGGGTAGGCGTTTCGCAATTGAGGAGCGAGACGAACAACAAAGCGGGGCCCAAAGATCGGACCCCGCCCTCGCCACCGCTTGCGGCGACTACTTGTTCTTGAACGTGACGCTCTTGCCGCCCTTCTCGAATGTGACCGTGAACTCGCCGTCGCCGATCTTCCCGAACATCTTCTTCTGTTCTGGGGTTAGGTCGCCCGGCGTCAGATAGCCCTTGGACCTGGCTTTCTCAAGCTGAGCGGGCGTGAGGCTGTCCACCAGTTTGCCGATGTCGGCGAACTCGCCCTTCTCGAACTTGAAGTTCTTCATGTCCGGGATGTCCTTCATGCTCTTCTGAATCTCTTCTTTGAGCTTCTCGCCGTCGAACCCGGGCATCTCCTTGAACTTGAAGTTCATGTCCGGCATGTCCTTCAAGTGCTTCTGGAGCAGTTCCTTCATCTTGGCGTCCATTTCGGGCATCTCTTTCAGTTGCCAATCCCCACCGGGCAGCTCCTTGAAGTGCCAGCCGTCCTTGGGCATCTTGCCGAGTTCCTTGCCAAGGTCCTCGCCGAACTTGCCCATCTTCTCGCCGAAGAGCTGCATCTCCTTCTCGAACTTGGCGCGCTCCTCCGGGCTCATCTTCTTGTCGTCCCGCCAGCCCTTGCCGAACTGGTCGCCGAACTTGCCCATCTTCTCGCCGAAGAGCTGCATTTCCTTCTCGAACTTGGCGCGCTCTTCGGGGCTCATTTCCTGGCCGTCCCGCCAGCCCTTGCCGAATTTTTCGCCGAACTCGCCCATCTTCTCGCCGAAGAGCTCCATCCTCTTTTCGAGTTCTTCCTTCTGCTGGGGAGAGAGCTCTTGGCCCTCTTTCCATTCGAAATTGTGAATTTTCCCGAGTTCCTGGAGCAGTTCCTCCTTTTCCTTGCCCTCGAGGCCAGGCAGCTCCTTCATCCGCGCCCATTGGCCCTCGGGCATGGCCTCAGAGGTCCAAAGAGAGCCGCCGTTTCGCAACGTGTAGATATCGCCCTTCTTCGTCATGCCGAGTCCGAGCGCGTCGGCCACAGCGGCGACAGCCTTATCCATCGGCTGACTTTTCACGTGCACGGTGAGTCGCTTGTCCTTGGGGATCGTCGTTGTCTCGACGACAAAGTTGACGCCTGACTTCTTCAGCCAATCCAGCACTTGCTGGGCTGGCGCGTTTGTGAAGTCCATCGTGACGTTCTTGTCTTGGTCCACAGAAAGCGGGACCGCCCAAGGCATGGTGAGTTGACCAGTCGCAACCGTGGCGGCCATTGCCACCACGAGAATTCCAGAGATCGCGAGAGCTTTCGTCCTCATTGTAGGCTCCTTCAGGGGCCGATACGTTGGAGCTTTCAAAAGGGTTCCGGGATGTTTGGGACTGGAGACGGGGAGTGGGGACGAGGGACTGGCCTCGTCCCTTGTCCCCATCCCCCGCAAGGGTAAAGTAATCGGACTCTCTGTGCCGCCTTGGCGGCACCGAACTGGTCCAGAGGGAGCCCATGAAGAAGTACGAAGCGTTTTATATTGTTCCGGCGGCCATGACCGACGACGAGGTTCAGAAGGTCGCCGACAACTTCAAGAGCATTGTCGAGAAGAACGGAGGCTCGGTAGAATCGGCTAGCAAGTGGGAGAAACGGAAGCTGGCGTACGAGATCAATGGCCACCGCGAAGGCAACTACATCTTGATGAACTTCGAGGCGCCGCCACAGGTGCCCGCAGAGTTGAACCGCCTGATGCGGATCAACGACGACGTCATCCGTCACCAGATCTTGCTCCGTGAGGACATCGCATGAGCAGCTATAACAAAGTCATCCTGGTCGGTCGGTTGACCAGAGACCCGGAAATCAGGACAACGAACACCGGCAAGCAGGTCGCCAACTTCGGCATCGCTGTCGACCGTCGCTTCAAAACGGACGGGCAAGACGTCGACTTCTTTAACGTCTCGGCCTGGGGCAACTCGGCCGATTTTGCCGCCAACTACCTGGGCAAGGGCCGCCTCGTGCTTGTCGAGGGTCGCCTGCAAACGCGGAAGTACACGACTCAGGAAGGCGCCCAACGTGAAGTCACGGAAGTGGTGGCAGAGAACCTTCAGGGCCTCGACCGGCCGCGAGACGAGCAGGGTGGGGGCGGTGGTAGCGCCTACGCCGCGGTGCCCGCAGGATCTGGACCCAGCGCGCCGGCGGAAGACGAATACGATCCCTTCGCGGACGAATGACCCACCTTCTCGACGACCGCGAGTTCGTCCTTCGGCTCGATCCGAAGGGCATGTACGCACTCACGGTCGACTTTCCGGCGCAAGTGGCCAAAGCCGTCTCGACGGCGGAGGCCTCCGCCTTGCCCGGCGATTGGGCTAAGCCGACCAGCGTGGTCCTAACCGGGCTCGGCGGCTCGGCGGCCGGGGGCGACTTCACCCGCGCCCTCTTTGACGCCTTCGGGACCGTGCCCTTCCAAGTCAACCGGGACTACTCCCTCGCTAACTGGGCAGACGGCCAGACACTCGTGTTCGCGACGAGCTACTCAGGGAACACCGAAGAGACTCTGAGCGCATACGCCGATGCGCGTGCTCGCAAATGCCCAATCATTTGCGTGACCAGCGGAGGCAAGCTCGCCGAACTTGCGGGGGCTAACGGCGACCCTCTCGTCCTGATCCCAGCCGGACAGCCTCCTCGCACCGCTCTCGGATACCTCTTTGCGCCCGTGGTCGTTGCTTGTGAGAAGCTCGGCCTACTTCCCCAACAGGACTGGGGCTCGGCCGTCGCTTTGCTCGAACGGTGCGTGAATGATTGGGGAGTCGAGACGCCGTTGGCTTCCAATCCGACGAAGCAATTGGCCGACCTTCTCCACGGCAAACTGTCCGTCCTGTACGGCCTCGGGCATTGGCAGGGCCTTGTCGCAGGACGCTGGAAGGGCCAGATCGACGAGAACGCCAAGAACATGACGTTTGCCCATACCTATCCCGAACTCTGCCACAACGAAGTGCTCGGCTGGGTCAAGGCTGGCGAGCAGGGTGTCTCCCACTGGGTGTCAGTCGTCCTTGAGGACGGAACGGAGAGCGCAAAAATGAAGAAGCGCGCCGAGGTGACGGCCCGGCTCATCGAAGGCACCGCGAAGACTGTTCGAGTTCAAGCGCGAGGAGAAAGTCTCCTTGAGAAAATGCTCTCGCTCACTCTGTACGGGGACTTTGTCTCGATCTACCTTGCGGCCTTGAACGGGGTCGATCCCGAGAACATCGACTCTATCAACATCCTGAAGGCCGAACTGGCGAACGTGCCTTAGGCGGCCCCCATGGCCAGACTTATCGGCACCGCTGGCCACGTCGACCACGGAAAGACCTCCTTGATCAAGGCCTTGACGGGTATCGATGCCGACCGCCTGCCGGAAGAGAAGAAGCGCGGGCTTACGATCGACATCGGTTTCGCTTTCGTCGAGCTTCCTGAGATCGGTCGGGTCTCGATTGTCGACGTACCCGGCCACGAGCGGTTCCTGTCGAACATGCTGGTCGGTGCGCTCGGCGTAGACGTGGCGGTCCTTTGCGTCGCCGCTGACGAATCGGTCAAACCGCAGACCCGCGAGCATTTGCAAATCCTGGAACTGCTGCCAGTCGAGCGTCTGATCGTCGCGCTGACAAAAGCCGATCTGGTCGATTCTATCGCTCTCGAAGCTGCCCACGAAGACGTGCGCGAGATTCTGGCCGCGGGCCGGTTCGCGGATTCTTCGATTCTCCCGGTTTCGTCGGTGACCGGCGAAGGGCTCGAGGCGCTCAAAGGGCGTCTTGCCGAGGCTTTGGCTGCTCAACGCCCTTCTGGCTCTCAGGATTGGTACCTACCCGTTGACCGCGTTTTCACTGTGAAGGGGCATGGGGCGGTGGTGACTGGCACGTTGATGGCCGGTACTGTGCGCGAAGGCGGGGAGGCTTGGATCGAGCCAGGCGGCCACCGTGTGCGGGTCAGGCAAATCCAGTCCCACGACACCTCTGTCCCTGAGGCTGAACGGGGACAGAGGGTGGCCCTCAACCTGAGCGGAATCAAGGCTGAGGATTTGGTTCGGGGAATGGTGGCGGCCTCCCCGGGAACGGTCTTTGCCAGCGACACGGTCGACCTGGAAGTTCATTGGGTGACGGCTCCTCCCAAGGGCGCAAGGATTCGACTCTCGATCGGAGCGGATGAAGTCGTGGGACGTGTGCGCCGGGAAGGTCAGGGCTCGTCGCGAGCTCAAGTTCGCCTGGAGCGCCCGGTTGCCGTGGTGAAGGGCCAGCCTTTCGTTCTCAGGCGATACAGCCCCCCCGACGTGCTCGGCGGCGGCACCGTCACGGTGCCGCAAGGTGTTCGTAAGCGGAAACTCCTGGCGCTAGCCCCCGGCGGGGACATCAGCGAATCTGTAGCCAACCTCATTGCGGACTCAAAGGCCGGGATTGCTACTGACGAGGTCTGTCGAACGGTCGGAAGGGACAGGCAGGCGCTTGGCGACACGTTCCAATCGCTGGTTCAGACACGGCGGATCGTCGGCTTCGCCGGCCTCTGGTTTTCTCCCGAGGCGTTCAAAAAATGTGCAGTGGCATTCCTTTCAGCCCTGGAAGCCCTTCACGACCGGGAGCCCGCGAAGGCCGCCTTCTCACGGGAGAAAGTGGCTGCCGCCGCGGGCCTTGAATGGCAAGGAAAGCCTTTGGACAGAATTATCACCTTTTTGGGTGAGCAATCAAAATTGCGCGTGTCCGGTGGTTTGCTCGCCTTTCCCGGCCGGGGGGCGACTTTGAACGCCGCGCAAAGACAATTGCTCGAGCGAGTCACGTCCCTGCTCGAATCGTCTGGAGTCAACGTCCCTTCCCCGAGTGAAACCGCACTCGCCTTGGGGGTGCCTGTTCAAGCCGTGAACGCCATGCTCGACATGGGGTTGAAAGCTGGCGAGCTCGTCAGGCTCGCCGACCTTGTCTGGTACACACCCGCTCAAATCCAGGGCCTTCTGGCGACGGCGAAGGCTAAGTTGGGGGGCGAGAGGTTTTCAGTCTCACAGTTTCGGGAAGCACTTGGCACAAGCCGCAAGTACGCGATTCCCCTTTTGGAATATGCGGACGCCAGGGGAGTCACCTTTCGGCAGGGCGAGCTCCGGGTCTTTAATCAATAAAGTTGACGGAGCGCGTCCGCCACCGTCGGCTCTTTGATCACGAGCGACTTGACCTTGCCGTAACCGATCGTCAACAGACGGGCCGCGATTTCTTGACCCTTGTCTGCTTCAATCAGGACACCGCCTTCAAGGATCCTGACCGAGACGGTGAAAGGTTCGACCATCGTCGAAACGGTGGTCGGGTCGTCGGTCTCGATCCAGACCTCGGTTCGGGCCACGCTGCGAAGGAGGGTGGCCACAGGCCCGGCAAAGACCGGCGAGTCGCCACGAAAGACGACAAGGTTGCCGAGACGGGCCGCAATGGTCGTCAAGTTCGTCTTCACCAAGAACGCGCGGCCGGCCTTGAGGTCAGCCTCCATGACGTCTAGCGTGGCTTCGCGGGCCCAGGGGTCGAGAGCGTCCAGTTGACCGTCGATGACGCCGATCGGCGAGTCGTCAAGCAGCAGCGGAATCAGGTCGCAGGCTGCGGCAAGGGCAGGCTCCATCGTCATCGTTGGCGCCTGGCGCATCTCCCATAGCCCCAAGGCGGTGAGCACGTCGGTCATCTTCGCGCCGGAGACCCTTCTCGAGTACTTCTTCGCCAAGGATTGCGGCGTGTCCCGCCGGGAATAATCCCGCTCCAACGCAGCTACGACCTGAGCCTGTCGGCCGATGGCACCGCTCGCCGGCTTTTCCCGCTCGCAAACCGCGTTGATTAGGCCCTGTTTGGCCGACCCGCTCGGACCCATGACGGCATAGCCTTCGCCGGCAAACAACTCAAGCGAAAGGGCTCGGCCGCCTGCCGCCAGCACCAAGTTCTCCAGGTTCAGTACCGGCGAAAGGCTCAATTGAGTTCGATCAGCTCCTTGGGGAAGTGGGTGAGCACCTCCGGGCCGCTCGTCGTCACGTGCACGTCGTCCTCGATCCTGACCCCTCCAAAGCCCTCGATATACACGCCAGGCTCGATCGTCCAGACTTGACCCGGAGCAATCGTGTCTTCGGACCGAGTGCTGAGACTGCCAAGGTCGTGGACAGCCTTGCCCAAGCCGTGGCCGAGGCCGTGTCCGAAGTACTGAGCGAGTTGTTTCTCGTCCAAGATCGTCCTAGCGACACCATCGACCTCGACTCCCGTTTTTCCGGGTCGAAGAGCCTCGATCGAAGCGATTTGGCTCTTGAGGACCTGGTCGTACACCTCCCTGTGGCGGTCGCTTGCCTTGCCGATCACGAACGTCCGGGTGATGTCGCTGTTGTATCCGTTGAGCTGGGCGCCAATGTCCAGCGTGACGAAGTCGCCCGACTCCAGCTTGCGTTCTGACGGTCGGGCATGGGGACGGGCGCTGTTCGGGCCGCTGGCCACGATCGGAGCGAAGCCGACCTCGGCACCGTTCCTTCGGAAGAAGAACTCGATCTCGAGCGAAATGTCGTACTCGCTCACTCCCGGCTGCAGCATGCGCTGAACGTGCCCGAGGCAAGCATCGGCCAACTCGCACGCCTTGCGGATCTTTTCGACCTCATCGGCTGTCTTCACCATCCGCAGCGGTTTGATCACTTCTGGAGCGGGAATCCACTCCACGGTCGGGACGCCCTTGCGCCAGTCGTCCCACGTCCCGTACGTGATGGTCTTCTCGAACGCAAGCTGATCGATCCCCATTTCCGTAACGTTCGAACTCAGGAACTCGGTGAACTTGACGGGGCTGGCGTATGACGCGACAGCCAAGGATTTAACTTCTTCGCCGGCTTGGATGGTGTAGCGGCTGTCGGTGATGAACCGACCTGCAGCCGGCGTCAGGAGCACAAACCCGGAGCTACCGGTAAAGCCGGTGAGCCACTGGACGTTCGTGATGTCGCTGACGAGAATAGCCGGCACATTCTGCTCGGCGAGGGCTGTTTGGAGGCGAGAGACATTGTTCATAGGGATCCGACCTCTCTGGACTTGAGAGCTTGAAGGGCGAGAATGTAACTGTGACTGCCGAACCCGGTGATCGTCCCAACGCAGACGGGCGCGACCACAGACTGGTGTCGGAACTCCTCCCGCGCCATCACGTTGGACATATGGACTTCGATGATGGGAAGACGGACGCTGGCCAGCGCGTCGCGCAAAGCGTAGGAGTAGTGGGTCAAAGCACCTGGGTTCACCACGATTGCATCGGCCCACTTTCGGTGTTCCTGGATCGTGTCGATCAGGACGCCTTCGTGGTTTGACTGCAGGATCCGCACCTCAAAGCCGAACTCGTCGGCGGCGGTGCCGATGTCCTCGTCGATCTCGGCCAGCGGCTTGCGGCCGTAAAGCTCGGGCTCCCGAAAACCCGTGAGGTTTAGGTTCGGCCCATGCAGGATCAAGACTTTCTTACGTTCCATGGTGCTCTGCTTCGGGCGGCGTGCCGTCTTCCGGCAACAACCGCGGAATCCCATCGATTACGGCGTAACTCGTTCCGCACAAGGTGCAAACCAGCGTTTCTCCCTTGCACTCCAGGGGCGGCCTCTGGTCACAACGGGGACAGGCTAAAACGGCGAGCAGGTCGCTACTTATCTGTTTGCCGCTTCCCGATAGATTTCCAGGGTCTTCGCCGCCGTCTGCTCCCAACTGAAGTCCTTGACGCGGTCGGCACCCCTTCGCCGCATCGCGTCCAATTTACTCGAATCAGCCAGGAGGCGTTCGATACAGGAGGCCCAATCCGCGGCGTCAAACGATGGGGCTAGTTCTGCTGCTCCACCGGCAACCTCGGGCAAAGCCCCGCCCTGAGAGCAGAGCACTGGGCACTCGCAGGCGAAAGCTTCGAGCAAGGGAATACCGAAGCCCTCGTGGTACGAGGGAGCTAAGTAGAGGTCTGCACACTGGTACAGGGCGGTCAGATCTTCGTCCGGAACGTAACCCGTGAGCAAGGCACCGGCCAAATCGTCGCCCCAACCAGGCTTTCCAGTGACCACCAGCCGCCTATCGGCCATTCTCGCTGCTTCCAACGCAAGACCCATGTTCTTCCGTGGCCACCTGGTGCCGACCGTGAGCAGGTAGGGCTGCGACACGCCCATCGTCTTGACCCGTGCAAGGGCCTCTTTGGCAGGCATGGGTTGGACGTTCGAGCCCAGCGCATTGTAGGTGACGCGCACCTTTCCGGCCGCGCCCGGAATAAGCCTCTCGATTTCTTTCTTGCTTGTTTCGGAGACAGTAATGACCCGAGCCGCCCGGCGACAAGAGGCGGGGATCTGCCACTGGAGCAACAAGCGGTCCCGCAGGTTGAACCATTCGGGGCCGATCAGGAACGAGACGTCGTGTACAGTCGTGACGCCACAGGATCCGGCGAGGGGTGACAGGTTGTACTGGGTGTGGAAGACGTCCGCCCCGGCGCGCCTCGCCGCTAGCGGGAACCTGACGAGGCTCCACCACCGGTCTGGGCCGGGAAGTTGGATCCAGCGAAAGTCTTGACGGTCGGGAATCCCGGGCGGCCGCGCCGTGTTGGAATAGAGCAGAAACCGGCAGTCACCTTGGTTCTTGGCCAGGGCTGAAACGAGTCCCGTCCAATAACTGGTGTCGCCGGTCATCTGGCGACCGACCAGTCGAGCGTCAAGAGCGACCGTCAGACCCATAGTCGAAGAAACCGTACCGAAGCAAGTCGAGTCCGATCACAATAGAGGAAAGCAATTATGAAGAACCGAAAGGCACCCGTGTTCCTATTTGGAGTCGTGGTCGTCGCACTAGCCGCGGTCACAGTTTGGAACGCGTCCCTCAAACCGATGGAGGAGCGGATCAACAGCATGGAGAAGGACAAAGAAGGTGTCAGCCAGCACGCTGTGACAGACGAAGAGAAGGCGCAGACCCGCAACGACCTCCTGAAGGCCCTTCCCCAGAAGAGCTCAGACAACAATGGGCGTCGGGGACCGAACGGCAAGTTGGTCGGCGTTATGCCTGAGGAAGCCCCGGGAGCCTCCATGGAGCTCGCGAAGGAGCCAACCATTCTTCTTCCGAAGTACGACATCTACAAGCCCAAGCCAAACGACTCGACCACGATGACGCATTGGTACGACGGTGCGTCCCGCGCAGCCAAGCTCGCGGAAGAGAACGAGAAGAGCCGGGACTAGTTCGAGACTGGCTGCAACACCGGGCGCCCATCGATTGAACCGGCTATGAACCGGCTTTCGTACACGTCGTCAAGGATCCCTTGTCTGCAGGCGTCAAGGAGATCGCCAGCGAAGGCGATTCTCCCCCTATCGAGCAAGACGCAGCGGTCACAACCGCCCAGCGCCCAGTTGAGGTCGTGCGAGCTGGCAATGACCGCCTTTCCGGCGTCCCTCAGGCGTCGCAGCAGGTTCATCGTCTCGATTTGGTGGCGAGGATCCAGGTGTGTCGTCGGCTCGTCGCACAGCAACACGGGGGTCTCCTGTGCTAAGGCCCTCGCGATCAGCGCCCTCTGGGCCTCCCCGCCGCTGAGGGTCGAAACGAACCGGTCGCTAAAGCGCAAACAATCGGTCTCTTCCATCGCGTTCTCGGCGGCCCGGACGTCCTCTTGTGTCTCGAACAAGCCGTCGGAGCGACACAGCCGGCCCATCAGGACGAGGTCTAGAACCGTGATGTCATAGATGTGGGCCTCTTGTTGCGGGACGTACGCCGCGAGCCGGGCCCGTGCCTGAGCGGCGAGCTTTCGAACATCCTGACCCTGGATCTCGACGTTGCCTCTTGACGCGGGCAGGGCTCCGCAGACGGCTTTGAGTAAGGTCGTCTTTCCGCTTCCATTGGGGCCTAGGAGACCGATGATCTCCCCTTCCCCGAGTTCAAAGCTCACATCGTGGAGTACATCCTGACCCCAATATCCGACGCTCAAGCCCTTGACACGAACGATCGCCTCAGCCAAGGCCCTCTTCCCCCAGCAAGCCGCTTGAGAACGCCTCGTACATCGCCGCGTATGTGCCTTTTGATCCCATGAGGCTTGCGTGCGACCCCTCTTCGACAATCTGGCCCCTGCGGAGAACCAGGATTCGGTCGGCCCTTGCGGCGGTGGTCAGCCGGTGCGCGATGAAAAGGGTGGTCTTCTGCTGCATCAGCTCTGTCAGGGCTTCGGTGACCGCCTTCTCGCTGTGTGCGTCGAGGTTGCTGGTCGCCTCGTCCAATAGCAGGACGAGGGGATTTCGAACAAGCGCACGGGCGATGGCCAAGCGTTGCCCTTCGCCACCGCTGAGCCGCACTCCGCGCTCGCCAAGTTCCGTGCGGTAGCCCTCGGAAGTGGACTCAATGAAGGCTTCTGCGTGAGCCATCTTCGCGGCCTTCTCCAAGTCTTGGTCACTCGCGTCCGGCATGCCTAGACGGAGGTTTTCTGCGATCGAGCCAGCGAACAAGAACGTTTGCTGGGGAACCACTCCAAATTGGCTTCGGTACCAGGAGGTCTTCAGTTTTCGAATGTCTTTCCCGTCGAAAAGAACGTGCCCTTCAGTCGGGTCATAGAACCGGAGCACAAGATCTGCGATCGTGCTCTTGCCCGCCCCGCTTGGGCCGACAAGGGCGAGCGAAGTTCCTGGCTCGATCACGAAGCTCACGTTTTCAAGCGCTTTCGTCCCGTCAGGGTAACTGAACGAGACATCCTTGAACTCGATTCTCCCCTGGGGGCTTGTCAGTGTGAGCCCGTCGTCGACTTGGCTCTCCTCGGGCACCGCGAGCACCTCCGCATAGATCCTGTCCGCTGCGGCTTGCACCTGGTTGTAGGTGTTATTGACGTTGGCGAGGCTCCTTGCGCCCTGGTTAATGATGTCGAGTGCGAAGGTCAGCGCAATGATATCGCTGATCCTGAGAGCGCCGGCCCGCGCAAGGTGGCCGCAGATATAGAGGATCGCGGCCAAAGAGACTGCTCCGATGAACTCGACCATGGGCCTCAACTGCGCGAAACGCCTGTTCGCACGCAATTGGCTCTCGTATTGCCTGTCCACGAGCTTCTTGAACAACCCGCCGACCCGGTCTTCCGCGCCAAAGGCCTTGACGATGCGCGTCCCGTTCAACGCCTCCTGGGACATCGCGCTGAGGTCGGCGAGGTCTTCTTGGACCTGGGCTTGGGCGGCCTTCATCCGTCTGCCATTTCGGTTTACGAACCACGCCATCACCGGGATGAACAGCATCGCCACCACTGCGAGCTGCCAGTTGATCCAAATAATGCTGGCCAGCGCGAGGATTCCCTTCGTCGGGCCGTCGATGCTGTCGCGGATCACTGAAACGGCGTTCTGGTAGACGTTGATGTCGTTCGTCAGGACGCTTTGGATGCCGCCCACCCGCTTGTCGTTGAAGTAGCTGATCGGCAGGCGTTGGAGCTTGTTGAACAACCGAACCCGGAGGTCGCTGGCGAGCGCGGCGGAAGCTTTGCTCAGATAGAAGAACTGCCCGCGGGTGAAGAAGTACTTGGCACCGAAAATGAACACGACGCCGAGGCAAAGGACACCTAGCTTGACGAGGGCGTCGTCTTGCCGCCGCCCGATTTGGGCTTGTGTCTCCAAGGTCTTGCCTCGCGCTTTAACGTGGTCTATGGCGACCTGGGCACTCTCGGTCGTGACGCCGATCTCCCGCGCGAGGTCGGCTGCGGCCGGCATCGGCCGAAGTTTGTTCAGAGCCTCCCGGACTCGCTCTACCGAGACTCCCAACTCGTCAGAGAGATCCTTTTCGAAGGGAACTTGGGCCGAGATGTCCACTCGGACCGGTGCCGCCTCCTCGATGCTCTGGATGGCGAGCTTTGTCATCGGCACCATGGCTGCTGTCAGTAGGCTCGTCAGGCCGACACAGAGCAGCCCCTTCCAGATCGTCCTCTTCTGGGTTCGGAGCTCTGCGACGATGCGCTGGTCAAGCGAGCGGAACAGCCTCATGCGGCCTGCCGATTTTACGCGCCCGTCGATCGTCGACCTCGGGCCACGCTGCTTAGGGCGGCACAAACTACCTTTGAAGGCCGGATTGACGACAAAGCGGCCCTTGCAGTGCTTGCCTTAGGCCAGCTCGATTCGCGGCCCGTCGCCATGCTCGATCTGGTCGAGGATCTCCCCGATCTCGGGGTTGTTGCCCGTCGCCTCTCGCATTTGACGAATGAGATCGCGGGCTTCGTCATCGCGACCCGACCACTTGCACGCTTGGGCCAGGTTCAAGCCGACGGTGAGCGACCCTTGCATGTTCATCATCGCGTTGCGCAAGAAGTTGTAGGCGTCCTCGTCGCGATCTTGGCCGTGGAGGGATGCAGCAAGCAAGGCATAGGCAGGTTCGCAACCTGGGAACATGTTCAAGAGCTGGGCGCAAGCCTCTTCGGCCTCCTTATACTCGCCAAGCCTGTTGTGGGCGTCGGCCAGGTGCATCCAAAGCTCCCAGTAGTCGCCGAGCCAGTTCTTCAGCGGCTTGAGCTCCTTAAGGGCGCCTTCTGCGTCCCCTTCCGCCAGCTTCTTTGCTGCATTGTCGACACCTTCAACACGCTTGGGTTGCTCGATCTTGAGAAGCATCGCCTGCGCATTGGCCCGTAGGTTCGGCTCAGGGTTTTGATTGAGCATCTCTCGCAGTGGCTTGGGCGCTTCGAACGCTCGCTTCGCAGCAGTCAGGGTCTGGGCGTACTCCCAAAGGACCGGCACCTCGGTCGGCGCCACTTCAAGCACGTCTTCGTAGAGGTCCATTGCCCGGTCGAGGTCTCCCTTCTGGGCGAGATAGGCGGCGTAAAACCTCTTGGCGAAGGTCGGCTCTTCAAGTGTCGTCAACGCGCTCTCAAAGGCCTGGACGCCTTCGTCGTCCTTGCCCGACTGCAAGAGCGACATCGCGTAGTTGACCCAGGCTTGTGGATTCTGTGGGCTTGAGTCGACGACAGACTTCCAGAGCGGGGGGATCTCATGGGAGCGACCGGTCTGCGCCAAAACCTGGGACAGCAGTCCGAGGGAGGGCTTGTCCGGCCCTTCCAACTCGACCGCCCGCTTGAAGTTCCGTTCGGCATTGGCAGGCATGCCCATGTTCATTTGGGCCATTCCGAGCCGAGACAAGATCGGAGCCTCGTCGTTGGCCGTCCGCTGCGCCTCGGATTCGAGGGACTCCGCACCGGCCGTATCGCCCGCCTTACGGGCCTCCTCGGCATCCTTGTGGAGTTTCGCGGCCCTCATCTGGAGCTTGACGATCGCTTTCTCCATGTTGTCGGCGGCGCCTTGGGCGTTCCCGACCACTCCGTAGAAGTCGCCCAGGGCGAACCAGCCTCGGGGGTCGTCGGGCTCTGACTCGGTCAGGTCTTTGATCGTCTTCTCGAGGGTCTCCGGGTTGCCGATGCGGTATTGGGTGCAAAGCCGTGTCAGGTTCAACAGTGCGACGAACGGCGCCTCCCACCCCGAGTCAAGCGCCAAGGCTTTCTGAAGAGCCTCGATTGCGAGCCCAGGTTCGAATTCGAGAGCGACCATGCCCTGAGCCTTCTCGATGTACTGCACGGCGTCAAAACCGATCAAGAACTGCTCGAAAGCCTCTGGGTTGCTGGTGCCGAAGAGATTGACATCGTCCTCCATCTCCGCTGGCATCACGCCATCGATCTGCTTGACGAGCATGGTCACAAAACCACGAACAGGGGTGAAGATGCCACCGGGGAGGTAGGTGAAGTCCTCTGAAGCCTCGGGCTCGTTGACGCCTTGCTTGAAAACCCTCAGGGTGACGTTCCCGCCGCCGCCCTGACGCTCGGTCAGGAGGCCATCGACCAACCGCTCCATTTGGGCTTGGGAGAAGAACTGCTGAATGATCTCGTGCTCGTTCAACGCTTCGTTCGGATTGACCATCGCAAAGCGAGTGGCCCCGCTGTCGTCGGGGTACTGCGCCATATAGTTCACGGCGTGGACTTCCTTGCCCGTCACGTTCCGTGCGATCTCACAAGCAAAGTTGGAGAGCTGTCGGGCCAGGGCTGGACGGGTGTCCGGGCCCGCGTTCAAGGGGAGCACGGCGATCTGCATGTGTGCGGCGAGTGTACCGGCAGGGTTCGACCGCTGACGGACCCCATCTTGTTAGGTCACATTTGTGCCCCTTAGCTTCAATGTCTCTTTGTGAAGTCCCTTAACATTCTCGCCGGACTCGTCCTCACGACAGCACTTTCATCGGCTTCGATCATCAACGTCGGCGGCTCCGGCGACATCCTGACTGCCGGCCCGGGAGTCGGCTATACGCCGGACTTCTTCGGAGATCACACCCTTGTGATCCACGGTTGGGACGAGCAGCAGTCCGTCACCCTGGCGTCCAACGTGGCCGTGGACATCACGGGGCCAGGAACTTACAATTCGCCTGGCTCGCTGACGCCTGGGATCGTCGCAGCTGGAACGGTCGTGAACAGCCACGCCTTTTACTTTGATCCGGCCGCCGGCGGGAGCACGACCGCCGGCTTCCAGTTCGACGGAACCATCATCGGCGTCATCGTCGACGACGGTGCTCCGACCGACCCATTTGTGGCCTCGGACTTCTTGATTCCGGCGAGCGTGCCGTCTGGGAACATCCCCACCGGCCACTTTGCTGCCCGTGGACTTGAGCTGGGCATCAACATTGACAGCGTGATCGTCGGATCGAACACCATCCAGTTCGCGCTGTCGGCCGGTTCTCCCGGCGATCAGGTCAGGGTGTTGACAATAGTTCCCGAGCCCTGCACACTGTCGATTCTTGCCATCATAGGCTGCGCTGGCATCCGTCGCCGTCGGCAACGAGCTTAACTTCGTCACGGCGCCTTCGCAGTATAATAGACACGTGTCCACCCAAACGGAGGCGCTGCCGGACGAAGCCCGCGACCTGCGGCCGTTGAGGGTCTTGTTCTTGGACCTCAACTCCTACTTCGCCAGCGTCGAGCAGGCGGAGCGCCCCGAATTGCGGGGCAAGCCGGTTGCGGTGGTGCCCCTCATGGCGGACACGACCTTCGTCATAGCGGCGAGCTACGAGGCCAAGCGCTTCGGGGTGAAGACGGTCATGAGGGTGGACGAAGCCAAGCGTAGGTGCCCTGACCTCATCCTGGTCGAGGGCCGTCCTCCGCTCTACGTTCACTATCATCGCCGGGTGATCGAGGTGGCCGAGAGCATCCTCCCCGTAGACCGGGTTTGCAGCATCGACGAGATGCGCTTTCGACTGCTTGGACTCGAGCGGCAGCCTGCCATGGCGCGGGAGCTGGCGGTGAAACTGAAGAAGGCCATCCGTGAGCAGGTCGCAGAGTCCATGACGTGCAGCATCGGCATTGCCCCCAACTCGTTCCTTGCCAAGCTTGCGACTGAGATGCAGAAGCCGGACGGCTTAGTCGTGCTCCAGGGCGAGGAACTCCCCGGTCGGTTACAAGGACTCAAGCTGACGGACTTTCCTGGCATCAACCGCCGCATGGAGGCGCGCCTCAAGGCCCGAGGGATCTTCTGCAGTGACGACCTCATCGCAAGGAGCGCAAAGGAGTTGAAGGTCGCTTTTGGCGGCTATCACGGTGAGCGATGGTGGTCGATGCTGCGCGGTTACGACGTCAATTACGACATCGAGGAGGGCAAGACTCTTTCACACTCGCACGTCCTCCCTCCCGCCCTCAGGAACGACAAAGGTTGTCGAGACGTCCTTCTTCGCCTCGCGCACAAGGCAGCCGCGAGGCTTCGGTCAAAAGGCCTGTGGGCCACCCATATGGGCATCCGCGTTTCGGGACGGCAAGAATGGCACGCGCACTGTTCGCTTCCGCCGACCCAAGACAGCATGACGGTGACAGAGCGGGTCCTTGAGATGTGGGAGCGGCGCGACTATCGCGACCCGCTCAGCGTCGGTGTTGTCTTCAGCGGCTTGTTGCAACCAGAGGAAGTCACGCCGAGCCTCTTTGACGACACCGTTGGCCGGGCCCGACTGAGCCAGGCTGTCGACCTCATGAATCAGAAATTCGGGAAGAACTCCATTTTCCTGGCGTCGCTCGACAAAACGAAGGACAAGGCTGGAGAGAAGATCGCCTTCAACAAGACCTGGCTGTTTAGCGAAGGAAAGGGCGACAACGAGTGGCCCGATACGTTCCGAGGCGGGGCAGCCGAGTAAATTGAGCCCTTACGCGGCCTCTTCCCGCGGCGAGTACTCAAATCGTCCAAACCACCACAGGCAAAGCCACCACAACCCGATGACGAGGACTAAGAGAGCGATCCAGGCGGCCGGCGCCGCGACTGACTTGGGCGAACTGGCTCCGGTCAAGAAGTCCCCCAAACTCGGGCTGCCAGCGACCACGGCGTGAGGAGTCGCAGACCGGAGGTACGTCAGGATCGAGACGTAATACATGTCGCCCGGCATGTTCGGCACGAACGTTTCCCAGCCGAAGGCGAAGAGCAACGAGAGCACGAGCGACCGCGCTACGACTAGGCTGAGGAACACGAAGAAGCCAGTGTAGGCGGCCACGCCGACGAACAGGACGAGCAGATCCTGCCAGAACCGAGGATCCACGACGTTGGCTGGCCCCACCACGGCGAGGCTCGCGGCGAACTCGGCTGCGATCGCGACAACACCGCCTACGACGGTGGCCGCCAGCATCCGGCCGAGAGCAAGGCTCCACCTTGGCACCGGACGAGTGATGAGGTACACGATCGTCTTCTGCTCGACCTCTTGGCTGACCACCATTGTTCCGAAGACTGCTGCCGCCAAAGCAATGACCCGGAGGACGACCACCTGCTCCACCCGGCCAAAGCTCTCGGCTGCGCCGAGGTCCGCTGCGAGCATCGCCCAAACCCTTGAGATCAGGAACACGATCCCCGTCACCGCCGCCCATGCAGCGACCCGTTGAGGCCGCACCATGTCGCGAAGGGCTGTCTGGAAGACGTAACGGGTCATGCCACCACCAGGTACTGGAAGACCGCTTCCAAGTTGTTGTCAGGGCTCTCAAGGCTTGTGATCGGCAACGACTCGTCGAGTGCAAGACGGGGCAGCTCAGCATAAAACTTGTCGGGTTCGCGGGTTTGGACCTCAAGACCCCTTTCGTCTGGGTCGATTTGAACGCTGAGGACGAACGGGAGCGAGACGAGGAACGCGGCGAGCAGTCGAGGGTCTGGGGTGCGCAGTCTGATTCGGTGGGGATGCTGGTCGATCAGGTCGCGAATTGTGGAGAGGTCGCCACTTGCGAGGAGCCTTCCATGGTGAAGAAGGATGATCGAACGAGTCATCTGCTCAACTTCGAAGAGCACATGGGAACTGACGATTATGGATTTGCCGGCCTCCGCAAGATGGTCGAGGACGTCCATGAATTGCCTGCGGCCCATCGGATCGAGTCCATTGAGCGGTTCGTCAAGAAGTAGGATGTCAGGGTCATGAACGATGGCTTGGGCCAGCTTGATCCTTTGGCGCATGCCCTTGCTGAATCCCCGCAGCTTCTTGTCGCACCGGTCCTCCATTCCGACTAGCTCGATGACTTCGTCTGCCCGCCTATGGGCAGCTTGGTTCTCGAAGCCGCAAAGCCGCGCCATACGGTGGACGAACTCCCGGCCCGTAAGGTGCTCGGGGAAGCTGTCCATGTCCGGGCAGTAACCAAGCCTTCGATAGACCTCGGGGTTGGCAAAGGGGTCGATGCCGTGTACCTTGACGCTGCCGGTCGTTGGTCGAAGCTGGCCCGTGACGAGCCTCATGAGCGTGCTTTTGCCCGCCCCGTTCTGACCCAACAGGGCGGTGACACCGGGCCCGATCGAGCACGTGACATCGTTGACGCCAATGATCTGGCCGTACCAGCGGCTGGCATTTTGAAGTTGGATCACTTGACGACCTCCACCGCCCGAACCCGACGCCAAGCGAGGAACATGCCTCCCGCCGAAACCAACAGGATCGGGATGAGCGCCAACAACAGCGGCGGCGCTGGAATCTGTGGAGTCCGGCTCGGCATGCCAAAGGGCGGCGACCCGTCCGTTCCCAGCACGACCTTTGCCCATCCAATTTGCAGGCCGTCGATCGACAAGTAGTACAGCCTGCTCGCAATTTCAGACAAAGGGCCGTTCCGGTGCCCCCGGCGACCGCCTTCGGCGACCAGGAAGGCGATCCACATCAGGTTAGAAAAGAAGGTGAGGAGGAAGAAGCAAGCGGCGTAGGCGGCGCCCGCCATCCGGCCTTGATTGAACAGGGAACTCACTCCGAGGATCAGCGAAGCCTGGAAGCAGGCAGCTCCGAGGATCATGGCCAGAACCTTGACGAGAAGGTACGAGTCCTGAGACACGAAGCCGTACTCACGGAAGTTCACCACTCCGTACAAGTAGAAGAAGAGCGTCGGAACGGCCATTCCAACCAGGAGCGGAAGGAAGAGTCCTGCCCACTTGCCGAGAAGGTAGTCCACCTTGCGCACTGGCTTGCTCAAATAGACCAGGAGGGCGTTCGTGCCGTTGTCGTTGGCAATGCTGCCTGCCCCAACAAGCAGGCCGAGCGAAAGCCAAACGATTTGGGAGTAGGTGAAGCCGGTCAGGAACTGGTCCTTCCAAGAAATGCTCCCGAACAATTGCGTGACCACATCGGATCCTCGCGCGATCCCGACCTGCTCGATCACGTAGAAGAACGCGATCATCACGAGGTAGTACCAGCAAGCGAAGACTGAAAAGACCCAGAATGCGCGCTTCTTGAACGCGTTGCGCCAAGCCATCTTGGCAACGACGAGCCACCGCCGCTTCTCGCTCAGATGCTCGCCGGAGTAGCCGCGGTAGGAAAGATCAGCAATGGGCTCAGGCATGGACAGCCTCCAGGAAGGCGTCCTCCAGGGACCGTTCAGCTAAATCAAGGCGCCGGATCTGTGCGCCGGAGAGCCGTGCTGCCTTGAAGAGGGCTGTCGCCGTCTCTTCTGGCCGATCGAGCCCTTCAAACAGGAATCCTGTGCCATGGGGGCCGATTAGGTTCAGGCCCACCTGAGCGGCCGACCGAGCGAACTCAGAGTTCGGCTCACGGAGCTCGACGACCATTGGGTGGCCATCGACTCGCTTCAGATCCTCGATCAACCCCTGAGCTCTCAGCTCGCCGTTGAAGAGGACGATGACTTGGTCACAAGTGCGTTCGATGTCCGGAAGAAGGTGGCTACTGACGAGGACGTTCACGCCTTTGTCGTGGGAAATCGAGCGGACCAGCTTGATCATCTCTTCTCGTCCGAGCGGGTCAAGCCCGTTCGTGGGTTCGTCGAGCAGGAGCAGTTGGGGCCCATGAACGAGGGCTTGGGCGAGCTTGATCCGCTGCTTCATGCCTGTGGAATAGGTCTCGACCGGTCGATATCGAGCCTCGCCGAGCCCACAGTGCTCCAGAACCTCGTGTGCACGGCGCAGGGCCTGGTTGGTCGGCAAGCCGCCCAGTTCGCCGGCATACGCGACATATTCGACGGCGCTGAGGCCGGGTATGTGGCAGTCCTGCTCCGGGAGGTAGCCGACGTTTTGGCGGATCTGGAGGTCGTGTTTTCCGATTTCGCGGCCCAGCACGGTTCCGCCGCCCGCGGCGGGGTCGACGAACCCGAGAAGCGTCTTGATGAGAGTTGTTTTGCCTGCCCCGTTCGGCCCGAGCAAGCCGACGCACCCCTCGGGAATCTCGACCGAGAAGTCGCGCAAAGCGACAAAGTTGCCGTATTGGACCGTGAGGTTTTGAATCGATGCGACGGTGCCCATGCCGCTTAGCTGAATCTTGACCGGTAACAACAGCGATCGAGCCAATGGAGTTGCGCCCGGTAGGGCAAAAGGGTTCTCACGTACTGCTTGCTTTGCGAAGGCGGTCGCGCACGGCTTCCCATTCTTGGGTATCGGGGGGAAGCTCGACCCCGAACTCGTCGAAGCCCATGTCGTCAAGCTTCTTAAGGGACGAGTAGAGGTTGGCGGCGTAGGCTCGGGGGTCGAGGGGCATTCTGATCTGGGAATCTGATGTGGGCTGCTGGAACGTGAGCCCAGGCTCGCCAGGACGGATGGAATCAACGAGACGGACGCTGGCTCTCGGAGCATAGTGACGCCGATAGAGCCCAGGAGACTTGCGCACCGTAGGAGGCGGGACGATACCGAGCGGCTTGCCAAGAACGGCTTGGATGTCGGCCCGCGAAACGCCGCCTGGACGGAGGATCTCTGGCTCCTCCCCGGTCAGGTCAAGAACCGTGCTTTCCACCCCGACTTCGCAAGGGCCGCCGTCGAGGATCATGCCCACCTCGGCTTCGATCCTCGGATCAATGTTCTCGGCCTTTGTGACCGACAGCTCGGAGAACAAATTCGCGCTTGGGGCGGCGATGGGGCACTGCGACTCCCGAATCAGCGCCAGAGCTATGGGATGGGCTGGAACTCGCACCGCGACAGTGTCCAGCCCTCCCGTCGTGCGGTAGGGGATCGATGGCCTCTTGGCGAGCACAACTGTCAAGGGGCCGGGCCAGAACCGGGCAGCCAGCACGCCAAGGATGTCGGGCACCGACTCGGCAACGCGGCCGACCTCCTCAACGGATGCCACGTGGACGATCAAGGGGTTTGCGGCGGGACGGCCTTTGATCTCAAATACGCGTTGGACAGCTTTGTCGTCTGTGGCGTTACAGGCAAGCCCATAGACCGTCTCCGTGGGCATGACGACGACGCCACCTGCCTGGATGATCCTGGCGGCTGCCCTAATGTTCTCGGTCGTGGCGCGGACAATGCTCAAGCTATGGCCCGCATCATAGCCTCAATCGGTGCGGCGACTCCCGTCCACCATTCGAAGGAGAGTGCCCCCTGGGCCACGAGCAGGGCCTTTCCATCTTGTACGCGCAGCCGATGAGCCGAGGCTTCCTCAAGGAACAGCGAAGGCTTACCGTACAGGAGGTCGTAAGCAAGGGCGGATTCCTCGACGCTTTGCCAGTCCATCGCGGGGGCCTCACCCTGGAGGCCGGCCGAAGTTGCATTGACGATGAGACCGCACCCTGCGGCATTTGGCGAGGAGACAATCTGAACTCGCACTCCTGCGGCTCGGACCAACTCTTGAGCGCGCGTCAGCGTTCGGTTGTACAGGGCCACTTCAAAGCCAGCGTCAGCGAGCGCAACCGTCAGAGCTCTTGCTGACCCGCCCGCCCCGAGCATGAGGACGCGACAGGGGCCGACCCTTTGGTCTCTCAGTGTGCGCAGGAACCCGGGTGCGTCCGTATTGACGCAGGCGTGGTCTTCGAACCGGACCGTGTTGACGGCGCCCATTCTCGGGTCGCCCCCCTCGCCCCACAAGTAGGCCAACTCCTTCAGGGGGACGGTCACGTTGAGGCCGCGATAGCCGAGGGATTCCAGATGCCGCATGGCCTGGTCGAATTCGCCAGAAGGGACGCGGACAGCCCGATAGTCGTAGGAGAGGCCAGCCTCTTTGTAGGCGGCAGCGTGCATGCGAGGTGACGCGGAATGGGCTACCGGGTCGCCGATGACGCCGTAGTCCGCCGCTTCGACATCCTGCCAGTGCACGCTTTCGCTCATGGCTTTGGATCTTCCATGGGCTCCTCGGGCTGGAGAGCGTCGGTCGAGTCTGAAGTTTCATCCTCAAAATCGTCGTCTTCGGGTTTGAACGCCCAGAGCTTTTGTCCGAAGAAGTTCCAGAAGGCCACCACGACGACGGCGATCGCGGACGCGACGGCCAGACTCAGTTTTGCGTGCCCAGGGATGACGCTGTTGAAGAAGGTCTTGAGCCCGTTGTTGAGCGCAAATCCTACGATCGAGACAATGAAGAACTTGCGGAACTGGGCGGCTCGCGCCGTGCTTCCGGAGATGCCCCAGGTCCAGAGCCTGTTCCAGATAAAGCTGTTGACGATCGCCAAGCTGGTCGAAACAGCTCCCAGGACCGGCACGGCTGCTTTCGAAGGCTCTTTCGCCCAGCCGAAGAGAGAGGGGAAGGATTCGATGAGCCATTGGCCGACAACTGTGCCGAGCTCGACGCCGTTCACGCGGATGAAGAACATCAGCACGAAGAGCAGCCCGACATCGATGATGGTCGAGCTGGCGCCGACCACAATGAATTTGGCGAACTGGCCGACCACCGCGTGCTGGAAGACTCCCGGCTTGTCGGGGGGGTGCTCCCCCTCGTCTTCGTCCGCCTGGAAGTAGCGGTACAGGAAGGAGCCGAGGATCCGTTCGACGTTGCGCGAAAGGAGTCGCGTCCCCACGAACTCGCGCTGACCAATGGGCTTGATCCAGATCGCGTCAATGCCAGCTCGGTTCGCACCCAAGACGTCTGTCAAGAGCTGGTCACCGACCATGACGGCCTCAGACGGCGTACGGCCGAACTTGGCCAAAGCCGCGTTGTACATCGCTCGACTTGGCTTGAATTTGTCGCGAATCGCCTCTACTTCCATCGCGGCCGCGAGTTTGGCCAACCGTTCCGGGTTGCGCGTGTTGCTCAAGATACAGAAGTCGAAGCCGATTTGCCTGGCGGAGGCCAGCCAAGCATGGACGGTTTCCGGGATGTCGTGGCTGCGCCAGGGTATGAGCGTGTTGTCCACGTCGAGCAGGATCAGGCGCTTGCCGTCCGCCCATAGGCCAGCCAGGTTGATGGACTCGATGTTCTCAAGGGCTGAGGTCGGACTGAAGTGACGGAGGTGCCGCGGCATCCCGTGACGCTGAAAGCTACCGGTCCGAAATCGTTTCATGGATGGCCTGCCGCCTTCCACTCGGCCCTTGCCTTGCGGATGTTGGCGAGGTGGTCAGGATATGTGCTCGAAAAGTAGTGCGTACGGTCGGGCCGCGCCACGTAATAAAGGTACCCGTGCTTCTCGGGGTGGGCGGCAGCTTCGATGCTCTTCAGGCTCGGAGAGCCGATCGGCCCGGGCGGGAGGCCCGGGTTCAGATACGTGTTGTAGGGGTTCTTGACGGTTCGGACGACACCGGGCGACAACTGCTTCCATTCTTGCAAGGCATAAAGCACGGTTGCGTCGATCTCCAACTTCATGCCTCGGGCCAGGCGGTTTTCGATGACTCCTGCGATCCGAGCTCGTTCGCTGTCCTTCGCCGCCTCTAACTCAACGAGAGACGCGATCGTGACCGTCCTTCGCTGATCCTTCAGCTCCATCGCCGCGACCTTGCCCTCGAATGTCTTGAGTTGGAGCTGGACAATGTCAGAGGCTGGAGTCAAAGGAGGCAGGTTGTAGGTGTCAGGGAAGAGGAAGCCCTCAGCGGTGCTCCCAGCAAGAAACTTGAATTTGCTTCCGATGCTTGGGTCTCGTGTGGCTTTGACGTAGTCGTCTGCCTTGCAGACGCCCTCCTTCTCGAGCCGAGCCGCCGTCCGGGCGATCCACCAGCCTTCGGGGATGCGAACGAGCTTCTTGACCGGCTCCCTGAGCATGGCCAATGCTTCGGCCGCTGACATGCCGGACCGTCCTTTGTACGTGCCTGGCTTGACTTCGACCGGCCCCCGGGAGATGCGCGCGTAAGCCTCGGTAACCCAGGACGACCGAACAAGGCCCTTCGAACTGAGGACGCCGAGGGCTTCGTGCAGCCGAGTTGGCTTGCTGAACCGGACGTACTCGACCGATCCCGGCGGCGATGGCGAAAGAGCCGTCCAAGCGAACCACGCCCCGCCAAGGGCGGCAATCAACGTGGCCGTCACGCAGCCGCAGCAGGCCCTAACCTTGGTCCGCGCCATTCTCCTCCATGAACCTGAGGAGGATACGGCATGCGGCTTCCCCGTCCACGGCCTTTCGAACCTCGCTTCCCTTTGCGCCCAGTCGCCTCATCTCGCTTTCCGCTTCGTACGACGTCATCGATTCGTCAACGTATCTCACGTCCGCACCCATCGCGCTCAAGTGATCGCCTAGCATCCTGCAAATTCGCGACATCTTGGTCTCCTCCCCCTGGCTCAACGGCAGTCCGACCACAATCCGTTCCGCCTTTTCTTGGCTGGCGACTTTCAGAATGGCTTCGGCGTCCTGTTTCAGGGCTCCGCTTGCTTGCAGCGGCTTAAGGGGTTGAGGCAGGCGGATGTCATCCGACCCAGCTGCGAGCCCAATCCGGACGCTGCCGAAGTCGACTCCTAGCAACCTCACGCAAAGGCCCCAAGGATCTGGGACTGTAGATCGGACGTGCAAGAGATGGCTTCGTCGCTCAGTGCCCCGCCTCCCTGAAAGTCAGTGAACCGGCCACCTGCCTCGCGGACGATCACCGACATCGCGCTGATGTCCCAACGGGAGACATACGCGTCGATCATCGCGTCAGCACGGCCGGTAGCGACCAAGGAGTGCCCGTAAGCGTCGCACCAAGTCCTCGTCGCCATCGTCGCTTCGGCAAGTTCGAGGAGGCCTTCCAGCCGGCCTTGTTTGGCTAATGTGACGGTGCTGCAGCAGCAGATGATCGCCCTCTTCAACTCAGCGTTGCGCCGAACCTGGCAGCGGTGCCCGTTCCAAAAGGCGCCGCTCCCGACTTCGGCGTAGACGACGTCTCCAAGGGCAGGAAAACAGGCCACGCCCAGCACCGGCGTGTTGTCCTCCTCGAAAGCCAGAAGAGTCCCGTAGAGTGGAACTCCGGCGATGAACGACTTGGTGCCATCAATGGGATCGACGACCCAACGGGTCGCTTTGGAGGCGTCGCCCCCCTCCTCTTCGCCGAGCACGGCTTCTCCTGGGAAGCGTTCATGAATCCGGCGGCGGACGATCGATTCAGCTTCACGGTCAGCGGTGGTTACCGGAGAGTCGTCTCCTTTGAGTTCGAAGCCGCCGCCACCCTGAAAGTGACGGAGAGTGCTGTTCGCCGCCTCTTCGGCGGTCTCGATGGCGAATGCAAGCCGGTCGGTCATCTACTCTTCTTCGCCCGTATAGCAGCCGCCCTGGCCGTCCGGTCGAACGTGCGGCTTCATGATGTCCTGCGTGCCCATGTAGGCGTAAGGGTCGGAGCCGCACACAAGGATGATGTCGCGGTGGTCGTGCCAGGCCATGCCGGTCGGCTTTTCTGGCCAAAGCCAGGGAAGAAGGCTCGACGCGCTCATGTAGTGATTGACGAGCGCTCGGCGATAACCGGTCGACGAGACGTTGGGCATGGATCGATGTAGCAGGTATCCGTTGAAGACCACTACGGTGCCCGCACGCACTTCGACCGGAACAGCATCCTGGTCAGAGTAAGGGAAGTCGTAAGACTCCCACGCGCAGTCAAAGCGGCGGTCGTTGTGGAACTTCATTGGCCAGAGCACGCCCGTTCTGTGGGAACCGGGGATCACCCAGAGGCAGCCGTTTTCCAGGGTCGCGTCGTCCATGGCAAGCCACGCGCCAGTTAGGCTGCGGTCACGGGTGGGGATGTAGTCTTCGTCTTGGTGCCACGCCTGGCCCGGCTTTCCCGCGCTCTTGACGAAGAGCATCTGTTGCATGCACTTGACGTCGGGGCCGATGACGGTCCGAAGTATGTTCACGAGACTGGGGTGCACGATCTGGTCGCGCATGACCTCCGAAACCTTGTCAGGGAAGTGGATGCAGAGGGTCTTTCTGATGACGTCGTCGTCGGACTCCTCGCTTGAACTTGGCTCCAAGCCTGAAATCTCGCCCCGCTCGCCTCGACAAATGCGAACGGTCTCCGCCTTCAATGCTTCAAGCTCGACGGGGTCGAAGCACCCTTCGACGACCAGGAACCCGTTGTCCTTGTAGAAGCGGCTGGCGTCCTCACCGACGGGTGAGGAGAAGTAGCCCGCGGGACGGCCCGTGGCGGGCCATGACTCGAACCGCCTGACACCGCCTGACATAGGCTCATTTTAGCCGCTCCGAACCATGGTCGAGAAAGCCCAGGCGCCTGTCCATGACTTCTCCGTGTCGTTCGGGGCCCGCCTTCCCGGAGCCCAAACCCGGCCCGCCGGTACACTCGCACCTTCCCCATGTCGGCAGAGACCATCCGCAACGTCGGCATCATTGCGCACGTCGACCACGGCAAGACCACCCTGGTTGACGCGCTATTTCGTCAGGCCGGACTCTTCCGCGAGAACGAGGCGGTCAAAGACCGCGTCATGGACTCCAACGACTTGGAGCGAGAGCGGGGCATCACCATCCTGAGCAAGGTCGCCAGTTGCCAGTTCCAAGGCACAAAGATCAACATCGTCGACACACCGGGCCACGCCGACTTTGGTGGCGAGGTCGAACGGGTCTTGAGCATGGTCGACGGGGTCTTGCTTGTGATCGACGCATGCGAAGGACCGATGCCGCAAACCCGGTTCGTGCTCAAGAAGGCTTTTGACAACGGACTCAAGCCAATCGTCGTGATCAACAAGATCGATCGTGACGGCGCGCGTCCAATGGATGCATACGACAAGACCCTGGATCTCTTCATCGACCTCGGTTGTAGCGAGGAGGACCTCTTCTTCCCCTACGTCTTCGCCAGCGGATCGGGTGGGTTCGCTCGAAGCGAACCAAATGGTGGGGAAGCAGACATGCGTCTGCTTTTTGAGGCGATTATCAAGCACGTTCCGTCCCCCAAGGTCCAACCGGATGGACCGGTTCGCCTCCAGATCAACAACCTCGATTACTCCGACTATCTCGGCCGGATGTTCGGCGGCAAGTTGTTGAGAGGCAGGCTCCATGTCAACGACCGGTTGACTTGCGTCGGTGAGGATGGCGAACAAGGCTTCAACGTCACAAAGGTCTGGGTTTACGAGGGACTCAAGATGATCGAGAGGGACGTCGTTGAGGCGGGCGAGATCGCCATGCTCTCAGGTCTCGACGACGTGCTCATCGGCGACACCGTCTGCGACTCGCAGTTCGTGGAGGCTCTGCCCCGGATCGAAGTCGAGCCGAGCACGCTCACGATGAACTTCTATGCGAACACTTCACCCTTAGCGGGAAAGGACGGCGGCAAGTTCCTCACGATCCACAAGATCCGAGAACGGTTGGAGAAGGAGGAAAAGGTCAGCGTATCGCTCAAGATCGATCGAACCGCCTCCGCCGACACCGTGAAAGTCGCCGCCCGAGGCGAAATGCAGCTCAGCGTGCTGATTGAGACGATGCGCCGAGAAGGCTACGAAATGGCGATTGCGCGCCCCGAGGTCATCTTCAGGGAGAACGACATGGGCAAGCGCCTTGAGCCGATCGAACTCCTCACCTGCGAGTTCCCTGACGAGGCAACCGGCGGTGTGATGGAAGAGCTCAGTCGGCGGAAGGCAGAGATCGAGGACATGCAGAGCCAGGGGAACGGCCGGACGAAGGTCGTGGCAAGCGTTCCCACCCGCGGGATCATCGGTTTCCGGAGCATTTACCTCACTCTCACCCGTGGCTCGGGCATCCTGGCATCCATCTTTGAAGGGTACGAGGTCTTTCGGGGCGAAGTCCAAAGCCGGGCCGCTGGCTCTCTTATTTCCAAGGAAGGGGGCAAGATCACTCGGTATGCCTACGAGCATGTACAAGAGCGCGGGACGTTCTTCTTTCCGGTCGGCACGGACGTTTATCCCGGCATGATCGTTGGGCAGTGCGCCCGCGACGAGGACATGGTCGTCAACGCGACCCTCCAAAAGGCGGCGAACAACATGCGCTCAGCGACGTCCGAGGCGACGACCGTGCTTGATCCTCACAAGGACTTTTCACTGGAGCAGGCGCTTTCTTGGCTCCGGGACGATGAACTTCTCGAAGTCACGCCAAAGCACTTGCGTTTCCGCAAGAAGATCCTTGATCATAGCGAACGGCGCGTTTCAGAGCGCCGAGGCGCCGCTGTCTAAGGGTCAGAGCCCGTTTCCAACGAGCAGTCGTTCTCCTTACTGTTGAGGAACTCCAGAACCTGCTTGACGGTCGTCGTGGCTATGCAGATACTCGAGTCCGCAGCCCCGTAGTACATGACAATCGTGTCCTTGTCCTCGGCGAGAACCGCCCCCGTTGGAAAGACGACGTTCGGCACGTCACCAACCCTTTCGTAGGGCTCTATCGGGCCCATGATCCAGTGTTGTCCACGCCTGACCAGCCTCGATGGATCTTCAAGGTCGAGCAGGGCGACCCCCAAGCGGTACAGGCTCCCTGAGGCGTGCCTCCGAACCCCGTGATAGAACACCAGCCACCCTTCAGCTGTTTCGACCGGCGGTGGCGAAAGGCCGATCTTGTTAGCATCCCACCATGCGCCCTTTCTTGCTTTGAGGATTCGGCTTGGACGTCCCCAGTTCTTCAAGTCGGGGGAGTAGGACAGCCACATATCGGCGTGTTCAGAAGTCACCGGGCGATGGATCAGGGCGAAGCCTTCTTTGAACCTGCGAGGAAAGAGGGCCGCGTCCTTGTCCTCGGGCTGCATGCACAACCCCCTTCGCTTATAGGCCAGGAAATCTTTTGTGAAGGCGAGGGACACGCCGGGACCGCCTTCCCCGAAGGCAGTGTACGCGATGGCATATTGGCCGAATTCTTCTACGTATGTGATTCGAGGATCCTCGATCCCCCAAAGCTCCTCAGGATAGGAGTCCGGACTGGGCAACAGACAAGGTTCTGTATCGACCTTCCAATTGGTGTATCCATCTTTGGAGATGGCGCGGCAGAAATGGCTGATGCCACCATGGTTCTCGCAACGACACAACAACAGAGTCGAGCCGTCTTCGAGTCGGGTGGCCCCTGGATTGAAGACGGCATGGACCGGATAGTGCCAATCGCTCGCCGTCAAGACAGGGTTACCGTGGTACCTCTTCACCATCACGTGCTCCCGTTGGCGTAGCCGGCAAAGGTTAGGGCAGGGAGCGAACGTGGCTGGATCAATTTGGAAACGAGCAGTGACGATCCTAGGAGGCTCAGGGTCGATTCGGCCCCAAGGTTGAAATTGACCCCGTCGGGCGTGAGGCCGTCGAAGCAGCCCCCGGTATCGGGGTCGACCATCCGTACCGACCCACTATTGGAGCCGAAGAACCACGCCCAAGCTCGCTTGGCTTCGCGGAGCCACTGAGAGTCTTGGGTCGCCTCGTATGCAACCGCGCACGCATGGATGGTCGACCATGCTTCCAGTGGCTGTTGATCATAAATCGCCCTTTCGCTTCCGCTTCGCCAGAAGCCGTCGGATCCGACCGGAAAGAATCGAGACTCATCGTCAGTTTGAACCTGTGTCAGCCAAAGAAGCGAACGAAGAGCGTCAAGCGTCATCCTCTCGTCTCCATCCATTTGACCTGCGCAGATGAGCGCGGCGCAAAGGACGGCATTGTCGTAAGTCAAGGAGTCCTCGAACCATGGCCACTCCGTGGTGGCCCTTTCACCCAGGATCCGATGCAGCCACGTCGAAAGGGTTCGCCTTGCCTTCGAAATCAGGTCGTTGTAAGGAGTCCCTTGCGCTGCGGCGAGGCCAAGGATCATGTAGGCGCGTGCACGTAAGCTGTCGACGGCAAGCAAGCCGGAGCAAGCCTTGACCAGCAATTCACTTGCGAGGTCAACGTGCGAGGATCGCCTGCCTGCGCCGATGATTGATCCCAGTCCCCAGATAGCACGGCCGAAGGAGTCGTGCGAACCGGTCGATTCGAGCCAAGTCCGGTCGAACCCCATGAAATTCCGAAAGGTGCGTTTGCCGCCGTCAAACGCGTGGTCGACAAAGGCGAGGCAGGTCTCCGTTGCCTTTCGCACCCGTTTGTCGGGGCAATCGATCCCAGTCAAAGCGACCAGCGCGCGGGCATTGTCATCCAAGCAGTACCCTTCGAACCGGTTTGGCACCGAATACGTAGCGTGCTGGAGCAGTCCCACATCGTCTGTCATGTCGAGAAGGCGGTCGAGACCCAACGGCGTCCCCATCACTTCTTCTGAGCTCGGATGATCCGATGGCAGGGCCGCGACCGCCGGTCGCAGCGAGCGAAACACTTTGAGGTACTTGCGGCCAATGTTCGGCCATTGCATAGCGAGGCCGTGCCGGTAGGCATCCATTTGGATCCGTTGGAGCTCGACGGGGTCGGCCAACAGGTCCTGGACGGTAGCAGAGATTCCCTCTGGACACCCGAAGGGAACCAGTCGCCCCCGTCCGTCAGCCAGCAATTCCTCCGCGTGCCAGTAGGGAGTGGAAACGACAGCATTACCGCAGCCGAACGCATAGGAAAGGGCCCCCGACGTGATCTGCTCCCGCTTTAGATAAGGAGTCACGTAAACGTCGGCTGCTTGCAACCGAAGGGTGAGTTCATCAAGGGTCATGAAGCGGTTTTCGAATTCGACGTGGGCCACGACGCCCAACCGCCGCGCAAGATCCATGAGTTGCTGTCGATAACTCTCGCCATGGTGGAGTCGAATCTTGGGGTGGGTCGCTCCTACGACAAGATAAAGCAAGTCAGGGCATGCCTCAACGAGGTCTGGGAGGGCTTCGATCACCTGTTCGATGCCTTTGTCGGGAGACAGCAGGCCAAAGGTCAAGAGCACTTTGCGTCCCGATAGGCCAAGTCGAGCTTTGGCGTCCTCGGAGGACTTGGGGCCGACCTCAGGAATGCCGTGGGGGACGACGGTGATCCGACTGTCGGGAACTCCGTACACGTCGAGCAAGAGTTGTCGCCCTTTCTTACTCATCGTCGCCAAACCGGAGGAAAGCTGAAGGACTTCATCGAAGGCGACCCGCTGGTCATGCGTCGGCCGCTCCAAGATCGTGTGCAGTGTCGTCAGGACAGGAACGTCTAGACGCTCGAGAAGCCCTGTGATGTGCCGGCCATAGGATCCACCGTAGATTCCAAACTCGTGCTGCAAGCAGACCGCGTCAAAGCCGTTGCCGTTGATCCAATCCGCAACGCGTATGTAGTCGGAGCGCTCCTCTTGACGAAAGACCTTCGACACGGGCGCCTGGTACACGTCCTCGTCACCAGGCTCGACTACGGCAATGACCTCGACCTCTCCTCCGGCCGATGCGATGGCACCTGCCAAATCTCCTGTAAAAGTAGCGATTCCGCACTGGCGGGGCGCATGGGTGCCAATGACGGCGACGCGAAAAATCGAAGATGGAAACATGGGCGGCTCTGCACCCTCCCACTTCTTCAACGCCGACTTTGCGGCAAAAGTACGGGCTCTAGAGCGTAAGGCCGCCGTCCACGACGAGTGTCTGACCCGTCATGTAAGCCGCGTCCTCAGACGCGAGGAACAGCACGGCTGCCGCTACATCTGCCGCAGCGCCGAGCCGCCCGGCCGGTGCCTTCTTGACCACGAACTCGCGGAACTCCTCGGGCAGCTCGTGGGTCATGTCGGTCTCGATGAAGCCCGGTGCGACGGCGTTGCAAGTGATTCCCCGAGAGCCGAGTTCCTTCGCGATCGACTTCGTGAGGCCGATCAGTCCCGCTTTACTGGCGGCATAGTTGGCTTGGCCCGCGGCACCACCGATGCCGACGATGCTCGTGACGTTCACGATCCGTCCCCAGCGCGCCTTCATCATTCCGCGCATGACAGCCTTGCTGCAAAGAAAGGCGCCCTTGAGGTTCACGTCCAAGACGGTGTCCCAATCCTCCTCGGACATCCGCATCATCAGCGTGTCGCGGGTCACGCCCGCGTTGTTGACGAGGATCGAGGGCGTCCCGAGGTCCGACTCGATCGTTGTGAAGGTCGCGTCGACCTGTGCGCTGTCGCCGATGTTGCACGCATAACCCTTGCCGCCAATTTCGCCCGCAGTCTTGTCTGCATTGGACTGGGTGGTCGCGATCACGGCGACTTTGGCGCCTTCGGCCGCAAACCGGGCGGCGATCTCCTTGCCGATTCCACGGCTGCCACCCGTCACAACAACGACTTTGCCTTCGAACCTGTTCACGCAGGCACCCCTTTCAGCTCAGTGGCCGTCTGCTCGAGCGTTGCCGAATCCACGACCTTCATTCCTTTCGCGTCGGCGTCGATCCGGCGCAGCAGTCCCGTCAACACCTCGCCAACGCCGCACTCGACGAACACCGTGACGCCGTCGCAGACCATGGCTTGGACGCTGTCGCACCACAAGACCGAGGACTTGAGCTGGGCTTCCAGCAAGGCCGGCCACTCTTTCGCGTGCTCGACCCGACCTGCCGTCACGTTCGCATAGACGACGTGTTCCTGGGCCCGGTCACCGAAGCCAGCCTCCGCCAAAGCGGCCCCCATCTCTTTGGCCGAATCCTCCATGAGCGGACTATGGAAGGCGCCGCTGACATTCAATGGGATCGACCGCTTCGCCCCGCGCTCGGGGGCGAGGGCGCAGGCCGCCTGGACCGTGTCGATGTCGCCGGAGATCACCAATTGGCCGGGCGAGTTGTCGTTCGCGATCACGCAGACCCCGCTTTGGGACACTTCTTTGCAGAGGGCCTCCAAGTCGGCCCGTTCCATCCCGAGCACCGCCGCCATCGTGCCGGGGCGGGTCTGTCCAGCCTTGGCCATGATCTCGCCACGTTTGCGGACGAGCTTTGCGCCCTGCCCCACGCCAAGAGCGCCGGCCGCGACCACCGCAGGATATTCGCCCACGCTGTGCCCAGCGAAAACGTCCACGTCCAGGCCCGTCTTCGCCTGCAGCGCGCGCCAGGCCGCGAGGCCGCACGTGTAGAGGGCGAGCTGGGCGTTCTCCGTCTTGCGCAGGGTCTCCTCGTCGGAGTGGAAGCAGAGCTCGGCGACGTCGATCCCGACCGCTTCGCTCGCCTCGTCGAAGACCTGTCGCGCCTCAGGGTAGTGCTCGCAGAGGTCTTGCCCCATGCCGGGCTTTTGCGAGCCTTGTCCTGGGAAGACGACCGCGATCATAGGCCCCGGAGGTTACCCACTCGTAAGCGGTACCTTCCCCGGCATGATCGAGACTTTCCCGAACCCCTCGCCGGGCCGCGACTACACCATTCTCCACGTCTGTCCCGAGTTCACCAGCGTCTGCCCCAAGACCGGCCAGCCTGACTTCGCGACCATCGAGCTGGAGTACGTCCCCGACCAGCTCTGCATCGAGCTCAAGTCGCTCAAGCTCTACTACTACTCGTTCCGGAACGAGGGCATTTACTTCGAAGCCGTGATCAATCGGCTCCTCGAAGAGCTCTCGGCAGCGTGCAAGCCCCGCAAGATGCGGGTCGTGGGCCGCTTCAATGTGCGCGGTGGGATCTCCAGCGTCGTCACGGCGGAGCTTTGATTCCCCGTTCTCTTCGCCCCCTCCGTCTGGCTTCGCCATCCACCTCCCCCAATGGCGCACGGCCATCGCAATTGGGGGAGGACCGGCTCGCGGCGCACGTTCCTCAGCCTTCGCGGACAACCACCGTCGCCGAGCTTTAAGTTCCTCCCCCGGGTTCCCCGATGTTCGTGCGGGGCACCGGGGGAGGTGCCCGCAGGGCGGAGGGGGAAGGGCCCACCGACTCCTGCCCCCTCCGTCTGTCTTCGCCATCCACCTCCCCCAATGGCGCACGTTCATCGCAATTGGGGGAGGACCGGTTCGCGGCGGGCTTGCTGGTCGTTGCGGGGGCCTCTTTGATGTCCAATTCGCTCTCATTGGCATCCCCGACTCCTTGGAACGCGATGAAGGTCACTCGGGGCGTTCCAAAGATCGTCGTCAGGGCTTCGAGAGCAAGGCTTGGTGCCCTCCAAGTGCTCTTTGACACGAAGGCAGTGCTCTTTGGTGCGAACAAAGGCCTCTTTGACACAAAGAAAGGGCTCTTTGACACAAACAAAGTGCTCTGTGAGAGGGGCAGAGTGCCCTGAGACGCGAAGACAGTGCTCTTTGGGGCGGACAAAGTGCTCGGTGGAGGTCTCCGAGTGCGGTCAAGGAATCTTGGCGACGGTCGGTGCGCTGGTGAGCCAGAACTCGATGCTGTGCCAGGCCGTCCTCGTGGCGCGGAAAGACGCTCGCCAATCGCCCGATGCTCCCTTGCCAGTCGACCTCCACTCCTTGTCGGCGAAGTGGCGGTCTTTGCTGGTGGCTGACCACTCTTCCGTCTTCAGGGGTTTGAGCTTGGCCCATTCTTTGGCCGCCCCTGCGCTGCACATCTTCACGAAGGCGGCCAGGCTCGGCGTCCACCACTCTGTCTTCTCGAAGGCGTGGCCAAGGTTCGGCACGGTGACGGACCACTTCGGGCCCTTGATCTTGTCCCAATAGAGGGAGCTGGCGTCGGTGGTCCAATAGGGGTCGTTGGCGCCGTTGATGGTCATGATGGGCACGTTGATGCGGTCGAGATAGCTGTAGGGGTCGACGATCTGGACGAGGCGCTTGCCTTCGGGGCTGTCGACGGTGTCCTCGAGGTTCCGGTTGGTGTAGTCCTTGATCATCGGGCTGAACTCGCCCCAGTCGGTGAGCTGTTTATGGAGCTGGGCGGGCATGTTCAGGTTGTCGAAGAGCATGGGGGCGACGCCGACGACACGTTTGTCCTGGGTGGCGGCGGTAAGCCAGGAGGTCCAGCCGCGCTTGCTTGCGCCAAAGGGGACGAATTTTCGGGCGCGTTTGTCGTATTCCTGGACGGCGTCCATCGCCCGGACGGCGCTCTTGACCATGGGCAGGAGCAGCGGCCAAGTCTCGTCTCCGGTGGCGAGGTACTGCTCGAAGGTGTGGGCGATGAGGTCGTCCTCTTTCTTGTCCCAGAGGGGTTGGACGGGGATCTGGAAGAGAATGGCGACGGGGCAGCCGCTGGTGTCGGCGAGGTGCTGCGACCAGTCCACGTCGAAAGCGTTAGGGTCGGCGCCAGTGATGTGGAGCACCCAGGTTTTGTGGTCCGATTTGCCCTTTGGCGAGCAGATGACGACATCGTGGTCCCACGGGTTGCCGTGCCAGGTTTGGGAGCGCATTTTGAGGCAAGTGTGGGCGCCGTACTTTGCCTCCTTCCAGCTAAAGCTCTGATCTGGTGACGAGATGTAGTCGTGCAAAGCGGTTCCTGGGTCGGCGGGTGCGGCGAGGCGGAGAAGCGAGAGAACAGCGGCCCCGATCATGGCTCGAACCTTCATTCTAGACTCCCTTGCGACCAGCAGCCCGCACTTTTGACCTTGACTTTTGCGTCTCAAGGTTGGAACAATAGGAGAACTTGGGTGGACTGCGCCCAGGGCGGGCAGTATGAGGAACTTGTCAAAGATGCGTTGGGCGATCGCCGCGGGCCTGACTTGCGCTGGGTTGACGGCGCAGGCGTGGATGGCTCAGGAGGTCGTTCTGACGAAGGCTGGCGACAGCAAGACGCTTACCGTGCGCTACAACGGCGCCAAGGCCACCTTGGTCGAGTTGAGGATCAATGGCGTCAGTGTTGCGACCAGGGCCGTGAGTGGAGACGCCACCACCGGCGAGACGAACTTCACGATGGACACGACCAAGCTGAAGGACGGCGACAACGTCGTCCAAGTCAGGCTTTATGGTGCCGACGGCGCGGTCTTGGCCACCGAGCAGACCCACGTCTCCATGGATCGCACTGCCTCGGGCCCGGTCTTCTTGTCGAAGCCGCGCTCCGGCGATTCCGTGCAAGGCATGGTGGAAATCAGCGTCGGGTTCAAGTACGAGATGAAGAACTCCTACGTGAGCTTCTTCGTGGACGACCAGTTCCAATCCCTCAAGAACTACGCCCCCTACAATTTCCTTTGGGACACCAACAAGATCACCAACGGCTGGCATGAAGTCGAGGCCTGGGTGGTGGACGACGCGAGCAACACGTTCCGCACACAGCGGATGCGCATCTTCGTCAACAATCCTGGCGGTCGCACCGAGCGAATGACTTCGCCGGTGAACGGCAACTTCGAGCCTCGCACAAGCGGCTCGAAGCCTGCAGAGACTGCAAAGCCCGTCACGACGCAGAAGCCGGTCGAGACGAAGGCCACCGCTGCAAGCCCTGCGCTGACAGCCTTGGTGCCGAGCTCGAACCAGTTCGAGCCGGTTGTGTCCAAGCGGTCGGGCACGAAGGCCGTGACCTACGAGCAGGGCCTCGCCACTGGGCAGCGTGTCATGCGTCCCACAGGCAACCGCGACGTGGCAAAGCCGGTGAACACCGAGAAGACGAAGGCGAGTGCCGTCACGCCGGGTGTTCCCTCCGCCGGAGCCCAGCAGACTTCCAAGGCCGTCGTCGATGTCCGGCCCTCCGAGACGGTCGCGGTCCACAGCCCGGCCACGACGTCGGCAGCGACAAGCGGCAAGCCGGTCAGCATTACGTTTGGCACGAAGCTTCCCGACATTGGCTACTTCCCGATTTTAATCAACGGGGAGCCGGTGGAGTTCGACGTCATGCCGAGAGTGACCGACGGCATCGCCCTGACGCCTTTCCGGCACCTCTTCGAGCACGTCGGTGGCAGCGTTAAGTGGCAAGCGCAGGACAAAGTTGTGACCGGTAACGGTCTTGGTCAAGACGTCCGCTTTAGGATCGGCGACGACTTTGGCCTGCTCAACGGCGACAGAGTCAGCTTCGAAAGGCCGAGCTTCATTGAGAACGGCCGGTCGATCGTTCCCCTGAGTTTTGTCCAAAGGTTGCTCAATGTCGAGGTTCAATACGACCCGAACACGAAGCACGTATTGATCACGAAAGGCAGCAAGTAAACCCCTCCGCTTATCTGACAACGGCCCCGGCAAGAATTGACTTGCCGGGGTTCTTTTCTGTTTGGGGCCCAAAGATGGAACAAAGAACCTGGAGATCAAGGATCGCGGGGCCGAGAATCTGACTAGCGGATCCCGCACGATCCGGAGATAGAGGACATGAGCCAATCAGAGGACTCCCGCGAGAACAGGAAGCACGCCCGTTTTGAACTCCTCGAATACGCGATTCTGCAACCGCAAGGCGCGGGCCGCACCGTCCGCTCGGTCGTCATCGACGTGAGCCTGGGGGGCCTCCAAGTCCGTTCAAAGGAAACCTTCGAGCCGGGCACAACGATGACGATCCAGATTTGCCGGGCAACCGGCGAGCCCCTTGTCGTCAGTGGGGAAGTCCGGTATTGCCTACCGATTGAAGAGTCAGACCTCTATGCCACGGGGTTCCGGTGCCATCCGAAAGACACGGGCCAGCGCATGGAGTGGGTGGACTATGTCCACGGGGTCTTCCAGTCGCAGGGCGAGCACCTGGTCAGCTGAGACTGGGTTATGAGTTGCAGCCGCAACTTCCGCACCCGCCACCGCCGCCTTCCTCGCCTTCAGCCTTGAAGGAGGAGCCGCAACCGCAGGTGCTCACGGCGTTCGGGTTCTCAATTTTGAACCCACCGCCCATCATGTCGTCGACGTAATCCACGGACGAGCCGTCCATGTACTGGAGACTCAGGCCGTCGACGTAAAGCTTGATGCCGTCCTGGTCAAAAACATTGTCGCCATCTTCCGGCTGACCGTCGTCCAACGCCATTCCATAGCTCAGACCGGAGCAACCGCCGCCAGCGACCCATATCCGAAGAGCGGCTCCCGCCTTCTGCTGGCTGACCATCAGTTCCTTCAGTTCGCATGCCGCGCGCTCAGACAATGTGATTGCCATCTTTCACCGTAAGGGGCCGTGACCCTGAATTCATTGTGCCACAGGTCTGCCGTAACATTAGGCCAACCGTACGGTTGCGAGGATCATTGGGCCCAGGGCCCGGGGAAGAGTAGACTCGCCATCGTATGCCCTACGTCGTGACCGAGCCCTGCATTGGCGTCAAGGACAAGTCCTGCATGACTGTCTGCCCCGTCGACTGTATTTACGAGGGCGACGACATGGTCTACATCCATCCTGACGAGTGCATCGATTGCGGCCTCTGTGAGCCGGAGTGCCCGGTCTCAGCCATCTTCGTGGACACTGACGTGCCACCGACCTGGAAAGACTACATCGAGAAGAACAAGGTCAAAGCGAAGGAACTGTCGGGCGGTTGATCAGGCAACGTCCCGGAAAAGATCCTTCCACCAGCTCTTTTGGAGCCGGTCGCTGATTTCGGTCTGAAGACCGATGCGATGGCAGAACGGCGATCCGGAGTCGATGCAGTACCGCACCTTTCCGACCATGTCCACTTGCCCGCTGGGTGTATCGACCGCCAGTTCGACCGTGTCGCCCTTCTGAAGGTCAAGCGGGCCGCAGACGCCGACGCCGTTGGGGCCGACGTCCATGACGTCCACTTCGTAAGTAAAGCCTTCGTGGGTGAGCTTGGCAAAGAGTTGGAGCCTTAGGCGCACGTCTTCTTGCACGAGGAAGGGGCGAGGCGAGTCCTGGACGTCGAATTTTGCCCAATCCCGTCCGAGGGACGTGCAGACGGCCGAGTACATGGTTTTGTCCTCTTTGCCGTACATCTGGATCAGGAACTGGTCGCCTTCCTGGAGGTCTTGAGCGTGTACGGTGTCGACGACGATCTGTCGTCCGTTGTAATCGACCGTCCAGCCGCCAAAAAACCGCGCGTCTCGGACCCGCTGCAAGCGCACCCTGGTTCCCCTTAAGCTCGATTCCCAGGCAGGATAGCTGTGCATCAGGCCCCCGCCACGTACTGCTCCCATCTTGGTCGGTCGAGCCGGTCAATTCGGGTGATCTTGACCCCGGCCCGGTAGCCTGTGTCGCGCCAGGGCCGACAATATTGCACGCTGCCCTCTCCCCGAATTGACGCGACCGGAGCCTCGACGACAAATTCAAGTTGGCTCCCGGTCTCGAGAGTCTCGGTCAACGTCATTCCGAAGCCGGTATTGGAGACGTCGCGGATGAGACAGTCGACCTCTCCTGAACCCGTCTTCAATCTTGCCGTGACGGCATTCACCATACATCGGAAGGGGACCGCGGTCTGGGTGACCTCGGGCTCGTCGAGGACCGCGAAGTGGCCGCAAACCCATTCCGACTCCAGGATGACGGCGTTGTTACCAATCACCTGCGCGCCGAGCGCGGCATCGAATTGAACGAGCTTCTCAAGAGTGACGTCCACGGTCGCGACCGAGCTCTTCCCGATCATTTCGAGTCTGAATTGGTCTCCGATGCCCGCACGCGAGCAGATAGGGATCAAGACGCAGAGCTTGTCCGCCGAGACCTCCTCGATCCAGCCCGCGAGCTCGGCACCATCCGCCACGCCCGCTAACCGCGCGCGCGTGCCGACATACTCCCGAGGGCTGATCCTGGTCATCCGTGTGTGATTGTCGGTGGCTTGTCGAACTCAAGCGAGCCTAGCGCCCCCTTGTTTTGCACTTTCCCGTAAAATCAGTGGCAGAAATGCCGTTCGAACCGGAATCCAACGAGCGCTCCAAGACATCCGAGGCACAAGAGCGGTTCGTCCTTGAGTGGGGCCGCATGAGTTCGAGCTGGGGCATAAACCGCACCATGGCTCAGATCCATGCCCTGCTTCTTTGCACGGGCGAGCCCACAACTGTCGAAGAACTGATCGACCAGTTGCATATTAGCCGGGGCAACGCGAGCATGAACCTGCGTGACTTGATCGACTGGGGGATTATTAGGCGCCTGCGGAAGCCTGGAGACCGAAAGGACACGTACCAAAGCGACGGCGACATCCTTCAGATGTTCGCCAGGGTGGTCAGAGAGCGTAAGCGGCGCGAGCTGGATCCGACGGTGGCCGCGATCAGGGAATGCCTGGCGATGGTTCCAGAAGAGGACCAGTCTGACGAAGCCGTGCGATTTCGATCGCGCCTGACCGACCTCCTCTTCATCTTTGCCGCAATCGACAGGGTCTACGAGGAGGTGTTCTCCTCTGACGAGTCCTTCCGCCAAGCGATGGCCCTTTTCAAGGAATCCGGCGGGGCGTCACCGCTGGGCCGCCGAGGGTAAGGTTCAGGCCAGTCCATGGCACGTCGCCAGAAGTCCGTTCAGGAAAGGTCGTTCGTCAAGGCACCGGTGCTCCCCGTCCGGGACACCGTCCACTTCCCGGGCGTCATTCAAACGATCTTGATCGGTCGAGAAATGTCGGTCAAAGCTTTGCAGCAGGCTCTCAAGGGGGACCGGGAAACCCTCGTGATCGGCCAGCGGGACCAAACGATCGACGAGCCGAGGACAGACGAGCTTTACGAGGTCGGCACTCTCAGCGAAGTGCTGCATGTCCTGCCCCTGCCCGATGGAACCATGCGCATCGTGTTGCGCGGTTTGGCGCGAGCGCGGGTGACCAAGCTGACTTACCGGGGCGGTTCCTTTTCGGCAGAGTTCAGCCTTGTCGAAGAGATTGATACGGATGCGCCTGACGCAGAGGCCATGGCCCGGGAGGCGGCGTCGTCGTTCCAGCAGGCGGTCGCGCTTGGCATGCCCGCGCCCCCGGAGGTGATCGAGACCGTGTCCGGCGTTGAGAGCCCGAGGCACTTGGTCGACCTCTTGTCCCACCACCTTCCGACCGTCGCGGCGGTCAAGCAGGGCCTCTTGGAGGAGTCGGACGTAGCGACACGGCTTGAGCGCTTGGTGACGATCTTGGCCCGTGAAAAACAGCTGCTTGAGCTTCAAGCGAGCCTCCGCTCGAAGGTCGAGAAAGAGCTGGGCGAGAGTCAGCGCGAGTACTACCTGCGCGAGCAGCTCAAGGCGATTCAGAGCGAACTTTCGGGCGGTGAGACACTAAGCGACGAGGGAGTCGAGTTCAAACGCAAGCTCGAGGCAGCAGGAATGCCCGAGGACACCCTCGACCGAGCGATGACCGAGTTGCGCCGGCTCGAAAAGGCGCCGTCCAGCTCTCCCGAGGGAATGGTGATCCGCAACTATCTGGAGTGGTTGGCCTCGCTGCCATGGGACGTGACGAGCACGGATCAAATCGACGTCAAGAAAGCGGCCGCGATCCTCGAGCGCGACCATTGCGGGCTGGCGCAAGTGAAGGACCGCATTGTCGACTTCTTGGCCGTTCGGCAGCTCTCCCATTCGATCCGGGGCCCGATTCTTTGTTTCGTGGGGCCCCCTGGTGTCGGCAAGACCAGCATCGGCCGGTCGATCGCTGAGGCGCTCGGGCGCCAGTTCCACCGCATCTCGTTGGGGGGAGTCCGCGACGAAGCGGAGATTCGGGGCCACCGCCGAACCTATATCGGCTCCATGCCGGGGCGGCTCATCCAGGGGATCAAATCCTGTGGCACGAAGAACCCAGTCTTCATGCTCGACGAGATCGACAAAATGGGATACGACTTCCGCGGAGATCCGACGTCCGCCTTGCTGGAGGCCCTCGACCCCGAGCAGAACAGTCTCTTCAGCGACCACTACGTCGAGGTTCCTTTCGACCTGTCCGCGGTCATGTTCATCGCAACCGCTAACTTGATCGAAAACGTGCCGGCGGCCTTAAGGGACCGCATGGAGGTCATTCGGTTCCCCAGCTACACGGAGCAGGAGAAACTCACGATTGCTTCGCGCTATTTAGTGCCGAAGAAGACAGCCGAGCACGGCCTGTCTAAGAGTCAGGTGAAGATTCCCAAAGCCACGCTCGAGGATCTGGTCCGTGAGTACACGAGAGAGTCGGGTGTGCGCTCCTTGGAGAGGGAGATCGCGACCGTCTGCCGAAAGGCTGCTCGTCGAATTGCAGAGGGCGAGGCCCGGTCCGTCGTTGTCAACAAGGACACGCTTGTTGAGATGCTGGGCAAGCCAAAGTTCCGGTACGGCGTCAGGGGGAGGAAGAACGAGGTCGGCACCGCGACAGGGCTCGTATACAGCGAGTTTGGAGGCGACATTGTTTCGATCGAGGTCGCACTGTCGGCACCGTTCGGCGATCAGCCTCAGGTCCGACTGACAGGTTCCCTTGGCGACGTCATGAAGGAGTCTGCTCTTGCCGCCATGACTTATTTGCGGGCCAACCAGGCCAAATATGGCACCGGCGAGTTCCGCTACGACCTCCACGTCCATGTTCCGGAAGGCGCCGTGCCCAAAGACGGGCCCTCGGCGGGGGTGACGATCCTGACCGCGCTGGTGAGCGCATACAGTGGTCGCCCCGTGAGACGGGACGTGGCGATGACCGGCGAGGTGACTTTGAGAGGGAAGGTGTTGCCGGTCGGGGGAGTCCGTGAGAAAGTGCTCGCGGCCCATCGGGCGGGCATACGGCACGTCGTCCTGCCCGAGGAGAACCTCAGGGACATTGATGATCTTCCGGACATCGTGAAACGAGACCTCTCCTTCCATCCGGTGGCGGACGCCAGCGAGGCACTGGCTATCGCTTTGAACGGTCAGGCTTAGTCGACGTGCTGAGCGGCCGGTACTTGGCCGACCTGCAACATGCGTTCGAGGGCAATCCGAGCCCAACGTGCGACGTCGTCAGGAACCGTCACCTGGTTGACAACGTGGCCCTCCGCCAAGCTGTCCATCACCCAACACAGGAATGTGGGGTGGATGCGGTACATGGTCGAGCAAGGGCAGATCTGAGGGTCGAGGCACATGACGAACCGATCCGGATTCTCCTTTGCGATGCGGCTGACGAGGTTGATCTCGGTTCCGACCGCCCATTTTGTCCCCGGCTCTGCCTTTTCGATTGCGTTGAGGATGAACTCGGTCGATCCGTACTCATCGGCAGCCCGAACGACATCGATCTCACACTCCGGATGAACCACGACGCGGATTCCAGGATGATCGGCCCGGGCCCGTTCTACTTGTTCGAGCGTAAATCTCTTGTGGACGCTGCAGTGCCCCTTCCAGAGGATGAACTTACTGGCCTTGAGCTTTTCCGGCGTGTTGCCGCCGAGCGGCTTGAAGGGATCCCAAACGCACATGTCGGACTCGGGGTCGTAGCCCATCGCCCAGGCCGTGTTCCTTCCCAGGTGCTGGTCTGGGAAGAAGAGCACTCGATCGCCTTCGTTGAGTGCCCAGGAGATCGCGGCAGGTGCGTTCGTGCTGGTGCACACCGTTCCTCCGTGCTCACCGACGAACCCTTTCAGGTTCGCAGCCGAATTAATGTAGGTGACGGGGACGACGCGAATATCACTGCCGAGCGTCTCCTCCAGTTGCTTCCAGCAACGCCTGACTTGGAAGATGTTGGCCATATCGGCCATCGAGCATCCTGCAGCCAGGTTGGGCAAGATGACTTTCTGTGCGCCGGGCTTGAGGATGTCGGCACTTTCGGCCATGAAGTGCACTCCGCAGAAAACAATGAAGTCGGCCTCTGGGTGCTCCCGAGCGTGCTGGGCCAGTTTGTAGCTGTCGCCCCGGTAGTCGGCGTGCTCGATGATCTCGTCGCGCTGATAGTGGTGGCCCAGGATCACAACCTTGCTTCCCAGGCGATCCTTGGCGGCCCTAATCCGGGCGCAGACCTCTTCGTCGGTCAGTCTCGTGTACTCCACGGGAAGCGGAACCTGAAGCATATTGTCCCTTATTCAGATTAAACCCCGCAGACCGTCTCGCAGTTCGCGCGGCCCGGGCCGGGGAAGCACCGAGGACGTCTGGAAAGACAAATAGTTCGTTGAAACTGATCATCAAGTATCCACCTTATTTGTATCACGTTCACATATGACGCTCGATACTAACGATTTAGAAATCGTACTAACAGTTGGGATCAGATTGGAGTAAATCAAGGTGAACTGCCATGTTTCTTCACCCAACACATTCCGGGAGGGAGCTTCGGATCCAGGTCGCCAGCGTGATGGCCGACTGTTCCGGAGTCTCGCCTCCGTCATTGCATGCCTATCTCTGGGACGGGCTCGGCAACTTTCTGGACCGTGCGCCGATCGGCGTGGACCGCCGAGCTACGCTGAGATCAGAGGTCCGCGACCAAACGTGCGAGTTCCGAGTGGCTATTGGCCCTCTGCTGGCAGGAGAGGAATGCACGCTGCCCAACCTCGTCTCTCGGGGAGCGATCTTCAAGAAGGTGCCCTATCAGTTCGAGATTCGGCCCGTTGTCGTCTTCGAGCTCCATGACCAGGAGTTTCAGCGTTGGACGCCGAAGCAAGATGAGCCGCGCACTCCGCGCATGGCCAGGACTTGATCAGGCAAGGCTCTGACGAGCCTTCGCGCCTGCCCGACCGGTGACCACCTTGACGACAGTCTCGGCGGAAAGACCGGCGTCGGCACGGATGATGGGTTGAGCGCCATGCTCGACAAAATGGTCGCCGATGGCGACGATGTCGAACCGGCAGTCAGTGACGCCGGATGAGATGAGCTCATCTTGAAGTTGCTGGCCGAAGCCGCCAGTCCTCTGCCCCTCTTCCATTGTCACGATGTGGCCGGTCTCCCGGGCCAAGCGAGCGAAAGTCTCTTTGTCGAGGGGCTTGATGAAGCGGGCGTTGACCACGACGGCTCGAATTCCTTCGCCGGCCAGCAGCTCTGCTGCACGCCAAGCCTCTTGAACCATGGAGCCGATCGCAACAAGGGTGACGGTCGCGGGCTTATCGGCACTCTCTGGAGAGCCGAGCACTTCAGCGGTGCCCATCTGGATCGGGGTTCGAGCCTCGGGCAGCACGTCCTCGGCCGTGCCCCTGGGGTAACGCAGGGCGATCGGGCCACCGTCGTAGTCGGCCATGAACCTGAGCATCTCCCTCAATTCGGTGGCGTCACGAGGGGCGACGAGCACCATGTTCGGGATCGGCGACAGATAGCTGATGTCAAACACGCCATGGTGGGTCGGTCCATCGTCGCCGACGAGCCCTGCCCTGTCCATGACGAAGCGAACCGGTAGGTTCTGCAAGGCGACATCGTGCAACACCTGGTCGAACCCCCGTTGAAGAAACGTGGAGTAGACGGCACAGAAGGGCTTCAATCCGCCTGCGGCAAGGCCCGCCGCGAAAGTCACGGCGTGTTGCTCGGCGATTCCTACGTCGTAATAGCGGTCGGGAAACTCTGCTGCGAAGGCGTTCAAGCCCGTGCCGTCGGGCATGGCGGCCGTGATGGCGGCGATCTTCTCGTCTTCGCGGGCCAGCTCGACGATGGCCTGGCCGAACACCTGTGTATAGGCCGGTGCTCCTCCCTTCTTCGGCATTTCGCAGCTTGCTACATCGAAGGGCACGACCCCGTGCCACTTGCGCGCGTCGCCCTCAGCCACCTCGTACCCTTTACCCTTGACGGTCAACGCGTGAACAAAGACCGGATAGTCGAGCTCACGAACCTTGCGAAAGACGTCTAGGAGGGTCGGAAGGTCATGGCCGTCGACCGGGCCGATGTACTCGAACCCCATCTCCTCGAAGATTGTGCCGGTGTCTTCTGGGGCGAGATAGTGGGTGATGCCATGGCGCAAACCTGCGGCGATGCGGGTCGCTGGGCCGGGCATTCGCTCAATGACCTTTTTGGCGGTCCGCGCCAGGCCCTGGAAGTCAGGCCTCGATCGGAGGCGGGCAAGATAGTTGTGGAGGGCACCGACGTTGGGAGCGATCGACATGCGGTTGTCGTTGAGCACGACGCACAGGTCGGTCTGTAGTTCACCGGCGTGGTTGAGGGCCTCCCAGCTCATGCCGCTTGCGATCGCGGCGTCTCCCGTCACAGCCACGACTTTCTCCTTTGTCCCGAGTCGGTCGCGTGCGGCGGCAAAGCCGAGGGCTGCTGAAATCGCTGTTCCCGCGTGCCCGGCGCCGAACGAATCGAGGGGATGCTCGTCCCTTCGCAGGAAGCCGTTCAAGCCCTTGTGCTTGCGAAGAGTGTCGAAACGGTCGAGGCGCCCGGTCAAGAGCTTGTGAGGATAAGCCTGGTGGCCCGTGTCCCACACGACCTTGTCCGGTGGGATCGAATAGGCCGCATACATCGCGACAGTGAGTTCGACCGTTCCCAGGTTGGAGCTGAAGTGTCCGCCCGTCTTGCTCACGTGGTCGAGGATGGCTTGACGCACTTCCGTCGCGACTTGGGCGAGCTCCTTGTCGCCAAGCCCGTGGAGGTCGGTCGGTTGGACCACCTTGCTGAGGAGCTCGTACGTGCCTGGCATCTTGCTTACCTTAACCTGGTTTGACCCTCTGCTGTTACTTACGAGGGCCGAACGGCCCGCGGTTCGCCAGAGAGTCGGAGTCTTACCACCTTTCCGCGATCAATGCGGCGAGCGCCGTCAAGAAATGTTCGTCCCGTTCGTCGAATCGGGCTTGTTGGTGGCTGTCGATGTCGATCTGTCCCAAGATTTCTGTGCCATGGGTTCGGACGGGGCACAGCGGGTCGTGGGGGCGACGAATCAGGACGACGATTTCTGACTTCGTCGCCAAAGAGCACGAGAGATAGTTGTCAAGTGCCCGAACATCGTCGACAATCTGGTTCTCACCCGTAGCCACCGCCGTTCCACACACACCTCGGCCCACCGGGATGCGGGTGTGATCGGTCTCCGCACCAACATACGCGTCCAGAACGAGTTCTTGGGGCGCGCCGGGCTGCGTATCCTCAAGGGCGTAAATCCCGCACCAATCGTATCCCGGGATCGTCGCCAACGCTTCCATCGCTGCCTTTCTGAATGCGAACCCGTTCAGTGGTGCCAGCGCGAGCCTCTGTAGGGTTTCTGAACTAACGGACTGCGTTTCCATCGTTCGCCCTCCAATCTTCCAGCGCCGACCTCATCGATTTCTCCACCGGGATCAGCTCGAGCGCGGGTGCCATGTCCCATTGTGGTCCGACAGCCGGCGTTTCGCCAACGATCCACGATTTCTCGCTCACAAGTTTGTCCCCCGAGTTCAGGGCCTTGCCTTTCAAGACTCCATGGGCCACCGAGAGCAGAAAGAGGGCGGCTTGGTCCAGGAGTTCTGGCTCAACATTGCTGAGAACGATCTCGGGATGGGAGAACTTCAGGAGGCCGGCAGTCCGCAAGTCTGGACCGGCTCCTTGGATGGTCACGAAATCCCTGACATTAAAGGCGTCGCCCGGGTTGGGGGCCGACGGCACGTCTTCGGGCATTCGGTACGTCATGGCCAGGGGGTCTGCGATGACCCCCTCTGTCAACTCGGCTAGGCGCGACGTGACGCGGAGGACGAACTCCAGGGCGGGGTACAGGTCCGGATCATAAGCCTCGAACGTGGCTTGGAGAATCGTCCAAGTCGCCCTGATCCTCGTCTTCAACTCTTCATTCAGGCGGGCCGCCATCTTTGACGTCGAGATCGAATTACCATCAAAGCCGGCCTCCTCTTTGCTGAAGACCCTCAGTTTTAAGACGGTCTTTTGGTCGACCGAAGAGATGGCGTAGAGGCCGCGAGCCAAGGGGGCGACAAGGTCTTGCTTGGTTGCTCCTGCCTGCAAGGGCACCCCCATTCCTGCCACCCGGCCATTGCCGCCGTCGGGCATGACCACGTCGGTCAGGCTCGGTAGCGGAGCCTTGGCCGCCAGCACCGAGAGATAGAAGTCTCGGCTGATCGGCACGGGCGCAACCTTGGCCCTGCGGAAGGGGAATACGTCCTTCAGACGATGGCGCACTACTTCAATTCTACGGCTTCGGCCCTCGCAGGGTGATGCTGGGGGGCAGATTGGGCCGTCAGCGAGCCTTCGAGAATCCTTTTCCAAAGGGTCGGGGTAAGGAGGAGCGGCCAGGCGCCGGGCGACCTGAGGAGTGTGGCAAGCGTCACCTGTCTCTCCTCGTCAAGGGCGGTCCGTGCCTTCCATCCAGGTTCCGCGCCCTGTCGGTAGTCGATCAACGAGAACGCGTCGACGGCTTTGACGACGGCGCCCCGTTGAGGGTCGAAGTCCCGCCCTGCGGGAAGGGTCACCTGCAAGAGCAACCTCTTCCATTGCTGGCCCGTCCGTTTCGCCCACGAACTGACCTCTGCTCCTTCATAGAACGCCAGGTAAGTGCTCACCATGATGAAGGAGAACATGGGAATATTGAACCGGTATTCGATTCCAGCATGAAGGGCCACACCGCCGAGGAGCGCCCACTTGCGGAGGGGCTTGGCATAGGCCAGGAAGGCGACCGCCAACTCGATCAAGAGGGTGGAGTAAGTCGTCACCGCCACGAACGGTTGGCGATCCATGAAAGCTGGCGCGGGGAAGCGGTCGAACTCATGGAGCTGAGGCACGAACCAGGTGGCGGTACCGTCGCGCCAGTGGGTTCCCGTCCATTTGTGCCACACCGTCGTGAAATACACAACGGTGACCTGGAACTGCATGAGGCGCTGAGGCCATGCGCTGACCAGTTCGAGGTCGATCGGAGCCTTCCCCTTCCACAGTTTGATGAGCCGGTCGAGCGAGCATGCGACCCCGCTCGGAGCGATCATCACGTAGAACGACATGAGCCTCAGCAGCGTGTCGCCGCTGTGCAGGATCATGGGGTTTCGGTGGTGGAAGGTCACGATGAGCACGAACATGGCGATCGAGCTGATCCTCGTCCACAGTCCGAGCATGGTGAGGAGGCATGAAACGCATAGAAGGACGTAGAGCGCGGCGGTGACGCGCGAGTCCGTTTGCCCGGCCAGAAGATTGATCCGCCAAATCTTATCGCCCCATCGCTCAGCGTGCCAAGCAGGTGTGAAGCCCTTTTCCGTGAACCAAGCTTCGAAATCGATCGAAATCATGAGGAAGTTCACCAGGGCCAAGAAGCCGGTGACCATCCTGACGACGCCCATCGTTACTGGCGAGACGTATCCAAAGATGGCCTCGTTGATCGAGCGGAGCGTCTTCATCACTTGGCGTCCCTCAGGACTTGGTCTTGATCCACCAAGTAGGTGAAGAAAATGAACTCCTTATAGTCTTGAGGCACGGGCTTGTCCATGCCGTCCATCATTCTCCAGTGCCTTCGAAGCTGGACTTGGACAGGCATGTCACCGGTTTGGCGATAGGCGATCAGGGCCATGCGCTGTGCGAACGCTGGGCGCTTCCACGCGTCGGTAGCGTCAGTGTTGACCCGTTCGATGTACTTCCTGTAGCGCTCCTTGAAGTACTTCTCCCAGTTGTTGAGGGTCTTCATCCTCGGGTAGCCGATGATCCGAGTCTGGCCGTTGGCGAAAGTGACGATCGCGTCGTACCAAATATCTGTGTTGCTCGGGTTGGGAGCAAACATGTCCCAGTACTGCCAGAGCCCCGTGGACGAGAGGTAGTACTGAAACGGGGTATTAAACTTGAAGTCGTTGTTCCACTTGAGCAGGAAGTCGGAGAAGTTCCTGGCCACGTTGAGAGGGGTTGGGGCAATGCCTCCGTTGGAGATGGCGGGGGCGGGAGGCGGCAACGACCAACTCAGGATGAGGAACATGTGTGCGAAGGCGTAGACCTTGATGACGGGGTTCACGCCTCTTTTCGGCGCGGGTTCACCCATGGCAAGAGTATGACGCGCTGAATCTGGACTTTGTCGTCAGAGTTCCCGTTCCATTCGGCCGGCGTCCTTGACGACGTCCGCGAGCCTCAATTGCACCTTGATCCGGTCGATCTCGACGGTCCTCGTCCCGGCGTCCGGCGCGTCGAACATCTCGTCTTCCAGCAACTTTTCGAGCATGGTGTGGAGTCGTCTGGCGCCGATGTTTTGTGCCTTCTCGTTGACGGCTGCAGCCATGAGGGCAATTTCATCGAGAGCGTCGTCGGTGAAGGTCAAACTGATCCCTTCCGTCTCAAGGAGGAGTTGGTACTGCTTCGTGAGGGCGTTCTTCGGCTCCTTGAGGATCCGCCGCAGATCCGTCTGTCCGAGTGCCTCCAGTTCCACGCGGATCGGGAGCCGCCCCTGCAACTCGGGGATCAGGTCGCTCGGCTTGCTCACGTGGAAGGCGCCGGCACAGATGAAGAGGATGTGATCGGTGCGGACTGGGCCGTACTTGCTTTGCACAGTGCTGCCCTCGATGACGGGCAGGAGGTCGCGCTGGACGCCTTCACGACTGACCTCGGGGCCGGCCCCGCCACCTTTCATGGCGACCTTGTCGATCTCGTCGATGAAGACGATGCCAGTCTGTTCGGTGCGGTGGACGGCTTCGCGCTGAATCGCGACGGTGTCGGTTCGTCGCTTGGCCTCGACCTCGGTCAAGATCTCCTTCGCTTCGAAGACAGTGACCTTGCGGCTGAAGCGGCGTGTCCCGCCACCGATCGGCAGTCCCTCGATCCCCATTTCCTCCATGCCTTGCGGTGTGAAGACTTGGAGGAAGTTGTTCTGTGGCTCCTCGACCTCGACCTCGACCACGCGCTTATCAAGCTCTCCGCTACGGGCCTGTTCCTCAATTTTCTTGCGTCGCTCTTCAACCTCTTCGGGGCTTGGCCCGTTGTTCTCCTCGTCGCCTTGGGGGTCTGATTCGCCGACGAAGTGGGAGAAGAAGCCAGCGTGATAGGGCTGTGGGTTGTCCTCCTCGTCGATCATTTGGGCGATATGGCTGATCGCTGCCCGTTCGGCCTCGATACGGACTTCTGCGACATGCTCAGCTTCGACAAGTCGGAGGGCGTTGGCCACGAGGTCGCGGATCATGCTGTCCACGTCCCTCCCGACGTAGCCGACCTCGGTGAACTTAGTCGCCTCGACTTTGATGAAGGGAGCTCGGGCAAGCTGGGCGAGACGGCGAGCGATCTCGGTCTTGCCTACGCCCGTCGGCCCGATCATTAGGATGTTCTTCGGCAGGATGTCGTCTCGCAGCCCCGGGTCGACGCGCTGCCTTCGGTAGCGGTTCCGGAGCGCAACCGCGACCGCTCGCTTGGCCGAGCTTTGGCCAACGATGTAGCGGTCAAGCTCGGCAACGATTTGGCGCGGGGTGAGGTCCTCGATCGGGAGGGGCATTGACTTTGATTATGGTGTGCGGGGGGAATCAGGGACGGGCAGGAGCGCATCCAAAGGGGGCCCTGGCCGACTGACGGCTCGCGTCGTTGAGCCGACGCAAAGCGCCAAGCGAAATCCCGGACGGGCCATACCAAGGGCGACGCCTGTCTGATGCCTAAGAATATGTTGTTAGATCGGGCAGTCTGCCCGTAATAATTAGTTAGTCGTGCTAATCATTCTAACATTAGAGAATTCTTCTAATAAATTATGCTCGTATTTCTCGGGGCTGTGATATGTTGAATCTCCTGCGTCTCAGAGTTGGCCTCCGTGGCGCGGGATTCTTTTGCACTTGAGAGAAATCCATGAGACTACGTTGCTTCCAGCGCCTTACTGGCTTAGTGCTTGGAGCGGCGGCTGTCGGATCTGTCCATGCACAGATGTTGGGCCCCAACCCCAGCAACCAACTGCCGGTTACAGTTCCCTCCGTCGTTTCCAGATCCATCATCTTGGGGCACACGGACCCCGCTCGCACCCTTCACATTTCCGTCAGCCTGCCCTACGGCGACCCTCAGGGGATGCAAGCTTATTGCGACGGCGTCAGTGACCCGCGCAGCCCCAATTATCGCCACTTCCTCACGCCGGAGACGATCGGCCATCTCTACGGCCTGCCTGCCAACCAAGTCCAGGCCGTGGTCGACCACTTAAAGACGAACGGGCTGAGTGTGGTCTTGGTGGCGAAGAACCACCTCACAGTCATGGTGGATGGAACGGTCGCTCAGGCGGAGCGGGCTTTTGGCACTCGAATCAACGATTACCTCGCCAAGAGCCCAAGTGAGGCGGGGAGCACGCAGTATTACTCTTTTTCCACCCCGTTGCATCTACCGACATCGATCGCTGGCAGCGTGATCGACGTCACTGGCCTCGAAAGCTTCACGAAACCTCAGCCGCGCGCTTTGACCGCGACCCAGACTCGGACGCTCTATAACACGGCACCGATCTACGGAGCTGGCCAGCAAGGACAGGGGCGTATCGTCGGCATTTCGAACTTTGACGGTTACCGACTCACCAACGTACCCCTCTACTATTCGCAGTTCTCGCTTCCCACGCCCCCTGGTGGCGTCAACAGCAATGTTCATGAGGTGAAGATCAGTGGCGGCGCTGGAACCGGCACGCCACAAGGCGAAGGCGACCTCGACATCCAGATGGTGCTCGGTATGGCTCCGCTTTGCGAGTTCTACATCTATGACGGAGGCGCTTCCGACTTGATCGGCACGCTGACCCGAGAGGTCAACGACAACCTCGCCGACGTCATTACCGAGAGCTACGGTTGGAACCTGCCAACGAGCACGGCCAATTCGGCCCACAACCTCCACCTCTCGATGACAGCCCAAGGGATCACCTACATGGCAGCGAGCGGAGACTCGGGCACGACTGTCGAGCCTTACTCCTATCCAAACTACGACCCTGAGGTCTTGATGGTAGGCGGCACGATTGCGACGGTCAACGGCAGCGGTGTCCGCACGAGCGAAGTCGGATGGAGCGGCAGCGGCGGCGGATGGAGCACCAAGGCTGTCACCTTCAACACGCGGCCCTCGTGGCAGGCCGGCACTGGCGTTCCGACGAACATCAATTTCCGAATGTCGCCCGACGTGTCCTTGAACGCGTCTGGCAGCGGCACTGGCGCCTACCAGTTCTACTTCAATGGTGCATTGACCTCGGGCTATGTCGGCACGAGCTTTGCCTGCCCCGTCTTTGGTGGAGCCTTGGCCCTTGCCGAGCAGAAGATCATTGGCTTGGGCGGACTTCCGCCTAACGGAGCCGGAAAGCGCCGCTTCGGCCGCATTCAGGACCTGTTGTATTCCCAGAACGGCCGCACGGACGTCTGGTTCGACATTACGTCGGGCAGTAACGGCACTCTGCCAAACGGGCAGACCTCTAGCTGCACGGCCAAATGGGACATGGTGACTGGCTGGGGCGCGATCAACTTCGACGCCTTCGTCTCGACGCAGGTCTCCGTCGGCGTGCCCAACCCGCCGACCGGCTTGGGAGCGACCGCTGGCAACGCACAGGTCACCTTGACCTGGACTCCCAGCTCGAGCGCGACCAGCTACAACGTGAAGCGAGCGACGGTGAGCGGCGGTCCTTATTCGACGGTCGGTAGCTCGACGACGACCAGCTTCACCAACACTGGCTTGACCAACGGCACGACCTACTACTATGTGGTCACGGCCGTCAACAGCGCTGGTGAGAGCGGAAATTCGAACGAAGCTTCTGCTACTCCTAACCTCTCGATTCCCAATGCCCCGACCGGGCTGAGCGCGACGGCAGGCAACGCCCAGGTTTCGCTGAGCTGGACGGGAAGCGGCGGCGCGACGAGCTACAACGTGAAGCGCGCGACGGTGAGCGGTGGGCCGTACTCGACGGTCGGATCCACTGCGTCCACCAGTTTTGTCAACACGGGCCTGACGAACGGCACGACGTATTACTACGTCGTCACCGCCGTCAACTCGGCCGGTGAAAGCGGCAATTCGAACCAAGCCTCCGCCACCCCTTCGGGCGGCGGCGCGCAACAACTCATGCTCAACCCAGGCTTCGAAAGCGGATCTGTCAATTGGACGGCGACAGCCGGCGTCATCACCAACAGCGCCTCCCAGGCCGCCCATGGCGGAACATGGAAGGGTTGGCTGGACGGTTATGGCAGCACCCACACGGACTCCCTGTACCAGCAGGTTGCGGTCCCGTCGACGGCCAACACCGCGACATTGACCTTCTATCTGCACATCGACAGTGCGGAAACGACCACGACTGTCCAGTACGACAAATTGCAGGTGCAGATCCGCAATTCTTCGAACACAGTCCTCGCGACTTTGGCGACCTATTCGAACCTGAACAAGGCCGCTGGATATTCCCTGAAGACGTTCGACGTTTCGGCCTATCGAGGCCAGACGATCCGCGTCTACCTCCTCGGAACAGAAGACAGTTCGTTGCAGACGTCGTTCGTCGTGGACGACTTTGCTTTGAACGTCAACTGACCCTGCCTCCGATAGCCCCCTCCCTGCTCGGAGGGGGCCTTTTTTTGATTTAGGGCGGCAGGATTGTCAGGGTGGGGGTGCTGCGGGCACCACGGATACAATGCACTCATGAGCACCCAAACCGTTGTGCGCGCGCCGAGGGGTCGGGAACTGAACTGCAAGGGCTGGCACCAAGAAGCGGCTCTACGCATGCTGATGAACAACCTCGATCCCGACGTCGCTGAGCGGCCCGACGACCTGGTGGTCTACGGCGGGACAGGAAAGGCCGCCAGGAACTGGGAGTGCTTCCATGCAATCGTCCGGTGCCTGCGTGACCTGGAGAACGACGAGACCTTGCTGGTCCAGAGCGGCAAGCCAGTCGCGGTTTTCCGCACGCACGACATGGCGCCTCGCGTCCTGATCGCCAATTCCAATTTGGTCGGAAAGTGGTCGGACTGGGACCACTTCAATGAACTCGAGGCCAAGGGTCTCATGATGTACGGCCAGATGACGGCCGGATCCTGGATCTATATCGGATCACAGGGCATCGTCCAAGGGACGTTCGAGACGTTTGCGGCGTGCGCCGACCGGCATTTCGGAGGCTCGCTGAAGGGCAAGCTGGTCGTCAGTGGTGGCATGGGAGGCATGGGCGGCGCCCAGCCCCTCGCGGCGACGATGAACGATGCTTCGTACCTGGGGATCGACGTCGATCCGGCCCGCATCGAAAAGCGCTTGAAGACCGGCTATTGCGACAAGATGGCTTGGTCGCTGGACGAAGCCCTGTCGATGTTGGAAGGGCGTCCTAACCTTTCGGTTGGATTAGTCGGAAACTGTGCAGAGGTCTTGCCTGAGATGGCTCGCCGTGGGATCGTTCCCGACGTCCTCACCGACCAGACGAGTGCTCATGATCCGCTGAACGGATACATCCCCGCCGGGGTCTCTCTCGCGGAAGCCGCCCAGCTGCGACAGCGTGATCCTGCCGAGTATGTGCGCCGCTCAAAGGATTCAATGGCGACCCATGTCCGGTCGATGCTCGACCTCATGGAGATGGGAGCGGTGACCTTTGACTATGGGAACAACATTCGGGCCTTCGCCCTTGAGGCGGGGGAGAAGGACGCCTTCGACTTTAAGGGGTTTGTTCCTGAGTACATCCGGCCGCTTTTTTGCGAGGGCAAGGGCCCGTTCCGCTGGGCGGCACTGAGTGGCAACCCGGAGGACATCCGCAAAACGGACGAAGAAGTGCTCAAGCTTTTCCCGCAGAACGGCACGCTCAACAGATGGATGGAGAAGGCGCGGACAAAGATCCAGTTCCAGGGGTTGCCCGCCCGCATCTGCTGGCTTGGCTACGGGGAACGCGCCGAGGCCGGCCTTCTTTTCAACCATTTGGTGGCTAGCGGTCAAGTGGAATGTCCGATCGTGATCGGGCGCGATCATTTGGACTGCGGCTCGGTCGCCTCGCCCAACCGCGAGACGGAAGGCATGTTGGACGGTACGGACGCCGTCTCCGACTGGGCTTTCTTGAACGCGATGGTCAACGTTGCAGCGGGCGCGTCGTGGGTCTCGGTTCACAACGGCGGTGGCGTGGGAATCGGCTACTCCCAGCACGCTGGGATGGTGGTCGTGGCAGACGGAACGCCAAACGCGGCAGAGCGCCTGGAACGGGTGTTGACGACGGATCCGGGTATGGGCGTGGTCAGGCACGTGGACGCTGGCTATGAGGCGGCAAAGGACTTTGCTGACGCGAAGGGCATTAAGATCCCCATGGAGTGAGCGATGCCGAAGCTGACCAGCTTCTATGACAAGCCCGAAGGCGACCGGGAACCCTTCGATTACGAGCTCCTCTCCCGCTCGACGGGTCCGCTCCCAAGCCTAAGAGCCCTTTTGAATGGCCCTGGGGGAGGCATCGCCACCGTGAGTATCTCCGCGCTTGTGCCCTACGGGATGGATTTTGCACCTGTACTGTGCAGCAAAGAATCCATTCAGGAGGCCGTCCAAATCAAGATCACATTCGGAATGGACACGATTGGCATCGGGGACCGGTGGTTCAAATTGGAAGCCATCCGCAAACGAGACGAAGGAGCGATTCTCGTCGCCTTTGCCGGGCCGTACGCGGAGGGGTCAGCCTCGCGTCACGAGTCCGATGAAATCTGGTGTGGCAAGCACCAAGCCGGTTACGGCGTGTACGTGGGCTCGACTTTGGTAGTCACAACACACTATCCATGGAAGGATGCTGACCGTACGCGGGGACTGATCGTTGGCCTTCGCCTGCATATGAGCGAAATTCCGAAGGAGCGCCTCGAACTGTGCCTGATGTCGGCAGCTGCCTTGTACTGTATCCATCGAACCTACTACGAGCCCCGGTATTGACCTTGTGGAACCGAGGGGCGGCTCCGTGGCATAGTTGTCACCGTGCCCGCCGCAATCGCCCTCCTCGCCGCCTTACTTCCACTGCAGACCAAGGTTCCCAAGCCGTACGACCAGATCACTCCGGAGTCGCTTCAAGCTCACCTGCGCTTCTTGTCGAGCGACCTCCTCGAGGGCCGCGGCACTCCCTCGCGCGGGCTTGACATTGCTGCCGAGTACATTGCGGCGCAGTTCAAACTGGCGGGCCTGGCCACGCCGCCGAACGGAGAAGGCATGGACGGCTACTTTCAAGTGACCGAATTCGAGAACAGGAGGACGAAGCTCAAGGCACCGGTGCGCAACGTCATCGGGGTGCTGCCCGGCTCGGATCCGAAACTAAAGGGCACCTACGTGATCGTTACCGGCCACTACGACCACCTCGGCAAGCGAGACGGTGAGGGTGACCAGATTTTCAATGGAGCCAACGACGATGGCAGCGGAACGGTCGGAGTCATCGAATCAGCACGGGCCCTTGCAGGTTTGAAGCCGAAACGCACAATCGTGTTCATGTGCTTCTGGGGCGAGGAGGCAGGGCTGCAGGGCTCAAGGTACTACACGCAGCACCCCGTCTTTCCGCTGTTGGACACGGTCGTGGACGTCAATTTGGAACAGATTGGGCGGACCGACGATGACGAGGGACCACGGGTCTCTGAATTCAATTTGACGGGCTTTGACTACACCGACCTTGCCGCCACCATGACAAAGGCCGCCACACCATTTGGTGTCAAGGTGACGATGCATCCCAAGTTCAGCGGCCCGTACTTCTTCGCGAGCGACAACGCGCCGTTCGCCACCGCCGGTGTCCCTGCCAACACGATCAGCACCTCCTACTCGTTCCCGGATTATCACAAGGTCGGCGACGAATGGCAGAAGGTCGATTTCGTGAACATGGCGAAGATCGTTCGGTCGGTGTGCGCGGGCGTTTGGTCACTGGCCAATTCGAAGGACGATGTCAAGTGGAACGAGAAGAATGAGAAGACCAAGCGCTATGTGGACGCTTGGAAGAAGCTTCACGGAGCGTCCTAGAGCCCACAGGTAGACTCTCGGCATGAACTCAGTGAATTTGGTGACTGGCTGACCAGGAAAGCTTTCGCACGGCTGATCCGAAACGGCGATGGCCTCGCAGTGTTGCACCTTAAGGAACACGGCGGAGCAGGCTTGGGCGATCTGGTGTTGCGCGCGTGTCTTCGCGATGACCGATTTGACCGGCAGACGAACGATCGCCGTGGCAGGTACCTAGCAGACTTGGTCACAGCCACGGAAGACAGGCAGCGATACGTCGATGCTGTCCTTGGCTTCTTGGCCAAGGGCAAGGTAGGGAACCTCGCGGGGCCCGTGCACGACCTGGTTTACGAGCTCGCCATCGATGGGCACGCGTCTTGTGCTGATTATCTGCGAAGGTCTTGGCGAGCCTGGCTCGGTCGCCGGTCAAGGGATCGTTACGTCCGCGGAGAGTGCGCGCGGTACTTCGTTAAGCTCGATGGCTATCCCGCTTATGCCGAGGTCATCTCGTGGCTACGGGCAAACCCGTCTGTGCCCGCAGACATCGGGATCCACCCCATAGGAAAGGACGTGAAGTGGCACGAGCGCGCTGTCAAGCTTCGTGGCCGGATCATCGCCGAAGACAAGGCATTTGCCATGCGAGCAGACTTTGAGGAAATCTGGGAGGAGAAGTATGGCCCTTACAAACCGCTGCTGAAGGGCGGCTCGAGCCTGAGTCAAGTCAAGAGTCGGGCATATCCCTCGCCCCATAAAGCGACAGAAGCGCAGAAAGCCGAACTGAGGTCTCACATAGGAGCCGACCTGAATCCGTATGAGCTCCGCTGGTTGCTCAGATGGCTCACGCTCGCTCAGGTTCAACTCACCTTGGCGGAAGTTCGACCATTCATCGATCAATACGATCCCGCTGCGGAGGGCAAGTCCCAATTCGCTTCACCTGAACTGATGCTGAAGCGCGGGGCCATCATAGCCCTCAAGAACACGCGCGCAACGGACGTGCGTGACTTTGCACTCGACCTGATCGCACGAGGAGACAACGTCTCCGAGGCGATAGCCATCTTGGAAGCGAACTATGAAGCGGGCGATGAGCATCTGGTTTTGGCTCTGCTGACAGCCAATCGGGAGGCGAACGAGTTCCACGGCTTGACAACTAAACTCCTCAGGCTAGCCGAGGCGATTCCTAAGGGTGACTGGACAGCCTCTCTCCTTTATGCCCTTGAACACCAGTGGTGCACGTTCTGCCGTGGCTCTTTGGGGGCTGAACTCATCCGACGTCGGGCGATGACTGCCGACATAGCCTGTGGGCTTGCCTTCGACGCTGAAGCAGAGGCCCGCAAATTGGGCCGCAAGTGGTTGAAGCGCCGCGGTCTGGCCTTGCCTTAGAGCTTCGAATCTACGATCCCCAGAATCTCCGTCTCCTGCAATTGAGCCGCCTCTGCGATGCCAGCAGCTCTCGCCAGGGTGCTGGAGACAAACGCCTCGTCCTTGAGCGAACCGCAGTTGATCTTCACGTTCAGCCAGGCCCCCAGCACTGCAGAACGACAAGCCAGCGCTCCAACCCCTGCGTCCGACACGGAGTTGGGGTTCCCGATTTCGGCCATCGCTTTGACGACCGCCATGGCTTCAAGAGAGGTTTGCATTACGTCCAAAGGCACCTCGATAGCGCGCTTTGTGGCAGCTTGTATCGCTTTAGATCGGGCTGCCTTCTCTTCTTCGCTGCCCTTTGGCAAACCGAACGCGTCCATCAAATGGTTGAAGGCCTCTGTGTCTTCATCGATGAGCCGCAGCAACTTGTCGTGGTACGCCTTTCCCTTGTCAGCCCAATCGCTGAATTCTTCCCACCGCTCGTCCCAACCCCTCTTGTGCGAGGACAAGTTGGCGACCATCGTTGCAAGTGCCGCACCCATCGCCCCCATCGTTGCGGCAATGGAGCCCCCGCCCGGGGCCGGAGACTCGCTCGCGGTCTCCTCGACGAATTCCCGGACCGACATATCCACTAACCGTTTGGTGGCCTTGTCACGCATCGCGTATTCGATGATCTTCTTCTCAGGGTCGAACGGGGCCAACTCGTCGAGCCCCATAGACTTGACGGCGATCTTGATCAGCTCTGTGTCGGAGACGCCTGTCGAGCGCTGTTGCTTGTGCAAGAAATAACGACCGGCGTCAAGGAGGCACGACAGCGGGATGAGACCGACCAGTTCCGAGCCGGTGACGCGAATTCCCCGCGCCTGCGCTTTCTCACATGTTTCGTCGAACGCCACGTGTACCGGAGTCTCGCGGATGTTCGTGAGGTTCATCGAGACCTGCGCCAGTCCGTACTCCTCAATGAACCATCCAATCGCCTTGACGTTCTTGAGCGCGCCCGGCTCGTAGATCGGCTCTCCGCTTGCGTCGCGTTCGACTTCGCCCGTCAAAGGGTCGCCGATCCTCTTGACTCGTCCCCTCTCCCGAACGTCGAAGGCGACGGCGTTCGCCCTTCGCGTCGAGGTGGTGTTCAGGTTCACGTTATAGGCGACCAGGATGTCGCGCGCGCCACAGGCGGTCGCGCCCGATTTGGGATTGAACTTGGCAGGGCCGAAGTCTGGCTTCCACTCCGGGTTCTTGAGCTTGTCCTCGAGGCCCTCATACTCCCCCGCGCGGATGTCGGCGAGGTTGCGGCGATAGTCCTGCGTCGCCGCTTGCTCATAGAGGAAAACGGACAGACCGACTTCCTCGCCTAACCTTTTGGCGAGTGTCTTTGCCCAACCGACGGTCTCCTCCATCGTGATGCCCGCGATCGGTACGAGGGGGCAAACGTCCAGGGCGCCGAACCGTGGGTGCTCGCCCGTGTGGCGTCGCATATCGATGAGCTCGCTGCCGACCTTGGCGGCCCGCACAGCCGCCTCGACCACGGCTTCCGGCGATCCAACGAAGGTGTACACCGTCCGGTTGGTCGCTTTGCCTGGATCGACGTCGAGGAGCCGGACGCCGTCGGCCGACTCGACCGAAGCTGCGATCGCACGGATGACCGCTTCGTCCCGGCCTTCTGAAAAGTTCGGCACACACTCGACGATCGGTTGGCTCATGTGAGACCGTTCTACCGCATCACGCTGGCATCGAAGCGGGTATGAAGAAGCCGTGAGGACGGCGGTTGTCAACGTTCGCCAATTGGTGACGCCCGAAAAGGATCGGATCCGGGTCATCGAAGACGCGACGTTGGAGTTCGACGGCAACCTCGTGACCTTCGTGGGGACGGCGGGCGACGCGACCGGCGACGTCGATCACACGGTCGACGCGGAAGGCGGTGTTGTCTTGCCTGGCTTCGTGGATTGCCACACCCACCTTGTCTTCGCTGGCAGTCGGGCGAACGAGTTGGAGTGGCGTTCGCAAGGGAAGAGCTACCAGGAGATCGCGGCACTTGGTGGAGGGATCAAGGGAACGGTCGCAAGGACACGCGCGGCGACCGAGGAGGAGCTGTTCGAGGAAGGGCTCCGGCACCTGACGTGGTGCGTTCGGAACGGGACGACGACACTCGAGGCGAAGTCGGGCTACGGCCTCGACCTGCAAACGGAACTGCACATCCTCCTCGCGCTGGACCGGATCAACGTAGCTTTCGGCAAGGTGTCAGACCACGCTCCTGTGCGCCGCGTGTTTCCAACCTTCCTAGGGCTCCATGCCTTGCCGACGGAATATGACGGTGACAAGGCCGGGTACGTGGCGCACATGGTCGACGAGGTTCTTCCTGTTCTGGCAAAGGCTGGGCTCGCAGTGGCGGTCGATGCGTTCATCGAGCAAGGCTATTTCGACGCTGTTGATGCCAGAAAGTTGAAGGAGAAGGCAACTGAATTGGACATGAAGCTCCGCCTCCACGTCGACCAGCTCACGGACGGCGGCGGAGCTCAATTGGCCGCCGAACTTGGTGCGCAGAGCGCCGACCACCTCGAACACACCTCGAAGGAAGGCATCGCGGCCCTTACGGGGTCGTCCACCGTGCCCGTCCTGCTTCCGGGCAGTGTGTTCGGATTGGGATTGAGCAAGTATCCGGACGCCAGAGCGATGCTCGGTGCGGGCTTGCCGGTGGCCCTCGCCACAGACTTCAACCCTGGTTCTTCACCCACACCGAGCATCCCGTTTGTGATGGCACTAGCTGTTCGTTACTTGCGCATGACACCTGACGAGTGCCTTCAAGCCGTGACCGTAAACGCGGCGAAGTCGCTTGGCTTGGCGGATCGGGGCCGTTTGGGTGCGGGTCAGTTGGCGGACTTCAGCATTTGGCCGGTCCAAGACTGGCGCGAGGTCATGGGATGGATCGATGGGCCGCGGCCAAGTTCTGTCTGGGTGGGCGGCACCCAGGTTGCTGGAGCCTAGCGCCTTGCGAACAGCACGTGCAGGCGGCAGAGTTCGTCTTTCTCCCGGTAGCCAGGCAAGATCGGGTCAGGACTGCGGCCCTCGTTGCGTCCCATGTGAATGTCGTTGTCGTAAGAAAACTCCGCGTTCAACTCGGTCCTTTCCTTGAACTGGACGGGCTGTAAGTAGCGATAGACACCGGCCCAGTACGGATCCCAGCGGCGGGTCGCAAAGAGGGTTTGCTGTCCAGCGTGCAACCGGATTGACGAGCAGTAGAACCGCGCTTCTGGGAGCAACCCTAGCAGCCGGGCACCAGCTGGCAGTTCGCCCTTTGCCTTTATGACGAGGTTGCCCGGCGCGGGAATGATGAACTCCTCTTTGCCGATCGTCGTCCATTCGGCCTCGACTGGCTTGGAATCCTTGGAAAAGTGCAAGCCGACCTCGAAGTCGCCACTTTCCGCTTTGCCCCGCGGCATATAGAAGACCTGGATGACAAGGCAGTCACCGTTTAGGGTCAGAGCCATGTTCTTCGGAAGATCCCAAGCAGGATAACCCGGTGCCCACGTGCCGATGTACTTCTTCGCATCGAAGTCAAGGCTGCCGCCGGTGTTGAACCCCTCCTTGCCTCGGCGAGTGTCGATGAGCCCATCGCGGGCGACGGCCAACGTCGCCGACCTCAGCACTTGGGGCTGGTCCACCTTGAGCTCGAAGCCCCGAAGCTTCCTGCCCGCGTCCTTGCCAAGTGGAAGGACAAAGGCCCGCCAGAAGGGACGCCCCTCTTCTTCAATTTCGACGTGGTTCAAGGGCTTTAGCACACGATCTGGCTTGCCGAGCTTCCAATCGTTGGCCGGCGGGACCGAAGCGGGCTGGGAGGTATTGCCCTCGGGGGCGCCTGCCTGGATCCACTCTTGGAGGAGGATGCCCTCGTCGTCCGAGAGAGGGCCCCCGCCTTCGCAGAACTCGCCATAGTCCGAGTTAGCCGAGCACGGCGGCATGGTGTGAGTGAGCATCATCCGGCGGCAGAGGTCCGACCGTTTCTTGACCTGTGCATAGGTCTGCAGCGGAAACGGGGCTGATCCGCCCTTCACATGGCAGCTCAGGCACTTCTTGTCGACCAGCGGCTTGATGTCGGCCGTGTAAGTCACGGCGTCGCGTTTGGCAGATGGATGAACTATGGCCAAACCGAGGACGCTGGTGGCGGCGGCGAAGAGGGCAGTGCGCAACACTTGACTTGACCTAAGGTACCGCACCGCCCATGGGCGTCATGCGTCAAACTCTAGTCCTATGACGAGTTTGTTGGCCCTCTCTGTTCTGGCGCTCCAGGACAAGACCTATGCCCTTGCGCCGAGCAGCTACAAGGACATCGAGGGGGCGGAGGTCGCCTTGCCCAGCAAAGAGGCGAAGGCCACAGTCTTGCTCTTCATCGCTGTGGACTGCCCGATCAGCAACCGCTATGCGCCTGAAATGGGACGGCTGTACAACGATTTCTCTCCGCGAGGCGTGTCGTTCGTCCGGATCTACTTGGACGACTCAGTTCCAACTGCCGACATCCTTCAGCACGGCAAGGATTTCAAAATGCCCTCCCATGCGATCTTGGACGCCAAACACGTCATGGTCAAGCAACTCGGTATGACAGTGACGCCCGAGGTTGCGGTCGTGGATCCGGGTGGGACACTCTTGTACCGAGGTCGGATCAATGACCTTTACATTGAGCACGGTCGGCTGCGTGACGGGCAAATCAAGCAAGACCTCCGGATCGCACTTGACGAGGTCTTGGCAGGAAAGAAAGTGACGACGCCGTTCACGATCGCAATCGGTTGCGGCATTCCTGACGAGTAAGACACAGAGAAGGCCCGGAGCAAAGTCCCGAGCCCTCTGCTTACGGCTTATGGGTTGACGGTCCAGGAAGCCTTGTCGATCATGGCAGACCAGCTTCCCTTGTCCCTGATCGTCAATCTGGCCCGGACGCGCTTGGTCCCTGCCTCGATGTAGCGAGCGACCTTCGTTCCCACCACCTGCTGGTCGCCGAAGCTCGTGCCGAGGCTGCCAGAAGACATCTGATCGTACTTACCGGCGGTCCAGTCATAGAGTTCAAGCGTGGTGTCCGGAGTACCCTTGCTCGCCTTGCCGCGAAGCTCGAACGAGAGCTTGCTCGGGTTTTGCCAAGGGGCCTTCCCTTCGAAGACGACGGTGCCAGTGCCCTTGCCGCTGACCGCGGCGCCGTTGTCGTCGCCTGTGGCGAGAGCGTCGGTGGACATCTCGCCCTTGGCTCCTTCCATTTTCACGTCAGTCGCCTTGACCGGCGTCTTCGTGGCCTCGGTGGCGTCGACGATGAACAGTCCGCGATTAATGTCGCTGATCAGGACGATGCCGCTGGGAAGCAACGGGTAGTTGCTCCAGGCGCCCTGGAACTGCGGTTGGTCGTCCTGCGGGAAGGTGTCGAAATATCCGCACAGGCGAGGGTTTGTCGGGTTCGCGTTCGCGTCGAAGATCCAGAGTCCCGTAGTGTAGTTCGCGTGGAAGACGAAATCGTTCCGCGTGTAGAGGTTGTGGTCGATACTGGACTTTCCAGTGGAATAGGTGGAGACGAGGTCGGCGTTGTCGAGGTCGCTCACGTCGAAGACGAGGGTGCGGGTGGCGATGCCGTTGGTGCTCTCGTCAAACTCGTCGTTGACGTAGAAGTACTTCCGATCGCTGCTGAGCCATCCTTGGTGGCAATATCCAACGAACGGGTAGGCCACGCGTCGGACGAGGAACGGCTTGTCCTTGTCGGTAACGTCCCAAATTTCAAGTCCTCGCCCTTCGCCGCCTCCAAAGAAGATGGTGCGGCCTTTGTATTTACCGCTCTTGTAGGTGACGACTTCGGCTTCGTGCTGATAAACCGGCGTGAGCGATGGGGCTCCGACAGGCTTGGGGTTGAGCGGCTCCTTGATGTCGAAGCAGGTCGTCGTTCCGGTGCCGTCGCGCGAGCCACAAGTGTAGAGATACGGCCCGTCAGCGTCGACAGCGATCGTGTGCGACCGGCCCGGGGACATGATCGTCTTAACAAGCCTGGCCTCGCCCTTGTCGATGTCGGTCATGTCGATGACCTGAATGCCGCTCCCGGTTGATTCGCTCGAGACGTAGACCGCGTTCTTGTAAACCTTGATGTCGGCCCACATGCCTTCAATGTGAGGAACGGTGGCGACGACGCGGGCCTGAGCAGGCACGGTGACATCCACGATGGCGATCTTGTTGCTGAGCCCGACCAGTCCATATTCCCGACCCGAGGGAGACACGTAGCCCCAGCAAGTGTTGCCGGAGCGTGCTTGAAGGGTCTCAAGGTCAAAGTGCTTGATGAGCTTCACGTTGCTGGACGGGAACTCGCCGTCCGCGAACGAGATAGCGGCAAACGCCGCGAGGGTGAAAAGGGCGGTCTTTCGAAACATGAGTGAACCTATGTACGTACTCGATTCGACGCCAAGTTGCGTCCTTGAGGCAGTCACCTGACAATACCTGACCCGCATACGGCGGCGGGCACGGGATTTTCACCGGCTGGACCCAGAAGGAACGCGCGTTTTGGCGTCTTGCGAAACATGAGGAAAGCAAGCATGTCTCTGCCTGAAATCGGTGCCATCGCCTTGACGCGCGGCCTCGGAGGCGCCGGCGCGGCCCTGCTCATGTCGGACAAGGTGCCGGAAAAACGAAAGAAGACGATCGGCATCGCTCTCTTGGCGGTCGGCGCACTGTCCACCGTGCCCCTGCTCATCGATCTGTTCCAAAAGCTGCGAGGTCCAGCAAAGGGCGATCCAGAGTCAAACAGCCCCAGGCGGCAATCGCCCAGGGCTGCTGTGAAAGATCTCGAGGCGATCGCTTAAGGGTTGATCGTCCAGTTTGCGAGGTCGACGAGCGTCTTCCAGTTTGCGATGCTCGTCGGCCCGCTTGCTTTCAAGCTGAGCCTTGCCTTCATCCTGCGCGTGCCTTGCTCCACGAACCGATCCGGGCTCGCGCCGATCGAGTTGTAGGTCGTGTCGGCAAGGGGCGCCGAACCCTGCTGAACCTGCTGCCAAGTGTTGCTGGTCCAGTCGTAAAGTTCGATGGTCTGGGCGAGTCCCAAAGTGTCGACCCGAAGTCGCAAGTTGAATTGAAGCTTGCTGATGTCTTGCCAGAGGCACGTGCCCTCGAACGTGATTTGGATCGGAGCCTCCCCCGGGTTGACTGTCAGGCCCTTCTTGACGACGAGATCTTGGCCGTCCACCGCTGAAAGCTCTGCTAGTCCGCCTGAGACGATCGCTCCCCGGTCGACGGTGAAGCCTGTGAGCCCCATGTCCTTCTTCGTTGCTTGGCTCACATCGAGGACGTAAGCTCCCGAGTTGATGTCGTTGGTGATCACGGTGCCGCTCGGGAAGAACGCGTAGCTGCTCCAAGCGCCCACGAAATCCGTTCGGTCGTCGCTCGGGAACGTGTCGTACCAACCCACCTGCGTTGGGTTTACCGGATCCGAATTGGCGTCGAAGATCCGAAGGCCGCTCGAGTAGTTGGACTCAAAGATGTAGTTGTTCCGGTTGTAAAGGTTGTGGTTAATGGCCGTTGAGCCGCTCGTATAGGTCGAAACGAGGTCGGCCGTCTCAAGAACGCTGACGTCGAACACCAAGGTTCGCGTCGTCAGTCCGAAGTTCGCCTCGTCCAGCTCGTCGTCCATGTACCAGTAGTGCTGATCCGGGCTCAACCAGCCTTGATGGCAATAGCCGATGAAGGGGTATGTGATGCGCCGGATGAGTGTCACCGCGTTCTTGTTCGTGACGTCCCAGATCTCTACGCCGCGGCTTTCACCGCTCCCGAACATGATTTGGCGGCCGGCATACGGGCCCGACGTGTAGGTGTAGACCTCGGCATCGTGTTGATACGTCGTCGTGAGCGAGGGGCTACCGATGGGCGCAGGGTTGCGCGGATCGGCCTTGAGGTCGAAGCACATGGTGGTGCCGGTGCCATCGCGTGATCCGCACGTGTACAGAAAGCCACTGACGGTGTCGAGGGACAGATTGTGTGTCCGGCCGGGGCTCGTGATCGTCTTCACCAGGGTCACGACATGGTTGTCGATGTTCGACATGTCAATGACCTGGATGCCCGTTCCTTGCGTTTCCGTGACGGCGTAAGCAACATCGCGGAAGACCTTGACGTCGCCCCAGGTGCTTGCGGAGTGCGGAATTTCAGCAAAATTGACCGAGTTCGCAGGATCGGTGACGTCGACGAACACGACCTTGTTCTTCATGCTGAAGATGCCGTACTCGCGCCCGGACGGAGAGACGTAGCCCCAGCAGTCGTTGCCAGCGGTGGTCCCCAAGGCCGTCAAGGAGAACTGCTTGTAAAGGGAGACGTTCTTGGCTTGCTGGCAGGACGCGATGAAAGGTGCCGCCAAAGACAAAAGGACGGCCAGGGTGCGGACGGGGGCGAAGCAATTGGACATGAGTTGCCTCCAGGAGCAGGTTCTAAAAAATACCACGCTCCGAGTGCTCCGCCAAGATGCGCGTCGATTAGAACTGGCAAATATTAGGGGTCGCCCGTGGTTCCTGGCACGATCACAGGGCCAAGTATGCGCGTCCTACGCTCTCTCGCCCCGCACAATCACCAGCGGTTTCTTGACCCGCTCAATCACTGATTTGAGGATCTTGAGGTACTCGTCGTCCCCTTTCGCGTCACTCGCGAGGCCGACGATGACGTGGGCGGCGTTGGTCTGGCACGCCACTTCCTGAACGATGCTCGGAATGTCCCGCGTACGCTCAAGGCGCACTTCGCATGGGGTACCTCGAGCCGCCATCCGCTTCTGGCCATGGTCCAACGCATCGGCGAAGGACTCCTCGACCTGCGGGAGGGGAGCCGTCAGCGGCAGCTCGCGGGGAACGACGATGGGAGCCAGCAGCACGACCTTGGCCGGCATGGTGTCCACCAACTCCTCCGTGACGGAGAACATGTGCTGATCGCTGTCGTCCCCGCTGATCACGGCGAGGATCTGCCGGTCGTAAGCCTTCTCTTTCTCCTTCTTTCGGCCGAAGTGCTCCTCTTTCACCAGGAGATCGAGCGAGCGTCTGGCTTCTTCGACGGTGCTGGCGACAGGAAGCTGTGACCGCACCTCGGGGACTTGCTTGAGCACTTCCTTGACGTTGGGAGGGACCGCAGCGACCATGATGCGGGCCCGCTCGTGCTCCTTGACGAACTCAATCGCGTCATGGAAGGTCTCAGCGCCCTCCGGAGTGATCTCAGTGATGCCGCTGCAGTCGACGATGACGCCCGTAGGGTGCCGCTTGAGGGTGAGCGAGATCGCGGTGTGGATCGTCTCCCAGAAATTGGAGCGCAGGGGTCCGGAAAGGATGACGACGTCTTCGTACGACTCAACAATCATAGGCTCACGTCAAGAAATAACGGATGTTCGTGATCACGACGTTGCGGCGAGTCCCAAGCGCGAGCTTGAGCCCGACCGCCGCGTTATTGTGGAGCAAACTTTGGAAGAAGTACTTGGGCACCGCCTGGGGCACGATCACTGTCACGATGAGGTCGGGATCCTCGGCGATCATCTGGTCGATGTAATCGAGCACAGGCTCGATCAAGGACCGATAGGGCGAGTCGAGAATGACAAGGGGCATGTCGACCCCAAACCGGGCCCAGTCGTCTTTGATCTTTGCCGCACTGGTGTAGTCGAGCGTGACGTGGAGCCCACGCACGTCGGTGGCAGACGCCTTTGCATAGCCAATCGCCTTGAGGACGCCCCGGTGAAGCCGAGGAACGAGAAGGAGGTTGGCCGACCGATAAGCGGGAACACTCATGCCTTCGCGGACGTTGAGTTCGCCAGCGAGATAGTCGTAGTGCATCCGAATCACCTTGAAGACCGCGAGCATGACGGCCAAGGCGATGACGATGATGTAGGCGCCTTCCTGGAACTTCGTCCAGAGGAGGATGATGGCGACCACGAACGTCACGAGCGCGCCGAACGCGTTGATCCCCATCTTCGTGGTCAAGCGGCGTCCAGTCCGACTCGGGACCTCGCCTGATGCGAGCGGTTCCCCGTGTTCGTCCAGGCCCTTCTTAGCCAGCGCACGCATTCGCTTGAACTTGACCGCCATGCCGGTCTGGCTCAGCGTAAAGGAGATGAAGACACCGAGCGCATAGAGCGGAATGAGCGCGTGGGTGTCGGCACGGAAGACGACGACGAGCAATCCTGCGAACAGCCCCAGGACGATGATGCCGTTCTGGAAGACGAGCCTGTCACCGACCGACATCAACTGGCGCGGCATGAAGCCGTCGCGAGCGACAAAGCTGCACAGCCGGGGAAAGTCGGCGAAAGCGGTGTTCGCAGCTAAGAACAAAATGAACGCCGTCGTGACCAAAATGCCGGTGAATAAGGGGCCCTGCCCCCACACCTGCTGAGCAAGCAGCGCGATCACTGTCTTGTAGCCCTTCTCAGTCTCGTGCATCGGCACGATCCCGAAATGCTGCGCAGACCAGCCTAAGCCGATGAACATGACCAGGAGGAGCGCGATCATCAGCCCGAGCGTCCTGCCTGCGTTCTTCGCGGCCGGCTCCTTGAAAGCCTGGACACCGTCTGCGATCGCCTCGGTGCCCGTCAGGGCCGTGCAACTAGCGGCAAAGCCTCTGAGGATCAAGAAGGCGCCGAAGGCATGCCAGCCCTCGCTAGGTTTCTCGATGTGTCCATAGGGAACAGGCGCTTGGCCAGCGCCTTTGAAGATGCAGGTCGCCACAAGGGCGAGGATCATGGCGACGAAGGAGTAGACGAAGAAACTGAACAGCGCACCGCTCTCCTTGGCTCCTCGCAAGTTCAAAAGGCAAAGAATGGCGATCACGCCGAGCCCGAGCTCGACCGCGTGTGGCTGGACGGCCGGCACCATTGAGATCACTGCGGCCACGCCTGAAGAGATGGAGACCGCGACAGTGAGCACGTAATCCGTAAGAAGCGCGCCCGCTGCGATGCGTCCGGGCACAGAGCCAAGGTTTTCTGTCGTGACGATGTATGTGCCGCCGCCGTTCGGATAAGCCTGGATGGTCTGGTAGTAGCTGAACCCTACGACCAGCATCAACACGCACAGCGCGAGGGAGATCGGGGTCAAAAGCGGCATCGCCATGGCGCCCGCGAGCACGAGCACCTTGAGGATTTCCTCGCTGGCGTAGGCTACGGAAGAAAGCGCGTCTGAAGCGAAGACGGCCAAGCCGAAGGGGATGATGAGCTTCTCGTGGTGCGCCTTCTTTGTTGCGATCGGCGCGCCAAAGAGAATGTGCTTGAACTTCGTGCGTGTGGCCATGACCGGGCCGGCCGGTCACGGGGCCGGAGCAGACTCATCTTAGCATCCACTGAGTGTTTTCGTGGGGTGGATGTCCCGAATGTCGAGCTTGTCGTCGAAATCGATCCACAGCCTTGGTGAGTCGGGCACCCCCGCGACCTTACGAGGGTTGAGGCAGCAACTCCGGATGGCAAGCTCCGGCCCAAAATCCGCAAGGATGTTTCTGAAGCAGTCCAGGAGGGTCGCCGCACTGCCTGCCAGAGCGCCGTTTGAGGCGAGTCTGACGGTTCCTCCCCGCACGACGCAGTCTTGCCCCCACATGGAGAGGGTCGCACCGTCCGGCAAGCCCGAGGCGGCGGTGCCGTCGCTCACCGCGATGACCTTGTCAGCGGGTTTGCAGCGGAAGAGGACGTCTGCCGCCGCCGGCGCGATGTGGTGCTGGTCGTAGATGAACTCAGCCCAGACGTCGTCAGAAGTCAGGACCGCTCCGACGGTCCCCGGCTCCCTGTGCTGGAGCCCTCGCATGGCGTTGTAGGTGTGGGTCGCTCCTTTGACGCCGGCCCGCACCGCCGCCTTTGCCTCCTCGAACGTGGCGTTCGTGTGCCCCATGCTGGCGTGGACGCCAGCGCCGGAGAGCCTCTTGACTAGTTCGATTGCGCCGGTCCTTTCGGGAGCAAGGGTGACGACTCGGAGTTGCTTGTGGCCGAGCACGTCGCTCCACTCAGAAGAAGACCCGTCAAAGTCGATGATGGCGTGCTGCGGTTGGGCGCCCGGGTAGTCCGGGCTGAGAAAAGGGCCTTCCAGGTGGAAGCCCACGATTGCGGGGTCGTCACAGGTCTCGAGAGCCTGGATCGCGTTCTTGACAGCCTGGCTTGGGGCAGTGACCGTGGTCGCCAAGAAGGCCTCGTAGCCCTGCTCTTTGAGGCCGTCGCACATCGCTTTCAAGCCCTGCGCCTCGCCACTCATGAAATCGACGCCGCGATAACCGTGAATATGGATGTCGACGAATCCCGGCACAAGATGGCCATCGGCAGGCCCGCCCGTGGGCTCAAGGTGGAGCGCGCCGTCCTCGAAGGCGACCTCATACGTCCCATAGCCTGCGGGGCCCAGGCAGGAACGCTTACCCGTCATGGTCGGAGAGCGTACCCCTCGGGCGATTTGACCACGATGCCTTCGATCTCGAGCATGGTGAGAGCAGAGAGCACGGCGCCAGCGCCCAGTTGAGTCTCGGTTCCGATCGCCTCCGCGCTCTTGGGCATGCCGCCAAGTGCGCTCAGAACCGTGCTCTCGGTATCGTTGCTTCCGGCGCGGGTCTGGCGGCACGACACCGTGTGTTGCCAACCCATCGCTTCAAAGATCTGCTCCGGCTCGTCGACCAGGGTCGCCCCTTCACGAATCAACCGGTGAGAACCCTTGAAGCCCCTCTCGCTCACTGGCCCGGGGACGACAAAGATCGGCACGCCCCGTTCGACCGCCATAGCCGCGGTAGAAAGCGAGCCCGATCCGTCAGGCGCCTCGACGATCAAAAGCGCGTCCGACAATTGGGCGACGAGGCGGTTTCGCTGCATGAGCACGTGGTCTTGCGTTTTGGCGCCACAAGCGCACCGGCTGACGAGGCAACCCTGATGCCGGGCGGCGAGGAAGAGGTCACGGTGCCGGGAGGGGTAATCAACGTCTACACCACATGGCAAGACAACGGCGGTTTGGCCACCTGCTTCTATCGCGGCCCTATGGGCGGTTGCGTCAATGCCGAGCGCGCCCCCGCTCACGACCGTCACGCCTTGACTCGCAGCCGCCTTCGCGAACGTAATGGCGACGTTCAGTCCGTACGACGATGCTCCCCTGGTCCCGACCACGCCCAAACTCTGCCTATTGAGACAGGAGGGATCTGGATTGACGAAAACCGCAGGCGGCCCGTTGCGGTCATCAAGCTCGTGGAGAACGGCTCCGTCCTTCAATGCGCCGTCCAGGCTTCGCAGATCGGCGGAGGCGGCCACCTGGCGCTCTCGTTCGGTCAGGGTCTCCCATAGTAACGGGCTGTCCTCTGGAAACAGTCCGGCTCTGGCGGAATCGTAAGTCCGCCAGAGCCGGTCGTTAGGGGCGTCTGTCGCCAGGAGCCTTTGCCAAAACTCCGGGCTCATGGGATTGTGCTAGCCGCCCCGTCCGCCACCACGTCCGCCGCCTCGGCCACCGCCGCGCCCGCTACCGAGCCCGCCTCGGCCGGAGTCGTCCTTCGGCTGGGGTGGCCCGCCAAGTGCGGGAAGCGTGTTGTCGATGGTCAAGGCAAAGGGCATCTCCACTTTGTTGCCCAGCCAGTCCGAGGCAGACACGCGGATGTCGGCGCGCCCGTCGCCCAACGGCATGTTTGCTCCGCCGATCCTCACTGAGAGGTAGCCGTCGCGCGTGAATTTGCCTGTGTAGGCGGTTCCATTGATCGAGAGCTTGACGGTGTCGGGGTTGACACCCGACGCGGCGTCCTCGATCATGAACAAGAACTCAAGAGGAGCCTGGCCGGAGATTTGCTCACCTTGGTTTGGCCAAGCCATGCGCACGCTCGGAGCCGTCAAGTCGACGCCCAGGCGCTTATCGAACGCAAGGAGACTGCCGTCTTTGGCGAGGACAAGCATGGTGTCTCCAGAGCCGACTGCGGGGCCAGCGACCTGCACGTACTTGATCTCTTGGTCGTCGCTCTCGCCGCCTCCGCCGCCTCGGCCACCGCCAAGACCTTCAGTTCCGCCGCCGCCGCTTGAGCCGCTGACCTTAGCGCCGCGGACTTGTGGCGGAATCACGTAGTTGAAAGTGACCTCGCCGCTCTTAGGATCGACGATGTTCAGGGTTCCGTTTTCGGTGCCGACGGCGACCATTTTGCCCACGAAGGACGGGTTGGCGATCGGTGAAGATCCCAGGTCAATACCCTTCTTGAACATGAAGTTGCCCATGGTGTCGAACGTGTAGACGACACCTTCTGTGGACACGACGGCGACGCCCTGATCCGACACCGCAGGACCGAACGCGAGGTTCGCGTCGACCCGTTTGTCCCACTTTCTGCCGCCCATGCCGACGCGGATGGCGGTCAGGTAATTGCCGGTGTTGACATAAACAGTGTCTCCATAGACGGCAGGAGCGGAGAGCCCGCTCAGCTGGCTTGCTCCGACGCTCCAGTTAATCTTGAAGGTGCCGGCGTTGATGCTCATGATCGCTGGCGCGTTCGTCATGACGATCAGGTTTTCCTGCCAGACCGCCATGTTGGGATAAAGGTTGGCTTTGAGGTCGAGCGGTGCTCCGTCAGGAAGGCCCGTGTCGGTCTTCAACGAAACGATGCTGCCCGGGCTCGTGCCGACGGCGACGCGGTTTCCGACCACCTGCGGAGAGCCGAGGATCGGCTTCTCGCTCGTCCATTGCCATTTGAGGGCTCCCGTCGCTTGGTCGACGGCATAGACGGTCTTGTTGTCGGCGGCAGCCACGATGAGCCCGCTGCCCATGCTCGCACCGGTTCGGAAGAGGCCGCTCAATGGCTCCGCAGCGGGGAAGCGCCACAACTGGTTGCCCGTCATGCGCTCCAAGGCGTAGATCCTTCCGCCAACGGCGACATACACGTTGTCGCCCGAGACGAGCGGCGTGCCCGCCGGAGATGCAGAGGTGGATTGTGCCCAGCGCCACGCGACCGGGGCGGGCCCGTCAAAATCGGCAAGCGCCGACACCGCGCCCATGGCGACCAACGCGGCCACTGCTCTTTGCGTCCAAGCCTTCATAGTGGTTCCTGAAATCGAACTGAGTATAGCGGGGCGAGTGAGCCTTTTGCCATCACCCCGAGTCTTAGACGCGTCAGCATGGCGCCACGTCACGGGGACCAGCGGCAGATCCTCTCGCATGGAGACGGGATAATTCCGAGATGCCCCCGACCATCCGACCTTACCGACCGGGCGATGAAGAGGCCGTTAACAGGGTGATCAAGTCGGTCTTCGACGCTTACGAATGGCTGTGGGATCCTGCCACCGAAAACAAGGACACCTACGATATCGAACAGTACTACTTGCGGCGCGATGGTGCTTTCTGGGTGTTAGAGGAAGGGGACGAGGTGGTCGGCACCGTCGCGATCCGCCCCCTCACGCCTGATCGTTGCGGCCTTTATCGGCTGTATTTATTGGCCGACCAACGAGGCAAGGGATATGGCAGGCTTCTCTTCCGCCACGCGGTGGATGAGGCTAAGTCGCGCGGCTTCAAGGAGATGGAGATTTGGTCGGACAAGATGCTGGACGTCTCGCACGTCATGTACAAGAATGCTGGCTCGGAGTCCCTTGGTGACCGCCGCATCTTTGACCCCGACTACGGAGTGCCTTATGAAGAGTGGGGCTATCTCTTGCGGCTTGATTGACTCAAACCAAGGATCCCGTCACCTTCGCGACGCGGACGGGGCCAAGCCCCTTCATCTCGACCTCCTCAAACTCAGCGAAAGTGAACGACTGCTGTGCGAGATTGGCCGTAGCCTCCGTGGCCCAAACTTCACCGGGCTTTGAAGAGGACTCCACCCGGCTCGCCACGTTGACCGTGTCCCCCCAAAGGTCATAACTGAACTTCCACTCGCCGATCACCCCCGCCACGACCGCCCCGGAGTGGATCCCGACTCGAATCTTCAGGGCGGAGCCCATGCGAGCGTTGACCTCTTCTAAGGCGGTGATCATCTGAAGTCCGGCTCTGACAGCATGGGCCGCCTGGTCGTCGCTCCGCTCTGGAAGTCCGGCAACCGCCATGTAGGCGTCGCCGATCGTCTTGATCTTCTCCAGCCCGTTCTCCCGCATGAGATGGTCAAAAGCTGTGAATGCCTCGTTGAGGACCTCGACGACTCGCTCCGGGCTGGCGCTTGCGGCCATCGGGGTGAAACCAACAATGTCAGCGAACAGCACCGTCACGTCGTCCTTTCGGTCTGAGATCGTCGTCTCGCCTTCCTTCAGACGGGCGGCGATGCTGGCAGGCAAGATGTTCAGAAGGAGCGCCTCGGACCGTGCCCTCTCCTCGGCGAGGTTGGTCTTGAAGACGTACGCGCGCCGGGCGGAAGACTCGAGCTGATAGCAGATGGCCATGCCGATCAGGTTGTAGACCAGCAAGCCGAGGACGTTCTGCTGGATGCTCAGTTCGGTCATACCGGCCACTCCCCAGAGCCACGCGATGTAAGCGCCCACTGCCGTCCAACAAATGAGGCAGGCGGTCAAGAAACGAAGCCGCACGAGGGCATAGGTCGCGATGACGGCCACGATGAGTGGGGCGGTGAAAGAGTGGTTCTCGCGGCTCGGCCAAACCACGCTCAAGACATTGCCGACATAGAGGATCGCCCAGGTCGCGGCGATCACTTGCTGGTGTCGTGCGTAGCCCCTCCAAAACGTGCTCGCCAAGACAATGACGTGCAGGAGCAGGGGGAGTGACCGGCCTGCGATTGCGGACAGTGAAGCCTGCTGGCCATCGGGTGGATTCAGGAGGAGCGGGAGCGACACGAGAATCTCGTGTGCTGCGATCACAGCGAGGCCGAAACGGACCGGAAGGATGGACAGTTGGGCGAAATCGCGCCAGAAGGAGCGCTCCGAGTCGCGGTCAAAGAGGAACGGGTGCGGCCGCGTATGGGGCAACACTCGCTTCCTCATATTCTCAAGAGACTCCCTGGCCGTCCGAGAGTGTTCAGGGGACCTGCATACGCGGTGGCAATCCGCCGATAAGGTATCCTGCGAGTCCTTCACGGGCCTATAGCTCAGTTGGTTAGAGCGCACCCCTGATAAGGGTGAGGTCACTAGTTCGAATCTAGTTAGGCCCACCAGCCTCCGCTAAAGTTGCGGCTGGACACGCCGCTTGGCAACACCCGTATCGCACCCTTCGGTGAGTCATGATCTTCCCTATGCCTCACCGCGAGATGCACCGCAGCCACAATGTTGGCTGGCTCCGGGCTGCCGTGCTCGGTGCGAACGACGGTCTGATCTCGACCAGCAGCCTCGTCGTCGGCGTGGCGGCGGCGGGGACGCCGCGGTCTGCTGTCCTGATCTCTGCCATCGCGGGCGCAGTGGCTGGGGCGCTTTCAATGGCGGCAGGGGAGTACGTTTCCGTTAGCTCTCAAGGGGACACCGAGCAGGCCGACCTTGCCAGAGAGAAGCGCGAACTAGCCCAAAACCCCCAGGGAGAACTGGCGGAACTCACTGCGATCTACGAGTCCAGAGGGCTGGACAAGGAACTCGCTGCCCAAGTTGCCCAGAAACTGACGGAACACGACGCACTCACGGCCCATGCTCGCGAAGAACTGGGCATGTCCGAAATCACGTTGGCTAGACCCTTCCAGGCGGCCATGGCTTCGGCGGCGGCGTTCGCAGTGGGCGCCTTTCCGCCCGTCGCCTTGACCGCGACCTTGCCCCAAGACTGGTTGGCACCGGGCCTGATCGGCAGCACCCTCGCCGTGCTTCTCGTCCTCGGGGCGACCGCCGCTCGTCTCGGGGGGGCATCGATGTTCAAGGGCGCGGCCCGAGTCGCGTTCTGGGGTGCGGTGGCGATGGCTTGCACGTTTGGGATCGGCAGGTTGTTCGGCACGACTGTCTGAACCGCCGGTGGCCCGCTCGATGCCTCTCACCGGGCGTACAATCGTGGCACACATGCCCGGTTCCGCGACTCTCGCAATCGGCCTTGGGGCGGCCATCCACGCCGCTGGCCTGACGGGTCAGCCGCAAGAGCACCAGCACCACCACATGCCAGGGATGGACATGTCCGGTCAACTGTCTCCCATGGATGGGCGGCTCGGGCACTGGTCGATGGCAAAGGAAGGCTCGGGCACCAGCTGGATGCCAGAGTCGTCGCCGATGTTCATGAAGCACCTTCCCAAGTCCGGCGGCTTCGACCTCGCCCTCATGGGATCGGGAAGCGTGAACTTCAATGACGCGGGCGGACCAAGGGGCGAATCGCAGTTTTTCAGTAACTCGATGTTCATGGTCATGGCCAAAGAGCAGGCGGGGAAGGGCATTCTCGGCCTGAGCGCGATGGCCTCGCTCGACGCCTTGTTCAACGGCAAGCGGGGGTATCCGAACTTGTTTCAGACAGGCGAGACAGACGGCGGGATGCCAATGCGTGACCGGCAGCACCCACACGAATTGATTGCGGAACTGTCGGCCACGTACAGCCTGCCCATCGCGGCCAAAACGAGGGCCTTTGTGTACGGCGGCCCGGTCGGAGAGCCGGCCCTAGGGGGCCCCATGTTCCTCCACCGGCCGAGCGGAATGGAGATCCCGGAGGCACCGATCAGCCACCATTGGTTCGATTCCACCCACATCTCGTTTGGTGTTCTCACGGGCGGCCTGATCTTCGACGATAAATTACAGCTTGAGGGCTCGCTGTTCAACGGCCAGGAGCCGGACGAGAACCGTTTCGACATCGATCCGATCCACCTCGGCTCCGCCTCCGGCCGCGCCACTTACAACCCGACGAAGGACTTGTCCTTCCAGGTCTCCTACGGGTTCCTCAAGGATCCGGAGGCCCTCGAGCCGGGCGTCGACCAGCACCGGCTTACGGCCAGCGCGATGGTCAATCGCCTGTTGCCTAACAACGACGATCTTGCCTTGACCGCGTTCTTTGGGCAAAACATCAAGCCGGACGGCCGATCGTCTGCCTTTGGCTTGGAGGCGACGCTCTATCACGGTTCCACCTCGTTCTTTGGCCGATTCGAGCGGGTCGATAAGGACGAACTCGTAGCCGTGCCGCCGGGCAAGTACAACGTCAATAAGATCCTGCTTGGAGCGACAAAGGACTTCGCCTCGGTCGAGGGTTACGATTTTGGGGTCGGCGCCTACGTCGGGCTTTACTCCTATCCGTCGAGCCTCGATCCTTTCTACGGCAAGAACCCAGTGACCCTTGGGCTCTTCATTCGAGTCCGGCCTTCAAAGATGTAGGCCAGCGTCAAACCGGTCCGGCGAGAGCCTTTGTTCGATGGTTGCGCGGCCAGACACCATGTCGGCTATCAATTGCCCAGTGACTGGCCCCAGGCTCAAACCCATCATTCCGTGTCCGGTTGCGAAGAAGACGTTGCCGTCGCTGGCGCGAGTCGGGCCGATATAGGGCATTCCGTCCGGAGAGCAAGGACGTAAGCCCGTCCAAACCGGTCGTCCCTCAAGAGCAGCGGCAGGAAAGTCGGGCAGGAACTTGGGCACGCTGTCGAAGAGGCCCTTGGCACGGACGGCGTCCGGCTCTGGACTCCACTCTCCGAGTTCCATTGTGCCGCCGAACCTCAGAGCCCCCATCATAGGCGTGACCGCCACGCGAGCCTCCTTGAGCAGCATTGCGGTCTGGGGGGACTTGTCGGGGGCCTCGAGGGTCACGTTCAGGCCCTTTCCGGGCTGAATCGGCATCGCCAAGCCCATGGATTTCGCAACCTTGCCCGACCATGCCCCCGCCGCAACGATGATGGCGTCGAATTCGTACAGGTCAGAAGGGTTGGCGTCGAGATCAAGGCCGCCACAGTTCCATCGGAATGTGACTCCGCCTTCGGCAAGTCTATGCCGGAGCAAATTGACAAAGACGTCGGGAGCGACATGGCAGTCATCCTCATAGTGGACAGCCCCCAGTGCATTGATCTGGATGTTCGGCTCGATCTTGCCAATGTCCTTGCCGTCGACGACTCGAACCCTGAGGCCAAGTCCCTTTCCCATTTCGGCGACGTGAGTCTCTTCCTGCAATCCGTCCGCGGTCTCGCAGACCATGAGCATGCCCTTCTGCGTCAGGCCAAACTCGTCCCCAAGCTCGCGTTCGAGATCAAGAAAGAGCTCCTTGCTGCGTAGGTGCATCTCAAGGAGTAAAGGCGCGCAGTTCTCCACATGCCGCCGAGTGCAATGGCGGGCGAAGAGCAGGCACCACTCAGCGAGGTCGGGATCCAGCCCCGGTTTGATGCGAAACGGACTGGCCCGCTTCGCCATCATTTTCAGCCCGCTCGCCACCATTCCCGGAGCGGCCAACGGGACGAAGTGGCTTGGCACGATGATCCCCGAGTTACCAAGCGAGCACTTGTCGCCCTCAGGCCCGTTGCGCTCGACGACCGTGACTTCGTGACCGTCCTTGGAGAGGTACCAGGCACAACAGAGCCCGACAACTCCGGCCCCCACAACGACGACGTGCACGGTTTGAGGCTACCGCACCGAACTCAGCTTGAAGAGCCCACACCCGTGGCTCTTCAGCTTGACGCTCATGGACGTCATAACGCCCATGTCCTTCTGGCGCCAGAGATCTCGGACGCGTGCGCTACCCTTCAAGCCGACGTCGCTGGCCGAAAACCGGGCATCCAGGTCACCGTCTCCGCGATTGAAGATCCCGAGCGCGTACGAGCCGTCCGCAAGGGGTCGGGTCCAGACCTCAATGTCGCCTACCACCCTCTCGCGGTGAGCGGGTTTTCCAAGCCGGTCCTGGTTGACGGCGAGCACCTCGTCGTTCGTCAGGAGGTTGAGGGTGAAATCGTCCAGCTTCGTCAGGTCGCATCCGATGAGCAAGGGGGAGGAGAGCAAGGACCACAACGTGATATGGGTGTACTGCTCGCTCGGCGTGAGTTTAGTGGGATGGAGTTGTGGCCCCCAGCCGACCCAGCCCACGACGAGCATGTCGGGGTCGTTCCAGTGGCCCGGCCCTGCGAACTTCTCATGCCCGTTCTGGCTGAACCCGATCCCGCTCATGCTGTCCCATGAGTCGTTGATGTCGCCGGTCGTGCGCCAGCAGTTTCCACCGACCTCGGCGCCCCACTTCCAGACGTCGCCCATGCCGTATTGGCAAAGGCTGAACACGATGTCGCGGTCCACTTTGTCGAGGGCAGCGCGCATGTCACGATAAGGCTTCTGAAGGTTGCCCAGCCCTTCTGGCTTCAAGACTTCGCTGTAGCTGCACCAGTCGTACTTCAGGTAGTCGAATCCCCAGTCTGCCCATGCCTGGGCGTCCTTGTGCTCGTACTTGTAGCTCGAGGTGTAGCCGCCGCACGTGGTCGGCCCGGGCGAGGAATAGATGCCGGCGCGAAGGCCCATCTTGTGGATGGAGTCCGTGAGTTCCTTCATGCTCGGGAACTTGCCGTTTGTGCGGATCGTCCCGTCGGGCTGACGTTGCGGGCCACCGAGGACGGGATCGTTCGAGTGGGGGATGATCGACCAGCAGTCGTCGATGTTGACGTACTGCCAACCGTGGTCGACGAGACCCTTTTCGACGAACATCTTGGCGGCAGAGCGCACCTTGGCTTCGTCCACGGCGGTCGCGAAACAGTTCCAACTGTTCCATCCCATGGGAGGGGTCAGGGCGATCTTGTCGCCGACCACGAGGTCGACCTTCCGGCTCTTCCTTCCCTTTGCGTTTGTCGCGGTGAGCGCGATGGTGTACGTTCCTCGCCGAGGCGCCTTGCCCAAGACGACGCCCGTCTCCTTGTCCAAACGAAGCGAGGAAGGCAGACCTTTCGCGGTGAACCTCATGGGCCGGTCGCCGGTTGCGGGCACACGCCAGACAAAGTCGCGGCCTGGCCGGGCGCCCAAAACTTCGGGGCCATTGATACGGGGCAACCTAGGCGGCTTCGGTGTGAGGATGTACGGCTTCTCGACCGGTATCGCCATCGTCTTCGGCTGGCTACCGTAGTGCAAGATCATGGCGTCCGCCCAGTCTGCGTGGTCGTAGTTGATCTCGTCCCCACCGTTGCCGACCCGGAGCGTCAGCTTCTTGACCCCCTTCAAGCCAATGCTGACGGCTTTGGCAGCGTCACCCAGGTGCATCACGCCGCTGTTGAACTTCTCGACCCCGTCGCAGAGGACATGGAAGTCCACGTCGCCCTGGGGGCCCGCCTCATCGTCGACACCAACCATGGCGCGGAACAGAACGGGGTCTGAACCGAGATCGATGTTGATGACGCTGACGGCGTGGGTGCCGAGGCCGTGCTCAAATGAAGCCCCTCCGATCTTCAGTTGGTGTCCATCCACGCTCTTGTTCTTCATCGGATTGCCCCAGCCCTGGCGCACGTTCGAAAGGTCCATGTCTTCCAGCCGAACCATTTCGGGGTTCTGGGCTGAGGCGAAAAGGAGGAAAGGCAGCATCTTGGCCCAGTTTGCACGGGCGAACTCGCCTGCCGCAAGGAGGGGCGGTTTTGGAATCTCTCATCCGCCAAGGGCGTTGGTAAAGGCATGAAGTGGGTTGCCGGTTGCATCGGCTTGATCGTAATCAGCGGAATCGCGGTCTACGTCGGCGAGGAAATCGGTTTCTACCGGGGGATGTCAAAAAGCGCCGATTGGTACGTCAGGCGCATCGCTACCCTTGTCTACGAGTCCTCAAAGTCGGGCAACTATGCGGCCCTGGTCAAGGCTGGGATAGTCGCTGATTATCCCGAGAACGAGCTCAGCGAAGTGGACAAGAAGAACGGCCCGGTGTTGGCCTATGAGATCCTCGAAGTCAAACCTGCTGGAGTGAAGTGCCTCGTCAAACTCAGGGTCCAGCGGAAAGCAGCGACGGAGGAAGAAGAATTGATTCTGATCCTTGACCAACCCGTCGCTCTCATCGTGCGTGAACAGGTGTTCCGGCCAGGGTAAAACCCGGACTTGGACGCCCCGTTTCTCCAGTTCGAGCACGTGACCAAGTCTTTCCCTGGCGTCAAGGCGCTGGACGACGTCACGTTTGGTGTCCGCGAGGGGTCCGTCCATGCTCTGTGCGGGGAGAACGGCGCAGGCAAGAGCACGCTCTTGAAGGTTCTTTCGGGCGTTCATGCGCCAGACAGCGGACAGCTCCGACTCGGCGGGCATGAGGTCGTGTTCGGTGGCGCGGCACAAGCGATCGCCGCCGGAGTGGCCGTCATCTACCAAGAGCTTCACCTCGTGCCGGATCTGAGCGTGGCGGAAAACCTCTACCTCGGGCACTTTCCCTCTAGGGGCGGCTGGGTGACCCGCAAGCAACTGCGGGACGATTGCCAGGCCATGCTGGACGCCCTGAGCCTCGAAGTTTCGCCTGACGACCGCGTGGCCGACCTTCCTATCGCCCAGCGGCAAATGGTCGAAGTGGCCAAGGCCCTGACCCGGAACGCCAAGGTGATCGCCTTCGACGAGCCGACGAGCAGTTTGAGCTCGCGCGAGGTCGAAAGCTTGTTCGCGACGATCGCAAAGCTGAAGGAGCAAGGCAAGGTCGTCCTTTACGTTTCTCACCGGATGGATGAAATCCGGCGGATTTGTGACGCGGCCACGGTGCTTCGGGACGGCCGGCACGTTGAGACCTTTGAGAGCTTGGAAGGCGTCTCGACGGACACCATCGTCGAGCGCATGGTCGGGCGCCGCATCGAGGACATCTTCCACTTCAGGGAGAGGCCAATTGGCAGCGCGATGTTGGTGGCCAAGGGCGTGACCGGGCCGGGGTTGGAAGCGCCCGCCGACGTCACTGTGAACGCTGGCGAGATCGTCGGGGTCTTCGGGCTCGTGGGGGCGGGCCGCACTGAACTACTGAAGGCGCTTTTCGGCTGCGGCAAAGGCGAGGTCGAGGTCGGTGGTGAGCCGATGAGGCTCTGTGGGCCGCGAGGCGCGATCCGCGACGGCGTCGTGCTTTGCCCCGAGGACCGGAAGAAGGAAGGCATCATCGCGCTCCGCTCGGTGAAAGAGAACATCAACATCGCCGGGAGGAAGCACTTTTGGGTGAACGAAAAGGCCGAGAAAGCCTACGCAGACTCGATGGTGGCGCGACTAGGTATCAAGACTCCGAGTCTTGACCAATTGGTTAAGAATCTTTCCGGCGGCAACCAGCAGAAGGCGATCCTCGCCAGATGGTTGGGAAGCGATGTCAAGGTGATCTTGCTCGATGAGCCGACGCGGGGGATCGACGTCGGTGCCAAGAGCGAGATCTACGAGATCATCTATGGCCTGGCGGAAAAGGGCCTCGGCATCTTGCTCGTCTCGAGCGAGCTGCCAGAGGTGATGGGCGTTTGCGACCGCATCCTCGTCATGAACGGCGGCAGGATTGTGGCGTCGGTGGCTAGGGGCGAGGCGACCGAAGAAGGGTTGCTTCGCTTGGCGCTTCCTGGTGCCGCATAAGATGGCCCTCCAACCTCGAAGCTACGTCATCGAGGAGTACACGCGGACGGTTTGCCCAGCATGCTTCGCAGAGAGCCGTCGAAGGTCTGATGATCCTGGTGTCTGGAAGGACGGGGCCCTCGTCGTTCGCGAAGGGAGCGTCTGGATGCGGCGTTGGTGTAACGAGCATGGGGAGACGGAGAGCTTGTACGAAGAGGACGCCGACCTGTGGCTGGCGCGTCGGGGTTGGAGCACGCCGACCCTGTGCCCGGTGCCCGACCGGCCCGGCGATGATCGCGGCTTCCCTGACGCTTATCGGGACGGCTTGCCAGGGAGTCATGGACAGCACACCTGCATCCTGCTTCTCAATGTGACGGAGCATTGCAACTTCCGCTGCCCAACGTGCTACGCAAGTGCATTGGATCCCGGCTCCGCCCTCAGCCAGCCACTGCGCCCCAGTGCCGACGAACTCCTGCGGACGGTCGAGACGATGATCCATCGCGAAGGCGGAAAGATCAGCGTGCTGATGCTGAGCGGGGGCGAGCCGACCGTGCGCCCGGATATTGGTCAACTCATCGAGCGGCTACGAGACCTGCCGATCACCCGCATTCTCTTGAACACGAACGGGCGTCGTATTGCGCGGGACGACGCTCTTTTAGATTCGTTGCGCGGTTTGGCAGGGCGATTGGAGGTCTATCTTCAGTTCGATGGAATGACCGAAGCCACACACCGGGCTCTTCGTGGAGAGGACTTGACCGAAGAGAAAGCGAAGGTTGTCGCCCGCCTGAAGGAGGCGGACGTGCCGACCACATTGGTCATGACCGCCACGCAAGCTGTCAATGACCATGAGATCGGAGCGGTCGCCACGATCGCTCTCGATTCGCGGAACGTCGGCGGCCTAGCGATCCAGCCCGTCTTTGGCAGCGGGCGCAATCCCGGCTTCGACCCCGAGCGACGCTTGACCCCGACTGGCGTCCTGCGGCGTATTGAGGCGCAGACGGCTGGCCGAATCAAGGCCAGCGACTTCATTCCGTTGCCCTGCTCGCACCGGGATTGCTGCGACATCGCCTATTTCATTCAAGACAAAGAGAGCAGGTGGAGGTCGCTGATCGATGTCGTTGGCCGGGAGGAGTTGAGGAAGCATCTTCACTTGGTGGCGAACACTATTGCCTTCGAGGGGGCGTCGGACGCCGTGAAAGAAATGGTCAAGAGCGGCGCGCTCCAAAGGCTCTTCAGCGAGCAGAAAGCTCCTCGCTCCCTGGATGTCGCGCGGGATTTGTTCCGATTGTGCGGCTGCATACCAGGCGTGGCGGAGGCGGTCGAGGCCATTGCGGCCAAGCGCGCATCAAGCGATGCAGGCCTCCGAGAACTCGCCCGTCGCACGAAACGTTTCACAGTGAAGATGTTCATGGACGCGCACACCTTCCATGAAGCCCGCATCCGCCAATGCTGCGTTCACGTCGGAACGTTCGAAGAGGATCCGCGCCGCTACTCCTTCTGCTGGCGGTGGCTGTTTGCCGATGCCACCGACTTCCCCGAGCTTGAGCCCCTCCCGATGGCGCAATGACAGCAGGCGAGCTTTTTACGGGACTCGGTTATCTCACGGGACTTGCCGTCTTCGTGTGGGCGTCCCGCGGGTTCGGCTTGAGGCTCTTGCCGCTGGCGATCGTCGGGCTCTCTGTCGGATTGATCGGTGCCAAGGTCTTCGAAGCGCTTTCGGCAGGGCGGCCGTCCGCAGCGCTGGATCCGGCGTCAGGGGGCAGGGCCATCCTGCCCGGCATCTTGATCGGCTGGCTCGCCGTTGAGGTCGCGAAGAAGGCTTGGGGGATTCGCGGTGCGACTGGCGGTGCTTTTGCCCTTGCTTTGGCGGCGGGCGAGGGTGTGGGGAGGATTGGATGCTTCCTGAACCCTTGCTGCGTTGGATCCCCGACGGATGTGCCGTGGGCCGTTTATCAAGCTGGGGCTTGGAGGCACCCTTCCCAACTGTATTCGTCTGCGGCAGCGTTCGTGATTTTGACCGTCCTCCTTGTGGTCCGATCTCGATGGAGCGAAGCGCCCTTGTTCGCGATTTACTTAGCCCTCTGGGGGGCGACGAGGTTCTTTCTCGAGTTCTTCCGAGATCGAACGCTCGTCTTCGGCTTGAGCACGATGCAATGGCTGGGAATCGAGCTGGCCGTGAGCTCAGGGATCGCGTTGGTCGTCTTGGCGCGGCGGCGTAAAATGCCGCTGGAGGCCGTTCCATGAAAGCACCCGTACGGGTTTGCCCGCGATGCAAGGCAGAGATGCCGCTCGATGCGAAAGTGTGTCCCGTGTGCAACCGGGCGACAACACCACCGGGGACGATCGTTCTCGCCGTGCTCCTCGGGGTCATTGGTTGTCCCGCGGGCCTCTTCGGGGGTTGCCTGCTCATGCTTTCTCAAGGAATGAACGGCAATCTCCAGACAGTCCTCCTCGGAATCGGGCTGTTAGCAATCCCTCTGGTCTTGATCGGACTCCTCATCAAGGTCAGGCGATGAAGACGAAAGGTGACGTCTACGAGGGAATCGCGTTCACATTCTGCAAGTGTGCGACCGTGGCCTTGCTCCTCGGTCCGTTCGTGCTTCCTGGAGCTGCCTACTTGGCTGCGATCTTCTACGTATTCGCGTATTTCCACCAACGCAAGGACACGCGGTGCGTCCTCCGCTATCCCTTGCTGATAGCCGCCCTTTGGATCGTCGTAGGCACGGTAGCTCTGATCCTCAAGCTCAAGCCTGAATGGTTGCTCGGCTGGTTGCCTCGCCGCTAAGACGCGTCACTCTTTCGTGACAGTCTCGTCCAAATTGAGGATCGTGCTGCACACCACGGTCATCGCTGCCACCTGCGGCACCGGCAACTTTGGCTCGCGTGGATACGCTCCTTCTCCGATCAATGCCTCCGCACTTTTCGGGTCTGCCGAGTACTTGGCCAGGAACCTTGAATACCCGCTGGCTAGCGTTTGAGCCTCCTTGGTCGTCGGTTTCCTTCCGAGGAGGGCTCGAAATGCTCTACCAATGGCCGCATCGGCGTTGGCGCTCGACTTGAGGGAGTTCTGCGCCAGTGCTCTTGCCGCCTCCACGAAAGTTTCGTCGTTGAGCAGCGTGAGGGCTTGCAGCGGCGTGTTCGTCCTGGCTCTGCGGACGCGACAGGTCTCACGAGATGGTGCATCGAACGTCAGCATCTCCGGCGGTGCTGCCGTGCGCTTCCAAATCGTGTAGAGGGAACGGCGGTATCGGTCGAGGCCCGCGTCCGGTCGATAGTTGTGCAGGTTGCCGTAAAAGCTCGTCTCGTCCCAGATGCCTTCCGGCTGATAAGGCTTGACTGAGGGCCCGCCGATCTTGTTGAAGAGCATGCCGGCAGCGTAGAGGGCCTGGTCACGAATGACTTCAGCCGTCAGGCGGAAGCGCGGTCCACGCGCGAGCAACCGGTTCTGAGGGTCTTTGGCCAGGAGTTCCGGAGTGACCACGGACGACTGTCGATACGTGGCGCTCATGACGATCTCCTTCAGCATCGCCTTCGTGTCCCACTTGAGCCTCACGAACTCGTTGGCAAGCCAGTCCAACAATTCGGGGTGCGAAGGGAATTCAGCGCGAGTGCCCATGTCCTCGCTGGTTGCCACGATTCCCGTTCCAAAGAACCGCTCCCACCATCGGTTGACGGTGACGCGCGCGGTCAAGGGGTTATCGGGCGATGCGATCCATCGGGCAAGTCCGAGCCGGTTGTTGGGGGCGCCCTTGGGAAGCGGTGGGAGGAACTGAGGCACGCCTGCGGTGACGGGTTCCCCATGCTTGTCGTATTGACCGCGAACGAGCACGAAGCAATCCCGCGGCTTGGGCATCTCCTGCATGACCATCAGCGTTGGGATCGAGGCGTCCACGCTGTCCCGCTCTGCCGCAGCGGCGTCACGTTTGCCAGAAGTCTTGGCGAAGTCCTTATCTGTTTGGAGGAGCACCATGCGAGCGATTTCCCGCTTTTGCTCGAATGTGCGCTTTGCCGGCGGGATGCCGAGCAAAGTCTTGGCGGGGTCGACGTCGGCAATCCAGGCGACCTCATCGGCGGTCAGGGCGCGAGAGAAAAGTTGGAGGTCGTCGACTTTGCCATTGAACAGCTCGGAGCCGGTGCGCCGACCGACCGTGAGCGGGACATTGGTTTTGATCGTCTCCGTCAAGCTGTTGATCTCGGCGTATTGGTCGGCCGCTTTCCCGTTGATGTAGACCTTCAGGCCCTCTGGCTTGCGCGAGCCGTCGTACGTGATCATCAAGTGGTTCCAGCGCTTGTTGGGGAACGGGGTCCGCGTAATGACTTTCAGCGTGTTCTCGGGGAAACGATTGATGAGGTGGACGTAGACCACGCCGTTGATGAACATGCAGTCCCAACCACGGTACGCGTTGGCGGTGTCCATCTTGGCGAAAGGCGCGCCGCGACCGTCCTCAGACCAGACCCAGCCGCCGTAAGTGAAGGCGTCGTCCTTGTCGAAGTCGCCCACTTTGCCGAGGTCGAGATAGCTCTCCTGGTTGGTCACGACGGCGCCCGTCGAGCGGCCCAACTCGAAGCTCGGTTTTCCGACGACCTTGGGCGGATCGATAAGGTTCACACCGGTTTCCGGTTTCGAGCCGACGGCGACCGGTGGATCGGTGAACTTCCAGCGGCCGATGAGAGAGTGTGCGAGAGCGTCAGACATCGTCCGCTCTGGCACGGTCATTGTCGCCGTCTTCTCGATATTGCGGTCAACGACGGCTAAGAGGTCACCGTCAAGCGACCGGATGCGCTCGTCGAGCACCTTCAGCCTCTGCGTTTGCACCGGTGTCGGCGCACGCATCGTTGGTGGGTGGTTGATCGGCCTCTCTTCGCCAGTCCCGCTCTCCGGAACATTGTTGAAGTAGGCGAAGAGGCGGTAGAAGTCCTTTTGCGTGATCGGATCGTACTTGTGGCTGTGGCACCGTGCGCAGCCTGAAGTTAGGCCCAAGAACGCCGCCGATGTGGTCTCGACACGATCGATCACGTTCTCGACCCGCCATTCCTCGGCGATGACGCCACCCTCGGTGTTGATCCGGTGGTTGCGGCCGAATCCGGTCGCTATCTTCTGGGACAACGTGGCGTTGGGGAGGAGGTCGCCAGCGACCTGGTCAACGATGAACTCGTCGTAAGGCAGGTTTTCGTTGTAGGAATCGATGACCCAGTCTCGCCAGCGCCATTGGTACCGCTCGTAGTCGGCTTGGTAACCGTTACTGTCGGCATAGCGGGCGATGTCCATCCAATCCATGGCCATACGCTCGCCGTACCTTCTCGAGGCGAGCAAGCGGTCGACCACTTTCTCATAGGCGTTTGGAGAGGTGTCGTTCAAGAACGCGTCGAGTTCGGAGGCCGTCGGCGGCAAACCAATGAGATCAAGCGAGACCCGCCGAAGGAGCGTCGCCTTGTCCGCCTCAGGCGAGGGTCGCAGACCCTCCTCCTCCAATTTTGCGAGGATGAATCTGTCGATGTCGTTCTTGGGCCAAGCCGCGTCCTTGACGGCCGGAGGCTGGACGGCTTGGGGCGGGACGAACCCCCAGTGTGGCTTGTACTCAGCGCCCTGGCGGATCCACTCTTCGAGCGTGTCCTTGTCGTCCGGCGAAAGCACCTTGTGGGTGTCGGGCGGTGGCATCAGCACGTCCTGATCCGTGCTTCGGATGCGCCTTACGAGCTCGCTCTGCCCCGGCTTGCCGGGAACGATCGCAAAACGGCCGTCGCGCAACTTCGCTGTCGCTGACGCTCGGTCGTTCAGGGCCAAGTTCGCCATCAGCGCGTTCTTGTCGCTCCCGTGGCACTTGAAGCACTTGTCCGTGAGGATGGGCCGCACGTCTCGGTTGAACTCGATCTTGCGCGGCCTTACAGCTCGGCCAGCACCCGGTTGGACGACCCCGGCCACGAGAAAGGCAGAAGCGCCGAGTAAGAATGCAACACCGAGAGGCTTGGACATGCCTTTCCACTGTACACGACAGAGTCAATCGAAGGTGCGAGTCTGAGGGTCCTATAAGGCAGGAGTGTACGTGTTACACTGACTGTTGACTGATTTAGTTTTCTGGTCATGCACTTAGAAACTCAGAACCCGACCGTTGCCGACGAGATCGTCGATGTGGCCGATGCCTTGTTCGAACGTTACGGTTATCAGAAGACGACGGTGGACGAGATCGCCCGAGAAGCGGGGATCGGAAAAGGCACCGTCTACCTGCACTTTGCCAGCAAAGAGGAGATTGGGATCGCATGGGTCGACCGCCTCCACCAGACCTTGATCGAACGTCTGCGGGCAATTTCGGCCGCGAACGGCTCTCCAATAGACAGGCTGAAAATGCTGCTTGTGGCGCGAGTCCTGTTCCGCCAGGAGACGTTCCTGCGCCACCAACGGAGCATGGACGAGTCGTTTGAAAAGCTCAAGAAGCAGCTGACCTCAAAGCGGGAGGCGTGCCATGCCCGGGAGGCGGCGGTTATCGTCGAGCTGATCAATGAAGCCGAGCGATCGGGCCTGTGCCGGCCGATCGATGCTTCCAAAGCCGCAGAGTCAATGGTCCTCGCCACGAACGGTCTGATGCCCTACAGCATGCGGCCGGAGGCAATCGGGTCGCTACAGGACGTAGAGCGCAAGGCCAAGGATCTTGCCGAGCTTCTCGTGGCTGGAATCGAGGTTCACAAGGGAGGCGTGTCGTGAGTGACGCAATCGAAGAACCGACGCCGGTGAAAGGGCGGCCGGGCTGGCTGCGGCCCCTCATCATCGTCGCCATCCTCGTGGCGGTCGGCTTTGGAGTGGCGAACTACGTGCGCGGCTTGAGCTACGAGACGACCGACAACGCTGCCACCGCAGCGGACGTCGTACAGGTCGTGCCTCAGGTTACGGGGAATGTCGCCAAGCTTCACGTCGACGATAACCAGGAAGTCAAAGCCGGCGACCTTCTCATTGAACTCGACCCGTCGAAGTACGAGGCAGCGGTGAATATCGCCGAGGCCAATCTCAAGAGTGCGGTCGCGGACGCCCAAGCCGCGGGCATCGACGTGAGGTTGACGAGCGTCCTTGGCGAAGCAGAACGGACAACTGCGTCTGGAACAGTCGGCGAGGCCTCTGGCAGCGTCGGGGTCGCCGAAGCCGGGGTCGGGCAAGCCCGAGCCAACGTGGGTGAGGCGCGGGCGACCGAGCAGGTCGCGAGCCAGGACGAAAGGAGCGCACAGATCGATGTCGAGAACGCCAAGTGGGGCGAACAAGGTGCCACTGGCGGCGTCGCCTCGGCCTCGGCGGCTCTGGAGGCGGCGAAGTCGCAAGAGGGCGCGGCACAAGCCTCTGTTGACGCAGCGCGTGTGAAGTTGGAGACCGCCGCCAAGCAGGCCACACGGATGGAGACACTTTACAAAGCTGGCGCCGTGAGCCAGCGAGACCTCGACTTGGCCCGGTGGGAGCAAAGCGACGCACAGTCCGGTTTGGACACGGCGGAGAAGGCGCGGGCTGCGGCCGAATCCGCGATCAAGCAGCGGCAGGCGGAACTCGACGAGGCGAAGGTGAAGGTCTCTCAAAGCCAGGCGATGATTCGCCAAGCTCGTTCGCGGTTCGATTCGGCCGTCCAACGGCACCGGGCAATGTCCGCCGCTACGGCTTCAGCGCAAGCCGGGCTCCAATCTGCCGAAAAAGGGTTGGCTGCGGCTGAGGGCCGGGCGAGGCAATCGCTTGGCTTGAGCCAATCAGCCAACGCCTCAGGCGAGAAGGTGAGGCTCAAGGAAGCAGCCCAATTGCAGGCTCAAGCCAAGGTCGACCAGGCCAGAGCCGTCTTGACGGCGGCAAAGCTCGACTTGCAGCACACGAGGCTCTATTCGCCAATTACTGGTCGAGTTTCGCGGAAGCTTGTTCAGCTTGGCGGGCTCGCCCAGGCCGGGGCGCCGCTTCTCTCCGTGGTTCCGGAGGAGCGGGTTTATGTCGTCGCGAACTACAAGGAGACGCAGACGGCGAAGATCAAGGTCGGCCAAGAAGCGGAGATCGAGGTCGACGGGCTTCCGGGTAAGAGGCTCCCGGGCCACGTCGAGAGCATATCTGCGGCGACCGGCTCGACCTTTGCCCTGCTGCCTCCTGACAACGCGACCGGGAACTTCGTCAAGGTCGTCCAGCGCGTGCCAGTGCGCATCAAGCTCGACCGTCCTGAAGACGCAGCTCTGCTGAGGGTCGGTTTGTCGAGCGTGGTCTCCATCAAGGTGCGCTGATGGCAAGGCCGGCGACCAACGGCTTCGAGGAAGTCAGTCCTTACCGTTGGTGGATCCTGGTCGGTCTCATCACTGCAGCGATCCTTGAGGTCTTGGACACGACGATCGTCAACGTTTCGCTGCCTCAAATGGCGGGCAACTTGGGGGCGACGACCGAGGAGATCGGTTGGGTTTCGACGGGCTACATCCTGTCGAACGTCGTCGTCTTGCCGATGACGGCCTGGCTCTCATCGCGATTTGGCCGTCGCCGATACCTCAGCGGTTCTATCCTGCTCTTCACGGCGGCTTCGTTCTTCTGCGGCATATCGAACTCGCTGCAAGCGCTTGTGGTCTGGCGCATTCTCCAAGGGGCCGGAGGCGCGGCCCTGCTCGCGACGGCCCAGGCGACCATCCGGGAGGTCTTTCCGAAGAGCCAACAAGGTCTCGTGCAGGCCATCTATGTGCTCGGCATTATCGTTGCGCCCACCTTGGGGCCCACCCTGGGTGGTTGGATCACTGACAACTACTCCTGGCACTGGGCGTTCTTGATCAACATCCCGATCGGAATCGCTTCGTTCCTATTGGTCTCGACCTTCCTCCAAGACTCGGCATACGCCATGAAGACCACCAAGATCGACTGGTTGGGGGTCGCTTTGCTGACGGTGGGGCTTGGCTCGCTCCAGTACGTTTTGGAGGAAGGGAACGCGAAGCTGTGGCTCGAAGACCCCACGATCGCCAAGCTCTCGTTCCTAGCGGCCGTTTCACTGCCGCTCTTCGTCTGGTGGCAATTGACGCCGCGCAACCCCATGCCAGTCGTCAACTTGCGGGTGCTCCGCAACAAGGACTTGACCGCCGCCCTGGTGCTTTTCCTCGTTCTTGGCTTTGGATTGTACGGTGGCGTTTTCCTGTTCCCGATGTTTGCTCAGGGAGTTTTGCGCCTGACCCCGACCACCACCGGTCTCGCTCTCTTGCCTGGCGGCATCGCGACAGGCGTCTCGGCCATCTTGACCGGGCGCCTGGCGAATCCGGCGAAGATCCTCGTCGATCCCAGAATTCTCATCTTCACTGGCCTTGCGATGTTCACGGGCGCCATGGTGATGATGGGGGGACTGCCAAGCAACAGCGATGTGAACGCGACCTTCGTGCCCCTGCTCCTTCGCGGTTTCGGCCTTGGGCTGCTCTTCGTGCCGATCAACCTGGCCGCTTTCGCCAGCCTCGAAGGCTCCGAGATCGCCCAGGGGTCAGGCTTGATGAATCTGTGCCGTCAATTGGGCGGCTCGTTTGGGATCGCTGTTCTCGGCTCCTACGTGACCCACCAGATGGCGATGGCAAGGGGCAACCTCGTTGGACACGTGGCGACCGGCAGTCCAGGGCTTGCGGAGCGCCTACAGGGCTTGACCCAGAACTTTGTCGCCCACGGCTACCCGCTCCAGACTGCCCAGCAAGCAGCGATGGCCGTCGTTGACCGGCAACTGCAGGTCCAGGCGAGCACAGTCGCCTTCAACGCCAGCTTCATCATGATTGCTGGGGCCGCCCTGCTCGCCTCTCCGCTGGTCTTCATCTTGCGCAAGCCGAAGGGTTTCGCCGGGACGTCGGCTGCCGCGGCGGAGGCGCACTGAGGTCCGGGAGCGACCAGGCCGCAAAGGTAGAATCCACGAGTTCCCATGGCGAAGCTGTTCAAGGTGAGTGTCGTCGCGCCCGACCGGACTGTGTTCGAAGATGAAGTCGCTTCGATCATCGCGCCCGGCGTGACCGGCTACTTCGGCGTCATGGCCGACCATGAGGCGACCATCATCGCCTTGAGGAGCGGCGTTGTTGAGATTCTGGACAGCACCAACCAGCGTGAGCACGTGGCGATCACCGGGGGCTTCCTGGAAGTCAGCGGAAACCACGCCATCATCCTTGCCGACGATGCCCGTGTCGCGAAGGACATTGATATCGCCGAAGAGCAGCGGCTGCTCGAGGAAGCGCGACGCGCACTTCGAGGCGAGTCTTCGGAGTTCACTCAGGAGCAGGCGCAACACGAGCTCGACCGCGCCATGGCACGGCTGAAAGCCGTAAAAATGGTCTGAAACAGGCAACATTCGAACTTGACGGGGGCCACTTCGCGCCTCTATCGCGCTCCTGAAATCGGAACTCCGTCCGATGATTCCAAGTACAATGCATGTCGTGACGGGCGCGTTTCGGGTTTGTCTCATTGGCCTTGCGGTAGTGGCTCAAGCTGCTTCGAGGCAACCGGAACAGTCGTTCTTCAGCCCGTCTGAGACCCAGGCGATCATCAACTTCTGGGAGAACGGTGCCCACTACGAGGCGCAACCGTCCGGCGACCAGGGACAGGAATGGTGCGTCCGACTCACTCCGTCCGGGTCGAAATGGATCCGAGAGGTCTACCGCCAATTCACCAGCGGCAAGGTCATGCCAACGCGCGATCCCCAGGGCAATGATCCCAGGCAACAGGCTTGGGTGGCTTGGATCGATCGCCAAGTCGAGCGCGATTGGACCGCGGCAACCGCAAAGGCGGAAGCGCTCAACGTCTCCGGCGCAGCAGCAGGTGGCGCGACCAAGTCCACGGCCCAACCTTTAGCGACACAACGAGCGACTCTTGACCGCAAGGTCGGGACTGACAAGGTCGACCGGACGCCTGAACCGAAGCCGTTCGATGATCCGTGCCCTTCCGACCTTGTCGCGTTGGTCGGTCAGGCGCCCGCGTTCGCGGCACCGGTACGTCCCATGCGCCATACCGTCACCTTCCCTGACGGACTGGCTTTGACCTATGTCGACAACGTGCGGGTTCGGCCCAAGTACGCGTACTACCGGTTCGCCGAAGGGGTGAACAGCGAGGGCGTCAGTGTCAAGAAGCTTGCTCCAGGCACTGTCGAGCAACTCTTCAAGCGTGCGGGCATGTCAGTTTCGGAGCAGCGGGTCATGAAATCAGTCTCGCTCCTCGAGGGTGGATTCGACTCGGTCAACACCTACGACACCGGGTACGTCAGCGTCGGCTTCATCCAGTTCGCCTGCCTGGGTGAGGGCTCCGGATCGCTCGGCAAGATGATGCTCCATTACAAGAATTCCAATCAGAAGGGATTCGCCAACGACTTCCATCTGTACGGGATCGATGTCGACGAGCACGGTTGCCTTGTGGCTCTGGACTTGGAGTCGGGAGCCGAGAAGACAGGCGCTGAGGCGGCTCTACAGATCATTCACGACAAGCGGCTCGTGGCTGCGTTCCAGCGAGCCGGCCTCCAGAGCGACGCCTTCAAGATTGCACAGTTGCAGGCTGCCAAGAACCAGTTCTATCCCGCCAACGACGTCGTCTCGGTGTGTATCAACGGGTGCGAGACGCCAGTGCGCCTAGGCGATGTGTTCAGAAGCGAGGCAGGGATGGCGACCCTCATGGACCGCAAGGTCAACACGGGCAAGATCGCGGGCCTGAAGGAATCTCTGGATAGAGCCGCCTCGCTCTACGGGTTCACCCAAGCTAAGGAGCTCTGTGACGCGGAGTACCAAGTCACGAGGGATTTGACGTACCGCCAAGACTATTTGGTCGCGACTGGGCTGACCAAGCCCCGTGATAACTCGATCGAGCTTTCCCGGCGTGGAAAGCGGTTCGGCCGCAAGGGCGGCAGCTCACAATAGCCTACGAAAAAGGCTTCGCGGCAGGAACGTCGCCAGAAGCCGTGCCCGTGACTTCCACCGCGACGGGTCGATTTCAAGCGATCGGCGAAACGCCTTCCGGCCGCCGTTCGCATCTCCGTTCAACGTTCTGACCGTGCCCAGGCAAGCCCAGTTATGGGCCACAGCCCGCTGGAGTTCGGCGTCGAGGAAACGCGATTGGTACTTCGGTGTCCTTTCGGCTATCCACTCTCGCAGCATTTGGTCGTCCTTCCAGATGCGATCGAGCTTGTGGGAAGCGTTCTCGCCATGGACGCGGTAAAAGGTGAGCGGCTCAGGAACATAGCCCACTTCGTACTTCTCGGCGATTCGGTACCACATCTCCCAGTCGCCAGAGCCGAAATAGACGTCGTTGAATCCCCCAAGCTCCTTGAAGCAGGAGGCCCGCACGAGAGCGGCGCTGGCGATGATCTTGTTCGCGTACATCAGCGCCAAAAGGACATCACCGGTCTCCGTGCGCGGAAACTCAAACCCCAGCGGTGAACCTTCCATCCGCTTGCCAGCGCCGTCGATGAACCAGCCGTCCGTGTGGCAGAGGCCGACCTTGGGGTTGCCGTCCATCAAAGCCACTTGCTTCTCGAGCTTCTCGGGCGCCCACAGATCGTCGTCGTTGAGAATCGCAATGAACTCTCCGCTCGCTTCCTCGAGTCCGACGTTCAGGGTGCCATACGTGCCCAGGTTCTTCTCGTTGAAGACCAGTCGCACGTTCCCCGGTTGCTCAGCTTGAATGTCTTTGAGCCAGTCCCGCGAGCCGTCGGTGGAGCCGTCGTCGAGAACGATGACTTCGTAGTCTGTGAAAGTCTGGGCGCGGACCGATTCCAAGCACGCTGGCAAGAAGCAGAGGTGGTTATAACAGGTCAGGAGCACCGAGACTCGTGGCACGACTCATTATGGTCGTGCTGCGATTTAGGAGACTCGCGCGATCCACTCCTTCATGATGCGGATGATTTCCGGATTGGCGGGAAGCCGGTTGAAGTTGGCAAAGCTTTCTTTCATCGACGAACATTGCTCAAAGATATGGTCGCTCTGGGGAACGATCTGAAAATCCGCCATCCCGGGATTCGCCGCATTCACACAGTCGGCTACCTGAGTGCTGTCCTCCTTGAGGGCGATCCAATCGAATTCGCCGAAGAGCGCAAGCACCCTTGTCTTGCCGAGCTTGGGCCACCACTCGCAGAAGTTTCGGTCGTTCACCTCTTGCATGTATCGGATGCTCCTGTCGCCCAGCATCACTCCGTCGGGCGAGTTCTCGTCGCAGAATTTGGCCAGCTCCGGATGGTTCTCCTTGATCCAGGCGATGCTCCGCTTCTCGGTGTACAGGTAGGTGTAGAACTGGGCAGTCTTGCGGACGTCTTGGTCGACTTGAGCGTGGGTTTGGCCGCTCAAAATCCCTTGGATGCGTGGCGCCCTGACTGCCCATTCCAACCAGCTGTTGCTCACGGTGCCGTAGGTGATGATTCCTTTCACGGGGACGTCGGCGCAGACCACAGGCGCGTGGCAGCCACCCATGCTGTGGCCGAAGACGAAGACCTTGTCCCGGTCGACAAAGTCGTACTTGTCGAGCGCCTTCAAGGCTTGCCGGTAGATGTCCATCTCTTCCTCCCAGCCGACGAGCCTGGCCGGCCCACCCTCGCTGTCGCCGACGCCCGGCTTCTCGACTCTCACGGTCACGTAACCGTCGTCTGCGAAAGCCTTGATCGGTCTCGTCAGGTAGTTCTGAGCCGTCAGGGGGTAGTCGACGGTGCTGGCGTTGATACCTTGGATCCAAAAGAGGACCGGATGCTTGCCGGGTGACTTGGGTTTGGTGACGATCGTCCGGATCTTGTGACCGCTACTGGTCACAAAGTCGTACAGAGTGGAGTAATTTTCAGTCTCGTCCTTCGGCTTTGGCTGGATCTTGACGTCGACCAAGAGTTCCTTCCAGCCATCGCTGCCCTTGCGTTTGATGGCAAGCTTGGCGAGCGGCTTATCAGTCCAAGCTCGTAGCAGCTCGTTCCACTCAAGGAAGGATTTGAACGGGGTGACGCCGACCGTGGACTGCTCGCTTTCACGGGCGACTCCTATGATCACGTCGCCCTTCTCCAACCCATTGGCGGATTCGATTACCTCAAGACCTTCCTGCGCCCCGATCTTGAGCTCAGTTCGGACGGCCTCAGGGGCGGCCCGCAAAGGGATCCCGAGGGTCCCCCGCCGCGGCAAGTCTTGAGCGTGGGCGATCGCGACGAATGCAGTGAAGAGAAGAGAAAAAAGCCGCACGATGCCTTGATACCCACTCGACCGGACCCAAGGTTCCTGCACGCCGGTCGGGATAGAACGAGTGCCAGAATCAGAGCGTGCAGTTCGAGGACGCCGTCGACGTTTTCGGCCACGGGATCGCCGCCTGCAAATCGCTCTTCGGGCCCTACGTGTACGAGAAGACCGAAGGGTTTGGCGTCTTGAGAGACGGTCCGGAGCGCAAGGGGCCCGGACGCTTGGTAGAAGTGATCGCTTGTGGGCAGCCGGTCGATCGTGTGATGGACTTCTATCACTCGCTGCCCATGTCCCGTAAGTTTCTATGCGTCTTCGTTCGCGACGGCATCGATCATCTGGGCGAGGTGGCCGCTTATAGGGCCCGTGGCATGAGGCTGATGGTGCGCGAGCCCCTGTTCGTCATGAAACCTGAACGGGCTCACTCGGTCGCAACGGAAGCTGTCCGTCGGGTCGACAATTGGGAAGATGCACTTCTCGTGAACCGAGCGGCGGGCTCACGTCAAGTTTTGGCTTCGCAGTTGGAGGAAGGGTCGCCGAACCGGTTGTACGCCGCCTGGGAAGGCGGGACGCCTGTCGGATGGGTGAGGAGCGTGAGCGCGACACGGTTCGGAAATTGGGTCAGCAACCTTTACGTCTTGCCCGAGCACCGTCGAAAGGGCCTGGGTTCTCAATTGATGGGTGCGATGCTTGCCGAAGACCTACGGCTCGGCGTGTCCCACAGCGTCCTCCTATCAAGTCATGTCGGTGCCCTGCTTTATCCGACCCTTGGCTACGAATACTGGGGGAAATTGGTCTTGTTCAGACCGAAGCGCGGGCCAGGGGCAACGGGCACGCTACGAACATAATGGGTGTGTGCGCCAGTCCGCCCTGTTGACCTTGTTCCTTCTCGCCTTGGGCTGCCAACCTGCTTCAAAACTGGCGGGGACATGGAAGGGGACGGTCGGGTTTGCGAGTGTCGAGCTGACCTTCGATCCAGGAGGCGGCTATCAGTCGACCGTCGGAGCAGGGACGAGCGGAGGGGTCGCTGTCACGGGGCATTACAAGGCGGACGGCAACTCGGTGACGCTGACTCCAGAGAAGGTTTCGCTTCCGCCCGGTGCGCCCGAAGCGAACGCTGAAGTGCTGAAGCGTCCGAGCCGCTACACGATCACGTGGTCGGGGGAGAAGTCCTTGCGGCTCGCGAACTCGAAAGAGTCGATGGATCTCACGAAATCCTAACCCGGTCTAGCAGTTCTTCGGGGCCTTTGCCTCAACCGTAACCGTGTACACTCAAGGTTGGTCTACGGACATGCTTCTTTCAAGGACAGTCGCCGTGCTGGCCGGCTCACTCGTGAGCGGCTGGGCTTTTTGCCAACAAAGCGTCTTCTTGCAACCGGATCAGTTCTTCTTGAAGGGCCGCACCGCCCTCGTCGATCTGCGCCGGTCAAGCGCTCCATCCCTCGTTCCCGAAGAATGGTCAGATGCGCCCGTCAAATGGTCGTTCCTTCGCACCGGTGAGGTGCAGGAGAACCGTGACGACATTGGCGAATGGCTAAGGCCGGACGGTCGGCTCGAGCTGAAGATTCCGGCTTCTGGGCCCATCATGTTCGGAATTGACTTCTTGCCGCGGATCGAGTCTGTGAACTCCACCGACCTCCGGAAGTTGACGAAGGCGCCAGTCGGGGCAGGCACGGTTAAGATCCGCCACTACAGAACGGCAGTGACGATCCTTCGGACGCAGTGGGGGCCCGGAGTGGATTCGCCCGGCTCGGCGGTGGCGACTTCAGAAACGAGCCTCACGAGCGCCGTGCACCTGATGATGGATCCCTCGTCGCTGATGCTCGGAGGAGACATCGCTTTCGAGGTCGTAATGAGGGGGCTCGAGATCGAGGATGCGACGGTGAAGATCAACCACCGGTCCTCGGGCGAGACGCTTGTGCGGGATGATGCTGAACGCTATCGGTTCACTCCCGACAAACCGGGTGTCTGGGACATGGAGGTTCAGTTTGTGCGGCCTTTGAAGGACGATCCGGAGGCTCAATTTGAACTGTATTCAACGACCATGACCTTTGAGGTGCCGCGTCCGTGAAGGCGCTCCTTTCTCTCTCAACCGCCCTTTTGGCGTCATCCGCCTTTGGACAGGTTTGGACGGATCTTGGCCCATCGCCCATTTCCGGCGGCACGAACGGACGCGTCAGCGCCATTGCATGTAGCGGAACGGATCCCAACAAGTACTACGTTGGCGGAGCCGACGGAGGAGTCTGGAAGACCACCGACGGGGGGGTCACGTGGAATCCGATGACAAACCGAGAGGCCTCTTCGGCGGTCGGCGCGATCGCTCTCGATCCGAACGACGACAACATCGTCTACGTCGGCACCGGCGAGGCGAACTACGCGAACCACAGCCGCTATGGCGTTGGCGTTTTGAAGTCGATGGACGGTGGATCCACCTGGACTCTCCTCGGGAACTCCTCCTTCGCTGGCAGGACGATCTCCAAGATCGTCATCAATCCCCAGAACACTCAAGAGGTCTATGCCGCTGTTGCCGCAGCAGGCGGATTCCCCGAGAAGGCGGGGGCAAAGGGACATCCTCTGAAAGATGGGCCGATGGGCGTCTTCAAGTCGACCGACGGCGGGGCGACCTGGAGCCAGCTCTTGAACGGTTTGCCGAACCAGGCCGGCACTGACGTCGCGATTGTTCCGTCCAGCCCGAACATCGTTTTCGCGGCCATTGGCCGGCCCTTCGGCGCCACTGAGAACGGCATCTATCGGAGTACGGACTCCGGCGCGAGCTGGAGCAAACTGGCGGGCGGTCTGCCGACCGCAAACTTGGGCCGCATCTCGGTCGCGACGGCTCCCAACAACGCGAGCCGCGTTTACGCGCTCGTCGTGAATCGCTGCGACGCAAGCGGCAACAACGGTTCGACGCTTGGCGGTTATCGCTCTATGGATGGCGGAAACACCTGGACGAGCGTTCCTGTCGGTAGTTTCCAAGCGACGTACGGGTGGTATCTGTGCGCCGTCGGCGTCCAGCCGACGAACGCAGATGTCGCTGTTTACGCGGGTTACGACTTGCTGAGGTCCACTAACGGTGGCACGTCGTTTTCGACAGTGACGACCCAGCATGTCGACAACCATGCGGTGGCATGGGACGCGTCCGGTCGCCTCCTGTGCGGCAACGACGGCGGGATCTTTCGCTCGACGAACAATGGCACTTCCTGGAGCAACTTGAACACGGGCCTCGGGATCACCCAGTTCTACGCCGCTATCTCCATCCATCCCACCGACACAAACCTTGTCCTCGGCGGCTTGCAGGACAACAGTACGGCCCAGCGCATTGGAAGCACCAAGACTTGGACAAGCTCCATTGGTGGGGACGGAGGCTACACGGCCATCGACCAAGCGAATCCCCTTCGGGAATTTGCCCAATACCAAGGCGCGGGCAACCTCTTCCGCTCGACGAACGGAGGAGGAAGCTGGGGCGGAGCCGGTTCAGGCATCAATGCCGGAGACCGCAGTGCCTTCTTCTCCCCGGTGGAGATCGATCCCACGAACTCCAATCGCATGTTGCTGGGGACCTACCGTGTCTACCGTAGCCTCAACGGAGGCACCTCTTGGTCTGTCCTAAGCGGCGACCTCTCGAACGGAGCGGGCTCCATCCGAGCCCTCGCCATTTCCGCTTCGAATCCCAGCACGGTGTGGGTCGCGACGACCGATGGGAACGTTTCCAAGTCAACTGACGGTGGAGCCACGTTCGCAAGGAAACTGCAGAGCATCCCTGGCTGGCCACGGGTGACGAGGGAGATTACAATCGATCCTTCTAATGACCAGATCGTCTATCTTGCGGTCTCCAACTTCGGGACGGATCAAATCCGGAGGAGTCTGAATGGAGGCGACACGTGGCAGACGCTCGACGGCAATTTGCCCGACGTGCCCGTCAATGTCATTGCCGTCACGAAATTCAAAGGCAAGCGCATGCTCTTTGTGGGTACCGACACGGGCGTGTACCGAAGCCTTGACGATGGTGTGCACTGGAGCCCCTACGGAACCGGCCTTCCGACGTGCTGCGTGATCGACATCAAGATCGACACGGCGCACAACAGGATGGTCGTGGGAACACAGGGCCGAGGCGCTTGGTCGATCGTGCTGTCACAGAGCTCGGCACCGACGACCGGCGGATAGGTTCGAGTGGTATGAAGCTCAGCAAGGTAACGCGATGGATCGGTGCGTGCCTCATTTGGCTCGGTGCAACGGCCGCGTCTGGGCAGAGCTTCATGCTCATGAATCAGATCGATCCGGTTGGGCCCAATCTGAGGATGACCGATAGATGGGGTCCTGCCCAGATATTCCCTGACTACCCGGCCTTTAGTTCGACCCAGATCGACGATTTTGTGTCCGGTGGCGGGATTGTGGATCAGGTTGAAATCGCCTTTTACATTACGGCGGCCAGCCTTGACTTTAACAACGTACAAGGGTGGCGAGTCAGCATGTGGACTAGTCCTGGGGACGCTGCCAACTCGGGCCTGAACCTCGATCAGAACACGGTTGGCACCACGCTCGTTCCGACCTCGGCCGTAGTTGTCCAAGAGATATTCAATACGCAAGCGGAGGGACGCACATTCCGCGTGACGATTCCGACCGCACTCTTTCTCCCTCCCGGCGTCTTTTGGGTGGGAGTGGCGCCTATCCTTTCGTTCGACCCAAACGGTCAAACGATGGGCCTCAGCCATTCCAATCCATCCCAGCTTGGCATCAATCCCTTGAACGGGCTAGGGGTCAACCCTGGCGAGGGTTTCGGGGCAGGGCGATTGATAACAACGAACACCAACATCGCCTATTCCGTCCGCGCGAGTGGCGGCTCCCAACTTCTTGAGAAAGTGTGGCCGCAAGACTATTTTGTTCGCCTCGGAAAGCGGGTCGGGGGCGACCTGCAGAGCCTTCGGGGCGAAGACGACGATGCACTGAGGATTGCCAGGTTCGTCGTTCCCAATCTCACTTCGCCAGGCGTCGTGGTCGACGTCGTTGGACAAGGCGTCACGCCAGCGTATGGCAGGCTGGAACTCAAGACGCGGAGCCGAATGGAAACCACAGGCGGCGGCTTTTTACAGCGTCTCCTTTTGTACGACTTCAGGAGCGGAAGCTTTGTCTTCCTCAAGGAAATGCCGCTAGGGACGACTTACCTTTCGGACAGCACCGAGGTTTCGACGGATGCCATGAGGTTCTATTCTTCAGACCGGCGGCTCATGATGAGGTTTGCCATATACCAGACCGCCCCTGCTGTGACGCCCGCATGGATCGTCGACCTGGACAACGTCTTTTGGGAACTACGCAGCTCGTAGCGGCCCCATTTGTGCCCTTGTGAACCCCAACCAAAGTTAGGTCATGGGACTACCGAAGGGAGGGACGATCCCTTTTCGTGTCAGGTCGAAACTCTGACCGACATGAAACGCGCAATCTTTTCGGTGGTCGCCGTGGCCGGCGCCGCTACGATCTTCGCTCAAGACTACAAGGCGGTCGACATCGGATCCCTGACTTCGAATGGGAGCGTCTTCAACGGCCCGATGGCCAACAACGGGACAACGGCCGTACGGGCAACGACCGCCACCGGTCAGATCCATGCCGCCGTCTGGAACGGCTCGTCGCTGAAGGATCTGGGCACCCTGGGCGGCAGTTTCAGCGTTGCCCTCGGAATCAGCCCCAACGGCAGCTTCATCGTCGGCCAGTCGGCACTCGCCAACGGCAAGGCCCACGCTTTCCTCTACACCGTCTCGACCGGCGTCATGAAAGACCTCGGAACCCTTGGCGGACAGTCTAGCTCTGCAAACAGCGTCAATGATTCCGGCGTCGTTGTGGGATCCTCGAACAACGTCTTGGGCAATCGAGTGGCGGCGATCTGGCAGAACAACACTGTCTATCCCACGCAGAACCTGGGGGGTGCGAACTCCGAGGCTTACTTCATCAACAACGACGGCTCGATCACTGGTATGTCGGACACTCCTTCAGCGACCATGCACCCGTTTGTCATCGTCAACGGCGAGATCATGGATCTTGCACCAGGCGTGCCCGACGGCGGGGGCGGCTTTGATCTGCCGGTGCTGAACAGCGTTAACGCCACCGGGTGCAGTGTGCGCGGAATCAGTTCCCTTGGCGCAGTCCCAACAATGTTCGTGAACCGGATGCCGATGGTTATGAGCACCACGAATCCGGGCACCGTCACCTCTGTCAACCGATTCTTTGAGACTTGCGGGAACTTCTACACGATCAATGGTGGGTTTGCGTTCCGCACCAACGGCAAGGGTGAGTTCTTTGCGATCCAGGGCCTCCCAGGCTCGTACGGCGCGATCGCACAACAGATGAACGACTTGGGCACGGTCGTCGGAACCTGCTTCACGCCTTCTGGAAACGTCGCGTACTACGACCATAAAGGGATCATGGTCGACCTGAACACCCAGACTATCGGGTTGCCGCAGGGCGTCGTCTTAAGCGACGCGTGGGCAGTCAATGCACAGGACACCGTCCAGTGCACGGCCATCTTGAACGGACGCAACCGCGTGTTCCTCCTGAAGAAGGCCTGATGACAACCGGGCTGGGCGGCAATTCGTCCAGCCCGTGTTGGTGGTCTAGACGAGGACAGTACAATCCGGGCATGAAGTACGCGCTGTCGCTCCTTTCCGTGACCTGCATTGCGGCCATCACCGTCGCCCAGGAGGAGTTCCCCAAGGCCAGCCAGAAAAGCCAAGCCTATCGCCGCTTTCGGGAGCAATCGACGGAGCCGAGCTACGGACTGAGCAAGGTGAAGGCACTTGTAAGAAAGCTCAAACCCAACGAGGAGGACGATCGAATTCTCCCCGTCAAGACTTACAACGCGCTCAGCGTGGAGGAGAGGTTCACGTACACCATGATCCACGCTGAGCAGTTCAGCCAGAACTGCTCGGTGATGCCGCCCCTGGTCGATGAGGAAAAGAAGATCTTTGCCTATCCGGTCGGCGCGTTCGGTGACGAGGGCGTTTGGAGCGACCGCCAGCTTGCGTTCTTAAAGAACAATCGGACAAAAGTGGTCGCCCTTCTGAGGAACACGATTCAGAAGAAAGGGAGGGTCGGCGTCAATCTGAAGCTGGCGATCGTGACAACGAACGCGATCGAGCTCATTCCCGACCTCGAGAGAATCTACACGAAGGACCGCAAGGACCAAGACATCCTCACCGTCCTGATGTTGCTGATGAAGGAGGGCAAGTACGGCCCGTTCTTGAATTCGGCCTCCTACAAGAAGCTCTATGGCGAGGACGCCAATTGGCAAGCCTATTTGGACGCTTCGGTGGCGAACCAGAAACTCATCTTGGCTCGGGCGAGCGACTTCTACAAGAACGAAAAGCATTGATCTCGTTTGTCCTTGCTTGCGCTGCAACCGGCTCTCCGCCCGCGTTTGTCACGGTTCCAGCAGGAGTCTACGAGGTGGGCAAGAAGGGTCGGCTCGACACGCCGCCCCGCAAAGTCCGCTTGAAGGCGTACGAGATCGCAGCCTACGAGACGACGAACTCTCAGTTCGCGGCGTTTGTTTCTGCTACGGGCTACGTCACCGACGCCGAACGGCTTCACAATGCCTTGACCTTCAGGACGCCACTGCCGGAGTTCCGATGGATTCCCGACAAGGACGCGAGCTGGCGATATCCGAACGGGCTCCGTCTCGGCGGCATTGGAGACAAGATGGACCACCCTGTGACTTCAATCAGCTTCGCCGATGCGCTGGCTTATTGCAAATGGGCCAAGGTTCGCTTGCCGACGCTTGACGAGTGGGAGGTGGCTTGTCGCGCAGGGACGAAAGGCGACTGGTTCTTTGGCGACGACTTCAGTCTCATGGGGTACTACGCGAACGTTTGGCACGGCCGTGACCACACGGAGCCGGACTCTTCGGACGGCTATGAGTACACCTCGCCCGTGGGCTCGTTCCTCCCAAACCCACGGGGGCTCTACGACATGTACGGCAACGTCTTCGAGTTCTGCAGTGGCAGGATGCCGCGGGACAAGTCGAAGTCTCTCGTCCATTCGCGGGGCGGATCGTGGTGGTGCAGTGCCCACGCTTGTTGCTTCTTTAACTCAGCGGACATCGGCAATGTGAGCATCCACGCCTCTTTCAGCAATCAGGGTTTCCGGGTCGCGAAAGGTTAGTCGTTCGCCTGTGAGCGGGCTTGAACAACGGCGTCTTGCTGCTGGAACAATGTGGCCAACCGCTCTGAAGAGCCCATCACCATGAGGCCGAGCAACAGGGCCCAGAAAGGCGCGAACGTGACGATGACCAAAGTCCAGAACTGGGGATCCGGGCTTACCGGGTCTTGAAGCCCCATAAGTGAGAATCTTCCGACCCGTGCACCCCTTTGGAGGACATCCAACAGGCTCCAGAGTGCGATAAGTGCACCGACCCACCACACGCTGATGCCGGCGGGCGTCCGGTTCGGCCCTCGTCGCGAGGCCAGTTCTGGTGCGAAGGCAATGCAACCCAGGGCTATGCCAAAGGGCAAAACAAGCCCCGGGAGCGCAAGGGTCGGATTGAACCGAGAAAGCCTCGGCGACACTGCGGCAGAGTTGAGACACGATGCCGCAAAGTCGATGAGGGAGTAGAGTGAGACGACACGCAAGGAACGGATCCCAATAATCCGAAGGCCAATCGCAGTCATGTCGCCTTCCAGCGGCTGATCCGCGCGGCGTCTAATGTGACAATGAGGCCAAGCAAGCTTTTCGTAACGCCCTCCACTAGATCCGTCCAGGAGAGCTGAAGCGGGGTGGACGACCCTTGCTTCGCAATCAGGACAACCAAGCTCGTCACGAGGGCAGCGGTTCCCCAGATGATCGCGCCGACACCCACTGCCCGGACAAGGATGGTGCCCCAATTGGCGGCAGTGGCGTCGCCCGAAGGCTCCTCAAGAGGCGCGAAGCGGCTGGCTCGGAACCAACAGAGGAGAGCGATGATGAAGCTGATTAGGGCGACTGAACCGTGCGTCATGATCAAGCTACGCATCGGGTCTTCCATCGGGTTGGGCGTTCCGATCGGCAGCATGACGACCGACACTAGGCGGACCGCTCCCAGGTAAGCGAATAAGACGGCGAGCGCCCTCGACACCACAAATCCTAACTTTTGGCTCGTCAAATCTAGCCCCTAGCTAGTTGACGTTGAATGCGTACGAACGGTTGCCACGAACCGCCTGCACCCGCCGGACGGATAAGCTCGGATCAGACCGCTGCCAGCTTCTTCGCTTTCTCGTTCACGTCGTCCAAGCCGCCGCAATAGAGGAAGGCCTGCTCGGGGATGTGGTCGAGGTTGCCAGTGCACAGTTCCTTGAAGGCCGCGACCGTCTCGTCGATCGTGACGTACTTGCCGGGATTGCCCGTGAACTGCTCGGCGACGAAGTTCGGCTGGGACATGAAGCGCTCGATCTTACGGGCGCGGCCGACCAGCGTTTTGTCGTCGTCGGAAAGCTCGTCGATACCGAGGATCGCGATGATGTCCTGCAGCTCTTTGTAGCGCTGCAGGGTCTGCTGGACCTGACGGGCGACGAAGTAGTGGTCCTCGCCGACGATGCGCGGGTCAAGGTTCTTCGAGGTCGAAGCCAGCGGGTCGACGGCCGGATACAGGCCCTTCGAAGCGATCGAACGCTCGAGATAGACGTAGGCGTCAAGGTGGCTGAACGTCGTGGCAGGCGCAGGGTCGGACGGGTCGTCGGCAGGGACGTAGACCGCCTGCACCGAGGTGACCGAACCCTTGTTGGTCGATGTGATGCGCTCCTGAAGGAAGCCCATCTCAGTCGCCAGCGTCGGCTGATAGCCGACGGCGCTCGGCATGCGGCCGAGAAGCGCCGAGACCTCAGAACCAGCCTGGACGAAGCGGAAGATGTTGTCGATAAAGATGAGGACGTCGCTGCCCACTTCGTCACGGAAGTACTCTGCCATCGTCAAGGCCGTCAAAGCGACGCGGAGGCGGGCTCCAGGCGGCTCGTTCATCTGGCCGAAGACCATGGCGGTCTTGTCGATGACGCGCTTTTCCGACCCGTCGGTGTCCTTGAAGGTCGTCTCCTTCATTTCGCGCCAGAGGTCGTTGCCTTCGCGGGTGCGCTCACCAACACCGGCGAACATCGAAACGCCCGAGGCTTCCACCGCGATGTTGCGGATCAATTCCTGGATCAAGACCGTCTTGCCCAGTCCGGCACCACCGAAGAGGCCGATCTTGCCGCCCTTGTTGAACGGGATCAGCAGGTCGATGACCTTGAGGCCAGTCTGCAAGAGCTCGATTTTGACGCTCTGCTCGGCGAACTCGGGAGGAGTGCGATGGATGGGGAGCCGGGTCTTGGCGTCGACGGGGCCAGCATTGTCGATCGGGTTGCCAAGGAGGTTGAAAACGCGTCCCAGGGTGCACTCGCCGACGGGGACGGTGATGGGCGCGCCCATGTCTTGGGCGGGGACGCCCCGCAAGAGACCGTCCGTGCTCGACAGGGCGACGCATCGAACCATGTCGTCGCCAAGGTGCTGGGCGACTTCGCACGTGAGGTTCAGGCCGAGTTTCTCGTCCTTGATCTCGATCGCGTTGTAAATCTCGGGAAGGCTGTTGGTCGGGAAACGACAGTCCACGACGGGTCCGGTGACTTGCACGACAGTGCCTGCGCTGGCCATAAGCAATGATCCTCTAGGAGGGGGGTCGGCGCAGATTATACCGAGCGGGTTCGGACGGGCCCGGGAAGCTTTGGGCGAACCAATGGCGAACCTCCCCCGGGCGATCAGAGTTCAAAGTCACCTTCCATTCCTCGCCAGGTCTCGCTGGCGGGCTACCAGCTCATCCGCTGCGCTTCGGAGGTGCAGTAGGGGCATTGCAGCCGGTTCACCCCGACCGGGAAGCTGATCATGCCTGCGCAGTTCTTGCAGTTGACCTCGGGGTTGCCGACGTCCACTTTGGTCCCGCACTCTTCGCAGATCATCACCTTGGCGCCTTTCAGCATGTGCATCTCCCCTCCACAGCCGCCGCAGTGGCGCACCGTTGTCTCGACCGGTTCCATGCGCGTGTACTCGCCTTTGAGGCCAGCATCCGCGATCATCCTCTCCGAGTCTTCTGGGCCGAGCGTCGGCAGCCAGCCCTGGCAGAACATCGACCAGGTCATGCGGCGCTGAAGGTCTTCGGGGGCTTGGTCGGGGTGAAGGTCGAGCACGCCGTTCGCTTTCAGGATGCCGTAGCTGTATTCAAGCTGGGCTTTGACCGTCTGGTAGAGCGGCCAGAAAGTGGAGCTCTCCGCCGTCATCTTGGGATACATGCCTTGCCACTTGATGCCCATCGTGTCCTTGGTGACCTGGGCCGCAAACTCTTGATACTTCTCGTCGAACTCGTTCACCGTGGCGGTCTGGGCCATGTATTCGACGAGTTGCTTGCGATAGTTCTCGTCTCGCTTGGCGCGGGGCGAGACGGCGTTCGGGCATAGCTCGATCCACCGGTCGAAGAGCCGGCGCTGGATCTCGATGAACTTGTCCCGGTCTTTGGTCTCACGGGCAAGCTGGGCATCGGCGTTGGTGTCGCGGATGAGTTGCTCGTAAGCGGGCCCGGGCATCATGGACTGCGGGTTCTCGCAGGCTTTCTGGAAGTCGTAATCGGTGAGGCTGCCGCAGAAGTCGCAGTAGACGTAGGCGGTCTTGGGCGGCAGGGTCTTGGCCCCGCCGCAGTTGTGGCAATTCGTCTTTTTGACGAACTGGGCTCGCGGTTCCGCCGTCTGGCCGGTCAGCGCTTCCATATTGGCGGTGGCCTGGGCCATCAGTTGGCTCACGTCCAGGTTCTGCTGTGAGCCTTGCTGGACCTGGCTCGCAAACTGCTCTTGCATGGCCTTGGCTTGCTTGATCAGGTCTCCAAGTCCCTGACCTTGCTCTTTGCCCTGGCCCTCCTCCTCGGAACCACCGAAAAGCTTCTTGAAGAAAGACATGCCCCCATGTTAGTTCATCTCTTGGAGGATTCTTTACCGCGCCTTCACGCAATCGCGACGCGGCCATAACAATCGACGGCGAACATAGGCATGTCTCGGGAGACGAGCCATGCGTAAGAGAGCCTTCACATTAATAGAACTTCTTGTTGTCATCGCCATCATCGCTATCTTGGCGGCGATCCTCTTCCCCGTCTTCGCCCAGGCCAAGGTAGCGGCCAAGAAGACCTCCGCTCTGAGCAACATGAAGCAGATCGGAACTGCCTCAATGATCTACAGCACCGATCAAGACGACTTTCTTCCGTCCGTCTATGACAACTCGGACGGGAACCAGAGCTTCAACTGCGGGGGAGACCCGATCTGCACGCTACAGCCTTACATGAAGAACGCGGAGATGTGGGCCAAGTACCGGCAGAACGTGGACAAGGTGGGCAACGATGCTAACGGCAACCTGACCTACGGAAACAACGACGTCGGTTACAACTGGGGCTACGAGATCCGGGCCGCCGAAGGCGCTATCAACGAGGAGCAGTGCATCGATGGTGGTCTGGTTCAGGGTTGCCGAAACCGTAACTGGCTGGGCGGTCGCGCGACCCGATTCAATGCGGGCAAGTCGACGACGCAGTTCGCGAGCCCTGCTCGGCTCTTCTTGTTCGGCAATACATATGACACTCCGCGCCAGACGATCGGCGGCGTGGACTGGTTCTTCGACGACTTCCCGGGCGGCACCACCAACGGGAACAACAACCGTATTTACTTCGATGGGAAGATCACCATGGTCTTCGGTGACGGCCATGCCGGGATCGTGCCTTGGAAGGGCGGCTATCTTCCAGATGGCACCGTCATCGCATCCCCGAAGAATTTCCAAGCCCGCGTGGACGGCTACTGTTCTGATCCGAACGGCTTGATCAATCCGTTCCCACGTGACGGCTTCCCGATCGGCAAGGGCTGGAAGTGCAGCACGTTCGTGGCGTATCCGGAAGCCAGCGGTGTGGTCTGGTGGAAAGACTGAGAATTCTGGTTCTAATCGTCTCCCTGCTGGCGGCGATGACTTTGGAAGGCTGTGCACCAAAGGAAGAAACCGCCAGTAGTGAATCGGTCGAGTCCAAAGCGGCCGCCCAACAAGCGGCAAGTGAGTGGACGGAAGAGCAAAAGGCCGGCTTCAAACTAGCCCACGAGCGGGCTCGCAAAGGATTGGACGATTCCGACCCGGACGGGGCAGGCAAGAGGAAATGAAAAAAAGGGCGCCGAGGTGAACCCTCCGGCGCCTAGTACCCTATCTCGCTTGCGTCTTGCCCTCGGCAAGTCTTTGCTGGCTGATCTTCGTCAGCCTAGAGAGAATTGTCGGCAGGACGCACTCGGCTTCCTCAGGGTAGGACTGAACTGAACCTAGACCGGACACCGTCCGAAGATGTAGAATAGGAGCCAACGGACAGGTGGCTGAGTGGTCGAAAGCGCCCGCCTGCTAAGTGGGTAAGGGTATTCACCCTTCTCGGGTTCGAATCCCGACCTGTCCGCCAGAAGAGCCGTTTTGAGTCGATTCGCCCGAACCCTCGCCCTCTTCCTTGTTGCAACCCCCTTCCTTGCGTGGTCGCAGACCTTCGACGAGTACATCCAACTCCGGAAAAAATACGGTATCTCGTCGTCGGCGGACGCGGACGCCCTGAACTCCTTTGTGGGCAACCGTGTCATGGAGGTCAAAGGAACGGTCACCGGCGTCGTCGGTTCAGGCGACTCTGAGATTCTGATGCTGGTCGGCCCGGAGGGAGAGCAGCACTTCGTCAGCTCGACGAACACTCCCGACTGGCTCAAGTCCGGCTCAGTGCCGGCCAGGCTCATTGTCCAGGCTAGCCGGGACAGCGAGCATGCCCTCCTCCACGCCACCTTGATCGGCGCAGCGAGCGAGTCCACCGTCGCTGCTTATGAAGCGAAGACGGCCAAGCCCCTGAAGGCACCGCTTTCGGGCCGGATCGGGGGTTCAAAGAGCTCGCGAAAGGGCGGACGCCCTCAGCCGATGCAAGGCGACGTCCCGCGGGTCACCACGAACCCCGTCGGCCAGCCACCGACCAACATTTCCGCCAATCTCTCCGCCGCTTTGCCTCAGTATGTGGCGTTCGTCAAGCAGCGGAACAAGCGCTTGACCGACGATCAAGCCCAGCGCATCGCGCAGAGCATCCTGGCTTATAGCGCCCATTTCGGGGTCGACGCTCGGCTGATCGTGGCGATCATCATCACCGAGAGCGACTTCAACCCGAATACGACGAGCCGCGCTGGCGCTATGGGCCTCGGCCAGCTCATGCCGGTGAACAAGCGGGAGCTTGGGTTGACCGACGCCTACGACATCGAGCAGAACCTCTGGGGCACGGTCAGGCTCGTGAGGGGGCACATCGACAAGTACTCGGCTCAGACCGATGACTCCTTCGAGGCTCTGGTGCTCGCTCTCGCGGGTTACAACGCCGGAAACGGCGCCGTCAAGAAGTACGGTGGCGTGCCACCCTATCGAGAGACGCAGAACTACGTGCGTAAGGTCATCGGCATCTACCGCCAGCTCTGCGGCAAGTAAAGATGGCGATCACGTGGGACGACTTTGAGCGGGTCGAGATCCGAGTCGGCACAATCCTTCGCGCCGAGCCTTTCCCGGAGGCCAGGAAGCCCGCCTACAAGCTGTGGGTCGACTTCGGCGAGGCCGGAGAGCGCCCATCCAGCGCCCAGCTCACCGTCCACTACACGGCAGAGGAGCTTGTCGGCAAGCAGGTCGTGGGCGTCCTCAATTTTCCTCCCAAGCAGATCGGTCCGTTCGTCAGCGAGTGCTTGGTGACGGGGTTCGCCGATGACAGCGGGGCAGTGATTCTGTGCGTTCCGGACAAGCCAGCACCGAACGGCTCGCGGCTGTTCTGACTTTAGGCGCTCTTGGGCGTGAAGCTGGTGCCGCAGCCGCAGGAGCGCTGCGCGTTGGGGTTCTCGAAGCTGAACCCGCCGCCAATGAGGTTGCCGGTCCACATCAGTTTTGAGCCGGCCAAGAACTTTGCCGACTTACTGTCGCACGCCAGCGTGAGACCGTCCATTTCGACCGTGATGTCGACGGGGAGTGGCGTCTCGTCCAACCGGAGGACGTACTCCAAGCCGCTACAACCGCCGCCCTTGACGCCCAAACGGACGAACGACGCAGCACTGCCCTTTCGTTCCTTTAGCCGCTTGAGCTGGTCCACAGCCTCGGGCGACACATCGACAGGGAAGCGCTGACTCTCCATTTCAGGCGGACGCTCCCATGTCAGTTACAAGGATCGGCGATGGCCCAAGGTTCCCGCCGAGGAGGTCGGCCATGGTCATGCCCTCGAGGGCATTGTCGACTGCGTTTTGTAGTCGCGACCACAGTGGACGGAAACAACAATCTGACTCATGGACGCAATCGGGCAGGTTTCCAGTGTGCCGCTCGCAAAACGAATCGTCGAACAATCTGCCGCCGAGCGAGGACAGCACGTCGCGGACTGCGATCTGGTCGACGGGTCTGGCCAACATATATCCGCCTGACTGCCCTCGGACGCTGACGATAAAGCCTGCCTCCCTCAGGATGCCCAGGAGCTTGGCCACGTGGGAGTGGCTCAAACCCTCTCTTTTGCTGATTGTCGGGATCGTGAGGAATCCGCCCGGGCCCTCTTTGGCGAGCGTGGAAAGGCAACGTAGCCCGTATTCTTCTTGTGCGCTGAATTTCATCTGTGTGCTCCTGGCACGATTCAGTCTTCGACTTGCTGTTCTAATTTTAGAACGATTTGCCGCCTACCAATAGAGCCCAAGCTCAAGTCGGATGTGCTCCGGAATTCGGTCAATGCTGAACGGTGGGTCCCAGACCAGTTCCAAGCTCACCGACTTCACGCCCTTCGTGCTCGCTGCGGCGGTCTCGACCTCTCCCGGCAAAGTTCCTGCGACCGGACATGCCGGGCTCGTGAGGGTCATGGTGATGTCTACGCTCGCGTCCTCCTTGACATCGATCGAATAGATCAGCCCCAGGTCGTAGACGTTGACCGGAATTTCCGGATCATAGACCGTACGGATGGACTCGATGACCTCGTGCTCCAGCAGGGATCGCTGGATCGAGTTGAGCGGGTCGTGGGGCACAGAGATTGGCTCAGGCATGGCGGTGGCGTTATTCGGTGGTCACCTTGCTCCCTTCATGAAGGGCAGAATGCATGGCGTGCCAAGCGAGGACGGCACACTTGATCCGGTTCGGATAGTTGCGAACGCCGGTGAGGCAGCTCAGGACGCCGAGGCTCTCGTCTTGGAAGGCGTCTTCAAAGGTCGGTTCACTGGAATGGTCACAACCCCCGTCCGCTTGGGTCGTCACAGCGTCGCGAAAGTTTTCGAACAGTTCTTCCGCCTTGGCCAGGGTCTGTCCCTTGATTGCCTGGGTCATCATGCTCGCGCTGGCCTGGCTGATCGCACAGCCCCGGCCTAGGAAGCTTGCATCTTCAACGACATCCCCGGCGACCCTCAGAAAGACCTTGATCTGATCCCCACAGAGTGGGTTGTATCCCTCGGCCACATGTGTGGCATCGGGCATCTCGCGCAAGTTGCGTGGGTTCTTGCCGTGGTCAAGAATGACCTCTTGGTAGAGCTCGCTTAGGGACATGAAGGATTCCTAGCCGAAGAGTTGGGCGACCCTCTTGACGCCGCGCATCAGTGAATCGATGTCCTCTTCGTTGTTGTAGACCGAGATCGAGGCCCTCGTCGTTGCGGGAACACCCATTCGATCGAGCAGTGGGTGGCAGCAGTGCTGCCCGGTTCGCACGGCGACGCCCTCGGAGTCGAGGATCGTTCCCACATCGTGCGGGTGCGCTTGCTCCATTACGAAGCTCACAATAGACGCCTTCCCGGGGGCGGTTCCGATGATTCTGACTCCCGGCACGTCCTGCAACTGTTCTGTGCATGACCGTCCCAACTCGTGCTCGACAGCCTGGATTCGGTCGAGACCGACCTCCGTGACCCAATCCAGAGCCCTGGCGAGCCCGATTGCCCCGGCCACGTTCGGGGTTCCGGGTTCGAACTTGTCCGGAACCGCGGCATAGATCGTCTCTTCGAAGCTGACTGACCTGATCATGCCGCCGCCGGTCTGATAGGGCGGCATTCCTTCCAGGTGCTCGGGCTTGCCGTAGAGCGCACCAAAGCCCATCGGGCCGTACACTTTGTGACTGGCAATGGAGTAGAAGTCAACGTCAAGAGCCTGAACATCCACGGCTTGATGGGCCAAGCCTTGGGCGCCATCGATCATGACGACGGCTCCATGTTCGTGAGCCAGCTTGGTGATCTCTCCGATCGGGTTGACAGTACCGCTCGCGTTGCAGACATGCTTCACGGCGACGACCTTGGCACGGCCTTTCTTCAACATGGACTCGAGAGCCTCCATGTCCAGGCTGCAGTCGTCGAAGATCGGAACGGGCTCGACCACGGCACCGGCGCGCTCGGTGGCCACCTGCCAGGGAACGATGTTGGCGTGGTGCTCCATCGTGGAGACGAGAACGCGATCACCTTCCCTTATGTTCTGAAATCCCCAGGTAGCGGCAACAAGGTTGATGCTCTCAGTACAGCCCTTCGTGAAGATCACCGAATTGGCGTTTGAGGCGTGGATGAACTTGGCGACCGTGCTCCGCGCCGCGTCGAACTCGTCAGTCGCACGCTGGCTCAACGCATGGACTCCGCGGTGCACGTTGGCGTTGTCGTGCTGATAGAAACACTGCATGGCCTCGAGAACGACGGCGGGCCGCTGAGTTGTCGAAGCATTGTCGAGGTAGGCCAACGGCTTGCCGTTGACCTCTTGAGCCAAGGCGGGAAACTGGCTTCTTAGGTCGGTTGGCGCTTTTGTCGGCATGTGTGCTCCTTAGGTTAGGTCAATTCCGAGCTTGCTGTAAAGCCTTTTTTCTAGCGCGCGGCGCACGGGCTCGATCGAGATCAGCTCAAGGACCTCAGCCGCAAACGCGTAGACAAGGACCGCTTCGGCCGCGTCACGAGGGACTCCGCGTTGACGCATGTAGAACAGAGGCAGATCCTCCAACTGTCCGACGGTGGCCCCGTGAGTGCACTTAACGTCGTCGGCGAATATCTCGAGCTGCGGCTTGGAGTCGATGGTCGCGTTTGGGGAGAGGAGCAGAGCTTGGTTCGTTTGCTTGGCGTCGGTCTTCTGGGCGTCCTGATGGACAAAGATCTTTCCGTTGAACACCACCGTCGCCGAATCGTCGATAACCTGCTTGTAGATTTCAAAGCTGTTCCCGTTCGGCACCGCGTGGTCGAGCCGGGTGTGGTTGTCGAGGTGCTGCTCTCCGTTGGCGCAGACGACGCCGTCCAGCCTCGTGACCGTTTGCTCGCCTCCGATCCAGATACCCTGGTCGAGCCGACCAAGCTTTGATCCAAAGCAAACGTTGTAGCTTCGGTAGCTACTCTCAGCTTGCTGCCGCGTCTGCCAAAGACCAATGTGGGTCGAGCACGCGCACTGGTCTTGAACCCTCACGTGTTCGACGTCCGCTCCGCCCCCCACAAAGACTTCTGTGACTGGAACACAGGCAGAGTCGTTGCATCCGTCCGTGACGTACGTCTCCGTGAATCGGATTCTTGCCCCGTCTTCCACGATGACGAGGATTCTCGGGAAAGCGATCGTCGGCTCACCGTCCTCGGCGCAAAGGACGTGCACGACCTCGAGGAGAGGCGCCACTTCGACGCCCGGCTCCACCATGAGGAAGAGCCCGTCTTCAAATGAAGCTGTGTTCAGTTCGCCGAAGGTGAAAACGTCCGGCCGGATCTCGCGGTCGACCGTCTTTGTCGTGTCGGGGCCTGCTTGCGCCAGTCGTGCCTCGATCAGGGCCCCGTGAGAGACCATTGCATCGCGCAGGCTGACTGTGGTGACCCCGGGGGCGGTTTCCGACAGGTTCCGGTCGTAGCGACCGTTGACGAGCACGATGCGAACGGAGCCAGCGTCGTAGCGCGGAAGCTCGGCTTTAAAAACGGCGGGGCCGGGTTCGGCCACTTTCCAATCTCGCTCAGAGAAATCACGGAGTGGCGTGTACTTCCAATCTTCGACTTTGGGCGTGGGTACTCCGTGCTCGCGGTGTGTACGAAGTCCCTTGGCCTTAAGGTCCTTGACCCATGCGGGCATGTCCGCACCACTGCCCTCGGCCCTGGCTAAGACTTTGTCAAGTTCGCGCTCGTACTGCTTCAGTAGCATTTCTCTTAAACCTGGGCCGCTACTTGCTGCTCGATCCAGCCGTAACCCTTGTCCTCGAGCTCCAGCGCCAGCTCGCGTCCGCCGGTCTGCACGATGCGACCGTCCATCATGACGTGGACAAAGTCAGGCACGATGAAGTTCAGCAGCCGTTGGTAGTGGGTGACGACAACGAAGGCGCGGTCTGGCGATCGGAGTGAGTTGACCCCGTGGGCCACCGTCTGGAGTGCATCGATATCCAAGCCAGAGTCGGTCTCGTCGAGGACGCACAAGGCCGGCTCCAAAACGGCCATTTGGAAGATCTCGTTCCGCTTCTTCTCGCCACCGCTGAACCCCTCGTTGACCGAGCGGGTCAGCATTTCCTGCGGAAGCCCGAGCAGCTTCACTTTCTCGCGGATGTGGGTCATGAACTGGGCGGCGTCCATTTCCGCCAGCCCTTGGGCCTTGCGGTTTGCGTTCAGCGCGGTGCGCAGGAAGTAAGCGTTGCTTACTCCCGGAATTTCGACCGGGTACTGGAAGGCCAAAAACACGCCCTGATGCGCCCGTTCTTCGGCTTCAAGCTCCAGCAGGCTTTCGTTGTTGAGCAGGACGTCTCCTTCGACGACCTCGTAGGTCTCGCGACCGGCAATGACGTTGGCGAGGGTGGACTTACCAGAGCCGTTCGGGCCCATGATCGCATGGACTTCACCTTTGCCGACGGTAAGGTCGACCCCCTTGAGGATTTTGCGGCCCTCTTCTGCCACGTTGGCGTGCAGGTTCTTGATCAAGAGCATGGCGGCGATTGAATTTTACGGTAATTGGAAAGAGAGGTGCCTCCGAAGGGCTCAGTAACTTGACAGAAAAGTAATGATTACTGGATGTCCCGAATGGACGTTCTCGGCCCAGGCTCCGTCTCAGAGTCATGAAGGCGGCGATCGGCTCGCTCTCATCAGCGATCGCGTGCGGGGTGCTCTTCTACCTGTCCCTTCCGCCGGTCGGTTGGAGCGCCCTGGCATGGTTCGCCTTGGCCCCTGCCATGTGGGCTGTGCGGGGCCGCGGCTTCCTCTGGGGGTTCGTCACTGGGTTGCTGGCCACCGTCACGGCCAGCGTCCTCGCGGCTTTTGGCTTCATGTCCTTGCCGGCGCTCAACGATCGAGATCCGGGCTGGATCTACCTTGGTTTCGTCTTGATAGGCCTCGTGGTTGGCGTCGTCTTTGGTCTGTTCGCCGAACGAAGGGCGACAACGGCGTCCTCAGCACTCGCCATTGCTTGTTGGGCCGTGCTCTTCGAGGGCGTCACGGTCGTCCTCGTTCCAGCCCACTTTGCCCTTTCGCAATCCAAGAGCGCCGCCATGCTTGCCTTGGCCTCGGTCACCGGCATCTGGGGAGTTTCATGGGTGCTCTGGGCCAGCAATTTGATACTTGCCTCGACCTTCGGCCAAAGTAATCCGAAGACCACGAAGGTTGTAACCGTGGCTGTCGCGCTGTTAGCAGCGACTGGATGGATCCATCGGCAGCCGATGTCTGGCCCTGACCGCGTCGCTGTCATCCAGACCGACAAGGTCGATCCTCAGACGCTCCAACAGTTGACGGCCACTGCCTCGACGCAAGGAGCCGTCCTCGTTGTCTGGCCTGAACTCAGCGGATCAGCCGAGGCGCTCGTGGAGATGGCGCGCCGGTCCTCGCTTCCGGCTATCGTTACGACCTACCACGACAAGAACACGCCTAAGCCTCACAACCATCTTGTTATGGTCGACTCGACCGGTGTCTTGGGAGAGTACGACAAGAGACGGCCGTTCGCGGGCGAGAAGGCGACGGTCGAGGCCGGGTCGAAGCCCGCTTCAGCTGTGGCAAACGGGGTTGTCTATGGCTTGAACGTCTGCTTTGACGTGACGTACCCGTCCGTCATCGCACAAACGGCCGCTTTGCCGAATGTCACTGCTATCGTCCTGCCCACTCTGTGCCCGGACACTCCGCACGGCGTCTGCCAGGCGCTCCATGCTGCCTACGTACCATTCCGATGTGCGGAGCAAGGGGTCGCCATGCTCAGGGCCGACCTAACTGGCTACTCACTCATTGCCGACCAGCATGGAGTGGTGCTCGCCGAGTGCCGCCTCGAGCCAGACAAGGTCCTCGTGGCAGGCTTGGCACGACAGAGGGTGGGTACGCTGTACTCGCGATTGGGAGACTTCTTCCTCGTGCTCTGCGCGTTGGCTGCGGGAACAGACTTGTGGCTAAGCGTCCAGCGAAAACGGGACGAGCGAAGGCCCCCAGTCGGGGCAGAGTCATGAAAGCACTGATCGGTGTCGACCTCGCGGGCTCTTATGAACCCGCCATTCGCCTCTTCGAAGGACTCGGTTTAGACTCATGGGAGGTCGAGGTCGTCAATGTGGTCGAGCCGATCCTGCCTGACGGCGCGTTTCCCGAACTCCAAGTAACGAACCCGATCATTCAGGTTCTGGACGACCTGACCGCTGCAGGCAAGCAACTTGCCCAAGGGGTCGCTGACTCCTTTGCGGCAAAGGGCCGGAAGGTATCGACAGACGTGCTCATGGGGGGTGCAGCCTCCGAACTCCTCCTGGTTTCGGAGAAGCACGGTCACGACCTGGTCGTCGTGGGCTCTCACCGGAAGTCGCTGATCGGCAGTCTTTTCACAGGTTCGGTGGCCCGCACTCTGACCTCCGCAAGCAAGGCTTCGATCCTGGTCGGCAAACACGAGCCCGCATCCACCAAAGGGTTGACGGCAGTCTTTGCCCACGACCTATCTGATTACGCAGGGAGGGCCCTCGACCGGTTCGTGAGTTGGTCGCCGACGGGGATCGAACGTATCGTACTTGTCACCGCTGACACCACCGATCCAAGCATCGCTGCCCTGATCGAGCACGACAACCCCGAGTTTGCAGGCGAGACGGTCGGAACTGCCCGGGGCCAGATCGACACGTTGCAGGAGGCGGTTGCGGCAAGACTCGCTCAGGTTGCTCCGCATGTGGAGCGCATTGTTTCGGAGGGGAACCCCAACGAGGTCATCAACCAAACGATGGCGTCGTCGGGCGCTGCGCTGTTGGTGATGGGTGCCCAAGGCCATGGGTTCCTTGAGCGCCTGCTCATCGGCAGCACGGCTCTCCACCATGTGGTGAGAGAAGAGCACAACGTGTTGGTGGTGAGGTCCTGAAACTTACTGGCGCCGCCTCTTGTTGGCACTTTTGAGTGAACTCACGGGCTGCTGACCGCGCATGGGTGCCCACGCTCTTGTGGGCCCTCGTGATTTTCGTGACCTCCTCGACAGTCGTTACCTCCAAGAGGTTCGTCAAAGCTGTCGCGACCTCGGCGCCAGTTGTCGTCACAGAAGATCAATTTGCCGCCTTTTGGAATAGCTGGTGGTGGCTATTCGTCAAGGGGTGGCACGTGCTGGAGTACTTCGTCCTAGCCTTTTTCCTCGCCAAGTGGTTGATCGAGAGCGCTAGGCCGAAGGCGGCGTCGCTTGCCACGGTCGCTGTCCTGTCTCTTGCCTACGCGGCGACAGACGAGTTCCACCAGACCTTTGTCCCCATGCGGGGCGGGCGTGTGAGCGATTGGCTCATCGACGCCACCGGCGTCGCACTGGCGCTCGCTTGTATCATCCTTTTCGGAGCCAGGCGCACTTCAAATAAAGCGATTCAGGGAACTGGATAGGGGCCGGATGGTCCAGATCTTGATAGGTCACGTTCTCAAGGAAGAGACGGGTCTGTCGGTCGCTCGCCGCGAGGCGGGCCGTCTCAATGAGTTCTTGCAACGAGAGTTGGTACGAGCAGGAACACACGATCATGCGGCCCCCAGGTTTGAGCAAGGGGAGGGCCTTGTGCGCCAGCTTCCAGACTGCCCACTTGAGCGAGTCCCTCTTCTCTGATGTCTTCGCCAGGGCAGGAGGATCCAGGATGATCCAATCATAGGGACCAAGCACATCCTGGTCGAGATACTCGAAGACGTTGGCCTCGACGAACACAGCCTCCAGGCCATTCAAAGCTGAGTTCCTCCGTGCAATTTCGATTGCCGGCTTGTGGATGTCGACACCATAAGCCAGGGCGCCTGCCTTTGCGGCGGCGAGTGTGATACCGCCCGTATAGCAGAAGCAGTCCAAGACCTTGTCCCCCGCTTGGACACGTTCTGCGAACTGGCGCTTCGTTTCACGCTGGTCGAGGTAGTGCCCCGTCTTCAGACCCTCGCGCACCGGGACGACCATCTTCAATCCTCCCTCTTCGATCTCGATCTCGTCCGGCACGTCGCCGTGAAGGAGCTCGGTTCTCGGCTTAAGGCCCTCCTCCTCTCTTCCTGCCATTTCGCTGCGCTCAAGAATCCCGCCGGGGTGGGCCGAGGCGACCAGGGCCGGTAGCCACAAGGGCTTCAAGCGATCCATGCCGAGGGATCGGACTTGAGCAATGAGGACGGGGCCGTACTGGTCGACGATCAATCCAGGCACCATGTCCGACTCGCTGTAAACAAGCCGTCGGGCGGTGACGCCGGGTAGCAGTTTCTCTCTGAGTTCTGCGCAGGCGGCGAACCGCTCCTTGAAGAAGTCTTGGTCGATTAGGCGGTCGGTGGTCGAGAGGACTCTGAACTGAAACCTGCTCTGTGCGTTGTAAGTCCCGACCGCGAGGAACTTGCCTTCATCGTCGACGAGCCGAGCAAGCGATCCGTCCTCCACGCCGTCTGCCCGGCACTCTCCTCGTTGAACCCAAGGATAGAAGTTCCGGATCTTCCGTTCCTTGCCTTTCTTGAGCCTGACGACGCCGAGTTCCACGGCGTCAAGGTACCTGCGGGTCCCATCCGCGGAACCGCACGGCCCAATTCGCGCTTACACTATCGGAAGAAACCCTGACGATGAGAACGACCATGAAGATCGGATTCGTGATCGCTGCCCTGGCTGCGGTCGGTTTGGCTGTAGCCTTCGTCGGTAACGGCCCCTTCTTGAAAGGTGGCCAAGACAAATCACAAGGAAGCAAGAAAGTGGACCAAAGGACAGCCTATTTGAACCAGGAAAGCCCCAAGCGAAAGGACAAGGTGGTGAAGACTGACGAGGAGTGGCAAAAGATTCTGACGCCCGAGCAGTACAAAATCCTCCGGAACAAGGGCACTGAGCCCGCCTTTTGCGGCGTGAACCTCGAGAACAAGGGCCCCGGCGTCTACGAGTGCGCTGGTTGCGGCCTGCCACTGTTCCGCTCGGGAAACAAGTTCAACTCTGGCACGGGATGGCCGAGTTTCGGCGAGCCGATCGATCCTGACAACGTCTGGTACCACAGCGACCGGTCGCATGGAATGATCCGCACCGAGATCCTTTGTTCACGGTGCGATGGCCACCTCGGCCACGTGTTCGACGACGGGCCACCGCCCACCGGCCTGCGCTATTGCATCAACGGGACGGTACTGAAGTTCGTGCCCGACAAGAGCTAGCGCTTAGTCTGCCGATTCCCCGCGCTCTGACCAAACCCACTCGCTGACCTCCTCCAACCGGTGGTCGGCGAGTGCTTTCATAAAGGGGCCGTCAGGTGCGTTGACGATTTGCTCGTAGGTGTCCTTGTCACGGTAGCCGACGATGGCGACGGGGTCCCCCGACTCGCTCACGAATCCGTGGACGAACTCGACGCCGGGCATGCCGCGCATGAGCGACCGCATGGGGACAGACCGAGACTTGAACTCGTCGGCCATGCCTGGCTTAGGGCTCCACTTCGAAACGACGATGTACATCGATTCAATATTGCCCCAGAACAGCGGTTCTCAGGACGCTTCGGACCGCTCTTGGCCCGAGCTTTTCTCGCTGTGGCCGTCCCAAGCTGGAGAGTCGATGGGCGGCGTTGTCCGGCCCCTCGGTAATGCTGCCTTGACGGGCGCTCCCTTCGTGCCAGTGATCGGTTTTGGCTTGCGCGTGCCTTCGCTGGTCGGGATCGAGACGGTCTGAGCCACCGGTGTCTCCGGCGCGACCGCAAAGGCGTTCGTCGCAATAAAGACGGGGCGCGGTAGCCGGGCCAGCATTTGGGTCGTCGTCACAAACCTGTACTTCTGGGCCTTCAGTTTGCGGATCACAGTCTCGAGCGCAAGCGCCGTGTCAGGCGAGTCGTGCAAGAGAATGACGGAGCCGTCCTTGACCTGGTCCATCACACGCTGGACGACGACATCGGGCCGGACGGGCACGTAGTCGGCGGCGACAACGTTCCAGTGGACGGTCACGTAGCCGAGCTCTTGGCTCAAGTACAGGACGTTGTTGTTGTATTCCATGCCCGGCGGGCGGAGGAGGTCCATGCTAGCGCCTGTCGCCCGCTTGACCGCCGCGGCGCAGGCAAGGATCTCTTGCCGAGCACTGCCGAGCGGCATCTGGTTCAGGCGCTTGTGCGAATAGGTGTGGTTGCCGACCTCGTGCCCTTCGGCCATCATGCGGCGAACGAGTTCGGGGTGCTGTTCGACCACCTTGCCGACGACGAAGAACGTCGCTTTCACGTTCTCCTTCTTGAGCACGTCAAGAATCCGGTTCATCGATTCCGGGTGCGGGCCGTCGTCGAACGTGAGGCAAACCTCATGGAGGCTCGGGTTGCCCGAAACGAGCATGTCTCCTTCGAGCTGGAAGGTCTGCCTTGGCTTGATCTTAGGAAGGAGGATCCATCCGGCGCCGACGAGGGCGAGCAGGAGTGCCGGGGTCCACCGGGAAGACCAGATCCTGCGCAGAGCACCCATGGCAATGCCTGCATTGTAGTCGATCCGACGCAACAGCCTCGCTCCATCCCCTGGCCCCTTCCTCATCTTCGGCGCACAAGCATCCCCTGCAGACGAGGAAGGGGAACTCCGGATGGGACTCGGTCTCACTGACCGGTACCATGAAGGCATGCTCCGCCAAGTCGTTGCCGGGAAGATCGAGGCCGCCATCGCTCGCCTCGTGTCCCGTGGCGCGTTGGCCGTGGCTGACTATCCGACTCCGGAGGTCATGGACACGAAGCAGCCCGAGCACGGTGATTTCGCCACTAACTGGGCGATGATGGCGGTCAAACTCGCTGGCAAAAACCCTCGCGAATTGGGCGAGATGCTTGCAGGCGAACTGGCCACCGACCCCGAGCTCACCAAGGCGGAGGTGGCTGGGCCTGGCTTCGTGAACATCACGCTCGAGTCTTCCGCGGTTTCAAGTTTCTTGGAGTCAGTCTTGGGTTCTGCCGGCCAGTCGGTGCTGGACGACGCCGGTCACTACGCCCGGCCCCAATCCGGACTCACTCCAAGGTCGAAGATCAACATTGAGTTCGTTTCCGTGAACCCGAACGGCCCCATCACCATCGGCTCCGGTCGCGGAGCCGCTTATGGCTCGACGCTGGCCAACGTGCTCCAGGCAGCAGGAAACGAAGTCCACCGCGAGTACTACATCAACGACGGAGTGAACAGCGAGCAGATGCGGTTGTTTGCGGAGTCGGTCAAGGCGATGGTGCTTGGTCAGTCCGCCCCGGAGAACGGCTACAAAGGCGACTATGTCGCTGAAACCGCGAAGACACTACAGGTCGATGGAGCCAAGGCCCTGTTGAGGGTCCTGGCATTGGGCTCTCACAGGTTCGATTCCGAGACCGTCGCTTCTCTCGAATGGATAGGCCAGTGTCTCGGGAGCGGAGTCAAATATACAGAGGCGTTTGGTGAGAGGATGGCCAGCTTGGGCTTGAGTTTCTACCAGTCCGTATCACAAGATCTGATGCTTGCCAAGCAGCGGCAAGATCTGGCAGCCTTCGGTGTCACCTTCGACACCTGGTTTTCCGAACAGTCCCTCCACGACAGCGGCAAAGTCGACCAGTGCATCGGCAAACTCAAGGACAAAGGTGTGGCGGACGATGAGCCTGTGCGGACGAAGGTCAAGCTCGCAAAAGGCGGCGTCCTGACCGAGGTCGAGCACGAGAGCCAAGTTGGCAAGGCTGAGGTCTTGGAGGAAGACGGACACGGGGATGATCCACCCACAACCCCCTCCTCAACTTCTGGCACGACCACCACTGCAGGCGAGGCAGCGGCTTCCGAACCAAGCCCCTCAGAGACCTCAGCCACCCTCTGGCTGCGGAGCACTCTCTTTGGCGATGACATGGACCGCGTCCTGCGCCGTAAGGATGGCCGCCTGACCTACATTGCCAGTGACGTCGCCTACCACGAGGACAAGTTCAACCGGCCAGCAAACGCTGACAAGCTGATCACGGTGCTTGGGCCTGACCACCACGGTTACATCGGCCGCCTCCACGCCGTCGTCGCCGCTGACCTTATGCCCGAAGGGGTAGCCGCCGACGTCCCCGTCGGAGGGGCCTGGGCCTCTGACTCCGAACGCGACCTCTACGGCGGGAACCTTGCGCTGCGTGACAAGTGCCAAGCGGCCAAAGCCGAGAGCGACAAGCGTCTTGAAGTTCTGATCTTCCAACTCGTGAGGTTCGTTAAGGACGGAAAGCCGGCTCCCATGCGCAAACGCGACGGGAACATCTACGCCCTCATCGATCTTGTCAACGAGATTGGGCAGATGGTCAAGCCCGAGGGCACGACGGCAGAAAAGCAGGAAGCGGGCAAGGACGTGGCGCGGTTCTTCTATCTCATGCGGAACCACGACACGACGTTTGATTTCGACCTCGACCTGGCCGCGAAGCAGAGCGACGAGAATCCCGTGTTCTATGTCCAGTACGCGCATGCGCGCATCTGCGGAGTCCTCAGGAAGGCCGAAGAGGCTGGGTTTGCCCCGCCAACAGCGCCTTCCAGTACGGGAGCGCTCCATCCAAAGGAGCGTGCCTTGCTCCTCAAGATCCTCGACCTCCCCTACGAGGTTCTTCGGTGCGCCGAAGACTATGCCGTTAACCGGTTGACCACCTACGCGACAGAACTTGCCCGGACCTACCACCACTTCTACGATGCGTGCCGGGTCATCGAGCCGCAGGACCCCGAAACGACCGTGCGCCGCCTTGCGTACTGCCAGGCAGCCCGAACCGCCTTGAAGGCCACTTTCGACCTCTTGGGCGTGAGCGCACCGGAGAAGATGTGACCCATGTCGGACCCCATCGCCGTTTATCTGCACGTCCCGTTTTGCCCGTCCAAGTGTGGTTACTGCGACTTCAACTCCTACGCGATGGACGGCGAGATCGTGGAACGGACGGTCGCGGCCATGGTCAAGGAGGTCAACCAATCGCCCCACCGCGGCCGGCCGGCGAAGACCGTCTTCTTCGGGGGTGGAACTCCCACCTTCATCGCCGCCGAGCAGTCCCGGCGACTCCTTGAGGCCGTGCTGAGCGCGCATCCTCCGATCGAAGGCTGCGAGATCACGAGCGAGGCAAACCCAGGCACCGTCGATATCCCAAAATTCAATGAACTGAGGTCAATGGGGTTCAACCGGATCAGCCTCGGTGCCCAGAGCTTCGACACGTCGGACCTCATTCGCTTGGGCCGTGTTCACGAGGCGAGCCATATCGGGCGTGCGGTGGACGCTGCTCGATCTGCAGGATTTCACAATTTGAACCTGGATCTCATGTTCGGGCTTCCCGGCCAGTCCGCGGCAGCCTGGCAGCGTAACCTTGACTTGGCGATGCGCATCGAGCCCGAGCATCTCAGCCTGTACTGCCTCACGATCGAGCCGAACACCCGCTATTACCGCCTGCACGTCAGGGGAATGTTGGATCTGCCTGACGACGATGTCCAGACCGAGATGTACGACACCGCGTGCGAGGTTTGTGACTCCCGTGGCTATCACCAGTACGAGATTTCGAACTTCGCCAAGCCCGGAAAGGAATGTCGGCACAATCTCTGCTACTGGAGGGGCGAAGAGTACGTGGGCTACGGCCCGGGAGCGGTGGGCTGCGTGGGCCCAAGCGGCGACCGGACGCGCTACACGAACACGAAGCATCCCGACCGTTACTGCCAGGCGGTTGACTCGCGGGAAGGGTTGTGGTGCGACTCAGAACACCTCGACAAGACGACTTTGAGGCTCGAGCGCATCATGCTCGGCATTCGTCTCAACGAGGGGCTCCCGAAAGACGCGGTTGCTTTGGACGTCGCGACCATCGAGCACTTGGAGCGAAAGGGGCTTGTCGAGCCGGGGCTTTCTTTCGTGCGGTTGACCACTAAGGGCCGACATTATTGTTCTGACGTTGCCCTCGAGCTCGCCTAGGGCCGCCACATATCGCGAAAGGCGTTCGTGATCTCCACGGCGTGATGCTCGCCGAACAAGCGCTCAACGCTTTGTAGGACCTCCAGCGCGTGGGCAGCATCGGTGCTCGGAACGGAGGCGCAGACCACGGCTTGACTCCAGATTTCGTGGTCGCCCACCTCGGCGATGGAGACGTGGAAATCGTGCCTCGCTTTCTCGACGAGACTGCGCAGGATACTGCGTTTGTCCTTGAGCGAATGGCATCCCATCAGCCCGAGTTCAAGGACGAGGACACCGACGACCATCAGGCCGGCCGGGCTGCCCACAAGGCGAACCCGAGCAGCGCGACCCCAAAGTAACAAGCAAGGGTGGCCGCGCCTGCGTAGTCTTTGGCGACACGCTGACCAAAAAAGAGCATCACGAGGGCAAGCGAGGCGAGCGACAGCCCCAGCACTCCCAGGGCTGGCATTGAAGGGATGAACATGCCGACAGCGCCAATGGCGTTGGCGAGCCCCGCGCTCAGTTCAACGATGGTGACCGTGCCGAGCATGAGGGGCACCATGCCCCGCAGAGGTGAAGACGCGAAGTGCCCCGATAGCCAGTCGAGGTTGCCCTTCCAATCCGTCACCTTGTCGAAACCCGACTGGAGGAAGAGGATCGCGAAGAAGACGGACACGAAGATCCTGCCGCAGAAAAGGGGGTCGAGCGCCATGGGTTACTTGGTGGGCCCCACCACGCCAACTTCGATGTGCGATCCGTGCGATAGTCCGCGCCAGATTTGGACGTTGGCCGTCTTGAACGCAGACTGGTCGCAATGGTAGATGTCGCAAAACGTCTGGGGGTTCCGATCCGCGAGCGGGAACCAGGACGATTGAACCTGTACCATGATGCGGTGGCCCTTCAGGAACGTGTGGAACACATCGGGCAGGGCGAACTTGACCTGTTCCGCAGAACCCGGCACAAAGGGTTGTGGGTTTTGGTAACTCCTGCGGTACTTGCCGCGCATGATGTCCCCTCGCACCAGTTGCTCGAAGCCCGACATGTCCTTGCCGGCACCGTTCTTGGAGCCATCGGGCCAAACGTCGATTACCTTGACGACAAAGTCGGCGTCGGTCGTGCTGATGGTTGTCCAGAGGTCTGCAACAACCGGTCCGGCCCAGGTGACGTCGGATTCGAGCACCGTGGAGCGGTACGTGAGCACGTCGGGCCTCGATTCGGCGAAACGCTGGTCGGCCAGCATGTAAGTGCGGCTCCTGCCACGCAAAGTCCCTCCCTCATAGGGAACGGGGTTCATCGGGTCGCTGACGTACTGGTCGAATGAGCCCGGCCGTGTGTCTGGCGCCGAGGAAAGGGCCTTGTTGTCCGCGAAGTAGTAGTTTGTGGGCCTCGTGCCCTTTGGCGGCCAACTCGGGAACTGGCGCCAAACGTTCCGCCCCGTCTCGAACACCGTCGCTTCGGGAAGTTTCGGTTTGCCATCGCCGCGCAGGCAGGCATCGAAGAATGGGAACTCAACGTTGTCTTGGAACCACTGAGAGGTGTTCGAGCCGAACGTGACGTCACCGAGTTGCGTGAAGTTACGAGAAGCCCAACCACCGTGCGACCACGGTCCCATCACGAGGCTGTTCCAGGTCTTGTTCTGCTTTTCGGTCGAATCGTAGATGTGGAGGGCTCCGTAAAGATCCTCGGCATCGAACCATCCACCGACCGTGAGGACCGAGCACTTTACGCCCTTCATGTTGTGCTCAACGTTGCGAGCCTGCCAAAAATCGTCGTAGTCGGGATGGGTCGTCGCGTCGTTCCAGAACTTGCTCTTGCCAGCAAAGTAGGGTTCCTTGTTTGCGTTGGCGATGGGGCCAAGGTCAAGGAAGAATTTGTAGGCGTCGTTGTTGATGTTGAATCGGAAGACGGGTGGCCAGTTGGGGGCGGGATTGTTCTTCGGGGCTCCCATGCCGCTGAAGAAGCTGAAGCAGTCTTGGAGGAAAAAGGCACCGTGGTGGTGCATGTCGTCGCCGATGAACCACTCGCTGACTGGGGCCTGGGGACTCGCCGCCCTAAGTGCAGGATGACTGTTGATCGCACTCAGGGCAGCGTAACCGCCGGGATAGCTGATTCCCCAGGTGCCGACGCGGCCGTTGTTGTGGGGAACGTGTTTGACCAGGTAATCGATGGTGTCATAGCTGTCCGTGCTCTCATCGACGTCTGAAGGCTTCGTCACGACCTGTAGCTGGGGGCGGACGTCCTCGAAGACGCCCTCTGACATATGGATTCCGCGCACGTCGGTGAAGGCGAAGATGTAACCGGCATCGGCAAACTTCTTGCTCCCGCCGAAACCGCCCTTGTAGGCTTCGGGTCCGTAGGGTCCGGCTCCATAGGGCGTCCTCTCCAGCAGGATTGGGTGATCGCCTGGTTTGTCCTTCGGCACATAGACGCTCACGTACAAGCGGGCGCCGTCCCGCATGGGGACGTTGTATTCGTATTTGACGTAACGGTCTTTGACGCTCTGGGCTCCGGCGAGGACCGCCAGTCCGGCAATGACAACGGCCAAACCTGTGCGCATGGACGAAGTATAGGGGACAGCGTGGCACGCGTGCCACGTTTCTCGCACGACGAAATCGCAGGTACGCTCGGCTTGTGACCCTGCCTCCCCAGATTGGCGATGTTGTCCAGCCCTTGTTCAACGCCATGCCTCTGGAGAAGGCGATGGGGCAACTCGTCGTCCGTCAACGGGCAGACCAACTAGTCTTGAAGATCGCCCATGACATCATGTCCAAGGGTGTGATTTCGGCGCGCCCTGACTTGGCGGCAGGGATCTGGTTGTACGTCGACGAACTGGAGCCTAGCCACAAGCTCAGCCAGTCGATGGTGAGCCAAACGGGGAGCTTCTGGCACGCGATCATGCACCGCCGAGAGGGAGATTTCGCCAATTCGTTGTACTGGTATCGGAACGCGGGCCACCACCCGGTCATGGAGCGGATAACGGATTTCTCGGCCGAACGCCTCATCCAGTCTGTCCGCGAGAACGAACCGGCAGCGGTGAGCCTCCAGCGGACAGAGTGGGCGACTCTGTTCCAATGGTGCGCTTTCCAGCAAGTGTCTTGAAAACCAACGCTCTCCTATGCCGTCCCGTATGGTTGTGTTCACCTCGATCGCGCTCTTGCTCTCCCTCGTCGGCCAACAGTTCACAAACGAGGACCGCTTTGGCAAATCTGTGGACCAGATGTTGGCCATGGGTCGCACGAAGTGGCACGAGTGGTACACGGACGGCTCTCGCGGCGGCTTGAGCACCGCAGGCGAGACCTTCGCCGAAATGACGTTCGCGGACGGTCTGAAGCAACGTAACGCGGCGTGGCGGGCAACGGCCACAGCTCCTGTCCAACGCCTCGTCGACCGCCTGGACAAGGACTTTGCCTCGACGCTGGCAAATTGCGTTGATGTCGGTCGAGCCTTCACGGGTGGAGGAACCATGTGGAACCCGATCTCGGCAGGCTGCGCCGCCGACGTCGAGGAGGCGATTGCCGACGTGCTGCATCCCAGTTCAAAGATGCCGGGTTCGAGCCAGGACGAGTTTTGGCGGACATGGAAGCGCGCCTCCCAACTCATCGAGAAGAACAAGCAGGACATTGACGACATGGCGGACATGGGCGGCGCCAATTCGAAACAGGCTGTCCATATGCTCGCCAACGTGGCGAGCACCTTCCATGCGCTCCTCCCTGAACTCGCAAATGCGAGTACGCCGATCAAGCGGCGGGTCTTTGCAGAATTCAGAGACCTCGTTTCGGTGATCCTGAACTCAGCCGAGTGACAGCGTCAGAAGAGAGCGACCTTCCCCTGAGCCATTTCCCGGGCGTTCGCAAGGGCAGTTTCCCCGACCGATTCGCCCGACAGCATCCTTGCAATCTCCTCGACCCTCTCTTCCCCGGCAAGAACGCTCACATTCGTCACTGTGCGCCCCCCGATAGTTGACTTTTCGATCCGGAACTGATGGTCGGCGCGGGCCGCGATCTGAGGCAAGTGGGTGATGACCAAGACCTGATAGTGGGCTGAGAGCTCTTCCAACTTCTTCGCCATGACGGCCGCGGCCCTGCCCCCGAGGCCAGTGTCGACCTCGTCGAAAATCATGGTTGGGACACCGGCACGTCCGGCACCGGCAATCTTGATCGCCAGCATCACGCGGGAGATCTCGCCGCCGCTCGCCACTTTGCTGAGCGGGCGCTGGGGTTCGCCGACATTGGCTGAAAACGCGAAGACCACCTCGTCGGCACCGGTTCTATCGACCTGCTTGGGGGTGATCTGCACGCTGAACGCGGCCTTCTCCATCGCCAACTCGCGCAAATGGCTCTCGACCAGGGTTTCGAACTCCTGAGCCTTCGAGGTTCTCAATTGAGTCAGCTGGGCCGCCGCAGCGGAAAGTTCGGCTCCGGCAGTGGCCACCTGCGAGGTCAGTTCCTCCAGGTCGGAACTGTCGCCGGTCAGGTCGGCGAGCTCCCGCTTGCAACTCTCAAGGTGCTGCAGAACGGCTTCTTCCGAGTCCCCATACTTCCTCAGCAATCGTTTCAAAGCATCCAAGCGCTCAGCGGTGATTTCGAGGGTTCGAGGGTCAAGGTCTAACGAGTCAAGACTGGCGCGTAGGCTGGCGACTGTCTCCTTGACCGCGGCAACGCTCGCTTGGAGCTCTTCAGAGGGTTCGCGAAGGGCGTTGTCGAAGGCTACGAGCCCTTCGATTTCGCGAACTGCGGAGCCCATGGAATTCAGGGCCGAGGCCTCGTCGCCGTTCAAGTGCTCGAGTGCAGAACGTAGGCCGGAGACAAGCCGCTCCGCATGCCTCATTCTCTCGATTTGAGACTGAAGAGCGTCGATCTCTCCGACCCGGACACCGGCCCCCTCGATCTCTTCAATCTGAAAATTGAGCATGTCGACGCGTTGCTCGCGGTCTCGGCTCGACGCGGTCAAGTGGTGCAGGCGCCGGCGGAGGGCCTCGACAGTGTCCGCAAGGTCGCCCACCTTCGCGAGCAGGGCGAAGGCACCTTCACCGATCCACTCGTCCAGAAAGTCCACCTGTCTCTCAGGCACGAGGAGCGCTTGATGGTCGTGTTGACCATGGAGATCCACGAGGAGCGCGCCGATTTCTCGAAGTGAGGAAACAGACACGGGTCTACCATTTAACCGAGTGGTTGAACGGCCCTCAGCGCTGAGCTCCCGGTGCACCACAAGCTGACCCTCCTCGACTTCAATTCCGAGTTCAGCGCACTTGGCGAGCAACAGGGCCGATCCATCCACGCTCGCGAGCAAGCTCACTGAAGCCCGCGCAGCCCCCGACCGGACCAGAGAGGAATCGGCACGGTCTCCCAGTACGAGCGAAATCGCGTCGGAGAGCAGCGACTTGCCCGCGCCAGTTTCACCAGTCAACGCGGTGAAGCCACGCTCGAACTGAAGCGTCGCCTTGTCAATGATCGCTATGTTCTCGACGGTCAGCTCAATGAGCATTGATTGTTCAGACGATACCGAAGTGTCAGAATCGGCATGAGGTGCAAGCAGGCGAACGGACTCAGTTGGCCCAGAGGGCAGCGACAGTTTCCCTGGTCTCTACCACTGTCGTCGTCGCCTTCAAACTTGTCGCCGCCGCCGTCAGTGGCAGCATAGCTGTCTTGGCGGAGGGGCTCCAGTCCACGTTGGACGTGGCCATGTCCATGGCGGCGCTTTGGGCTATCCGCGTTGCGGCAAAGCCACCCGACCGAGACCATCCCTACGGCCACGGAAAGGCAGAGGTCTTGTTGAGCGCCTTTCAGATGGTGCTCGTGGTGTTGACGGCAGGCGTGATCGCTTGGCAAGCGGCATTGCGCCTTCACGACCCCCAGCCAATCAGGCCCGATTTTGGTGTGGCAGCGATGGGCTACTCGGTCGTCGCGAACTCACTGGTCGTCCTTTATCTCCGGCGCGCCGCCCGGTCGACGGGATCTGCCGCGCTGGCAGGCGAGAGCGCCCACCTCGTAGGTGACACATTTGCCTCACTCGGCGTGCTCGTCGGCCTGCTCACATACATCGCCACCGGCTGGAGGGTGATCGACCCGCTCGTGGCCATCCTCTTCACCGGCCTTGGAGCCCTCTTTGCCCTCCGTCAGTTGCGTTCGTTGCTGCATCCGCTCATGGATGGTTCACTGCCGCCCGACGAGCTGTCGAAGATCTCGGCGGTGCTCGACGCTCACCCCGAGTCCCGCGGCTACCACAACGTACGGACTCGTGACACGGGCCTCCTTCGGATCGTCAGCCTCCACGTGATGCTCGATGACCACCTGAGTTTCGTCGCCGCCCACGATATCGCCGAACAAATCGAAAAGGAGCTGAGTTCAGCCCTCGGCGGCGCACTCGTTACGCTCCACTACGAGCCGTTCGAGGCGGAACTTGAGCACCGCCGGCGGGAACACGACGGCTAGACTGTCTTGACCATCACCATGTTGGTGTTGCCAGGGGTGCCGGGAGGGATTCCTGCCGTGACGACGACCCTGTCGCCGTCCTTGAGGAGCTTCCGCGACTTGAATCCAGCGATCAAGTGGGCGACCGCATCGTCAGTGTTGCTCGTCGGCGGCATCATGAGGGACTGCACGCCCCACACCAGAGAGTTCTGGGCCTGAACGCGAGGGTTCCAGGACGCACAATAGATGGGAACCGTCGGCCGGTACTTTGCCACCATTCTCGGTGTGAAGCCGGACTCGGACATGGTGAGAATGGCCCTGACTTTGAGCGAGTTCGCCACGGTGACCGCCGCCAGCGCGACCGCTTCGGTCGTCTCGTCCCGGTTGGGAAGTTCGTCGAATTCGTTGTAGTAGTCGCTTGAGTGGATGAGGCCCTCTGCCTTTTCGGCGACGCGCGCCATGACCCGGACGGCCTCGACCGGATACGCGCCGCTGGCCGTCTCTCCGCTGAGCATCACCGCGTCAGTACCATCCAGGATCGCATTAGCGATGTCACTCACTTCTGCCCGTGTCGGCCTGCCATTGACGATCATGCTCTCGAGCATCTGAGTGGCGGTGATGACCGGCTTGCCGGCGAGATGAGAGCGCCGGATGATCTTCTTCTGGGCGAGTGGAACGTCCTCGAGGTCCATCTGCAAGCCGAGGTCGCCACGGGCGACCATGACGGCGTCGCTTGCCGCCACGACGTCTTCGATGTCGCGTAGTGCCTCGCGCGTCTCGACTTTGGCCACGAGCCGCACGCCAGCGTCGAACTCCATGACAATGTCGCGCAATTTGCGCATGTCGTCGCCCTTGCGCACATAGCTCAGGGCGATGAAGTCGACTCCGAAGCGGCAGGCTTGTTCGACGTCTGCCAAGTCCTTTTCAGTCAGGCTGGGCACATCGAATGACTTTCCGACGAGAGTGACACCTTGTCGCGACTTGACCTTGCCGCCCGTGACCACCTTCGCCTCGTAAACGCCCTTTGACATGGAAGCAAGCTTGACCTCGACGTCGCCGTCGCCGAAAAGGACGCGGTCGCCCTTCGACATCGCGGCCCAGATCTCGTCCTCCTTCATCGGCAGAACCGCCCCGTGACCATGACCCATGGTCACCGTTCCGCCGACCGCAAGTTCGACGCTTCCGCCCTCAACATCTCCGATCCGGAACTTCGGGCCCTGGAGGTCGGCGAGGATCGCGATGGGGCTCATCCCGTCGTGCAACTGGCGCACCCACTTGATGAAATCGCACTTCTGCTCCCAGTCGCCATGGCTGCAATTCAGCCGGGCGACGTTCATCCCCGCCTCTTTGAGTTGGGCGATCGCCGCCTCGTTGGCCACGGCAGGCCCCATGGTGGCGACGATCTTCGTGCGGCGCTTCATGTTCGCGGTTCCCTTGCTCAGCTGCCTTCAGACCTGTACTGTGCCCAAAGTCGCTCGAAGTCACTGACAAGGGAGTCAATGGCAGCAAAGCCGCCCTGCCAGAACTCCTTGGAACGGAGATCCACGTTGATGATGGACATCAGCTCGTGCGGGGTCTTCGACCCGCCCAACCGGAGCACCTGGACGTACTTGTCCGCAAATTCGGGCCCCTGCGCCTTGGCCATTTGGTAAGTCGAGAGTGTCAAGAGCTCGCCGAACGAGTACGCGTACACATAGAAGGGAGCGAAAACGAAGTGACCGACATACTCCCACCAGTAGCTGTGTTGCTCTCCCAGCTTGATCGAGGAGCCAAACATGGACTGGATTTCCTCCTGCCAGATGGAGCGGAAGTCTTCGGGGCTGAGCTCCCCCTCCTCTCTTCGCTTCTTGTGGCAGCGCTGTTCGAAACGGAACATGGCAGCTTGGCGGTGGACGCTCGCGAAGATGCCTTCGATCTTCTCAGCATAAAGCGCAAGCTTGTCCTTGAGGCTCGCCCCGGCAACGATGGTCTCGAAGGTGATCATTTCGCCGAAGATCGATGCGAGCTCCGCCAGCGGAAGCGTTCCATGGTAGTTCAGCGGAGACTGGACACGGCTCAAAGAAGCATGGACACCGTGCCCCATTTCATGGGACAGGGTCATGACGTCGCTCAAGTCCCCCAAGTAGGTTTGGAAGAGGACCGGATGGGTGTCGACCGTGTTGCTGCTGCAGAAGGCGCCACCGCTCTTTCCGGGGCGCGGCTCGGCATCGATCCAGGACTTGTCGAAGAACTCCTGGGCGCGCTCGGCCATTTCCGGTGAAAAGCTCGCGAAGGACTTGAGGACGATCTCTTTCGCCTCTTCCCAGGTCTTCTTCTCCTTGGTCTCGAAGAGCGGTGCGTACCGGTCCACGTGCGTGAGCTCTGGCAACCCGAGGATGTCCCGCTTCACGGTGTAGTAGCGCGCAACAAGGTCGCTGCGCTGCTTGCAAAGCTGCATGACGAGATCGACAGTGTCTTTGTCGAGCTCGTTTGCAAGGTGACGCGAACTCTCGGCATGCTCGAACTTGCGGAGCCTGTCCTCGAGTTTCTTGTCGGCGAGAAGCGTGTTGTAGAGGAAGACGACGACACGTTGCAACTCCTTAAGGCCTTCTGTGAAGGCGTCGGCAGCGGCCTGTCGAATCCGCCGGTCTGGGTCGCGGAGCTTGTCCAAGATCATTTCTTGGGCGCAGTCTTCGGTCTCGCCTGTCAGCGGATCTTTGTAGTGATAGGTGTGGTTTGCCGTCGCCTCGTCGTGGAGTCTTTGCCAAGCTCGGCTGCCAGTGTTTGCGGTTTCCTCGAGCAGCACTTCTTCCGTCTCAGAAAGCTTGTGGGGGCTGAAAGCCCGGGTCGTCTGCACGAAGTGCCGGTAGTCCGCCAATCCTGGATATTCAAGCAGCCGCTGGATGTACGCGTCGTCCGCACCCTGTAGCTCGAGCTCGAAGAACATGAGCCCGATGCGGAGCTCGCTCATCTTCTCCATTTGCGATTGGAGGAACGCGCCTAAGCTGGGGTTGCCCGTGTCCGCGGCGAAAAGCAGGTTCCCGTATAGCACTGGTTTCGACGCTTCGTTGGTCAGAGACTCATACGCTTTGATCGCGCCGAGCAGGCCCTCGCCGTCGAGCTGTTGCTTCTCGACCATGCCACGGTAGCGCTCGGCAAATCGCTCGGCTTCGCGGAGGGCGTTCTCCCACGTGACGGAGATGCGCGGGTCGCTGGTCGAATCGAACAGGGCGCTGAGATCCCAGCGGATTCCAGACGCGGCGGATTCTAAGGCGGGTGCAGACACAATTCCCATTATGGGTGGGTGTCCGGCTCTCAGCGAGGCCCCTGTGCCCCTGACCTTGGAAACTCGGGTTCGAGTAGACTCGTCTGAAGTCCATGGAGGGACGCCTTTGAGAAGGATTGGTTGGACCATCGCGGTCATAGCTGTGGCCATCGGAACGGGCCTTTATCTGAGCCGTAAGCCGTGGGCCGAACTCAGGGAGCAGCGGGCCCTTTCCCGAGACGCCAGCGACGAAATGAAGCGCGTCGAGGCCGAGCGGGCGGATCTCGCGCGGCAGGAGTCGCGGCTGAAGAACCCCGCAGGAAGAGAAGCCCTGGCCAGGGAGCGCGGCTATCGGAAGCCTGGCGAAGTCCCCGTCGAAGACCTGAAATGATTCTGGCTCTCCTTGCCCTGCAAGCATCCGTCACGCTCAAGCTCGACATGAAGCCCGGGAAGAGCGTTGCCTACGACGTGGTTCGTGATTATCGCGACCCCGAAGCCGGCGACCGCAACGCGTATTTCGAGACTTTAACGCTCACGGTTGCACCTGGACATGAGGCCGGCAAATACGCGGTAAAGACAGAAACCAGGCTCCTCAAGATCATTGTGGACACACAAGAGTTCGTTCAAACGGACACCGAACAGGTGACTCAACTCAATCAAGTTTGGTCAGGCCTCGGCCAAGTCCTGGATCGCGAGCCCTATCCCCATCTCCCGCAATTGAGGGCGAGACAGGAGAACCCCTTGTTTATACTGCGGTCGAGCGACCCCCTCACAGTTGGGTTCGAATGGGGCCAAGACCAGGCCGCCGATGCGACGCTCGACATTCCCGCCGCGTCCTGGAAATGGACGGTTTCCAGTGTCAATGAATCTCAGGTTGTCGTTAGTTTGGACTACAAGGAAGTCAATACAAACCGTGCTATTACGGCCGAGGGTTCGATTGCCTTGAACCGCAAGGACGGATGGATCGACTCAAGCGACGTCACTTTGCACAATACGATCGTTCCGGGCGACGAACTCTTGGCGAAGGTCGACCTCCACGTCACCTGGAAACGTCGGGCCTGAGAAAGTCCCTTAGCGGGTAACCTCGGCCTCCAAGTTTATGATCGCCCAAGCCCATGCGGCGACGCTGGCCGGCATCGACGCGCTGCCAGTTGTCGTAGAGGTCGATCTCCAAGGGGGAAAGCCAGACTTCGTCCTTGTCGGATTGCCGGACAAGGCTGTCCAAGAGAGCCAAGACCGTGTGCGAGCCGCGATCGTGAACAGCGGCATGGACTTCCCGTTCACAAGGTTGGTTTGCAACCTCGCACCGGGCGACGTGCGCAAGGAGGGGCCGTCCCTCGATCTCCCGATCGCCGTCGCTGTGCTCGCCGCAGGCAAGCAATTGCCCCACTCGGCGCTTGAGGGCACGATGTTGCTGGGAGAGCTGGGGCTTGATGGGATGTTAAGGCCCGTCGACGGTGCTGTCAACGTCGCTCTGATGGCCCACAGCCAAGGGTTTCGCCGGTTGGTAACGCCGTTCCAGAACGCGGCAGAGGCTTCGGTAGCGCCCGGCCTCGAGGTCTATGGTGTCAGGAGCTTGACTGAGGCCGTCGAACTCTTGAACGGCTCCCTTGCTTTCACCCCCTTCGAGCACACCTTCGCCGAGGGCCATGAGGCACGGTACGAGGTTGACTTTTCTGACGTCAAGGGGCAAGCCCATGCCGTCCGTGCCCTTGAGATCGCTGCCGCGGGGGGCCACAACGTCTTGATGACCGGACCGCCTGGATCGGGGAAAACCATGCTGGCCAGGAGGCTGCCCACGATCATGCCGAGCCTGACTGTCGAAGAAGCGATCGAGGTCACTCGAATCTACAGTGCGAGCGGCAAGAAAGGTGGCACTGAGGGCCTGGTGTGGCAGCGGCCGTTCCGGTCTCCCCATCACACGACCTCCTACGCGGCGGTCGTCGGTGGTGGGAAGAACCCGAAGCCTGGCGAGGTTAGCCTCTCGCACCTCGGTGTGCTGTTTCTGGATGAAATGCCTGAGTTCGACCGTGGTGTACTCGAGGCCTTGCGTCAACCTTTGGAGGATGGCGTCGTGAGCGTCTCACGAGTCACGGCAAGCATGGAGTTTCCGGCCGGCTGCATCCTTGTCGGGGCCATGAACCCTTGTCCCTGCGGGTTCAAGGGCTATCCCGAGGCCAAGTGCCTCGGTGCCAACCTGTGTGACCGGTATGCGGGCCGCATCAGTGGGCCGCTCATGGACAGGATCGACCTTCATATCACCGTGCCTCGGCTGAAGCCAGACGATCTGATCGAGCGGCCGACCGGCGAGGGCTCGGAACAAATCCGCCAACGTGTCACAAAGGCGCGCGAGGTTCAGAACGAACGCTTTGGCAAGGCGAAGGTCAATGCTGCGATGACCCCGAAAGAGATCCAGACCCTGGTGGCCATGGACGATGAGTGCAGAGAGTTCATGCGCGTCGTCACCTCGAGGCTGAACCTGTCTGCCCGCGTGTTTGACCGCTTGCTCAAGGTGGCCCGCACCATCGCTGACCTTGCTGGCGAGCCGCAGGTGAACAAGACCCACCTCAGCGAAGCGGTGCAGTACCGTGGTCAAGAACGGTGACCGTTTGCCCTCACGTCGACCATGGACTCACGGCGTTCGTTACGACCAGTGAACTGAGGTCGATGTTCCTCGGAGCTCCCAGCATCGCAACGGCAATCTCACCGAGTTGGTCGATGGTGATCATTCGCGCCACTTCTTCTTCGGTCGCCCAATCACCCCAGATATCTGTCGCAATCGGGCCGGGGCACAACGCCAGCGCCCTGACCCCGAGTTCAGCTCCCTCCCGCTTCAGCACCTCGGTGAATCCAGACAGGCCGAACTTTGAGGCGCAGTAGGCGCTTGCTCCAGGGAACCCTTGCGTTCCGGAAATGCTGCTCACGTTCATCACTTGTCCCTTGCTCGCAGTGAGGTGGGGCCAGGCAGCCTTGGTGACGACGAAGGAACCGGTCAGGTTTGTATCGATGACATCGCGCCAGGCTTCGAGGGTCGTGTCGGACAAGGGTGTTCGCAAGAGGCCGATGCCCGCGTTGTTGACGAGGATGTCCAACCTGCCGCCCCAGGCGATGGTCGCGCGGACGCCAGCCTCGACCGAAGCAGGGTCGCGCACGTCCATGATGAAGCTTGTGCCTCGTCCATGAAGCGATTCCACGGCATTATCGAGCGTGGCTTGGTGACGTCCAGTCAGCGCGACCCGGGCGCCACGCTTTGCGAGAGCCTGGGCGATCCCCAGTCCGATTCCCTTACCGCCACCGGTCACGAGGGCCACCTGTCCCTGGAAGAGTTGCTCCATCAAGGCCGGGAGTCTACCTACGGGCTACTTTCGTCTCCGGACACTGTGCGAACTTGACGATGACTTGCCTGTCCCGACGAGGATCAGGCAAATCGTCATTTGCGACCTGTCTTCATCAAAGGAGGCAAATCCAGCGGTCGGGCTCCTCGCCAGACTCAGGGCATGAGAACGAACCGTGCGTTTACCCTCATCGAACTTCTCGTTGTCATCGCGATCATTGCCATCCTTGCCTCGATCTTGTTCCCTGTCTTTGCGCAAGCAAAGTTAAGTGCGAAGAAGACGACGAGCATCAGCAATGTCAAGCAGATCAGCCTCGGCACGACGATCTACTGCACCGACAGTGACGACGTCCTGCCGTCCCTTTACTACTACGATTCCGCCGACCTTCACTCGCCGACCACGCAGGGCTTCTATTACTGGGGGATCAAGATCCAACCCTATGTCAAGAACGTCAAGGTGCTTCTGGATCCGCTGGACACCGACGATGACCAAGTCGTGCACGACGACCAGGGCCGCGGCCGGTTTGACGAGAACAACGCTTACCGCGATTACGTGATTGGCGGGTTCCCGAGCTACGGGCTCAATTACCGCTACCTCAACACGAGGATCGACACGGCTGATCCAAATGGGAACAACCCCTATCCGTTCTATTACGTAGGCAAGTCCCTGACATCTCTGGCCGCGACCTCGTCGACCGTCATGTTTGGAGAGTCGACAGCCAAGGACAAGTCTCGACCTAACGGAGGCATCATCGACAAGCCCATTGGCTATGCACGGATCGAACCGCCGAGCTACTGGACGAACGCGGCCTACCCCAACGCAACCGGCCAGGGCCAACTTTGGCCGCGCTACTCACGAGACCTGGTCATCATTGGCTGGGTGGACGGGCACATGAAGGTGACGCCGCTGAAGAAGCTCATCGGAACAGGGACGACGCCAGAGACCCTCGACATTTATTGGAACGGCCTTGCGCCCTAGGCGCGGGCCGGGAGGCCTTCAAGGCTCTTCCGAACTTCGCTGGGCCGCACCGAAAAGCGCTTCGTAAAGGCGCGGCTGAAATGGGACAAGCATGCAAACCCGACGGACTCCGCCACTTCGGTGACAGAGACGCCGGGATATCCCATTTGGGCGTGCGCCTTCTCCAACCTTAAGCCCAGAAGATAACGGTGGAAGGGAAGACCCGTCGCCTCCTTGAACAAGTGCCGAAAGTGCGAGGTGCTGAGGCCGACCGCCCTCGCGATATCGGCATCGGTCAAGGGCTTCGAATAGTGTTTGTCGATGAGGAGGAGCGCCACGTCGATCAACTCGACGTGAGGATCGCGCGCTTCTTGGAAGAGCAATGGCACGACTTTCGTGACGAACTTGACCGCGATCGATGCGATCTCCGCGTGACTCGTCGCCGTCTCCATGGCCCGCGCAGCTTCCAATTGCACCTTGTGCATTCCCTTCGTCCCCCCGGCCTCGAGGGTCGCGGATGTCACGAGGGCGATAAAGGTCAGCGCCTGGCCACGAGCTTCATCGAGCTCTTGCTCAGTGGTGAGCGCGCGCTCGAGCTGTTGCAAAGCTTGTTTGAACCTCGGTCTGTCCCAGGCTCTCACGATGCCAGGAATCTCTGACAAAGAGATCGTTCCTGCGTCAGGATGGAACGGGCAACGGTGGGCGGTGGCTTGCCCGTGATCGTCGCTGGCGAACTGTTGGCTTCGATCATCCCTCATTCGGACAACTCGAAGGTTATCCGTTTTGAGCTAGCTACCGTGAGGCGATTGGCGATCGCGGCAGGAGTCCGCAGGCAAGGTATCCTCGAAGCCACCTATGAACGCGGTGCGGCGCCATGGATGGATCGCCTTGCTTGTCGCTCTGTCGGCTTATTCGCACGCCTCGACGGGAGTGCGGCGCGTGCTCCTCGTGCCCCTCGACGATCGCCCAGCGACGACCCAGTTCGCACAGATGATCGGTGACCTTGCCGACGTGAGGGTGGACACACCGCCCGGGCCGCTTTTGGGCCATTTCTTGCAGCCTGGCAAGCCCGACTCGATCAACTCTTGGTTGAGCAAGAACCTCGCCGACTATGACGTGCTGGTGGTGAACGCCGACATGATCGCATACGGTGGGCTGATCGCATCCCGGACTGATCGCTCGAGCTACAACCTGGCGCTCGGTCGCATTCGTGACTTTGCCGCGATCCGTCGGCAGTACCCGAACCTCAAGGTGTATTGCTTTTCGTCTGTCATGCGGCTGGCCCCGACCGCAACGAAACAGTCAGCGGCATGGCGCGCCCAACTTGCTCGGCTTGTTGAACTGGGCGAAAAGCAGAAACTTGCGCCTGACCCTAAGGTCGCGGCCTCGATCAAAAACTTGCAAAAGGTCGTGCCTCCGGCTGAAGTCGCGCGATATTACGCGGTTCGAGACAGGGATCATCGGATTCAGCAAGAATTGCTACGCATGGCGGGTCAGGGCGTGTTCGACTACCTCGCCTTTGGGCAAGACGACGCGAAGCCTGTCGGGCCGCACGTTCCGGAAACGAAGCGGCTGAAGGCCATGTCCCAGAACCTCAAGTTAGGTGGGAAGACACTTTTTGCCGCTGGCATCGACCAATTGGCCAACGTGCTTCTGAGCCGCTCCCTCATGGCTTCGTCCGACTGGAACCCAAAGATCCGCGTCGTGTACGCCGACGAGGCCGGTCGCCAGAAGGTCGCGTTCTACGAGTCCGACACGATCGACAACAGTCTGAGGGACCAGATCCTTGGGTCTGGTGCCAGCTTCGCCAAGCCCGGCGAGTCGTTCGACTATTCGTTGTACGTGAACACTCCCGATCCTCGGAGCTTCGCTCTCGACGCCTTCCTTAAGTCCATGGCGAGCGAGGTCGATCAGGGGTTCCCAGTCGCCGTCGCCGACGTGAACCTCGGTTCGAGCGGCACAGCCGACCCTCGCCTCTTTGGCACTTTGACCGCTGAGGGCCGCTCCTCCCACGTGCTCGCGTACGCCGGGTGGAACACAGCAGGGAACACCATGGGCACCACGATCCCCGCGGCGAACGTCTACATGCTCGCTCGGCGGAACGGTGTCGATCCCCTCAGGAGGGAGGTGGCCTTGCGTGCTTTTATCTTGCACCGACTGGTCAACGACTTCGAGTACCACAAGTACGTGCGCCCCGAGGCCTACGCCATGATCGACAAGCTACCAAGCGCAAGCCGGGAGGAGACGTATGGGACCGAACTTCAAAAGGTCGACAATCTGGTGAAGACAGACCTTGGCGACCGGCTCCAGAAGCTCTTCGACGAGCAGTTGCGAGGGACAAAGTTCTTCGCTGGATCGGATCGGTATGAGGTGGTCGGACTCAAGGACATCGACATCGGCCTTCCCTGGCCGAGGGCCTATGAGGTGAAGGTGAGCTTCCATATTGAGGTCGCCCAGGCGACCCAGGGTCAAGAGATCGACTTCAGCCAGTTCCCGATCCTCCCGCTCGGACCGACCGGGAAGAACGGTGGCTGAAAAAGACCTAGACACATGGTAACCTGTCTAGGATGATCGCTCGAATCCGGGGCAAGGTGATCGAGAACGACGGCTCCTCGGTCGTCGTGGACTGCAACGGGGTCGGGTACGAGGTTCAAGTCCCGAGCAGCGTCAGCTTCCATCTTCCTGTGGACAGTGAGGGAGACCTCTTCGTCCGCCACGTCGTCCGAGAGGACGATCAAGCCTTGTACGGCTTCCTTAGCTCGGGCCAGCGACGCACTTTTGACATGCTTCGCGACGTAAAGGGTTGCGGCCCCAAGACAAGTTTGGCGGTAATCGGCGACCTTGGCGAGGAAGCAGCCCTGACGGCGATTCTCACCCAGGACGTCAAGCTCTTGACCCGTGTTCCTGGTGTCGGCCCCCGCCTTGCTGAACGGATCATCGTCGAGCTCAAGGACAAGGTTCCTCAGGTTGAGCTTGATCGCAAACTCGCTGCCGTTGCGATCGCTGACCGACGCAAGCCGATTGAAGACGAGCTTGTGGACGCGCTTGTCGGGCTCGGCTATCGTCGGGGCGAAGCAGAAGCGGCCGCGGACAAGGCCCGCAACGAGGCCGAGACCGTTCCCGACCAGCTCAAGGTGGCCCTCAGGAGCTTGACGCGATGAACCGCGAGCAGGCTCTGGCCACCGAAGCCTTGCCCGAAGAGAGGGCCTATGAACTTTCCTTGCGTCCGCGGAGGCTCCAGGAGTTCATCGGCCAGGAATCGATCTGCTCCAACCTCGACGTGTTTCTCAGGGCTGCCCGGCAACGCAGCGAACCGCTCGATCATCTCCTGCTCTACGGGCCTCCTGGGCTGGGCAAGACCACGTTGGCGCACATCGTGGCCCAGGAGATGGAGGCACCAATCCATGTCACAAGTGGTCCAGCTCTGCAAATCCCCGGCGACCTCGTCGGCATCTTGACAAACTTGGACGAGGGCGCCGTCCTCTTCATTGATGAGATCCACCGTCTCCCTCGAGCGGTGGAAGAAATGCTTTACCCCGCCATGGAGGACCGTAAGGTTGATCTCTTGATTGGCAAGGGGCCAGCGGCGAGGTCTGTCCGGCTTGACGTGCCGCCGTTCACTGTGATCGGTGCCACGACCCGCCAAGGTCTCCTGACGGGGCCCCTGCGGGACCGGTTCGGGATCGTACTGAGCTTCTCGTTCTACTCCAACCAGGCGCTCTTCGAGATCGTCTCGCGCTCAGCGGGGTTGCTCGGTTTTCCAATTGTCAACACGGGGGCCGAAGAGATTTCCAAGCGCGCCCGGGGAACGCCCCGCATCGCCAACCGCATCCTGCGGCGCGTGCGCGATTTTGCTCAGGTCGACGGGATGGAAGCCATCGACCAAGGCGTCGCGCAAAAGGCTCTCGGAGCCCTCGAAATCGACCAGTCCGGGTTTGACCGGGTCGACCGCCTCTTGCTGGAGACGATTGCCAAGAAGTTCTCGGGGGGCCCCGTGGGAGTGGAGACTCTTGCCGCCAGCATAGGAGAGGACGCAGGCACGATCGAAGACGTCTACGAGCCGTACCTCCTCCAGCAAGGCATGATCCAACGCACCCCTCGTGGACGCGTCCTTACGGCGCTGGCGTACCGCCATCTCGGACTCACTGCTCCGCGTGGCCAAGCAGACGGCGGGCTTTTCGATCAATAGGGAACACGGACCACGAAGGCCGTTCCGTGCGGATCGTTGTCTTCGATGGTGATCTTGCCCTCGCGCTGCTGGACAAGCCGTTGGCAGATCGACAAGCCGATCCCGAACCCTCCCTCCGAACGGTTCCTGGACTCATCCAAGCGATAAAACCGCTCGAACACGTTGGCCTTCTCATCGTCGGGGATTCCAGGCCCCTGGTCTTCGACACGAATTTCGGCGAAACCTTCCCGCTTGGAAAGTGTCACCATGCACTCGGAGTTTCCGGGACTGTGGCGGAGTGCGTTGGCGAGCAAGTTGTCGAGAACCGTTTCAGCTTCGCGAGGGGCCATCCGGGCCTCTACGGAGCCGATCCGTGAGCGAAGCTTGACCCCCTTGCGTGAGAACCTGGGTTGCCAACGGTCAACGGTGTCCTGAACGACGACGGCCAACTCGTGGATCCCCACTGGCCCCTCTGGCGTGCTGGAGCTGACGAGGAGGCTGTTCACGACTTGTGAGAGGCGGTCGACCTCCTCGACCACCATCCGCAAGACGCCTTCGTACTCTTCGGGCGTGCGCTCGCGGAGGAGGGCCGTCTCGCTTTGACCCCGGACAATCGTGAGGGGAGTGCGCAATTCGTGAGCCGCGTCGGTCACGAACCGAGCCTGACGTCGGACTCCTTCCTCAAGGCGGTCGAGGAAGACATTGAGCCTCTCGGCGAGCGGCCCGAACTCAGCGTCCTCCGGCACTGCCAGGCGCGAGCCAGGCCCGGTTTGTGAGAGGCGGTCGGCCTCAAGAGCCATTTGCATCAGGGGCCGAAACGTGCGCGTCGCGCTGATCCACGTCGTAAGCGCCACCAGTGCGGTCAGTGGAAACCAAATGATGGTCAAAAGCACCTTGAGGCGAAACAAGGATTCGACAGTGCCAGCCCAGTTCGTCGCGACGACGATGTGCTTGTCGGACGCGTCGACAGAAGAATAGCGGACGAGGCTGCCGCCCATGTGGGCGAATCCTGAGCCCTTGAGGTTGGTCACCTTGATCGTGCCCGCGTTGATGTCCAACTGCCCGTCTTTCTCAAAGATTGCCGCGCTCGGGTTCCGCGGGCTCTCAATGAGTTCGGCAACTTCGTTCAGGCGGGACTCGTGCGATGCTGCAGCGGAGAGGGCGTTGAGGACGGTCTCAAGTTCATCGTCGGCCGCCTTGTTCTCCTGGTGCTCATAAAGCGAGACGGCAAAGCCGAACAGTCCTCCAAGGATGGTCCCGAAGAGGACTGTTACGATCAGCGTCAGTCGAAGGCTATGGCTGCTACGACGTGAAGTCACGGACTTCCAAGACATACCCCACACCGCGCACCGTGTGGATCAGTCTTACGCAACCAGGAAGCTCGATCTTCGTGCGGAGGTAGTTGATGTAGACCGGTACGACCGTGGAGTCACCGTTCGGGTCGTTCCAGACGTTCTCCATGATCTGGGCACGGCTGAGGGGCTTGCCCTTGTTGCGGAGCATGTACTCGAGCAGCGAGAACTCGCGCGCCGTGAGGTCGATCCGCTTCTCGCCCCGGGTCACCTGACGGGTCACCGGCTCCAAGGTGAGGTCGGCCAAAGTAAGCCAGTCGTACTCGGCCGATCGTCTTCGGAGCAAAGCGCGAACCCGCGCCATGAGCTCGGAGAGCTCGAACGGCTTCGGAATGTAGTCGTCCGCGCCCAGGTCGAGCCCCTTGACGCGGTCCTCGACCGCAGTTTTCGCGGTCAGCATCATGACCGGCGTCTTCATGCCCTTGCGCCGGGCAGCGGCAAGGACTTCGAAACCGTCGCAATCCGGCAGCAAGACGTCAAGGATCGCGAGGTCGAAATCACCGGATTGAAGCCGTTGGAGCCCATCGGCCCCCGATTCGGACCAAGTGACGATATAGCCAAATTCGTTCAGAGCGGATGATATGAATTCGGCTACGCGAGGTTCGTCCTCCACCACCAAGACTTTCTTACCAGCCTCTTTGGCTTCAGCACCCTGAGTAGCAAACATCGCCACATAGTACGCAAATTAGGTTCAAATGGTTCCTTATTCTCGATGTTTTGTTCTGAAAGAAGCCGTACGATCGAAGGGTCGGCCGGAGAAGTCGCTACGATTATTCCGCCCCGGATACTGCAGTTCGCTCAACACTGTCGAAAAACCTCAAGAAACTTGTGAGATTCCCCTCAACGGACGCAAATCCTTACCGACAATGAAGTCTGTCGAGGCCACAGATGGTGCCTTTCCTCCTAGCCTGCCTGGGTGCAAACCCTCAAGATTCTGCCGAGAAGGTCTATGAAAGGGCCTCCCAGTCCGTTCTGACGATCACGGTTCACCGCGCCCATGGCGCAGAATCGGTCGGCACCGCGTTCCTTGCCATCCAGAAGGACGTGGCCGTCACCGCTTGGCACGTGCTCAAAGGGGCCCGGTCCATAACCGCCAAGCTCTCGGACGGGTCAGAGGTGAAGGTGCTCGGCGTGATCGACAAGAACGCTGACCTCGACGTTGCCCTTCTCCAGGTTGACTCCGGTAGCCGTCCAATCCTGCCTCTGGCAGATGGAGATCCGAAGATCGGAGCCAAGGCCTACGTCATCGGAGCGCCGAAGGGGCTCGATTTTTCCATGAGCGACGGCATCATCAGCCAGACTCCGTACTTCGGGCAAGGCAAGCTCTACCAGTTCACCTGTCCGGTCTCACCCGGCAACAGCGGTGGGCCGCTCTTGAACTCGAACGGGGAAGTCCTCGGCGTCGTCTCGTGGCAGTTCAAGGACGCCCAGAACTTGAACTTCGCGGTGCCCTCGCGGTTCGTCTCCGACCTCGATGCAAGCAAGAACGCTGTGTCTTTCCTCGTGAAAGCTGAGCCGGGCCCGCCGAAGGTCTTCACGACGGTCGCTGACGATGACCTTGTCGCCATCCTGTCTGAAAACGACCTCGAATCGAAGGGAATGGACGACGGAACTGGCAAGATGGCCCTTATCTTCGACTCTGAGGGCTCGAAGATCGCGCTATTTCAATACGCGGTGACCAACGATCCAGGTCCGACCACCAACCTGGCCATGAGCGCGAGTTATGACTCGACTTCGCAGATCGCACTCACCAAGCTCAACATCTTTAACCGGACCCATCGCTTTGCCCGCTCGTACAAAGACACGGAAGGCAAGGTCTACATCGAAAACGATCTCGACCTCGCCGCAGGAACGTCTTCTGCTGCCATCTCCCGCTACGTGACCGACTTCGTCGAATCCGTCAAGGAGTTCGAGACCGATGTCCTTGGGCGCGAGAAGGGCGACGGCGGGTTCACGGCGTTTCATAAGGGCACGGGCGAGGACAAGCTGGTCACATCCATGGACGAGAAGTCCATTCTCGCGATGCTGGCCGAAATAGGTGTCAAACCGAAGATTGACGATGATGGCAGCGGCTGCAACCGCTTCAGCTTCACCATCAATGGCAACGAGGTCTCGCTCTACCAGTTCGTTGAGGGCAAGGAGGGCGCCAAGAGCCTGACACTGTCGCTCGGACTAGACTTGCCGACGAAGTGCGACATGGCCAAGGTCAATGCCTTCAACGAGTCGGTCCGGTTCGTCAAGGCGTTCCTCGACGACGACGGCGACCCGTTCCTCGTTTCTGACTTCGACATTGAGGGCGGCGTCTCGATCGGTACCGTGAAGGAATGGATCACGACGTTCGCGAAGACAGTTCCCGCCTTCCGTGAGCAGATTGTCGGCAAGGGCCAGTGATACACTCGCCCGCATGCTGCGGCTGACAGGCACGTTCCTCGACGAGATCACTCACGACATCCCTAGCCAGAACTGGGGCCGCGAGGAGTGGGCGCGCGAGTTCCGGCTTTACAGCCAGATCGGCATTGACACCGTCGTCCTCATCCGAGCCGGCTATCGTGACAAATGCGTCTTTCCGGCTCGATCGGTGCCCGGCCTGCTGCCTGTCCACGATGATCTCGGAGCTCTCTTCCTCGAGCTGGCTGAAGAAAACGGTCTGTCGCTCTATTGGGGGCTTTACGACTCTGGCACTTACTGGCTGCGCCGCACGTGGTGGCGCGAGGTCGAGATCAACAAAGCGTTCGTGGACGAGGTGGTCGAACGGTATGGCAAAAGCCCGGCGTTCAAGGGGTGGTACATGTGCCACGAGGCCTCACGGAACGACCTCCACATCATCGAGCTCTTCAATGAACTGGGCCGGCACTGCAAGTCACGCTTGGACGTCCCGGTGCTGATCTCCCCCTACCCAATGGGCTCGAAGCAATTTGGCCCGGGCGACACCTTCACTTTGGCAGAGACATTTGAACACTGGTCGCGAGTTTTCGCTGACACGAAGGGCGCTTTCGATATTTGCGCCTTCCAGGACGGTCAGATCCAGTACTCCGAGTTGCCTGAGTTCCATCGCGGCATCAAAGAGCTTTGCGACCAGCACGGGGTGGCTTGCTGGTCGAACGTCGAGTCTTTCGATCGCGACATGCCGATCAAGTTCCCGCCCGCAGACTGGCGTTATCTGCGCCTGAAAATGGAGGCGGCGTCGAAGGTGGCGGAGAAGCTCATCACGTTCGAGTTCCCCCACTTTATGTCGCCGAATTCGTGCTACCTGGCTGCGCGGAACCTGTTTGACCGGTATTGCGAGCATTTCGGGATCGAAGTGGCGCAGTAAAGTTGCTGTACACTTCCTTTCGTGAGAGCAAACATACGTTCAATCTGGCCCCTACTGTTCCTCGCTGCCACCGTCTGCCATGGCCAGGGGGCACCGACGATCGAATGGATTGTTCCTTCCCGCACAAATCCTTCTGGCAGTGCGCCGTCCGCCGACGGGAGTCGCTGGATTGTGACTGCATCGGACCGGGAAATAACCATGTTCGACAACCGAACGGGACTGTATGAGCACTCGGTTTACCCTTCGCCCTTGTTTGAAGCTCGGGGATTTGATACTGCCCCTGATCTGCCCGTGTTCGTATTGTCGCACGGGTACTGCTTTGACTTCTGTTCGATTCCTGATGGCCGTGTCACGAAACGAATTACATTCAACAAGCCTCTCGGGCGTGTTTTGTACAGCCCCGACGGCCGGTTCGTTGCGGCAACTCTGGACGAAAGTCGACTAGTCCTGATTCGCACCAGTGATCAGACGATTGCGTTCGATCTGCCTGTTGGCTCATTTACCGATTTGTGCTGGCCGCGACATAGTGAATGGATCGCCGTTTGCGGAGGTTCAGGCGCGAAGCTCTATTCGACTGCGGACGGCAGGGTTGTTGGATCGGTCAGTTATGGCCCCCCATTTTCCCGCCAAGGGATGGTTGCCGTCTCCCCGGACGGAACAAAATTGGCGGTTTCAGTAAATGGTGGAAAGGTGCGTATTGTTTCGCTTCCTGACGGTAATGAAGTGGCGGTCGTCAATACCTTTCCCTTGATGCACAGGCGTGATGGGGGATTCTCGTTGATCGCTTGGAGCGAGAACGGAGAGCGACTGATTCAAGCCAATGGGCGCAGGCTGCGATCATGGGACACGTCGAATTGGACTCTTGCGGCGAGCCACTGGATGCACTCCGATTTCGTTCGCGTTCTCAAGGTGGACCCCTTGACCCATGCGATCGCATTCGAGACACTGAACTCAGTCGTGAAAGTCGATCCTCAGACGTTGGATCAACTAGGCGAGATTACGTTTGATTCGGAAGACGCGATCGCTGCCAGTATGTCTCCTGACGGCAAGTTCGTATGCCGAGACGGGAGCTCGCAAACAAGATATTGGTCCGCTGGTGATCCGTCACGTACCCATGTCGTTCTGATGGAGAATGGTTGGGGGCGCTGCGACTTTCATCCAACGCTGCCACTGCTCGCCATTCCCCAGGAGTCACAGATTGTTGTCCGAAACCTATTGACGAACCTTGACGATACAGTCCTTCCGCTACCATTTGTTGGCGGCCAACAAGGATTGAACGCGACGTCGATGGTCTTATTGGGTGACGGATCGAGGATGGTCATCGCGAGGACTGTCTCCAAGAATCAAACTTACATTTGGTGCGTCGACTGGAGAACCCGGGAGACGGTTTGGGTCAGGATCGTGCCGAAGGCAATGATCCGGGTCTGGACGAGCCCGAGCCGCACTAAACTTGCGATCACGATCGACCCAGAAGGAACGGTCGCGTTCCTCGATCCTGCCGACGGATCGTTGATTGCCCAGACGCTCCCGATGTACGGGTACACGTACAAGCTCGCCTTCTCTAACGCCGAGGATGAAGTGGCGGTAACTGCGTACGGGGGCTTGCTCTATCGGTTTTCGACCGCAGACGCGACGGAGCGCCTTTACACCTACCTGACGAGTTCTCTTGTCGGCATTGCCTACAGCCCAGACGATTCGCAACTCTATATCGGCGACGGCTTCGGTTCCCTCCACGTCGTAAGAACCTCTGATGGGGCCGAGCAGCGCTTCTTGGATGTCGACTGCGCCGAGATCAATGACATCAAGGTCGACAACTTACACCGTAAGATGCTCGTTTGTAAGGCCTCAGGCACTGTGTTCTTGGCGGATCTTCCGTGACTTTGGTGACGCAGCGCTCTAGTCGGCGTATCATGTGGCTGACCCAGTTGAGGTAGCGACATGAACAGCACGAAGAACGTGGCCCTCGGAGTTTTCGGCTTGGCCAGCCTTGCCTTCGCCCTTCCCCTTGCCATCGCGAGGGCGCAAGAGGCGCCGCTTGCCGCGCCGGCCCAGGAGAGGACGCAAGCTCAAGACACGGCTAGAGCCGGCGCTACGGCGCCCGCGCAAGAAGGCATTGCCCGAGCGGGCCGTTCGGAGATGACCGTCCCTGCCCAAGAATTCCCGGGGCAGTTCACGCCAGCGCCGCCGATGGCCATGATGCCGCCGATGCCAGGAGGTGGCCAAGCCACCATGATGGATGGTGGCGTGTACCTGTTCATCCTTCGTGGCAACCAGTTGCTCAAAGTGCGGAAGTCCGATCTCGCTGTCGAGAAGATGACGATGTTGCCTTCCCCCGAGCCGCGCATGCAGATGGCCATGCCTGGACAGATGGCGGTTCCTCCGGGTACAGCCGTGCCCGCACGGCCTCGCGCAGGCGGACGGTGACGGCGTAGAATCGCCGCGTGCCTGAAACCCAGCCGCGTGCGATTGTGGTCGTCTTGGACGGCGTCGGGGCCGGTGAGGCTCCCGACGCCGCCGCCTTTGGCGACCTCGACAACCCTTCGACCATCCGACACGTTTGGGACGCGGTGGGCGGCTTCAAGGCCCCGGCGCTCGAGAAAGCGGGCTTCCTTGCCGCAGGAGGGGTCGGCAAAGCTCCAAATGGGCGCTACGGACGGCTGCGCGAACTGAGTCAAGGCAAGGACTCTGTCACCGGCCATTGGGAAATGATGGGGGTGGTGACCGAGAAGGCGTTCCCGACCTACCCGGAAGGCTTTCCCATTCCCCTCATCAAGAACTTCGAGAAAGCCATCGGCACTCAGTCCTTGGGCAACTGTGCGGCAAGCGGAACCGAGATTATCAACCGTTTGGGTGATCTTCACCACGACACCGGGTTCCCGATCGTCTACACGAGCGCAGACAGCGTTTTCCAGATCGCCTGCCACGAAGAGGTGGTGCCGGTCGAAAAGCTCTACGACTGGTGCCGAATAGCCAGGAAGCTCTGTGTCGCGCCGAACAACGTCCAGAGAGTCATTGCCCGGCCGTTCATCGGCAAGCCTGGAGGCTACGCGCGCACTCAGCACCGAAAGGACTTCCCGTTGCCGGCGCCACCCAACCTGGTGGACAAGATCGGGGACGTCTTCGGCATCGGCGTCGTGCCTGAACTCTTCGACGGGAGGGGTTTTCGCGCGGTCAAACGCACCCAGAACAACGCCGAGCACGAGGGCATGTTGTGGGAGGCCATGCAATCGGACGCCCGCTTCATCTTCGCCAACTTTGAAGACACCGACATGCTCTACGGCCACCGCAACGATCCGATCGGGTTCGCCAAGTGCCTCGAACGGTTCGACCAAACCCTGCAAGGCATCCTTGAGCGGATGACGCCGGCTGACTTGCTGCTTCTGACCGCCGATCATGGCAACGATCCGACCACCGCGTCCACCGACCACTCCCGCGAGTACGTTCCGGTCGCGGTTTTAGGCTCCGGCGCCCGTCCCGCCCAACTGGGCGACGTGGAAGGGATGACAGCGATCGGCGCGACTGTCGCACGCCACCTCGGTGTGGACTGGAAGGTGGGAACTCCGTTGGCCTAAACGAAAGAGAGCCCTGGCGAATCGCCAGGGCTCTCAAATTGAACTGTCTTCCGCCTCAGTCCTTGAAGCCGGGAAGGCGGCGGCCTTTGTAGTATCCGTCCGGGCTCGCGCAGTGATTTTTGGCCAGCGGCTCGCCACTGACGTTCTTGGTCTGCGTGACCTCGGGCAGGTCGGTGGTGTAGTTCGTTCGGCGCTTGGCCGTGCGCTGGTGCGAAAACTTGCGTTTGGGGTTCGGCATTACTTCTTCTCCCGGTGCA
>JAFDWS010000006.1:0-355061 GCA_018268375.1 Armatimonadota bacterium | reverse complement strand
TTGTTGTCCTCCGTGCAGACCAACCGGATGATTTCGCGCTTTTCGCCTTTCTTCTTCGCCATGGGAGCCTCCAGAGGGGTTGCTGAACGCCAATGATGGCAGATTCAGGCAGGTTCAATCAAGGACCCGTCGCCGGAGCCGGGGCTTCTGCCGGGAGCCAATAGCGGTCGCCATAGGGTGTCCGCTCCAGCCTGCCGGTGTCGACCAACACACGCCTGAAGTAGACGTGGTCCATGGTGGCGATCCTGCCCTGGATGATCGTGTTGACCTCTTTTTCGGTCAGATCTTTGTCCTTGGGGAAGTTCGAGACGAGCCAGTCTAAGATCGGCACGCGCAGCGCCCGCCGCCTTTTCATCGGCCAAAAGGAGAGCCTGCCGTCGCCGTCGAAGCATCTCGTGAAGTCCATGGACAAGAGTATACAAGAGGTTTGGAGGCTGGGCTGTATACTCCTGACCCGCCCTGCCCGGGTGGCGGAATGGTAGACGCAGCGGACTTAAAATCCGTTGACCGCAAGGTCGTGAGGGTTCGAGTCCCTCCCTGGGCACCAATCTTTGCTAGCTAGACCCGCCGCATGCTGACCGTCTCCTTCCCAAAGCCGAGCCGCTCGTAGAACCCGTGCTTGAAAGTGAACAAGAACACAAGCGCGCCGGGGGAGGCTTCGCCGATCATCGCCATGGCCTCTTGCATCATCTTCGACCCGATTCTCTGCGCCTGCCACTCCGGGAGCACCGCGACGTCCCATACGCTGAACCAGCCCGGTGCGTCGAACATGACCCTCAACAGCCCGACCGCACCGCCGTCTGGGGAAAGCGCCATGACCCCGCCCCAAGTCCCTTCCAGTAGCCCAGGGACGGCTTCAGCCTCGCCAAACGCCGCTCCGGCGACACGCTCGAACTCCTCGATTGTCGGCTTGCGCCGCTCGAAGGTCACGCCGTCTGGCAAGTCCGAAGAGGGCTTGACCTCGGAGGAAGGCGGGCCCGCGAACCGGAGATGGTAGCCGTTCAGGTCCTCGACCACGTACTCCCTCACTCCCCACGGCCGGTCTCCGATCTCAGAAACGACCTTCGCGCCGCGCCCCACATGAAGGGCGTAGAGCTCGTCGGCGTCATCCACCTTCACCCAGTGCTGATGACCTGCGACCTTTGACGCCAGGGCCAGATCTAGGCAGAACATGATCGAGACGCCGCCTTTAGAGGCACCGCCAAAGTTCGGCGGCTCTCCGTAGGTCCAGGTGGACTCGAAGCCGAGCACGTCCTTGTAATAGGCCAATGTCGCCTCAATGTCTGCTGCTGCGAAGATGGCGGTCGAGCTGGTCACGTGCCCCATCATACAGGCCCGTCCGACGAAAGTGCCTCAGATGTCGAAGAGGCTGCTGACCGATTCGCCGGCGTGGATCCGGCGGATCGCTTCGGCGATCATGCGGGAGACTGTCAAGACTTTGACCTTCGGGCCGCGCTTGTCTTCTGCGAGAGGAACCGTGTCGGTGATGACGAGCTCAAGGACGTCTTCCGGGTCGGTGAGCTTGGCAACAGCGTCTCGCGTCAAAAGCCCGTGAGTGCAGGCAAGGCGGAACGAGGTCGCCCCTCGGTCTCGAAGGCAGGCCAGGAGCTCAAGGACACTCGTCCCCGTCGCGATCTCGTCGTCCATCACGATGCACTCCCGCCCGGCGACGTCGCCCACGATCATGTCGATCACCACCTTGTCGTCCGAGATGCGGCGCTTTTGGCCCGCAGCCACAGGAACGTCAAGGATGCGCGCGAAATGGGAGGCAGACTTCGCGTTGCCAAGGTCGGGCGAGACCACCACCGTGTTGCTCAGGTCTTGGCCGCGGAAGTGGCTTGCCAAAACATTGAGGGCGTTGAGGTGGTCGACCGGACAACTGAAGAAGCCGTGAACCTGGTCCGAGTGCAAGTTAACGGTCAGCACGCGGTCCGTCCCTGCGGTCACCAGTAGGTCGGCGACGAGCCTTGCCGCGATCGAAATGCGCGGCGCGTCCTTCTTGTCCGAACGAGCATAAGCAAAGTGGGGGATGACGGCGGTGCGCCGCCTTGCCGAGGCTCCTCGCGCTGCGTCGAGCATCAGCATCAGCTCCATCAAGTTGTCCTGGACGGGTGGCGCGATGGGCTGGATGATGTAGACGTCCCGTTCGCGGCAGTTGTCGAGCAACTGAATGTACTGGCAGTCGTTCGAAAAACGCTGGAACTTCGTGGGGCTGAGAGGGATGTTCAGGTGATAGCAGATGTTCTCGGCCAACTCGGGGTGACCCTGGCCGCAAAACACCGTGATCCCGTCCATTTCAGCTTCACAGCATACCTAGCGGGTGGTGTGCCCGGCTCTCAGGCGGCCTCGGCTTGAGTGTCGCCTGTGCTGACTTGGTTCCGACCGTTTGCCTTCGCCCCATAGAGCGCGGCGTCAGCTTGAAGCAAGAGCGTGTTGAAGGGCACTGACGAACCGCCCTGCGAGGCCACACCCAGGCTGGCGGTGACCGAAATACCACAGGGGTTGAGCCCTTCGATGCTCCCTCGGATCCGCTCAGCGACCCGCGCCGCTTCCGACGAGCCGATGCCAGGCAGGAGGACGGCGAACTCCTCACCGCCGACGCGCGCGACAATGTCGCCAGGCCGGCAGGCCGTCTTAAGGAGGGTTCCCAATTCGCGCAAGACCTGGTCGCCAACAAGGTGGCCATTCGAGTCGTTCAAAGTCTTAAAGTGGTCGACATCGATCATCAGGATCGAGTAGAAGGATCCGTCCAGCAGGTGCTCGCGGTGCATCCGCGCGATTTCACTGTCGAACAGGCGACGGTTGCCCACCTGGGTCAAGGCGTCGGTAAGAGCCTGCTTTTCCTTGGAAAGTGCCTCTTGTTGGTATTGCAAAGCGCGGATGACAAGCTCAGTCGAAAGGCCGCTGAGGTCGTCGATCGGCAGGCCGACGGGATCCAATCGGTCGACCTTGATGAGGCCGAACAAGTAAAAGCCTTCGTGGGGCCCGCTGAGTCGGTACCGGCACTTGCGGCCCTGTTCAGCCAAGACTTGGACGGTTCCTTGAGCGTTCCCTGTCCGTTCGACGTCGGCCCGGGCGTTCTCCCAAACGGAGCCTTCCAGGCCAAGGCGCGTGAAGGGCAGGGGGGATCCCTTGGATTCAGGCGAGTTGCCGCTTAACCTTGCCGCTTCCTCGTTGAGGTCTACGACACGGAAGTTCGCGTCCAGCAGGAACAAGGCCTCTGGACTGCCCTCGAACATCGCATGGGTCAAGCTGGTCATTCTTGTGCGACGATCCCCTCGCCAATCGAGGACTCGCATCCTCTTGATGAATTGTCGGCGTGGGTGTTAACAACCGGGAGGGCCGTTGTAACCTGGAATTACAAATACTTGCGGGCATTTTCCAGGGAACTCTGAACTTCGGCCACCGGATCGCCTTCCCCTTCGTACTCCAGACTCAACCATCCATCGAATCCGCCCGTCTGGAGTCCTTGGATGCAAGCTCCAAGATCGACGGTTCCCTCGCCAATCACCGTGCCACGAAAAGTCTTGCCAGAAAGGGCCTGGTAAGGACCGTCACCGGGTTTGAAATCCTTGAAGTGGACCATGTTCGCCACGTCGGCGAGGTCGCTGACAGCCTCGGCGCTGTCTTGGTCGACAAGCACGAAGTTGCCCGTGTCAGGGTTAGCGCCCAAGGTGTCGTGGCCGCACCGTTGCCTCACATCTTGGATCAGCCCGCGGACCTGGTCGCTACGCCCAGCCAGCTTGCCGTGGTTCTCGAGTGCAAGTTTGACGCCCCTGTTACGGGCATAGTCCGAGGCGAGGCTCAGGCCGTCGACGATCCAAGCCCGCGCTTGGTCGAAGCCGACGGTATCGGAAACGTCACCGGCGAAGACTCGAACGACACCAGCGCCGAAAAAGACCGCCTCGTCGACTCCGAATCGGATTCGCTGGAGTTGGGCTTCCCGCTCGGCCGGATCGGTCTTGGCGAAGTTGTTCGCCACGCTGAAGATCGGGCACGGGAGGCCAGTCGCGGCGAGCACCTCTTTGATCCCTTCCCGCTCCGCGTTGGGATCCGAATAGAAGAAGTCGAGAAGCTCGACACCGTCCGCGCCGATCCGTTTCGCCTCGTGAACGAAGCCATGGATATCGAGCTGTCCAGCCTTGACGGCACGGACATAGCAGTACATGCTGACGGCGAGCTTCATTCGGCTTGTCCGCGCGCAACGAGGGTCGTGGATTCCGTCTGTGCAGAAACGGGTTTTGGGCCGGCACTGAGGCCAAGCGTCGCCCTGACGCCGTCCGCCCCGATGGCCACCCAGAACACGCCGACGACACAAGCCAAAAGCGCGATATTGAGCCCAAGGCCTGGCTTTGCATGGCTCGTCTTGACCGCTCCTTCATCGTCGACGAACGTCGCCTGCATGATTCCGAGGTAGTAGTAGACGCTGATCACCGAGTTGACAGCGAGCACGATGGCGAGCAAGGGCATGCCTGCCGCCAGCGCGTCGCTAAAGATGAGGAGCTTGCCGACGAAGCCTCCTGTGAAGGGCACGCCGATCAAGGAGGCGAGGAAGACGATGAGGCAGGTGACCGCGAACGGGGCCCGCTTCCACAGTCCGTGCATGTCGCTGAAACGTGTGCCCTCTTTGCCTCCCTTCGCTGCGAGGCTGACAACGGCAAAGGAGCCGAGCGTCATCAGCGCATAGGCGAGCAAGAAATAGACGGCGGTGCCGAGCCCGACCTTATCGGGAGCCTTAATATGGGCGAGGACAGCGACCAACACGTATCCCGCGTTAGCGATACTCGAGTAGCCGAGCACACGCTTGACGTCTTTCTGAACGACTGCGGCGAGGTTGCCCACCGTCATCGTCAAGATGCAGATCCAGTACATGGCTGGGAACCAGTTGGCTTGAATGGGGACGGCAGCGTCAAGGACGCGGATCAGGGCTCCGAAGGCAGCGATCTTGCTGGCGGCGGCCATGAAGCCCGTCACGTTCGTCGGCGCGCCCTGGTAGACGTCGGGAGTCCACTGGTGGAATGGAACGAAAGCTGCTTTGAAGGCAATTCCGACGAGGAGCATTCCGAGGCCGAACACCGCCATGGGCTGGAGCCCGGACTTCCCGGAGGCAATGGCCGTTCCAATCCCGGCAAGGTCGAGTGACCCGCTGGAACCGTAAAGGTAGGCGATTCCCATGAGGAAGAACGCACTCGCAAAGGCTCCGAGCAGGAAGTACTTGAGCGCGCTCTCCTCGCTCTTCGACTCTTGCCGGCTCATGCCAGCAAGGCAGTACAAGGCGATGCTCAGCACTTCGAGCCCAAGGAATAATTCGAGCATGTTGGTGGTCGTCACCATGAGCATCGCTCCCGAGGTCGACCACAGAGCCAGCGGATAGAACTCAGCGAAGGCGATGCGTTTCTCGCGCAAATAGCCCTCGCTGAACAGGAACGCAACAAAGCAGACGCCGATCAAGAGCAGTTGCAGGACGAGGCCAAGTTGGTCGCGCAGGATGAAGCCGCCGAAGGTCGGGCCATCAGCCATTCCAAACTGCTTGACGACGTAGCCGCCCGCGATCGCAAGGCCGGCCAGGCTGACTCCGACGATTGCATTGTTGTTGCGGCGCGGAGAAAACATTTCGACGAAGAGCGCGGCCACGCCTGTGAGCACAACGATCACCACGGGCATGACGGTCGACCAATCAATTTGAGGGATCGTTGGATCCATCAGTTGGCGACCTCCGTTCCCTGGGTTTTCAGTGCGCTCGCATGCTGTTGCTCCACTCTTGGTTCGGTGAGCGCGGGCACGTCAAAGTGCAGGTTGCCAGGCGCAACGACCGCCAGTGGCTCCTGATAGTGCATGTCCCCGTTCACTGCCCGCGGCAACACTCTGACGAGGTCGCCATTGTCTGCGATTTCGAGCGAAGTGTCGGTCCAGGTCGGCCTCGAGCCCGGCGGATTGATCGCCATTTGCCGCGTGGCGTTCACTGCCTTCTCCATGGGGCCGAGGAACGTGTTGGGGAACAAGCCGCCCCAAATCGCCATGACCACCAAGCAACCGCTCATCGCGATCTCCCATGGCTTGAGGTCTTTGAGCCTTGCGAGCTTGGGGTTCAGCTCCCCGTAGAACACCTTCTGGAACATCCAGAGCAAGTAAACGGCGGCCAGGATGACGCCGATGCCGCTCACGACGGGCACATACCAGCCTGTTCCATTGAACCCGGCCTGCGCCGCCTGGAAAGACCCGAACAGTGCCAAGAACTCGCCGACGAAACCATTCAAGGTCGGGAACCCGACCGAGGAGAGCATGATCACGAGGAAGATCGCCGAATAAATCGGCATCTGCGCCTTGAGTCCGCCCATGTCGGAGAACAGTCGGGTGTGAATCCTCTCGTAAAGGAGCCCGATCAGGAGGAACAGGGCGCCGGTCGAGATTCCGTGGTTGAGCTGCTGATAGCTTCCGCCCATCATCCCGTCGTGGGTCAAGCTGAAGATCCCGATGACGACGAAGCCCATGTGGGCGACAGATGAGTAGGCGACGAGACGCTTGAGGTCGGGCTGCATCGCGGCCACGATCGCGCCGTAGATAATTCCGATGACTCCGAGCGCCATGATGACGGGGACGTTCGCCTGAACCTGCTCCGGGAAGAGCGGCAACAGTATCCGAAGGAACCCGTAGGTTCCCATCTTAAGCATCACGCCAGCCAGGATCACGGATCCCGCCGTGGGCGCCTCCGTGTGGGCGTCGGGCAGCCATGTGTGGAACGGGAACATCGGGCACTTGACCATGAAGGCGAGAGCAAAGGCCCAGAACAGCATCGGTGCCATGCGGGCCGCTTCCGGATTAGCCCAGAACTGGCCGCTCGCAACGTTCCCTTGAATGGCTGTCAGGTCGAATGTCCATGTCCCGCTAACGTCCGCGTTCAGCTTGGCCATGACGATCATGCCGATCAGCATGAAGATCGAGGCCGCGAAGGTGTAAACGAAGAATTTGATGGCGGCGTAGTTGCGCTTTTCGCCACCCCAGATCCAGATCATCACCGCCATCGGGATGAGGCTGGCTTCGAAGAACGTGTAGAAGAGGATCAGGTCGAGGCTCAGGAAGACCCCCAGCATGGCCGCCAAGAGCACCATCGTCATCACGAAGTAGACCTTCACCCGCTTGTCGATGTAAAAGCTGAACCAGACGGCGATCAGGTTCAAAAATGTCGTCAGCACCACGAGCCAAAGGCTCACACCGTCAATCCCGACCCGGTAGTGGATGCCAAGTTGGTTGAGCCAAGGGACGAACTCGACCATCTGCATGTGGTAGGTGCCGACCTGGAACCCACCGAGGACCACCAGGCTCACCAGGAGGGTCACCGCGCTGAAAACCATCGCCGCGCCCTTGATCGCCTTGGGGAACTGTTCGGGAATGAAGGCGATCACCAGCGCGCCCAGGACGGGCACAAGCATCAACAAGCTGAGAAGGCCGAAGCCGGTGGGCGTCATGTTCATCGTCCCACCCCGATCACGATGGTGTAAATCAAATAGCCGACGAAGAGGGCGGCTCCTAGTTGCATCATAAGCGCATAGCCCCGTACGTAGCCGGTCTGGCTCTTGCGGACCAGTCCGCCCGTCCAGCGGGCGAGATAACCGACGATGTTGACGAATCCGTCGATGACCCACCGGTCGATCGCCCACAAGAAGGAACCAAGGACGCCGCCGGTCTTGATCGAGCCGTCAGTCAGGAACCAATCGATGCCCCACTGCTTGCCCGCCGCTTTCTGAACCGGGTTCCATTTGGCAAGGTCGAAGCCTTCCCAGGTCGGCATCTTTCGGCCCCAAAGCCAAAGGCCGAGCAAAACGCCGCCGACCGACGTCGCCGTGGAGAGGATGAGCAAGGTCATGTGCGAGACGGCTTCACCGTGGGCTGCCATTTCCGCCCCGGGATAAAGCCACTTGAAGAAAGCCTCGTTCTTGTCGAGCCAAGCTCCGCCGATCCAGCCGAACGAAAAGACCGCGAGGATGACGAGTGGCAGCCACATCAGCGGCGAGACTTCGTGCGGCTTGTGGCTCTCGTCCAACTCGTGATGGTGCTCCTCGTGGACTTCGACCGCGGCCGCCTCTGCGTCGGTCATGAAGAACCCGTGCTTGTCCTCACCGTGATGGTGATGTTCGTGCCCGTGCGCAGCGTGGTCGTGCGCGTGGCCGGCGGCAGCAGGGATCAGCTTCCACCGTTCCTCAGGATTGAAGAAAGTGAGCATCATCATGCGGGTCATATAGGTCGCCGTCAAGAGGGCGACCAGGAACCCGACCCATCCTGCCACTTGGCCAGCGCTGAGCGGACCCAGCATGAGGGCCCCGTGGCCAGCGTTCACGGCAGGGCCCAGGATGGCCTCCTTGGACCAGAAGCCGCTGAAGAGGTACGGAATGCCAGCGATCGCCAACCAGCCGATGGCCATCGTGACGAAGGTGATCGGAAGGTACTTGCGCAGGTTGCCGTAGTTGCGCATGTCCTGGTTGTGAGCCATGGCATGAATGACCGCGCCAGAGCCAAGGAACAGCAGGGCCTTGAAGAATGCGTGAGTCAGCACGTGGAACATGCCGGCGTAAAAGGCCCCCACTCCGCAACCGATGAACATGTAACCGAGCTGCGAGACCGTGGAATAGGCAAGGACCTTCTTGATGTCGGTCTGCCCGAACGCGATCGTCGCGCCCAGTAACGCCGTCAGCGCACCTACCAGGGCGACGACTCCCATGGCGAACGGCGAGGCAAGGAACCACTCGCTCATCCGGTTCAGCAGGTACACGCCCGAGGTGACCATCGTCGCGGCATGGATGAGGGCCGAAACGGGCGTTGGGCCCGCCATGGCGTCAGGCAACCAAATGTAGAGCGGAAACTGTGCGGACTTGCCAGCGGCACCGATGAACAACATCAGCGCGATGCTCGCCGGAATCCAGGCAGGATAGTAGGCCAGGAGATCGCGCGCTCGCGGAAGGATGACGTCATAGCTGAGCCACCGTGCGTCATTGATTCCGAGAGCGTCCCTGTTCGCGGCGATCAGCACGGCCACGCCAAACATGCCAAGGGTGAAGCCCCAGTCGCCGATTCGGTTGACGATGAAGGCTTTGTTGGCCGCCTTCGAATTGGCGACGTCCTTAAACCAGAACCCGATAAGCAGGTACGAGCAAAGGCCGACCCCTTCCCAACCGACGAAGGTCAGGACAAGGTTGTTGCCCAAGACCAGGATGAGCATGGCGGCGATGAAGAGGTTCAAGTAGGTGAAGAACCGGGAGAAGTCCTTCTCCTCCGCCATATAGCCGACTGCGTAAAGGTGGATGAGAGAGCCGATGCCAGTGATGATCAAGACCATCGTCATCGAGAGGGCGTCGACCCGGAACTCGAACGGCACGGACAGCGACTGCAAGTGGATCCACGAGAACAGCGTTTGTGGTGGCACCTGCGAGCCGGCTGGCAGGCTGGCAAGTTCGAGCGTCACGCTGAGGCCGACGAGAAATGCCAGTGCGATCGGCGCGACGGCCATGAATCCGCATGCGAGCCTCGCCTTTTGGAGCCCGACCTTCTCGGTGAGCCCGTCGATCAGGCTCTTGCCAGCGAACGCTTGGAAGAGGAACCCGGCGACGGGGAAGAAGAGCACCCACCAAATCTGCTGAAAACTACCCATGCCTCGTCATCCCCTCAAAGCGCTCATGTCGTCGACGTCGGCGCGGTTCTTCAATCGGAAGATGGCCATGATGATGCCGAGCCCGACTGCGACCTCGGCTGCGGCAACGGCCATGACGAAGATGACCGCGATTTGGCCCCCCATAGCACTGGCATTGGCCTGCTCGATCGTCTGCCCGGGCGTGATGCCGTAACGCGCGAACGCCAGGAAGGTCAGGTTGACCGAGTTGAGCATGAGCTCGATGCACATGAAGACGACGACCGGGTTGCGCCTGATGACGACCCCAACCCCACCGACCGTGAACATCACGAGGCTCATGATCAAGAACCAGCTCAAGGGAACATCGTTTGCCACTTCAAATCCTCCTTTTCGCCAGCAGAATTGAGCCGACGATGCCGATCAAGAGCAAGACGCTGGTGACCTCGAAGGGCCACGAATAAAGCGAGAAGAGGACGTTGCCAATGGCTTGCGGCCGGCCAAACTCGTCGCCGACCGGGCTCTCCGCTGTCATGGAGAGCGGCATCACGACATAGTTCATGACGCTCAGGGCCAGGGCTGCCCCGAACAACCACGCGAACGGGCGCTTGAAGTCAGTGGGTTCCTTTGCTGAAGAGTCTTGCCGGAGCTGGAGCATCATGATCACAAAGAGGAACAGCACCATGATCGCGCCGGCGTACACCATGATCTGCGTGATCCCGAGCAATTGAGCGCCGAGGGCGAAGTAAACGAAGCCGAGGACAAAGAAATTCAAGACCAAGAACAGGGCCGAGCGCACCGCGTTCTGCCCAAAGACCACGACGCCCAATGCGCTGAGGCACCCGATGGCTGCCAAGACAAGGAAAGCGAGCTGGTTGCCGGTCATGGTTTGTTCGGATCGACCAGGGTCACCGCCCTCCTTGGTGCGGGATCTTTCATGGCGACCTTTCGACCGCCGAACGACAGGGCTTCTTTGCGCGTGCCAGCCAAGATGTTGAGATAGAAGACCACGAGGATCGACATCACGAGCCCCCAAGTCGCCCATCCGCCTCCGATGCCCCAGAGCTTAGTCGCCACGACCCAGAACCCGACGACGATGAGGTTAGAAAGTCCGAGGGGCAGCATGGAGCGCCACCCGAGGTTCATGAGCTGGTCATAGCGCAGCCTGGGCAGCGTGGCCCGGAGCCAAATGAAGAACGTGATGCCGCCTGCGCACTTTCCGAGGAAAACGAGCGGCCCCGCCCAATAGTTGAACCAAGCCATTCCGCGGAAGAAGCCGCTCGCCGACGGAACGCTGGCCGCGAGGTGCTCCCAGTTGACGGGCAGAAGGCTTGATCCGCCGAGGAACACGGCGGCGAAGATGCCGCTGAACAAGAACATGGCGGCGTACTCTCCCATGAAGAAGACCGCGAACTTCATGCTCGAATACTCCGTGTGGTAGCCCGCGATGAGCTCGTTCTCCGCCTCCGGCAGGTCGAACGGGGCGCGATTGGTCTCAGCGACCATACAAATCAGGAAGATGAGCGCGCTGAGGAGCCCGAAGGGCGTCAGGATGAACCAGTTTTGCACCGCCGGGATAAACCCCCAGAGCGGCTTCTCTTGTTCGAGCGCCATATCGGTCATGCGCATCGAACCGGTCGCGAGGACGATGCTCGCAAGCGCCGCACCCATCGCAAGCTCGTAACTGATGAGCTGGGCACTCGATCGCAGACCGCCCATCAAAGAGTATTTGTTGTTGCTCGAATAGCCGGCAAGGACGACGCCGTAGACACCCAGGCTGGAAATCGCGAGAACATAGAGGATGCCGATATCGACGTTCGCGACGGGGGTCAGGAACCTGTAGAGGCCGCTGACGCCTTGCTCGAACGGTGCCCTGATGGCCCCCCACGGAAGTGTCCCGCCTATGGCAAAGGCAGGGAAGAGCGCGATCGCAGGAGCGATGAAATAGATCTTGCGGTCGATGTCTGCGGGCGTGATGTCCTCCTTGAGGAAGAGTTTCACGCCGTCTGCGATGGGCTGCAGCAAACCGAAGAAGCGGATCTTCTTGCCCCGAAGGAACGGGGCTTTGTCGGGGATCGTGATCGTGCCGGTGCGGTTGGGCCCGATGCGGTCTTGCATCCAACTGAGCAACCGTCGCTCCCACCAAATCAAGCCAGGGACGAGGATGAGGATGGGGAGCACCAACAGGAGGACCTTTACGACAGCCAGCAAGATAGGGCCAGGAATGGGCCCCACGGCTTCCGTGCCGTTGGCGAGTCCTTCAATCCATTGAGGAATGTTCACAGTTGGCTCCTCGACTTTACCTTTAGGCTCCTGTCACGTTCTCGGCCATCTCGGGTGTTGCGGCCGACCCAACAAGGACGCCCTCATCCGGGATCTCGCTGGCGAGTGCTGCGAACGCCGGCTCGGCCGCGGCCATTGCCGATTGCACTTCTCGGGCATTGAAAAACGGCGTGTCAGGCTGCATCCGCAAGCTCATCTCGGCAAAGATTCTCCAAGCTGGCTTGGCATCGCCCGGCGTGGCGATCGCCTGGCGTATCCTCTGGACACGCTTCTCGCAGTTTGTCCACGTTCCTTCCTGCTCAGCCGGCGCGGCCATCGGCAGGACGACGTTGGCATAAGCCATCGTCTCGGACTCCAGAGTGCCTTGGACCACGACGAACTCCGCAGCCTCGAGGGCTTCCTGGCCGCCCGCCAAGGTGGCAAGGTCGCATTCCGTCAGCCAAAGGCATTTGACGGAGCCTTTCTTGACAGCCTCGAGGATTGCCCAAGAACCCTCGGGCGACTCGCAGCCTAGGATGGCGGCTCCCATTGAGTTCGTCCCCGTGGGGAAGCAAGAGAACTCGGCCCCTTTCGCCTCAACGACCTTGCGAAGTTGCTCAAGAACGGAGGAACCGTTCTTGAGATCGAGGAAACTGTCTGCGGCTACGACTGCGGTATCCGGGCCGAGATCGCTTGCCCAGTCACCGTTCAGCAGGGCAAGGGCGCCTTCTGCCTCACCGCCAGCTTGTAGCCGGATCGAACTTGTCGCAAACTGGTCGACTTCGGTGGGCGCGGCCGTCGCCACCCGGACAGTCGCGCCATGCTGCGTCGCTGCCTTGCGGACCCGCAGAAAAACGATCGGGAGGTCGCTCGCCAGGTCAGAGCCAATGACCAAGATGGTTTTCTTGGCTTCCAGGCCTGCGATCGTGCTCGACACCCACTCTTGGAGCCGGGGCAACTGCCCCGTTGTCCAGCGATGCTCGATGTTGGTGGATCCGAAGGCACCCGTGAAGAGCTTCTTCATCATAAAGAGGCCCTCGTTGGCGACCCTTGGGCCGGTCAAGGCTGCGAGCTCGTTTCCGGGCCGGTCGAAAGCCTTCGCGATCTCCTCGTAGGCTTCGGCCCAACTGACTTCCACGAATCCAGAACCCCGCCTCGCCAGCGGCCTTGTCAATCGTGCCGGGCTATTGTAATAGTCGTGGCCGAACTTGCCCTTGTCGCAAGTCCATTCTTCGTTGACAGCCTCGTTGGCGCGGCCATTGATCCGGACAAATTTGCCGGCGCGATGGTCGAACCAAACGCTGCACCCGTTCGAGCACTCGGTGCAAACGGCCGGACTCGTTTCCACGTCCCACGGTCGCGCACGGAAGCGATATTTGGCCGACGTTAGAGCTCCAACGGGGCAGATTTCGATCACGTTTCCACTGAACTTCGACTCGAAGTCAGTCATCTGGAACGTTGACGGCTGCATGCTCGCTCCGCGGAAGCGAAAAGCGAGTTCCGCCTCCCCACTGATTTCTTCAGTGAAACGGACACAACGGCCGCATTGGATGCAGCGCTCGAGGTCCAGGGTCACGTACTTGCTCAGCGGAAAGGCTTTCGGCAGGTGCCGCTTGAGCTCGATGAAGCGAGAAGTCGAGGGGCCGTAAGCAAGCGTGTTGTTCTGCAACGGGCACTCGCCGCCGCGGTCGCAGATCGGGCAATCGAGCGGGTGGTTGGCGAGCAAGAACTCGAGGACGCCCCTGCGATCGCGATGAACGTTCACGGAGTCCGTGTAGACGACCATGCCTTCGCTCGCAGGCAGGGTGCACCCGGCCTGGGGCTTCGGCATCATTCGCACCGAACCGTCGGGTTGCTTAAAGCCGACCTCGACCAGGCACATGCGGCACATTCCCACCGGCTTCATGCGTGGGTGGTAGCAGAAGACGGGGATCTCGGCGCCGATCCGCTTGACGCTCTCCACGATCAGCTCCCCCGAAGGCACCTCGAGCTCCGTGTCGTTGATCGTCACCTTGACCAGCTTCAAGCCTTCCGCGACCGCCATGTCGGGAGGCAGTTTAGCCCAACCCTTGGCAGAATTTGGGACGCCCCATAAATCGCCCTCGCACCGTATTCCTACTTGTTTGACGGGCCCATGTGTTAGAGATTGGAGAATTCCTACGCTCGTTGAGCGTGCTCAGTGGTACCCTGAAGTGTCCACAGGATCGGGTGATTTGCCCGACTGATGGGCCATCCCGTTGAGTTGGAGAGGAACGGCCTGGTTCTTGCATCTCCAATGGGGAACAGGAGACTATGAAGATAAAGACTCACTCGAGCTTGCTGTCAGCTTTTCTCGCTTTCAGCGTAATGACATCGATGGCGAGCGCGCAGGACACCGCGCGCTACGCGGGCGTGTCGACAATCGGACAAAAGGGCGTGACCCGAACGGTTAACGACATCATGAAGGCGCCCGACTTGATCAGCCCGATCCGCCATCTGAACTCCATTTTGAAGGCGACTGAATTCGAGGTTGAGCGCAAGCACCTTCCTCAGAACCCGGCTTCGCCACGCTCCTCGCAGTGGCCGCCTCCCACCGGTAGCGCCGGAAACGGCAATTCGGGCATCGCCAGCCCGCAAGGCATCGGACTCCAGTTCGACGGCGACGCTGGGACGGGCATCTATCCTCCCGACACGTTCGGCGCGGTCGGCCCGACCCAGATCATGGTGACCACCAACGGCCGAGTTCGCGTCTGGAACAAGGACGGCACCGCTGGTCCCCTGAACGTGACCCTCGACAGCTTCTTCTCTGGTGTCGGTGGCGCGAGTGGAACCTCCGACCCCCGTGTTACCTACGATCGGGTATCGCAACGGTGGTTCGTGGTCTGTCTGAACCTGACTTCCCCGAACCGGATCATGTTGGGCGTCTCCAGCGGCCCAACGATCACCGGCACAGGTAGCTTCACGTTCTATTTCGTCGCCGTTCCCAGCGCCTTCGCTGACTATCCTTCGCTTGGCGTCGATGCCAATGGAGTCTACGTTGGTGAGAACACGTTCAATACGGCCCTGACGTCGTTCCTGGGTTGCAACATCACTGTCATCCAGAAGAGCAGCGTCCTGAGCGGCGGCCCGATCTTCTCGACGCGGTTCCAGGTCGCCACGAGCAGTGGCGCGGGCCCGTTCGCTCCGAGAGGCGTCGACAACGACGACCCGGCCTCGACCGAAGGCTACATCATTGGCCCCGACAACGCTACGTTCGGCACGCTGATGATGAGAAAGGTGTTCAACCCAGGCTCGAACGCTCCGACCATTTCAGGCAACTTGAGCATCCCGGTGCTCTCCACCACATTCCCTGAGGACGTCCCAGCTTCTGGCAGCACGTCCCGGCTCGACTCCTTGGACGACCGCATCTTCCACGCCCAAATGCACCTCAACCGCAAGACGGGCCTCCGGACGATTTGGTGCGCCCACAACATCGAGGTCGATGCCAACGGCAACGCTAGCAGCGTGGGTAGCCGCAACGGCGCCCGCTGGTACGAAGTCAACCCGGCGACCCCGTCGCTGGTCCAGGCCGGTACCAGCTTCGACAACAGCGGTAGCCCGATGTACCGCTGGATCCCCAGCTGCGCGATGAGCGGTCAAGGCCACATGGCCCTGGCCTTCAATGCGGCGAACGCGTCCAGCTTCGTCCGGTGCCAGTGCGCCGGCCGCCTTTACAGCGATCCCCTCGGCACGGTTCAGGCGCCGACAGAGGCCTTCGCGAGTTCTGTCGCTTACAACGCCGGTCTCCAGAACGGTGCTTATCGTTGGGGCGACTACTCGATGGTCAACGTCGATCCGGCCGATGACCAGACGATGTGGGCGATGATGGAGTACCCGGGCTCAGCGAGCCAGTGGCGCATCCGCGTCGTCAAGCTCATCGCTCCTCCTCCTTCGGCTGTCACCACGGTCACGCCGAACAGCGCGAACCCTGGCGACACGCTCAACGTGACCGTCTCGGGCTCGCCGGCCTCTGGCTCTGAGTACTACGACACTGACGCTAACTACCCAGCCCGTCTGGTGGCGGCCTTCAGCGGCGGCGGCATCACGGTCAATTCGATCACCTTCAACCATTCGAACCCGCAGCAGTTCGTCGCCAACATCACGGTGGCAGGCAACGCGGCGAGCGGAGCGAGAAACTTGACCGTCACCAACCCGGACGGCCAGAACGTCACCGGCAACGGTGTCTTCACGGTCAACGCGGGCGGCACGCAGGAGACCTTGGCTCCGACCGCCCAGCAGGTGGTCCTCGGCCAGATCTCGAGCGGCGACCTCGCCAGCCTGGCTGCCGACGACAGCAACGCCGAGCGCATGTGCCGGTTCATCCTGCCCAACCGCTCGAGCCCGTTCGTGGTCACCAACCTCACCTACACGACGACGAAGAGCACGCTCTCTGCGATCTCGATGCGGGTCAAGGCGAAGATGACCCTCGTTGGCCAGTTCGCGATCAAGCTCGGTCTGAAGGACCAGACTCAGGCCAACGTGTTCGACACGATCCTGGCTGAGACGACCATTGGTACGTCGTACGCGACCTTCACCGGCAATGCTTCGGGCACGCTCTCGAAGTACTTGAGCGGCAGTTCGATCGTCGGCCAGATCAGCGTCCGCAACACCGGCCCCGTGCCGGGCAGCGGCAACTGGTGCACCGACTTCGAGTTCGCTCAGCTCGACGTCACCGGTAACTAAGGCCCTCCTGGGTCTGTAAGTTCGGCCGGGTCCCTTCGGGGGTCCGGCCGTTTTTCTTTCTCCTGGCCGATTACCTTGCGAACAAGGACCCGGAATACGAATTCCTCCCTCCTTCCGGCCGTGGGGGAAGCCTTCGTATGACAATCCCGTAGAAATACTGTCCCAAATTTCTTGCCGCGAGCGACGATTCACGATGATCGTGATGTATCGTATTGCTTGAGAATACGAATTCTCAATCTTTGCTCGTCTGTGCCGCGGGGTTGCGGCGAAGGACGCTCAACGTGGAGACGAAAACAATGAACAGCATCATGCGGCTCACCAGTGCGGCCTTTCTGGCCCTGGGATTCGGCACTGCGTTCGCCCAGACGCCAGTCGTCGACGGCACCAAGGACGCTTCGTACACGCAGCTTGCGGTCCAGAACAACCAGACCGGTTGGGGCGACAGCAATCTCGGCCAGGTCGGCCCTGCCAACGGGTCCGAGCTTGACAATATTTGGTACTACCAGGACGCCAACAACATCTACCTGTTCATCGGCGGCAACATGCAGAACGAGCCCGGCGTGTACCAGAAGGTCGCCTTGTTCTGCGACAGCGGTGTCGGTGGCTACAACCGGTTACCGGCAGGCTTGCCTGACATCGACTTCAACCGCCTCATCCGCATGGCTGACGACGGGACCGGCAACGGCCTCAAGTTCGACGCCGGCTTTAACGCTGGCCAGTTCGTCGGCGTGGTCTGCGGCGGCAACTCCGAGATCTACATCAACTATTCCCAGATCGAGACCGTCGCGAACGGCGGCGTCGGCTACTATGTCGGCTCCGGTTCCTGCGGTTCTAACGGTGCGATCGGTGGCGGCACGAACAACTTCAACCTGGAGTGCACGATCAACAACTCTAACGTCGCGGGCGTGCCCGGCGGCATCGGGTCGGACCCCGGTAACGGCGCGAGCGTGACGACGGGTATTGAGATCAAGATTCCGCGCGCCCAGATCGCGAACAGCGGCGGTTCCGTGAAAATCTGCCCGTTCATTTTCAGCGACGGCTATGACTTCGTGTCCAACCAGTTCCTGAATGGCTTGGGCGGCATGGACAATCTTGGCGATCCGCGCAACATCGACCTTTCCGGCGTCGCTGGCGACCAATACGTCACCATTCCGGCGTTTGCGTCGAGCGAGACCTTGGCGCCCGCCACTCAGCACGTGACTCTCGGCCAGATCACTTCCGGCAACGTCGCGAGCCTCGGCGCGGACGACAACAACGCCGAGCGCATGTGCCGCTTCATCCTTCCGAACCGGACGAGCCCGTTCATCGTGACGGAGCTGACGTACACGACGACGAAGACGACTCTCTCCGCGGTGGCGATGAGGGTGAAGGCGAAGATGACGCTCGTCGGCCAGTTCGCGATCAAGCTCGGCCTGAAGGACCAGACTCAGGCGAACGTCTACGACACGGTCCTGCCCGAGACCTCGATCGGCACGTCCTACACGACCTTCACCGGCAACGCCTCCGGCTCGCTTGCGAAGTACCGTGGCACGGGCGGCGCGATGGCCGGCCAGATCAGCGTCCGCAACACCGGCCCTGTGCCAGGCAGCGGCAACTGGTGCACCGACTTCGAGTTCGCCCTGCTCGACGTCATCGGCAACTAAGGCCACACCTAGCCAGGGAAGATAAGCCCCCGCGGTCAAAGCGGGGGCTTCTCGTTTTTGGCTGAATAGGCGTTCCCAAGGGCAAAACCTGAAACTAAAGTATCTTTTGAAGTGCCGCACCACTATGGATCTCATGGATCAATCTCAGGCGCTGGGCGCGAGCCAGACTGACGACGAGCTTCTCGAGCATTTTGCAGAGCGCGAGTACCAATGGGGTTTTGTCAGCGACGTCGAAGCGGAGACCCTTCCTCCCGGCTTGAGCGAGGACACCGTCCGCTTCATCAGCGCTAAGAAGGGCGAGCCAGAGTGGATGCTGGAATGGCGGCTCAAGGCCTTTCGCCACCTCCAGACGATGGACCGGCCGAAGTGGCCGAACGTCCACTTCACGGAGCCTGACCTCCAGGCCATCAGCTACTATTCCGCGCCGAAGAAGCGACCGATCTTGAACTCGATCGACGAAGCCGACCCCGAGTTGGTCAAGACCTTCGAAAAGCTGGGTATCCCCCTTCGCGAGCAGGAGATTCTGCTCAACGTGCGCGGCGCGGCAGAAGCGCATGCCTCAGGCGGGCAGCAGCCTGTCATGGAGTCTCCGCTCGATGCGATGGTCCAGGGCCAGCAATCGGGCATGGGGGTCGCCATTGACGCTGTTTTCGACTCGGTTTCCGTCGTCACCACCTTCAAAGACACGCTCAAGAAAGCGGGCGTCATCTTTTGCTCGATCAGCGAAGCGATTCGCGAGCATCCCGAACTTGTCAAGGAGTATCTCGGCAGCGTCGTCCCATACAGCGACAACTTCTATGCGACGCTGAACAGCGCGGTGTTCTCGGACGGGTCGTTCGTGTTCGTCCCCAAGGGTGTGCGCTGTCCGATGGAGCTCAGCACGTATTTCCGGATCAACGCCGAGAACACGGGCCAGTTCGAGCGCACTCTCATCATTGCCGAGGAGGGCGCCTACGTGAGCTACCTCGAAGGCTGTACCGCCCCCCAGCGCGACGAGAACCAGCTCCACGCGGCGGTCGTCGAACTTGTCGCTCTCGAGGATGGGACGATCAAGTACTCGACCGTCCAGAACTGGTATCCCGGTGATCCCGTGACGGGTGTGGGCGGCATTTTCAACTTCGTCACCAAGCGCGGCATCTGCCGTGAAGCACGGGCCAAGATCACCTGGACGCAGGTCGAGACCGGTTCGAGCATCACCTGGAAGTACCCGAGCGTGATCTTGCGCGGCGACGACTCCGTGGGTGAGTTCTACAGCGTTGCCCTTACCGCTGGCAAGCAGCAAGCCGACACAGGCACGAAGATGGTCCACATCGGCAAGCGGACGCGCTCAACGATCGTGAGCAAGGGCATTAGCGCGGGCAACGGCCAGAACACGTACCGTGGCTTGGTGAAGATCAATGCGGGGGCCGACGGCGCGCGGAACTACTCCTGCTGCGACTCGATGCTGATGGGTGACCGGTGCGGCGCACACACTTTCCCTTACATCGAGGTCAAGAACAGCACCGCCAAGATGGAGCACGAGGCCACGACCTCGAAGATCGGCGAAGACCAGCTCTTCTATCTTGCCCAGCGCGGCATCCCCGAGGAAGACGCGGTGAACATGATCGTCAGCGGGTTCTGCAAGGACGTCTTCCGCGAGTTGCCGATGGAGTTCGCAGTCGAGGCGCAGAAGCTGCTTGCCGTCAGTCTTGAGCACAGCGTTGGATAGGTAGGGGCCGGCGTCTTTATCGGCCCAAGGAGCGAACGAAACTGGCTAGGATGTTCACCTCCGCCGACCGTGCTGACCTCCGCGATGCCCTGATCCACCTCGCGACGGCGGACACCCGGATATCCGGTGTAGCCTTGACCGGCTCCGTGAGCATCGGCCAGGAAGACGACTGGTCAGACATCGACCTTGCCTTCGGCGTCAAGGGCGACCTATCGCCCGTCATCCAGGACTTCACCGCCTTCATGCGCGACCGCGGAGCCGTGCACTGGTTTGAAGTTCCCAGCGGCGCTTGGATCTACCGCGTCTTCCTCATGTCCAATACGCTCCAGGTGGACTTGGCGTTCGCGCCGGAACCCGACTTCGGGGCCCGGGCGCCTAGTTTCAAACTTCTCTTCGGGGAAGCGCACGAACAGCCGCACGTGAAGCCGCCGCCGCCAGCGTCCCTCGTTGACTGGGGCTGGCTCTTCGCCCTCCACGTCCGGTCGAGCCTGGCGCGGGGCCGCAGTTGGCAGGCCCTTCACATGCTTAACGCCCTGCGCGAGAACGTGATCGCTTTGATGTGCCTGCGCCACGACCTCCCTTGGCGGGAGGGGCGCGGGGTCGACAAGCTGCCGGAGGCATTGAAGACCGCCCTTGGGGCCACCCTGCCTTCCTCACGGGACTCAGAGGAAATCGGGAGAGCCTTCGCCGAAGCTGCCAAGCTCCTCATTGCGGAAGCCGAGCAGGCCACACCTGAACTCGCCGAGAAACTCAGGTCGCCGCTCGCGTCAATCGCCAGTGCTGTCTGAGGGATGTGCCCACGTTCATGTCGCGGCAAAAGTCGGAAGCGGGTATGAATCGGGACATGACAAGTGAAGAGATCGATGCTTCTTGGGACTTCGGAAACCCACCGGAAAGCGAAACGCGTTTCCGTAAACTCCTCGAGACGGCCGGCGACGACGCTGACCAGGTCAAGACTCAACTTGCCCGTTCACTCGGCCTTCAGCGGCGCTTCGACGAAGCCCAGGCAGTCCTCGACACGGTCGCGAAGGACTCCTCTCTCATCGTTGGAGCCCGCTGGAACTTGGAACAAGGGAGGGTCAAGAACAGTTCGGGCCAGCCCGATGCCGCAAGGCCGTTCTTCGAAGAAGCATTGCGCGAGTCTGAAGCGGGTGGCTTTGACTTCTACACGGTGGATGCCCTTCACATGCTGGGCATCGTGACGAAGGGACAAGAGTCGCTCGATTGGAACATGAGGGCCATTGCGGCCGCATCGGCCTCGGACGACGAGCGGGCGAAAAACTGGAAGGGCAGCTTGCTCAACAACACGGGCTGGACGCTTCACGACATGGGCAAGCATCAAGAAGCGTTGGACTTGTTCGAGCGAGCCCTTGAGTTTCGCAAGGAACAGGGAAAGGAAGAGAACATCCGTATCGCCGAATGGTGCGTGGCGCGGTGCCTCAGGTCACTGGGGAGGATCGATGAGGCGCTGGCTAGGCAAAGGGAACTCCTTCCGGGCGACAAGGCTGGCTACGCGAACGAAGAGACGGGTGAGTGCTTGTTGGCCCTGGGTCGCGCTGCAGAAGCGGCGCCGTACTTCGCAACCGCCTATGAGAAGCTCTCCGAAGACCAGTGGCTCGTGGCCAACGAGCCTGCTCGGCTCGAGCGAATGAAGAAACTGGCTGCAGGCTGAACCTGTCATCGGAAGGTCGTCCCTGAAAGAGGGACGACCACCAACCATTGTGCGCCCGGTTCTTGGCGAGCACACAGAACTGTCAAAGCTGCGGATCGGGCCGCTTTGAGCCCTTACGAACGGCCCAAACAAGAAAGACCACAAACGGCAGCCAGAAGGGCGAAAGGACGAGCAAGAAGATCGCCAAAGAACCAAGGGACCTGGCCATCGAGGAGAGGACGCTGACGGACCCGCTCCAACTCTCCTGCATCCACTGCTTGTCCTCGACCTTCGGCCCCGTCATCGCTGACCCGACAAACGTGGCCTCGATCGTCGAGAGCGTAGCGAGCCCGCTCATCGCCTTCCTTTGAGCCTCGAGGCTCTCGATCTCGCCGCGGAGGTTCATGAGCTTCGACTGGACCTCCAATGAATCTGAGGTCCGCGACGAGTTCTTGAGGATGTTCCGGAACGACTCCTCTTGAGCCTGCATGATCTTCAGTCGCGCGTCGAAATCGACGAGTTGCGCGGTAACGTCCTCGCCGGAGATTGATTTCTCCATTCGCGTACCCATCGCCTCGATCCGCAAGAGGGTCGAATCAAACGTCTGGACTGGCACACGGAGGACCATCGTCACCGAGGGCGAGGTGGCGTTCAGATTGGAGGAGTGGCTCTCGGAGACATATCCGCCCAAGGTCGCGACGAAGTCAGTCACGTCCCTTTCGGTCTTTTCGACATCCGGGACGCGAATTGTCTCGCTGGCTTTCCGGATGATGGCGCGGGGCTGCACCGCGGCGTTTCGCATTTCGCCTCCGGGCGGGGCCCCTGCCGCCGATGCCGACTTCGAAGCCGAATCTTGGGCCGCCGATTCCATGGACTGGCTGCATCCACCGAGGAGGGTTCCGGCGACGAGGCCGGACAGAATGAAGAAAGTTTGTGCGGTCGTTCGCGACCACGGTTTCACCACTGAGTTGTTATTAGATTTTTCTGAGCGCATCGCTGCACCTCAGACGGGACAACAAACTCCGCCGAGAGTTTGTTACCGCTCGGCCAACCGGAACTCCAAATAAGGGGTCCGACGGTCCTTGCCGTCCTCCCGCCCAAGGAAGAAGCTGACCTTCAGTGTGCGCTCCTTGAGGTCGTAGACCGAATGCCAAAGCGTCGCCGCTTGCGCGGCGACCGGGGGCACCGCAACGCACAGGTTCGTCTCCCGGACTTCGTCCGGGGTGAGCAGGCCGCCCTTCTTGGCAATCTCCTGTTGAAGTCTGCGGAACCGGTCGAAGCTGTTACCGTCGGGCAGTTTGGCCGTCCCGTATTTCGACACGCGATGGTTGGTCACGATCTGCGGCTTGCCTTCCCCGGGAACCATCCAGCGTTGCTTCAGGTCGGGAGAAATCTCCCAAATGAAGGAGTCGCCGCTCGCATCGCAAACCATGTAATGGCAAGGCACGAAGCTGTAATGGTAGGCGGCGGACTCGAGCAGCTTCCGGGCTTCTTTCGCCGAGGCGCACCGATCGAGGACAAATCGAGTGAGGGTCACTTCGGTGAGGCCTGGCCCGGTTGTCGGAACATGGGACTCGGCCATGTCATCGGCGAGAAGGGCCACCGCTACGCCCTTCTCATTGATCCCATCGATGCATCCGGCCAAAAGGTCATAAGCACAAACGTAGAGCGAGGCATAACCGTCCTTCGGACGGCTCTCGATCACGTAAGGGTCGGCGGTCATCGCCCGTTGGCCCGGCTTTGCCTTGCGTCCGGTCAGCTCGGCATATGTCGCCAGAGAGAAGTCGTAGTTCCTGCTGAGCATCGCGTGACCGTTCTTGACCGACGAGCCTGGGTAGAAGACGGTCGAGCAGGCGGGCGCAAAGCCCATGTCATAGGGCAGCTCCGTCGTGTCGGTCTTCCCGTCTGAACCAGAGACTTTCCACAACCGCGCAAGGCCTTGCGAACGCCGGTACTGCTCGGGCCAGTTCGCCTTGAGCCAGTCAAGGCGAGCCGTCGTCGGTGCTCCCTCGCCTTCCAGCTTGTCAACTCCGTGGTTCTTCGATGCGATGCGGCCCAACTGTTGTCCGATCTCTTCCTGAGTGCCTTCGACTCGCAGGGACCGGACGATCATGAAGTCGGAAGCTGCTCCAGCAACGACCTTGTCGGGGCCTCCGCCGGGCGTGCAAGCGGTCGCGAAAAGCAACGATGCGGTAGAGAGGGCGAAGGTGACGGTCACAGCGTGGATACGCACGCCGTTCCAGCAAGGTTACAAGCCAGGGTCGCGCTCGACGTCGAGTTGGATTTCGTGGCGTGTCTGCCAGCCCTCGACCGGGACACGGACGGCCGCCCGGTTGCGGTAGTAGGTCTTCCCTTCGAATGTGATGCGCAGGTCGAGATAGAAACGCTCGTCTTCTGGGATCGGCGGCACTGGGAAGACGACGTCGAACGGAATGGGAGGGCTCGAGCCAACGATGTATTGGGTCGCGACCGCCTGGTCGAGGGAATCCTCGCGATCACGGAGCAACCTGATTTCGAGTCGGCTCCCATAAGGCAAAGCCTCTCGAGAGACCCACGTCACCATGCCCGAAAGAGGAATGACGACCTTACCGGCGATCGCATACTCCTTGAACGCCCCTGCGGGATCGAGGTGGCTCGCAACGACGGTCCAAGGCATCTTAAAAAGTGACGGGGCGATTTCGCTGATACCGGCTGGCAAGGGCCAGGCGAGGTTCCCGGTCGTCGGCACGAACTGGTCGAACATAGCGACGGGCAGGGTCGCGAGATCCGGCAGAGAGGCTTTGCGTCGTGCCGCGTTCACTGCAGGAAGCACCACGCCAAGCACGAACGTGGAGGGATCGATTTCGGGGCGGAGCACGTCCTTCAGGGTGAGCTGTCGGATCTCCGACCCGACCTTGCCGAACGTCAAGGCTCGACGTCGGACGACCGGGCCGTCTTGATCCTTCACCGTCACCGTCACCAACGCTGAAGTGACGGGTGACTTGCACGAGCTGAGCAGTGTCGAGAGGTCGAAACTCGCGCCCGGCAAAGTTCTGTTTCGAAAGTTCTGTATCTCCTCGAGGCACGCTCCCTTGAGCGCCTTGTTGAAGGCGCCCTCCTGTGCGCTTGGAGACTCGAACTGGAAATAGCGCGCCCGAACCTTCTCCTCATCGACCTTCACCCACGTCAGCTTCGGCGAGGAGAGGAGCAGGGCGAGCGCGCAGAACACCATAGGGCCGGCCTTATTGGCCGAGGCTCTTTTCTACGGCAGCAACGACCTCATCGCTGCCGGGGGTGACCTTCGGGTTGAAACGAGAGACGATCTGCCCCTCTCTGTCAATCAGGAACTTGCCGAAGTTCCACTCGATGTCCTTGCCGCCTGTCTTCCACACGAGCCACTTGTAGAGGTTGTCCGCCTCCGGGCCCTTGACGTGGATCTTCGAGAACATCGGGAACGTCACATTGTACTTCGCAGAGCAGAAAGCCTTGATGTCGGCTTCGGTGCCTGGCTCCTGCCCGTTGAAATCGTTGCAGGGGAACCCAAGGATGACGAAGCCCTTGTCTTTGTATTTCTCGTAGAGGCTCTCCAAGGCCTCGTACTGCGGCGTGAGGCCGCACTTGCTCGCTACGTTCACGACGAGGACAATCTTGCCCTTGTAGTCGGCGAGCGACTTGTCGTGGCCGTCGATGTCGCGCATTTGGAACTCGTGGAGCGAGTTGAACTTTTGGACAGCCGAGAAATCCTGCTCCTGTCTGGCCAGGCCGAGAAGGCTCAAAAGGAAGCTCATGACAGTAACAGTATGGTCGGGTTCTCGCTCGTAAGGGCCGAAAGTGCTATGAAGCGCCTCCCGGCTCCCGTGGCAAAATCGGCCATGTCACTTGTCACGCGCAGATCAGTCCTCTCAACGGGAGCCGCCCTGGTTGGAACATCAGTGGTCAAAGCTAGCGTCCTGCATGCTCCTATGATCTGGACACCGCGGGCTGGGAAGCTTGTGGTCGTTTCCAGCAGCAACGGCCACCATTTCAAGAACGGCGGGCCAAGGACTTGTGTCGAGGAGGCCTTTCATCGCGCGTCCGCCGGTGAGGACATTCTCGATTCACTGATCGCAGGCGTGAACATTGTCGAACTCGATCCCACCGAGCTTTCGGTCGGTTACGGCGGCTTGCCGAACGCGGACGGCGTCGTCCAACTCGACTCATGCTGTATGCACGGCGCCAAGAACTGGGCCGGAGGCGTGGCCGCGCTTGAAGGCGTCAGGACTCCCTCCCAGGTCGCTAAAGCGGTCGCCGAAGATACCGACCATCATCTTCTTGTCGGAGCCGGAGCGCAAACTTTCGCTCGGAACATGGGCTTCAAGGTCGAGGACGACTTGAACACCGCTGCCTCACGCCGGGCTTGGCTCGAATGGAAGCGAAGGATCGACCCTGAGCACTACCTCGATCCCAAGAAGCGGAGCGGTGAAGGGATGGCGGCCCTCCTGTCGATGGTGGCGGACGGCTGGATCGACCCCTTGCATGCCTACGGCACGATCAACTGCAACGGCATCAACGAGAAGGGAGAGCTCGCAGGTGTGACGACGACGAGCGGCCTGGCATTCAAGATCCCCGGCAGGGTCGGTGACTCGCCGATTCTCGGTGCAGGGCTGTACGTGGACGGAAGCGTGGGAGCAGCGGGCTCTACCGGGAGGGGCGAGGCCAACCTCTATGGATTGAGCTCGTTCCTGATCGTCGAGGAACTCAGAAGGGGCGCCCATCCGAAAGACGCGGCCATGACGGCGATGAAGAGGATCAAACGGAACACGATCGAGAAGAGGTTGCTCGATCCTGAGGGCAACCCGAACTTCGGGATGGAGTACTACGTGCTCGACAAGCAGGGTCGCCATGCTGGAATCACCACGAACAAGGGCTCCCGTTACGCCGTCTGCGACGAGAACGGCCCACGCCTTGAGGCTTGCGAGTACGCCTGGCAGTGAGCCGAACCTTGGTGAGACACTGAGAACGAACCAAAAGTTCCCGTGGACGACAATTGCCTGAGGCATTGGTCTGTGTTCGGGACGTTTGCAGATGGATCTGGAACATTTCAAGGGGTGGCTCGTCAATCTCTGTGGGAAAGAAAACGCAAGTCTTCAATCCCGCATGAGTCTGTCCTGACCCGGGGCCATTCGTGGCCCCGGAAAATAACAGAATAGTCACACTCCTCACAACTTGATTGTCTAATCAATAAATAATGGGCAAAGTATTGTGCTTTGCCCATTTTTGTTTTTCGCCCCTCGGATAATCTCTCGGCATGCCTCTCCGGATGTGGATGCTCGACCTCGCACGCGAGCAGGCGCCGACCCTCGACCACCTCTACCATTACGCGGCTTTCAGTCTTGACGCGGGATACGACACGCTGGGGCTGTACCTCGAACACCGTTTTGCCTATGCAGCCGCGCCATGGGCTCAAGGGAACGGCTGTGTCACACCTGGAATGGTCAGGAGGCTTCAATCCGAATTCCCGAGCCTGCGAATAGTGCCCTTCATCAATCTGCTCGGGCATATGGAGGGATTCCTCAACTCGGAGGGCGGCTCGACGATGCGTGAGACCCCCTTTCGTGGAATGCAGGCTTGTCCGAGCTCGCCGCGAGCGGTCGAGTTTTGTCGCCGTCTCCTTGTGGAGACCATGGACGCCTTTGCTTCAGACCTAGTTCATATCGGCGGCGACGAGACATGGGAGCTTGGAGCCTGCCCGGTATGCAGTGAAAGGAGCGGCGGAAGGTCCTCCATCTACGGGTACCACTTTGGGCCGCTCGCGCGAGCTGTGGTCGACGCAGGCAAGACGCCTGCGGTTTGGGGGGACATGTTCCTGGAACACCCCGACGCCCTCCAGCAATTGCCTTCGGAGACCGTCGTCTTCGACTGGCAGTACTTTGGCGGCCTTCGAGACTCAGCACCCAGACTCATGCAGCATGGGCACAAGATCGTGGGTTGCCCGACGCTCCACGTTTACGACGCTGCCTGGATGCACGTCACTGAGAGCGAGGCGAACGTACGGGAGGTCAGCCGCGACGTGGCCGAACTCGGCCTGGAAGGCGTCTGCCTCACCACTTGGGAGTCAGCCTTGTTCGGGGCTTACGACACGGTCCTGCCAGCGGTGCGCGGCGCGAGAGCCATCATGGACGATCCCTCTGGAGCCCCAGGCTTATTAGCCTCGTATGGCGCGGAAGAAGGCTGGGCAGACCTTATGTCCAACGGTCTGGCAGGGTTTGGTGGCGACTTTGGGTTCGACGGGCACCGGAGCCGGCTCAAGTGCCGCCTGCTTCTCTACGGGAACCCGTTCCTGGCGTGGAAACACCACCGCGCGGAGCTGACCGGCGCCGCTGGAACCAAAGTGTTGGATCTTTGTGCAGCAGCTTTGGCCGAAACGAAGGACGAAGGCTGCCGAGGCGTGACTGTTTTCGTTCGTACAGCGGTCGAGTTCGTGCAAATGGCCGAGATCGCCTACGGCCACTATGCGGCAGGCTCACCAGAACTGGCGATCAAAGCGCTATCACCCGCGCGGCAGGCATTCGACGGGCTTGAGACCGTAGCGAAGCGAACCCACGAACGTACCGGCGGTTCGCTGGCCGACATTGAGCGGTGCCGCGTCGCAAAGGAGCATGTCGAGCGCGTGATCAGAAGGATCAGCCATTACGGCCGGGGTGAACTCGGGTACCTACCCGCCTTCGACGTGATCACCCACCCACGGTTCGTGCCCCACGATCAGGCTTGCTGGTGGGGCGTCAACAAATGGGGCGACGAGTGAGCTCAGGATCCGAACTGGTCCATGTCGCTGCTGTGGCCGGGGAAGAGCTTCGCGGCGGGGTCGATGATGGTCTTGGCAACGCAAACCGCAGTAACAGCCTCTCCAACTCCCGTGGCGATCAGCTTGAGCTTGCCCTCGAACGTGCAAACGTCGCCGACAGCAAAGACACCCGGCAGATTGGTCTGGCACAAGTGGTCGACGACGATCTGGTTCTTCTCAATGTTCAGGCCCCACTCCTTGATCGGGCCAAGGCTGCTCTTGAAACCGATGTTCACGACCACCGCGTCGCAATCAACGCGTTCTGTCTCCTTCGTCTGTGTGTCCTCCAAGGTCACTCCGGCGATGTGTCCTTCGCCGTGAAGCTCCTTGACAACCTTCCAAAGCTTGAACTCGACCCCCAACGTTTGCACGTCTCGGATAGTCTCCTCGTGGGCCCGGAACTGATCGCGCCGGTGGACGAGGGACACCTTCTTGGCCACAGGGTGCAGGTTGAGCGCCCAATCGAAGGCGCTGTCTCCTCCCCCAATGATCAAAACGTCCTTCCCGGCGAAGTCGGCCTTGGACTTGACGCCATAGCTCAAGCCGTGGCCGACGTACGACTCTTCGCGCTCGACCCCGATCTTCGTCGGCGAGAAGGCGCCTGCCCCGGCCGAGATGACGATGGTGCGGGTCGGATAGGCGCGCCCGTTCGCACCTGTCAGGGTGTAGCCCTCGGCGTCTTGCGCGAGGGCCTCGGCACAGACGTCCAAAACCGTCTCCGGCCCGAATTGCGTGCCTTGTTGGACGAGGGCGGAAGCAAGGTCTTTCGCCAAAACGCCGGGAAAGCCCGGCATGTCGTAGACGTACTTTTCGGGATAGAGGGCAGTGAGCTGGCCCCCGAGTTCAGGCAGGCTGTCGATGATCCGCACGCTCATGCCCCGCATGCCGGCGTAAAAGGCGGCGAACAAGCCCACCGGGCCCCCTCCGATGATCGTTACGTCCACCCGCTCCATCGCCGTGAATTATGCCGGGAGGCCCTTGCTGCAGTTCGGGAAGGCTCTCGCCCGAACCGTCCTTCGGCCTACACTAGAAGGCGTTGGACACTTTTGAGGTTGTCGTGGTTGGAGCGGGGCAAGCCGGCATCGAGGCTGCCCTGGCCTCGTCGCGCCTTGGTCGCAGGACACTGTGCGTCACCCTCAAACTGGATCGAATTGGGCACCTGCCTTGCAATTGCAGCATCGGCGGGCCCGCCAAGGGGCACATCGCTCGCGAGGTCGACGCCCTCGGCGGACAGATGGCGGTCACAACCGACCACACCATGACCCACTTGCGAAAGGTGGGGACGGGCAAGGGGCCGGCTGTCCAGACCACACGCGCGCAAGTGTGCAAGACCGACTACCCCCTCTCCATGCAGAGCATCGTCCGGTTGCAGCCGAACCTCGACCTTTTCGAAGGCGAGGTGACCGGAATTGACGCTGCGGGCGGGCGGGTGACGGCGGTGCGGGTGCAAGCAGGGGGCGAGAGCTTTCGTTTCGACTGCCGCGCGGTGATCCTGACGACCGGCACCTTCTTGAACGGGCTTTGCCACGAGGGCCGCAACAAGACGATCGCCGCACGCCAGGGCGACAGGGCCGTCCAAGATCTCGCCGCTTTTCTGTTAGACCTGGGGGTCAGGATTAAGCGGTTCAAGACCGGCACGACGCCTCGAATTCGGCTAGGAACGATCAATTTCGAACGCACCGAGGTTATGCCGAGCGAGTGGGACGCGGGCCCGATGAGCTTTCTCCACGACCGCCCGATGCCCAAGCGCGAGCTGCTGCCGACTTGGCAGACAAGGACGACTGCCGAAACGCACGCCCTTCTCAGCGACAATCTCTCGCAAAGTGCGATGTACAGCGGAGAGATCGAAGGGGTCGGGCCGCGTTATTGCCCGAGCATCGAGGACAAGGTAGTCCGCTTTGCGCAGAAGGAGTCGCACCCAATCTTTCTTGAGCAAGAAGAATGGGACAGCGACTCGGTCTACGTGCAGGGGTTCTCGAGTTCGATGCCCGCGGACGTCCAGTTGGCCGCGCTCAGAACAATTCCTTCCCTCGAACGGGCGGAAATGATCCGGCCCGGATACGCCGTCGAGTACGACATGGCGGATCCGCTCCAGATCGGCCCGACGCTCATGTCCAAACTACTTCCAGGCCTTTTCCTCGCGGGTCAAATCAATGGGACAAGCGGCTACGAAGAGGCCGCGGGCCAGGGAATCTTGGCGGGGATCAATGCCGCCCGCTTTTCGGCGGGCGAGGCAGAGGTCACATTGCCACGGACCGGCAGTTTTATCGGCGTGATGGTCGACGATCTGGTCACCAAGGGTGTGGACGACCCCTACCGCATGCTGACGGCGCGGGCCGAGCACCGGCTGTTACTCCGGCATGACAACGCCGATCAGCGGCTCACGCCGATCGCTGCCCAGCTGGGATTGGCTTGCGACGTCAGAAAGCGGCGCCTTGACGACAAGCTGGAAGCCATTGAGCGCGGTAAGAGGTGGTTGGCCGACACCCACTTCTTTGAAGTCGACAACGGGCTTCTAGACGATCGCGGCCTGGCTCCTGTCAAGGGCCGGTGTTGTTTCCTGGAGTTGCTTCGACGTCCGGAGGTCGACCTTGGCACGATAGAGGCCCTCGCAAGGGCCACCGGCGTCTGGGACGGCTCACTGCCGCCGGAGGCGGATGACGGTGACTTCGGCGCGGCCGGGCCAGCGGCTCGGGCCCAAATTGAGATCGAGGCGGTCTATTCGGGCTATCTCAAGAGACAGGAAGAGGAAGCCGAACTAGCGATGCGCTTGGACGATCTCGCCATCCCGCCCCAGTTCGCGTTCGTGGAGCTCAAGGGATTGAGCCATGAAAGCAAGGAGAAGTTGGGCAATGTCCGTCCGCTCACGGTCGGGCAAGCGAGCCGCATCCCTGGGGTCCGGCCGTCCGACATCGCTTTGCTCATCGGCCACTTGCGCCAGCGGAAGTAGTCACTCGTCGCCGTTGGTCAGCAGCCGGAACCGACGGTCGCCAACTCTGTTCCGAGCGAGCAGCGCGGCTTCGAACACAAGTCCGGACATGACCTCGCCGTCGTCGCTGTGGGCAGCGATCGTTTTGGCGAGGATCTTCTCGAGCCTTTGCGCGATGTCCTTGGGCCGGCGATTGCCTGTCTTAAGCTCGGTGAGGGCGGTCTCGAGTTCGGCCTCGATCTCGTGGAGCCCGGCCAGGCACCCCGCACCATGATCGATCGTGTAATCGCCGTCGTAGTCGATGATGTAGAACTTGTCGTCCGCAGCGGTCTCGCCGACCTCCATGAAGATGGCCTTGGCCACGAGCGGCGCGACTTGAAAGTTGGCAAAGGCGTCCTTGATGGGTTGGCTAATGGCGGTGACGACGCGCTGGATCGTGACGTCTTGCTCGCTCCGTTGATAGCCTTCCCGATGGGCAAAGTCCACTGCAGCGACGCGTAGCGACTCGATGTCCGACTGTTGGCCAATCGCGGAATACATGAGCCGGTCGTAGACCTCGAAGAGCTTGCGCGACTGGCGCTTGAACGTGCCTGCGACGATCCCCTCATCGCACGTGACAGCGACCACGGGAATCCCGGCGGCAATGCGCGACTCGATGAACTGGGCGCGATGCCCGACTGCTTCCTGCCAGTCGTAGGGGGTGATCATGGGGCAAAGCGAGTGTACTCGCTCCGCTCAATCCGGTCAGTCGGCGATTTTCCAGCGGGGCTGGTTGTCCGTCCCAGACTTGCCCTTGAGCACTGTCTCAAGGTTTTGGCCTTTGAGCATCTCAATGATCTGGGTTTCCTTCCAGACCGTGAAATAGCCGAGTCCACCACGCGCAAGGGAGCCTGGCATGGCGACGCGGTACTTCTTGCTGTCGTCGAGGTTCGCTCCGAATAACGTTGCAGAAACGACGCGCTTGTTCGGATCCTCGCTCTTCGAGAAGGTGGCGTTGATGCCAGAAAGCTGAAGGAACCCTGGATTGGGGGAAGGATAAATCGCGACGGACTTCTCGAGAGCCTGCCGAACCTGGGCGCCGGTCAATTGAACCACCGCGACCTCGTCGGTTGGGAACTGCAGGAGTCCAGCGAGGTCGCCGCCCTTGAAGTTCGCCTTGAGCACGCCGGCGGGCAGGAAAGCGATATCAGCCTTTGCCGCGGCACGGATGGCGTCCGCCGCCACCTGGGCGGGCCCAAACGACTCCGTGTCAGGCCCGGCGAAAGCCGAGGACACGCAGAGGGTAGCCAAGACTAAACCAAACAGACGAAATGACACTGCCACCTATTAGACTCTTGGAAGAATGGACGGTTTCAGAAGGCCCATACGTGCCCGTACGGACCTTTGTTCCCGCCATTTTAATGCGTTGTAAGGGAGGTCAGAAGTCGGTGTCGATGCCCATTGACCTGGCCGACCCGGCAACGATGCGAAGTGCTTGCTCTTCGTCATCGGTGTTGAGGTCGGCGATCTTCTGCTTGACGACCGTCAGAGCCTGCGCTCGGGTGAGCTTGCCCGCCGACTCCTTGCTGGGGTTGCTGCTGCCCTTCTCGATGCCCATCGCCTTCTTGATGAGGTCGGTCATGAGTGGCTGCTTGACCTTGAAGCTGTAGGAGCGGTCTTCGAAGACCACGATCTCGACCGGCATGGTGTAACCCATCTGCGGCGCGGTCATTTCGTTGAACTTCTTGAGGAACTCCATCATGTTGATGCCGGCTTGGCCGAGGGCAGGGCCGACGGGCGGAGCCGGGGTTCCCTTGCCGGCCGCAATGTTGAGTTTGATGACGCTGGAAATCTTCTTCGCCATGGCGTAATTGATCCTAAATTGAATTTACGGGAACGGGAGAGAGGGAAGCGTCACCCGGAGTCCGAGGCGCGATTATACCGAAGCAGGCCCGTGAGGGCCGGGGCCGGCTCGCCAGGATCTTTGTACTTCGGGCCCTCCATTCCCGACAGGGTCCGCGCCGAGGTCAGAGCGCTGACCGCCTAGCCCCTGCTGCCACGACGAACCGCCTGGGGTGCTGCTCGTGTGGCGTGTTCATTGGGAGCGCTCCGGGTCTTTGACGTAACGCTTTCTGAGACGGACGGCCGCGTCGTGCCAAGATTCGAAGCCCGAGGGCCGTTTGATGATTCCCGCCAGCCCGAGCCGATCCAATACGCCTCCATCCTTCTCATACATCAAGATGGCGCGCGCCGTCATCGCGCTCTTAATCGGAATTTCATCGGTCTCGAGTCGATGTTTGAACTGGCCAGCGTCAAAGACCAGGGCTCGCATGACGTTCCAACAACGAATTCCCTTGTCAGTCTTTATCGTTGAAAAGGTCAATGTGCTCTCTTCGCGATTCTTATGGCGCAAGCGACAAACGGTTAGTCCTTGAAACGACGAAATCGGTTCATAGTGCGTTTCTATTGCCACAACGGGCCCCATGGCTGGCCTTGTATACTCGTCAAGCACAGCCTGAACCTTTGACGGAGACAGAGCCAAGAGTTCCTTCTCGTCCTCGCAGGCGAGTGAATAGAGGCAGCCTCCATCGTCGTTCAAATAGCAGTTGGCTGCTCTGCGACCGACCGACTCAAGAGTCTCGGGGTTCAGAAGCGTGGCCAACAAAAACGCGACCGTCGACAGGCAGCCAACAGCCAGAACCCACAGTAGGAGATTCTTTTGTCGGTTATTCACCGACAGCTACCATTGTGAGGAGTTTCATTGCGCCGTGCATTCGTCACCATCTTCGCAATCCCCCGGATCCTTCGGATCGCTTGTCTTCTCAGTGCGAAGATTCTGAGGCACATCATAGCAATACCGTTGCCGCGTGTAATAGTTGATGCACACAGTGCTGGTGTCTCCGAATTTGAAGGAGCCACAGAACTGCCAGGTCTGAATTGGCAAGCCCCAAAGTGAGCAATCCATCGATTCGATGTCGCAGTGCTGACACCAGTGGGACTGCTGCGAGCTTAAGGTTCCAGGGGCCATGAGGGCGACGGCCGTGAGCACGGTAGCGATGGTTCTTTTCATGTGTGTTAGTCCAAAGTGCGTTTTCAGTTTCGGAAATCTGGATCATGGTTTGGCCCACCATGCGGGATCGGCGTAACTGCCGCTCTTTCTGCGTTTCACGGCATTCCCGCCTAGCAGCACACCAATGCCATACTTGGCCTGCATCGTGTTTTCAAAGTTCACGTCGTGGTCAGAGCAGTTCAGGTCGAACGTCAAAATCATTTGTTCTCGCCAGGAGACGACATTGTCCATCCAGTGCTTACCTCCATTGCCGGGCCAGTACTGCAGGTGCACGAGCGCGTGAGGGTCGGAAGGGTGGACGCCACACCCAGACTGCCAAAGTTTGAGGGGCTGGTTTAGCAAGGTTCGGGCGACGTACTCGCCGTGAGGCAGGCCCATTTCTTCAAGGCTCCCGTAGTTGCCGTCGCCTCCGGAGTCGACCTGGTATTGTTTCACGGCTAAGTGAATCTGGCGCAGGTGCTGAATTGAGACGGTTACTTGTCCCGCGCGCTTCGAGTTGATCACGACTGGTGTCAGAAGGGCAGCGATCGTGAGGATGATCGCCAAGGACACAAGGCACTCGGTCAAAGTAAACGCCTTCTTCATGAGCCAGCCGGCGCGAGAATGTCGCCGATGCGCTCAACCTTCGGTTCTACTTGCTCAACAAATCCACTGGCTGAGACAATGCACGCAACGGGTCCGTAAATTGGTCTACCCGCGACAAAGTCAGGCGCTCGTTCTTTGACCAGCTTGGCTCGTTGCGGCAGTTCTTCTTGTGGCCAGGCTGTCGACGATGGAGATTCGACGAGGACCAACGGTAACTTACACTCATTCGCGAAAGACTTCAAATCCAGGTGCTTCGCTGAACAACTATGACAATCCGGCAACCAGATAACTGCTGTTCGTTTTAGTCCGCTAATTTCGTGGGGCAACTGTTGCCCGACCAAAGGTAAGGCGCGAAATGTGGTGGCCTCTCCTTCGTCACTCTTTGCTGGAGTGGTTGCTAGGCCACATTCGATGCTGATCGCTAGAATTGCGCATGAGGATGCCGCAACAGCAAGGATTGCAGGAATGTGGCAGGCATGAACCGCCATGAACATAAGATAAGGTTAACGCTTGATAGGGGGGGGCCTAAAGTCCCAATTTGATGCCGTAATTGTCGTTCTGGCCTAGCGTCTACCGTGCGCTCGTGACCGGTTGAGGTGCTCTGCCCCTTGCTCTGCGCCGTTGAAGCGACACCTGGGTAAACCAATCGGACGCCCTGGCTCCCAAGCCGGTTATTCTCGCCATGCGGCCGCCTGGAACCGGCGGTGAGAAGGTAGTGTTGATCCGGACAGGGATCGATCGTGAACTCTGCTGTCAAACATATCGGGGCGAGGCTGACCCACGAGTGGGCGCTCCACGTGTTTGGCACCTTTGTCGCAGCGTTGCTGATAGCCATCGTTGTCGCTCAGGTGGCCAAGCGGCATGATTCGACGCCCATATGGCTGCTTTGGCGGCGGACGGCGGTCGTTACGGCGATAGCAACGGGAGCCTTCTTCTTCGTGACGCAGTTGCACCTTTTCTGCGACGTGATCGTGGCGGACTCTCACCAGTGCCTGAGCCAAGTCAAAGACCTCGCCATGGCCCAAGAGGTCTATTCCGAGGACAATAACGATCGGTTCTTGAGCGACCCGGACTGGATGGAGAGACTGAGTCCAAGGAAGCCACGATGTCCCGATGCGGACGGTCCAGTGAGCTATGCAGTCAACAAAGCGCTCCAATCGAGGCCGACGACAGAAGTCAACCAGCCGGACAAAGTGCCGCTCGTGTTCGACTCCCTGCGGGGCCCGCTCGCAGGTTCAGAGTGCTTGGCGGTGAAGAGGCACGAGGGAGCGCCCATCGTGTCCTATGTGGACGGCCATGTCTTCCGGGCGAACCCGTATGTCCAGAAGCAGCTCGTTTGGAACCCATGACCAGATAGAGCATCTCCGTAGCCTGTGCCAAACTTGAAGGCACACATGCCTGAAGTCTCCCTCCGCATCCCCCAGATCGGCGAGGGCCTCCAAGAGGCGCGCCTCGTGGCCATGCTCAAGCAACCGGGCGACTTCGTCAAGCGTGACGAGCCGATCTATCAAATGGAGACCGATAAGGCGGTCATGGACGTGGAGTCGCCCCACGAGGGCCGCATCGTCAAGTGGCTCTCAGAGCCGGACACCATCCTTCCCATCGGAGCCGAAGTGCTGGTCATGGATGTGAGCGACGGAGCAAGCGCACCTGCATCGCCGCCTGCCGCTGAGGCCAAGAGCCCACAGTCCCCCGTCCCCAGTGCCTCGAACACGATGTCCCTCACCATCCCGCAGATTGGAGAGGGGCTCCAGGAAGCGAGGCTGGTCGCTTACCTCAAGCAGCCTGGCGAGAAGGTCAAGCGCGATGAGCCGCTCTATCAAATGGAGACTGACAAGGCGGTCATGGACGTCGAATCGCCGGTGGAAGGCACCCTCTTAAAGTGGCTGGCCGAGCCGGACACGGTTTTGCCGATCGGATCCGAGGTCGCTGTCATGGAGGTCGTTGGCGGCGTTGCGACAAGCAGCCAAGCGACCGCGCCGACCGAAGTTGCGGCTCCAGCGGTGTCGACCGTTGCTGCCGTTTCGGCGCCTTCATCGGGCCGCCGAATGGACGTACCACCCCGCACACGTGCCTACGCGAAGTCCAAGGGACTGACGGACGCAGACATAGAGACGATCTCCGCCTCGGGCACCAAGCTGATGCCGGAAGACATCGACGCCCACCTTTCGGGCGGGGCTGCTCCCGCGACTGCTTCCGTCCGCACAGAAGGGAAGGGCTATTCCGAGCAGCCGATGAACCCCAAACAGCGCAACCTCATGTCGCGGCTGGTGCGGGGCAATGCTCTGGCGGTGCCGGGAACGATGACGGTGGCGATGGACTGGGGGCCGATCGAGACACTTCGCGCCGAGTTCAAATCGATGGGTGGCGACTTCCAGCCGAGCACGTTCACCATGTTCGCCTACGCTGCGGCAAAGTCGAGCCGTGAGCACCCGGGTTTCCGATCGACGGTTGTCGGCGACGGAACCGTCCGCACTTACGACGAGATGCACCTTGGCATTGCCGTCGCCCTGCCGGGCGACGAGTTGGTCATCGCGGTTGTGGACGGCGCTGACTTGATGGACTGGCGCACCTTCGCCGACGCTTGCCGAGAGAAGATCGACCTCGCCCGCTCGGGCAAGGACCAAGCGAACGAGAGCGTGACCCTGAGTCTGACCAACATGCAAAGTTTTGGCATCCGCGACGCGGTCGCGGTCGTGGTGCCCCCTGGGATCGCAACCGTGTTCCTCGGGGAGCCGTACAACGGGCTCGACCAGACCTCGAACGAGCTCAAGCTGAAGCGGTATGCGAACCTGGGTATCACGTTCGACCACCGGTTGATCAATGGAGTGGGCGCAGCCAACTACCAGAACGCGATCAAGGCCGCCGTCGAGAACATCCGGGACCTCATCCAGCCATGAGCAAGCCCGTCATCGGCATTGTTTGCAGCATCGGCCCGGATCCGGTGATGCCGGAAGAGCGAGAAGTCTTCTTCGTCGGTAAGCCTTACGTTGACCGACTCATCGAGGCAGGGGCGATCCCCTTGCTGATCCCGCACGGCATTCACCCACGCGAGTCGCTCGATTTGATCGATGGCTGGATGATCATCGGCGGGAACGACATTGACCCGGCGCGTTTCGGTCAAGACGTCCATCCCGAGACCAAAATGGAGTCCACCGAGCGGTTTGAGGCTGAGAAGAAGGTCTATGACGCCGTTCCCAAGGACATGCCGGTGCTTGGGATCTGCTACGGATGCCAGTTCCTGAATGTCGTCAACGGTGGTGACCTCGTCCAGCACGTGCCAGACGTCGTCGGTCATGGCGGCCACGCGGGGGGCACGATGCAGGACTATTCGGTTGCCGCAGGGTCGACGACAGCGAGCGCCCTTGGTAGCACGTCAGTCCAGGGTAAGAGCTACCACCATCAAGCCGTTGGTCAAGTCGGGGATGGCCTGAAGGTCGTCGCGCGCTCCGAGGACGGGACGGTCGAGGCCATCGAGGCTACGGACGGGCGTTGGATCCTCGGGATCCAATGGCACCCCGAGCGCACTCCTGCCGATCCTGCTTCCCGCTCGCTCTTCAATGAGTTCGTCCGTAAGGCGACTGAGTACAAGGAGAACAAGGCCTCTTGCGGTACCTGGTGAACGGCGAGGAGACCGAAGTCGCCCTCGACCCTGGTAGCAGCGTACGGGTCGTTGGTGACCGCTTGTTCCTGACGGTTGGGGGCCAAACCCACAGCGGTCTTGCGGTGCGGAGGGGCGATACTGTTCTCGTGAGCCTGGCTGGGCGCACGTTCGAAATTCAGAAGGCGACCGCCCGGCAGGCTGCCAAGCACCAAGCCGGCGGCGACGCGGTGGCACCGATGCCGGGTCAGATCGTCGAGGTTTTTGTGGAACAAGGACAACGGGTAGAAGCTGGTCAGAGGCTCCTGGTCCTTGAGGCTATGAAGATGCAGCACGTGATGTCAGCGCCTTTCGCTGGCGAGGTCGTGCAGATCCCCGTCTCCAAGGGCGACCAGGTCACAGAGGGCCAGCTTCTCGCCCAGGTCGAGGAACGGGATGAGTCTGGGTTGTAGCCATAGGCAGTTTGAGAAGCACTACCGCGACTACCTGAGCCTCTACGCGCTAGCCGACATTTGGCAGCGGTCGGAGGCGTCGAAGTCATTTGTCAAGAGCTTGAGCCGCATGGCGTACTTCAATATGCGCCGTGCGGAGGTCTCCATCCGTAACCACCCGATGGTGGACGTGATCGGGGTGGTTTCGATGGCAAAGCGGCTTCCTGAGCACGTCCAGCAGGACTTCATCAAGGTTTGGCGCGAGGCTAGCGGCCGTTCCAGTCGGGCCTTCCATGCGATCTCGATGACCGACGAAGGGTTCCTCGCCGAGTTCATGGCCCTCTACGGGAGCTACATCGTGACGTACCGGCTGGTCGTCATCGCGGAGCGGACTTCGTTTTCTGACGAAATAGAGGAAATCTATATAAAAACATAGAAGGACGTGGTATAGTGTCTCTACCTGCCGACGTTGGCACGACGATTCCGGTTCATCCGTGAGTCCGAGGGCAGCCAACTTGGCTTGGCGACAGCAAGAGCGAGCCCTACGGCGACTATGCGTAAAAAAGAAGAAAGCAGGCGTCCGTAAGGGATCTTCCCTGAAAGAGATGAAAGTGCTAGGCCCCCTGAGAAGGGGGTCTTTTTTTGGCATCAGCTGGGTGATCTTCTAGAATCTGTATATGGTCAGGATCGTCGAGGTCGGCCCTCGGGACGGGCTCCAGAACGAGCCGACTGCGGTTCCGACCGCAGAGAAGGCGGCTTTCGTCCAGCGCTTGCTCGAATCTGGCCTAAAGGAGATCGAGGCGACAAGTTTCGTCTCGCCAAAGTGGGTCCCCCAGCTAGGCGATGCGGCCGAACTGTGGCCTTTGCTCCCCAAGGGCGGACTTTATTCGGCCCTCGTCCCTAACGAGCGAGGACTCGACCGAGCGCTGGAGACAGGGGTTCAGAGGATCGCATTGTTCACCGCCGCGAGCGACGCGTTCACCCAGAAGAACATCAATATGACCGTCGCCGAGTCGCTCGACGTCTTCAGTGCAGTGATGGAGCGATTTCGGTCTGAGCGGCCGGAAGGATGGGTCCGAGGCTACGTCAGCACCGCGTTCGAGTGCCCCTATGCGGGCAAGGTCGACCCTTCGGCGACTGCTGACGTGGCGCGCCGGCTCTTGGAGATGGGGGCCGACGAGGTTTCCCTTGGTGACACGATCGGGGTCGCGGTGCCGCGCGAAGTCCGGGCGCTCGAGCGCGCACTGGGCCTGCCGAAGGAGAAGGTGGCGTGGCACTTCCACGACACTCGCGGTACAGCGGTCGCCAACATCGCGGAAGCGCTTTCGCTGGGCTATACGGTGTTCGATTCGAGCGCAGGAGGACTTGGCGGTTGCCCGTACGCGCCAGGTGCAGGTGGCAACCTTGCGACGGAAGACCTCCTCTATTTCCTAGACCGTTCGGGTGTGCCTACTGGGGTTGACCACCGGCTGGTTGCGGAGGCCTCGTTGCCGATCCTGAGCCTCCTGGGGCGGTCTCCGTCGTCAAAGGCTCAGCTAGCCTTGCTTTCGCGTCCTTGAAGTGGGCGACGAGGCCAAACACGGCGATCGCGAACGCGAGAAGCCCGGCCCCCCAAACCATCGCTCGCTCCTCGCGGGACAAGTGAAACTCGCGCCAGTTCACGGCTAGGACGGTCAGGCCGATGGGCACGAGGGCGGGGAGGGTGTTGAGGTTCAGCGGAGAAAGGACGAGAAGCAGGTAGACGACCATCACGGGGACGAGCCACTTCACGGTCTCCCGCACCTTCATGCCAAAGCGATGGAGCGCGATCAAGAACGCGGCGATGAAGAGCAAATCGGCAGGCCCCACATAGGCTTGGGGAACAACACGTGCTCCTTGTGGCTCCCGGGGCGTGGCTGGGCGTGCCGAAGGCACCGTGACGCCCATGGACTGGAAGACCACGGGATATTGCCGGACGATCTTTGAGGTCGGGGCTGCGGGATAGAAAACGAGAAAGACGTCCAGGCCAGCCAAGAAGAGAGCGACGGGCAGGATCAGGTTCTTGTCCTTGATCAAGAGGGCGACGTATGCGCCGAGCCCCAGTGTCCAGAACGCTATCCCTAGTTGAACCAGCGATTGCACGACCAAGGTGCCGAGTCCGAACGGGGGCAACACGAACCGAAGGGCCAAGCCCCCGAGGACGTGCACGGCCGCACCGGCTCCAAGACACAAGCCGGCTGCTTTTGCTGTCCAGTCCTCATCGGCCGCGCGGTACAGGGCGATGATCGGGAGGCCGAGGAAGACGATCGTTGAAAGGAAGTTGAGGACGGGAGCAATCCCGGCCGGAAAACTGAGGAAACCGAGAAACAACCGGATGACGAACAGGCAGCCCGCCAGGATCGCGAAGTCGCGCATCCCCTTAGACATGAACCAGTTGCGCCTCCGTTTCACCGAGTACGGACCGGTAGGTGGCGAGAATGCGCGAGGTCATTTCGCTGATTGTGCAGGACCTGGCGTGGGTTTCAGCCGCTCTGGAAAGACTTTCGTAGAGAAGCGGATCGCTCAAGGTTTGAATGATCCGCTGAGACATCTCGAACGGATCGTTGTGCACGACAAAGCCAGTCTGGCCGTCCTTGACCGAAGCGGACGCGCCACCGCCATGGACGACGATGGCGGGTAGCCCGTAAGTCATGGCCTCGGTCACGACAAGGCCCTGGGTCTCGGTCATCGAAGGGAAGGCGAACACATCGCTCGCCGCGTAAAACTCGCCGATACGTTGCCGATCGACCGCGCCCCAAAACCGCACCCTGTCTCCGATCTCCAATTGACGGGCCAATGATTGGAAGTCGCTCCGGGCAGGTCCGTCGCCGACGATCCAAAGCTCGCTCTCGACGTCCTGGGAAAAGACCAGGGAGGCAGCTTCGAGGAGGGTGCCGATGTTCTTTTCCTTGGCGATGCGCCCGGCATAGAGGACGACCTTTCGGAGGGGCGACAACCCGAGGCTGGCGCGGACGGCATTGCGATCAATCGGGATCGGATCGGGCACTCCGGTGGGGATAACGGAGACGGGCTTGTGCACAGAGTGCCGAAGGAGCCAGCGGCGCGAGGCTTCACTGGGGGTCACCACATGGTCGACACTGTTGTAATAGAAGTTGGTGTGCTTCGCGATTTTGTAGCGAAGATAGCGCTTCGGGGCGATTGGCACGTAGTGGGCGTATTTATCGTAGTGCGTGTGATAGGTGCTAACCAAGGGGATATCGCAGGACTGCGCCCACCTGAGCCCGACAAAGCCGACCGTGAACGGCGTGTGGGTGTGTACGATGTCAAAGTTGTGCCGCTTGAACTCGTGGAACCAAGGATAGAACGGCGGGATGGCCAGAGGGTAGTCCTTGGTCAGCGGCGTGTGGAAGGAGATAAAGCGCGTCGTGTTCGGGTCGGCGTCCTGAACGCCCATGCCGGACGTGTAGACATAGACGCTGTGCCCCCGTTCTCGCAAGGAGCGGACGAGGGCGTCGATGCTGATGCTCACGCCGTTCAGCACGGGCAAGGCACTGTCTGAAAACAGCGCGATCTTAAGGAGCCGCACTCAGGACAATTATGCCTCGGGCGTCCTTCCGTGCCGGTCGACGAACCTCACCACACTGCTGAGCCTGAACCTCCTTTGTCCACCTTTGGTGCGGTGGTGGTCGATCCAGCCGCGGTTCGTATAGCGACGAACGGTGGCGGGACAGACGCCGAGAAGGCGGCTCACTTCTTCCAGGGTCAACTCAGGGTCGAGGAGCCTCTTGATGAGATCCTCCCTGCTCTCCTTGAAGCCGTGGTTGTAGTAGTGGGACGTGACGGAGTCGTTGAAGAACTTGCCGAGGAACTCAATGTTTCGAGGAAGGTGTTCGAGAAGCTCCTTGAACCCGTCGTCCAGGGGTTCGCGAGAGTCAGCGGATTTGACTCGCCTTGGTCGTGGAGCACTGAGGGCGGTCTTTCGAAATTTCGTGGCAGAGCCGCGAGGAGCCTTCCCAGCCACGACAGCGGTTTCGGCGTCAGCGTTGGTTACCGGAACCGTGACCCCGTTCGGGCTTTTGTCGAGAAACGCGCTCTCGATGTACGCCATTGGATCGAATTCTTTGGAACCTGGCATACGAGAACCTCATCATACATCACATTTCTTCTAAGAATTCCCAGCTTGCTTCAAACAATCAGCATGCTGTCGCCGAAGCTCAAGAACCGGTAGCGAAGCTGAACGGCCTCGCGGTACGCCGCCAACACGGCGTCCCGCCCTGCCATCGCGGAGATCATCATCATCATGGTGGTGCGGGGCATGTGGAAGTTCGTGAACATGCCGTCGATCACTCGAAACTTGTAACCGGGACGGATGAAGAGCCTGCTCACCAGTGATCCGCTCGCAATAGACCTCGGCCCATTTGCAAATGACTCAAGCGTCCGGACGGTCGTCGTGCCGACCGCGATAATCCTTCCCTTGCATGTGGCGACGGCTTCGGCCGTTTCTTCTGACACAGTACAGACCTCGCCGTGCATCACATGCTGATCGATTTCTTCGACCATGACTGGCCTGAAGGTGTCGAGCCCGACGTCAAGCGTCACCGTCGCAGTCTGGACTCCGCGTTGCCTTAGCCCTTCCAGGAGGTCCAATGTGAAATGCAACCCCGCAGTGGGCGCGGCACTACTGCCTGGAGTGCTCGCATAGACGGTCTGGTACCTCTCCTCGTCTTGCAGCGACTCATGCACGTACGGCGGCAAGGGCACCGTCCCGGAATGATCGAGAGGACGGTCGAACTCGAGAAGCTTCTTGCCGTCTCCTAAGTCCTCGACGACGAGGGCCCTTGGCCCTGAATCGAACTCGATGGTCTCACCTGGCCGGAGCCGCTTGGCGGGCTTGACGAGGGCTTCGAAAAGACTTCCTCGAGCGGACATCACCAGGGCCTCCACCTTGGCACCTGTCGCCCGGCGCCCATGGAGTCTTCGGGCCGAGACCCTCGTGTCGTTCAGGACAAGAAGGTCTCCTTCGCGGAGCAAGTCCAGGCCCTGGCGAAAGGTCAAGTGGGAGACCGCACCTGAAGAACGGTCGAGATGGAGAAGACGAGACGCGGCCCTGTCTTCGAGGGGCCGCTGGGCGATGAGTTCTTCGGGCAGTTCGTAGTCGAACTCTTCCAGCCTCAAAGCCCGATCCTCTCTGGCAGTTCCAACAACGAAGAGATATAGACGTTTGAAGTCGACTCACCCCTCCGGTCGATGACGAACGCCTTCATCCCGGCCCGACGGGCACCGGCGAGGTCATCGAGCGGATTGTCACCAACGTGCACGCACTCTAGAGGATCGATGCCAAGGGCATCAAGCGCTATCTTGAAGATCCTTGGGTCAGGCTTTTCGATCCCTTCCTCCATGCTGGCAACGACTTTGTCGAAGAAAGGAGCGAGCCCATAGCTGCGCACGGCCTTGTGGAGCGAAATGTCCCAGTTGCTGACGATGGCCATCTTGATTCCCCTCTCGCGGAGCGCTGTCAGACAAGGGATGACGTCGTCATAAAGGGCGAAGACTGACGAGGGTCGCCCATAGATCAATCGCTCTGCAGTGTCGTAGAGATCGCTGGCGGTGGCCGGCTCGAATCCACACTCCCGGCACCATGCCTGCGTCAATTCGCGCCAAAAGAGGTCGGAGGCGTCCTCGTCTCGAGTCAAGTTCATCTCGACAAAGGCAGGCCAAGCCTTTCGGAGAAGCTGGTCGTACGCGTTACCGTGCGTCCAATCGTCGACGGGCAACCCCAAGCGCTTGGCACACTCGATGGCGAGGGCGGCTGGCTTCCAATCGACTGCCAGCAATGTCTGGGCGCAGTCAAACGTGACGGCGCGGACGCTCACCGCCGAAGCGCTCCCAGCAGCCAGAGCAGGAGCGAAGCGACGATGGAGACGAGGATCATCGTTGTCAGTGGGATAGCAAGTGTGAAGCCTGGTTTCTCCACCGAAATGTCTCCCGGCAGGTGGCCAGGGCGGAAACTTGGAAACAGGCGCCCGATGGCGAAGACTATGCCGCCGAGCAACGCGAGACCAAGTCCCACCAACATCATGAACCGCCCGGCTTGCTCCATGAAATCGATTGTACAGGGCCGTCCGAGGTCCAACGTGACCCAGTACAATAGGCGGATGCGAACCATGGTGTTTATCGCGGCGGTCCTCACGGCATCGCTCGCTCTTGCCCAGGATCCCGTCGCGCTGAAGCGCAACGCCAAGGAAGGCGATTCCGTCAAGTACAAGCTTGCAGTGGACACCGAGATTGGTGGCATGGCCATCAAATTCTCAGCCAAGACCACCGACAAGGTCATGAAGGTCAACGGGGACGGCAGCTATGTCGTGAGTTCCGAGCAGCAGGACATGGTCCTCAGTATCAATGGCCAAGACTCGCCCGCTCCGGCGGGCGTTGGCGGTGCTACCACGACGACCTTGTCGCCTGAAGGATGGGTCGCCGACATGCAGGGTGACGAGGTCACCGGCGACAGCATTCGCGCGGCCAATCTTCAATCGTTCATCTTCCCGAAGGAGCCGGTCAAGGTTGGTTCCAAGTGGATGAGCGCTTACAAGGGCATTAAGGACAAGGGCACGATGGACGTCTCCTACTCCTTTGAGATCCTTGGTCAGGAGAAGGTCGGGGCCCACGATGTCTTTAAAGTGAGCTTCGAGGCTAAGGAGACCGCCGGTACCGATCCTGCATCGTCGAAGGGCACGGTCTGGGTCGAGATCTCGACCGGAGTCGTGATCAAGTCTGAACAGCAGTGGACGAACGTGCCGATCGCTGGTCAGATGATCAACGGCAAGGTCGTGATGGACATCATCGAGTAGGGCTCGCTTTCTTCTCTCCGCGCAGTTCGAAACAACTGCGGCAACGCGCTTCATAGACCTCGGTGGCTCCTATCAGGACCACCGGGTCGTCTTTGTGGGCTGGCCGACCGTCCACCATCCGGTATGTATGGCTGGCGGGCCGCCCGCAGTTCATACAGATGGCCCGAAGCTTGACGACTTCATCGGCCGCGCACAGCAACTCAGCCATCGGCCCGAACGGTTTTCTTCGAAAGTCTTGGTCTAGGCCGGCGAGTATCACCTCCAGACCGTTGTCAGCCAGGCGGACCGCCAGGTCGACGATCGAACGGTCGAAGAACTGCACTTCCTCGACGCAAACAACCTGGGTCCCCTTTTCGATCTTCGACTCGAGTTCCTTGACGGTCTTCACGGGGACGGCTTCATGTCTGACGCCCATGTGGGTGACGACCATCTCTTCGTCGTAGCGGTTGTCGATCGCCGGCTTGAAGACTTGGACTTTCTTCTTTGCGTAGAGCGCTCGGCGGGCGAGCCGGATCAGTTCTTCAGACTTGCCGGCGTACATGCTTCCGCAGACCACAGTGATCTGACCAAGAGGCTTCAAGGATCGCACCGGGGCATTGTAGAACAGCTAGTCGTCTGCTGGCGCGTCTTCTTCCATGTCTGACTCGAACAACTCTTCCATCTCGTCGCTAAAGTCCTCGTCCATAGCCTTCCCCATTTCCCGCACCAGGCCACGCATCTCGTTGGCGCTGTCGGGTTCTCCCATGACCTCAAGGCGGTCGGCAAGCTCGTCCACTCGGTCATCTTCAGTCCGCCCCTTTCGGAATCGCGACACCAACCGACCGAGGTTGCGGCTCCCGCATTTGGGACATACCTCTTCGTCTGGTTCCGAAGTCATTCCCATCAAAAGGGCGACCTTCGCACCGCAATCCTTACAGCGGAACTCGTAAATCGGCACTGCAGACAGGTTGGCAGGGCCCTGGGCTGGTCGTCAACTCTGGCTGAAATGACTGGGCCCACGGCTCTGGCTCAGGGAACAACGGCTTCTAATGCTTGCTCCTTTGGCACGCGTCGCAATGAGCGTCGCGTTCCTGGCCAATCTTGTGCCCATCGCCGCCTCCCAACAGGCCGTGCCCGTGAACGCGGTCACCGTGGTCTATGGTCGGACCATCAGTGGCTCGGTCGCCGACCTGGTCGACGCGGATGGTGCCTGCTTCCGCTTCAGTCGCTTCACGGTGGCCAACCTGCAGGTTGATCCGGTCACACTTCGGTTCGAGGCCAGGCTGCCAGCTGCTCCGTCATCCTTAAGCTTTCATATTACGGGCCGCTGTGTGGCTATCGGGAACTACACTCAGTCTCTGAACTTGTTCGACTGGACGAAAAACGTTTTCGACCCGTTTACGAATGCCACTGCGCCCCTGCTGCAATCAGGCACAACCATGGTTTGCGGCACATTTGGGCCTCCTTCGAACTATATGCGGACGACCGACAACAAGGCCATGGCTCTCGTTCGCGTGCGGGTCGCAGGGCCGACTCCCCTCTTGTTTTGGGAGGTCGAGTATGACCAGGCTTACTTCGAGGTCCAGTCGGGGCCATAAAGTAACGGTAGAATCTTCCTCTAGAACCAGGACAGGCATCGGCGTTATGAGCATGCCGCTCCGCCAGCCAGGCCTGAGTTCAAGAGGAAGTTTTGAGAAAACGAGGCAACTCGAGGGCTTCGACGACTCCCAAGGTCGCCGACAAGCCACGCAACATCGAGATCATTGTTAACTGCGCCAGCCGCGAGACCCGCATTGCCGTCCTTGAGGACAGCAAGCTCATGGAGTACCGGGTCGAACGCGAGGAGCGCGTGGTCGGATCCATTTTCAAAGGCATCGTGCAGAACGTTTTGCCGGGAATGGATGCGGCGTTCGTCGACATCGGCTTGGAGCGCAACGCGTTTCTTTACGTCGCCGATATCATCCCTGAGGACTTGAGCGACGCCAGCCCCGCGAGCGTTCGTCGGAGCGAGCTTCGCCGGCGCAAGATCAAGGAGCTGATCCGGCCTGGCCAGGAGTTAATGGTGCAGGTCACAAAGGGCCCGCGCGGCACCAAGGGTGCCCGGGTCACGACCCGCATCTCGCTCCCGGGACGATACGTCGTGCTCATGCCAGAAGGCAACCACCTGGGCGTCAGCCGAAAGATCGAAGACCGTAAGGAGCGCGAGAGGCTGCGCCGGATCGGCGAGCGCATCAATCCCGCTGGCTTCGGCTTGATTTTGAGGACGGAATGCGAAGGCAGGACCGAAGCTGAGCTCAAAGCGGACGTTGCTTTCCTTCAACAGCTTTGGTCGCAAGTGATGGAGAACGCGAAGCGCCTGCGAGCGCCGGTCGTCGTCCATCGCGACCAGACCCTCCTCTATCGGACGATCCGCGACGTTTTTGGCGATGAGATCGACCGAATGGTCATCGACGACCCCGAGGAATACGAGAAGGTCGCGCTGGTCGCTGGCATCGTCGCACCGAAACTGAAAGGCAGGATCCACCTTTACGACCAAGAAGAACCGATCTTCGACCACTACGGCATCGAAAAGGACCTTGACCGGCTCCTGGAACACAAGGTTTGGCTGAAGAGCGGTGGCTATCTGGTCGTCGACGAGACTGAGGCCCTGACCGCCATCGATATCAACACAGGGAAGCAGGTGGGCTCAACAAGCTTGAGCGACACGATCCTGAAGACGAACATGGAGGCGTCGGAAGAAGTCTGCCGGCAGCTCCGCCTCCGCGACATGGGCGGCATCATCGTCATCGATTTCATCGACATGGACGAGGCCGAGGACCGCAACAAGCTCATCGACCACTTTGAAAGGTTGCTTGCCCGGGACAGGGCGCGAACGCGGGTCGGAAGGATCAGCTCTCTCGGCTTGGTCGAGATCACTCGCAAGCGCACGGGTGAGAGCGTGACGGAGGCCATCACGAGCCTTTGTCCGATGTGCGAGGGCCGGGGAAGGATCGCATCGAGCGACACCGTCGGGCTTTGGGTCGAGCGCGAAATGCGTCGCAAGCTTGGAGAGCCGGGGAACGCTTTCTACGTCGAGTGCCATCCTGCCGTGGTCGAGAGCCTGATCCGGCTCGACGGCGAGGACATTGAGGAACTCGAGCACGAGTTGAAGCGAGGGCTCTATATCCGCGCGAACTTCGATTTCGACTTTGAGGATTTCGAAATCGAGTCCGGGACGATCGAGGAGTTCGACCGGCGGCTCATGGGCTATCGTCGCGCTCAGGTTCTTGAGTGCAACGTACGCCGATCGGCGGTGGAGTCTTCGGACAAAGCGATCGGTTGGACGGACACGGGGTACTACGTGGAGCTGCTTGATGGTGCAGAGCACATCGGCCACCGCGCCAAGGTCGTTTTGCAGGACATCCGTCGTGCCTTCGCCGTCGCGGACGTGATTTTGCCAGGGCGATAGGCTGGGCGTGCATGACATAAAGAGGGCCGGAACCCAAGCAGGGTTCCGGCCCTCTGATCGTTTTCTAGAGTCGACTAGCCGCCGGTGACGTCGAGCTGTGCGTACTCGAAATCGGTGCACCAGTTGCCGCTGCCCGGCACGGGGCCGGTGTTGCGGACGCTGATCTGGCCGACGATCGAACCGCCGCTAGACAGATACTTTTGCAAGTTCCCCGAGGCATTGCCCGTGAACACCGCATAGCCGGTGCCGATGGAGGTCTCAGGAAGCACGACGTCGTAGACGTTGGTTTGGGTCTGGTCCTTCATGCCGAGCTTGATCGCGAACTGACCGACAAGGCTCATCTTAGCTTTCACGCGCATGGCGATGGCCAAGAGGGTGGTCTTCGAAGTGTTGTAGGTCAGTTCCGTGACCACGAACGGGCTCGATCGGTTCGGAAGGATGAACCGGCACATGCGCTCCGCGTTGGCATCGTCGGCGGCGAGGCTAGCAAGGTCGCCGGAGGCGATCTGACCCAACGTGATGTGTTGCGCGGCAGGAGCAAGAGTTTGCAACGCCGGGCCAACATTGATGTTGTCGTATCCGACAACGTTGCCGTTCTGGCTACCACCGGCAAAGCACCGGATGGCCGTCGCGGTCGGCTGGCCGAGCACGTTGTTCGCGCCGCCAGACAGGTACCAATCGGTTGGCGTGGCCACGTTCAGGGGGCCGCCAGCAGTAAGGTCTTGGATCGACACCGCGATCACACGGTTCGTGGCCGCGTCCCAAATCGTGGACTGTCGGTACCAGTGGTTCATCGGCAAGAGCGTCCAAGCTGCGCCAGCGCTCATGAAGGAAGTGAATCCACCGCTGACGCCCGTCGCACCGGCGACGCCATAGTCTGCCGTGAACGTCGTTGGAGCATTGACGTCGGTGTAGTGGTACAAGGTCTGGAAGTAGTTGCAGCTTGCAGACGGCTGTAGCGAGAAGCTACCGAGGTTGTCGGTGGACGGCGGGGCCGCAAGATAGTTGGGGCAGAACTCGAAGGTCGCAGCAAGGAGTCCCGAGCCGAACACCATGTCGTGTTGGGCGCGCGACACGATTTGCGTGAAGCTCGTGTTGGCGACCATTCCGAGGAATTGGTCTCCGCCTGCAGGGTTGGCCGGCAACGTGAGTGTGTTGCCTGTATAAGTAAAGACTGCTCCGGGCGCTGAATCAGCGATCGGCAGGTACCAGCCGTTTTGGCCGACGACCAAAGTTCCGCTCGGGGAGGCAGAGTAGCCCTCCGAAGCTTCGAACTTTGTGGCGAACTGCGCAAACGAGGCGGAGGCTAGGCCCAGCCCAAGGATGCATGTTAAGGTCTTCATGAGTCTCTCCGTCGTGACTGAATAATTCACGAGCGCGACCCCTGACTCGGTCACGCCCATATATCTTACAGGAGCCTTCGCCAGAACAGGCAAAGCACTTTTGCGAGTATCTCCGGTGTTGCACGAACTTGTCGCCAGAGAACTGCGTCGCGACAGCTTTGCTGAGGGACAATAACAAGATATGCGACGGCCCTTCCTGATCCTGGCCCTGCTGGCCACTGCCTCCGCCTTTGGTCAGGTCAAGACCTACATCGCCCTCGGCGATTCGGTCGGTTGGGGCTATCAACCTAACGATACGGCCAGGGGGCCGGGAGACAAGGGCTACGTGCGCCCGGTCGCCGATGCCATCGGTGTGATCCAAGGGGGCGTTCGCCCAACGCTGATCAATTTGTCTATTCCGGGCGAGGACTCTACAAGCTTCTTCGACACGAGTGAGATTGGATTCCTGCTCAATTCAAACTATCCCCTCTTCGGGCACAAGAGCCAGGCGGACACGTTCAAGGCCAAGGTGGCCCAAGAGCTGTCCCGGGGTCATGTCATCACGCACGTCACCTTCGCGCTAGGCGGCAACGATCTTCTGGACCTCCTCGACTCAGCGTTCCTCGCGCGCCCGTTCTCGGAGCAGAAGGCGATTGTCGACCAGACGCTCGTGACCACCCAGGCGAGACTGACGCAAGAGTTCACCTTGATCCGGCAACAGTTACCCAACGCTGTCCTCGTCGTGCCCGGCTACTACAACCCTTACGGTGCCTATCCTGGCTCGCCAGAGGACACGATCGGCCGCTACGCGCTTCCTAAGCTCAACGGAATGCTGCTGCACTTTGCGAAACTCTATCGGGGTGCGTATGCCGATTCGTATCACCCGTTCATCGGCAACGAACTGGCTTACACATGGATCGGTGACGGCGACATCCATCCTCGCGATCCGGGCTATGCGGTCATGGCCCAGCAAGTGATCACGCGCCTCGACCGCCGTTTGCCGGCGATCGGTCCTTGAGCTCTTACGCCCCTTCTGCGTGGTCGCAGGCTGCCTGAATCCTTGCCCATCGGTCGTCGCTCAGGCCGACGGCCTCCTCGCCACAAGCTTTCTTCAAGCCATCTCGAAGGGCCAACAGCGCTTTCAAGGCCGGGCCGCACTTTTCGCATTGGTCAGTGTGCTTCTTCGTGTACCACGCCAGCACGCCTCCGAGTTTGCCTTCGACGAGGCGGTTGAGCAGTCCGACCATCCAGAAGCACGGGTTGATGACAGGCTTGTTCTCTTTCATGGGTTAGACCTCAATCGCATTTGGGTGATGGCTTCGGCCATCTTCAGCCTTGCTCGGTTGAGCCTGGAGCGGACGGTTCCAATGGGGACGTCGAGGACGCGGGCGGCTTCACCATACTCGAGCCCTTCGACGTCGACGAGCGTGACGCACAGGGCTTGCTCAGGGCTGAGCTGTTCGAAAGCGTGGTCGATTTCCTCGCGAAGGGCCGTCTGCTCGACGATGCTGTCGAGGTTCTTGACGGAACTGGGGTCCACGTGCCTGTCCGCAAGTTCCTCAAAATCGTCGGCTCCCGCATGCCTCCGCGCCTTCGACGCCTCACGGTAGAAGCGGTTCGTCAGGATTCTTAGGATCCACGGCCTGAAGTTGGGGACATCGTCAAACTTGCCGTCGACAAACGATTGGTACGCGGAGATGATGGCCTCTTGGACGCAGTCATCGGCAAGATCGCCATTGCCGCAGCACAGTCGCCTCGCCACGCGGACGAGCACCTGCTCGTTCTCCCTTGCAAGGCGCATAAAGAGCTCCTTGCGGCCGGAACTGGTGGCTCCCGACTCTTTGGCGCCCGGCATTATCGTTTGCCCCATGGTGATAGTGACCACCGCTCAAGAAGCGCTCGGCGCCGCGAGAAGTTCCGTCCAATTTCGCCTGGGACCCGCGGAACTTCCGCTCTTGCAGCGTGTCTTCTTGCCGCCGTTGCCGTGGGAAACGCGGCAGGACAAGAAGGACAAACACCCATGAAATTCTTTGGAAGCAAACTTGCCAAAACTGCCGCCATTATGGCTGGCGTCGCCACCCTTACAGCCATGTCGCAGGCGCAGCCAACGTCCAGCAGCGCGAACCACGCTGTGGTCGGCGCTGTCTACAGCTCGACCAATTCCTCGCTCGGTAACCAGGTCGCGGTCTTCGATCGAGGCGTCGACGGCCAACTCACCAACGTCCAGTACTACAATACCGGCGGACTTGGAACCGGCAGCGGCCTCGGCTCTCAGGGCTCGGTCACGCTGAGCCAGGACAGCCGCTATCTTTATGCGGTCAACGCAGGCAGCAACGACTTCAGCGTCTTCCGCGTCAAGCCGCAGGGCCTGCAGTTCATTGGCAAGTACGCTTCTGGCGGCGTGCGTCCTATCAGCGTTACTCAAAGCGGGAATTTGGTCTACGTCTTGAACGCTGGAGCGCCCGATTCGATCGTGGGCTTTCGCATCGCTGAGGACGGGACGCTGTCGCAGATCGCCAACTCGGCAAGACCGCTGAGCGGTGCCGACGTGGCTCCCGCGCAGGTCAGTTTTAGCCCCGATGGCGACCTCCTTGTCGTCACCGAGAAAGGCACCAACCAGATCACGTCCTTTGCTGTCGATCACAACGGGACAGCGTCCAGTCCGGTCGTGACCGCGAGTTCTGGCCAGACCCCGTTCGGCTTCGGGTGGGGCAAGCGGAACCGTCTCTTAGTTAGCGAGGCATTCGGCGGCTCGACCAACGCGAGTGCCCTCAGTTCTTACAACACCGAGTCCGACGGCCAAGTCAGCGTCATTAGCGCGTCGGCGCCCACGCACCAGACGGCCGCTTGCTGGACGCTGGTCACTCGCGACGGCCGCTTTGCTTACACGACCAACGCGGGCAGCAGCACGGTCTCCGGCTTTGCGATAGATAGGGACGGCATGGTGAGCCTCTTGGACGCCAGCGGCCAGACAGCGTTCACCGGAGCAAACACGAGCCCGGTCGACATTGCTCAGGGCGGTAACAACGCGGTGTACGTGTTGACTGGTCGCACGCCGAGCATCGTTGCCTATCGCCTCCGCCAAGACGGCGGCCTTGAGACGTTGAACACGTGGTCCTTGCCCAGCGCCTACGCTGGATTGGCCGCTCGCTAACTTCCATAAGAAACCGGCCGGCCCCGATTATGAGGACCGGCCGGTTCTTTACGTTTGAGGCTCAGGCTATCGCACGCCACGCGGCGGGGCCCACTTCTTGAGGAAGGCCATCACCTTGTCGTGGTCGTGATGGTCGCCGGTTTCGAGGAGCCCGGTGTCTTGCGAGTGGAGGAGCTTTCCATCGTTCTCCAAGACAAACAGGTGGGGGTAACCCTGGATCATCGGGTACTTGCTTAGGACAGCCTTGTTCTCGTTCTCTTGGCTGAAGTTCACCTTAATGACGACGTAGTTGGCCTTGAGTGCGGCGGCGACCTCCTTGTCCTCATGGAACATCTTGTCGAGCTTCTTGCACCACGGACACCACTCCCCTCCGACGTCCAGGATCACGCGCTTGTTCTGCTTCTTGGCCAGGGCGACACCGAACTCGATGTCCTTCGCTGCGTCACGGCTGGGGTCGAACTTCTCTTGCTTGTCGGCGGAGACCGGCTTAGCCGTCTGGGCTTGCGCAATGCCGGGCAGGCCGCTGACAAGGAGGGCGAGAGCGAGGAGGGCGGCTTTCTTCACACCTTCAGTATGGATCAGTGGAGCCTGAACGTGGCTCCAGCCCCATCCTCATTTGTTCGGTACGACCACCCTGGTCAAACGAGGGCTCCGGAACCTTCGGAATCAGAACCGGGACCAGAGGTACAACATGGTGCCGGCATTATTCAGGTGCCCTTCGCTGCAGACTCTTTCAAGGAACACTTAGCAGTGGCACAAACGGAACAGCTCGCGATAATTGATGCAGCCATCCAGGATCGAATCGACAACGATATTCCCTTGTCGCATATGACGTTCGCCTTGACGAGACTGACCGACGACGGCCTGGCGCTCTATTTGGATCGCTACGAAGCACCAACCAAGCTCTATTTGATGGGATGTCCGGTCACGGATGAGGGAATGAAGCTCCTCAACCGGTGCGAGAGACTCGAAGAACTCGGTTTACGTTGGACAAGCATCACGACGGAGGGACTTCGTCAAATCGTTGACAAGGGCCACCTCCGAAAGCTGGAGATGAATCTGGAAGGCGTCCGTAAGGGCGGGTTCCGTGTCATTTCCGAATTCGATAATTTGGTCGAACTTAGCTTTGATGTTCGATATGGCGACCCGTTCATACACTATCTCCGCGAATCGGCGAGCTTCGAATTCCCCGACGAAGTGCAAGAGCTTGGCAACCTGAGATCGCTGACCCACCTTGGACTAAGAGGTTTTCCGCTGGCTGAACAAGGCCTGGATTGGTTGGGCCGGCTCCGGGAACTGCGAGTCCTGGACCTGAGCAACACCCAAGCGCTGTCGAAGGAGCTGCTTCATCTGATCGGCGCACGCTATCTTGAGGACTTACACTTGTCAAACACCAGCATGGACGATGAAACCCTCCTCGCACTCGCAGATCATCTGCCCCTAAGGCACCTTGGGTTGGCGAACACGCCTGTTACCGACGCAGGGATCCGTTCTCTTGTCAAAGGAGGAACATTGAGGTCGGTTTTCGCGGAAGATGTCAGTTGGTCGGCCGAGGCGTGCAAAGAACTCCTCTTGATGCCGACCTTAGAATGGGCCGAACTGAATGTAGAAGGAGTTCCGCACGAATACCTTGAGGAGGTTGCCCGATCCCGCACGGGCTTATGGTTCCATCCCTGATATTCGTTCTGGCTCCAGCCCCTCCTCATTTGTTCGGCATGACCGTCCGATCCAAGCGAGGAGGGGGCTCTCCACCCAGCGAAGTCAGAACCGAGACCAGAGGTACTGGTTCGTGACTTCGTGGTGGAACAGGATCTCCGTCGTTTTGATTAAGCCGCCGAGTTCCTTCGGCGAACGCTCGGCCACGGACTCTTTGCGCTCGATGAACTTGTCCTTGTTCTCTTCGCCGAGCACGCTGCCCATAAAGGAAGAAGCCTTCATGTGGCGGATGGCGTCGTAGATGTTCCCGGGCAGGTAGCGCGTGCGGGTGCGGCGCTCTTCGCTGGAGATCTTTTCCGTCATCGGGCCCTCGAGGCCAGTCTTGATCAAGGTGAAGAACGCCATGTAAGGGTTGGCGTCGGGCGCGACCGTCCGCACCTCGATGCGGGCCGACTTCTCGTTTCCGAGAGGAATGCGGACCATGGAGGTCCGGTCCACCGCGCTGGACTTGATCTGGTTCGGCGCCTCGAAATGAGGGTCGAGGCGGCGGTAGGCGTTCACCGAGGGGTTCAGCACCAGGCAGATGTCGTTCGCGCTGTTCAGCAATCGGTCGATGAACTCCCAACCGAAGGCGCTGAGATTGTCCTCGCCCTTCTTGTCGAACATAAGGTTCTTGCCTTCTTTGCTGATCGACATGTTGGTGTGCATGCCGCTGCCGTTGATGCCTGCGATCGGCTTCGGCAGGAAGCTCGCGGTGCAGCCCATATTGGCGGCAACCTGGCGGGCGGTCAGCTTGTAGAGCTGAAGCTGGTCGGCGGCCAAAAGCGCCTCGGTGTAAGAGTAGTTGAGCTCGAACTGAGACGGTGCGACCTCGGGGTGGTCTTTCTCGTTCTCAAAGCCCAGGGCGCGCTGACACTCGGCGAGACGGTCGATGAAGAGCTTGAGCGGATCGTTGGGGAGGCTGTTGAAGTAGCCGCCGGAGTGGACGGGCACGAACCCGTCTCGGCTGTTGTACTCTTGCTCGGCGTTCAGCCCGGCGAAAAGGAAACCTTCGCATTCGACCGCGATGTTCGCGACCATCTTCTTCTTCGCGAGCTCTTCGCCAAGAGCTTTGAGCCGCCCGCGCATGTCGCTCGAATAGGGGCTGCCGTCCTTGTCGAGGATGAGGCCGAAGACGATCACCTTGCCCGGGCCGAAAATGTCGCTCGGGAGCCAGCGGAAGCTGCCCCAATCGATGCCAAGGCGGAGGTCCGACTCGTTGACGACACTGAAGCCCCGAATAGAGGAGCCGTCGAAGGTCAGGTTGTCATGGCTCTTGAGGAGGAACTTCTTGTCGTAGTCCAGGGTGTGGAACCGGCCCTCGATGTCAGTGAAGCAAACGGTGACGGCCTTGATCTCCTTGGTGTCCTGCAGATACTTGAGATAGTGCTTCTCCAGTTGGTCCGCCGGCGTCCTGGCAAGCTGCTTGGACTTGGCCTCAAGGTTCAGTTCCTCAAGCTCTTCGTAAGGGATCTCGAGGAAGTTCTTCAAGGGCCTGGAGGTCCGATAAGGGCCCTCCATGAATCCATGGCCCACAGAATCGATGGATCGGCGGATCGGATCGGAGATCATAACTCCCGCATATTACGACAAATTGCACGCCATTTAGCATTATATGGCAGAAATTAAGCCTAAATAGAGTGATATTTGACTATCGGAAGACTCTGAAGGAGCCTTTGGCCATTCCCGGGCCCGACATTTCGGCCTTGAACGAGTTCGCACCGCCCTGGTCGTACCACCTGGCCTCGAACGTATAGGTGCCAGCGGGGAGCCACGCCGTGCCCGACTTCGTAACGGCCCCGTGCGGCCCATCGTTGTCGACGACCAAGGCGCCGCCGACCCAAAGCCTACTGCCGTCGTCGCTGGTTAGGCTGAAGGTGTATGCGCCGGCTTTCGCAATTTGGATGTGGCCAGTCCAGCGGACGGCGAACTTGGTCGCCCTGGGGCGAGCATCCTCTGACAAACCGGAGGCGGCCATCGTCTCCGTCGGTTTCATCGTCGTGAGATCGGGAATCGTGGTCGGCTCGCCTGACAAGAGATATTTCTCGACCAAGACACCCGGCGTCAGGGAGACGGCCTGAGCAACGAACGGTCGGCAGTCGACGCGAGCCACCTGGCCGGCGACTCCTTGCTTGTTCACGTAGGCAAAGGTGACGGTGCAGGCCCTATCGACCTTGATCGGGTTCTTATAAGTCGGCGACTTGGCGGAGGGAGCGGTGCCGTCCAGGGTGTACCGTAAGGTCTGGGGCACGCCGGCAGGAGCCTCGCACTTGACCTCGGTCGAGCCCGTGAAGAACAGCGTCGTGAACGGAACACGTGGCACAGGCAGCACATAGTTGATGCCGAGAAGGTCGAACCGAGGCATGAACGCAGCCAAGCGGCGAGAGAAGTCTGGCCAGTCCTTCCGCTCCTTGGCCGACCACAAGACTTCGGCCATGGCGAGCGCCCTTGGGAACTGCAGTTCCTCGCAGCGTGACTCGGTCGGGATCCACTCCGTCCAGACGTTGTACTGACCGCCCAACACGTGTTGAGACTGCTGGTAATCCAGTTCAGCCGGAACCGGATCATAGGAGTAGACCGTCTCGGTCGAGGTCGTGGTGTACGGATAGTCAAAGTAGCAATGGCTGGTCGGGCACATGACTACGTCCTTGTCTTGCTTTGCGGCTTGGATGCCGCCTTCGGTGCCCCGCCAAGACATGACCGTCGCCCCTGGTGCGAGGCCGCCTTCGAGGATTTCGTCCCAGCCGACCAGACGTCGGCCATGGTTCGCAAGGAACTTGTCGAAGTGGCGGACCACCCAGCTCTGGAGTTCGTTCTCGTCCTTGAGGCCTTCCGCCTTGATCCGCGCCTGACATCGGGGGCAATTGTGCCAAGCGGTCTTCGAGACCTCGTCGGCGCCGATATGGATGAACTTCGAAGGGAAGAGGTCCATGGTTTCGGTGAGGACGTCTTCGAGGAACTTGATGGAGGTGTCGCTGCCTGCGCAATAGACGTTGCTCGCCGACTTGCCCGGCTTGTCAGCAGGCGGAACGTTCTCGCACATGAGCTCGGGATAGCTGACGACGGCGGCCAGCGAATGGCCAGGGAGCTCGATCTCGGGGACGATGGTGATGTGCCTGTCGGCCGCATACTTCACGATCTCGCGGATCTGTGTCTGGGAGTAGTAGCCGCCGTACTTCTTGGCCCCGTTCTCGCCGCAAAACTGGAGGTTGCCGAAGTTCCAGCCGCCACCGGGCCAGACTTCGCCGGTGTCCACCCGCCAGGCCCCCATCTTTGTGAGGTTCGGGTACTTCTTCACCTCCATCCTCCACCCGCCGTCGTCCACCAAATGCCAGTGGAAGACGTTCATCTTCATCATCGCAAGCCGGTCGAGGGTCTTCTTGACGTAGTCCACGCTCCAGAAGTGGCGCGAGCAATCGAGCAGCATGCCCCGCCAAGGAAACCGTGGACCATCGGCGATCTGGACGAGGGGCAGGGTCCACTTCGTGCCTTTCGCTGGAGAGTTGGACTCGATCGCGGTCGGTAAGAGTTGGCGCAGGGTCTGGACAGCGTAGAAGGCCCCCGTCTCGTTCGAGTACTCGACCGTCACCACCTTTGGTGTGACGGTGAGCCAATACCAGTCCGGGCGCAGCTTTACGCGCGTGTCCGACTTGGTACGGAAGACGACCTTGGTCGAGCCTCGGCCGGTGAGGGCGAATCCGCAGCTCCTCTTCACCATCGCCCGAAAGTCTTCCGCCGCAGGAGAATTGTCCTCGTTGACAAGCTTTGTCCCGGCCGAGAGCGCGAACACGCCGGGGCCACTGACATTCATCTCGTAGGGCCTAGGGATGACGTTCACGGCTGGGGAAATGGAAGCGATGACGAGGGCGGCCGCAAGCACGGACATGCAGCGATTCTGGCACTTCCCATGGCGGCAACGAACCGGTGCGAAAAGCACTTGGTAGGAACATTGGCGGGGAAGGAAACCCTGGCACGCCGCTTGCCGTCAGACCTGGAGGATTAAGCATGTGGCCAAGGGGCCTTTTCCACCTTGACAGTGGATAAGGGTCCCGGTATCATGCTCCTCTGCGCCAAAGCCATCGGTCCACCGGTAGCCGGCGCCAACAACCGGAACGCCATCCGACCGGAATCGCGGTCGGAACAGGCAGTGGAAATAGGTGCGAGATTCGTACGACGGTTCCATTGCTTGTCGGGTTAACGAACGGCCTGCAGGCGTCCCGGGTGAGTCGTTCGATGGGTTTTTGCCAGTCTCATTGGAGGTTGGTTGAAAGGCCCGGTGAGGATAACTTGATTGGCAACAGTACTGACAATTTTGGCTAGCTCGGCCCTCATGGCCGTCGTCGCTCCCTTCGGGCTCCGGAGGAATTCCTGGCTCGACCGCATCTTTGGTCGCCGCAAGGCCACGCCTATCATCGCCGAACCGCCGCGCATCGAGAACGATGCCGGTTGGCAGCTCATCCATAGCGAGGACCAAGAGTCCTTCCGTGATTGGCTGGGCAAGGACTCGGAGGGTTTGCCCTTCGAGCCGGGTGAAGTCCCCTCGCTGGGTTCCCACTTGCTCATCGAGTTGTTCGGCTGCGACCAAAAGTCGTTAGAACTCGAGTCGTCCGTCGGCACCGCGATGCGCGATGCCGCCGTCCAGAGCAAGGCGACCGTGGTCGCCCAATCGTTCCACGAATTCAAGCCGTGGGGCGTCTCCGGCGCGGTGATCATCCAGGAGTCGCACTACACCATCCACACTTGGCCCGAGCACGGCTACGCGGCAGTCGACCTCTTTTATTGCGGCGGAACGGTGCACGTGGACAAGGCGGTGGATGTCCTGCGCGAGCGGTTCAAGCCGTCGAAGATCAAATTCTTGGTCGTCCGCCGCGGTATCCAGAGCGAAGTCGAGGCCTGAACTCGGTTCGGCCTCGGCTCACTCCTCTTCGTCGTCCCGCTCGCCCTTAAGCTTCAGCACCGCCAACGGAACACCCATCTTCTCGGCAATCGCCTTGGTCTCGACGAGCGTTGCCGACATGTACACGGCGAGATGGACGCGCACGCCCTCTTCTTCGTCAAGGTGTCTGACCTCCTCAGATAGGTTGATCAACATTTGTTTGATCTTGGCCGCGCTCTCTGGACTCACTCGAACCGTGTGCCGCCGGTAAGCGAGGTAGCGGTTGAGGTCGCTGTCGATGCCTTCGAGCCGGATCAGGGCGGAGCGCTCCCTGCCCATCTGCCTGAGGATCGAGTCAAACCCCTTATTGATCAGTTCGCGGTATTCGGTCGTGATCGGGGGGAGTTGGGTGCGGAACTCCATGGCGGCGTGGACGTATGCCTCCTCCGTGCGAGAGCGCTTCTTCCGATACTCGACCGGCATGAGCAGCCCGACGTCTAGCAAGCCGTTCACATGGTGCCGGACGGTTTGCGCCGATTTACGCAGGGCCTCCGCCACGTCCCGCACCGAAAGCGGGTCGCGTGCGTTGAACGCCCAGAACACCTCAGACCGGACGGCCGAAGCGATGGCGGAGACTTGGGCCAGGTCGAAGAAAATGATTTCGAGCTGGCCCTTCCAACGAGGCTCTTGAGGCATTCGTGCGATCAATTATCGTCTCCAGAGCTTCCCGTGCTGGGTGCAAAGGGCTGGGGCGCAGCCCAAAGCGTCTTTCTCTGCATTGGCTCTTGCCTCAATTTGCACGGGAGCGGTTGGAGCCTTTAAAGCGGCCGACGCGGCGGATCCGCAATCCTCGGACTTCGGAAGAAAGAAGGGTTGCCGGGCGAGGGCAGGCCCGGCGAACCCGTAAGAGTCAATTGGCATTGCGCCTCCTGACTAACCATGCAAGGGCAGGTGCAAGGGCTAAGAAGGTGGTCGGCTCGGGCACCGGCTGGCTCCACACCATCGCGTGGTAATGCTCGGCGGACGTGTCCCAAGCCATTCCGTAGACCTGGATTTGTCCGTTTGTGACCTGCATGCCGTAGGCAGCTGAACTGCTGTAGCCCACGAGGTACTGCTGAAGGTCAACAAAGGTGTTGCTGTTCAAGTCCCAAAAGCCGGCGTGGCTCGTGTTATTGGTGAAAACGGTGCCTGCGAGCCAGTTGCCACGCAAGTCGTACGCGATGCTCTGGTCATAGCCAAGGGGGTTAATGTCAACCGCGGAACCGGCCGAGCCCATCCAAGTGGCAGCGCGGTAGATGCCGGCGTCATAGGTGAAGCCAGCTTGGCGGGCACCGTTGGCGCCGATGATCTGGCTGCTCGTGGCCCAGCCCGGGTTCAGGTCCACGGCGCTCGCCGCAGAGCCGTTCCACTTGACGGCATGGAAGACGTCAGGTGCGACCTCGGCGTCACCGTATTGGACACCGCCGTCAATCGCGTCAACAGCACTGTTCAGCCAGGCGTCCTTGTGGAGGTCGGTGGTGTCGTCCTTGCCGCCGCCGTTCCAAAGCGTGGCGCGCTGAGTGCCGCCGAGGGTTGCGTAGCCACCCGCGACACCGCCTTGAGCCGTGTAGATATAGCTGTCGGTGGAGCCGGTGGGGTTCCAGTCCAGGAAGCTGGCACCGGTACCCGTCCAACGGCCGGCGTGACCGGCTGAGCCGTAGGTGGCGGTGCCGTACTGGTGCCCGCCGTCGACAGCGGAGATGCCGCAGTTGTCGGCGCCACCAGGGTTCATGGATGTGAAGGATCCGCCGGAGAAGTAGCCGCCGAACCCGATGCCGCCGCTCGACGTGCCGCCGTAGATCGTTGCGCCGTCGCCGAGGCTTGCGGCGCTGTTCGTGTAGCCGCCGGGATGGATGTCGGTCGCGACCCATTGGGCCTGTGCGCCCCCCGTGATGACGAGGGCAAGAGCGAGCAATGTCAGGTGTTTCATGTTTGTTTCTCAGGAGATGGTCTTTAGGGAGGGCGGACCGGGGCGAGGGCGAGCCCCGGCCGCCGAAGATGGGTCAGGGGCGGGAGAGCCTCCGGTGGAGGCCGTTGCTGGCTTTCGCCGCAATGTCCGACTCGCGCATGGACCAAGCCTTGCCCCGGCTCATGCTCATGGGGGCGACTTCGTCCCAGGGCCGGACGGGTTTGTAGTCGGTGTGGCCGTACCGGACAGCCTTCACTTCCCAATCCACGTCGTAAGAGCCTTTCCCGCTATGGAGTTCGTAGACGTCGAAGCCTTGGTTAGAGCGGTTCTCCACAGCAAGGCCCTCGGACGTTCGAGAGCAAGGCGTCAGCTGGACCGTCATGCCCTCGCTCACGGTGACGTCCGAGAAGTGCTGGGGAAGAGCTATCCGGGCGTGGCCGTTGACAAGGTGGGCGGTGCCTCGCACGTAGGCGGCCGCTTCGGGCCCCTCGACGCAGGCGTAGACGATGTCTTCGGCATCGTTCCGCGGGTTCGGTACGCGAAAGTTCTTGACGTCAGCGAAGATCGAGCCAATGTTGTCCCCGCCAACGTAGATCCCGGCAGCCGGGCTTTGGAATCCCGAGGAAACGAGGATACGGCCCCTAGGCGCACCGTTGCTCGAGACTGCGCTGAACTCGTGAGTCGTCGCGGAGCCCTCGCCGTTGATGAATATCGCACTGTTGCCGTAAGTGGTCGTGCCGTCGCTGATCTGCACACCACTGCCCGAACCACTGTTCTGAAGCGAGAAGTCTCCGTTGAAGACCATCAACTTGAAGTTGCCGAAGGTTGATCCGCCGACCCCGAGGGCAGCGTTAACAACAACGTTCTTCTGGAACGTCTGAGCAGCGTTCAGATGGGCCACGGTATTCGACAGCCGGTCGTCGCTGAGCGTTCCGACCGCGATGTTGTTGGCGTTGAGTCCGGTCACTCCCAAACCATTGCCTTTGAGGTAGGCGGCCTTGAAAGTCCCCGTGATGTTCCCATGCCCGACTTGGGCAGTTCCGGGTGTGGTCGTCTGAAGGTTGATCGGTCCAACGGGTCCGTTGGAGTTCTGGCTCCTTGCGCTTGACGAGGTGGCTACCAAGACCCCTGCCATGAGGGCGACTGTGCCGATGACGAGCTTGCCTGTGTTGTTCATGAGCTTGATCCTCGAGGCTCCGTTCAGGGCCGGCGCAGCCTTTGCGCTGCGTAGGCGTTCTCACGCTGGTTGATGGATTGAATCCGTCCTGACCAAGCCGCCTTGCGGTCCGTGCTGCCAGGCAACGCCTCGTCCCAAGGTCTGACGGGGACGTAGTCTTCGTGCATGCGTCGCACGGCCTTGACCTCCCAGGCGAAGTCGTAGTTGCCCTTGCCCGAGTGGAGCTCGGCGACGTCGAATCCGGTGTTCGTGTCATTGGAGTAAGACAGCCCTTCGGAGGCTGCAGACTTAGGTGTGATCTGTACAGTCATCCCGCCGCTCACCGTCACCGAGGCGAAGTGGTCCGGCAGGTCGATGTGCGCCTTACCGTTGACGAGATGGCCGACACCACGGACGTAGGCAGCTGCCTCGGGGCCCTCGACGCACGCGTAGACGATGTCTTCGGACGCGTTCTTGGGGTTCGGAACGACGAAGTTCTTGACGTCGGCCGAGACCACTCCTTGGCCGGCTGCGCTGACGTACATCCGGGCCTGGGCCGTGCCGCTGGAGTCGAAGACGCCCATGTAACCGTTGTTCGGATAGTTCGCAATGCTGTCCAACCAAACGTTCATGTTGTGGTTGGCTCCTAACAGGTAGAAGTAGCCTTCTCCCTGGCCGTCCACGCTGAGGTGTGCGAACTGGTCTCCGCTGCTCGTGGTCTTCCCGAGGACGAGGCCCGGGTAGCTGGATCCCGTGATGTACAAGGCGCCGACCACCTCCTGCGAGGTCGCGAACGTGTTGAACGCGTTTAGTCGCGGGATGTTTGTCGAGAGGCGGGCGTCGTTCAGAGTGCCGACGGCGACATTGTTGGCGTTTAGACCCGTGACACCGAGGCCGTTACCCTTCAGGTAGCCGGCCTTGAAGGTGCCGGTGATGTTCCCGTGGCCGATCTGTGCGGCTCCCGGTGTCGAGTCTTGAAGGTTGATGGGACCGATCGGGAGATTGGCTTGCTGGCTCTGGGCGGTCGATGAGGCGGTGATGAGGATGCCGGCGATCAGCGCCGTCGTGGCTATGGCGAGTTTGCAGGAGGTGTTCATTGGAGGAGGTTAGAGTGGTCAGGATCTTCAGGGGGTGTAGGTGGCCAGGTCAGCGGCCACCCACCGAAATGTCAGGGTTGGCTCGTCCCCTTGCCGGTCTCGGAGCGACGGATGGCGCAGGTCTGCTGGCGGGTTGCCCAAGACTTGGCCTGGTCTTCGCCCGGCGAAGGGTTCTCGTTCCAGGGCCGGACGACCCTGTAGTCACGGTATCCGGCGCGGACACACTTCACTTCCCAATCGAAGTCGTAGTTGCCGCGGCCGCTGTTCAACTCGCCGACCTCGAAACCGCGCAGGGACTTGCCCATGACGGCGAGGCCCTTCGAGTCGAAGGAGCCCGGGGTCACTTGGACCGTCATGCCTTCGGCGAGCGAAACGTCTTGGAAATGCTGGGGAAGCTGCACGATGGCGCGGCCGTTGACCAGGTGCCCGGTGCCCCGGATATAGGCTGCGGCTTCAGGTCCCTCGACACACGCGTAAACAATGTCCTCAGCGTCATTCCGCGGGTTCGGAACGCGGAAGTTCTTGATGTCGGCGGACAGGACGCCCTTGTTGGACGAGTCCACGGTCATGGTGGCTTTGGAGAGGCCGTCCAGGCCATTGACGTAGATCCAGCCGCGCCGCGTGTTTTGGACGTTGCCGACGTAAGCAGATGTGCCCCACGCCGAGTGGGTGTAAAGGTAGCCGCCCGCGGGCTGGCAGTTGAGGGACGCACCGTTCGTGTTGTCGTCAAGGCACACAATCGTGCCTTTGGCCTTAATGGCGTACTGGCCAGGCACATAGCCGATTCCGATGTGGCCATTGAACGTCGTCGCACCGGCGAACGTGTTGTCCTTGTTGAGCAACGGAACGTTGGCGGAGAGCCGGAGGTCGTTCAGGATGCCGACGGCCACGTTGTTGGCGTTGATGCCGGTGACTCCGAGGCCGTTGCCCTTGAGGTAGCCAGCCTTGAAGGTCCCGGTGATGTTCCCGTGGCCGACTTGCGCCGTCCCGGGTGTCGCATCCTGGAGATTGATCGGCCCGATGGCGCTGTTCTGGCTTTGGCTTTTGGCGGTGGACGAAGTGGCGACCAACAGTCCGGCGATCAGGAGCGTGGTACCGAGGGCGAGTTTGACCGTTGTGTTCATGGTTTTCTCTGGTGTTAGCGTTAGGTTTGTCAGGGACGGCTGGTCGGCTGTCGGTGAGAAAGGAGTGCTTGGCGATCAGCGATGGACTGCAGTCGAGCGGTCCACGCGGCCTTGCGGTCCGTTCCGGCAGGGAGGCTCTCCTCCCAGGAGCGGACGACCTTGAAGTCTTCGTAGCCCTTCCGTACGGCCTTGACCTCCCAATCGAATTCGTAGCTTCCGGTTCCGTTGTTGATCTCGAAAGCGTCGAACCCGGTGGGCGTGCCGTGCCAGTAGCCCAGGCCCTTCGAACCGGGGTCCTTCGGCGTCAGGACGACGGTGATCCCGTTCGGACTTGCCATGTCGGCGAAGTGCTGTGGGAGTTGGATGTGTGCGCGGCCATTGACGAGGTGCCCGGTGCCTCGAACGTATTCGGCGGCTTCGGGCCCTTCAATCGAGGCGTAGAAAATGTCTTCGCTGGCGTCCCGGGGGTTGACCTCGCGGAAGCTCTTGATGTTGCCGACGACAACGCCGTTCAGGTTGTTGTCGACGAAGAGGTAGGCCTTGGTCGTTCCGTTGTCGCTACAAACCGCGAGCTGCCCGTAGTTCGGATTGAAGCTGGTCGCTCCAAAGTAGCAGTTGGTGCTTCCGTTGGGGCCGGTCGCGATGACGTTGGCGGCGCCCGAGGCTCCGTCGATGTTGGCGCGGAACTGCCGGGTACCAATGGAGTTGGTGACCGCGATCGTTCCTTCGTGGACGTCCAGAGCGGCCTTCGGATCAAGGGTGCCGATTCCAAAGTTGGTGCCGGTCCACGTAATCCAACCGGAGTCGCAGAACAGGTTCCACTTCTGGTTGGTTCCGTCGTACTCTGACCAGCAGTTGACCGAGCCTCCTGCGGCGTACCCGTAGAAAGGCTTCGATCCGGCCGGGCCTTCGATCCCGATGCCGTTGTAAAGGGAGTTCGTGCCCTTGACCTCGAAGAAGTCGTTGGTGTTCAGTTTCGTGGAGCGGCCGACTCCAACAAAGCCGTCAAAGCTGTTGGTACCGGTAAAGTCGTTGTTGGCGTTGGTGAAAGCCACATTGCCCGGCAAGCGCGCCTGACCGAGAGTGCCCTGGCTGATGTTTGACGCGCTCAATCCCGTGAGCCCTCCGCCTCCACCGACGAAGCTGCCCGCCCGCACCGTACCAGTGACATTCGCGTGCCCGGCCTGGGCTGTCCCGGGGGTGGTGGTCTGCAGCCGTACGTATCCTGGCTGCTGCCCTTGGACTTGGGATGTGGCGGGCTGGGTCAAGACGAGGACGACCGCTCCGAGGGCAATCGTTCCTGCAAGGATCGTGATCGGTGTCTTCATTTCGGTCTCGTCGTCGCAGGCAAGTCGTCGGCCCGCGTTGTAAGACCAATTTACGGAAGAAAACTGTCTATAAACTTGACTGTATCACGCACTAATTGATCATAATTGGAATTAGGCTCAAAAAAGACAGTAAAATCTGTCTATACGACTTCCAAAAGGTCCCAAATGTCCGCCAATTTGCTCATCCCCCACACCCGCGCTAGCTTGGCCAAGCCGCCGACGATAGTAGGTTACGCAGCCTTTCGTGACAAGAACGATGTCCTTGAGTGGCACCAGCCCGTTGACAGGTGGCAGTTGTTGATCGTCGCCCACTCGGGGGTTGTCAGCTTTAACGGCCGTGTCGTGCCCTACGGGCCACGGGCCGCCCTCGTGCTGCCTCCGCGTGCCCGCGTCCGCTTGGACCGATCTGGGTTTCCAGGTTACGAGCACATCTTTTCTTGGTTCACGTTGGAAGAGGGGGCAGAAGACGTCGTGGCGCTGCCCGTCGTAGCCGACATTACTCCAGTCTTCGACTCGTGGGAAACCCATTGGAGCAGGGCGTTCGACCGTGTCCAATTCACACGTCGGGCCGTACAGGCCTGGGTCTGGGACTCTCTCTGGTATGTGGCGGCCGGTGTGGAGAGGATCCGGACAAACCTCTACGTCGAGGAGGCCGAGCGGATCGTCCAAGAGCGCCTGGGGGACAAGATCGGGATCCTCGAGCTAGCGAACGAACTCGAGATCTCTCACAGCCAACTCGTCCGGCTGTTCCGCGCCGAGCACGGCATGACGATCCAAGAGTACATCCGTGTGCAGCGCGCAGTAGCCGCGGTGCGGCTCCTCACCACGACCACCAAGCCCATCAAGGCGATCGCAGCGCAGGTCGGAGTCCCCGATCTTCAGCAGTTCAGCCGGCTTGTCCGAAACGCGACCGGCGCGTCACCTCGCCACTTGAGGACAGAGAGGAAGACGTTTGAGGCGCACACGACCCTAGTGACCGAACCCGGTGTTCGCGCGGAGGTCTCCAAGCCCGCCTCCAAGTCATGACAGGCTGCTTGAGGTTCCTCGGCGAGAAACTTTGAGCAATTTTCGAGGTTGACCCTAAAGAACCGTCAGAGATGTGCCGCTATTCCTAATAGCACGACCAGGACCTTGTCCAGACAAAGGCAAGACGGAGGCGACTCCGATCACGCAAAGCCACGGGCCTCACGAAGGTAGCCGGGCCGCCTGACAAAGGAAACCGTCGGAGGGTCCTCGTGAAAATATCGACAGAACAACTCGAAAAAGTGAAGGCGCTCGGCGGCCAAGTCACCCCGCCCGAGAGCGTCGTGGATACAGCCGTGATCAAACTCATGGATGCCGACCTCATTAAGTCGGTGGTTCAGGAAGTCAACGCCATGCCCGACAGGGACGACATGGTGGCCGAACTCAAGGCCCGCCTCGAGAAAGGCGAGTGCAAACCGACTGGCGAGGACATCGCCGACGCGATGATCCGCCGCTCCCGCGCAGACAGAATTAGCTGACCTCCTCCATTCCCTCGTTCGCTCATATGGCCCGCCGTTCACCTGACGGTGGGCCACTTTCCTTCTTGAGGCTCAGAGCCCGAGCCTAGGCCAAAGCTCATCGACGCGACGCTTCACATCGTCCGCCATCGTGATGAGCTTAGGGAAGTCCCGCTGGAAGCCCCGTTCGCCGGGCCACTTGTGCGTGCAGTCGAATCCTACTTTGCCACCGAACCCCTCGATCTGAGCCGCATGGTCGAGCTGGTCCACAGGGCCCCGCGAGTGCAGAGTGTCGCGGCCGGGGTCGCAGTTCGCACCGATCCTAAAGAGCACCTCGCCGAAATCCTGGACGTTGGTGTCCTCGTCGAAGACAAAGACGAACTTTGTGAAAGCGAGCCCTCCCAGCCCCCAGATCGCGTTCATGGCCTTGAAGGCATGGCCGGGGTACTTCTTCTTGATCGAAACGAACGCGACATTGTGGAAGCAGGCCTCGACCGGCAAGTTCATGTCAACGATCTCCGGCACCGTCATCTGGATGAGCGGCATGAAGATGCGCTCGACCGCCTTTCCCATCCAGCCGTCCTCCATGGGAGGTTGGCCGACGATCGTCGCCGGCCACACCGGCTTCTCGCGCATCGTGACGCAGGTCACATGAAAGACCGGGAAGTCTTCGGCCAATGAGTAATATCCCGTGTGGTCCCCGAACGGACCTTCCAGACGGCGTTCGCGTGGATCCACCCAGCCTTCTAGAACGATTTCACAGTCGGCTGGGACGCTTACGTCAATCGTCTTGCACTTGACCATGCTGACGCCTTCCTTCCTCAGGAACCCTGCAAGAACCATCTCGTCAATGCCAGAGGGCAAAGGCGATATTGCGGAGAACATGTAGGCCGGGTCGCCACCGAGCGCGACCGCGACCTGGAGACGGTTGTTCTCTTTGTCAGTCGAGGCTGCATCCTCCATATGTCGCATGCCGGTCTTGTGCATCTGCCAGTGCATTCCGCACTCGTTCTTGCCCTGGATCTGGACCCGGTACATGCCGACGTTTCGCTTTCCTGTCTTGGGATCGTGGGTGAAGACCATGGGCAGGGTGACGAACGGGCCGCCGTCTTCGGGCCAGCACGTGAGGACCGGGAGCTTCGTCAGGTCGACCTCGTCGCCCTTCATGACGACCTCTTGGCAGACACCGTGCTTCACTTCCTTCGGCTTCGTGGACTTCAAGACCTCAAGAAGTTTCGGCGCGAGCTTCAGGGCCTCCGCGAAGTTCTCAGGCGGATTGGCAGGGAGTTGGATCAGGCTGCGGAGACGTTCGGCGTGCTCCTCGAAGTCGCCACAACTCAGCGCCATTGACATCCGTTTGCGGGTGCCCATCGTGTTGATGGCGACCGGCATGGGATAGCTGATTTGGGAATTTGGGTCATAGATTTTGGATTGATGAATGCTGGGGTGGCCCATCACCGCGCTCTTGGCGTCGGGGGTGCCGAGGCGTTGGGACGGACCGACGACGTTCTCGAACAGGAGCGCGGGCCCTCCCGCCTTCATGACCCGGTCGGCTACTTCCGTTATCTCCAGATACGGACTCACCGGCTCGGTGATCCGCTTCAGTTCCCCTTTCGCCGCCAAGGTGTCGAGGAAGTGCTGGAAGTCGCGGTAAGGCATGCCGCGCCAGTTTACGGCCGTGCCAGGCCGCGCCGCCAGGATTACCTTGCCTTTCGAGCCAAGAGTCGAAGGATCTCCGGACTGGGCGGATAGCCTTCGCTCTTAGCAATCTTCTGGTAATGCTGGGAGGCGGTGATACCGTTTGCGTCCGTTAGCGAAGGATCGGCACCGTGTTCCAAGAGAAGACGGACCATGGCGGCGCCTCCCATCGAGGCTTCGAACAACGCTGTCTTCTTGCTGTTTCCGTTTCGCGCGTTGGGGTCTGCCCCATGCTTAAGTAGGGTTACAGCCACATGGGGCCCCGTTCGGACGGCAGTCCAAAGCGGGTGGATCCCGTCTAATCCCTCAATGACCTCGACTGAAGCCCCGTGCTGAATGGCCAGCTCAGCCAGTTCGACGTCGTCCCACATCGCGGCAAAGTGCAAGACAGACCAGTCTCGTAAGGGTTGCCTTCGTGGGTCTGCGCCGCCCTTAAGGAGAGCCTTCATACACTCCTTTGCGGCGCTCGAACCTGCCGCGGACAGGGCAGTCGCACCATCCGTCGAGACCAGGTTGGGATCTGCCTTGCGATCCAAGAGCATTTGGCAGACCCTTGGACGATTGTTGAGCGCCGCAACCTGGAGGGGAGCCCACCCATCCTTGTCTTGCGCATTCGGGTCTGATCCACGGTCGAGAAGGGATTTCACGGTCTCGTCGTTACTTGACTCGACCGCGTGCCATAGGGCGGTCCTGCCGAACGCATCTCGCTGATAGATGTCCGCGCTGGCAAGAGGATCCTTGGCCCCCGTTCTGGAGGCTGAAGAGCACCCAGTGGCCGCTATTAGCAGCACCAACGAGTATCGACCCTTCACAAAGCCAATTACGGGCTGCATCACGAATTTGTTGCGCTAGGCTCCTTGCAATCCCACCTCGGCAGCCCGCACCGTGTTCTCGAGCAGGCTCGCCACCGTCATCGGACCGACCCCGCCCGGAACCGGCGTGATCCACGAAGCGACCTGGGCGCAGGACTCGAACTCGCAGTCTCCGACGTCCTTGTCCCGGCCCTCGACCTTGTTGTAGCCCGCATCGATCACAACTGCGCCCGGCTTGAGCCACGAGCCCTTGACCATTTCGGCACGGCCCACTGCGGCAACGACGATGTCTGCCGTCTTGACCAGGGCGGGCAGCTCGGCCGTCTTCGAGTGGGCGATCGTGACGGTGGCGTTCTTCTCCAAGAGCATGAGGGCGGCGGGTTTACCGAGGATCACCGAGCGGCCGATGACCACTGCGTTCTTGCCCTGGCACTCGATGCCATAGTGGTCGAGCAGCATCATGATGCCCATCGGTGTCGCACAGCGGAATCCTGGCAAGCCGCTCGTCAGTCGGCCCAAGGATGTCGGCGTAATGCCGTCGACGTCTTTGCTTGGATCCAGCGCTTCGAGGCAAGCCTCCTCGTCGATGTGACTTGGCAGAGGGTGCTGGATCAAGACCCCGCTGACCGCCGCGTCCTGGTTCAGCCGCCACACGTGCTCAAGGACAGCGTCTTGATGCGTACTATCGTTGACCTCAAAACTCCCGCTCTCGATCCCTGCTTTCTCGGCCCAGGAGCGCTTCATGCGCACGTACGCGAGGCTGGCCGGGTCTTGTGCTGCCACGATCGCCTCGATCCTGGGAACACAGCTCCGGGAGCGTAACGCCTCGACACGCAGACGAAGGTCTTCTCGGATCTTGTTCGAGAGCGTCTTGCCATCGAGCAGCTGAGCAGGCATGGCCCCAGTTTAGTGGTTCTTCAAGGTCGGGCCTGAGCCGCTAGCCTTGTCGTTTGATGGCACGGTTCGACTCGCGCACGGCATCGGCTTGCTGAGCGCGGAACTGGGCGAGCTTTTCTCGCAGGCCCATGTCTGAGGTAGCAAGGATCTGCACGGCGAGCAGCCCGGCATTGCGCGAGTTGCCGATCGCGACGGTGGCAACGGGGATACCTGCCGGCATCTGGACAATCGAGTGCAACGAGTCCACGCCGCTGAGCGCCTTGGATTGGACGGGCACCCCAATCACCGGCAGCACGGTCAGGGAAGCCACCATCCCGGGAAGGTGGGCAGCACCCCCAGCGCCTGCGATAATGACCTTGAGTCCGCGGTCGACCGCCGACTTGGCATACTCCACCATCCGGTCAGGAGTGCGGTGGGCGCTGACGACCTCAAGTTCGTACGGGACGCCGAACTCCTTCATCGTGTCCTCTGCCGCAGACATCGTCTCCAGGTCGCTTTTGGAGCCCATGATGATCCCGACCAAGGGTTGCGCCATGCGGGAATGGTACCGCAGAGGAGACGTGCCCAGTGTGGAAAACTTCCCGAGGCTTTCACCGGCACAACCCCGTCATGACATACGTTCAACCACCACTTGGTGGGCGATGTTGTGTGACCATGAGCCCAAAGAACCTGTTCGAATCGCAAGCCATCATCAAGGTCGTCGGAGTGGGAGGCGGAGGCTGTAACGCCGTCAACCGTATGGTGAGTGCGGGTGTGCAGGGCGTCGAGTTCATTGCGATGAACACCGACAAACAGGCTCTTGACGGCAGTCTCGCGCACATCAAGGTGCCGCTTGGAGAGTCCCAAACGAGGGGCCTCGGCACCGGAGGCGACCCGGAGAAGGGATACCAGGCGGCCAAGGAGAGCGACCGCACGATCCTGGAACTCATTGAGGGTGCCGACATGGTCTTCGTGACCGCAGGCATGGGTGGCGGTACGGGCACGGGCGCGGCACCGTATGTCGCAGAGCTGGCGAAGCGTCTGGACATCTTGACTGTCGGGGTCGTGACAAAGCCGTTCGGCTTTGAGGGCCCGCGTCGGCGCCAAAACGCCGATTCCGGGTTGGAGCGGATGAAGGAGCGCACAGACACGCTCATCGTCATTCCGAACGACAACCTCAGCCGCGTCGTCGAGCGACGGACTTCTCTCGGCGAGGCCTTTTGTGCGGCGGACGAAGTTTTGCTGCAAGGCGTGCAGGGGATCAGCGACATCGTTCTCAAGCCGGGCCTGATCAATGTCGACTTCGCCGACGTCCGCTCTGTGCTCAAGGACGCTGGGATCGCCCTGATGGGCATGGGTCGCGGCATTGGAGAGCAGCGGGCGCGCACCGCCGCTGAAGCCGCCGCTAACTCGCCGCTGCTGGAGACCACCATCCAAGGCGCGAAGCGGTTGCTTGTGAACGTCACGTCTGGCCCGGACTTCTCGCTTGGCGAGGCGCACGACGTCATGGAGTACTTGGTGCAGCTCACAGACTCCGAAGAGGCCTCGATCTTCCTCGGCCAGGTCATCGACGACAGCCTTGGGGAAGACGTACAGGTGACCCTGCTCGCGGCCGGACTAACGGGATCAGAGCGCAAGGCGCTCGACCAAGAGGTGTTCACGACCGGCCAACCTCGGGCTTCCCGCGAGTCTTCGACACCGTCGACCTCCACTGTCCGCAGCGAACCGAAGCCGATCGAAATTGACGAGTTGGACTTGGACATTCCGACGTTCTTGCGCAAGCAGCGGCTCGGCTCCTAGAAGAATTCATTCCGCTACGTACTGGTCCAATCAATCGCCCCGGCTGACAAGTTCGGGGCACTTTTTTTGCCTGCCCCTAGCGCCTGTCGAACCGTTGTCCGCTCAGGAACTCCTTCAGAACCTCTCGCCCCGTCAGGTGGTGCTCGTCAACGCGCCTTCCGCTTCGCATCGACCATGTGACCTCGCCTTTCATCTTTTCCTTCTCGTAAAACTCGGTCATCCGGGCATCGGAGTCCCCGATGCCGCGCTTTGGGTCATAACGCTCTCGGAACCACACCGATTCGCTTGGCAGCCGGGGTTTGATCATCGCAGCATTGTCCTCGGATGGCCACCCGAGGCAAAGCCCGAAGACGCCGAACGTGCGTTCGGGAAGATCGAGGGCCAGCCTGACCCCCTCAGGATCGTTACGGAGCGCCCCGATGTAGCACACGCCCAGGCCGAGGAATTCGGCTGCGCACACAAGACGCTCCGCCGCCAGAGCGGCATCGATCACGGCCATCGTGTAGAACTCGTTGAAGTCCAAGCCGAGCGCTTCTTCGCCAACCTTTGCCGCAGCTTGCACAAGTCGGTGATGGTCGACGATGAAGGCCAGGAACCACGGTGCGTTCGCTACCTGGCGCTGGTTCGCGCAAAGCCGGGCGAGTTCTTGGCGGTGCGTGGGTTCCTGGATCGAGACGACCGACCACAGCTGCAGGTTGCTGCTTGTGGCTGCACTTTGGGCGACACCGATCAGGGTGCCGACGAGCTCTTCGCTCACCTCTGTGTTCGCATAGTCACGGATCGAACGGTGCCCAAGCAGGGGCGTTAGATCTTCAGGTGTTGTGGGCGGGGCTGTGCCGAACCTCTCTCGCCATGCCTCGGCGAACTTCACCGCTGAGCGAGCACCCGCTTCGTCTTCTTGATGAGGAGGGGCACGTCCTGGTAACCAAGGATGAACCCGAACTCCTTTCCGTCCGGTCTCAGAAAGTGCATGATCGGGACCGTGCCGGTGTCCCACTTCTTAGCCATCTTCTTTCCATAGTCCGTTTCCACGTCGATCGGCACAAAGATCGCATCTTTCACCAACTTGGCGTATTCGGGGTCTTGGAACGCCTCGTGGTTCATGATCTTGCATTGCGGGCTCCATGTCGTCTCCATCTTGAGAACAACGTATTTCCCAGAGGCTTTGGCCTCCTGCAGGGCGTGCTCGTCGGTGTCGCTCCAGACGAACAGCTTGGAACGCTCATCGCCTGGCATGGTTGCGGGCTCGGTGTCGCCAGGCTCGTCCGTGGTCTTGCTTACGGCATGGCTTGGATCGGCGGGTTTTGTGCCGACCTGGCCGGGATCCTTGGGCGCACTTTCTTTCGTGGCGTCGTGGGAGGGCTCTGAGCCCGTCGTCGCTTGCGAAGGCGGCGTCGCCCCAATGCCCGACTCTTTCGGCGCGCAACCGGCCAAAAGGGCAAGGCCCGCGACCATCCAAATGCCGGCTTTCATAGTCAAATTCTGGCTCAATGGCTCGATTTGCCCTTTGACATTTCGACCAACAAGTCGTACGCCAGCGGATCCATGAGGACAGCGCGCACCCACCGCCCCAGTTTCATTTCTTCTGTCAGCTTGTTGTCAGGATCGTCGCGGACTGGGATCGCGTTCGCCGCCGCCTTGACTTGCCCAGCGTCGAGGGTCGCCATGACGACCCTCACCACCGGTTCGCTCTGCTGGAGGATCATATTGGCGCGCTGCTTTTGGAAGCCGCCGACCATCTTGATGACCTCTTCGACCAGATCCCTCGAAGGGACGAGCTTCTTATCCTTGGCTTCCTTGATCGCGGCGTCTACCTTGGCCTCGATCTTCTTCATTTGCTCCAACTCGGACTTCTGGTTGGCGGCATCGGCCGCCCTGGCTTTCTCAAGTGCCGGGAGAATGTGCTGGATCTGTTCGGGCGTCATGAGGACAGGCAGCATCTGGTTCAAGAGGTCGAGCTGTCGAACCTTCGACAAGATGCGTGTGGCGTCATCATCGGCCCGCGCGATGCTGGCCGCAGCAGCGAGCACAGGGAAAAGTAGGAGCGGAACGATGCGAAGCTTGTTCATGATGGATCCTCTTGGGTTGTCGTTGGTCGGGGCGGATCGCCTTTGCCAGAAAGTATGACGGCTGAGGCGAGTATTGCGGCACCAAGGCCTTGAGCATAAACAAACGCTAGCCCCGTGACGAGCACGAGGCACCAGGCCCAAGGCACGAGCACGCCCTTCCTAAGACCCCCCAGCGAAGCCACGCAAAAGAGTCCGAGGACAAGTACTGCCCCTCCGCCGATCAAGGAGAGTGCACCGAGCAAAGGCTTGCCGGAAACGGGCCGTCGCCACGACTTCGACCGAGCCTGGACGATGCCGAAGGCAGTCCAAAGCACGAAACAAACCGACGCCTGCACCCAAAGCATGCTCAAGTGAGGTTACCTTTGCCTCGGATTGGTCAAAATGGGGCGCGATGGTGGTGGTTTACGGGACGGTCTGCCGAGACCGGATGCACGGCGTTTCTCGGCTTCCAGAGCCCGGTGGCTATGTCGAGATCGACTGGCAGAGGGAATCGGTCGGCGGGGAAGCCGTCAACACTGCCCTTGCCCTCCAGTCATGGGGGCAGAACATCGTCCTTTGCGGGAACTCGACAGGCAGTCCGGCCCTCGACCAGATGCTCGAGTCGGTCGGCCTCTCGACGGCGCAGCTGCCGCCAGGCGACCACCCAGAGCCAATTTGCGACATCTACGTCACGCCCGACGGGCAGCGGACCATGTTTGGAATTGGCTTTAGGGAGATGGGAGATCACAGCGACTCGTCTCTCGTGCCAGTGTCGCCGGGCCAATGGGTCACCGTCGACTCGAACCATGGAGAGGCGGCATGGAGCGTCGCTCGCCGATCCCAGGAAGCTGGCATGCACGTGTACGTCGAGGACTTTGTGGACGACAACCCAAGATGTTGGGACATCTGGCAAAGCAGCACGGACTGGGTGGCCCACCGGGGCGACATTCAGCGCAATGTGCGATGGCTCGAGGACTGGGTCGCAACAAAGGGCGCCTTCGCCATCCTGAGCGACGGGGCCAACGGCTTCGTGGCGGGAGGCGAGACGAGCTTTGGGGACTGCAGGCCCGTGCGGCACTATCCGCCCTTTCCGTGTCCTCAAGTGGTCGACTCGACCGGCGCTGGCGATGTCTTCCGGGCAGGCATGCTCTTGGGCCTTTCTCAGGGCTGGGAGCTCAGTAAGTGCCTGGCGTTCGCGAGCGCGGCAGGCAGCCTGAACTGTCGGTCTGTGGGGGCAAACCTAGGCTTGCCCGCAGAGTCCGACATACTTGCATTGATCCGGGCGCACCCCGAGATCGCACGAAGTTATGAGTGACCCAGGGCCGCATAAGTTTCGCAGGACGCGAGAAGACCACCGGGCGGAGTCTGCTGAAGACTACGTCGAACTTGTCGATTCCTTGATCCAAGAAACCGGACAGGCACGGGTTTCGGAGATGGCGCGACGGCTCGGAGTCAGCCAGGTGACGGTCAGCAAGACCGTCAAAAGGCTGGTCAAGGAGGGCTACTTGGACACGGCTCCCTATCGGCCCGTCGAACTCACGGCCGCAGGTAAGCAACTCGCCTTAAGGGCGCAAACCCGCCACGAGACGGTGGTCCGGTTCCTCCTGTCGCTTGGCGTTGGGGCAGAGGTGGCGGAGACAGACGCTGAGGGCATCGAGCACCATGTCAGTCCGGTCACGCTCGATGCCATGAACCGCTGGATCCGGAGCCGCTAGAGCAAGGTGACCTGGTTTCCGGGCCGCGCTAAGACGCTGGCATCACACGGGATCGCACCCGTAAAGGTGACCTTTGGGCGGGACCTCGAAGTAATCGGAGCGTCCCAATGAGGGAGGACGACCTCGAGCTCGCCTCCCGGGTTTTCGATCAGAAAAGTACCGCTCGAACCGGACCTCCTCGCCCATTCGACGGCTGCCGCGACGCTTCCCGTGCCGCATCCGAGAGTCTCGCCAGCGCCCCTTTCCCAGATTCGCAGGCGCAGGTGGCGGTCGTCGCCCACCTTCACGTACATAACGCTCGTGCGCTCGGGAAAGATCGGGTCGTGCTCGATACGAGGACTGACCCGGAAGAACTCCTCGTCGAGGGGGAGATCCTCGCAGAAGACAACAAAATGTGTGCTGCCTGTCGAGAGCGCGGAGCCGACGACTCCGTGCAGCTCCAGGTCAATGGCGGGTGTCTGAGTCGCGATCGGGACGGCAACAGGCCGGTAGTCGGCGGGCGGGAGCACAACCGTCGCGTCACCATCCGGTCCCACACTCGCAGGGACAAGACGGCCTCCATGTTGGATTGAGAACTCCGAAGGCGTCCACCCCTGGCCACGTCCGAACGCCGCCGCACATCGCAGCCCGTTCCCGCAGAAATCTTCTGTCCCGTCGGGGTTGAACATCCTCAGTTCGAGGCCGGATTCGTGGGGCGCCACAGCCAACAAGCCGTCCGAGCCAATGCCAAAGTGCCGGTCCGAGACCCGTTTCGCTAGTGCTCCCAGTTGGTTGGGACGCACTTCGCGAAGGTCGATCAAGACGAAGTCGTTGCCGATCGTTTCAGTCTTCCAGAATCTGATCAAATCAGGGGCTCCAGACGGTATTGCGCGGTTGCCATGGTCGCGTTGAACCACGTGTGGTCTGGGCAGACAAGCGGGAACCACCACGCGGCAGGGCGATGGCCAGCCTTGGCAAGGCCCTCACTGGTCGTGACAGCCTCGCGGATCAACCGGACACGGGTGAGTTCGGCTTCGAACGACATGCGCCGTCGCTGATCGCGCGCCCTTTGGGCCTGCTCCGAGTTCACGATCGCGTCCTGCTCGGCCTGCAGTTCGGCCCAAGCTGTCTTCGCTTCGCGGAAGCGGCCGATTGCCTCCTGGACTTGGGCGGTCAGTCGCGCTCGTTCTGCCCAATCAGACTCGGTCGGATTCTTTTCGAAGAGTCGCGTCCGCCAGTGGACACCTTTCTCAACCTCCAGCTCCACCCTCTCAGCCTTTGCCGCCCGCATCTTCGCGGCAACGTCGGCTTTCCTGACCTTGACTTCGGCCACTTTGTTGTTCAGTTCGGTCATCTCGTCGTTCAAGGACTCGAACCTTGATGCCAGGCAGTTCCACTGACCTCCGACGGTCGTGTCGAGGAACCGGATTAGCTCCAGCGGCCTTCGGAGCTGCGCCAATTGGCCAAGCAGGTCCTTCTGTTGCGCTACGACCTCCCGCCAGCGGGCGGCAAAGCTGCATCCGGAGAGCTCATCGACTCCGAACGGCCGCTTAAAGGGCTCAGGTAGCCGGAACCAGGCACAACATTCGTTCAAGGCGTCCCACGGCCGGTAGCCGACGCGGAGGATGGGGTTGACCTCCAGTTGATGCCCCGCGCTGGCGAGGTTTTGGTGAAGCTGGCGGCTCCGAGTCACGTAGCTGCTTGCACCCTCATGAAAGACGAAGACGAACTCACGGGCCAGCATTCCGATCAACGTGACTGCCTTGCCGACGAGGACACAGTCCTGCCCAAAGCGGGTTTCGATCAGACTCGCCAGTTCGCGAAGGTTCTGCGGCGCCTTTTTGTAACTGAATCCGACTGGCTCTGGCGCCATCACCACTCCGCCCCTGCTCCCGAGGCGAAGAGTGCCTCTCCCCACGCCCGGAATGTAGAGGTCGAACGGGAGCGACCCCGGGCCGAACCGGTCCAAGGTGTACATTTCGCTACCACGCAGGGCTTGGTTGTACGCCTCGCAGGCAGCGGCACGGCTCGAAGGGTCGACAAAGAGGCGAAAGAGGTCGAACCTCGGAAGGTCGCAGGTTTGCGTGTTGAACTTGAGGAGGTCGGTCGTGGCGGTCGTCCGCATCTCGACGTCCTGGCCGCAAACCGTGCGGACGAGGGACGGGATGAGCCGCTCGTAAAAGGACGAGAGCGTTTCGGTCTCGTGCCCGTCAACCCCGTCGCAAAGCATCTCGCGAAGCTGATCGGCCATCACTTCGGCCTCCTGACGGTGGGGCCCTGCGATCAACTCGAGCGAGGTCGTCACCGCCCAGTCGAAGGTCTCGTAAAGGGGTCTGAAGATGGCACCGAGGGGCTTCTCCGCTGTGATCTGCGAGTCTGGGCCGAACGAGACGACCCCTCTCCAACCCCACGCTTCGGTCACCTCTTCAAGGTAGCCGGGCCTCTCTGATTGCACTTTGGCGAGCTTTGCGCCGGCCGCGATAAGCGATTCTCGGCTCACGACGGTCTCTGAGCCAAAGAGGGCTGAGAACTCGCCAGCGGCGCTCCACAGACCCTTTGTAGACAGGTCGTTGTGGGGCAGCGCACCATAGCCGACCGTTCGCCCTTTCTGGTGAGCCTTGGCGAAGTAATCGGTGTCATGGACACCGGCAACGAAGGCCCGGCTAAATCCGAGGTTACGCGAACGTAGCGCGACTCCCGCCTTCATGGGCTCGTCCCAGAAGACGGTCTGTCCGAGCGACAAGAAGGGCGCCTCGGGCGCGAGGCGCTGCAACTCTTCTAGGGCCTGGGCTTGCGAGGGACAATGATCGTCCATTTCCTCGTCTGACAGGCATTCTACGGCAATCTCATCTGACACGAGGGCCAATGCTTCCTAACACATAAGTTCCGTAGCCCTGAATCCGTTCCCGCGAGTGCCGTGGAACCCTGCAAAAAGAACCGGCGTGTGCCGATAGAACTTAAGGGAGTGGGCACACAGCCCATGGAGAGCGTCCAGAGTATGCCTCAGCAGCAGCGGAACGGGAAGACGGGCCAGTTGGTCAGCATCAGCTTGGCCAGCCGCATCACAGGTGTCGAAGTCCACACGCTGCGCTATTGGGAGCGCGAGTTCTCGGGTTATCTCGAACCAGAGCGAACCCAAGGCGGGCAGCGACGCTACCGCCCTGAGGACATTCAAACGGTCTTTACGTTGAAGCGCCTGCTCAGGGACGAAATGTTCAGCATTGCCGGTGCCAGGAAGTTCCTCCGCCGTCAAATCGCGGACGCGGCCTGAGCCCGGTCGATCCGGACTAACTCCAGTTCGGCCTCCTTGCCTTTCAACCGGTGGTTGCCAACGCTTGAAGCCACGAGCCTTGCGGGCAGCTGGACTTGCTCGGCCAACTCCTTTGAAACAAGCAGTGTGGCGCCAAGGTCGCCGCACATGCCCTGAATCCGTGCCGCGGTGTTCAAGACGTCGCCGTGATAGACGATCTCGGTCTTGATCTCTCCCACCTGGGTCGCCACGACCGTTCCAACGTGGGCGCCCGCCTTGAAGCCCGGCAGAAGGCCAAAGTCCCGCTCATACTCAGCCCGACGGCTTTCGAGCGTGTCTTGGAAGAGGAAGAAGCTCTCGATGCAGCGCGTCGCGGCAGCACCGTTGGCCATGTTCCAGCAGACCACCGCCTCGTCTCCAATGTAATGGGACACTTCTCCCTTTGTCTTAAGGACCGGTTCTGTCAAATCTCCCAAGAACCGCTGGACAAGCGCGGAGAACGTCATGTCCCCGAGTTTCTCGGCAAGGGTCGTGGAATCCTTCATGTCGATGAACATGAACACTCGGCGTTCTTGCCTTGGGTTTCGATATTGCCCGAGCAGCCACTTTGAGAGGACACCAGGGCCAAGCATCCTGGATATCTGAAGCACGAACGTGACCCCCGCCATGAGTACGACCGAGGTCGCCAGCGTAGGCCCGAGCATGGGCGCTTTGAGATCGATCGAGGCGTTCGCGATGTCGCTGAAGACTTTGACCACCTCTTTCCGCCAAGGCGGAAGGCCGTAGCCGAACCACAACATGAGGACCATCGAAGTCGTGAACGAGAGAACAATCATCACGACGTACAGGAGAGCGGTCCCCACGACCGAAAGCAGGAAGGGGATCCTGCGAAGCCATGGGTTCACGAAGTAAGTGCCGAGCGAGATCCAAAGCGCCCATCCAAGGGCAAAGGCGGGGATCGTGATGTAGAAGCGCTCCCTTGCCTGAGCACTGACGAGCACTCCGGGCACGCTGAACCCCAAAGCGATCCCGAATGACCACTTGAACGAAGCCCAGTACCCGCCCCTGCGTCTCATTGGGGCAATGCAGGCTCTTCGGGTGCCTCCGCGACCTCGAGCGCCCTCATCGTGGCAAGTTTCTTTTCAAAGATCGCCTGAGGCCGCTCTTCCAAGCCTGGTTCCCGGCCATCGATCATGCGGACAAGGGCGGCGCATTCCGACCGCGAGAGCTTGACCGCACCGAGCCGATGTTCCTCGAAGGCCTCGTACGCGATCGGGGCCACCGCTTGGGCACACTTCGCCATCGCTTCGGCGTAGACCCGGATCTCGTATTGGGCGTGGGCGTCCATCCTCAGCGCCAGGAAGTGGAAGAGGTTGTGCAAGTCGCACTGCCAGTACCACTCGGTGTAGAGGCTGAGAGGCAGATTCGCGCGTGCGATCTCCCGGGCGAGCCCCGCCTCCAGCATCTGCTCGTAGTGGCTGTAGAGCACCGCTTGGTCGTCGATCATTTGCTTCACCATCCCGGATGCTCCGTCGACCACCTCGTCCGAGCGAGCCTGCTTGTTGTCCGTGCTTTGTCCGCGCATCTGCCCGGTCTCGGGAACATAGAACTCGTCCCGCATGACTGAATACCTGCCGCTGATCTCGTTCAGCCTCGCCGTCCGGTGCCTGACCCATTGCCGCGCGACGAAGACCGGCATCTTGCAATGGAAAGTCAGGACAACCTGCTCGAAGGGCGACGTGTGCTCGTTTCTGATCAAGTAGTGGATGAGGCCGCGGTCTTGCCGAAAACTCTTGGTGCCACCGCCATAGCTGACTCGAGCAGCTTGGACGATCCGCTGGTCCCCGCCAAGATAGTCCACCATGCGGACGAACCCTTTGTCGAGCACCTTGATCTCTTGGTCGACGAGTTCTTCTGCTTCGGGGACGATGATGCGGGCCATGGCGATGATTGTGGCTGATCGATTTGGCCGCGAGTGTCCGCCCGCCGGGGCCGTCAGCCCACCATAGAGACGAAGTTGCGGACGATCTGGATTCCGTTGTCGGTCAGCACCGATTCGGGATGGAACTGGACCGATTCGATGGGGAGGGACCGGTGGCGGAAGCCCATCACCTCGTTGTCGTCGGTCGCCCTCGCCGTGACATCGAAGTCGTCGGGAATGGTCTCGGACCGGACGGTCAAAGAATGATATCGCACGGCTTCGAACGGGCTCGGTAGGCCAGCGAAGAGGCCCTGCCCGTCATGTTCGACCATGCTCGTCTTGCCATGCATGATCTTGCCCGCTCGGGCCACGGTCGCTCCACTGACCATGCCGATCGTTTGGTGCCCCAGACAGACGCCGAAGAGCGGCGTGCCGAGGATGGGGGAGCCTGGTGTTAGGGCGGCTTGGCTGATCGCGATGCAGACGCCGGAGTCGGACGGGCGGCACGGGCCCGGCGATAGGAGGATGCCTGCAGGCGCGAGCGCGGAGATGTCTTCAATCCCGATCTCGTCGTTGCGCTTCACAACGGCCTCAGCCCCGCAGAGCCCGAGGTACTGCACGAGGTTGTAGGTGAAGCTGTCGTAATTGTCGATGACCAGGATCACAGGTTCAGATTCTATCCCGTGCTAGGCCGATAGGCCCGAGATGGCGAAGATAGTCCCGAAAATGACGACGATTTAACCAAGGGGCGGGATATTGACTTCAAAGGCCGGGCGCAAGACCCGGCGAACAGAACGACGAAAGCTCGATTAGGCGTGGGCGGTGCCCGCGCCCTTTTCTTTTAGCAGTAACGGATCTGCCGGAGCGCGTTCTCGTGGTCGGGATTAATCGCCAGGATCGCCTTGAAAGCTGCGCACGCTTCGTCAGGATAACCGAGCATGTTGTACGTCATGGCAAGGTCATTGAGGACGTCCAGGTTGGTGGGCACCTGAAGCGACAGTTGGCGCAAGGCCTCGAGGGATCCGTCGAAGTCACCCTCGAAACCTTGTATGAGAGCCATTTGCCAACGGCTTTGAATGTGTCCCGGATCCTGCTGCAGCACCTGTTGGAAGGCTAATTTCGCCTCACCATAACGACCCTCGCACCGCAAAGCAAACCCGCGATCGTATGCTTCCTGGACGTTCATCAATTGTCCCGAACGAGTTTTGCCGAATGTTACCGCACTCAGGCGGTGCCTGGCTCAAGCCTCGGTGGAACAGAAGGCGCCGGACGGTCGGTTTCGGACACCGGCTCGGCAGGGAGCTCGGCTTTCACTTTGGGCTCGGGAAGCGGCTCTCCGGCCATGATGGCCAAGAACTCCTCACGGCTCAGAGTCTCGCGCTCCATAAGGGCCTCAACAAGAGTGTCCATGGTGTCGCGCCGTTGCGTCAGGATGTCCTGAGCGCGCTGACGGCACGTGTCCACGATGTGGCGGACCTCTTCGTCGATAAGTTTGGCAACGTCCTCGGAGTAGTCTCGATCTTCAGCGTAGTCACGACCCAAGAAGGGGTTACGTGACCTTCGACCGATCGCGAGTGTGCCAAGCCTTTCGCTCATGCCGAACTCGCAAACCATCGCTCTCGCGATCCGCGTGACCTGCACGAGGTCGCTGCTCGCTCCGGTCCACCGCTCTCCGAACACCACTTCTTCGGCAACAAGCCCACCCAGGCTCATGGCGATATCGTCCATTAACTCGGACCGGCTGACGCTGTACTTTTCGATCTCCGGCAGCGACCACGTGATTCCGAGGGCCATGCCACGCGGCAAGATCGTCACCTTATGGATGGGATCGCAGTGCTCCAAAAGCTCGCCCACGATCGCGTGACCGGCCTCGTGGTACGCCGTCAACTCCCGATCCTTTTGGATCAGTTTCCTGTTGCGCCGCGCGGGGCCGACCATGACGCGATCCAAAGACTCCTCGATCTCGTCCATACCGACCTTCGTTTTGTTGTTACGGGCGGCAAGGAGGGCGGACTCGTTCAGCGCGTTCGCCAAGTCGGCACCGGTGAAGCCCGGCGTCCTCTTCGCGATGACACCGAGGTCGACGGTGCCGTCGAGCGGCTTGCCCTTCGCGTGAATCTTGAGAATGGCCTCTCTGCCGGGCGCGTCTGGCGCATCAACGACAATCTGCCGGTCGAAGCGTCCTGGCCTGAGCAGGGCTGGATCCAAGACGTCGGGCCGGTTGGTGGCCGCGATCAAAATGACGCCCGTGTTGGGGTCGAAACCGTCCATCTCGACGAGCAACTGGTTCAGTGTCTGCTCGCGCTCATCGTGGCCGCCGCCGAGGCCCGCGCCTCGTTGGCGCCCGACTGCGTCGATTTCGTCGACGAAGATCAGACAGGGCCGATGGGCTTTAGCGGTCTCAAACAAGTCACGCACACGGGCGGCGCCCACGCCGACGAACATCTCGACGAAGTCTGAGCCGCTGATGTGGAAGAACGGAACCCCAGCCTCGCCCGCGATAGCGCGTGCCAAATGGGTCTTGCCGACGCCGGGAGGGCCGGTCAAGAGAATGCCCTTCGGGATCTTGGCGCCGAGCGCGACGTACTTCTTCGTGTTGCGGAGGAAGTCGACGATCTCATAGAGCTCGGCCTTAGCCTCGTCGATTCCCGCGACGTCCTCAAAGGTCACCTTCGGGCCGTGCTCGCCCGCCCTGCGGGCCCGGCTTCGCCCAAAGTTCATGGCCTGGTTGCCGCTCGCTTGGGCGGCCCGGCTGATGAAGAACCAAAAGATGACGCCCACGAGCAACGGCGTCAAGATGTAGCCGATGATTTGAAGCATGCCTTGCGAGGCAGGCGCGGGCTCGACCTTGACATCGATTCCAGAATTGATCCACTCGCCGCGCTTGCCGATAGCTCCCTGCGCGTTGGGATCGCCATAGCCCTCGACCGTGAACTTCTTATCGTTCTTGAGCTCGCCGGAAAGATCGAGTTGCTGCCAATGAATCGTCCTGACGTTGCCGGCGTTGACCTCTCTTTGGAAGTCAAGTGCGCTCAGCTTCTTCGGCTGGTTGCTGGGGAACATCAAGCCAGAAGGACTTGCGAGCAAGTTCACCACTGCGATCCCCATGACGAGGACGATGACGAGGACGATCAGGACTCGGGCGTTCGGTCTGTTCAACTTTTCTCCAAAAAGATTTGCGGGTCTGGTTTACCTACGCGTAAACCCCTTGGCTCGTTCCGCTCGTCCCAGGCGACGGAGCGAGCTTCATACGTAGAGCCCTCTGGGAATTCTCGGTCATTTTGACCCGATCAGCCAGTGCGACACCAGGCACCCATACCGGCCCGATGAAGTCACAGACCACCGGCAACCTCCGGCGGGCAGCGAGCGTGAGCCCTGTTTCCTGAAACATGTCTGAGAGCTTTCGGGTTCCCTTGAACCCAATCGGAGTGATCGCTTCACCAGCCTGGGCGGTACGGAAGTAGAGGGAGCCTTTCAGGGCCTCTGGGTCGAGGCACGCTTCGAGCGAGCCGCGGTCGCGACCGAAATCCAGGTTCTGCGAGTACTGAGCGGAGAGGACCCAGTCGAACTCCTGGCTCTCAGTCTCTCCGGGGACGGTCATCGGGAATCGGAAAGGCTCGTCCGGCCGGGTCTGGCGAAAGTGTGCGTCTTTTTCGTCCCACTCGACGACGACGTGGCCACCCAAGGCCGTCCACGACCCCTTCGAAGACGCGAGGGACTCGACGAGGCCGAGCGTCCCTGCGTAGTCCAATTGGCCGCCCAGCGCCTCTACGACAAGTCGGACAGCCCGCCTGAGGAGTACTGGGGACGTTGCAAGGAGGCCTGCCTTGTCGAACGAGGCTTCGCAGTCTTTCGTGAGGAACCACAGCCGGCCGTTCGTCTGCCGTTCGCATGGCGCCAGGTTCGAGACAGCGAGAGCGTCAAGGAAGGAGTCTTCCTCCGAGGCAATCTCGGCTAAGCGGGCCACCGCACCCGCCCACTTTGGGTTCAAGGTCTCAAGTTCTGGTGCCACGCGGTGGCGGATTCGCGTCCTGGCGTTGGCGACATCGAAGTTGGCGGGGTCGTCGTGGAACCACAGCCCGTGGGACTCGCAGTAAGCCCTTGTCTCGGCGCGTGTGAAGGCAAGCAAGGGCCGTACGATTTCGTGCCGGCGGGCGTGAATTCCTGTAAGCCCTGATAGTCCGGTCCCTCGGGTCAAGTTCAGCAGAACGGTCTCCACGTGGTCGTCGAGAGTGTGGGCGGTGGCGACCAAGTTGCAGCCAGTCTGCAGCATGGCCGTCTGGAAGAAGGCATAGCGGGCGTTCCGGCCAGCCTCCTCTATGCTGGTTTTCGTGTCGCGGGCGAGCGCAGGGACGTCCGCACGCCCCGAAAGGAAGGGCACAGAGATCTCCTCGGCGAAGCTTGAACAACGGTCCAATTCATGCTCGGCTTCCGGTCTTTGTCCATGGTGGAGATGGGCCGCCACGATGTCGAAACCCGCCATCTTCATGAGATGAAGCAGACACGTCGAGTCTGCCCCTCCCGAATAACCGAGAAGGACTCTTGCGCCGGGAGGAACGAGACCGGTAGATTCGAGGTGGTCCAGGAACTGGCTCAGCACCACCTTGATGGTACCGCCCTCCTGGTCCGCGAACCTATGGACGTTTCAAGTCGAACTCAGAGCGCGATCTGGGGCTAGACGGCAAGGAAGCCGGGCCTCCGTTCGCCGCTGGACAAGGTGACAACGATGGCGAGGAGGCCGAACAAAGACAACCATGTGAACCTGATCGAGAGGATCAGGTCGTTGGCGAAGTCCAAAAACGCGGACGTCGTCAAGCAAGAGCTATCAGGAGAGTTTCCCGAGGACATCGCCCACTCGCTTGGTCGCCTCCCCGTCGATGAAGGCATCGACCTCTTGTCCAAGCTCGACGACCTTCAGGCGGCCGCGGTCATGGTCGAACTTCCTACGGAGACGGCGCGGCAATACATGACCGAGCTACCGGACACGGTTCTGGCGGCCTATCTGGACGTCCTCCCCATGGACGACGCCTTGGACTTGCAGGAGGAGCTAGACCCGGAGCGCTTCGAGGCCCTCCTCGAGGTGATCCCGGACGAGGACGCACGCGAGATCAGACGCCTTATGGTCTATCCCAAGGGCTCCGTGGGCCGCGTCATGACCGAGCGGTTCTTCGAAGTAAAGCCGGACATGTCGATGTGGCAGTTGCTCGCCGACCTGCGCACCGCCCCCCTCGAAAAGTACGAGACCGTCAACGACGTTTATGTGGTCGACGACGATCGGTTCTTGCAGGGCATCTTCAGTCTGCGCAAGGCGCTTCGCGCCGACCCTGAGACCAAGGCTTCCGAACTGATGAACAAGGAAGTGGTGGTCGCGGCCGTCGAAGAAACGGACGAGGACGCCGCCCGACGCATGTCCAAGTACGGGTTCTACGCGCTTCCTGTCGTAGACGACCACGGTCGGATGATGGGCCTCTTCACCGGTGACGACGCCCAGTCGATCCTCCGAGAGGCGGACACGAAAGACGTGCTCGCACTTGGTGCTGTCTCAGGAACCGCCGAGTCTTACGTCTCGCTCGGCGTCTGGCAACTCTTCAAGAGGCGTTTCCCTTGGTTGCTCGGACTGTTCGTCGCCGAGTCGCTCACTGGCCAAGTCATGCGCCACTACGGCAAGGGCGATGAGCTGAACTTGGCTCCCTTGACGTTCTTCATTCCCCTCATCATCGGCGCCGGCGGCAACAGTGGCTCCCAAGTGACGACGACGATCACGCGTGCGTTGGCGATCGGCGAGATCACACCTAGAGACTGGTTCCTCGTGGTGAGAAGGGAGGTGGTTGTCGCCATCTTGATCGGCTTGTCCTTGGGTGTTGCTGGGTACTTGCGGGCTGCGCTCCCGCCTCCGCTAGGATGGTCGAGCGGAGTCTCCCTCTCGCTCGTCGTGGCCAGTTCGCTCCCAGCCGTGGTGCTGTGGTCGGCCTCGGTCGGGTCACTTTTGCCGTTGACTGCCAAGCGCATGAACCTCGACCCGGCCGTCATGAGTGCCCCGTTCATCTCGACCTTCGTCGACGCAACGGGACTGGTGATCTACTTCGAGATCGCCCTCCGCATACTCAAAGGGCACTTTCTTTGAACCGAAAACGGGTGTTGAGCGTCACAATCGGTTGGGAATGGGCACGATTTCTACCGATAGAATCGTAGTCCAGTGCGTGGACTGACCAGTTCCATTGTGGATGACACCAATGTCTACTTTCACCAGACTCCGGAGCTTAGGCGTCGCGGTTCTTGCCGCCGTCGCATTTCAAATTGGAGCGGCTCAAGGCCCCTCCGCGATCACGACAGAACAGAAGGACACGGTCCTTAAGGACATGGAGAGCATCATCACGAAGTCTGCCTATGTCCCTGGCGTCGACTTCAAGAAGTGGCCCGACCTTGTCCTGAAGCATCGAAAGGACATTGACGCGGCTAAGGACGATGCCCAGTTCACGGCCACGATGAACGAAGCCCTCCACGACTTCGGTTTCAGCCACATCGTTCTGTTTTCACCCCAGGCGGCCGACGTTCGGAACAACCGAAAGATGGTCGGGCTCGGGGTCAGAATCCAGCCCGAAGAGAAGGGGCTGAGGATCGTCATGGTGTTCCCCGGCACTCCAGCGGAGGAAGTCGGGATGGAGCCTGGAGACCTTATCATCACGGGTGACGGCAAGCCTGTCAAGACGACGGCCGACCTGGCTGGCGAAGAGGGCACGACCGTCAAGGTCACTGTCGAGCGAAAGTCCAAGAAGATCGATTTCGAAATCAAGAGGCGGAAGTTCTCCACCGACATTCCGGAGAGCATCACCTGGGTCAGCAAGGACACTGCCATGGTGACCATCCCAACCTTTGACCTGGGATACAAGAAGTATCGCGTCGCCGAAATCATGAACGAGGCGATGTCTTCCAAGAACCTCATCCTGGATCTGAGGTCGAACGGCGGCGGACAGGTGCAGAACCTTCTGAACTTGGCCAGCTATTTCTTCGACACCTCGGATCCGATCGGCACGTTCGTGAACCGACTCATGGCCGACGACTACTCCAAGTCCACGGGCAAGCCGGGCATCGACGCCATCGAGGTCGCCAAATGGGTGCCTGACAAGGTCCGGTTGCGCCCCGACACGCCCCGATCCGAGCATTACGCCGGCAAGGTTGCTGTCTTGATCAACGGGGGCACCGGAAGCGCGAGTGAGATGATGGCTGCTGCTCTCCGAGAGAAGAAAGGCGCGAAGCTGATCGGCTCGAAGTCGGCGGGCGCCGTCCTGGCGTCACTGATGCGACCGATCTCCGAGCGGTTCTTGTTGCAGTACCCGGTGATGGACTACGTGACGATCAACGGGCTCCGAATAGAAGGCAACGGATTGGTCCCCGACAAAGAGGCGACCCCAGCCGTTTTCGGCAAGGCCGATGAGGCTGTGGCCCTTGCGGTCAAGACGTTCAACACGCCTTAAGGCGCGGAAAGAGGGAGTCTAGGGCGGTGGCTGGCCTACGAGGTCGGCCACCGTTTTTCTTTGATAACCGGCAGGGGCGTCAAGCTTGAAGGAACCGGGGGGCTGCGCCAACGGCTTGTAGGTTCGGGGCGAGGACGGCAGGTCGCTGCCTGGCTTGCCTGCCACAAGCGGCATGATGCTGTACACGAAGCCGTCAGAATCCCTCACGATTAGGGAGTACGTGCTCGATTTGCCCTTCGCCTCCATGATCGTGCTTTGGTTACCTTCAATGGCGGTCGAACCCGAAACGACCAAGTCCGGACTTTGGCTGAAGTAGAACCGGAAGGGATTGATGCCACGGAGCATCATCCTCAACAAGGTCTCGGCACGGCTACCGCATTTGGCCACGACCTCGATCATGTCGGAAAGCTTTGCGGGGCCGGAAACGAATGTGCGGCTGCGAGCGTCGACAAGTGTCAAGAATCCCTGCTCATAGGCCCACGTTACGCTCCCGTCCGTCTGTTTGATCGCTCCATGATCGATCCAGACCTTGAAGTCTTCGTTGTTGGCGGTCAGCGAATAGGCCAGGCGCCCAGGGTTGTCGTAGCGGTCGAAGATCTTGGCGACCAATCGGCTTTCTTGGCGGGTCGTTGGCTTTGGTCTCGTGATCTGAGGGCGTAGTTCGGTCGTCTGATAGGCGCCCGTAGGGGGCGAGAACTGGATGGAAGCGGGCGGCTGGCCATAGCTGAACCAATAGTCCGTGCCGTACTTCTGCATTTTCATCGCGATGTGGCGAAGGAGGTGGGTCTGCGGATCGGCCGTGACTTCCATCCTCCCGTCGGGCATGAGACAAGCCGCCGTGATCCCGGATGGCCGAGCTTCCAGCATCCACAGCCCCTTCTTGTTGAGGTCTCGCAGCATCCTGGGGATGCCTTCGGGATCGAGCAAATTGGCGATCACCTCGTCCGAAGTCGCCCCCGTGGCCTTGATTTCTTCCGCGAGCGAGCCTTGCTGCCGCTTGCCGATCGTGTACTGGCCGGTCTTGCCATCGAATTGAACGATCCTCTTCGGCTCGACGACGACGGTCAGCGGAGCTGTTCTCACGACCTCCAAGCGTGCTGCGGTTCCGCGGTTGTAAGCGAGCCGATACGTCAAGTTCTCGGTCTTCTCAGCCCCAATGGTCGCCACTTTGACCGTGACGGAGGCTCGCGACAAGGCTTTGTGCGCTTCGGCACACCGGCCGATCACGTACTCCGATGGCCGAAGCTGGAAGTTGGCGATGGCTAATGCGAAGATCATTTCAAGGTCTACCGAGGCCGGCGGGAGCCCTGTTCTTGCCGAGAAGGCCAGCTAGGGCTATGAGTGTCACCAAGTATGGCAGGGAGGTCCAGAACTCGGTCGGCACGCTGGCGCCGGCGAGCTGAGTGCCCTGCAAGTGGAGTTGAAGCGCTTCAATAAGACCGAAGCCCAGGCATGCAATCAAAGTGGGCCATGGCCGCCAGCCACCGATGATCAAGGCGGCCAGCGCAATGTAACCCCGCCCTGCCGTCATGTTGTCGGTGAAGCTGCCCGCGTTGCTCGCAATGAGCGCGCCGGAAAAACCGCACAGGAGGCCCGTTGCGGCGAGCGCAAGGTACCGGATCGCGATAGGATCAACACCCATTTGACGGCTCTTGTCGGGATCGTTGCCGACAGCCGATAGACGCAGCCCAGCCCTCGTCCGGTTCATGATGACTCCGATCAAGAAGACCGCCGCAAGGGCAGCGATCCAAAAGAACTGCTTCGGAAGCAACACCGGGCGGGCAGTGACACCGAGGGTCAAGAACCCTTTGTTGACGAAGCTCGTGGCACCTGCCGCCAACGCATTGATCGCCATGCCACTGATGATCTGATCGATCCCAAACGCTTGGGTCAGGATCCCGTGAACTTGCATCAGCACCACCCCAACAACCACAGCGGCGAGGAGCCCCAGCCACATGTTTTGGGTTTGAAGGCCAACAAAGCACGCTGCGCAGGCAGCCGACAGCATCGTCCCCTCAAGGCCTATGTTCATCACGCCGGACCGCTCGCTGGTAAGACCGCCGAGCGCAGCGAGGACAAGGGGGGCGCTGAGAGTCACCGTGCTCACCACCAGGAGGCCAGTGTCAATCGCCAACCGTGCGAGACCTCCTGTACCTGACGGAAGCAAAGACCATGATCAACAGTCCAAGCAGGATGCCGTTCAGCCCCTTCGGGACACCGGTGAGCTGAATCGAACTCGTCCCCGAGCTGAGGACGGCAAAAAGGAAGGCCGAAGGCACCAGGCCCCAGGGCGAACCCCCGGACAACAGTGCGACACCAAGGCCGTCGAAGCCGTAACCAGGGGAGAAGTTCGCGTAGAACCGGTGCTCGAACGCTTGCACGAGGAACGCGCCGGCAAGCCCGGCGATGGCGCCACTCGCCATCATCGCCTTGATCGTCACTGCACGGACATTGACCCCGGCGGTTTCGGCCGCGGACGGATTGGCTCCTGTAGCGCTCAGTTCATAGCCGGCGACCGTTCGCTTGAGCCAAAAGGCAAGAATCGCCACGCCGAGGATCCCGATGAGAAGGGCCAGGCTCAGCCTGAACGGTCCGCCCTCGACCAGGTTGGGAAGGAACGATCCCTTGTCAAGCAGGCGTGTCGTCGGGCTTTGTTGCTTCATGTCCCGCATCGGACCTGCCGCGAGCCAGACGGTCAAGAAGCCGGCGACGTTGTTGAGCATGATCGTCGAGATGACCTCGTGCCCGCCTCGATAGGCTTTGATCAGCCCGGCGGGCAACGCCCAAGCGGCGCCCGCAGCCATGGCCGCCAGCGACCCCAGCCAGAGGCCGGTAGGGCCCGGGAAGGCGAGCGCGAAATGGCACGCGGCAGCAGCACCCATCGTGAGTTGGCCATCGGCACCGATGTTGAAAAGGCCGGCGCGGAGAGCGAGAAAGACTGCCAGGCCCGTGACGACCAGTGGCGTCATCTCGCGGAACGTTTGGCGCCAAGCCGCAGGGCCGCCCATGCTGCCATCGATAAAGCTCCGAACCGCCTCGCTGGGTGGTACTTTCGTGGCGACGACGGCGGCCCAAACCAAAAGAAATGCAAGGAGGGCGAGCGCAATATGGCGCGCCCCGAGTCCCTTCACGTTGCACCCACCATGAGTCGGCCGATCGCGGCGCGGTCTCTTTCGAGGCCGGATCCGGGTTGAACCACGGAACCGTTGCAGATCGCCACGATTCGGTCGCATTGCTCGATCAGCTCATCGAGGTCAAAGCTCACAATAAGCGCGCAGGCTCCCTTGCGGCACTCCTCCCGGATCGCTCCATAAACGAGCGCAGTCCCGTCAATGTCCAGGCCACGGGTCGGCTGGAAAGCGATGATAAAGCGCGTTTCCGATTCCAAAGCCCGGGCTGCCACGAAGCGCTGCTGGTTTCCACCGGAAAGACTCTTCATGGGAGCGTTCAGGCCCCCGTGCTTGGTCCTAAACCGATCGGCGATGTGCTGGGCGGCAGCCCAACGCCCCTTCTGGTCGATCAACGGCCCGCGAGCAAACCCGTGCCGTCTTTGGAGGCCAAGGGCAGCGTTCTCGGTCAGGCTCCAGTCGTCGATGACGCCTTCGGCATGGCGATCCTCGGGAATCAATCGCAGCCCATCTGCCAACCTTTCAGACGGAGGGCGCTTGGTCCAATCCGAGCCAGCAAAGGAAATCGAACCCGCCTTGACTTTTGCGCGACCGACGATAGCTTGGAAGAGCTCGCGTTGGCCGTTACCGTCGACGCCGGCAAGGCCGACGACCTCGCCCTCGGCGATCTCCAGGTCGGCTGCTTTGACGGCATCGTCGCCTCGGTAGCCCTTGACCGTGAGGCCAGTTGCGCGGAACAGCGTTTCCCGTCTTTCCAAAGCTTCGTAGGAGCTTGTCGCGACGCTGTGGCCGACGATCAGCTCGGCGAGTTCCATCAAGTTCGTGTCGCGAACGGCTTTGGACGCCACGAGCTTGCCCGCCCGGAGCACGGTCACCGTCTCGCAATGCTCCACCACTTCGGGCAGGCGGTGAGTCACGACGATGACGGTCGCGCCCTGCTCTGCCAGTTGTTTCAGGCTCGCGAAGAGGGCGTCCGAGTCGCCGGGGCTGAGCATCGCAGTCGGCTCGTCCAAGATCATGATCTTGGCCTTTCGCCAAAGGAGCTTCAAGATCTCGAGTTTCTGTTTTCCGGCGGGGCTGAGGTCGGCCGCCGGCGCTTTCCACTCGAAGCTGTAGCCCATTTGTCGGGCAAGTTCGCTAGCCCGCCTTTCGGCGGCGGCCTTGTTGAGCGCCCAAGACGGTTCCGCCCCAAGCATGAGGTTCTCAAGGCAAGTTAGTTCAGAGATGATGCTGTAGTGTTGCGAAACCATGCCGATGCCAGCGCGGATCGCCTCCGCCGAAGTCCGGAAATGTACGGGAGAGCCGTCGATAGTGATCTCTGCGGAATCGGGTTGCAGCCCGCCGTAGAGGATCCGCATCAAGGTCGTCTTTCCCGCCCCGTTCTCGCCGACGAGGGCGTGGATGGCCCGTGAGGAAGCGACGAAATCAACTTCCTGCAGGGCCCGGACGCTTCCGAACGTCTGGGAAACGCCGTGCATCGCCAGGTTCACTTGTCTTCTCCCAAACGAAGCATCACATCGTAGAGGGCAGCTGTGGTCCAGTCGCCGTGACCTTCCTCCTCGAGCGTAGCCAAAAGTCTGTCCACGAGCTCTGTACCCGGCAGCGATGCCCCGATCGCCTTGCCGGATTGGAGCGCATAACGGAAGTCCTTTCGTTGGTTTTTGACGCTGAATCCTGGCGACCAGTCCGAGGCGAGGATCTTGGGGCCGTAGTTGTCGAAGGCCCATGACGCTGCCGCTCCACTAGCGAGCAGTTCGCGGGTCAGCGCTAGGTCGAGGCCTGCTTTCTTCGCAAAGACCAACGCTTCGCAAAGGGCGAGCAAGGCGCCCCCTACTGCGATTTGGTTGGCCATTTTGGTCATTTGGCCGGCTCCGGGCCCGCCGACAAGCTCAGCACGCTTTGCGTAGGCTCGCAAGACCGGAAGGGCCTCGTCGAAATCCTCCTTTCTGCCGCCGATGAAAATGGTCAGTTGCCCCTTCTGGGCGCCCATCGAGCCGCCGGTGATGGGAGCGTCAAGGAAACGGAGTCCCCGGCCACTGAGATCGGTGTGCAAGGACATGGCGGTTTCGGGGTCGATCGTCGAGTGGTCGACGAAGAGCGTGCCTTTCCGAGCATGTCCCGCCAGCGAAGCGACGCATTCCTCGACGTCCTCCGACCGCGAGACGCAAAGGAAAATCACGTCGCTGCCCGCGGCTAGCTCACCGAGGGAGGGTGCCCGGGTCGCACCACGGCCGACCAAGCTTTCGCCTTTGCCAGGTGAGCGGTTCCAGACCGTGACCTGGTGGCCGGCGTCGACGAGGTGACCGGCCATGGGTTCGCCCATTACTCCGAGCCCTACGAAACCCACCCGCGCCACGGGGCGGAGTTTAGCCAATCTGCCCGCTATGGGTTCAAGAACGCCGCGTTTGCTTTGATTTCGGCCAGCGTTTTCGCCGGGTCGCTTGCTAATAAAAGCGATTTGTGTTGATTCGGGGACGTAAGTCCACTATAATGGCGGTTGAGGGCCTTGTGCCCACAGCCTTCCGTGGAGGCCGCAATCTATGAAACGCAATCGTGCATTTACTCTGATCGAGCTCCTGGTGGTCATCGCTATCATCGCCATTCTGGCCGCCATTCTGTTCCCTGTCTTCGCTCAAGCCAAGACCGCTGCGAAGAGCACCGTCTGGATGAACAGCTTCAAGCAGACGGGCCTCGCCAACAGCATCTATACGACCGACTACGACGACATGATGGTGCCGGCTGACACTGACGCCAAGGTCGGAGGCTACTACTACTGCTTCGGGTGCGGTCGCCCTGACTACATCTGGTTCGAGTTGCTGCAGCCCTACATGAAGAACTACGAGCTTTCGGTCTGCCCGATCGACGAGCTCCGAATGGACGGTCGCCACCTTGACCCGTTCACCAACGCCCCGCTGCCCCCGACCCACCAGAACTACTGGTACGCGGTCGCCTCGCGCTCGAACGTTGGCATCAACTTCACGTTCTTGACGCCGTGGTTCGCCAACGCCCAGAAGGCTGGCTCCGCGCCGGTCAGCATGACGATGGTGGCCAAGCCGTCCAACACCCTCTTCGCGATCGACACGATCTGGGACCGCAACACTCAGAGCGGCAAGCCGATCGGCGGTGGCAACTGGGTCGTCGAAGCTCCTTGCGTCAAGGATCAGAACGGCACGTTCTTGGTTCCTGTCAACGAGAGCGAGTGGGCTCGTTACGGCGGATGGGTTCCGAACAACTCGGGCAACCCGCCCTACAGCTGGCTCGAGTTCGGCGGTGCATGGCCGTTCTTCACGAAGCGGTTCCGCATCACGATGGTGGACAGCAGTTCTCGAACGATCTCCATCGGTCAGTTGACCGCTGGCTGCGACGTCCGGTCCGCCCATCAGGGCGCTGCCTACGACGGAGACAAGTACATCTGGGACCTGCGCTGATGAAGAAGCTCCTTCTGCTCGCTCCCCTGGCCTTGTTCGCCATCGGCTGTCAGCCGGAATCCGGTTCGGCCGAATACTCCAAAGAAGTGAGTAAAGAGGTTCCCAAACCTCGTGACGACATGCCAGTCCAGTCGACGCCGGGAGGCATCATCCTCGGTGGAGACAAGAGCGGCGGAGCCGCCAAAACCGGCGACGGTAAGTAAGAAACGAATCGGCCCCTCTTCGAGAGGGGCCGATTTCTTTTATGAGGGGAGCTCCTTGAGCGCGGCGGCGAGCCGCTTTGCCACTTCGTCCTTGCCAAGGACGTTCATGAGTTCGAATAACCCCGGGCCCGTCGTCTTACCGGTCAATGCCACGCGCACCGGATGGACCACTGGCCCCAACTTCTCAAGGGACAGAGCGCCCTGAGCCTCACGCAGCAGGGCTTCGTATTTCTCGACACTGTCCAACGAGCTAACGGGGCCCTCCAGTCTTGAGAGGAGCCATTCGAAGAGGGCTCTGACGTGCGGTTCTCCAAACCACTTGTCGACCGCCTTGGGATCGAACTCGACCTCCGGCTGGACAAAGAACAGACAAGCCTCGCCGAATCCGGCCAAGTTTGTCACTCGCTCTTGTTCGAGCTTGACGGCCTCCAGCGCATAGGAGCGGTCGTCCTTGGCGCGTGCCGAAAGGAGTCGCAGCCCCTTCAAGCGTAAACGAGGATTGGGCTCGCCTTCCCCGGGTGGACGGCCGGACCAATAAGCCTCGGTTTCTCCTCTGTCCGCGTACTCGCAAATGGACGAAAGAAGGTCGTCGGGCGTTGTCCGCCGAATGTGCATGCCGCTCATCCAGTTGAGTTTCTCAAGGTCAAAGACACCGGAGGATGGCTGGATTCCGCGGATGTCGAACGCTTCTGCCATCTCGTCCATCGACATGACCTCGCGGTCTCCACCCGGAGCCCACCCGATCAAGGCGATGAAGTTGGCGAGCGCCTCGCCCTGGAAGCCAGCGCGGCGAAAGTCAAGACATGCAGTGTCACCGTGACGCTTGGAGAGCTTCTTTCCGTCCCTACCGTTGATAACCGGGAGGTGGACCATGATCGGCGAGGTCCAGCCGAGAGCCTTGAACAAGGTCACGTGCTTCGGTGCGCTGCTGATCCACTCTTCTCCCCGGAAGATGTGGGTCACCTCCATGAGGTGGTCGTCGACCATCGCCGCAAAGTGGTAGGTCGGCATGCCGTCCGCCTTGATGAGGACGGGGTCGTCGACGAGGTTGGAGTCGTATTCGATGCGACCCCGAACGGCATCTTCGATAACGATCGTCTTTCCGCGAGGGATCTTGAGCCGGACGACACCGGGTTTCCCTTCGCGCTGAGCTTGCTCAATCTGTGACGGGGTCGCCTCGCGCCAAGTCCCGCCGAAATATCCTGTGGACTGCTTATTGGCCTCTTGAATGGCTCGCATCTCCTTGAGTTCGTCCTCGGTGTCGAAGGCCCAATAAGCGTTCCCCTCCTCGAGGAGCCGGCGCCAGTGGGGCTCGTAGATGCCGGCTTCCTTGCGCTCGCTTTGGCGGTAGGGGCCGAAGTCATGGCGGCCGGGGACAGCCGCAGCCCCCGGGCCCTCCTGCCACAGCACGCCGACGTAGCGAAGACTCTCGATGATGTCTTCCTCGCAACCTTCAATGGCGCGGGCCCGGTCGGTGTCCTCGATGCGAAGGATGTTCACTCCACCGAAGCGTTTGGCGAAGAGGTGGTTATAGAGGGCAGTCCTGATATTGCCGACGTGGGGACTTCCAGTCGGGCTGGGGGCGTATCGGACTCGGACGGACATGCCGGAGATTATGGGGTTGGGGCGGCCGAAGGTCTGGGAATTCTCCCTCCTTCGCTTCGCGCCATCTCCGCCTATACCGCTCCCGAACGACAGTAAAATCGATCCGTGCAAGAGGGGTCAAAAAGGTCGCGCCCAGACAGTAGCGCGATGAGTCTGTTCCTACTCGCCGGAATGAGGCAGCGCGAGAGCAAAGCTCACCTCGGAATGAATGAGGCGCTTGGACTTGTGACCGGAACCGGCGACGTGCTTGTGGCGTTTCTCGACCATCAGAAACCAGCCGCTCTAAAGTTACTCGAATACCTCGGAATAGATGAATCGGAGCTTCGCAACCACCTGTCGGAGATTGGCGAAACGCAGGAGCCACAGCCAGAACCAATCGACCTTCCTCCAGGGCTGAGAGACACTGTGTCGAGCATTTCTCGGCCGGAAGGAAAGCGACCAATGTCCGCCCCGGTCCTTGCTTCATGGAGGAGCGCTAGGCAACGAGCGACCGAACAGGGCAAGGAGAGCTTCTCCGCTAATGACGTCGTTGCCCAGTTGCTGAGGCACGACTGTGAGGCACGCTCCGTGATGCTTGGCTTCGCGCGCCCTGACGAGATAGACGGCGCGACACAGATCCTTGAAGGGCTGGATGCAGAGGAGGTCGACTTCATGGAGGCTAACCGGACGCACCTTCGGAAGGTTCTCGACGCAGCTTGGCCGACTTTGTGTGAGGTGAAGGGTTCGATGCGGGTGCACCTGGATGAGGCGATGGCCAAGAACTATGAAGAGCATCCGGCTCGGTATGAACAACCCCTAGCACTGGCTGAAGAATTGCAGAGGCCATGTCCTATACCTGAAAAGGAGTTCATCGCGCGAGTTGGTACGTGTCTGCATGCGGCTCGAAACGAGGCTCGAATCAGAAGAGCACCTGAAACGACTCTTGACCACTTGCTTTTGGCTCTTCTGCAGGACGGTACAGCGACCTCGGAGTTCCTTGACAGACGCGGTGTCGACCGCGTCACGTGGCGTGCGGAGCTCGATGCTGTGCTCCCGAGGTTTGAAGATGGCCCAACCATCCCACCGAATGCGCGCGACCTCGGGATGAACATTCCAGATGACGGCAGCAAGATCAGGCGGAAGAAGGACATTCCGGACAATGTCGACATCGAAAGGTTGACTCGCGAAGAGCGCGCCGAGTACTTCGAGAGGGTCCCCGGTGCGGCGAAGTTCACCGACCTCTGTTGGCTTCTTGCGTACCAGCGAGAGGAGTTGACGAAGGGCGCTGGCCTGATCTTATCGGCTGGGATTACTGCCGACGAGATCAAGTGCGAACTCGCGCTATTCGAGAGTGGCGACCCGGACTGGTTCCGGAAGCGACCGGCGATCGAGCCGACATACCAGTCTGTCGCAACTGCGGCGCAGTTCGAAGCCCGATCTCGATGGGCTCCCACCGTTTTGCCTGAGCACGAGATGCTGGCATTACTTAATGGCTCGACTGACACCTCACAGTTGGTGGAAGACCTAGGTTTAGACGGAAAGGGCTTGGTCCAAGCTCTCGACGCGTTGCTCCCTCGTTTTGCTTCGGGGCCCTACTTCCCAGAACCGTCATCCACGTGCAATGCCATCTGGCTTGTTGGCGGCACCGTTCATGCAAGTGATCTGCAAATCGTCGAACGGATCTTGTGGTGGAATGCGACCTTCAAAGAGAACGAGGCGACGCCGCTGGTTCAATTGTTGCGGAATGCCGGACTGACGCTCGAAGCCGTTCAGCAGCGCCTGAGGGAGAAGGGCGTTGAAGTTCGTGAACCGCTCCGCGAATCCTAAAGAATCCTTAGTTCCAACTCTGGCGTTGACTTTGACCACTGGGGATCAAGGAGAATGGCTCCATGGATCGCCATTGTCCTCGCGACCAAGCCACCCTCATCGACCTGACCGTCAACGGCTTCTCCTTCGAGTCTTGCCCGGTTTGTGCCGGTGTTTGGATCGAGTATTTGAGGCTGGGCGACTTCGTAAAGCAGCCGGACGCATTGGAGGCGATGGAAACAGCGGCCGAGCAACACGCCCAACCTGCGGCGGCACCTTCGACCGCCGGGGATGACTGCCCGAACGGCCACGGCCCGATGGTCAACTACGACTACTGCGAGGACAAAGACATCTCGCTCGACTACTGCACGACTTGCTCGGGCGTTTGGCTTGATGACAAGGAGCTCTTAAAGGTCGAGCACCACATCAAGAGTCCGCTCGACAACTTGACAGCGGCAGAGAAAGCCGAGTACCAGTCAGCGGTCGGGGAGCACGTTGCGACGATGGAGCGGCTGACCAAGTGGCGGGACGCGTTGGTCGGCTTTGACCACAAGCTCCACATGCATTGGGCTGATCCGCTGGTCGAGCCCGAGAAGTCCTGACGTCAGTGCTCGCCCAGGAAGTGCTCGTACGCCTCGAGCATTTGTGCTGCAGCCGATGAGGGTGGAACTTTGCCCACACCTGTGCCCAGGCCCGGAACGGCGACGCTTTGAATTGCACCGTCGTTCTCACGGTTGAAAGTGTGAATCGATTCTAAAGTTGCTCGCATGGCCAGAAATACGTTGCGGGTTCCAGCAATCACGGAAGGCACCTCCATCGTCGGGGCGCAAACGAGGTAGGGCACGTCCCAATCACCCGTTTCGACGATGAGCGCGTGCCCGACCCGGAGTAGACCACCCCGTTCATCGATTTCCCTTTGCACACTTACGTCCACGCCTGGGAAGCGAAGGCGCAGCAGCAGGTCGAACCCGCCGTCCATGATGCCGTGACTGTTGGCGGGGGAAACATAGGCGTCAGCCGCAATGTCGAAGAAGTCTCCGTTGTGAATTTCGACCTTGTGCGGGCGAAATCGGTGCCTCCACTCGTGACACAGTTCGGCATTCACGTCTCCCAAGATGAGGTCAAAGCTCATGGCCGGACCGCCCAGACTAGGGCCCCTAGGAAAGCGTCCCAAAGCCTCGCCGAGACGCGGTCGTACTCCTCCTCGGAACTGCGGTCACTGAAGCTGACATCGTTCCAGGAGCCCATGCCGGCGAACGCCCAGCCGCTGCTCACTGTCTCCACTAACCTCTTGCGCTCGTCTCCCTCTGGCCCGTACTGGAACAACCGAATGGTCTCCTTGGACGGCGAATCCTGATCGAGCACTTGTAACGCGCCGCGGTAATAGCCGGCCCAGTCCTCCATCCGTTCCCGGGTTGCAAAGTCAGCCGCCGCTTCAAGCGCAAGGCGCAGCTCGTCGGCGATCCCTTGGTCTGGCGTCAGTTCTTGATAGGGGTTCGAGTAGGCAAAGACGCCAAACTGGACGCCCCAGATCTTTCGCTCGGGGTTTGCTTGATCGACCACATCCTCCTTGCAATGCACAATCCACTCCTTCCCGTTGCCCCTGAACACAGGCGCCCATCGTTCTGCTCCGGCGAAAGCGACCAGCTTCACTGAACGAGGGTCGGAAATTGCTGGCGAGGCCAACATGCGAACCGACATGGCCCCGGAGGACTTCATCGCCGTGAAAAGGTCCGATACATCGCGGCCAACAAGCTCGCCGTCGAACCCGACCGTAATGCTCAACTCCTTCGTGAACTCGAAGCCGAGGAGATCGTTGAAATGTGCGGTCGAGACGCGCCCACTGAGCCAGGCGTTGCCGGTGTTGACAAGAGTCATGGTCCGCCAGAGCGAAAGGAGCACGCTTCATCTTGGCTGGCGCAAGACAATGCGGTCAAGCTAGGGCGCGGACTATACTGGCCCCCATGAACGTCAGCCCGTCCACGCTTGCCCTTCTCGACTCGAAGTACGCCGGTTATTTGGAAGGTGACCTTGTGGACCAGCTCGTCCAAGACTTCGGCATTAAGTTCGCTGCCGGGCATTGGTGCGCAGGAGAGTTCTTCGACCGGTTCGCGCCCGGCGGCTACAACGCCGACAATCCGAACTTTGACCCCAGCGAGGAAGCCCAGGTGGAGCGCGTGGCCAGGGCCGGAATCAAGGGCATCGAATGGCACGAGGTCGTGTTCCTCCACGCCGACGGGAGCCGCAACCAGGCGAAGATCGATTCGCTCGTCAGTGCCATGAAGTCCCACGGTATCACGCCCACCAACATGAACTTCAACACGTGGAGCGCGCCGAAGTTCAAGCTCGGCGGATTCACCCATCCCGACAAAGGACGTCGCCAGGAATCGATCGAACAGGCCCTCCAGGGGGTCCAAATTGGCAAGGAGATCGGCTGCGGCTCGTGCAACATTTGGCCCGGCAGCGATGGCTGGGACTACCACTTCGAGGTCGATTACGGTCAGCGGCTGAGCTGGTTCATCGACAGTTGCACAACGATCGCCGAAGCCTGCGACAAAGCCGGGCTGAAGTTCGGCACGGAGCCGAAGCAGTACGAGCCCCGAGAAGGAAACATGATCTGCAACACGGTCGCCAAGGCAGCCCTAGTCGCGGCCGAGGTGAACAAGAACCTTAGCAAGACCGTGATGGGCGTCGTCATCGACTACGGCCACGAGCAGATGGTTGGCAACACTCCCGCCGACAGCCTCTACATGCTGAAGCGTTTTGGCGTGCCGATCGCGAACTTCCACATTAATGGTGCCAAGTACAACGCGAACGACGAGGACCGGATCGCGGGCACAGACGATATCTGGCGGCTGGTTGAGTTCTGCTACGCGGCGCTCGACACGGGCTACGAGGGCTGGTTTGGCGAAGACCAGTTCACCTATCGGACCGAGCAGACCATCTCAATGCGCCTCTCAATGGAGTTCTTCGCGAATTGCATGAAGAAGGCGCTCAAGATTAACGCGATGCGGGACAAACTTCAAGCGGCCCAGATGACCGGCGATGCGATCCAAACGATCCAGCTCGTGAAGAAAGCGATTTATTCGGGCTGAATGACGTCCTCGACCGGCTTGTGGGCGTTGATAAACGCAAAGAGCAGGCTCCAGCACGCGGTCGCGAGGGCGGACATCGGGTACTGCAAATCGGTGGGCATGGCGTAAACGGCGAAGAGGGTCGGGATCCAGAAGCAAATGTTTGGGACGTAAGTGGGCAGCACTTTCTCCGCCCATCCTTTCGGCGTCCAGGCGCTGAAGAACGCCCTCGGTCGGAAGCGGGCATCGCGCCAAAGCATCATCCCCACCGTGTAGGGAACGAAGACCGTCGGCGCAAACACGAACATGTCGACGGTGGTCTTCTTCGCAAGTGTGCCCAGATCGATCGCCGTGCCGAACCACTGCGCCTGATACCTGTAAAAGACGTCCACCATGACCGCCAAGAACACCCAGACAAGTCCTCGATAAGCTGAATTGGCGGCCCAAGCCCGGTCTGCCTTCGGAATGCTCCTTGTCACGAGACGGCACAGTTCGGGAAGGACTCCACCGGCGAAGAAGCCGACGAGGGCAGGGAAGAGAAACCCCGCCCTGTCGCGGACAGGACGGACCTCCTCCAATGCGGCCGTTACCGACGGCACCTTGTAGTAGCAGTAGGCGAGGGCACCGGCAAGGGCCCACACGACGAGCATAGGTCGCCAGTTCGCTTGAACGCCGAGCCAAGCCGGAAGGAGGATCCGCTTAATCGCCCAACCCCGTGCCCCAAAGCTTGCTTTGGCGGTAGTGCTCGTCCGAGCGTGACTGGATCCTCGCGACGGAGCCGGGCGAAAGCGGTACGAGGTTGTCCTTGCCGATGGCAGTCAACCCGCCTGCCAATCCAATGATCCGGCAGACTTTGGTGTTCATCAGGAGGGCAGCCTCGACTTCTTCCGGCGTCCTGCCCAGGGCAGTGAGGCCGTGGTTCTGCATCCAGACGACCTTTGGAGGGTGCCCGTGGTCCGCCATGAACTTCGTCACGACCGCCCGCATCTTCTTGGCGAGTTCCAATCCTGGATCCACGTACGGCACCCAGGCCGTTGCACTCCCGCAACAGACGACCTCGTCCGGGAAGAACCGCATCGAGCACACCATCTGCGCGTTCGGTGAGCAAACGATCGAAAGGACGGCGGTTGGATGCACATGGCCGACGAAAGACACGCCGGGAAGGGTCAGGAAGAAGGCATGCATGAACGCTTCGACCGACGGGCGCGATCCTTGGACGACACAGTCCTCCAGGGTCGTCCGTACTTGATCGTCGTCCAAGTCTCGGTCGAGCGCGGCTAAGAGGCTGTCTGCCCGGCACGACGTGAAACCGGACTCTTCGATTTTGTGGAGCGACGCGCCGCTGGATTTGACCCAGATGTTTCCGCCGTCCCGGCACGACGTGTTGCCTTCGGCAAGGAGCGCGAGGTCAAGGGACGGTTCGCCCAATCTGCGCGACAGTTCGACCAACCGCGGCAGGTTCTCGCCCATCACCGGACAGTGTGCCATAAGCGAAATAGCGCGAAAGAGTCCACCCGGGTTATCATTCAGCGTCAGATGGCGAGCGAGTTTCCTGGGAGCCGGTTGCGTCGGCTTCGGCTGAGCGCGGGCATGACCCTTGAGGAGCTGGCCGGCAAGATCAAGGTGCCTTTCGCGACGCTTCAGTTCTGGGAGACGACGCCTGGGCGCTTAAAGGAGGGAACCCCGGCCCACCGCAAAGCCGTGGCCATGGTTTGCGAACTTCTCGGTTCTGACCCTGCGCTCATCTGGCAAGACCGCAACATCGTGCGCGAAGGACAGGCCGGCTACGAGCAAGACGTTCGCGCAGAGATCGCCGCCTTCCTGACACGGATCGCATGGAACGAGTCTGTGCCCGAAGCCCTCCGCGAAGAGGCCCTAGAACTCCGCGACAAGGTGGAAGAGAAACAATCGTCAGAATAATATTGCAAAATACTGCAGAAAACATAATATAATGCAATACTGAACAAGGGAGAGGAAAAGAGGCACCCCGCCAGACTTGTTCCGACCATTGAGGGACGGGCGTGGGTGCCTTCTCATCTCATTCTGGAGTTAAAACGACCCTTGTGCTTGCTCGGTGTAGGCTAAACTAGGGGCAACTTTCAGTTTTCATTGAAAGTTGGTGGAAAGAATGCCGATCGCAGCCGAGCGCGTGGTTCCTGCAGACCTGATGGACGTTTACCGGAAGGTCGACGAGGGCGAACGGCTGAGCGTCGAGGATGGCGTCCGGCTTTTCCAGCATCCCAACCTGACCGCAGTCGGTGCGATGGCCAACATGGTCCGGGAGCGGCGGCATGGGGCGCGGACCTACTTTGTTCGGAACCAGCACGTCAACTACACGAACATTTGTAATAAGTTCTGCAAGTTCTGTAGCTTCTATGCCAAAAAGGGTGGCCCTGATCCTTACGAGATGTCGCTCGACGAGGTCAGGAGGCGGCTCGAATGGCACCGGGACGCCCTGATCACTGAAGTTCACATGGTCGGCGGCATCAACCCGAGATTGCCCTACCAGTACTATCTCGACCTTGTGCGGACGGTCAAGGAGGCCCTCCCCGGCGTCCACGTCAAGGCCTTCACTGCTATCGAGATCGAGCAAATCGCCTCGAAGGGAGGCGTCACTCACGAACAGGCCCTCAGAGACTTGATCGAAGCTGGGCTCGACTCGCTGCCTGGTGGCGGGATCGAGGTGTTGAGCGACCGTGTGCATCGCGAGTTGTTTGGCCGGAAGATGGACGGCGAAGGCTGGAAGTCGGTGGCCCGCGCCGCGGCGAAACTGGGCTTAAAGCAGTACGCGACGTTGCTCTACGGCCACATCGAGACCGACCTGGAGCGGGCTGACCACTTGCGGCAGCTCCGTGAGCTACAGGACGAGACCGGCCATTTCGTGTGCTACACGCCCTTGAGTTTCCATCCTGAGGCCACCGAGCTGGAAGACGTCAAGCCCCAGACCGGTTACACCGACCTGAGGAACATCGCGGTCGCACGGCTGATGCTGGACAACTTCGACCATGTCAAGAGTTTCTGGATCATGAACACGCCCGAGGTGACGCAAGCCGCGCTCTGGTACGGCGCAGATGATACGGATGGACTCGTGCACGAATACGAGATCACCTACAAGGAAGGCGAGTTCGGCAACAAGACGCAGGCCCTCACCTACGACAACATGTGCGCGATGATCCTCGAAGCGGGCCGGGTTCCCGTCGAGCGCGACTCGCTGTACCAGGAAATTACGCGAGAACCCCGACCCGCCCAGTCAAGACCCCGCCACTTGATTCCCGTCAACGTCAAATAGGAAACGCGGACACGGCGCTGGCCGTCGAAAGACCAATGATCCTTTTCGCGCTCGCCTTGGCGCAGGTCCATCTGGACTGGGGCAACGACTTCGGGGCGATGAGGAACTCTGCCAAGAACAACCACGGCCTCGGTCTCTTCCAAGCGGGCGCGCTCGACAGTCCCCTGGCGAAGCTCGTGGAGAGTTCTACGCTGGAGGATCAGGCCGTCGTCGCCTCCCTGAAGGGCGTCGCCCTTGCTCGGAACCCCGAGCAGGGATTGCGCTTTGCCGATCCCGACTCGCCCACTTTCGTTTTCATTGATGGTGAAGGAGCTATTGTGGGGGTTGCTCGTGGCGCGTTGCCCCCTGGACTTCTCCGCGATTGGGTCAAGGCTGTGAAGGACGTGTGGCAATCGCACGACGCCCTGATCTTTCGAGCAAAGGGAAGACCGTCGGACTCGGATCTCGTCCGATTGGCCACTTATTACGCGTCCAGCCTGCTGCCTGACCTCGCGGCTAACTGCCTTGGACTTGCGCAGAAGGCAAGGCCTGAGGAGCGCGAAATGGCTTGGTTCTGCCAAGCGCAAGCCCTGACGTACCTTCGGAAAGGAGACCGGGCCGCAGACGCGTGGCTTTCGGTCGAAAAGGAAGGGAAATCTCCAGCCATGAATTCGGTAGCCCGGATCAATCTGGCACTGCTCTGGAGAGACACCCGCCACGAAGACGCTGTTGGGCAGCTTAAGACAGTGGCGGGCTCGCAGACCTCAAGCGAATTCGACAAGAAGGTCGCGGACTACTGGCTGTCGAAGTTCTAGACCGAGGCAACGGACCGCATTTTCGCTTGGAATGGCCTTTCCGGGAACTGTGGGATGCCCCGGCCCGTTGAACATGGCCGAGTGGTACCATCCGTCGGATGCTCTTCAAGCGGGGCGACCCACAGAAAGAGCGCTTCGAACGGATGGCCGAGCAGGTGTTCCCATCTGTCTTCGGGACAGCCCTGCGGCTGACCCGGGACAGAGAAGAGGCCAGCGACTTGGCGCAGGAGGCGCTTGTACGGGCCTTTGAGGCGTTTGACCGGTTTGACGGTCGGAACTTCAAGGCCTGGATGCTCCGCATCCTGACGAACTTATACATCAACAAATATCGGAAGCGGCAGCGCGAAGGCACCAACAGCTCTCTTGATGAGGAGCAGGCGATGGAGCCCGTGAGCCCTGCCGAACAGGCCCCCGACCGCCAAGTGTTCGATGAAATGCTCGGATCGGAGGTCGAAGAGGCCCTGTCGAAGGTGCCGGAGGTGTTCCGCATCGCGGTCGTCCTATCGGACCTCGAAGGGCTGAGTTATGACGAGATCGCTGCAGCGACCGAAGTGCCCGTGGGCACGGTGAGGTCGCGCATCGCCCGCGGGCGGGCGATCCTGAGACGGGAATTGGAAATGTTTGCGCTTGAACAAGGATATTTAAAGAAATGAGCGACTGGATCGAAAAGGTCCACGCGCTCGCTGATGGCGAGCTCGCGGGCAAAGAGAAGGAAGAAGCTCAGGCACTCGTCGCAGAGTCGCCCGAGGCTCAGAACGAGCTGCAGTGGGCGAGGCTGTTCAAGGAGCAACTGCGTGAAAAGGTGCCACCTGTCGGCGACGAGGAGTGCTGGTCTGCTTGCAAGTCGCGGCTCGATGCGTTGGCAAAGACCAGGACGGTCGAGACCTTCGTGGGGCGGTACGCATGGGCGTTCTGCCTTATTTTTTTGGTCGGCATCTTCAGCGCGGCAACGATGGGCCGCATGGATCGCACCCGGCCCCTGGCCGGCTCCCACGTCGCATCTTTGTTCAATGGGCTGACGCCGTTCAACTTCAGCGGCGACGGTGAGGCCATCGCGGCGGTCAAGCAGCGCGTCGGGGTGCAACCAGTCCCCACCGGACAAGAAGTCCGCGTCCACAAGCTCGAGCTCGGGTTCGTCGACGGCCGTCCGGCGGCCAGGATGGTCATTGACGATGGGCACGGTGAAATGAACCTGATCGTCGTGAGAGGCGTGGCTTCGGTCGAAGGATTCAATCAGCGATACGAGTCCTACTCCGTCGGTAATTTCAACGACGCGCGAGCCGTGTGCTGGCCAGATTCAGGTTGCCTCTTCATGCTCCTGGGCAATCGCGAGTTCCCTGATTTGGCGTCCGCGGCCAACCAATTGCGACAGGGCAACTAGGCCGCGCTGTCGTCTTCGGCCCCGGGGGCAACCAGGCCCTCTGCGGACTCCATGACGGAGTCGGAGTGCGCCAACAGCCTCTCCATCGCAAGGCTGCTCTGCTCTGCTTCGCGGCGATCGGCGGTCATTCGGAGGACAAGGGTCGCCACGACCATATAGAGGCTCACGACAAACAGGCCTACCTCCGTCGCTCGAAAACGCTCGCGGTCTTGGGCAGCGGCCCAGTCGCTGGCGGGAAAATCGACGCACAAGGCGGCTTCAGGCTTGCCCTGAGAGTCCCGCAAGACGTGAGTGGCGGTCACCCAGACGCCCCACTTGTCCTTGGCTGGCGAAGGCGAGAACCCCTCGCCTTTCGTGAAGGCATCGGCGAACTCGGGCGGCTTCTCCTCGTACTCATCTCCACTGGGGACCCTTTCCTCTCTCTCGCCTTGGATCGTCCCATTGCCGTCGTAGTCGCAGGCGGCGCTCGTGACAAACACGAAGCCTCCCTTCCCATCCTGCCTCACCGTGTAGATTGCGGAAGCGACCGGATATTCGCGCATCCAGCGCGTCTCAGCGGCAATGAAGCGCCAATAGGCGAGGCTATCGTTGTCCCCGGTCTTGAGGTCGGCGTGGCCCATGCGTTCCGCGCTTGCTGCGAAGGTCGGGGCAAACGATCGGAGGGAGTCGCGCAGTTCGTTCCGGACCCGCTCGGCGCCTTGTTCGACCCGAAGGTGGGCCAGCACAAGAATGACGACCAAGGGCAAGGCGGCCAAGAGGATCTCGGCCGAATGGTTGCGCCGCCGCCAGACAAGCAGCGTCATGAGCGCGAACGCGACGACGCTCGTAGCGACAAGGATGAGTACGCCCGTATACATAGGTGGCCAGTCGAGCCCCCCAACATTCAAGATCGGCTTAATTTCAGGCTAACTTGAGTTAGGGTGACTGGCAGGGGCGACAGGATTCGAACCCGCGGCCTGCGGTTTTGGAGACCGCCGCTCTACCAACTGAGCTACGCCCCTGGGCGTGGCCCAACATGATACCTCCGCAGGCCCGGAGTCCCAACCTTGATCAGTGGCGCGCATGGCCCCATAGGGCACAATGTGCCATGCGGTCTCTGAGGGTCGTCGGCCCTTGTCTCCTCGCAATCATTCTTGCTCAGGGCTGCGGCCCACAATCCAGGCCAGAGCCGCCTGGTGGAAAGCCCGGGCCGGTCGTCAGCAAGATCGTCAGCTTGAGCCCTGACACGTCCGAAATCCTAGGGGAACTTCAACTTGTGGACAAGATGGTCGGACGGACCTCGAGTTGCAATTACCCGCTGGGAATGAAGAACGTGCCGATCGTTGTTTCTGGCGTCAAGCCTGACTTCGAGAAGATCGCGAAATACAAGCCGCAATTCGTCCTCTACAACCAGAAACTCTATGCCAATACGGACATGGAAAAGCTGAAGGAGACAGGGGCGACCTTGTTCCCGATGGACGTGGACACCGTTCAGGGGTTGATGGACTACATCCTTAAGGTGGGGTCTGAATTGAATGAGCCGGAAAAGGCTTCTTCTTGCGTCGATAAGATCTATTCCGCCATGGAAACGGCCAAGGCCGCGGCGCCCCAGACCAAAGTCAGGGTCGCGATCCTCATGCCGGGGACAGGAGAGTACATGGCTGCAGGAACCGACTCGTTCCTGGCGGACGTCGTCAAGGTTTGCGGAGGCACCCTGATCGGGCCCCCAGGCAAGGAGTTCGCAACGGTTTCGATGGAAACCTTGGTGGCGGGGAATCCCCAGATCGTGTTGACGGAAGAGACAGGCGCAGCGAAGGTCGCGGCAGACCCTCGCCTGGCTTCCATCGATGCGGTGAAGAAGTCCCCGCGCAATGTCCTTGGAGCTCCAGGCGATTACCTCTATAGGAGCGGGCCCAGGGTCGCGGGGCTGATCCAGAGCCTTTCGAACAGGATCGGCCAGGTGGGCCGGGGAGCAGGTTCCTAGATGGCCGAGCAGATCGAGATCGGTGTTTTTGGTGGCTCCGGCTTCTACACCCTGCTCGAGGACGTGGTGGAGGCTAAGATCGACACTCCATACGGTCCACCGAGCGATAGCGTGTTCATAGCTAAGGTCGCTGGTCGCCGGGTCGCGTTCATGCCGAGGCACGGCCGGCGGCACACGATTCCGCCCCACAAGGTGAACTACCGTGCGAACGTCTGGGCGTTCCACCGACTTGGTGTTCAAGTTGTGGTCAGCCCTTGCGCCGTCGGCAGCTTGCAACGCGAGATCGCTCCAGGTGATTTCTTACTTGCGGACCAGTTTGTCGACCGGACGAACTCGCGCGCCGACACGTTCTATGACGGGCCCATCACGACCCACGTCAGCCCAGCGGACATGTACGACGCGACACTGCGCAAGCTGGCAGCCGAGGCGTGCGAGGCGAACGGGATCAAATGCCACAACGGTGGAACGATCGTTGTGATCCAAGGTCCTCGGTTCAGTTCAAAAGCCGAGAGCGCCTGGTTCACGAAGATGGGTTGGCAGGTCGTGAACATGACGCAGTACCCCGAAGCCTATCTCTGCCACGAGTTGGGCATGGCCGTCGTCAACATCTCGCTTGTGACCGACTTTGACTCAGGTATCGTGGCCGACACAGAGGCCGTGACCGCCCATGACGTCCTCGAGGTCTTCCAGCAGAACGCTGAGAACGCTCGCAAAGTGGTGCTCGACCTGATTGGTCGCTTGCCAAAAGACCTGTCCGGACTCGGCCATCGGTCGGCTCTGCAGTTCACAAGGGGCGACGGGCACGCGACTTCGGAGTTCGATATACGTCTTTTCCAATGATCATGACGCCCTTGGCCCTCCTTGTCGGCTTGTCGATGCAGGCAGCCGCGTCACAGGACGCAGTCACCGTCCTCGGCAAGCCTACGGCCATCGAGTTCCCGAGCGGCGGGCCGTTCACGGCGCAAAGCGCCCAAATCACGGTGGGCGACACGAAGGTCGCTGTCGGGCCAGACGGCTCGCTTGTCCAACCGTTCAAGGTCGACGGCGGTTGGGGCGACCTCAAGGCTGCTTACGAAGCATCGAAGGCGGTCGGCAACAAACGCCCATACCGAGTCAAGGCGATTGTGTTCGACGCCGTCACGGAAGTGGAGACCAGTGCCCTTGGAGTCGTGCGTCAGAAACGAGGCCTGATCCAGGACGAGGACATGGACAGGGTCCGTTCATCCCTCGCTTTGCTCAAGGCCATGATCGAAGGGGCGAGCGGAGGCGTTTACGACGTCAAGCTGGACGCCGAGTTGGACGAGGATCCGGTTGTCTTCGAAAGCGCGACCAACGGAGTGTTGCCGATGATCCCGGGTCGGTTGACCTTGAACACGCCGATCGCGGATGCCGGCTTCTGGGCTGGCTTTTTGAAGGACGAGGTCGCCCCGAGGGTCAACGACGAGAAATTTGATACTGACGACGGCGTCTACCGCGGTCCCTATGACGCCGTGTTCGTTATTCATGCCGGACTGGACGGGGCGAGCGGAACCACCATGGTCGATCGTACGCCCATGAGCCTCGTTCCTTGCTTTTCGAGGAGTCCCTGGGCAGGGAACGCAGGATTAGCGACGGGCTTGTTCGAGGCCTGGAAGCGGCAGATCCTTGCCAGCGTTTCTGGCGGAACCTCGCCATCTGGCGCTGTAGCGCCCGAATTTCCAACCCCAGTTTCGGGTAGCGCCTGGAGCGCACTGATCGAGCGGGCTGACCGCGGCAAGACTGCCGGATCGTCGCCGCTCGCGACGATACCGGTCGAGTCTGCAGCATCTCTGACGGGCGCAACGGCTGTCGGCGAGGGCGGCCGGATGTTCGTCAGAGCAGAGCTCATCGATGTCGTCAGTGACCGGATGGCTGGCACGAAGCCGACCTGGGACGCATGGGCAGTCTCAGCGAGTGGCGCTTACCTTCGGCTTGGGCAGGGCGTCTCTGCCGACGCGGTCCGTGCGAGCCTCGACGCGTCGCCGGCCCGTGGTGCGGCGGCTCCGGCTCCTTCGCTTGGCCAGGCGGTCGGCTCGTTCGAATGCCAGATTCCCTCGAAGGAGGGCGACCCTGTGCAATTCGACATGAAGCAAAGGGGAACAGCGGCGCGGGGTTATGTGGTCATCGCAACTGGCCCGCTGACGCCGGCGGGCTTGAGTTTCAGTTGCAAGTCGAGCATCGACGAGAATTGGGCAGTCGTTTTTTGGGACGCAGCCGGGAAACCGATCGGCCAAGTGTTCCTCGAAGGTGACACGCCCATGCCTGATGAGGGTGCCGCCACTCCAAGTGTTTTGGCCGCGTGCCCCGCTGACGACCAGTGGCACGATGTCACCGTCTCGTTGCAAGGGGTCGTCTCAGGCCCCGTGAGCCTGGTGACCGTGCAGGCGCCGGTCGGCAACGCCTACGAGCGACAAGCCAGGGGGCCAGCGTCACTCTCGCTGAAGGGACTCAAGTGGGATGCGGTCTCATCTCCAACCCCGGTTCCCGATTCGCGGCGAAAAGTGGCCGCGCTGGCGCGCGTCAACGCACAGAGTCCTGATGATCAGAAAGCTGATTTGATGGCTGCGCTCAAGAGTTCTGATACGACAACCAAGCTGACCGCCATCAATGTTCTGACGAAAGTCAAGATGCCCGACTCAGTGCCTGCTTTGATCGACTTGATGCGGACGACGTCGGCGAGTGTGACTTTGCTTGCAACACGGGCGGTGGCCTTCCAAGACCTGCCGACGGGCCTGGCGGAACTCCGCAACGTGGTCGAGCGGGGCCCGTTCGACCATAACCGCCGGTTTGCGGCAGTAGCGCTCGCGCCGAGAAACGATCCTGCGATGGCGGCTTCGTTCAACTTCATGGCCTATAAGAGCTGGCACGCGAGACTTGAGTCGGTGCGGGCGCTCTCGAACATAAAGTCGACAAGCTCCAACATCATCATGGCCGCGATGCTGCTTTCGGAGCCTGTTGCGGCGGTGCGACTAGAGATCGCGCGTCGTGCCGACCCGTCCATCGAGCTCGTCGCCAGGAGGCTCAACTACACAGCGGTCAACGATCCGAGCCAGTGGGTCCGTGCGGTCTCTTACGGTCGGCTTATCGATTCTCAGGACAAGAACGTGCTGACCGAGGCCTTGAAGGGTGTCCGCGACGACGCGGTCGGCGTGCGCCTTTATCTGTTGGAAGAAATGCGCACGAGGGCGAAAGAGAGCTACCGCCCCGCCCTCCGGATCGCGGTCGTCGACCCGAACCCGAACGTGCGGGCGGCAGCACTTCGCGCCTTTGCCACCCAGCCGGGTCCCGTCGAGGCTGACGAGGTTCGCAACACGTTCACCGACCAAGATCCAGCAGTGAAGGCTGCGCTTGCCGAGCTCGTCCGAGCAAAGAACATCAAGGTGCCAGCGTCATGAGACTGGTCTTTGGGTCAGACCATGCCGGTTTCGAGTTCCGGACTGGACTTGCCAACGTGGCTCGCTCGTGGGGCCATGAGGTGCAGGAGGTCGGCGCGATGAGCACCGAGCCGTATGACTATCCGGACGCCGCGGACGCGGCGACCGCCGAAATCCTGGCAGGTCGGGCGGACTTGGGCGTCCTCATTTGTGGCACGGGAATCGGGGTCAGTATTCGCGCGAACCGACATCTTGGAATCCGTGCCGCCGTGTGTTGCTCGGTCGATGCGGCCATACTCGCGAGGCAGCACAACCATGCGAACTTCCTTTGCCTCGGGGCGAGGTTGACCCAGCCGGACACAGGAACGGCAGTTTTGCGGGCCTTTCTGGAAACCGGAGAGGATCACAATGAGCGGCACGAGCGCCGGGTGCGCAAACTCGATGGGAACGTGTCGTGAGCGCGGAGTGTAAGAGAAAAGTGAGCCTTTCATGTCTGAACTGAAACGCAGTCTCTGGCCGGTTGTCACCGTCGTTTGCGCGATTGGAGCCTTCGTGGGCGGCAACGAGGTTCGGACACGCCAGGATCTTGGGACGGCGGTCCCGCCAAGCCAGAGCTTTGATGTCGCAGGCATCGAACTGACCGGTCAGACGGTGGACATCCCCGAGGGCGAGTACTTCTACCAACTGACGCAGCTTTTGGAGCGGGAATACGTCGAGCCGATCACGGACGAACGAAAGCTGGCGATCGGCGCTGTCAAGGGGATGATCTCCGGTCTCTGGGATCCCTACAGCCTCTTTTATTCACCGGAGGACATGGTCGTTTTCCAAGCGCGCCAAAAGGGAGAGTTCGCCGGCGCAGGGATCGAAGCGACGCTGGCCTTCGACGAGAAGGAACTGGTCAAAGTGCGGCGCAACGCCCATGCGGCCGACCCGCTCATGCTGTTCCCCGAGATCCGCGTCACGATGGTGCTGCCAGGTAGCCCCGCCGAAGGAGCCGGGCTCAAAGTCGGAGACCGGTTGACCGGAATCAATGGCAAGGCGCTTGTGGGGTTCTCAGACATCCGTAAAGTGCGGGATGCCCAACTGGCTGTCGTCAAGAAGACGATGACGCCTCAGGAGTTTGGCAAGGTCAGGGCCGAGTTTCAGAAGAAGGTGAAGTCGGTCATGGGCGCCGCTCGGGCAATGGAACTTCTGAACACCGGTGAGGGACGGATATTGAACCTCGAATGGAGTCGCGGGGGTGCGGTGATGCAAGGCACGTTGACCACAAGGTCGATGAAGGTGCCGGCGGTTCAGACCGGCCCTGGCGGAGTGACCGTATTGAAAGTGTTCAAGGGTGTCTCCGGAGAGTTACCACCGGTGACCGAGGCGACGGTGATCGATTTGCGCCAAAGCGGGATGGGAGACGCCTCAGAAGTCGTGCCGCTGCTCGAGCGCCTTGCGCCTGCGGCCAACTTTGGGAACATTGTCAAGGATAAGGGAGGCGCTCCGCAACCCCTCGTCACGACCAAGGGCGGTCAGCGGGCGGCGCCGATCAAGCTCCTTGTCGACGAATCGACCCGCGGTGCTGCCGAGATCCTTGCTCTCGCATTGAAGTCCAAGGGGTGGGCGACCTACGAAGGGTCGACGGCGGGGGTTCCGCTCTGGGTGACGACAACGCAGTTGGAAGATGGCAGTGGATACACGCTGAACACCGGAAAGTTTGTTCCTGAGGCCGTGGAGGCTCGCAAGTGAAGTTCTTACTGAGGCTCGTGGCCCTTTTCTTGTTCGTTGGCGTGGTGTTCGCGGTCGGCTTCGTATCGCGAGACGTCTGGGCCAGCAGGCCACCAGCCGTTCAAGGTCTGCGAAGTCTTGTCGATCCTTCCTCTCGGACTCAATCGCCGACCGAGTTGTTTCAGCAACAGTACGACAAGATTCTGGCAAATGCCTCTGTGAGCGTGGGCCGCCAGAAGGTCAAGTACGCCGCGATGTCGGGCATGTTCGGTGCAGTCGGCGACCCCCACACCAATTTTCTTGAGCCGGCAGACAGCGACACGTTCCGGCTCGAGACGAACGGCAACTTTGTCGGCATCGGTGCCCGCCTGGGAACCGATCCGGCCGGTGCCAAGGTCGCGGTCGTCTTCAAGGGCGCACCCGCAGAAAAGGCCGGCGTGAAGGTCGGTGACACGATCATCGAGGTCGACGGAAAGAGCGCAGCGGGGATGGACACCGATGACATCGTCAAAATGATCCGCGGCCCCGAAGGATCGATGGTCCATATCAAAGTCTTGCGCTCGAACGAGGCAGCCCCTATCGGCCTTACGATTCGACGAGCCGTCGTTATCGTGCCGTCGGCAGAGGGACGGATGTTGGAGCCGGACCATGTCGGGCTCATCACGATCGCTTCGTTTGCCCAACCCACGGTTGAACAGTTCGACCAAGCGCTTGACCAACTCATTGCCCAGAAGGCGGACGGGTTCATCTTTGATCTGCGTGGGAACCCAGGCGGGCTCCTCGACAGTGCGGTCGAAATGATCGGGCGGTTCGTAGAGAACAAGCAGGCTGTTCGCACGAAGCGGCGCGGCGGGACGCCTGAGACCATCTACACACCGTTCAACAAAGTGAAACCGATCAAGACGCCGGTCGTGATCTTGATCAACTCGGACTCCGCAAGCGCCGCTGAAATCTTCTCAGGCGTGCTTCAGGAGTACCACAAGGCGGTTTTGGTCGGAGAGCACTCCTACGGCAAGTCCTCAGTCCAGAACGTCAAGAACTTGGTCGACTCGTCGATAGCCAAAATCACGATCGCAAAGTATTACCTTCCCTCCGGGCGAGACATCGGGAGGAAGCTTGACGAGGACGGGGAGTACCAAAGTGGCGGACTCAAACCCGACTATGAGGTCGTGCCGAGCTACGAGGAGGAGACGGTGCCTGGCGACCCGATCAAAGACAAGCAGCTGCGCAAGGCGATCGAGATCCTGAAGGGCAAAGCTGGCGTTCAAGTCCAAGCAAGGCGAAAGAGCCAAGAAACCCGACTGGCCTAGCGGTTGCGCGGGTCAACGATCGACCGCAGTTCGTCCCCGACGAAGTTCAAGGCGAAGACGGCGAGGCTCAAGGTGAGACAGGGCCAAAGCAACACAAGCGGGTGCGAATTCATGTTCGAACGGGCCTGATTGATCATGTTGCCCCAACTGGGGTCTGGCGGCTGAATGCCGATGCCAAGAAAGCTGAGCGAGCTCTCCGCCAAGATTGTGCCGGCGACGTCGACCATCGATACCGCGAGCAAGATGCCCCAAAGGTGGGGAAGAACGTGCTTGACGACCAGGTAGAGCTTCGGTGCGCCAAGCGCCTGCGAGGCAACGAAGAATTCGCGGTCTTTGAGCGATGCGACCTGGGTCTTGACCAACCGGGCCACAGAAGGCCAGGCCGTGACGGCGAGGGCGGCGATAACCGGGAAGAGGCCCATCCCGAACACCCCGATGATCAGGATCGCCAGGAGAATGTCAGGGAACGCGAACATGCCGTCGGTGAGTCTCATGAGCGGGACACTCACCCACTTCGGAGCGAACACTCCCAGCACTCCGACGACAACGCCGACCACGAGCGAAATGACCTGAACGGTGAGACCGACAAGCAGCGACATCCGGGCACCGAAGGCGAGCCTGGCAAAGACATCGCGGCCCTGCTCGTCCGTCCCGAGCCAAAACTGAGCCCCAGGATCCGTGAAGGGCTTCCCGACCGGGTCAAGGTACCCATGCCGCATGTTGGGCCCGAAAATCGCCAAGAGAACGATCAAGAGAAAGGCTCCCGAGGCGAGCCAAAGAACCCAGTTGCGCCTCAAATTTGCGACTCCCGGATGCGAGGGTCAATGACGGGAAGGGCAACGTCGACAAGCAGGTTCACAACGACGAAGAGGAACCCAGTGACGAGTACGGTGGCGAGGATGAGCGGGGTGTCGCGCTTCTGGATGGCGTCGATGGTGTAGTAGCCGATGCCAGGTATGCCGTAGAACCGTTCTGTGATGAACGAACCCGTCAGGAGGAAACCAAAGCTCGTTCCAATGGCAGTGACGACGGGCAAGATCGCATTGCGCAACGCGTGGGAGATATAGAGCCTCCAAGGAGGCACCCCCTTGGCTATGGCAAGCCGCACGAACTCTTGTTTGAGCGTGTCGATCATGCTGGCGCGGGTGAGGCGCGCGAGAGTAGCCATCGGACGCGCCGCCATGACCAGCACAGGGATGACGAGATAGTAGAACTCGGGCTGCGGCAGGCGAGGGTCGTAGCTGGAGGGAAGGTAGCCCAGCCAAGAGTTAAAGACAAAGAGCAGGAGGGGGCCGAGGACAAAGTTGGGGATCGTGACCCCTAGCGTGCTCAGGCTGAGGGCGGCCCGGTCCATAAAGCGGTTCTCATAGACCGCGGCGAGGGTTCCAAGGCAAATGCCGAGGCCCGCGGCAAGGACGACCGCGATCGATGCGATCTTGAGCGTCATAGGGAGTGCCCGACCGATCACGCCGGAGACCGGTTCGCGGGCGCCAAAGTAACTGTTGCCGAAATCTCCTCGGGCTGAGTCCGCAACGTACTTGACAAATCGGCCGGGCCAGGGCTGGTCAAGCCCCATTTCCCGTCGGGCGGCTAAGTAGGACTCGCGCGTGGCCTTCTCCCCCACCCTCGCCAAGGCGGCGTCGCCCGGCGCGAGCTCGTCCGCCACGAAGGTGACGAAAGCGATGAAAAGGAGGCTGACCAGTCCGAAGACAAGGCGCAGCCCGATTGCTTTGAGGACGTTGAGAAGGGTCGAACTCTTAGCCACGAACGATGGTGGCTGACGTTACCTTATCCCCAAGCTGCACGGCGCGAACAGTTTCCATACCGGCGACGACCTTGCCGAAGACGGTGTAGCTGCCGTCCAGAAAACGGGCGGGCCCGAGCAAGATATAGAACTGCGAGTCGCCGCTGTCGCGGTCGTTAGGCAAGGTCGAGAGGCCGACCGCGCCTTCCGCGTTTGGGAAGCCAGAATCTTCGTACGGCACTTTCGTGCCGCTTCCGCCGGTGCCAAGGCTAGGGTCCTCCGGAGGCTTTGTCTTGGAGCCCGGGTCACCGGTCTGGATCAAGAACGGGCGCGGATCTTTGACGACCTTGAAGAACTTCTGCCCATTGTAGAAGCCTTGAGACGCTAGGCGGGCGATCTGCGCGGTCGCCTTCGGTGCTTCCTTCGTGTGGAGCAGGATCGTGACCTGGCCGCGGTTCTGGATGTCCAAGACCAGCAGGGTCTGGCCGGGTTGCGGCCGAACCTGAGGAATCGCCCCCACGGTCAGGAGGACGGAAAGGAAGAAGACTATTGCGCGTAAAGTTCGCACTTCAAGAGATTAGACGAACGGGCGCGGAAAAGTGAACAAAGGTCCGTCAGTCTTCGATGGTTCTGCCGTATCCGTCGTACTTGACGCCGCCCATCAGGATGTAAATCCCGTCAATGATCGACCAAACGAAGCCAATTCCGCAAAAGAAGGCGGTGAACAATTGAAGGACGCCGTGGGCGGCATAGCCCAAGTAAAAGCGCCCAATGCCAGGCATCAGGTTCAAGAGGCCCGCGACTGTCCGGCTCTTGTCGCTCTTGGGGACGGTCGATTCCAGGTAGCTCCACTGGCTCGTCGCGTAGACAGGCGAGGCATAAGCCGGGGCTTGGGGCATACGTGGTTCGGGGCGGACTGCGGTTTGGGCCCCGGGCATCGGTGGAGGCACAAATTCGACCTGGGGGAGCTGGACGAGGGGACGGAGGTCGGAGACGTCGCGGGCGGGCCGCCAATCGCCCATTCCGGGCCTCCAAACGAACGTGTCAGGAGCGATCACCCCGTCACGAGCGAGTTCTTGGACTTGATCAAACGTCAACGGCCCGAGCTGGCCATAATGGCCCACGTAATACCATTCGGGTTGGCTGACCTGATCGCCCATGAAACCGCCTGTGGCTTAGAAACGATTCATTCTAACGCCAGGTTGCGGCCAGAGAGCGAGAGACCTACACATTTTCAGGCTCAAGGGCCCCTTCTTGGTGCAAGTGCCTGCGCATTTGGGCGGCTGTCTCCATATTTCGGTCGATGACATACCCGTGCCATCCTCTGTCTTGAGCCGCTGAAACATAGTCCTGAACGTCATCGAAGTACACGATCTGATCCGGACGGATCCTTGCCAGCTTCTCGAAGTGGGCATAAATTTCAGCGTTGGGCTTGTCGGCCTTGACCCGGTGCGACGCCACTTTGTGTTCGAGCCCAGCAATGGTCGGATATCGATCGGGGTCGGTCAGGAAGGGCCAGTGCAGTTCGTTGGTGTTCGAAAGACACCCAGTCCCCAATCCAGCCGACTTGGCCTCATTGACGAGCGACGAAACTCCGGGGATTTCCTCGCGAAGGATCGCAAAGTGGGCTTGCATCGCCCAGTCCTCGTCCATTCCGGCGGCTTCGGCTAGCTCTGCGAGATATTGTTTGCCGCTGATTTGCCCGGCCTGGTAGCGGTCAAACGGCAAGAACCTCGTGAGCGGGCCAGTCAGGGCCCTATGAGGCTGCTCATCCATGTGGCGCCAGACTTGATCCCAGGTATGGCACACGTCAACCAAGACGCCGCCGAGATCAAAGCAGACGACTTTTGGCTTCACGCCTCGACACCGAGGCTTCGCAAATAGTCGAAGCTGGCCGCCACACATTCGAGGGGATCGCGCGGACAATGGTCGAGTTCGACAATCGCCCACTCCACTCCGACGGTTCTTGCGGCCTTGACGATCTCGACGAAATCGAGGTCGCCCTCGCCGACGGGGACGTGCTGCTCGCCCTTTCCATCCTTGAAGTGGACCAGGGGCACGCGACCGGCTAGTCGGCGAAGCCAGTCGGCAGGGTCGTGCCCTGCCGCATGAGCCCAGAAGACGTCGAGCTCAGCCTCCAGTGTCTCGGGCGCACTGTCCCAAAGAATCTCGTAGCCCGGCGTCCCGTTCTCCTCCACAAACTCAAAGTCGTGATTGTGATAGGCAAGCTGGAGGCCCTTGGCGAGCACCCTTTCCGATGCGGTGCCGAGTCGTTCGGCGAACGCAGCCCACCCGTCCGCATAAGCATCGCGAGGCACCCAGGGCACAACGATCCATTCGGCCCCTAGCGCCATGGCCTCCTCGGCTGTCTCATCCAGGTTCTGCTCGACGGCGTCCAGGCCAACATGGGTCGCCACTGCCTCGAGCCCGTTGTCTTCGAGCGCGCTGGCGAACTCTTGTACCGAGAGTCCGCAAGTCCCTGCCGTCTCGACGAAGTTGAACCCCGAGTAGGAAACGCCTGCCAAGGTCTTGTTCACGTCCTCCGCGAGGAGGTCGCGCAAGGTGAAGAGCTGGACGGCGAGCCGCATGCTTCATCTTGCCACACGAGGCGGGCGCGCGGCCGGATCGCAATTAGGGACGGCGCTTCAGCCGAGTCAGTGCGGCAAGGCCACCCAGAATCGCGAGCAGCGACACCGGCTCTGGAACGGGGTCGACAGACATCGTGCCTCCGGGCCCTCCACCGCTGAAGTTGATAAGGAATCCGGGCCCCGTCACCGTCGGCAACCCGTCAGGATGGTCCTGAAAGAACTTCGCCATGGTGCCCGTGAAGAACGCCGTATCGTGGTTGAGGATCGAATTGCGGAAATCGGCCTGGTTGACTCCGAGGACGGCCTCGAATTGCTTGCCGACGACGTTGCCGACGTAGCCGTTGTTGAAGGCGACGACCACGTGGTCCGCCCCAAACACCGCAACGAAAGTGTAGGGATCACCGTTCACGAGCGGGCCGGCGAAGGGAAAGTCGACGCCCCCTGTAGTGTAGGAACCAAGGTTGGTCGCGTTGAACGTTTGGGCTGCGCTGTTCCAGTCGAGGAAGAACGAGTCTGCCGTCGCTTGTGTTCCATCAACGTGAATGTTGTAATCCTGGGCCTGGGCGGCCAGCGCGGTCAGAGCGAGTGACATTGAGGTGGCAAGCCCCCTCTTCAAGAGAATGTTCATACCAATCCACCCTGCCCCGAAACCGGGGACAGACGACCTTATGATACGAAAAAAACCCCTCAATATTGCGGGGAAATTCGGAACGCCTTTGCCGGCCAAACTAATCCAGTTCAGAAACCGTCGAACGGGAGTAGGCCTCTCTTGGTCGCAGCGCGCAAATGGCGTATAAAGAAGGGACAAGCGTGTGTCCGCAGGGGGCGCTGAAAAGCTGAGATGTAGGCCTGAACCGGCCCTGTCCCCTCGAACCTGATCTGGGTAATGCCAGCGTAGGGATTGCGACAGCGACGCTGCCCTTCGGGGCGCTTGCGCCGTTCTGCAATCGCGGGACGGCGTTTGCGTTTGAAGAGGCAGCATGCACACCACAAAGAACTCGAAGCGAACGTTCGCCTTCACTCTGATCGAACTTCTCGTCGTGATCGCGATCATCGCGATCTTGGCCGCGATCCTGTTCCCAGTCTTCGCCCAAGCCAAGGCCGCGGCTAAGAACACCGCCTGCGTCAGCAACGGGCGGCAAATTGGCCTCGCCGTCAAGTTGTATCTCACCGACAACGACGACACGATGCCCATTTTCTATGCCTATAACTCGCTTCCTCCGGCGAAGGATCCCAGTCACAAGGGCACGGAAAAGCTCCTTTTGAGCTACAGCAAGAACAAGGACATTTTCCGCTCGCCTTGGGACAACGGCGGGCCGTTCCTTGCGAGCGACGTACCTGGAGCCCAGACTTACTGGGAGGCGTACGGAACGTCTTACCGGTTCACCTCCTGCCTCTACACCATAGCCAACGGGGAGTCTTCGCAGAACAACAACGTCTACAACTTCGACCGTCCGGTCTCTGAGACGGCGATGGCGCTCCCGTCCGAATCCAGGGTGCTCCGCATCGAGATGTTTCCGTTCTTCAGCAAGGATCAAGACAAGGATTGCAAGCGGTACGGCTATGACTGCCAGCCGCCTTACAACTACTACCGCCAGTGGGCTCCCACGGGAGGAACTGTCATCTTCGCCGACAGCCACGCGAAGTTCACCACCGGGAGCGGAATCTTTGACAAGCAGGTCGTGGACATCGAGGGCCATCGGTCGGGCGATGTCAACCCGGACTCGTGGTCGGGCACTTGGTACGGCGTCTGCGACTAAGGCGGCGTCTAGGTTTCCCGGCCATTTGACCGGGAACCTGCGCGCTCCGACAGCCCTTACAGTGTTGCATGAGTCCCCTGACAGTTTTCGGAATCGCCGGCACTGCAAGAGAAGGTTCGTACAACCGGAAGTTGCTCGCGGTCGCGATGCGGAAGGTCGCTGAAAGGGGACACGCTCCAAATTTGTGGGACGTACGGGAGAAGCGGATCCCCATGTTCGAGCACGACCTTGAGGAAGAGCGCGGAGCCTTTCCGGAGATCGTCAAAGCTCTCCGTGCGGACATCAAGGCGGCTGATGCCGTCGTCCTCGCTAGCCCAGAGTACAACGCCGGGGTCACTCCGACCCTGAAGAGCATCATCGATTGGGCGAGCAGGACCGATCCCGAGACGAAGGAGCCTCAGGTCTGGGCGGGAAAGGTCGTGCTTGTCATCGGCGCGTCGCCGGGACTCTTCGGTGCTTCCAGGGTTCAGATAGCGCTCAGGCAGACGCTGGCCCATGTCGCGGCTATTCAACTACCCGAGTCGTTGACCCTGTCAAAGGCACACGAGTCCTTCGACGACAACGGCGAGCTCACGGCTGAATGGGCCGCGAAAGGCTTGGACAAAGCCTTGGACGCCATGCTCGCGATGGCCCAACTGAGAAAAGCCTAGCCGATCTTCCCGACATAGACTTCAGTGGTGTAAGCCATGACCACCTTGTCGTCGTGCTGATGTCGATCGAAGACCCCCTTCAGGGCCTCGGTCGCGGAGGTGCGGGCACTGGTGCCGACGCGCGGGAAATACGAGGCTGAATAAGCGCGGTCGCGATAGGTCGTCCAGTCCAGGGCATGGTCGTTGGCAAACTCCTTTTTCACGTACTTGGCGGGATGGAAGAAGTCCTTTAGCTCGGCTTCGCCCTGTCCGTGGCCGGATCCGCGATATTCGGGGGCCCACTCCTGAAGGACCGCGTCATAGGCGTCCGCGGCGCCCCCTCCATCGCTCTGCCGGACGTTCCAGAGAAGGGCGACCCAGCCCGGTGGCCTTAAGACGCGGAGAAACTCAGTTCGGGCCGCCAATGGATCAAACCAATGGAAGGATTGGGCGGCGGTCACGAGGTCGACGGCACCGTCCGCGATCGACGACCGCTCTGCACTTCCGACTATGGGAGTGAAGCCGCTTCCAAGTGATCTGGCCGCCTCGTCCCTCATGGGAGCGTTGGGCTCGATGCCAAAAACCGACGCTCCCAGCCTGAGCAGCTGCTCCGCGAAGATTCCGGTTCCACAGCCAAAATCGGCGACGACGGTACTGGGGCCGATCCCGCAAGTCTCGGCCAGCCATCGGACAGCTTCTTCAGCGTAGCTTGGGCGGGCACTCGCGTAAACGTCGACCCGATCGCTGAAGAGTTCCTTGCTGTCCACGGCATTGATCCTAGCTGTTTCCAGGCTTCAGTCAGAATCTAGACGTCCCATGCGCTCGACCAAAAAATACAGTCCGGCGGAACCAGTGACCGACCTTCGTCACATCCGGATCGTTGACGATGGCGAGCCCTTGGTAGATTATTTGGCCGCGTGTCCCCTGATCCTGAAGGCACGACCGAGGTGGCAGTACGAGCGGGCCCAACACTTGAGGCTCAGCGTGGCTCGCATGCTGTGCAATGCGGCGGGGTCGCTACCTCACGGTTATCGGCTCGCGGTCATCGAAGGATGGCGTCCGCCTTACATCCAGCGGAGGCTTTACCTGTCGGCATGGAACCGCTGGCGCGCGCGACATCCGGAGTGGAGCGAAGCCCAACTGCGGCGTGTCGTCAACCGGTTTACCGCGCCCCTGCATGGAAAGGTGCCTCCGCCCCATTCGACCGGTGCCGCATTGGACGTTCTGCTGGCCGACGAGCACGGCACGGAACTGGACATGAGTTCTCCCTACGAACTGTTCGATCCCAAAGGCTACGGACTCAAAGCACCGAACCTTTCTGAGGCAGCGGCGAGTCACCGAAGGATCCTGTCGGAAGCGCTAGAGGCCGGCGGCCTGACCAATTATCCCAGTGAATGGTGGCACTGGTCTTACGGAGACCAAGGCTGGGCGTACCGCACCGGCAACCCGACGGCGATTTATGGGCCGACAGCGCCAGCCGACTGGACTGGGCCAGCCTCAGATCAGAGCGACGAACCGCTCGAGCGTGTCCAGCGATAAAAACTTTGGAACTTTTGCGAAACGGCCGTTCTTCCGGTGGATGTAGCCCTTTGTGGCTTTCTCATGTGTTTGCCCTCCCGTGACCCCGTGGAGGGCAACCTTCTTTTTGGTTTCGTGCCATGCTCTTACCCATGGTGTCCGGGTTGCCGACCGCCGATCTTGTCCGCGCGCACTTTCCAGCACTGGAGTCAGGATTTGTCTTCCTTGAGAACGCTGGCGGCTCTCAAATGCCCGAGTGCGTCATGGACGCGATGTCGAGCTTTGTCCGGGAGAGCTACGTTCAGACCACGGCGGGGTACCCCGCGAGCGACCGAGCGACCGAGACAGCCCGCCAAGCGCACGAAATGGCGGAGTTGCTCATGGGAGCAGAAGGGAAGGGCAGCGTTGTCCTCGGCGCATCTACGACCCAACTGGTCTGCATGCTGGCTGAGTGTTATTCGCGGTACCTGTTGCCTGGGGACGAGGTCATTGTCTCCATCGCCAACCACGAAGCGAACGCGGGGCCGTGGTCCAGGCTTGAACGCTTTGGAGCCGTCGTCAAATGGTGGGGCGTCGACCCCTACGCCGGCGAGATGCGCCTTTCGGACCTGGAAAAGCTGCTGACAAAGCGGACGAAAATCGTCGCGTTCCCTCACACTTCGAACCTGTTGGGCAACATCGTGGACGTTGCGGCGGTGGCGAAACTGGTGCATGAGGTCGGTGGCCGGGTGGTCATCGATGGGGTTGCCTATGCTTCCCACGGATACATGGAGGTCGCCGACTGGGACGTCGACTTCTATGCCTATTCGACGTACAAGGTCTACGGTCCCCACATGGCCGCTCTCTACGGCAAACACGAGGCTTGGTCGGAACTCGATGGGCCGAACCACTTCTTCGTAGCTAAGGAAGAGATTCCTCGCAAGTTCGAGCTAGGCTCGCTACCTTATGAAGGGTGCGCAGGGCTCGTCGCCCTGGGCGACTACCTCCGCGCCATCTCCGGCCGCCTTCCTCTTGACCGGCAAACCGTTGAAGCTGCAACAGGGCATATGAGGCTGCTCGAGGCGCCGGTCACCAAGAAACTCTTGGACTACCTCACCCACAAGCCCGGGGTTCGCGTGGTCGGCCCCATCGGGCAAGACAGGGTGCCCACGGTCTCGTTCGTCTCCGACCGCGTTCCGTCTCCAGCCGTGTCTTCCTACGTCAATGAGCGCGGGTTCGGCATCCGGCACGGGCACATGTACTCGCATCGTCTGACTGAAGCGCTCGGTGTCGACACGGGGACGGGATTTGTCCGCGTCAGTGCCGTCCATTACAACACGGTGGACGAGATCGAGCGGCTTTGCGGGGTTTTAGACGAGGTTCTTTGAACCTGATTCCTCCTGCAGTACAATGGCTCCATGCTGTCGGACTGTCGCTCGCCGAAGGCTGCCGAGCTCATCCGTCTCCTTGATGAGGCGGTTGATTTAGACTGCATCAAGGGCCGCTGCGAAAAGGTCAAACAGATCCTGGAGGATGTCTTCCACTCTGGCGAAGACTGGCTTGAGCCGCAGTATCTCGTCCCGGCTCATGAACGATACGCGCGACGTTTGCTCCACCGCGATCCGGCAGGTCGATACTCCGTGGTCGCCATGGTGTGGGACGTGGGACAAGGAACCGCCTTGCACGACCATGCCGGAGAGTGGTGCGTGGAGTGCGTCTATCGAGGAAAGATCAAGGTCACTTCGTTCGACTTGGTCGGATCCAGCGATGAGCCCGTTGTTCAATTCGTGGAGGAAAAGACAATCTTTGCGGGTTGCGGGGAGGCCGGGGCCCTCATCCCACCCTTCGAGTACCACACGATCGCGAACGCCCTGCCGGACGTGCCCTCGGTCACGGTCCACGTCTACGGCCATGAGCTGACGTGGTGCCATATTTTTGAGCCCGTCGAAGGCGGTTACACGCGCGTGCGCAAGGAACTCTGCTACACGGCCGACTAGCGGTTTACGATATCCTTCGCATTCGTGGCCAGAACCGTCCTGACAGCCTTGCCTGGGCTGTTGATTTGTGTGTTGCTGGCTTGGGGAGCGGTTTTGACCGCCGATCTCCCGTTCGTCAAAGCAAACCTTCACTTCAGCCCCTTACTGATCGTCATCCTGTTTGGTGTGGCTTTGGGCTCTGCTTTGAAGCTCCCGACTTGGTCTGACGCCGGGGTCAGCGTTGCCCAAAAACCGCTCTTGAGGTGGGCGGTCGCCGGGCTTGGATTCAAACTCTCGATTCTAGAACTCCTCAACATCGGGGGCCAGGCGCTCACTGTCGTCGTTGTTTGCACGTTCGGAGCCCTCGCCTTCGGTTGGTGGCTCGGTGTTCGGACCGGTCTCAATGAGAAGCTGTCGATCCTCTTAAGCGTCGGCGGATCAGTGTGCGGGGCATCAGCGGTCGTGGCGGCAGACACTGTCGTGCAGGCTGAGGGCGAGGACGCTGCCGTCTCGCTTGGCGTCGTCACTCTTTGGGGCACGGTCGGAATCTTCGTTTTTCCTTTGCTGGGCCGCCTCCTTGGTGCCCAGCCGTTCGGGTTTGGTGTGTGGGCCGGATCGTCGCTGCAGGAGATGGCCCAGGTCGTCGCAGGGGCGGAGGGTTTCGACGAGGCTTCCGTGAAAGTCGCTACTGTCGTCAAACTCGCGCGCATTTGTCTGCTCGCGCCTATCGTCTTCTATTTAGCGTGGTGGCTGCGGAGGGTTCGCGGCGCCGCCGGCGAGGCAAAAGTGGCACCGGTTCCGTGGTTCTTGGTCATGTTCGTCGTCTTTGCGGCGGTGAACACTTTTGCTGCTCAAATCGGTCTGACCAAAGAGGCGATGAAACTCATTACGGACGGGGTCGTCTTGCTCCTTGCGGTGGGCATGGCGGGTGTCGGGCTCAAAACGACCTTCCGTGACTTGAAGAAAGCGGGTTGGAAACCAGTGCTGGTGGGCTTCGGGCAATGGGTTGTTTTGTCGTGTTTGGCGCTTGTGCTCGTTGAGGTCATGAGGATCTGACATGTCGTCCACATTCGACCTTCAGCCGAGGATTTCCGCGCTCAAGAGGATGCGGGCGGAGGTCATTGCCGAGTCCGACACTCAGCGCATCATTGATCTCGGCGGGCCATGGGCCATCGTCGAGCCGTTGAGCGATGGTTGGTTCCCGAGCCAAAACCTCAATCGAGTGATCGACTTGCACTGTGCGGAGGGGGATTTCGAATCGCTTCCCGAGCGCATGATTGAGGTGTACGAGGGGACCCCCCGGCATTTCGTCTATCTGGATCCGTCTGCGAGTTCGGCCGATCTTTTCCGCATCCTCAGCGAAGCCGGATACCGTGTATGCAACGAAATGTCGGTTCTCGCACGTGTCCTTTCCGAGGTTAATCGTGAGCCCGGCCCTTTCACCCTCCGCGAGGCGACCCCCGACCTGGTTGAAGACCTAGAGAGCGTGTTGTCGTATCACGGCACCCAGGAACAGATGTGGAGAAGCCCGACCGTCGGACTTGTCGGCCAGCCGGGGTCAGTCGTGCTCTTGGCCTACGATGGTGCGATCCCGGTCGCCGTCGGCACGGTCACGGCACATGAAGGAATCGCGTATCTATCCAGCGCGACCACGGTGCCGGAGTGGCGTGAACGAGGGGCTCAACGGCAATTGATCGACGCTCGCGTTGCCTGGGCCGCGGACCAGGGTTGCGACCACGCTTTTTCCGAAACGTACCGGTTCCTCAAGTCATCCTATTCGAACCTCGTCGCGTGTGGCTTCCGCGAGATCTACCAGCGGTGGATTTGCCGCTACGAGAGCGATCCCGAAGTCCGCGCGGGCTTGATCCACACGTTGGACGGGCATCAACCGGCCCCCAGGTAGCATTCCGGCATGTCCGCTGAAGGCCGAGCCTGCATCCTTGAGGAGCCCGGTGCTCCCGCTGTCGTCCGCGATGTCACGATCGAGGCGCCCGGCCCCAGCGAAGTCTTGATCAAGCTTGTGGCGAGCGGGGTTTGCCACACCGACCTCACGGTGAAGATGCTCAAGGGCAACGGCATGGCCTTTCCCATCGTTCTCGGCCACGAGGGAGCGGGGATCATCGAACAAGTCGGCGAAGGAGTCAAGGACTTGGCGCCCGGCGACCCCGTCGTGATCGCCTATCGCGCCCCGTGCGAGCAGTGCCCGGCTTGTCGGCGAGGAGATCCCCGCCACTGCTACATGGCTCTACGGCCGGGGCAACGGATCAGGCGGAAGAGCGACGGGGCTCTTTGCTCACAAGTGTTGCGCTGTGGCACGTTTAGTACCCACACGGTGGTCCATGCGAAGGCGGCGATCAAGATGCCGAAAGAGATGCCGCTCGACAAGGCCTGCTTGATCGCTTGCGGAGTCATCACGGGCGTGGGCGCGGCGATGAACACGGCCCCCGTCTTCCAAGGGGCCCGGGTCGCGGTCATCGGGTGTGGCGGCGTAGGGTTGAGCGTCATTCAAGGAGCGAAGCTCCAGCACGCTCGACAGATCATCGCAGTCGACATCAACCCAGTCAAGCTCCAGTGGGCGAAGGACTTCGGCGCCACGCACACCGTCAATGCCAAAGAAGTTGACCCGGTGGCGGAGGTGCGCAAACTGACGGAGGACGGTTGGGACGGCGGCGTCGAGTTCGCCTATGAGGCGACGGGCATTCCCAAGTGCACGGAGCAAGCGGTTCAGATGCTGAGCTATGGAGGCACGGCCACGACCATTGGTTTCCCCGCTTCGACCGATTCGGTGAACCTCAACCTCGGGGATATGGCTACCGGCGTGTACTGGAACAAGGCTGGCTTGGCCGTCTGCCACTGCGGAGACGCGCTGCCTTCGCACGACTTCCCGCTCATGGCCCAGCTTTACCTGGAAGGGAAGCTGAAGCTGGACGAGATGGTCACGCGCAAGATTACGCTCGACGACGTGGAAGACGCGTTCCATGAGATGGAGACGGGCAACGTCATCCGGTCCGTGATCATGCTTTGAGTCGGATCTTATCGAGCCTTCATGTGTTCGTAGATTTGCCACAAGATAAAGACTCCCGGGTCAACAATCAACGGCACCCAGAACCAACGCCATTTGTCAGGGCTGGGGCTGATCAGAACTCCTAAGAGCACGACAACGCCAGCCAGGCCGATCGCAACGGTTCCTCGTTCTCTGGAACCCATTAGCCCTCGGACGACAAACGCTGCTTGAACAACGAATATGTAAGTTCCTAGGGCACCGAGCAACCCAGCTGCGCACCACCTAGCGATCGCTTCCATAGTCGGGCCTGCGGTGTCCCTAAACGAAGAAGATGCGCTGGACGGTCCAGAAAAGGGCGACCAATGATATCGCCACCGAGGCAGGGACCGTCACGTAGCTTCGGTACTTCTCCTTCTCCCGGAACCAGCCGACGGCGAGGAAGGCGAGGCCGACCACCGTGAGCTGCCCGAGCTCGACACCACCGTTGAAACCGATGAGCGCCGTCACGAAGTTCACGTTCTGCAGGCCCGTCTCCTGGAGGGCACCAGCAAAGCCTAGGCCGTGAAGCAACCCGAAGCCAAAAACAACGTAGACGCGCCAAGGCTTCAAGTCTTTGGTGACGATGTTCTCGATGGCAACGAAGGCGATGGACGCGGCGATCAGCGGCTCCACAACGATGGAGGGCAAGCGAATCACTCCGAAGAGCGCGAGTGCGAGCGTGAGCGAATGGGCCAGAGTGAACGCCGTGATCTGCTTGATCAGGTCGCGAGGGCGTTTGCCGAGGAGGAAGAGGCCGAGCACGAAAAGCACGTGGTCCAGCCCTTGCGGCAAGATGTGCTCAAAGCCCATCTTCACGTAACGCCACAAAACCGGCCAGAAAGGCGGTTGCTCGTCGATGCCGACCGTCCAGCCCGGCCTGCTCTCAAGGCCGCCTGAGTTTGGGGCCACGGATGGGGAAAGAATCGTTCCAGAACCTGCCATCGCGGCTCGCACACCCTTTGTCTCATCATGGGAGGTCGAGGCGGTCACCGCCGAACTGCCCGATGGAGCGCTCCCGACGGGAACGTCCAACACCATGCTAGCGGTTCCGGACTCGACGGGTTCGGCAATCGGTTCGACCCCGGGTAGTTCAGTGGTCAGGACGACGCTGCCCAAGGTCTTCGGAAACCGCAGAGAGATCGTCTTGGCGTCAGCAGGCAGCTTGAAGCGCAGGGTCGAATGCAACATCACGGGCAAGGCGTTCTTCCCGTTGCCCGCGATCCACTCCGCGACATCGTTCGGAGTCGGGATGACGGCACCGGTCAACGTGGCTTGCCCTTTGTCGGTCAAGACCACGAGCCCTGCTTTGAGCTTCGCGCCCGCTTCGTCCATCAACGGGGCAAGGGCCCGCGCAGGGAGGGCAACCAACTCGCGCATCTCGTCGTCCTTGACCTTCGAGGGCTCGATATCCATGATAAAGGCGGGATAGTCGAACCGCATCTTGATCTCGACCTGGCCATCGACGCCCACCTTGGCCGTAGCTGACGCGATCGTCGTGGTGTGGCCAAAGGCGAACACCGCGAGCATAATGGCGAGCAACGACGTGAGAAGTCTCATTTCTGTTCAGATTGAGCCGCCAGCCGCTTGACGACGGCAGGCGGAAAGTCAATGTCCCACAGGGTGAAGCTTGAGACCTCCCCACCGAACATCCTCTTTTGCTCCCAGGCGTCAACTGGCAGGATCCAGACTTGGCCCCCGTCGTCGGCAAGTTCGACCTCTTGCTCGGCTATGAGCTCACCGTTCTTGTAGAGCCGCAAGATAGCGCCATCATAAGTGGCGGTCAGGGTCTGCCATTTGCCGATGTCGAGCTTCGTGCTGGACATAACGTCACGGTTGGCGACCCAGAAATTGATCCCTTCGGGGAAGCTCGTGAAGTAGCGCCCCCGCCCCGTCCGTCCGTCGGTGGCCCTGCCAAAACCGGCGATGATGGTCCGCTCGGGCGGTTCTTGGTCCACCTTGCAGGTCACGCTGACCGTCCAGTGGTCTCTTGCCTTATAGGGCAGGCCGTCGAAGCGATACGGCTTCGACGCTCTCTTGTCTTCTGGCGAGATCGCGACGAGGGGCCCGTGATCAGTCACCTCCATGCTGGTCACGGCGGAGTTGGCGTCCTTGGCCCAATCCTTGACGCCTTTGGCCCGCAGTGTTTGCGTCCCGGTGGATGCAACCGCGGCTTCGAGCACCAGATCGACCGTGCGACCGTCTTCGCGAAGCTTTGCCCTCGAGACCTTTGCTCCCGAGCTGAGTTCGTAGCTCGCCGGGTTCTCGGCGGAATCTTGTCGGACGCGCTCCGAGAAGGTCACTTGGGCAATCCCGAGTTTGTTGCTTGAATAGGCTTGGACGATGTGGGGAGGCGTGGTGTCTCGAACGGCTATGTCGGCGACCGCCTCGCCCACGAGGCCATTGCTGGTCACCAGTGCCGCGCGGAGCTTGGTCGGGTCGTTGAGATTGATCGGGCCCTCGTACACGGGCGACGAGGCGTTCGGTGCGGATCCGTCGAGCGTGTAGCGGAGCTGCCCAGCTTGCCAATAGAGCGGCGGATGGATGCTGACTGTCACGGCATCGTTCATCGCCCCGACCGGCGCGTCGATCGTCGCCTTGCCGTTCGTGTCGTGGCCGGCTAGGTCGTCCGAAAGAGGAGCGGCGGGGACGGCTCCGTCATGGGTGTCTCGCGCCACCGTGACGGCCAAGATCTGGACCGGCGCGCTGGGCAGTTCGAGCGTGGTCGCACCTGCGGGAAGGTCTAGTTCGAACTTCTGCAGGTAGTTATAGACGTAATATTCGTTGCCCTTCGGGTTGTGGCAGTGGGAGCTGAACCAGGCGACCTCGCCTTTCTTGACATAGCCCGGCGCGAGGCCCGCCCAGTCCCCGTAAAACTGGTAGTTCGGACCGAGGTCACCCTTCCATGAACGGTTGTCCCACTGGCCGACATAGCCGTTCCAGTTCTGGATTCGTGCCGGTGCAGAAGCGCGGCCCACTCGGAAGGTTGCATCCACGTCTTTGCCATATGCCGCGGCGAGGACGTAGGCCTTGTTGTAGCCTGCGGGCAGTTCGATCTTCTGGCCACGGGCTGGCACGGCGTTCATGACGCCGTCGGCGGTCGGCCCGAGCTTGAAGTCGATGCCGTCGACGGTCAGAGTTCCCGGCAGCAATTCGGCTGGAATCGAGCGGCCCATGCCGTCGAAATCGCCATCGCCCCGGTTGGCGTCTCGCGAGGCCACGTCAGACTCGTAACGCAGCTTGACCGGCTGTGTCTTCGCCTTCACCCCGGCGGCCGGAGCCCCTTTTAATTTCAGCGCGAAGGTGCGAAGGCTAAAGGCAGGAACGGATGTCGTCAACGTTCCGTTGGCCACCTTGGCGGTACCGATCGTGCGCTCCTGACCATCGACCTCGCGAGCAGACACGATCCCGACGGGAACCTGAAGCCTGACGTCCGATGCAGATTTTCCGGTCAGCTCGCGAAGCCGGACCACCACTTCGTCGCTGTCTTCCGCTTTCTTCATCGCGCTCACTTCGACTTGGTCTGTGCTCGTTTTCAGAAGGGAGAACGACCGACCAAGCTTGCCGGCGTGGCTGGTGACTGCGAAGACCTTCAGCGGCTGGTTGAGGCGCTTGGCTTTCCATGCGACCTGGCCCGCCGCCCATCCGCCCTTGTGAGGGGCGATCGCGTAAAGGACCTGGTGCCGGCCAAAATCCTGGGTGGCTTGGTCGGCAAAGCCGCTGCGCACGCCGGGGGTGTAGAGCAGCGTCAGCCGCACCGTGTCGTCATCCGGCTTGTCGGAGCCGAATTTGCAATCGTTCAGGATCGCGACGCCGTAGCTATTGTCGGCCTTGGAAAGGTCGAGCCACTGGTGCTGGGGCACTTCGTACTTCTTGGGATCGTTGTTGCCGCGCTGGATCGCGCCCAACTGGAGGTCGTAGGTCCCGAGAGGGTTGCCCGTCGTCAGCGGGAAGCTTGCCTTGAGGGCTCGCTCCTTGGTTTGCCAATCGATGGTGTTGAGCACTTCGACACGATCACCGGCCTCACCCGAGGCGAGCCGAATTGTCTGGACGAACTTCGATCCCATCGCCTCACGCGTTACTTCCAGCGCGACACGGACGGGGCCGTTCTCGACGATCCTCACAGAGGGTGGCCCGTCGACATAGCCCGTCGGCGGCTTTTGCGCATCGTCCCAGTCCATGTTCCATGCAGGGAACGCCGAAGGGTTGTGGTACTGGAAGGCGAGTCGCGACGGAGCTTTAAGGACTTCCTTGCCTTCTCGCTTGTCAAAGATCGACGCGATGTCGCCGTTCGCATCGATCGAGACCTTGAACCGGGAGGATTCCAAGCCGCGGGTATCGACCTTCATCAGCTCTGAGAGCTGATCTCGGATCGCGCCGCCCCGTACTTCGTAAGTCGAGAAGCTGTTCGGAGCGACCTTTGCGAGGAAGAGAATTTTGGCTTCGCCGGGCTTGCTCCACAGTGTCTGCGTCTGCACTGCGTGGCCTTCAGGGTCAAAGGCTTGGAAGTCAGGAGCGTTGACACCAGTGATGGTCGCCTCGACGACATCCTCGCGCTCGACCGAGAGCGGGTTATAAACCACGAGGGCTTGGCCCTTCGCTGTCGTGTCCATTGACTGTGCCACCGCACCGACGGCGTCAGTCGTCACCGCACCGAACTGGTTGAGGGCCAGGAGTTCGTCGTTCCAGCAGAACTCGTATGCCTTTGGAATGCTCGTGCCGGGCAGCATGTCGTGCATTTGCGATCCGAGCACGAGGTCCCAGGCGTCGTAGAGCCGCTTGGAGGGGTAAGGCGTCGTGCCGAGCCATGCGGCTGCGACGGAGGCACGCTCAGCTGCGTCCGCGAGCAGTTCGTTCTTACGGTTCCACCGCTTCATGTAGGCTTGAGAGGTGATGGAGCCCGCCGAGTGCTCGGTGAGAAGCAGTTCACCTTGGTAGGACGGCAACTTGGCTGTTTGTTGCGGCGTGATAGAGCGGAACAGCTCATCGGACTGGCTCGAAACGACGGAGATCGGACCCGTGCCAGCCATGCTCTTTTCGACCCATTCGACCGCCCGCGAGCGGGGCGCTCCGCCGGTGTCGCCAGTGCCGTAGTAGTGGTAGTCGACGTAGGCTCCGGACTTGTCGCCGGTGTTCTTGATGCGTGCCAACCAGCTCGAGTTGACACTCAGATCCTCGGTGATGTCTGCACCGTAAGAGCCGGGGTCGAGGGCAGCGACGACCGACTTACCGTCGGGGCCGATCCACCGTCCGATCTTGAACGGGATGCCGACCGCGGAGCCCCAAGTCAGCTTCTGGGTCGAAAACCCTTTGATGCCGCAATGGGCGAGGACGCTTGGTAGGGCATAGGGAAACCCGAAACAGTCGGGCAGCATGTACTCCTCGCTCGCCGTGCCGAACTCTCGACGAAAGTAATGGTTGCCGTAGAGCACCTGGCGAATCAGTGATTCGGCGGACGGGACGTTGGCGTCGTTCTCGTCCACCGACGAACCGCAGGGGAACCAACGGCCAGCCTTGATGTAGCCCTTCAGGCGCTCGTAGTCGGCTGGGTAGTACTCCTTCATCATCTCGTAGCGCCGAGAGCCGCTGAAGTTGAAAACGTAGTTCGGGTACTTGTCGATGAGCGCGAAGTTATCGTGGAGGGTGTTCGCGATGTACTCGCGGATCACTTGCGGGTACGCCCAACGCCATTGGGTGTCGAGGTGGGCGTAGGGCACGACGTAGAGCGTGTTGCCTTTGCTCAGGTCGCGGGTCTTCGGTTGCTTGACCTGGGGGACGGCTGCGATCGGAACAAGCGCAAGGGCAAGGAAGGAGAGGCGGACAAGAGGAGCCATGGCCACTCAGCAGTTTAGCTTGAGGGCTGAGCCGGTTCACCGAAGGTTCAGAGACTGTTCATTGCCACTGGAAGGATTTGAGGAGAAGGGTGGAGTGAGCAAATGCATACAGTTGCTGCGTTCACACATGGCTCGTGAAAGAGCGTCCGCCCGAAGAAGCGGGCGGACGTTGCCTGGAATTCAGTGAGCGGCGCTCTCGAAACGAGACGGAGCGCGGAGCACTTGCGTCTTCTTGGTTGGAGGAGAGGAGTCGGACGAGCCAGTATCTACCTGAGCCCACCTGACCACGGCGGCGTAGATTTCATCGTAAGACTGACGATCACCATCGAGCCTGAAAGCCCTAGCGCGATCGGTGAGATCTTCCGAGAGGCCAGCGTCCACGATGTGCTTTGAGGCCGAGGCATCTGTTGGGCAGCACTGCAAGATCCAAGCGCAAGCTTGGATTACGGTGTCGAGTTTCACGACTTCCTCAGCGATTTCGACGGCTTCAAGAGCGTCGTTCGTGCCCGTCACTTCAAACTTGATTAAGTCGCCCAGTCGGGACATGACGACGTCGCGCTCCACGGCATCGCTCCGATACTTGACGCCGAGTCGAAGTTTCTCCGCCATAGCCGCCGGAGCTTGAGGTGCCCGAAAACCAAGCTGACGGGCACGAAGGTGAGCTTCCGTCATCCGGTGCAAGAAGCTGACGTAGGTGTCAACTGCCTCATTGAGCCCCATGACGGCGAGAACAACTCGGATGAGCCTGCTTCGCCTGTCCTCTGCAGTTCGCGCTTTGCCGTCGTCCGAAAGTTTGGCGACGATCGCAGGGCTGAACAGGTCGTCAACCTTAAAGCTCGTCTTGGCCCCGGTCGGAGGCGGCTCACTTCCGGCCTCGATAGTTCTTAGCACCTTATCGGCGCGCTGCACCAGGACGCCGGTGCCGGTCTTAACGACGTGCTCGCACGACGAGCACGAGATGTAGGCAATGGAGAGGACCGTACTGGCGACAATAGCGCCAATCACGGTCTTCAATGACGTTTGTTTCATGAGAATTTCTCTTCGCTGGAATGCGATTCGGCATGAAACAAGCAGAGCTCAGTGTCGGCCGTGGGAACTTAAGGCAGTATCCTTTGGTCAACCATCCGGCGATCCTGCTTTTTGCAGGCCGAACCGGAGTAGTTGCCACCGTCCTCGGACCCTTGAGAGATTCAGGGCGGTGGCTCTTCCTCCACCACAACTGACGAAAGGGCCGTCATCAACCGTTCCTATCGGGCGGTTCCGTAAAGTCCCGTTCACCAGCGCTGATTTCTTCAAGATTTCCCGAGGAGGGAATTCTCCGCCCCTTGGATCGTCGAACGAACTGGGATTTCCCGACGCCGGAGTTCAGCGTTATTTGCCCTTTGGGTCTTAGGTCCCATGGTTGGGGGGCAGGATCGAGCTGGGAGGGATCGACGTCGCTCAGTAGTCGTACATGCCACCGATCTCCTGGGACTCCCCTTTTCCGCCGCGAAGGTGGATGTGCTTTCGCCAAGCCGTGAACGAAGTTCGATACTTCGGTAGCCCGGCCCCGTTCACTTCGTCTGGCCAAGTGTTGTTGTTGCTCAACGTATAAGAGGCGTACCTCATAAGCGAAGCAAGGCTCTCCAAGCGTTCATGCTCTGGTGCCGCCGGATTCATAGTGCGTTCGCGAAAACGATTGAGGTTGCGGAGGATTTCCGGTGGGATGACCACGAATGGCTTGATCCAGGCTCGCTCGTTTTGCTTTCGTGGAATATGCATCGCCTTTGAGTCCCTGCGATCAAAGGGAAGGTCGTGCCAATGCTTCCTGTAGGGCACGTGGCCCAGTACTCGCAAGAACTCGCCGTCTGCAGCGAGGTTCAAATGGATTTTGATCTCATCCTCCCTCTCTGACCAGACTTCGACAATCCCGTACCGGGCGCACACGGACAACATTGTTCCGATCATCCGCTCACCATCCCTGCCGTTCATCAGGCGACGCTCAAGACGATGGTTGTACGCCAGCTTCGCGGCCACGGCGCGAGATATTCCTTGCTGAAATTCAAACCTTAGGTCGTGATCTAGCGTCCGGCAGGCCTCGACATCCTCAAGCAACTTGTCCGGAATGATCAGGACCGATGCTGATTTGCTTATGACGGATGCAATCGCAAAGTCATCTCTCGTCTTGGATTTCGTTGCGAATCCCAATTCTCCGAGCACGTCACACGGCTTGCAGATGGCAGCCATGTAAGGACGACTCGGTTGCATGACTTTTGCAGACACTGCCCAGTCGAATGCCTTCTGGTGACTCTGGACCCCGATGACGCCGGAGAGAACAACGACTATCTGCTCGACCTTGTCACTCCTCTTCCGGGCCTTCACTTTCGCCGAGATCTTAGGCCTGGAGGGGTGGAACAGAATGTCGCCTTGGGTTAAATCACTAACAAGCCGAATCGGCGTCGGGCCACTCTCAAAGTGCCGATCGAGCAGCCTCCCAGCATCGTCCGCCGAAACGTGATGAAAGAGATCACAAATGGCCCGAGCTGTATCAAGCCCGGCCTGGTCTTGGGCGTACAGGCAACTTAGTATTGATTTTATGGTGTCGCCCTTAAACCTGCTCAAGTTTTCGGAGATACCTCAAAGGGAGTCTAGTCTGTCAATGTGCGGGTCGGCGGGCCTCAACGGTAGTAAGTCGCGGGCAGTTAGAGGGATGTTTCGTAGGTTAGCGACAGCTTAGAGCGCCTTTGGGCTTACTTGCGCTCTTCGGTACCGCCTTCCAATCCATCAGTGCCTTTTCGACCCTAGCGCCGTTCCCTTTCAGCCATTCGCTCATCGCGTCCCCGGCCTTCGCGCCGTAAATCCGGTGTGAATAGACGAGCGAGACCCCGTGGCCTTCGTGCATCTTGAAGCGGGCGAACGCGGCTTCTATGAACGCCGGTTGCGGAAAGAGCACGACGATCAGATGTTCGGCCGGCTTGCTTTCTGTCCTTGGGACTGAGTCGGTCTTGACGACGATCGCCTTGGCTTCCTTGTACGCGCCAAGGACGTTGTTCGCACTCGTGGCGAGGGCTTCGCCATCCTTGACCTGGGAATACACGTTGAACGTCATCATGTCGCTCCATTTGTCCACGGTCTGGTCCTTCGGCGTGTACTCGTGGAGATTGTCCTTCGAATAACGGTGGAAGTAGGGCGTGCCACTGAATGTGAAATCGGGCTCGGCGGTCATAAGGAGAAGCGCCACGAGGAGCATCAGACGAGATTACTCTTCACGTCGAAGTCGAAGTGACGAATGCCGCGCTCGACTTGAGGAGTAATCTCGCCAAATGCTCGCACCGATTGCCCTCTTATTAGCCGCACGATCTGACCTCAAATCCGACATTGACCGCTTGCGGGTGAAGGGGCTGACAGAGCTGGGAGCCCACCGGATGCTGACGGACCTGACGACCAATGTCGGTGCGCGCCTCAGTGGATCGCCAGGTGCGGCCAAGGCGGTGGTTTGGGTCGGAGACAAGTTGCGCGCCATGGGGTTGCGCAATGTTCGAGAGGTTCCGTGCATGGTTCCACATTGGGTGCGTGGGCAACAGGAGCGTGCGAGCATGACTTCCCAGGGCAACACCACCAAGCTAAGCGTCTGTGCCTTGGGCATGAGCGTCGCGACACCGTCGGGGGGAGTCAAGGCGCAGGTTATCGAGGTCGGCAGCCTCGAAGAGATGGCAACGGTCGGAGAGAAGGCTCGTGGAAAGGTGGTCTTCTTCAACAAGCGGTTCGATGCGACGCTCTCCAATACGTTCGAGGCTTACGGTGGAGCGGTCGGAACGCGGTTTGGCGCCGCTTCTGCAGCGGCGAAATACGGCGCTGTGGCCGTTATGGTCCGCTCTATGACCCTGGCGAACGACGACTTCCCGCACACCGGTGCGATGGGCTACGAGGACGGTGTCAACAAGGTCGCCGCGGTGGCATTGGGAGCTCAAAGCGCCGATCGGTTGAGTGAGGCGATCCACCACGGCCGAGTGACCGTCAAGCTGGAAACGTTCTGCAAGACGCTGCCCGACGCCCCATCGGCGAGCGTGGCCGGCGAAATTGTTGGAACCGAGAAGCCGAACGAAGTGATCGTCCTGGGCGGCCACCTCGATAGTTGGGACCTCGGTCGTGGTGCGCACGACGACGGGGCGGGGGTCACCCAAGCTATGGAAGCTCTCCGCCTCATCAAGGGCTTGGGCTGGAAGCCGAAGCGGACGATCCGCGTTGTCGCCTGGATGAACGAGGAGAACGGCGGCCGCGGCGCCAAGTCTTATGCGGACATGGCAGCGCAATCGGGGCAGAAGCACGTCATGGCCATGGAGTCTGATTCAGGCGGGTTCATGCCGCGCGCGGTGGGAGTCTCCAAAGAGAAAGTGGAGCGCGTCGCCCCGTGGCTCGACCTTCTCCGCCCGTTCGGGGTCGAGCAATTCCGCGAAGGCGGCGCGGACGCGGACAATGGGCCGCTTGAGGCCGAGGGAGCGGCGTTATTCTCTCTAGAGCCCGAAAACCAACGCTACTTTGACTACCATCACACCGCGAGCGACACGATCGATAAGGTGAACGCGAGAGAATTGGAGATGGGCGCGCTTGTCATGGCATCGCTGGCGTGGCTCTGCTCAGAGGAAGGAGTGGATTAAGCGCTCTCGTCGCACTCGGCGGCCGCGTTGGGGCACTTCATGTCGTCGTTCAAATATTGCCGGCTCCAGCACTCGATGCTCCTCAGGATTGCTTCAATGGCGCACCCCGCCTCCGTGAGCTGGTAGCTCGTTTTGGGGGGCATGGTCGAATGGACCGTCTTCGTGACGATCCCGACCTCCTCGAGCAACGACAATCTCTGGGCGAGGGTGGCACTGTTGAGCCCTTGCGCCTTGCGGCTCAGCTCGTTGAAGCCGATCGGGCCCTCCATCAGGCTGTCAATGATCAAAAGAAGCCACTTCTCCTGAAGCAGGCGCAGGCCCCGAAGGAGCTCTTTTGAGGGACGGCAGGACGGTTCTTCGCTCATCCACCCTCTATTGTTACCGATACTGGTTCGCCCTACACATATCAAAGTAGTAAATAGTCCTAAGTGCTCTGTATTTCAAAGTACTTTTGGTTATAGTTTACATGGGGCTGCGTCGAGTGGCTCCTCCAAGGATCGAAAAATGCAATTCCAGCTTCTTATCGGACGGCTCCTGTATGCGACCATCTTTCTCAGCGCAGGCATCGGGCACTTCTCGCCCCAGACAATTGGCTATGCAGCCTCCCAAGGCGTGCCTCTCGCCAACATCGCAGTGCCCCTTTCGGGCGTTCTCGCGATTTTGGGCGGACTGAGTGTCGCCCTTGGATTCAAAGTCAAGTGGGGCGTCGCAGCTCTCGTGCTTTTCCTCGTGCCCGTCACCTTCATGATGCACGCCTTCTGGACCGTCAAGGATCCGATGGCGGCTCAGATGCAGTACGTCAACTTCATCAAGAACCTCGCACTCATCGGGGGCGCGCTCTTCCTGGCCGGCTCCGGTGCCGGCGAACTGAGCGTCGACAGCGTCTTGTCTCGCGGCAAGGGATCACCGAGCCTCCAGCCGCAACTCTGATCCAGCTCCGGTTAACGGCGGTATCGTGGGCTGTGCCCACTCGCCGGGAGTTCCTCGCCGATTCAAGCAGGGCAGTGGCAGCGATTTCAGCCATGCCCTGCTTTCGGTTGGGTGTTTCAGATCGAATCGTGTCTGCCGATGACCTGGAGCTCTTGAAGGAACTGAGCCTCAAGACGCTGGCGACGGCGACCAAACAGGAATCGGTCGCCAAACTTGGTTTTCCAGTCGTGACCCCTGGCGGCGCCTATCCAGCGCTGTGGATCCGCGACTTCTCGATGGCAGTTGGATCAGGGATGCTGGGAGCGGATCAGATTCAAAAGCACCTGAGATTGATCGCCCAGTCGCAGAACGGCGCCAAGTCCCGAACGTTGAAGAGCGGTGGTGTCATCCCGCCGTTCGCCATCCCTGACCATGTGAACTATGACGGCGGCCCGGTGTTCTATCCTGGCACCTACTCGTCTGGCGAGGACCAGGGCGGTGAACCCTGGGGCGTGCTGCCACCCGTTGACGACCATTACGAGTTCGTCCATATTGCCCACACCCTGTGGAGGATAAAGAAGAGCGCTTCTTTCCTTTTCGAGGAGATCGGTTGCATGACTCTGATCGAGCGCCTTGAGAAGGCGATCGACGCGCCCACCACGGATCCGAAGACGGGCTTGGTCGTGACGACGGAAGCGGCTCGGGCGGTGGGCTTCGGGTTCTGCGACGGGATCGTTCTCACAGGGAGTCTGCTCTTTCCGTCCCTTTTGCGCCACCGCGCCCTTGGTGAGACGCAGGCGCTGTGCAAAGCGGCAAAGCGGCCGTTCCTGTGGGCGGGCGAACGTGAAGCAATACGGGCCAATCTCATCCCGACCTTCCAGCGGGACGGATGGCTCATGGCAGCGACGGGAATTGGAAGGCAGCCGGACGTATGGGGGACAGCCTTCGCCGTGCATTCAGGTGTCGTGACAGGTGCAGCACGTTGGAAGGCGGTCGCAGCCCTGGTCGAAGCCGTGAAGAAGGGCACGATCACCTACAAGGGCGCTGTGCGCCACGTGCCCACCGACCTCGATTTCTCGGCCGACACGGCGTGGGAGAAAACGGTCGGCATCCCCCGCAACCGGTACCAGAACGGGGCTTACTGGCATGTACCAACCGGATGGTTAGTCAGTGCCATCTCTAGCTCCGAGCCGAAACTTGCTCGAGCCCTTCTCAAAGACATGATTGACCATGTCACTTCGGAAGGGCAGCTCGGTGCCCCCTGGGAGTGCCTCCACCCAGACGGCGACTATCGCCAGAACCCGGTCTACTTGGCGTCGGTGACGCTGCCCTATGAAGTCCTGCGCGGGCTCCGATAGAGCCCGCGCAGGGGTGACCCAATGGTCAGTTCTTGGCTCGCTTCCTGAGCAAAGCAATGGCTCCAAGGCCAACGGCCACCATGCTGCAGGGCTCAGGCACAGCCTGGACGTCCAGGGTGACAGTACCGAAGTTGTCGGGCCTGCCGTTGGCTCCAAGGTCATGAGGGCTGACCAGGTCTGTACCTCCGAACACGCCGTTCGTGAAGCTCATACCTGTCAACGTCGCCATGACGGATCCGTCCGAGTAGACCAGGCTGTCTGGTGATGGCCTTGGAGCCCCAAAAATGTCGAGCGTCGAAATGCCGGCCCCAACCTTTTGGAAGAGCGCTTCCGACGCTCCTTGGTCGTTCGCGGCGGCGATTCGAGGAGCTGTGTTCATGCCGTCGAACATGAAGGCCATGCCGTAGCGTGCACCTGCCGCTCCGTCGGCGAAGACGCTGATCGTGTTCTTGCCCATTGAAAGTGGGACATTGATGTAGGCGTTGGCACCGTTGCCCCAGTTGACGAACTGGCCGTTGACTTGGACGTAGAGGTTCCACTCGCCACTTGAGTCAGAGGTGACCCATTCTTCGACACCGTTGGAGGTGTTGTCCCCGTGGACACCGTAGGCGGTGATACCGGTCAAGCTCAGTGCCTGGGAAGCCGCGGCGCAAGCGACGGCGGCGAGCGAAAGAATTGTCTTGCTTCTCATCGTGTTCTCCGGCCACGATTGCCGTGGCGTTGAGAAGCAGTTTCGGGCCCGGCCGTGACGGTGGGACGGCGTCCCACGTGACAAATGCGTGACGCGGGACGCCGTTGGAGTGTTGGATCAGCTGCTTCGGCGGTGGAAGAACGGCTCTTCAGGTGGTCGGCTGTGACAGACGTTGCAGGTGTCCAGCGTGCCGGCATGGCCCTGAACCCGGATCATCTGCAAGTTGTCTCGTCCTGTCACAGTGGGCACGATCGCGTGGGGGCTGTTGTGGCAGACCACGCACTTGACACCTGAGTGACCGACCGAGTCCCGGTAAAGCTTGCCGGTCTGCTCGTACTCGTGCCCAGCGACGTGGTGGCAGCTTCCGCACTTGGGCTCATCGGCCCAAGGGTGACGGTTTGGATTTCCGACTGCGCGCATGTCTCCGTGGCAACTCTCGCACCGCATGCCTTTGGCATAGTGGACGTCTCTCAAGCACTGCGTCTGGTTGCCGGGATGGCAGTTATAGCAGACATTGACGGACTTTCCGTTCGGCGAAGGCACCATCTTCATTAACCGCTTGGCGTGGGAACTGTGCATGGCCGAGGACATGCTCGAAACGCCAGGCTCGCCAGGGGCGCCAAGGGCCGGGTCTGCGTGGCACTTTGCACAAAGCACTGGCTTTTGGTCGACCAGCGTCGTTCCGTGCTTCCGGTCGTGCCGGCGCAGGATGTCCATCGCGACACTTTCGCCGTTTTGAGCTTTGTGGCAGTTGTCGCAGTGGATCTCCCAGGAGACCGGGATGACGGCTTGGGTCACGTCCTTGACGATGCCGTTCTGGATGACCGAGACCTCAGCCAGTTGATAAGGATCGTCGACGCCTGCGTCGGTGACCGGTGTGACGGGGATTCCGACCGCAATCCAGTCACGGTCCGGCGTTACGGACATTGTTCCGGTCAGGCCGTTGCCTGCCAGGCCAACGTCGAGGGGAAGTTGGACACCGAAGAGCCCGTAGGTGTAGTCCCAGAAGTTCGTCTTGGTGTGGCTGACGGCATTGCCAGGAATCGAATACTGGAGCGTCACACCGGAGGTAAGGATCTTGGGATCCTCGTTCGACCTGTCGATAACGGTCGCCCGCATCGTGTTGTAGGGCGGCAGGATGCAGATCTCGGAGAAGTCCTGGTTCATGCAGTGCATGCCCAGATCGTTGTAAGCGATCACGACCTTGTCACCGAGCAAAACCGGGGCAGTCGCGGCGGGTTTTGCCGTGGTCGCGACGGCCATCCAGGTAGCGACGGCGAAGAGCGTGGCGAGGCCAGAAGAGAGTTTCTTCCCAAAAGAAATGGTGGTTCGCATAGGGAACTCCTAGTTGGCAAGAGACACAGCCCGGCCGGGCCGATTCACAGCAAACGAGAAGGAATGTACGAACTTTTGTGATGATTCGAGTCGGTCAGCGCCAGGACGACGATAGTGGAGCCACCCGCAGGGACCGGAGGACGATCGGTCCCCCATCGGCCTTAAGGAACAAGCCGTTTGAACGTGGCAACACGGTTCGTGTCGAGGACAGCTCGCCATCGTTGACGAACGTTTCGATCGAGGCTCGGTCGAGAAGGATTTCGACGCGCTTGACTTGGCCCTGGATATTCCCGTGCGCCTCGCCCGAAACCATCCCTCGCGAGCTTAATGTGACCGCCTCGCCACGCAGAGCGAAGATCAAGTTGGCTCCCTCGGGGATATCGACGTCGGCAATGAGGCGGAACATTTCTCCTTTCTTCGAAAGCTGGAGGACTTCACCTGGCTCAAGGCGAGTTTCCGGCCACAGCCGTGACTTGGCCTCGAGCTTCGAGACCTCCTTGATCGGGCTCCTGAAGAGGCGCGGTCCAGCCGGCGTCGACCGGAGCGAAAGTTCGCACGGGAAACTCACCTGTTGGTTGAAAGGCATTCCCGGGAAATGGGGCCCCCTCATCCAGGCGACCTGGATCCTGCGCCCGTCCCCCGTATCGGTGTTGTGCCAAGACTGGGTCGCGTAGAAGTTCGGCCCTAAGTCGCAAGCGAAGCGACCAGGCTGCTCTTTGAACTCATGACCGTCGAACATCCCGATGGAGTAGTTGCCACTGCCTTGGACGAGGACCCACTGCTTCCGCGACTTGTCGCCGTCAAGCGGGAGTTGAAAGAAGTCCGGGCACTCGAAGCTTTGTGGAATCGGGTGGCCCTCGTCTTTCCAATGCAAGAGGTCGGGCGAAGTGAGGATGTGGTAGCTCTCTTCGCCGTACATCACCATCACCCAGTGTCCCGCGCCCCCGCCAGGCGGGTCGTACCAGAACACCTTTGGATCGCGCTCGGGATGTTCGAAGACCGGATTGCCTGCGTATCGGGTCCAGGTGCGACCGTGATCGAGGCTGAATGAGATGCACTGGCTGCGGTTGTCAAAGCGTGACCAGAAGGCCACCATCGGTGGCTTCTTTGGGTCGACCGACAACCCTGACGTGTTGTGGTAGTCGATGACACAGGTGCCGGACTGGACTCCGCTGCCCTCGCTTTCTTCCCAAAACGCGGGCTGAAGTTCGGTCCAATGGACGAGGTCGCGGCTCACGGCGTGAAGCCAGCACTTGGCCCAACGTTGAGCGAAGAGGTGCCACTCGCCGTCGTAATAGATCAGGCCGTTCAGGTCGTTGATCCACCCTTCCTGGCGCTGGGCCGGCTCGAGCCTGTCCATCGTCCATTGGCGTGCCGTGAAGTGAAAGCCCGGGCGCAGTGCTTCCTTGTAGAGCGGCCCGACCGACACCGGAGGCGTCTCAGGCTGATCGGTCTGGACAATTCGATCGACGTTGATGTGTCCCCAATCTCCGCTCGCCTTGTCCACGACGACGATGTGTGCCTTCTTGCCGCGCCACGCTCGCACGTCCCAACTTTGAGGAGCGAGCGTGTCACTGTTTCGGCCCGTCGCGCTCCGAACGACTTCGCCGTCAACGACCAAGTCGAGGCAAGTACAGCGCTCGTAGTCGCCGCCGCCGATGAGAAAAGTGATGAAGTCCCGTTCGATCGTGATGGGTGGCGAAATGAGCGTTCCCCGGGGTTGGTCGCCCTCGACCTCGCTACTGATGCACCGTCCATCGCGAACGCCCACGATTTCAAGCCTCACGAGGAGATCACCCGAGGCTGGACCTGGCTGAAATGCATCGCCTGTCATTGTCCACGATCCGTAGTTGGCGCCTCGGAAGTCCATGACCGGAATATCGCCTTGCCGATCTTGAGGAGCAACGACCAGGGCGCATGCGAGGGCAAGGAGAGACATCTTGCTTCGCGTAAGCTACCTGCCCGCCCGTAAACCTCGCCAGAGAGACACGGTTATTTCGCGTTGATCCTCTTTAGTTCGTTCACGAGGAAGTCGATGTTCGTGAAAGGATCTCCGCCCGTCCTCTTCCACCGCACGCAACCTTGCTTGTCGATGAGGATCGTTGAGTGGAGCTCAATCTCCTCGAAGTCGTCATAGGACGCGAAGCGCCGCGCGTTCTCGTGGTTCTTGTCGGAAAGGAACATGACGTTCACTTTGCCGAGCGTCTCCGACTCCTTCAATTTGGCTGGCGTCGCGCTGCACACGGCAAGGACCACCGTGTCTTGCCCTTCGAAGTCAGAAACACGGTCGTTGATCGACTTAAGTTGGCCGACACAGTGAACGCAAGCGTCGCCGAGGAAAAAAACCAGCAAAACGTTCTTGCCTCTAAAGTCCTTCAGTTGGACGGGCCTCCCGTTCACGTCTTGGACCTGCAGGTTGGGCGCTTGGAACGGCCGCCAGTTCATTGGGCCAAGGGTGTCCAGGTCTTGGGGCCGGTATACGCGCTCGGGCCTTGGTGTCTCGGCGACGGGCTTCAGCGCCAGCCCGAGCTTGCGGACCTCTTCGAGCCATCTGAGATGCGGATCGGCCTGAGACCAGACGTACTCTAATCGGCCACCGTAATAGGCAGCCTTGTCTTTGTCGCCCGTCGCAAAGTAAGCCTGCGCCAATCCGGACAGCGTGAAGCCGTCGTTCGGCTCCTCCTTCAGCGCGCGCTCATAGCATTCGATGGCGAGCTTGTTCTCGCCGCGCTTGCGGTAGTCGTCCCCGAGGAGCCGAACGACGCGCCAAGGAGATGCAGGCGGATCGCCTCCGACAAACTTTGCGTCTTCGTCAGCTGCGTTGAGGAGCGCCTTTTGCCCCTCAAGTAGGTGCCCGTCCGCGAGCGCGATCAGCCCCTCCGCCGTGTTGAGGGGCATGGCGAGTTGGGAGGAGGCGTCCTTGTTGGCGTCGGTCGCCTTTGCTGCGATCGCCTTCAGGTCGTCCAGTCGCTCCTTGGCTTCTCGTAGCTTGCCTTGACCGTTCAGCGCAAGGGTTTCCGCGAAGGCCCTTTCAAACTTTGCGTAGTCGTCCTTTTCCGACCACTCGATTACGCCGGGGGTCAGGATTTGATCCCATTTTTCAAACTTGATGAGGGCGCGCACGAGGGCCTGGTGCCCTTCGAGAGCGATGCGGCCTGCCGACTCGGAGTTGTACTCAGGATCCCTCGGTGCGGCGAGCATGTCGCGCGAACCTTGTAGGGAAGCTTCGAACATACCGAGTTGCTCCTGGATGTAACACAGGTAGTTCCGATTGTGGGGGTAGTTCCACGTCTCGAACGGCAACGCAAGCCGGTCGTTCATGTAGCGCAGCTCGATCCGGGTCGCCGAATCCATGGAGATCGCGGCCTCGTGCCACATCCCGATCTTGCTGTAGATGTGTCCCGGCATGTGCAGCGAGTGACCGATCCCCGGTGCGGCTTTTCCATAGAGCTCGCAACTTCGAATTCCTTGCGCAGACGAGACCCCGTCCCAGTTGTGGATCGCGGCGTGGTGGGCGCCCGGGTGCATCGGGTTCTTGGCCAGCACCTGGTCGATCAGCAGTTGATTTGCGAACGCGCTCCCTTTGCCGATATTGAAGAGCGCGAGAAGCGCCTTGGCCTCGATGTCGTCGGGGTACTTGATAACAATCTCTTGGAGCTGCCCGACGAGGACCTTGTCACCTTCCTTCACGCCAGGAGCGACGGCCTTCTCCCAAGCCTCGATATACATGCGCTCCCTTTCGCTCACCTTGTCCTTCCGGCGAACCGCTTCTTTGAGGAACGCCTTGTACCTCCCGAACTCTTTGTCGTCGTACGATGGTGCGCCCAATGTAAACCAGTTGAACCCGCACCGGGCCAGGCTCCAATACGCCATCGCGCAATCGGGATCGAGCTTCAAGCACCATCGGAACGAGCGCTCCGCCTCTTCGAACCAGAAGGAGTGCAACAACGCGTTCCCTTGGTTGAACCACTTCTGCACCTCAGCGTTCTTGGCCGTGATCGGGAACGGCGCTTCGCCAATCCCTTCCATGACCCAGGGACGCGTCCGCATGCCGGAGTCAAATGCGGAGCCGTGACTCGAGTGGCCCGGATCGTCGTCGGCGATGGCGAAGGCGCAGGCTAGCGACAAGATGAGCAACGTGAGGTGACGCACAATGCCCGCCATTATGGCCACTCCAGACCGCCCTCAACTCATTTGAGACGTGCAGAACGCGAGTTATCGAATGGCCGTCTCAAGGGCTGATCTTCGTCGTCGGTACGCCAATGGCTGGATTGGACGAGAAGAATCCCGCCGGGACCAGCCTGAAACCGGCGTGGTGGGTCGCCATGATCGGCCAATCCTCGACGCGTGGAACGTGGGTCACTCCGACCGTGTAATACAGGACGACGTCTTCGTACTCGATAGAACGGTTGCCCTTTGTCCACACGGGCAGGCCATCGTCCGGGTCACCGTCGAAAACGTAGCTGCCGGCAGCGTAGAGCTGGGTCGGATCAAACGGCGTCACCCACAGCTGGTGCTCGGTGAAGCGGCTGATTCTTCGAAGGTAGGAATCTGGGGCGGAGTAGGGGACGGCCGTCTCGCCAGGTATGAGCATGTAAGCGGAGGGCTGGTTGAACTTGTTCCGCACAGCGTTGTTCACGATTTTCCAGCAGCGGTGCGCAGCGGCGTCCACATCGCGCTCCGCGGAAGCCTCTGTTCGCAAGAGCGTCTCCGTCATCGCCATGCCGTTTGGTTGCGGGTTGGCCTTCCGGTCCGCCGACTTCACATTCATCTCGTAAATCTGGTTCTTGACCGGGCCGTCGACGTCCATGTCCAAGCGGAAGCTGAAGAAGTGCTGGTGGTTGACCGCCTCGATACGGGGTGCCACCAGGGTTCCGAACAGTTCCTTGCCCGAGCCGTTGTGCGCTTCGTCCGGATCCTTGTCGCGCTCCACGTTGCGGGTCTCCATGTAGCCGGTCAGGTCCACCTGCACCTCGATCGAACCGTCTTGATGAAACACCCAGTTGAAAATGTAGTCGTAGTTGCCCGCTTGATGGATCGATGCGACGACCAAGTCGCGCGCACGCCTTGATTCGCCGCCATGGCGCCAGAGGACACCACCGTCCCGCTCATAGACAGCGATGGAGTTGGGAAGCGTGCGCGGCCGCCCGTCCGGTGAAACCGACATCGCGGAGAGGAACTTCGCGTTTTCGGGAGCGTCGTTGCCCGGGACGAAGGACGAAGGGAAGGCCGTGTTCATACCGAACTCGCCCGCGTCAAACCAGTTCACCATGAGGAACTTCGGGTCGCCGTAGGGCACGAACAGTTCCGAGAGCGAAGCGCGGTACAGAACGGGGCGGACCTTGCCGCCGTCCTCATAACCGACCGTGTAGAGCACGAGCCCGACCCGTGGGTCGGTGCCGATCCGGAAGCGCCAGTTCTGCCACTTGAGCTCGCTGCCTTCCATCGTCCACGTCGCGCCATCGGGCATTGTGGTCTTGAGCGCTTTCGGGGCGGTCCGAGTGGGCTCCAACCTGTCGGGGTTCGTCGGATCCTCGTCGGCATCGGAGCGCCTTACACTGCCGCCACCGTCGCGGACCCATTCCACCTTGCGCTTCGTCACGTTGACCAGGGCGAGGAGGTCGGACACCTCGCCAGGGTTGACTTTGTCGTCCACATAAGTGACGGCGAGAACATAGCGCGACCCGTCCGGCTTGACATCCACATAGCCCCGGTTCGGCATTGTGCCGACGCCGGCGTCGAGCGGGTCGATGCCCCTCTTCTTGAGCGCAGCGAGCCAGTCAGGGTTCGTCCGGAGCAACCGGTCAGAGAGTTGGTTGTCCTCCCTGCCGAACGTGCTCTGCTTCTTGACCACCGTGCTCTTCTCGACCGTCTTCTTGTCGATGTCGACGATCGCCTCCACAGACTCGTTGGCCTTGGGTTCGTAAAAGAACACTTTGGCTTTGCGCTGGATCGCATCGCCTGGCTTAAAGCTGAGGACGTCGCTCTTGCTCGGTTCTGAGAGGCAGACGGAAGCGAATTGGGCGTAGCGGGTGGCGGTCTTCGAGTCGAGCATGACCTTCCGCACGGTCTTGACCTCCTCTTCGGTGAGGGGGTCGAGCGGGTGCTTGAGGAGCCTTGCCTTCTCCGCAGCCTCCTTGGATTCCTTGGTCGGTTCCGTCTGCGCGTGGGCACCGGCACAGGTCAAGAGCAAGGAGACGACGAGAATGGAGAGGCGAAAGGCCATGAGCCCATATTGCACCACCGCCATCGGCCCTGACAATGTCCGACCGGAAGTCAGGATGTCTCCAAGGGTTGGAGAGTCCGAAGCCTTCTGAAAGATTGGTGGAGGTAAGGGGATTCGAACCCCTGGCCTCTTCCATGCCATGGAAGCGCTCTCCCAGCTGAGCTATACCCCCACACTTTCGTGCGTCAGATTGACGACCCGCTCTCCAGGGAACGGACAGTATAGCATGGTCGGCCGATCAGAGCCTCCCCCACAGGGTCGGTCGGGCCTGCCCGCCCCCAAACGAGAATGGAATCCAGGATCCAGGCTCAAACCTGACCGAACGGCTGGAATTCCATTTCTTTATGAAGGCGGATCAGCGCCCGGGACCGCCTTGCACCTGCTGACCTCCAGTGTGGGCCAGGATGTTGATGCTGACCGGCTTCGAAGCGATGCCGTTGGCCACGACCTCCATCTTCGCTTGGCCCCATTCCAAGTTCGCGGGCAGGTCGACCTGTGTCGAGACGGTCGCTCCGCCTGTTGCTACGCCCATGGTGCTGTGGTTGTGTGTCCTACCGTACTGGACGTGCCCGGTGACATTGTTCGTGAACCGGACGAGCGGGTAGTTCGTCGCGTCCGAGAGGTCGTCGCCATAGACGCTGCACTGCGACAACCCATTGAACTGGGTTCCGCTGACCGTAATCGTTTGTCCCGGCTGTACGAGTTTCGGCCAAGAGGTCACGGTCGGCCGCCACTTGTCAGTCGGCATAGCCCCGGGCGTGTAGATCCTGGCGCGGTTTTCTCGGTCGACAAACAGCACCTGACCGGTCGGGAGCATCAGCATTGCGCCCTCAAAGTTCGACTTGGTAGATGATGAAGGGTCGGGGGTCGTCCCGTAATAGTTCTTGCCGTCGAATTCGAAGAAACTATAACCGTTGGCAAAGACCCCGGGGCTGGTCAGGATCAAGAGGTTTCCACCTGGCAGAAGGCACGCTGGCGCGTCCGCCATGACCAGTTGGTTGTTGTCTTTGTCAAGCGGAAAGTCGGAGCCAGCGAACCACGAACCCGGCTGGCTAAGGCCACCGCTTGAGTAGATGGCGGTGAACTGTGTTCCACCCAAGGCCAAGACTTCTCCGTTGGGCATGAGCACGGAGGGGCCGGTCTCAAGGTTGGGCGGGTCGAAAAGGCTGTTAACCGTCGAGCCCGCAGGCGTCCATGCCTCTGTGTCCAGTCGAAGCTTCTCGGCGCTGGGAGCACTCAATGCGTCACAGGTGAGGATGGAACCTTCCGGCATGAGCGTCCAACCTTCTTCATCGTAGTTGCCGTTCTTGCCCTGACCGGTCGAACGCCAGACCAAGGTGGCCGGGTTCAAGATCGCCATGTTCGTGCTGAACGGGTCCGCCATCGCGAATTGCCCATTAGGAAGCACGCAGCATTGTGCGTCGCCCACCTTCTGCCAACCTGGTGGACAAAGGAACGCCCCTTGGCCGCTGAGGGGTGTCCAGCTGTTCGTGAACGGGTTGTAAATCGTGCCGAGATTGGTATCGGCCCGATTTGGGTTTCCAAGGTTGTACTCTCCTCCCATGACGAGCAGTCGACCGTCCATTAACACGGCCGACGTGAAGAAGGTCGGGCCGTAGCCGGAAGGCATGCTCGGAGCTGACGACCAGGTGCCGTTGACGTAGTCTCCGAACTTGTCGGGGGTCAGCCGCATCCACGCGCCGGACTGATGGACTTGAATCATCACAGTTCCGTCAGTCATTTGGATCGGGACGCTCGGGAGCTGTGGCGGCTTGTTGGTCGTCTCTTGCCATTGCGGGGTGGCAAAGATCGCCCCTCGGCCGTCGGCCAAGGTTCCGTAAAAGGCAACCTGGCCTTCACCGTTCATGGGATGGGAAAGCGTGAAACTGGCGAGCGGGCTAAAGGCGTCTTTCGGGTAGTCGCCGATCTGGATCAGCTTCACCGGCGTTGAGACCTTTTCGGCCACTCCGTTCCTCAGCGTCACGCTGCTGTAATAGATTCCGGTGACGCCGTTCTTCGTTCCGGCAAAGACGACACTTACGGTCTGGTAGTAGCTGGAGACACCGAACTTGATCGATGAAACGCCGACCCGTTGCTCATCCGGGAACGCGGTGAATTTGTCCGCGCCCTCGCCAGCGATGCGGATCAGGGGGATCGAGTGGGCACCGGTCGCGTCGGCGACGGAAAGAAACACGCCCTGTCCACTGCCCCTGTTGCCAGTGAAGCCGATGGCAGTCCCGTCAGACGAAATGCCAGGCCGGTGCCCAGTGTTCGCGTCAAAGCCGTTGCCCGAGTTTGCGAGCGTTTGAGTCGCTTTGTCTGGCCAGCGCCACATGACGATTTGGCCGTTTTTGTCGCGGAAGACGATATCGTTGCTCTCCGCGATCTGCACTTCGAGCAGCTGGTTTCCGCTGTAAGTCGCGATGGCCTTGAGTGGACGGGTCTTTCCGGCCTGGACCTGGGAGATCGTGGAATTCGTTAGCAGGGCCTCACCCGCGACCACCCCTTGATTGTTGATGTCGCAAAACGCGGCGGCGCCATCAAAGTCGCCAAGCGCGGAATCGCCGAGGGTCGTTTCGACGAACGTGTTGACGTCCCACTCCTCGAGAGTCGTGTGAGGTGGATTGCCAGCCACGAGGTGTCGGACGAACGCCTTCGGCTTCGTACCGCTTGAAAGGCCGACGCCTCGATAGGCCACTCCGCTTCCAAAGGGAGTGACCCTTACCACCCCCTTTATCGGGTCGAAGTACGTGTAAAGGGCCACGCCGGAAGCTGTCTGGGCGGTAAAGGCGATGGCCCCTTCGTTGTTCAGCGCCAAATCGGCGTCTATCGACTGGAACGTCGACCCCGTCGACACAATCATCGCTGGCTTGGCGGGCTGAGCGAGTCCAGTGAAGGGCGTTGCAAGTAGGAGGCAAAACACAGCGTTCCGGAGGCGACGCGGCAAAACAGAGCACTTGGGGGCGAGCATTGGCTGACTCCAGCGGCCCCCGAACCTGTGGGAACCGACCTCATAGTAGCCGAGTAGCAGCAGCGATCCGCGGTGTCGTTGGACGTTATCCAGTAATAGTGCTGTCTATCGCCGTGATTCGGCAGACGGCTTTTGGTCAACTGCACGAGGGCCGGACTTTTGCCCGGCCCCGCGCAGAAGCCTACTTCTTGGCGTCAGGCAGGGTCGCCATGAGAGCCATGGTCGCCCAGCAAGAGCCATTGAAGGACGAGTATTGGGATTCGCCGTGGGGGAAGCCACCATCGAAGTAGTTGTTCGCAGGAAGGGCTCGTTTTGCGACATACCAAGAGCCGTCCGCGTCCTGGTTTCGGACAAGGAACTGCACTCCCTTCCTGTAAATGGGATCGGTGGTCTTGACCATCCCCGACATCTGGAGGGCGCAGAGGGCCTGCCCGGTCGAATACGCGTCGCTCTGCAAGTTCGGTGCCTGGCTCCAGCCGCCGTCGGCCTTTTGGTCGGCGACGATGGCGTCGGCGGCAGGCTTCATTTCCGCCGCAGAAGATCCGACCCATTTCATTCCCATAAGGCGGGATGCGCGGTCGTCGCTGGTCCTCGCTTGCGTCTTCGTCAGCCAGTCCTTCGCTAAAGCGATCTGCTTCTTCACCGCAGGCGTGTCTTCACCGTAGGCGAGGATGGATCGCGCCGCCATCGCGGTGATCGTGAAGTTGCTCGATTGCATCGGGATCCGAGGCAGAGAGAAAGACCAATGACCGTCGGGGAGCTGCTGGCGGGCCAGCACCATCGCCATGGCTTGCTTCGCCGCGTCGCGCGGCTCGTGGTTGTCGGCCATGCCGGCGAGCAGCCATGTATAGCCAGTAGAGACCTCGTTGATCTCAATCAGCGGTACTTGCTTCATCACCTCGGGGTTAGCCAGAGCCGCGTCGTGAAGGGGCTTCATCGCGTTGAGGGCGCCGTTCAAGCGGCCTTCGACCGCCTTCCGCAGCCCCTCGTCCGTCTTGAACCCTTTCTGCCCGGCCATAGCTTCGGTCATCCGACCAATGCCCTCGTGATGGCAGGAAATACAGTTCGTCCGCTCGTTGAAGGTCTTCATTGAAGACTGAAGGAGCTGCACGCCCATAGCGGCAGCTTCCTTTACATTGCGGGCCGCCATTTTCGGGGCGGACTTGCCCAGTGCGGCCAAAGAGCCTTGGTGGTTCCTGGCAGCCGCATAATTGGCCGCCGTCCAACCGAACTTGTCCTTGGCCCGAGCATCGGCACCGGCCTTCAGCAATTCCTTGACGGTCTCGGGGTAGTCGCCGTAAGCGGAGGCAAGGATCAGAGGGGTCCGGCCCCGCTTATCGGTCGCGTTTGAACTTGCGCCGTTCTCCATGAGAAGCTTGATGAACTCGGTGTGACCGCCGGTCGCAGCCGCCATCAGGGGAGTCTCACCTTCGTCGTTGGCACGGTCGGGACTGATTCCTTGTTCAAGGAGCATTTTGCCGATGGCGGTGTGACCACCACGGGCGGCGTAGATCAAAGCCGTCGACCCATTGGCGTTCTTCGAAAGCGCGTTGGCTTTCTTAGCGAGGAGTTCCGTGACCAACGGAGTCGCGCCCGCGTTGGCCGCCATCATCAGCGGAGTAATGCCGTCGGTGCGGGCGACGTTGACGTTCGCGCCTCGCTCGATAAGCATCTTCGCGCCCATCAAGTTGCCTGTCGCGCATGCGAAGGTCAGGGCTGTGCCGTAGGTCGTTTCAGAGTCCACCTTTGCTCCGGAATCCAAAAGGATCTTGACGACATCGTTCTGGTACGACGCCGCGGCGATATAGAGCGGGGAGAACTCCAGGCCGTTCTGCGAGTTAGGGTCGGCACCCTGGCTCAGCAGAGCCTGCACGCCCTTCGAGTCGCGATGGTCGATGGCGAGGAAGAGATCCTGCCCCATCTTCCCCTTCGAGCCGATCGGCGGATCCGTGGACTTGCGGGTGGTCGGCATTTGGCCTTCCTGAGCCATCGACGGTGGCGCGGCCAAAACGGCCACGATGCTGCCGAGGAAGAGGGTCCAGCCACTCAGCCCGAGCCATCTGTTCGTGTTGTTTCTCCTCATAACTTCTCCTGTCCTGAGATTGGTCGAGACTTACGATAGTCGCAACGGCACAACTTACAGGCGATAGCCGCCATAAATTGCGGCCATTGGGACTGTAAGACGACGGAAAGGGACTTTTCTCGCAATTTTAGCGCGGCTCGTTGGCACAGTGCGGCGTTTGTGCCGAGACGAGCTTCCTGCCACTTTCCGGCAAGCCTGGCCTTCGCGCATAATCGCACCGTGGCGAAGGCGACTTTCGAGATCTGGCGTGGAGACAAGGACGGTGGCCAGTTCCAGAACTACGAAACCGAAGTCGGCGAGGGAATGGTCGTTCTGGACGCGGTGCACAACATTCAGGCCGAGACCGCACCGGATCTGGCTTGTCGTTGGAACTGCAAGGCCGGCAAGTGCGGCTCGTGCAGCGCAGAAGTGAACGGCCAACCCCGCTTGATGTGCATGACGAGGCTTGGTGACCTAGATCTCGACTCGCCGGTTCGGATCGAGCCAATGAAGGCGTTTCCACTCGTTCGGGACTTGGTGACCGACGTTAGCTGGAACTTTGAAGCGAAGAAGAAGGTGAAGCCGTTCAAGCCCCGCAAGCCGGATGCCGAAGACGGAACTTGGCGCATGGCTCAGGAGGACATTGACCGCCCGCAGGAGTTCCGTAAGTGCATCGAGTGCTTCCTGTGCCAGAACGTCTGCCACGTTCTTCGAGAGCACGACAAGCACGACAGTTTCATCGGCCCGAGACTGTTCATCTATAACGCGATGTGGGAGATGCACCCGCTCGACACCGAAGATCGGCTCTCCGACCTTCGCCACCGGGACGGCATCGGTTACTGCAACATCACAAAGTGCTGCACGGTCGTGTGCCCAGAGCACATCAAAATCACGGACAACGCCATCATTCCACTGAAGGAGCGTGTGGCCGACGTGTTCTATGATCCAATTGCGAGACTGTTCCGAAAGGGGCGTCGATGACGGAGCCGACATGTTGAAGCAAATCCACGCCGCCGCTGTTCCCCGCGCCCTTGAACTCGCTGAGCGTTATCGGTTGCTGAACGAGCCAGAGCAGGCCGCCAGTATCTGCCACGATGTCCTCGCGATCGATCCTGACAATGCCACCGCCGTCCGCTCATTGTTCCTTGCGACGACTGAAATGTTCGGCCATCGCCGTGGCCCAAAGCTCGAGGAAGCCGAGCGGATTGCGGGACGCATGGGCACGGAATACGAACGGGTCTATTACGCTGGCGTCGCTTGTGAGCGCTGGGGGCGAGTCAAGCTTCAAAGCGGCGAGCACGCAAGCATGGCGGCAAGCTGGATCCACCAGGCCATGGACCTCTATGAGCGGGCCGAAAAAATGCGACCGGAAGGAAACGACGACGCCATCCTCCGTTGGAACGCGTGCGCGCGGCTGATCGAAGAGTTGCCTGAACGCAAGGACGCCGAGCACGAGCAGATGTACGGCGATTGATCGTCGCTATTCAGTCACGGGCACGATCCGCCAGTTCGCCAAGCCGATGACGCCGCCACCATGGGGGATCGCCATGCGCATCACTCGAATTGTGGCTGTGCGCGCAGCGCCCGAGTTCCAAACGGTTTCGATCTTCTCGTAACTGAGTTCTCCTGCTGGGCGCGGTTCGCTGCGGTGGCCGTTCACGCGGATCTCGAACGTCGGGATCCATTCACGACCTGGCGTTAAACTGATCGCTTGCAAGCTGATACGGTAATTCGTGTTGGGCTTGCAGTCGACTTTGGCTTGGAGCACTTCCATCGTCTCCGTCCCTCCGCAGTTCGCAAAGTAGACGTCGCCACCTTCGGGAGCGGCGAACGGCTGAGCTGAGACTAGGCGATGCAGTTGGGGCTGGTCGAACCGCTGCGCGATGGTGTAGGCCGCCGGCCAAAGACAGTTTTCAGTCGCAGGGGTGAATGCCAAGACAGGAGACGTGAAGCGCTCCGTGCTGAGCAAATCGCGGACCTCGCTCGCGTTGCCTGACCCCTCGAGTTCTGCACGTGCCCCCTTGTTCCGCTCCTCAAGGGTCTTCTTGTAAGCCTTCGCAACCTTGAGAGTGCGCACGATGTCCTCATCCTCCAGGCTGGGATAGCGAAGGTTCGTATCGAGGATCGCCGTGTCGAGCGCCATTTCTGCTGGGGCATAGCGGTTCGCCTCACAGCGCACGGCCATTTCGTGGATCGACTGAGCCAGTTCAGCGATGGTGTAGTTCTTGCGTACAGACTCATCGTCAATCTTCACGCTGGCACGGTCGTCGACGACGAGCTGAGCGGACTGCTTGACCTGGACTTCGCGCCCGTGTTCCTCGTCGTAGTAGGTCAAGACGGAACTGACGGGAAGCCGTGTCCCCTTGGGCAACCGGCTGACAAGGTGGAAGCGCATGAGGACGACCTCCGTCATTCCGCTGTTCATCGTGTCCAACGGAACCGTGACCTCATCTTCGGAAATCTGGGGCTCGTAGCCATAGAACTGGTCGAGCGTCAATCTCGGGTCGAACCGGACGACAAGCTTTGGATCCTTCGCGACAGGCGAAAGAAGGCTCTGCAGCTCCTTGACGAAGACCTTCTCGATGTCTCCGTCGTCACCGACGAAATGGGCCAGTCCGCGGCCCTTTTTCGCGAGTTCACGCAGCATGTCGCGATTGAGGTCCATGCCGACGCCAATGGTTGAAAGGTCGATGCCGCGCTCGTTGTAGTCGACCGATTCCTTGGCGATCAAGGCGGGTTCGGTGACTCCGACATTGGCGATGCCATCAGTCAGGAGCACGACCCGGTTGCTCCAAGTCAGATCGTAATGGGAAAGGGCTTGCTCATACCCGAGCTTCAGCCCACCTTCGATGTTCGTGGAACTGCCCGGCTCAAGCGACCGGATCAGCGAGCGTGCCCGGCTCCCGTCGCCCACTGTTGTGGCGGGCATCAACAATTGGGCCTCGCTGTCAAAGCAAACGAGCGAGAGCATGTCGGTCGGCCGTAGCTGAGCGACGAGCTTGTCAAGGGCTTGCTTGACCCGCGTGAGCTTGTCGGCAGCGGACATGCTGCCGCTCTTATCAATGACAAGTGAAAGATTGACGGGACGGAGGTTCTTGCGATCATGGGTGAGAGCCGTACTGAGCCCGACCTGGAGGACGGCGCTACCGCGCGGCTGGATGCCGGCCGAGCCCCATCGCAAGTCGAGCGCGACGGCTTCTCCGGACTTTGGCCGCGCGATCTCGTGACGGTGATAATTGACAAAGTCCTCCACGACCACTTCGCTAGGAGCGGGCAGGCCACCATGCTCGGCTAAATACTTGCTCCGGGCTGCACCTGCGGTCGAAACGCCGTCTTGGGCCGTCGCAACAGTCGCCGCCCAGCATAGAAAGAGGGCGGGCACAGCTTTCAGTAAGTCAGTCATGGGTCGATCCTTGCCGCAAGTCGGACGTCCCGATGGCCGACGGGGTTACGCTTTGCGCTTGTAGTCGGTCTCCCCCAGCTTCACGAACGAGTCTCCTTGCTTCATTTCCAGCAGAAAATGGACAACGTCCTTGCCTCGCGGTTCGAAAGTGACCCGGGATGTCATGCCGCCCTGCTCACCGCTCATCACGAGTTTCTTTCCGTCCCAACTCCCTGTCTCCATTCTGGGGGCTGGCGACTGGTCGTCGAAATTCCACGACTTGTAACCCTTCGCGTTCTCATCCCAGGTCAGGAACTGGTGGCCGGTGAACTTGCCCATTCCCGGCGCGTCCATCGTGTAGACCGTCTCCTGGTACTGACCGAAAACCTTGACGCTGACCGTCGAGGTCATCTTGATGGGGTCGCTCATCCCCGGGATGGTCATCGCGAGTTCGCCCTGCCACTCTCCTACGAGGCCCGAGAGGTCCTTCAACTCTTTGGGCACCGCCGCCAACTCTTGTCCCCATGCGACGGAACCTACGGAGAGCGCACAAATGATTGTGAAGACAGCTTTCATCACGGTCGAATTATGGGGTGTAGACTGGCCGCCGTGCCCTAGTGGCGGTGGTCTCATGAAGAGTGTTTTCAGTCGAATTTGGCTTGCCAGCATATGTTGCGTTCCTGTCTTGGCATTTGGACAAGTGCCTGAAGACCTTGCGAGCAAGAAGGATTTCAAAGCCTTAAAGTCTTCCAGCGCGGATCCGACCGGAAAGAACGCTGACGCTCGAGGGATCGCACCGGGCGAGACGATCACGCTTTCGGACGTTCACGGCAGCGGGCGTTTCACCCACCTTTGGATCACGATCGCGGCCCAGTCGCCTGACCACCTGCGCGAACTGGTGCTCCGCATGACCTGGGACGACGCTCCGACCCCGGCCGTGGAGACACCAGTAGGAGACTTCTTTGCCCAGGGCCCGGGGAAGTACGTGGAATATCACAGCGCGCCCGTCAGTGTCGGTGGCCAGATGGCGTTGAACTGCTACTGGCCCATGCCTTTCAAGAAGCACGCCGTCATCACGGTGACCAACGAAGGCGACAAACCGGTCGGTGCGTTCTATTACAACTTCGACTATCGGCTCGATGCGAGGCAACCGAAGGATGTGCGCTATTTCCACACGCAGTACCGCAACTACTTCCCGGCGCCGAAGGGCGAGCAAATCACCGTCTGCGACGTGAAAGGGGCCGGTCACTTCGTGGGAACCGTTGTCACGGTCATGGCGAACAGTGATGGCTGGTGGGGCGAGGGCGACGATAACTTCTATATCGACGGCGACCGCAAACCTGCGCTCAGCGGGACGGGCAGCGAGGACTATTTCTGCGGCGCATGGGACTTCGGGCACGTCTTCCAGACTCCGTACTTCGGCGTCACCTACTATGACAATCCCGAGCATGGTGGCGAGAAACGGGGCATCCAAAACACGGTCTACAGGTGGCACGTCCAAGACCCGGTGCCTTTCACCAAGTCGCTACTGTTCACTCTCGAACACGGCCGAGGCGGTTGGGACCTCGACCGGCAGCCGCTTCGGAACCACTACACGGTTTTGGGCCTGTACTACGTCGACCATCCGGAAGCTGATGGGCCCAAGATCAATCCATACAAGGATCGGGTGCCGCAGCTCCTGCCGTTGCCAGGAGGCTAGGGTCGCTCAACCCATCTCGGCGATGACGGCGGCCAGTTCTTCCGGCATTGGGGCGAGAGGCAGTTGGGCGACCTCCATTGAGCCGTCAGCCGCCTTTCGAACCACCGTGTTGAACTTCGCGGCCTCGGGATCCTTGTCGGGGTAGTCCTCGCGGAAGTGGCCGCCTCGGCTTTCCTTTCGGGAAAGTGCCGAACGTGTGATGGCTTGCGAGATCGAGAGCAAGTTGGCAAGATCCAGGGCCGTGTGCCACCCCGGGTTGTAGTCTCGATTGCCATCGACCCCGACCGCATTTGCCCGCTTTTCGAGGTCGGCCAGTATGGGCAGGGCCGAAGACATTTCACTTTCGTTTCGGACGATGCCGACCAGGGCCTGCATCGACCTCTGAAGGTCGCGCTGGATACGGAAAGCATTGTCGTCCGGAGTGTTGCGGTCGAACGGAGCAAGCGACCATGCCGCGCATTCGTCCACTTGTGCCTGAGGCAGCGGTGGCGCCTGTTGCTCGGCGGCAAACCTCGCAGCATGCTCGCCCGCCCGCTTGCCGAAGACGAGGAGATCGGAAAGAGAATTGCCTCCGAGACGATTGGCCCCATGGAGTCCTGCTGCACACTCTCCAGCGGCGAACAGCCCAGGCATTGTTGACATCTGGGTGTCGGCATCGACCTTGATGCCGCCCATGATGTAGTGGCACGTCGGCCCCACTTCCATGGGCTCCTTAGTGATGTCGACGCCAGCGAGTTCCTTGAACTGGTGATACATGCCTGGGAGCTTGCGTTTGATGTGCTCCTCGCTGTTCGGCACTTTCTCCTTGATCCACGAGATGTCGAGGAACACCCCGCCGTGGGGCGAGCCACGGCCTTCCTTCACCTCGCGATTGATGCACCGTGCCACGTGGTCCCTTGTGAGGAGTTCCGGTGGACGGTTTGCGTTCTTGTCGCCTGTGACGTAGCGCCAGCCTTCCTCTTCGCTCGTCGCGGTCTGGGTTTTGTAGTTCTCGGGGATATCCTCGAACATGAACCTCTTGCCTACTTTGTTGCGCAAGACGCCACCCTCGCCGCGGACCCCTTCGGTCACGAGGATGCCCCTGACCGACGGCGGCCAGACCATTCCCGTCGGATGGAACTGCACGAACTCCATGTCGATGAGTTCCGCGCCCGCGTTGTAGGCGAGGGCGTGCCCGTCAGCGGTGTATTCCCAAGAATTCGAAGTGATCTCGTAGGCCTTGCCGATGCCGCCAGTCGCGAGTACGACCGCCTTCGCAGAGAAGACGACGAACTGGCCGTGCTCGCGGAAGTAGCCGAACGCGCCACAGACCCGACCATCGTTGACGAGCAGCTTCACCACGGTGCACTCCATGTGGAACTCAATGCCCTGATGGATGCCGTGATCCTGGAGCGTGCGGATCATCTCGAGCCCCGTTCGGTCACCGACGTGGGCCAGTCGCGGATATTTGTGTCCCCCGAAGTTCCGTTGCAGGATGCGGCCGTCCTTGGTGCGGTCAAAGAGGGCTCCCCAAGCCTCTAGCTCCAGCACCCGGGCGGGAGCTTCCTTGGCATGCAGCTCGGCCATGCGAGGGTTGTTCATATACTGCCCGCCACGCATCGTGTCGGTGAAGTGGACCTTCCAATTGTCACGGTCGTCGACGTTCCCGATCGCCGCAGCGACGCCGCCCTCTGCCATCACGGTGTGGGCCTTCCCGAGGAGCGACTTACAGACGCAACCGACTTTGGCCCCCATCGCGGACGCTTCGATGGCGGCTCTGAGGCCCGCCCCGCCGGCGCCGATGACGAGGACGTCGTAGTCGAAGGAGCGGTAGTCGGGCATGAGCGCGAAGATTACACTCTGGGCGAACGAAGAGGCGAGGGTCGGATGAGTCGCAGGAGTGGAACGGGCCAGATCCTCGAGATTGATCGGCGCTCGATCGATTGGGCCAAACTTCGGAGGTGGAACCGATCATCATCCAGCCCCACGAAGGCAAAGAGCTGTCTGCGTTCGGGGACGTCATTGTCTTCAAGCTCCAGGGCGGGCAAACCGGGAACGATATAACGATTGGTATGGCGATTACGCCGCCGGGGGGAGGGCCACCTCTCCATGTCCACCATCGCGAACACGAGATTTTCATCATCGAGTCCGGGGACTTGGAGATGAACGTGCACGGGGAATGGAAAAAGGCACCTCCGGGCAGCGTCGTCTTCCTGCCCAAGGACGTGCCCCACCAATTTCGCAACGCGGGCGCGACGCCCAGTCGGCATTGGGTGATCGCGACCCCCAGCGGCTTCGAGGACTTCTACGATCGGGCGGCTGCCGTCTTCGCCGCTCCTGGCCCGCCAGACATCGAGAAGGTCTTAGCGGCGGCGGCAGACTACGGAATGGAGGTCATCGGGCCGCCGCCGGGGGCGCACGACTAGCCTAAGGCTTGACTACGCACGATCGACGCGGCAGCTATAGCAGCCTGGCTTGGCGTTGTGAAGGTGCAGGTACGCGACCTGAGAATCCGCGAAAAAAGCGTCAATGATGGCATCGAGAGCGGTGCCCTCCGCGACGTCGGCGTCGAGAAGCGTCCCCTGGCTATCATAGGCGCGAACAGACAACAGGCGCCGACGCACAGACTGCGGCACTTCGCCCACGGCCGGTCTCGCCTCGGTGGCCGTTTCGCGTACGAAGACCGGCCCGTTTGCGCGGTACGGCGTATCGGCAGGCTGATGTTCGTAAGACGTCAAGATAAGCGACTCTCCCACCTCAGCGTCCAACAGCGAAACCCGGCACGGAAATCCAGGATTGCTGTCGGCGATGACCCGACGGGCGCCTCTGGCCGCAAGCTCAGCGTCCGCCAGGCCGATCAGGTCCGAAAACGCGGCCAGAGGCAGTGCAGTGATCCTAAACCGAGTGTCCACGGGAACGAAAATGCCCGATGCACGCCGCCGGTTCCCTTGTGTCGAATCAATGATCAGGCTCGTCGGCACGCCAGACCGTGAACTGGAAGCCTGTGTCGACCTTCGTCCCCGTCTGGTCGAAGATGTGGAGGAGGAACGGGGTGCCGCCGTCGACGATGCAGGCCATGCGAGGCGCGTTGCTAATGGGAAGAACCGAGACTGTAAAGGCCGTGTTCGAGTAAGCCTCGCCGTTAATGGTCACGTTGTAATCGCCCGTAACCGTGTGGGTGACCGAAAAGTTGCCTGTTCCGCCCGACACGGCACCAGTGGAAGAGATGCTTCCATAAGCGATCGGGACTGCGGCGCTCGGCTGGTTGGGCGTGTAGTCGCGGTAGTAGTAGCCCGTTGTCTTCACTGCTGCGGTCTGACTGCAGACCTCGACCGAGGTCCCGGGCGTAGCGGCCGCAAAATGGGCAGCCGCCCCCGTGCCAGTCATCGTCACCTTCAGGCCGTAGCCGGTGCCATTGCTCGATGTCTCGACCGCGGAAGCGGCGTTGGCCGAGTTGAGGACGCTGAAGCTACCTGCGCGGCCAAGACCGAGCATGGTCGCTTGCACAACGTCTCCGAATCCGTTCGATCCGCCCTGGAAGCATTCGGCCGCGCTTGCAGAATTCACGATGTTCGCGTCGTATACGTCTAAGGTGCCGTTCTGGGTGATCGTCATGGCCACGCCGCTCGAAACCGTCGCCGAAAATGGAAGCTGGAGGCCATCGGGGCCCCATGTTGGCAAGCCAGCCGTCGACTTGAGGACTTGGCCCTCTCCGCCGATTGGGAGGGTCGACCATGTTCCTGGAGCAGTAGTTCGGAGCAGCGATCCGGAAGGCGTCGAAATCGTGTTGATCCCGGTGCCACCGAACGCCGGCCCGAGGAGACCGTTGCTGACATTGTTGGCACTCAGGCTTGTAAGAGCAGCTCCGCCCCCGACGAACTGGCCCGCCGTCATCACGCCTGTGATGTTCGCATGCCCGGTTTGCGGGCTCCCTGGCGAACTGTTTTGGAGCCGGACGTACGCAGGCGTCTGCCCGCCCAATTGAGCTGCCGCGTTTCTTGCGAACAGGGCAGGCGCAAGCACTGCCAAAGCTATGACGAGGGCCGGGGCCGCGACTTTGAGGTGTGACATCGCAGTCCCAGTGTAGGAAGACTGCCCGTCGATCGGCCCTAACTTTCGTAAGTGTGCCGTCAATTGGGTTGAGCTCAGAAGAACCGGATGTCGTGGATCACACCCATGGCGCAGAGGCGAACATAGAGGTCAGCAAGCATGACTCCAAACAAGCTGAACCAAGCGAAGTTCATGTGCCTCGCGTTGAGGTTGCTCACGCACGAATAGCAGGCGAAGCTCGCCTTGCTCTTGGAGATGCAGTCCTTCCTCCCACCGATCAAGTGCCGGAACGAATGGCACGAGATCGTATAGAAGGTCAGAAGGGTGGTGTTCGTCAGGAGCACGAGTGTCCCTAAGCCCATGCCGAACTTGGTGGGCACGTTTGGGAACGGGCCAAGGCCTTTAGGGAAGTAGGCCATCTGCGATGTGTCGGGAAACCAAAAGCTCTTGAACGCATCGTGCCACAAGAAGAGCAGGAAGATAAGCGCCGCATACATGAAGTACCGGTGCACGTTTTGAAGAATGAGGGGCAACCCGTTCTCACCTGTGTAGCCCTTTCGTGGTTCACTGACCGCGCAGTTCGGCGGATCGGCCCAGAACGCTTTGTAATACGCGCCGCGATAGTAATAGCAGGTGAACCGGAACAGCGCGGGAAAGGGAAGGATCAAGAGCGCGGGAGAGAAGGGCAGACCGGTCGGCCACCAACCCGGCTTGGGCCCGAAGATCCGGTGGGGAGACGAGCCGAACAACTCGGGCGAGTAGAAGGGCGAGAGGTAGTTGAAGTAGTGGTAGTTGTCGCCTTGGAAGGCGGCCCAAGTCGCGTAGACGATGAAAAGCGAGAGGACGAGGAAGGTGACGAGCGGCTGGGCCCACCAAGTGTCTCGCCGCGATGTCTTGCCAAAGCCGCGCGGTTTGAGCACAGAACCCGATTTCGCCATCTTTTGTCCGCCTGAGCTTGGTGAATTTACCCCTCGGCGCACGCGCTCGGCTATCGATTTCGGCTAGATTCGAGGCATGGACGCCCTCTCTCTTCTGCGCGACCTCGTCGCCATTCCGGGGCCGCCCGGCCAAGAAGGGGCAGTGCGGCGCTACCTTGCCGATCACCTCAGCTCTATCGGACGCGAAAGTCGTGCAGACGCCAAGGGCAATTTGCTCGTCGGCGAAGGGCGCGTCGTCGTGACGGCCCATATGGACGAGATCGCCATGATCGTGCGCGAGGTGTTCCCCGACGGTTCGCTGAGAATCGGCGCCCTCGGCGGGCTCTATCCGTGGAAACTGGGCGAGGGCCCGGTGTTGGTGATGGGGATCGCCAAGCATGTTGCGGGCGTGCTGTCGTTTGGCTCGATCCACACTGAGGACGCGTCGTCGAACGTCCGCCGATCGGAGGAGCAAGCCATCGACTGGGACCATGCCGTCGTGCAGACCTGCCTTGACCCGCGTGAACTTGATGCCGCCGGTGTGACGCCAGGCACGAGGGTCGTCGTCCATCCCGATCGCCGACAGTTGTTGGAGGTCGGCGATCACGTTGGCAGCTATTTCCTGGACGACCGCGCCGATCTTGTGGCCTGGCTTCTGGCCCAGGAGACCGGTGCCGAGAACGCGACCTTTGTCGCTACAACGTCGGAGGAGGTGGGGGGACACGGTGCCCTTTACGCTTTCCACCGGCTCCAACCGGAGGTCTGCATCGCGCTGGAGCTGGGGCCCGAGGTCGAGGACGCAACGGTCGACCTGAGTCCAAACCCGACCCTGTGGGTCAACGACGGCTACGCGGCGATGGATCCGGCCGACATCGCTTTCGTCAGGCAGGTAGCGGAGGGCATTGACCTGGAAATCCAATACCAAGCGCTTTCACGAGGCGGCAGCGATGCGAGCTGCGCGGCCAGCCACGGGCTCTGCGCAAGACCGATCACCCTCGGCATACCTGTTTCGAACAGCCATGGCTTCGAAATCTGCCATCCCGAAGCAATCGAGAACCTTGCCCGGCTGACAATCGCGCTTGTCGAGGCTCTGTAATCGGCCCTTCCAGACTCCTAGGGTCCGCTCTTGTTCTCGTATGGCCCTGCGTCTGGCTTCCAATACGCGAAGGCGCCCTCCTCAAGTTCGAACATCGGCTCCAAGCCAGCGGCGGCAAGAGCGCCCGCCACTAACTCGCCGTTGGTCGCGTCCTCGATCTCGATCCGGTAGTGCCGAGAAAGAACATCGCCGTAGTGCCGTTGATTGTTGGCCAGTGCCTGCTCGACGGAAACGTCCCCGTCGATCCGCCAGATGTGAATATCGTGATCAACGGCAAATGTCTTGATCCTGAACGCACCGCCGTTCGTGATCCACCATTGCAGGGTGTCCGGAATCTGACCTTCACCGACCGGCTCTTCTTTGTTGAGCACGAAGCTGGATCGGACGGCGAGGACGGCAACAAGAAGGATCCCTTTCACTTCTGTCCTTCCGATCTTGGTGACTAGCCTAACGGAATCTTGCTCGAGTTCGCCGCAAGCCACTGCGAGAAGTCCTGAAGTTTGGGATTCAGTGACTTGGCCACGGAGATATCGCGAAATCCAGTGAAATAGTCCGCAAAGTCGCGATAAAACTGGAACATGTTCCCCAGATCGTCGGCGCCAGGGAATCCAAAGCCCCGATAGACCTCAGGGGTGACGTTGTTGTAAGCGACGTCGACTCCAAGAGCTTTGGACATTTGGGCGGCCATGTCGCCCGCCGAAATGTGCTCGCCGGCAATGCCGACCCGCTTACCGATCCACTGTTCACCACCTTTGAAGATGCCGTAGGCGCAGCGGCCGATATCTTCGGCGGCTATGCCCGACATCGGCTTGTCGTCAAGCGGGAACGTGATCGCATACTTGCCGTCCGCGCCCTTTTGCGGGCCGCTACCGAAGTGGACGAAGTTGTCCCAGTAGAAGCTGGTCAATATGTAGGTGGTGGGCACACCGTTGTCGGCAAAGAAGTGGTCGCTAGCGCCCTTGCCGTCGAAGTGGGGCACCTTCCACTTGCCTTGGAGCGTCGGCATGCGGTTGTCGTCAAGCGGCACAAACTCCCTCGTGTCTTCGAGCGTGGACCAGACTACGTGCTTGACTCCGGTCGCCTTGCATGCCTTGGCTAAGCTTTCGGCCTGTTGCATCTCCTTCTCGGCTGAAAAATGCTCCCAGAAGTTCGTCACACAGTAGGCGCCGTAGGCTCCTTCAAGGGCCTTCGTCAAGCTGTCGTAATCATCAAGGTCGGCTTCCACAAGTTGCGCGCCCAGGTCTTTGAGGGCCATCGCCTTGTCGCTGTTGCCATTGCGAGTGACAGCGCGCGGAAAGAAGCCGCCGTCCGAATCCTCCAAAATCGCCTTCACAAGGCCACCGCCCTGCGCACCAGTCGCGCCGAACACAACGATCGTCTTCTTGTCGCTCATGAGAGATATGTTGGTCCACAGACCAACCCTTGGCCGGACGATGTCCTCATTGGCTTACGTCGGACTAGGCCCTGAAGTTCGACCTTCAGTGCCCTCGGCCCTGGCTGTCAACGCCCATCGCGCCGGGTGGCGCGAGGATGTCCAGAATCACGGTGTCCTCAAGAGCGTCCACGCCGTGGGGAAAGTTGGCGGGGAGCCGCACGACGTGGCCGCCGGTCACTTCGACCTGGCGACGCTCGGACGAGCCTTCTGCACCCAATGTCCAGAGCACACGGCCACTCACGACATACGCGAACTGCTCGCTCGCATGGCTGTGGAGGGCGACGTGACAGCCCTTTGCCAAATTGACCATGGCTAACAAGGCTTGGTCGCCGGTGATCATTTGGCGTTGCAAGAGGGGTACGGGCGAATCGACGGGGACGGCGTCCCATGGATGCAGCAACGGATCCATGGGTAGAGGCTACCTCTGGTGGACATAGCCGACCAGCGCCTTGGCCCGAGACCAGTGGGCCGCGACCAGAAGGCAAAGCACGCCTCCGATCACGATGGAGTTGCGCTCACCGCAAAACTTTGCGACGGCGCCTGCCTCGAAATCGCCGAGCTGAGGGCCGCTAATGTGAAACAGGCTGCTCGTCGCGTTCATGCGGCCGCGAAGTTCGTCTGGCGTCGCCAACTGGCGGATCGTCTGCCGGAACACGGTGCTGATCATGTCGGCAGCTCCTACCGCGGCCAGGCTGAGCGACGCAGTCCACAAGTTGGGAGAGAGGCCAAAGCAGACGGTGAAAAATCCGAACGCGGCAATCATGATGACGACCCAAAGGCCTTGACGGCGGACGGTAGGGAGCCACGCGAGGCTCGTTGCGGCGAGGAGTGCGCCAGCCCCTGTCGAACCTGCCAGGATGCCGAAACCGCTCGGCCCAAGGCGGAGGATGCTGGCTGCGAACGCTGGCAGCAAAGCTTCAGCACCGGACAGCAGCGTGGCCCAAAAGTCGATCCACATCGCGCTGCGGACGACCGGTGTCCTGTTGACGAACCTCAGGCCTTCTTTGATGAGGCCCAGCACCTCCTTGAACGACGTTGGGTGGTCGCCCTCCGGTTTGTTCGACGGCAGCCTCAAGACGGCGAAAATGAGGGTGAAGAACGAGACGAAATTGAGGGCATAGCAGAAGGCAAGGCCGGAGAAACCAAGGATGCTCGGCCACGGAATCGCGAAACCGGCGACGACGGGGCCGAGAACGTCACTGAGCCGCCAAGCCACACCGTTCATGCTGGCCGCGTTTGGAAAGTCCTCGAGGGGAACAAGACTGACCTGCATGGCTTGGCGCGCAGGCCCGTCGAACGACCTCGCGATCGCATTGATGGCGATCATGCCGTAAAGCCATCCCACCGTGACATGCCCTGTTTGGGTCAGGGCGAGCAGGATGAGCGACACGACCGCCATCGCCGATTGCGTCATCAGCATGACCTTGCGGCGGTCTGCGCGGTCGGCCACGACCCCACCAAACAGCGAAAAGAGAAGGAGGGGCCCCACGCGGATCAAGCCGAGCATGCCGACGGCAAAGGAACTGTGGGTGAGGTGGTAGATGTGCCACGCAATGGCCCAAGCCTGGATGTTGTTCCCGATGTTCGAAACGAAACTCCCGCTGAGGTAGTTGCAGAACGCCGAGTGGCGCAGGGCAGGCGGGAGCATGGACCGTCAGGTTATCCCACACCTCGGGCACATGGCGGGCACCTTATTCACTTCTTCTTCGAGCAGGCCTCGTAAGCGAGTTCGGCAAGAGGCTGGAAATCAGCTTTCTCCACCTGGGCCAACTTGATCCTCACCCAACCCGCGCCGCCAGACCGGGAAACCAGTCTCATCGATGCGGAGTTCTGGGCGACAAGGCTCTCCGCGAGCGGAAGCGGCAAACGGAGCACCGCGTCTCCGTCGTCGGGCCATGTCGTTGCGAAGATGCCACTTTTCACGCGAAAGTCGGGATGCCCCATGTGCTCCGACTCGAACGAGCCCTCAAACGAAAGAAACGTTCTCTTGGCATCCTCGACAGTCATGCTCCATTTTGAACCGGAAGTGGGAATCTTGTGGAGAAATGTTAAGAGTCCGCCCCTCCCTTGCTTCTGATTGAGCGGTGGCACCTTAACATTGGGCGGCATAATGTGTTCCGGCCCGTCAGGGCCACGGGGGTCAAAGAGCTTGCTCAAGCAGAAGAAAGACACAGCGATTTATGACTTGCTTGAGAAGCAGGCGAAGGTGGCCGTGAAGTCAGGCGAGGCCTTCGTCGCCATGGCCAACGACTTCGAGAACCTGGGATACCACGCCGACGTCCTAGATCGGCTCGAGTCCGAAGGCGACGACCTGACCCACGAGCTTCAGAACAAGATCGCGACGGTCTTCATCACACCCCTCGACAAGGAGGATCTTCGGGAGTTGAGCCAGGCGCTCGACGACGTCACCGACCTGATCGAGGCGGCGGCGGCGAGAGCCCAGCTCTATTCTCTCAAAGACGCACGGTCTGACTTGAAGCCCCTCGTGGAGCTGCTTCACCAATTGACGAGGCTGACCGAAAGCGCGGTCGGAGAACTGCGCAACGGCTTTGCAAGGTCGCAGACCTTGAGGCAGACGCTGCTAGAGATCCACACCGTCGAGAACCACAGCGACCAGGCGTTCCGAATGGCCCTGAAGAACCTCTTTGACGAGCCGGGGATCGATGCGCTCACAGTGATCAAATGGAAAGAGATGTTCGACCGCATCGAGCAAGCCGCTGACAAATGCGAGCACATTGCGGCGATCATCGGAACGATCATCGACAAGTACTCCTGACGATGACTGTCCTGATTATTCTTGTCATCGCAGGGGCGTTGATCTTTGACTACATCAACGGTTTCCATGACACGGCCAATGCCATTGCAACGGTCGTGTCCACCCGCGTCCTCAGCCCGACAGCCGCCATCTTGATGGCGGCCACTTGCAACATCGCGGGCGCTCTCATCGCGACCCACGTCGCGAAGACCATTGCGAGCGGCTTGGTCGTTCAGTCCGCGGCCACGGACACGGTCGTCTTGTCCGCGATCATCGGCGGTATCGCATGGAACCTCATCACCTGGGTCTACGGGATCCCTTCGAGTTCTTCCCATGCCCTGATCGGCGGGCTCGTCGGTGCGGCGATCGCGCGCGGCGGCGCCGAGGTAGTGACGTGGGGAGGGCTCGTCGAAAAAGTCTTGGTCCCCTTGGTGGCCTCGCCGATCGTGGGGTTCATCATCGCGTTCCTCTTGATGACCTTGATCGCTCGGCTCTTCGCTCATGCGAACCCCGACCGTGCCGGCAACACCTTCCGCCGTTTGCAACTTGTGTCCTCGGCCCTTATGGCGCTGTCACACGGTCAGAACGACGCGCAAAAGAGCATGGGCATCATCACCCTTGCCCTTGTCTCCAACGGCGTGATCGCAAAGCCGGAAGTGCCCTTATGGGTCAAATTGGCCTGTGCCCTCACTATGGGTTTGGGGACGGCAGCCGGAGGCTGGCGAATCATCAAGACGCTCGGCCATAAGATCATCCGTCTCGAACCCGTCCATGGGTTCGCCGCGGAGACGGCGGGCGCTGCCGTCATTTTGACGGCAAGCCGTTTCGGCATGCCGATCTCGACGACCCACGCCATCACCGCGTCCATCTTTGGTGTGGGCGCCTCTAAGAGGCTCTCGGCCGTCAGGTGGCAGGTGGCCAAGAACGTGCTCGTGGCGTGGGTGCTCACCATCCCTTGCGCGGGCACAGTCGGCGCACTGTGCTACCTCCTGCTTCGCGCCTTCGGCCTTTGAGTTTCTTAATCGGTTTTGCGAAACGCTCGGGCGAGGTGCAAAACTGGCGCCATGTTCCGAAACTTGCTGTTGCTGTGCGCCCTGGCTAGTGGGCAGGCGTTCGCGCAGAACGACGATGCCTATGCGAAGAAGATCAAGGAGTACACGACCGAGCCCTTCTTCTTGACGGAACTCGTCGACCACCTTCCCGCGAGCAAGGGGGTTCCGAGCCCGATGAAGCATTTCGGCGACATCATCGGCGCACCCAATGTCCTCCACCACGTTGACGAGATCAACGGCTACATGAGGGAGCTCGCGAAGGCGAGTAAGCGGGTCAGGGTCGGGAGCATGGGCCGGAGCGAGGGCGGCAGGGAAATGATCGTGGTGGTCATTTCCGACGAGGCCAACCTGCGACGGCTCGACCGCCTCAAGGAGATCAATGCGCTACTCGGCGATCCTCGACGACTGGTGGACTACAAGGGCGACGGCAACCTCAAGGGAGCGGACGAGAGGGCAGACAAGTTGATCAAAGAAGGGCTGCCGATGTATTACGCGACGGGCGGCATGCACTCGCCAGAATCGGGCCCGCCCGAAATGCTGATGGAGTTGGCGTACAGGTTGGCCACAGAAGAATCGCCGCTCGTCCAGGAGATCAGGAAAGACAGCATTGTCATGCTGACGCCCGTGCTCGACACTGACGGGCGCGACCGCTACGTCGACACCTACCTCTACCGGAAGAAGAATCCGACCAAGCCCGCCATTCCCCTTGTCTATTGGGGCAACTACGTGGCCCACGACAACAACCGGGACAACATCGGCATGGGGCTCGCGCTGAGCAAGAACCTGATGCAAACGTGGCTGCAGTACCACCCGACGGTCTTGCACGACCTCCACGAATCGGTCCCCTTCCTTTACATCTCGACCGGTACTGGCCCCTACAACGCCTGGCTCGATCCGATCACGATCGATGAGTGGCACATGATGGCCTACAACGAGGTCGACGAGATGACAAAGCGCGGCGTCCCCGGCGTGTGGACGCACGGCTTCTACGATGGTTGGGCGCCGAACTATGCCTTCTACGTCGCCAACGGTCACAACGCGATCGGCCGGTTCTATGAGACCCAGGGCGGAAGCGGGGCAGACACTCGCGTGATCAATGTCGGCGACGACTCGGACCGAGCTTGGTTCCGCCCGAACCCGCCGCTCAGGAGCGTGCGCTGGTCAATCCGGAACAACACGAACCTGATGCAGTCGGCGCTGTTGCTGGGCATGCAAAACGTCGCCCAGAACAAGGAGAAGTTCCTCCACAACTACTACCTGAAGTCGAAGCGCAGCATCCTGAAGCCGTGGACGGAAGGCCCCGCCGCCTATGTTGTCTCCTCCCGGCCGGGGCGCGAATGGAACCTCGAGAGCCTCCGCACGCTCATGCAGCGCCAAGGGGTGGAGACGACGATACTTTCCTCCGACTTCGGTTCAGGCGAAAACAAGCTCGCCAAGGGCAGCCTTGTCGTCCGCATGGATCAACCCTATTGCCGCATGGCCGACATGTTGCTTGACAAGCAGTACTACCGCAGCGACGACCCTTCTCCTTACGACGACACGGGCTGGACCTTGGGGCCGCTCTTCGACTTGGCCACGGTCCGGGTCAAGGACAAGTCCGTCCTCGATAAATGCGCTTCTTCGCAGCCAGCTGCCTGGACACCGTCGCAGGCCTATCCTTTCGACAAGGCAAAGCTCGGCCGGATAGCGCTCGTCCACACCTGGCAAAGCACCCAAGACGAAGGCTGGGTCCGCATGGCGTTCGACAGTGCCGGCGTTCCATACAAATACGTCTCCGTGCACGAGCTGCGCGACACGCCCGACCTGCGCTCGAAGTACGACGTCATCATCCTCTCGCCTGCCGGCGGCAGTGCGCAGAACCTCGTGAACGGCATGAACAAGGACGGCGAGCCGATCCCGTGGAAGCCACTTGATGGTTTTCCGAACCTTGGCGGGCCCGATTTCTCCGACAACATCCGGGGAGGAATCGAACTGCAGGGCATGCTGAACCTGCAGAAGTTCTTGAACGAGGGCGGCCTTTTCATCTGCATGGCCGACACCTGCGCGGTGCCGATCCAATATGGGTTGGTCAGCGGCGTCTCACTGACCACACCCAAGGATCTCTTTGCTCCCGGCGGCGTGTTCCTCGCTGAGAACGCGGCTAAGGACAGCCCCGTCATGCAAGGGTTTGGTGACACGCTCGGCGTCTACTTCTCGCAGACTCCGTTGATCTCTGTCGGCGGAGGGTTCGGCTTGGGACGCGGGGGCGGGGGGCCGACTGGCCGTCCGTCGGGACGTGGAGACTTGAAGGATCCCGACGTTGTGCAAGGCCGGCCGCCTCACACCGTCACGAGCCTGCCCGGCGATTCGCCGGAGCCGCAAAGGGCGAACCAGCCGGTGGCCCCGGCACCCAAAGTCCTCCTAAGATTCGCTTCGGCGGACAAGCTGTTGGTGAGCGGCTCATTGAAGAGCGGGGAAGAAATGGCAGGCAAAGCGGCGCTCGTTCAGTGCCCGGTGGGCAAAGGCAACGTGCTGTTGTTCGCGATCAATCCCATGTGGCGCCAGTCGACGATCGGCTCGTGGCCGCTCGTCTTCAACGCTGCGCTGAACTGGCAGAACCTTGGCGCGAAGACTGATACGAAAGGCGAGTGAGGAGAGCCCCCTCCGTCGCTTCGCGCCACCTCCCCCGTTGTCGGGCACGAACAATCCCGAAAACAGGGGAGGAGAGCCCCCTCCGTCGCTTCGCGCCACCTCCCCCGTTGTCGGGCACGAACCATCCCGAAAACAGGGGAGGAGCGGTTGAGGACAAGTCCCACAGCCGCTCTCCCCGGAATTGAGGGCTAAACTCGGTCGAGCGAAGCCCCATGCCCCTCCTCTCGACCCTCGCCCTCACGACCATCCTCATGAGCCAGTCCGTCACCGTCTCCAACGGCCCTGGCATTGACCAGTCCAACACCAGCTACGCCGGTAACCGCAGCCCGCTGAGGGGGACGCCGTTCGTCAAACTGCCGCTCGGATCCATCGCGCCCAAGGGCTGGCTGCTGGAGTATCTCAAGCGTCAGCGCAATGGGCTGACCGGGCACCTCGGCGAAATCAGCGCCTGGCTCCAAAAGGAAGACAACGCGTGGCTGAGCAAAGACGGCAAAGGGAAGTGGGGCTGGGAAGAGGTGCCGTATTGGCTCAAGGGCTACGGGAACTTGGGCGTGATCCTCAAGGACAAGCAGGTCATCGCCGAGACGAAGGTTTGGATCGAGGCGGTCCTCAACAGCCAGCGCGAGGACGGCAACTTCGGCCCGACCGCCGTCGACGAGCACGGCGTCGAAGACTTTTGGCCGAAGATGATCATGCTCTACTGCCTCCAGAGCTTCTACGAGGCCACCGGCGACGAGCGCGTCGTCCCCTTCATGACCAAGTTCTTCCGGTACCAGCTCGCTTATCCGGAGGACAAGTTCATGAAGATGTACTGGCAGTCGCGGCGGATCGGCGACAACCTCCACAGCGTCCTCTGGCTCTACAACCAGACCGGCGACAGTTTCCTACTTGATCTCGCCAAGAAGATCCACACCTGCGGCATGAGGTGGGACGTCACCGCGCAGGGCGACGGCGATTGGTTCAAGTCAATCCCGGACTGGCACAACGTGAACATCGCGCAAGGCTTCCGTGAGCCGGGGGAGTATTTCCAACTCAGCAACGACGCCAAGGACTTGATCGCCACCGACAACGTGTTCCGGACTGTCCGCAAACACTTCGGCCAGGTGCCAGGGGGCATGTTCGGCTCCGACGAGAACGCAAGGAAGGGGTTCGACGACCCGCGCCAAGGCGTCGAGACGTGCGGCATGGTCGAGCAGATGAACTCGGACGAAGAACTGCTGCGCATCACCGGCGACGTAGCCTGGGCTGACCACGCGGAGGACGTCGCCTTCAACACCTACCCGGCGGCGGTGATGCCGGACTTCCGGTCGCTCCGTTACATCACGAGCCCGAACATGGTCTTGAACGACGCCAACGACCATCATCCCGGCATCGCCAACAGCGGTCCGTTCCTCATGATGAACCCGTTCAGCTCCCGCTGCTGCCAGCACAACCACTCCCAAGGCTGGCCGTATTACAGCGAGAACCTCTGGCAGGCGACGAGCGACAACGGCCTGGCCGCCGTGCTCTATGCCGCCAACGAGGTCAGCGCCAAGGTCGCGGGCGGTGTGCCCGTCAAGTTGACGCTCAAGGGCAATTACCCCTTCGAAGACACGCTCGAGTTCAAGGTCCAGACGAAGACCGAGGTGGCCTTTCCCCTCTATTTGAGAGTCCCCGGCTGGTGCTCGACTCCGCAGATCGCCATTAACGGCGGCGATCCGTGGAACCTGAAGGACGCCCGCGGACACTACGTCAAGATCGACCGGTCATGGCGGAACGGCGACACCGTCACCCTGCGATTGCCCATGTCCCTCGCGGTTCGGCGTTGGAGCCAAAACCACGACTCGGCTTCCGTGGACTACGGGCCCCTCACCTTCTCCTTGAAGATCGGCGAAGAGTACGTCGAGAAGAGCAGCGTCGACACGGCGATCGGAGACTCGAAGTGGCAGCCGGGCGCCGATCCCTCGAAGTGGCCCTCGTATGAAATCCATCCCGCGACGCCTTGGAACTATGGCTTAGTGCTCGAAAAGGGCGGAGCGGCCAGCTCGTTCCAGATCAAGCGCAAGGGCTGGCCAAAGGACGACTTTCCCTTCACCCAACAGTCCTGCCCCATCCAGCTTGAGGCGAAGGGGCGGAAGATCCCCGAGTGGAAGATCGACCAGTACGGCCTTTGCGGCACGCTCATGGACAGCCCGGTGAAGACGAACGAGCCGGTCGAAAAGATCACGCTGATCCCGATGGGCGCGGCGCGACTGCGTATTTCGGCGTTTCCCGTGGTGGAGCCGTAGGGGTGACGTGTCATGCCGTCATGCCTCAGCCCGCGACGGGTTGAGAGGGGGGGGGCGTGGCATGGTCTGGCCGCGGCATGTCGGACGTTTCGTCATCCGGGTCGGCGGCAGACCATGACAACCGGTGGGCTGGGAAGTGGCACGGTCTGGCCACCGGATCTCCACACCAGAAGAACATGCAGTGCCCCGTGGCAGACCGTGTCACGGGGACCCACATTCGAACTGGCTGCCATGGCGTCCGTCACCACCATCGGTCCCGTCCGATCACGCTGCTCCCCGCCGACGACCAGGCGTAGTCCTCGGCGCGCTCGACGAGCGCTTCTGCGACCGGGTTCTGCTCGATGTAATCGACCGCAGCTTGGAACTCCCGGCCGGTCGTGACGTTCCGGTCGTGGCCGCCGCCAGCCTGCCAAAGCCTCTTGCAACCTTGTTGATCGAGCCGCAGGCGGCCAAGGATCTTGGTGGCGGTCCGCGTTTTCAGCGCAGAGAGGATGCGCGCCATGTCCGCCACGCTGTCGTCGGGCAACAGGAGGAGGTGGACGTGGTCAGGCATCACCGCCCAGGCGTAGAGCTGATAGCCGAGCCGGTCGTGGCAGAGGGCGAGGTGGTCGACGACAAGGTCGCGTGCCCAAGGGTCTTGGAGGAGAGGAAGGTGATGGAAACAGGAAAAGTTGACATGCCGTGCCTCGTACGGAGACGAGAACCTTTTGCGGTGCGGTTGCACGTCAGCGATTATGGTTGCGAGTGCCACGGTCTGCCACTGGCCAAGAAGGTCGGAAGGTTGCTGTCAAGGAGTTGTGGCCAGACCGTGCCACGGCCCCCTCAACCAGGTCCCGGAATCTTATGCTACGCTCCGGAAATGCCCCCGTCGGCGATCGTGTTGGGCTTCATCCGCAATCTGCTTCTCCAGCTTGGAATCTGCGTCTTTCTCCAGATGCCACCAACACGTGCGATCCTGCTGGCAGTGCTCGAGGCACTCTTGCTCACTTGGGCTTACGAATGCCGGGGCCTGCAGCGCTTGGGGCTCTCTTTCAGTGCGAAATCGGACTCGGCGGAGCCCAAAGAGCACTCAGCGAAACACAAAGAGCACTAGGCAAGACCCAAAGAGAACTCGGAAGCACACAAAGAGCACTTTGTGACATCCAAAGAGCACTATCTCATACCCAAAGAGCAAGGTTGACATCTTGATCCATCCTTAGGAAAACTCAAGGAGTTCTTGGGAAATGCCAACGAACAAAGGGAGGGCACCAATGACCAGTGCCAGCGAGGCAAAGAGCCTCTTTGGCGTTCGGTAAGACCTCTTTGGGGCTCAAACAGCAAACAAAGAGGATAACTATGCCCATCAGTTCAGTAGGAAGCTGGCTTCCAACCATCGACGAGTTCCTTGCACATTGGACGGACGTCAATGCGGCCCTCGCCCCTGGAGCTTTGACGCTTCTCGGCGCCTATAACAGGGCGAGCCTGGTCACCGACCGGGCCGCAGTGGAGACCGCGGTCACCGACGTGCAGAACAAGGACAACACAACGCAGATCGCAAGGGGCGACCGCGACGTCAAGCGCGCGAACGTCAAACCTCGCTTCGTGCAGTTCAGGGGCGCGGTGAACGGGCAGTTGCCCGGCACCCGCTACATCCCTGCGATTCCCCGCACGCCCGCCTTCACCGACTCGCCTGGCGTCTGGCGCAACGCCCTCGACGACATGGGGAACCTTTGGACGACCATCAACGCCAACTCGCCGCCCATCACGGGCTTCACTCCGCCGCTCCTCTTGGCGGGCGGCTACGCGGTGCTGGCTTACACGACGGAGAGCACGGCGATGAAGACGGCCTTCACAACCTTGGAGACCGCCGAGCAAGGTTCGCAGTTGTCGCGCGAGCAAAGGGACGTCGTGTTCGCGCCCGTCTATCAAAGGTTGAAGCAATACCGACAAGCGGTGGTGGGTGCGTTTCCCGCCAACTCCCCGCTGATCGCCTCGCTTCCGGCCCTGACGCCTCGACCTGGGCACACCCCCGCCGCCGTCAACGTCTCGGCTTCGTGGGACGCCGGCCTCTCGAAGGCTCGGATCGTCTACACCGCCTCGACCGACCCGGACCTCGCGGAATACGAACTTCGTGCGTGCTTTGGAACGAGCTACAAGACTTCGGAAGAGCAAGTCATCGGCAACAACTTGCCTGGCGACCTGGAGTTCTTGACGGACCAGGGCCTTGTCGCAAGCGGATCGAAGGTTTTCTACAAGGTCTACGTGAAGCTCACGACAGGAAACGAGAAGGGAAGCAAGACGGTGAACGTCGTGCGGCCGTAGCCGTTGCACGGTAGCGATTATGGTTGCGAGTGCTACGGTCTGCCACCGGCCGACGAGGTCGCATAGTTGCTGTCAAGGAGTTGTGGCCAGACCGTGCCACGGCCGCCCTCAACAAAGACGCCCCACACTCGTAAGCGCGGGGCGTCTTCATTCCCTGAACAGGGCTAGTCCGTGACCAGCATCTGGGCGTACTCGAAACTCGAGCACGGGAAGGCTGACGAGGAGGGGCCAGTCTGCTTGATCTGGATCTCGCCACGCATGACGCCGTTCGCATCGCGGTACCGGGGGAACGGGCTGGGCGCAGCGCCGTCGTAGGTCTGGCCATTGTTGCTGGCAGCCTGGTCGACGCTCGTCACCACGAAGGTGCCGGGGTTGGTCTTGTCCTCGACCAACAGCGTGATGGACTGCGGCCCAAAGGTGTGGGTGCCGACCTTCACCACGAAGTGCACGGCGGAGGGCTGTGCGACCGTCGTCGTGTAGGTGAGCCTGACCTTGATGAACGGCGAGCTGTTGTTGGGGACGATGAACTTGCAGATGTTGCGGGCGTCGCTGTCGTCCGCAGCCCAGCTCATCAGGTTGCCGCCGCTGTTGGTCGTGCCGAGCAGGATTTCCTCTAAGCTTGGGATCAACGTTTCGGTGTTCTCATGAGCCGCCGCACCGCCGGTCGCTTTGTTCGAGAAAGCCTCGAAGCGGGTGGTGCCGTTCGGGTTGTCGCCCGTGCTGTTCGAGATGTCGGCCCACGCCGGGTGGATCCAGCCGCCGACATAGGCGAGGCCGAGATAGTCGCCGTACTCCACGCCGCTGCCGTTGCTGCGCGAGGTCCCTGCGCTCAGGGGCACGTTCGGCATGAACGTCGGGGCCGAGCCTTCCGGTGTCGCGACCGTGCAGTAGAGCTGGGTGGTGTTGTTCGTCGGCGAGTTGCGGCAGTCGTGCCAGCAGATGGCGATGTTGCCCGAGGCCGGGTTCACCGCGATCTTGGGCAGGAACTGGCTCTTGTTGGTGGCATCGTCGTTGACGCGGATCGGCGCGCTCCAGGTCGTTCCGTTGTTGTCCGAGTACCGCAACATGATGTCCATGTCGTTGCTCTCGTTGACGACCTCCTCGGTGTACACGAGGTATAGGCGGCCAAAGTGGGGGCTGAGGGGGTTGCTGTCGAAGGCGAGTCCCGCCTCGGCGTCCACCGAGCGCGCGTTCTGCGCGGGGATGAAGTCAAAGCCGCCGACGTTGGTCGAAGTCGCGACGATCGGGCTGCCGAAGTTCGCAGGACCGAGACCGTCAGGGTCTATGTTCACGATGAGATTCGCGGGGCCCTGACCGGAGGTCGGGTTCTCGCTGACTTGAACAACCACGCCGCTTGGAGAGATGGCGATGTCGCCAAAGCTAGAGCCGTTCGTACCTGGGATCGATTGAAGCGCCCCAAACGCGCCAACGGTGCCAAGCCCGGTGACGGCCGCGCCTCGCGCGACCATGGTGCCGCTCTGGTTCCAAACCACCCAGACCGAGCCGCTTGCCGCGACGACCGTCGGCTGATCGACGCTGCCAGAGAACGAGGCCAAGCTGGTGAAGGTCTGGCCACCGTCGGTACTCAGCAAGGTCACGATCGCATTGACGTTCGCGTTGATGTAGGTGATGAAGAGGTTGCCGAAGGAGTCCCAGGCGAGGGTCGGGTCGCAACACGCGGACGTGCCTTGGCCTGCGTCTCCGTCGGCGATCGTCTTGTCGCTCGGGTCGGGGTATGTCCAGGTGACGCCACCGTCCGTGCTCCTTGCACAGAAGAGCCCGGCAGAGGCCGTGTTCGACAACAGGAAGACCTGGTTTCGGTTCTTTGGATTGGCAGCGATGGCGCACTCGTTATCGTCGCCGGTCTTCACCGAAGTGTTCCGCTCGGCGAGGCCGGAAACTTGGGCGTTCGCGCCCTGGAACAGCAGCGTCGAGCATCCAAGGACGGCGAGCGTTGCGAGTTTTCTTGTGAGGTTGTTCATGATTGTCTCCGACCTCACTTGGTCGCCCAAATGCCCCTCTTGGCCTTGATCGCTTCCTTCTCCGCCTTGATCAAGCACCCGCACTTGTAGTCGAAGCCGTCCTGGCGTTTGGCGAGTCCAGCGCGGACAAGGACTTCGCCCGCGTCTTCCCGCTCGCCCTTCTCGTTGGCGAGGGTGAGGATCCGCGAGACCATCTCGTTCTTGTTGTTGCGGTATTCGAACCGCATCTGGACCTTGTGCTTCAGCACGAGCGCATTGAGAACTTCCACGCCCTTCTTGGTGAGGGCAGGGCTCTGTGGCGCGTCGATGCCGATGAGCCTGACCGTATATTGGGCGGCCCCGCAGTCGATGGCGAGGAGGTTGATGGCTTTCACTTCGGTGATCGTCCCGTAAGTGGAGTCGCCGGCCGACGAAGGTGCGGTCGCGGCCCCAAAAAGGAGGACGCCAGCGACGGTGCACATCAAGTTGCGCTTGCTGAGGAATGACATGGCGATGGTTTGTTTTGGCAGTCAAATGGCAGCCCAAAAGGGCATCCGAAACAATTCGCTCTCCGGCCTTACACAATACCGAATGAACTTGGGATTCCACGGACGGCGGGAAAATCCTGGCGAATTTCCGGGCGTGCCCGGACTAGAGCCGAGTTGCGAGCGAGCGAAGATGAGAGTTTTCCTAACTGGTGGCACTGGTTTCATAGGTGGCCACATTGCCGAGCGTCTCCTCGCAGACGGCCACGAATTGACGATCCTGACCAGGCACCCGCGGGGGAGCTCAACGGAAGTGGAGTACGTCGTTGGCGACTTGTCCGAACCTGGATCCTATGCCGGCCTCCTCGATGGCCACGATGTCCTCGTCCACAACGCCTTGGTATGGGACGAGGAGCTGACTGAACTGGAATTCAAGGATCCCCGCCTGTCACTGGCTCTCTTCCGTGCGGCTGGAGAAGCCGGAATCGGCAGGGTTGCCTACACGTCCTCAGTGGCAGTGCACAGACCGTTCTCAGCCTCAATGAACGAAGACACTCCCCTTCGACCGGCGGAGTACTACGGGATGAGCAAGGCTTCTTCGGAGTTGTGCCTCTTCGCCGCCGCCAGCGAATTTGGGTTCAAGGCAAACGTGTTGCGGCCCGGGCCCACAGTGGGTGCCCCGGCAACGAACGGGGGTCATGCCTCCGACCGCCGAATCCAAGAGTACGTCCGAGCCGCTCTGGCGGGCGAACCCATCGACGTGACCGATGCGGGGGGCCGTCAGTTCACGCCCGCTAGGGGGTTCGCCGAGGTTCTCGCTCAGCTCCTTGTCTCTGAGTTCGACCGGCAGGCCTTTGTGTGTGTCGACCAAGCGACGACGTCTTGGTTGTCGATCGCGCAGCTAGCGGTCGCGATCACCGGCTCATCGAGCAATGTGTCCTGTTCGGGGGATCCGGAGCCAGGCTCCTGGTTCGATACGAGCAAGGTCGACTCTGCGTTTGGTGTGTCTCTCTCCTCCGCCGAAGCACTGCAAGAACACGTGCGGTATCTCGCCGGTTCAGGGGGCAAATAACGGAAAGGCCCTGCTCCATGCCCGGAGCAGGGCCCTTCTCGGCACTAGGCTTTCAAGCGCTTGGCGACTTCTGCCGCTTTCTGGCGCACTTCTTCGTTCGCACCAAGGGCGGCGAGCCTCTCGACTTGGTCGAGGGAAGGCTTATGGCAGTACTGGTCAATGACGTCCAGGGCTTGGCTCTGCTCTTTCGGGTCTTCGGACTGGGTCGAGACGATGACCGAGTCCAGCCCGCCCTTGGCAACAACCTTGTCCCTGTCCTTCTCGGGGATGGCTTGCAGCAGGACAGCGAGACCGGCCAGTCGGCCTTCCATGCTGCTGCAGGAGCCGAGATCCTTGGTGAGCTCTCCGACAGAGTCGTAGACGTAGTCTTCGGTCTTGTCCCCAAAGTTGCCTCGAATCTCGCCGATGTGGCCCTTGACCAGATCGCTGAAGGCCTTCGGGTTGTCGCGGTCGAGTTCCTCGACGAACCACGCGACCGCCTCGTTCTTGGCGGTTGTCGCCGTCAATAGGGCCGGATCGAAGCAGTTCTTGAAGTTGCCGTCGTGGATGTCGACGCCAGTCGCTCGGGACACGTCGTAGAGGGCGTTCAAGTACTGGCCTGCGCTCGGGCTGGGCAGCAAGTGCTTCTGCAGCTCGTTGAAGGGGACATGGTCGGTCAAGATCCAGATGCGGGCCTGGTCGGCGGGGCCCCGGAAGTGGGAAGCGTTGGTGATCGCGGACAGGTCGGCCAGCGAAGGGTTGGTCGTTTGGCTCAGCTTGAACTGGACTGCGGAGGTCGGCTCCAGCTTGTTCATGGCGGTGCAGGCGGCTCTGACGTCAGCGCCTTGCTTCTGGTGGGGACCGACCTTGATGTCGGTCGCCACTGTGACGGTCATGGACTGGTAGTGGTCGTCGGTCGGGTTCAGAATCAAGCCTCCGCCGAGGTGGACGGTGATCTCCTTGTCGGTGTCGTTGAAGACCTCGACGTGCACTCGATTCATATCGACGCCGGTGATGGTGAGTTGGACGTGGTCGTCGTTGATGACGGTGTCGTCATCGTCCCACAGGAGATAGCCTTCCCACAAGCCGGGCACCCAGCCATCGCGGACGGGCGGCTCGCCGATCCCGCCGTCGCGCACCTTGGCCGGCTCGCACTTGCAGCGGAGACCCTTGAAGGAAGCCAAGGGATCGTCCTCGGGCAGCCAGACGTGGGCGACGATTTTGGTGTGGGTGCCGCGGTTCCTCGGGGCGAAGGGAGTCTTCACCCCGCGGGACATGTAATAGCCCGTCTCCGTGAGTTTGCCGGTGACTTTGAAGTCATAGCGGCGGAGACCGTAATAGCGCCAGACGATGCTGCAGGGTTGGTCGTTCCAGCAGTTGACCGCATATCGGTGGAGCTGTTCAGAGAGCCTCTTCGCATTGGAGAGCGAGCGAGTCATGTAGCTCGTCCAGTTGGCATCGTGAGGGTCTGCGCCGGTCTGGTAGACCAAGTTGTCGGCGTCTTTCTCGGCCTCGCGCATCGCCTTGTCCAAGTATTGGGTGTGGCCGGCAAAGGAGAAGCGGTGGACGTGGACAGGGCACGGTGTGTCGCAGCTCAGGTCACAGTCCGTGTGCTTGATGTGCTTCCTGCCGTTGCACTTGTTCTCGCACTGTTGCTTGGATTTGTCCTCGGTGGCGAGAGTGCGGACGAGCTCCCAAGTGCACTCGTAATTGAGCTTGAAGAACTCGGTGCCTTCGACACCGGTGTCGTTCGCGTTACGGATCTCGCGCTTGAACTCATGCTGTGAGTTGATTGATCCGGTGCCGCCGAAAGGGTTGTCGTTCTGGGCGTGGGCGGCCAAGGCGAGGGCCGCGAGGGTCAATGTCAGTAGGTTTCGTTCGATCTTGAACATGTGACCATGATCGGGTGCGGCTCTGACAGAAGTCTGACAAGGAAATCGAACCCGGCAGAGAGCACTCGCTGAACCCATTCTATAGCCGATTTCCTGGGCTGAGTCGAGGGGCGGCGGCCTCCCGCTATACTGGAGCCTCAATGTCGAGGGGCAAAGTGGTCGTTTCGGGTTGCTTCGACCTGCTCCACAGCGGCCACGTCGCGTTCCTCCAGGAAGCCTCCGCCTACGGCGAGCTCCACGTGTGCATCGGTTCTGACGAGAACCTCTTCCGACTGAAGAACCGGTGGCCCATCAACGACCAGGACGAGCGCCGCTACATGATCAAGGCTCTCGCTTGCGTGCATGAGGTCCACATCAACCAAGGAACGGGGTTGATGGACTTCGTCGAGGAGTTCAAATCGATCGCCCCGACGCACTTTGTCGTCAACGAGGATGGGCACTCGGCGGACAAGGAGGCCCTCTGCCGCGAATTAGGCGTCGAGTACGTCGTCCTGAAGCGCGAGCCCCACGCCGCCCTAAAGCCGAGAAGCACGACCTCGCTGCGGCAGGACGTCCGCATTCCTTACAGGATCGACCTCGCGGGAGGTTGGCTCGACCAGCCCTGGGTGTCGAGCCTATGTCCCGGCCCTGTTCTCACCATCAGCATCGAGCCGACACACGACTTCGACGATCGGAGCGGGATGAGCACGAGCACCCGTCACACTGCGATCGGCCTCTGGGGGCCCAGGCTGCCTGTCGGCGACTTGGAGCGGATGGCGAGAGTTCTCTTCTGTTGCGAGAACCCGCCCGGCACACCCTATGTCAGCGGTTCCCAGGACAGTATCGGGATCGTGTATCCCGGGCTGAACCGGAGCAATTACTCTGGCGAGTACTGGCCGGCAACGATAGAGAGCGTCCACGACACGGGGGTTCTGAATTTTCTCGAGGAGCACCTGCAGCTCTTGCCGCTCGGCTCGCGGCACTCCGGTTATGACGTGCTTGCCGACACACGGGTCACCAAGGAAGGCGCCGAGCGCCTTGCGCAGGCAGCGGAGGACTGTTGGGCTGCCGCCTTGCGACGGGACGCCTCCGCCTTCGGCGAAGGGTTCCGACGATCCTTCGAAGCTCAAGTCGAGATGTTCCCAAACATGGTCGACGAGGAAATTCGACGGGTCGTTGAAGAGCACGGCCCCTCCGGACTCGGCTATAAGCTCAGTGGCGCGGGCGGAGGTGGCTACTTCATCCTCTTTCGGCGCGACGACTACCCTGGTGCCATGCGGGTGAAAATTAGACGCAAGGAGGAGTGATGGCAGTCTGGGTTTACTTGCTCGACCTCAAGGACGATCCCGCTTTGATTGCTCAGTACGAGGAGTGGCACAAAGCGGTCTGGCCAGAGGTGCTAGACCACTTGCGCTCGATCGGCTTCCGTTCGTGCCGCATTGACCGGGCGGGGAACCGTCTTGTCATGCTGGTCGAGAGCGATGGACCGGTAGCATCCGATGGAGGAGGCGGCGAAGTGAGTCCGCGGGTGCAAGAGTGGGAGGCGATTATGGACGCCTACCAACAGCGGCTTCCGTTTGCCACTGAGGGGCAGAAGTGGGTGCTTGCGTCGACGATCTTTGACTGGCACATATAATGGCCGTGTGAGCGAATGCAAGGTCGTGCAGAACGGAAGCGCGTTTTCAGGTGTTCAGGGTCTGGAGTATTTCGCCGGTGTCTCGGCGGAGTCGGCGGGCTCGGCAGGGATCTGCATGCATATCGTCGATATTCCTGCGGGCGCGAGGGCGAACGCGCACTATCACGCTGACCACGAGACCGCGATCTACGTCCTCGATGGCGAGGTCGAGATGCTGTACGGCGCCAATCTCGAGAAACACTTGGTCGTGCGGAAGGATGAGTTCCTCTACATCCCTGCGGGAATGCCCCACCTTCCATTCAATTCGACCGGAGAACCCGCGCGTGCGGTGCTCGCACGGACTGACCCGAACGAGCAAGAGAGCGTGGTGCTTTGTCCCGAACTTGAACCGAAGGGACTCTGATGGGCCGCGCCCCCTGGATTTGCCCGGAGTGCGGCCGCACTCTGCGCATCAAGAACCAAGAGCACGTCTGTGGCCGGTACGACCTCGAGTCCCACTTTCACGGCAAGGGCGACGTCTCAAGGGCCGCCTTTGACTGGCTGTGCGAAAGGTTCCAACCGTTTGGTGAGTACGACGTCGTCCCCATGAAGACGACCATTGCGTTCATCCGGGGTGCGAACATCGCGTTCCTCACCTCAAAGAAGACCTCGGCCGATGTCTCGTTCGTCCTCGATGGGCCGGTGTCGAGTCCGCGGTTGTCCGGGTCGACCCCTTATGGCAGGGGCACCTCGATCCACCGAGTGCGGATCAGCTCAGAAGCAGACCTTGATGGCGAACTTGCCGGGTGGATCGAGACCGCTCAGGTGCAACGGGCCAGCAAGTACTGACAAGCTACTTGCCACTCAGACAAGGGGTAGTCTGGCCCCTTCATGAGACTGCTTGGCTATCGACCGATCTTGTCCGCGCTTTTAGCGGTGAGCTTGTCCACCACGGCTCTGCCGCAGAATCCATTGGAGGCAGGGTTCAAGAGTCCTCCGAACTCAGCCAAGCCGCACACGTGGTGGCACTGGATCAACGGCAACATCACGAAGGCCGGGATCACTGCCGACCTTGAAGCGATGAAGCGGATCGGCCTTGGTGGCGCGCAGATCTTCAACGTCGACGTCGGGGTTCCCGCCGGAAAGGTGCCCTTCATGTCGCCGCAATGGAAGGAGGCCATCGCCCACGCGTTCAAAGAGGCCAAGCGGCTCGATCTGGAGATCTGCGTCCACAACTGCGCGGGCTGGTCGAGCAGCGGTGGGCCATGGGTGACTCCAGACCACGCCATGCAGATCTTGACCTGGTCCGAAACACCAGTACGAAGCGGCTCGCATTTCTCCGGAACATTGCCTCAGCCCGAGACAAAGCTTGGCTACTACCGCGATATCGCAGTGTATGCGGTTCGTCAGCCCCAGAACGCCGATTATCGGATTCCCGACATTCGCCGGAAGGCGGCCTTCGAGCGCGGAGACCGGATCGCGCCGGAACCAACGGCATCCCCGGCTGGGACTGCCATCCCTCAGTCCGACGTCCGCATTATTCCGATGGCTTCTGACGGAAGGGTCGATTTCGACGCGAAGGACGGCGACTGGATCCTGATCCGGATGGGCCACACGCCGACGGGCAAGGAAAACCATCCTTCGCCCCAATCTGGTCTCGGCCCCGAGTGCGACAAGATGAGCCGCGAGGCGATGGATCAGCACTGGTCGGGCATGATGCGCGCGGCCCTGATCGCCAACGGCCCAGTCGGCCCCTACGGCTTGAACAACGCGCTCATTGACAGCTATGAGGTCCATAGCCAGAACTGGACACCGAAGTTCCGCGAGGAGTTCCGGGCCAGGCGTGGTTATGACCCCCTGCCGTTCCTCCCCGTGACCACAGGCAGGGTAGTCAAGGACGCGGCCACCAGCGAACGGTTCCTGTGGGATTTCCGCCGGACAGTCTGCGACCTTTTTGCTGACAACTACTTTGGCTACTTCGGCCAGCTGTGCCGGCGAAACGGGCTGAAGTTCTCGACCGAAGGATACGGGGATGGTTCGTTCGACAACCTCGAGGCTTGCGGACTTGCGGACATCCCAATGGGCGAGTTCTGGGTGTATGGCGGGATGGCGATGGAGACGACCAAACTGGCGTCTTCCGCAGCGCACACGAACGGCAAGGTCGTGGTGGGTGCGGAGTCCTTTACAGCTGACGACGTGCAGGGCCGCTTTCAGGTGGAGCCATACGGGATCAAGGCCCTAGGGGACAAGATCTTCACGCTGGGCATCAACCGTTACATCTTCCACCGTTATGCCCACCAGCCTTGGATGGATCTCAAGCCAGGCATGACGATGGGCCCGTGGGGGATGCACCTTGACCGCACGGAGACTTGGTGGGACCAGGGCCGCGAATGGATGAAGTACATCGCTCGCTGCCAGTTCATGCTTCAATCTGGCCGCTTTGTCGCTGACTTCCTTGCCTTCACGGGAGAAGAGGGCCCGAACGATTTGCCGATGTTGGGCGGGAACACTGTCCCGCCCGGATACGACTATGACGGTTGCGACGCGACAGTCCTGATGAAGTCGTCTGTCGAGAACGGCCAGATCGTCTTGCCGAGTGGCATGCGCTATCGATACTTGCTCTTGCCGGGGTCACGTTGGATGACGGCTAAGGTCATCGATAAGATCGCGGGGCTCGTGTCAGCGGGTGCGACCGTGATCGGAACCGCGCCCGAGATGTCCCCGAGCCTGTCCGGCGACGACGACTATGTCGCTCGCAAGGCTGCCTCGATTTGGGGCGGATCAGATTCACCACTAGGTGAACATCGCTTCGGACAAGGACGCGTCATCTGGGGGCAGACCCTGGCGCGGATTGTGGAAGACGACAAGCTGTCGCCCGACGTTGAGCCTGTAGGTGGTGCCCGACCGATGATCAACTGGATCCACCGCCTGACCCCACAAGGCGACGTCTATTTTGTTGCGAACCCTAAATACCGGAACGTGAGAGGATTAGTGGCGTTCCGTGACGCGAACGGACGCGCCCCCGAGATTTGGAACCCAGAAACAGGAGCAATTGGTGACGCTCTCGATTGGAAGCGAGACGGTGGACGCAGTGTCGTGAACCTCCAGTTCGGTCCTGCGGGCTCGTGTTTTGTCGTCTTCCGCAGGGCGGCTGCGTCGAGCGAATCCCGACTGCACGTTCCGCCTTCGATGGCCAATCAGCACGAGCCCAAGGTCGAGGTCCTCTCTGCGCGGTACGAAGCGACTGACGGTGCGGGCGGGGCCGATGTCACGGCCAAGGTCCGGGAGCTACTTGCTTCGGGCGACACCGAGATTGGGGCGACGAACGGCAACTTTGGAGACCCAGCGTACAACCATATCAAGGAACTGGTCGTGGAATACACGGTCGACGGCAAGCGGCAAGAAGCCCGAGTTTCTGAGAACGGGTCATGGACTCTTGGCTCGCGCGCGTCCGAATTCGAGGTGCCTGACTATCTGCTGCAAGACGGAAAGCTCACCGCCTTCAACCGTGTGGACGTTATGATGGGAACCCAAGGAATGGGCAGCGTCGGCCATATCGATGCCGCTAAGGCAACGCCGCTCACTTCGCCGTGGACGATCTCGTTCCCTCCTGGCCTTGGGGCACCTCCTCGCACCAAGATGTCCACCCTGTCATCGCTATCTGAGAACGCCGACCCTGGTGTGAAGTACTTCAGCGGGAGCGCAACGTATTCCACCTCGTTCGCCTTTGGAAGAGTCCTCTCCGACAAAGCGGTGTACCTCGACTTGGGCAAGGTCAAGAACTTCGCCGAAGTCACCTTGAACGGCCATCGCTTCCCGACGCTCTGGAAGGCGCCCTTTATGGTCGACGTGACCAAATGGTTGAAAGCGGGCGAGAACAAGTTGACTGTGCGAGTGACCAATTTGTGGCCGAACCGCTTGATCGGGGACGAGCAGTATCCGCCTGAGTTGAAGTGGAACGGCGGCTCTCCTGCCGAATGGCCCGCCTGGATTCAGGAGGGCAAGCCTAGGCCCAAGACTCAAAGGATCGCATTCACGACATGGCACTTCTTCGACAAGAACTCGCCCTTGCTCGAGTCGGGCTTGATCGGGCCGGTCGTGTTGCGAAGTTGTTCCGTCGTGAAAGCGGACTAGTTGGCGAGGCGGAGGACCTGAGTGCCGGACGGGCCCTGCCACGTGAGGGCCACCTGCCCGGCGCTCCCCTTGAAGAGCACAGGGTCGTTGGCGGATTCGGTGACGACCTTGGGCTCTTTCTCGCCTAGTTTCTCTACGAGCAACCTGCCGTTGCGCCTTTCGAGCCAAGCGACCCAAACCGCGTTCCGGACCACCGCAACCGTCGGCTGCTCGCCTTCGCCAAGTTCGGTCTCCGATCTGGCTGGACGACAGGCGAACACTTGCTTCTGGCGCCGCCACACGCTCACCACGTCAGCGCTATAACTGCTGACCGCGCCTCCATCCATGGGGCAGGCATTAAGCGGCCAAGTGCCTTCGCCGAGCTTTTCCGCCTTTGACCACCCTCCCTCGGTCTGCGAAGTGGCAACGTACATGTCGCGGTCGCCGCCCAGTGAGTTTCGCCAGACTACGTGCGCATTCGACTTGCCATCAAAGCACACGGACGGATGACAGCACTCGCAGACATTGCCCGATGGCGAGGCGTACACTCGCGAGTTCTTGGACCAATTGCGGCCGCCGTCCTTGCTCCAAGAACTCCAAATCTCGGTGTTCGGACCACGGTGATCCAACCAAACGGTTATCGTGTTTCCCCTGGCGTCCGAGGCGAGGCCATTCAGGCCCTCCGGTGCGCAGCCCGGCTCGTCGTTCACTCGGACTGGCTCGCTCCAGGTCTTCCCAGAATCCTGCGACGAGACCGCCCAGAGGTCGCCCTTGAACTTTTCGGCCGCCCCGCAGAATGTAACGACGATGCTTTCGCCGGCGACAGCGATGCGCGGGCCCCTCCGCATGCCCAACATGAGCCTCGGTGCGGCCAGGGAGAGAAGTTTGGGGCGCACAGGGCCCGACGTAACCGCCACGTTGACCGTGTCCTTCTGACCCGAAGCGACGACGATGCGGCCGTCGGCAAGGAAGGCGCCCTGAGGTTCAAGGTCTTGGGCGGGCCAGCACAAGAGCGCCGCGAGGAGCGCGGTCATGGTGCCTCGTTGGGGTCAAGGAACAGGCCGATGTCACTCACTGCGACCGCCTTACCTTCGAATTGAAACCTCACTCGGTTGGTCGAGACCGGTTCGATCTGAATGAGGCGGCAATTGCCAACTGTCGAGCATTCGGTCAGAGGCTCCCAGCGGTCTTTCGACCAGAAGCTCACGACGACGTGCTCGATGTGCTGCCCCATCTGGATCGCCTCTCGCAGTCGGATCGTGTTGAACTCGACGGGCTTCTTGAAATCGAGGACAAGAGACTGTCCCCTCGTGGCCGACCAGTACGTGTCCCTTTTCCCGTCAGTGGCCTTGCCTGCTTCCTTCGGCTTCACCGCTGCCTTTCTCGCGAGATCATGCGCGAACGCTGCGTCCAGGAGCTCTCTGAAGCCTAGGAGCGATCTTTCGTCCGCTTCGTGGATGCGGCCGCGGCGGTCTGGCGGGATATTGAGGAGGAGGTTGGCCCCTCTGCCCACGCTTTTGAAGTACAGGGCTTTGAGCTGTTCGGGCGTTTTCACCTTTTGGTTCTCAGAGGCATGCCAGAACCATCCGGGACGAATCGAAACGTCGCATTCAGCGGGAAGCCAAAACTTACCGTCGGGGCTCCCGTTGGGAGATTTCTCAGTCCGACAGTAGCCTGGGGCAGGCTGTTTGCCGGGATCGGGCGCGGTCGGAGTAAAGGTGGCCCAGCAAGGGTCGCCGGCGACACCGTCTTCATTGCCCACCCACCGGCAACCGGGCCCGACGTCACTGAAGATCACGGCCTGGGGTTGAAGCTTGTGGACGAGCGCCCAAGTCGTCGGCCAATCGTAGTACGTGCTGGGGTCGATTTTCCGTGTCTCTCTCGCCCCGCCATAGTATCCGTCGCCCCCGTTCGCGCCGTCGTGCCACACCTCGAAGATCGGGCCATAGTTCGTCAGAAGCTCCCGCAGTTGCTCGCGGTAAAGGCCGATGTACTCGGGTTTGCCGTAGTGGGCGTTGTTCCTGTCCCAAGGCGAGAGGTACACGCCGAACTTGAGGCCCGCCTTCTTGCAAGCCTCGCTCACTAGCTTCACGACGTCCCTCTTGAACGGGCTGTTGGAGACGTTGTGGGGTGTTGTCTTTGTCGGCCAAAGGCAAAAGCCGTCGTGGTGCTTGGCCGTGAGGATCAACCCCTTCATTCCCGCCCGCTTCGCCACTGAAGCGATCTGGTCGGCGTTGAAGTCGGTGGGGTTGAACGTGGACTCAGGCTCGTCGCCGTGGCCCCACTCACGATCGGTGAAGGTATTGACCGTGAAGTGGAGGAAGCCGGTGTACTCCATTCGGTGCCAGGCGAGCTGGGCTTTTGTGGGGAGCACGCCGGTGGGCGAAGGGACGGGGTTGGCCATGGCAAGGCAGGCTGCTAGCGCGGCGAGCACAGGCGAAGGGTACCTGGTGCCTCAACCCCCTCCTCATGTTCGCCCCGGCGCGCCGGGGCAGCACACGAGGAGAGGGCTAGCCGATACCCTTCGTCGCCGCTTCCGTCATCGCTTCCTTGAAGCGGTCGATCTCGTCCAAGGTCGTATAGACGTTCGGCGTGACCCTGATCCCCGCGAACGACGGCGCGGTGATCGGCGTCACGAAGATCCCACGTTTGTCGAGAAGCCAGGCTCCGAGTTCGTCCGACTTGACGCCTTTGATCTCCACCGTCGTCAGCCCACAGGAGAACTTCGGATCGAGGCTGGTGTGGAAGGCGACGTTCTTCAGTTCACGCAAGGGATCGGCCCAGCGAGACCGCAGGTAGCGGAGGCGTGCTCCCTTTCGCTCGAGCCCGATCATCTCGTTGAACGTCAGCGCCTCGGCGATCGCATTGTGGTTGGCGGCAGGGTGGGTGCCGATCTCTTCGAACTTACGGATGTCCTTCACTTGCGTCTCCGCGCTCGCCATGAACGACCATAGGCCTTCGATCTTTTCCTTGCGGACCGAGAGCATGCCCGTGCCGACCGGCGCCATCAGCCACTTATGGAGAGAGCTGCCATAGTAGTCGCACTCGAGGTCGTCGCGCTTAAAGTCGAACTGCGCGAAGGCATGCGCCCCGTCGACGATCACGGGAATGCCGTGCCGCTTACCGAGTCTCACGACCTCGCGCACCGGGTTGATGGTTCCATTCAGAAAGACCACTTGGCTCACCAAGATGAGCTTCGTCTTGCTGGTCAGGCCGCGCTCGAAGCAGCCGACGATGTCCTGGGCCGTCTGTGGGACGGCAGGAACTTTGACCTGGACCATCTTGACTTTGTCCCGGCGCTCGCGCTGCTGGATCGTCGTGACCATCCTTGGGTAGTCAAGCTCGGTGGTCAAGATTTCGTCGCCCGGCTCCAAGTCAAAGCCAAAGAGGCAGGCCTCGAGCGACTCGCTCGCGTTGCGGGTGATCGCGACCTCGTCCGGATCTGCGCCGAACATCCTTGCCAGGCGGCGGCGGACATGCTCGACCTCGGGCTCGAGCTGGCGCCACATGTAGTTGCTGGGGGCTTGGTTGCTGACATCAAGGAACCGCTTCAGAGCCTCGTGGACGACCCGCGGCGAGGGGCAGCAGCCCCCGTTGTTGAAATTGACGATCGCCCTGTCGAGGGTGAAGGCCTGCTGGATCTGCGCCCAGAACTCTTCATCGGCGGCACCCGCGAGAGGATCGGGGTCGGCCATCCTCCAGGCCCGCTCTGCTATAGCGAGGGCCTCGTTCGTAAATGCTATGGCGGCGGCGCTGGCGAGAAAGCCACGACGAGAGAGCATGGATGCATATTAGCCAAAGGAGCAGGCAGTAAGTTCAGCTTCTAGGGGCCGACCAATGTGCCCGGACCGCCTTTCGTCACCGCTGAGCGTTCGTAGGCGCCCATATCGACGACCGGAGAGCCGCCGAACCCTGTGTCACGTTGTTTCGGGTCGTCCACTTTTCGCGGCCGGAGTTCAATGTCGAACGGCCCGAGCACCGAGGAATTGTTGCCGGAATCGATGCATGGCGACCCAAATCCAAGGCGGTAATTGTCGGCCGTCGCGTTCACAAAGTGCGGGTTGGCGTTGATGTTGCCAGTCCCTCCCCAACCCCCTTGAACGTCGCTGCAGAATACGTTGACGACCGAGCCAGTCGAGCCCTCGAGCCCGATCTGCGCTGCCGTGTTTCCCCACAAGATGCAATTGCCAATATAGACAGGCTGGCCCTGATTGAGGGCAAAGATGCCGTGCCCAATGTTGTTGACGATCGTGTTGTTAAAGATGTCGGCCCGGTCGTATCGGCAGTAAATGCCTCCGCCTGTTGCCGCGGAGTTATGAGCAATGAGGTTGTTGGTGATCGTGGGCTTTGTGTTGTAGAGGAGGAAGCTCGTCCAACTGTTGATCGCGCCGCCACCGTATCCGCCCGAGTTGTTACGGAAGAACCGGTTGGCATCCAGGGTCGGAGAGGTGCCTGCCCCGAGGTATGCGCCTCCGCCTGCATATCGCGAGGAGTTTGAGTCGAAAAGGCAACGCTGGATCGTTGGTGATCCGGAATCCATGACGCAGACCCCGGCGCCGCTGTCACAAGTGTTACTGAGGAACTGGCAATCTGAGACCACGGAGTCCGACTGGCTGAGGAGTAGGCCGGCACCGACACCGTTGAAGTTCGAGTTCTGGGAGAGATTGAACCGGAAGGTGCAGTGCGAGACCGTTGGCGAACAGGTTCGGACGATCAGACCGCCGCCTTGCACTTCTGGCCATGCGCCCGTACCTTTTGCGTACTCGAACACTGAATAGGCGACAGAAGAGGTTGGGCCAGCGGTCAGAAGGCGGACTCCACGCCAACCCGTCGTGTGGTTGGCCGCAGTGAAGAGGATCGGCTTGGCCTGGCTCCCTGCTGCGTGGAGGGTCCCGTCTACCGTCAGTTTGTAGAAGCCTTGGCTAACGACTTGCACACCGGGCCCGATGTCTAGGGTTTGGCCCGCTGGTACATGGACGTCGCCCACCATGTTGTAGGGGCTGTGCACCTCGTCCCAAACGCCGGAGACGTCCCCGAAGACGTCGGTGGCGAAGGCGAGCGAGGGCAAAGCAAGAAGCAAGCAAGCGAAGAACCTCATCTCAAAACCCTGAACTCAGTATATCAATGCCCCCGCCGCCGTACAATGGTCGCGATGTCCTCGCCGCGCGACTTCTTCAGCCAGAACGGCTACTACATGGCCAGACGCATCTTCACGGGAGACCAGCTCGCGGCCATGCAGAAGGACTTTGACCGGATCGTCGCTCAGATCGTCGCCAGTGGGGAAGACGTCAACGCCCGTTGGGCGGGGCCAGAAATGGAGAAGATGGGCGCTGCGGGCACGGTGGTGCTCCACACCCACAACGTGCAACAGTATTCAGCCGCCTGGCTACGAGCTTTCCTCGACGATGCGTTCCTTGAAGCTGCCGGAGAGCATCTCGGCCCGGATATCGTGCTGCACCACTCGAAGCTCTTCCAGAAGCCGGCCGAGCAAGGAGCCCCATTTCCTATGCACCAAGACTGGGGCTACTTCCCGACCCTCAAGGACACCATGCTCGCCGCGATCGTCCATGTCTCGCATGCCACCGACGAGATGGGCTGTCTTCGGGTTTATCCCGGCTCGCACAAGGAGGGTCGCATGGAAGGGGCGATGGGAGGCACCGAGCGCCTGCTCCGCGACTTTCCGATCGAGGGGGCCACGCCGCTCGAGGCAGAGCCTGGTGATGTTTTGTTCTTCCACTATTGCCTGGTCCACGGCTCGATGCCGAACCGCTCGAACCAGGTGAGGAAGACGGTGTTGGTGCAAATGCACGCGGGTGACGACGACGTGGAGCCCGGTTGCACGCACCCGAACGAACGGCTTGTGCTGCGCGGATGGAACCACTACGCGACACGTGAGTTAGCGAACGTCTGACTAGGCGCCGGGACAGCATTCCGCCGGATGCGCTCGGATGTAGCGGATCCTCAGCTTGCTCAAGTCATCTGTGCCCTTGTAGAAGGCGTCGTCAAATCGAGAAAGGTGCGACGAGTTCTCTTGGAGTTTGTACTCGGGAATGTCTCCGCGCTTGCTCGGGTCAAGGCCGTTAGGAAAGTCCTTCTTGAAAGTGAGGATCGCGCTCTTCAAGAGCCCTTCGGTCTTCTTCGCGCCCAGTAGCTGAAGTCCGGCGACTGCTTCCTGAGCGTATATGCCGCTGGAGTTCCAAAAGAACTGGAAGAAACCGCCGTTGTTGACCTCGTTCTCGAGCAGCATCGACGTATAGACGGCGCGCATCCCCTGCGGCAGCTTCGCGAACACCTTCTTTTCATCCTTCGCCTTGTTCAGGATTTCAAAGCACGCCGAAAAGACCAGGTCTTCAACATCCTTCGATTTGGCGCTCTTGAGTCGTGCCACGGTCAGCGGCTTGGACTGAAAGAAATTGAGATTGATGTCACGGGCATGGAGAGCAAAGCAGAGAAGCACGGGTGTCATTCGCCGACTCCACTTCCATTGGCACCGCGCACGATGGCGAACGCGCGGTCACTCACGTCCTCGCCACCGTTTGTGTCCGCATCGTGGGCCACGACCTTTATGCGACAAGCTGGCGAATAGACCGACGGTACCGTCCAGTCGTACGAGCCCGTCGATGCGATGCCCCCCGCGACCGTTGAGTAGTTCGCCCCGCCATCAGTTGATAGTAGTACGTCGACGCTCGTTACCGCGACATCATCGTCCGCCGCCCAGCGCACCGTGACGTGCTGTCCTGGAACAAACTTCTCTCCGCCGTTAGGATAGGCGCAATAAGCGAGTGGCGCTCCATTCGATCCCTTGAACTTGGGCACGTGCATCACGATGCAATGGACGACACCCGCCGACGTTACGAGGGCTTGGCAGTTCATCTGGACGACCCGTTTGCCGGGGAGCGCGGCTTGCCATGTGGCAAGCGCCTCGGCGTTGTAGCTGCCAACAGTATAGGAGGGCACGATGGCCACGCCGTTACAAATCACGATGTTCGTGTAGGTGTAATGAGTGCCGCCGCTTCGGAAGGCAGGAACGCGGAACACGGTGTAACCAAGCGCCTGCATTGAGGCGGCGGTCGTGTCGCAAATATTGTCCTGGGCGCTGCCGGGCTCCTGCGGCCAGTCACTGATCACGACCGTGTTGTCCCCCACGATCTGCATCCACATGTCGATGTGTTGTGTGCTGTCGATCGTGGTCGAGAACGGATCGGTCATCGTGGTCTGACAGTTTTGGTAGCGCTTCCAAAGAGCGACGATCTGGCTCTCGGTCTTGGTCGGGTTCTCGTTATCGGTCAGGCGCGTCGCCCAACTCCGGCCAAGGGCGTCCAAATGGTAATTACCGCCTCCGTGAATGAGGGGGATTTGATAGACCGACTGACCGAGGGCGCCACCGAGGAACAGCGAAAGGAGGTTGTCGTTCGGGCGGTTGCGGTTATACGTGTGCTTGACGATCGCCCGGCAATTGCCTTGGTAAACGTAGCGAGGGCCATAGTCGCGGCACCAAATCGTATCGGTCGTGTCGATGAAATACCGTACACGGCTCATATTCACGCCACTTGCTTGTAGTTGACTGTCGACTAGGCTTTGCTCGCCGCTCGTGTCGACCATGACCCACACATTGGCGTTGCCGTCCACGCTCGTGAACTCCTTGGCCATTGCGGCAAGAATGTTGTTTTGTGCAGTCGTTCCTTCCCAGGCGATGATGATCGCGTCCATCGGCTCATATTCGGCCACGCAGCGCACCGGGCCGAGCGGGGGTGGAGTGCTTGGGGGATCAGCCTGGATTTGGAAGGGAAGCGCCCGCTCCCCCGGCATCTTGGCGCGGCTGACGTCGATGCCGTCGGGGTAGAGACCTGTGTACTGCGCCTGGGCGGCAAGGCTGATGAAAGCAGAACAAAGGAGCAAACAACGACGCATGGCAGTCATTGTAGCAAGGGAATCTTGGACTGGAGGAGCATGCTCCCCCAGTCCGTAAGTGAATTTACTTGCGTCGCTTGCGGGCGAGAGCCAAGAGGCCAACGCTTAGCGCGACCATCGTCGCAGGCTCAGGCACGACGTTGAACTCTCCACCGAGGGTGTTGAGTCCGGCCAAAGTATTGTCTTGGAAGGCGCCCAGGAAGTTGCCGCCACGGTCAAAGTTATAGAACTTGCCGCCGTTGCCTTGCTGGCCCATCCACAGGGTGTTGTCCGAGTAGTCCATGGCCAGACAAGTGATCGAGCCCCCGAGTTGGGAGTCGAAGGACGACAACAGATTGCCGTTGAAGTCGTATTCCTCGACCTTTCCACTGTTCCACCCCGAAACCCAAAGGCTCTGCTTTTGGACGTCATAGGTGATGCCGAGGCGGTCACCAAAGCCACCGAGGCGGAACAGCATGGTGGAATTGCCCCAGTCGCGGTCTGTGGCCCAGACCCCGCCGAAGTTGCCGTAGTTCATGTAGTAGTTCCGGCTGCCGTCCGTCGTGCCGTCGTAAGCGAGCACATCGAAGTTCGGGCTACTGGGAAGATTAAAGTAGTTCACACCCGTCCAGTTACCGTTGAGGTCGTACTGCCCTCCGTGGTCGCTAGAGTCGAACTGGCCCGAGGCAGCGGTTCGGACGTCGCCGCTGACCGCGATCGGATAATCCTGGCCACCTGAGGTGTTGAAAACCTGAACGGCCCCACCGTCATAGCGGGCGAGATTGTTGGTGTTGCCTGCGGACATCCAGTAACCAAAGGGGCCCTGGACTTGAGCGAAGGCTGCGCTGGCGCCGGTGAGCGCCAAGGCAAGCAAAGCGAGTCTTCTATTCATTCGGATCCTCTCCGCATTCTTAATGGCGAATGCGATGCCCGTATTATAGCGGGGTTTCTTAGGAATACCTCGTGAATCGTTAGCCTGAGCCCCTAAGGCTGGAAACCCGCCAGTTTCCATAACCGTCCCGGATCGTACAGCCGTCCGTTCGCCATCACTGTCCGCACTCGTCTCGTGTCCTCAATGTGGGCGAGAGGGTCGCCTTCGACGACGATCAGATCGGCCATTTTCCCGGCCTCCAGCGTGCCAAGCTCCTTGTCCTGTTTGAGGGCTTTCGCGGGCACCGAGGTCGCGGAGCGGATCGCTTGCGCGGGCGTCATGCCCGCCTTGACATAAAGCTCGATTTCGCGGTGGAGGCTGTGGCCAGGGACGGACTGGTCGGTTCCCGCGACCACGGTCACGCCGGACTTGATGAGTTGACGAAGGACGTCCATGGCAGAGTCCAGGAACTTTGCCCGCGCAGGCGGCCCGCCAGCAGCCAACGAAATCAGCGTGTCGTGCAACTCTGGTGCCACCTTGGCGATGCCAGGCTCCACGGAGGTCTGGGGGATCGAAGAGTCGTGCAGAAACAGCTCTGTCAGCGCGACCGTTGGATCGTAGACCGTGCCCCTCTCTTGCATTTCCCGCAACTGCTCGGCAAGGGCGTCCGGCTTTCCCGCCAGATCCATGAGGTAGTCAATGTGGTTGACCATGTCCATCCCCGCCGCCAGCCCGTCGTGGATCGTCATGCCGTCAGGAATGTGGCCGGTCACCGTCATGCCAACTTTGTGCGCTTCCTCGCAGACGGCTTTGACAACCCCAGGTTTGACTGAGCTATAGATCTTCATCTGCAAGAAGCCCGCATCGTGGTAGCGCTTCACCCACTTCATGGCATCGTCGGCATTGTTGACGCGCTGGACGCCGAGTGCGACCGGGCTGTCGCCATCCACGATCCCGGCCAAAAAGAGACGGGGGCCGATCCCTCTGCCCTTGGCGATCGCGTCACGCACGCTGGTGATGAACTCGAACACGTTCCCACAGTCTCGAACCGAGGTGACGCCCGCCGCCAAATAGACCGGCCCCCATTCCGCTTGCTCGTAGTGGGCGTGCATGTCCCAGAGTCCAGGCATTACAGTGCAGCCCTTCGTGTCAATCACCTGGGCATCTGCCGGAACGCTCACCTGTGAGCGTGGCCCCGCGGCGACAATCCTCCCGCCTTTCACGAGAACCACAGAGTCTTCAATCGATTCGTCTCCGGTCGCGGCGAACAGCCGTCCGCCGACGAACGCGACGGGCTTCTTGGGGATCGTGAAAGCTCCTTTGGAAACACGGGCCAGTTCCTCGGTCGAATCCTTGCCTGCAAGTCCTGCAAATTGGTTCAACAAAGGCTCGTAGCGTTCGGCGACGGCCTCGAAGTGGTCGAATTCTGCGTCGCGGGTCATGACGGCAACGAGGTCGTCATGCTCGTCCGTCCACAGTGTCTCAATGCCCCAAAGAAGGCCCCTTACGACGATGCGCTTCAGCTTGAGAGGCTTGCCGGAAAGGGTGAAGGCGTCGGTCGCGGTCTGCTTCAGCGACACTGCCCCTTTCGGGAACGTCGGTAGCGATGCTGGCCTCCCCGCCTGAATCCAGGCCTTCACCATTTCCCCCTGCATGCCGACCGGCGCATAGCCGCTGACCAACGCATAGTGAGCCGGCAATGGGGCAGTCTCGGTAGCGGCCTTGCCGACCCTGAACGTGACCTTGCCGTTGGAAACCATCGCCTCGTTGTCGATCTTTACGAACCGAGCCACAGTTCCTTGGATCAGGAGGCTTTGGCCTGTGTGGTGACCATCCGCGAGGAACCGCGCTGTGCATTTCGCAGGAGAACCGCGGTCGGTGAAGGAAAAGGCGATCTTAGTCTCGACGCTCGACCCCTTGCCTTCGATCGTGTCCGTCTCCCGGCCGATCGGTTGCATGAACTTGTGCAACGTGTAGACCCGGGTCTCTGTGAAGGGGGCCAACAGTGACGCGGCGAAGATGGTGGCGATCACGACGCGATTCTGGCACTAGTGGAGGGAGTCCGGGTTGCGAAACCAGTTCCTGTCCAAGCCCCTCCGTAACCGTGGGGAAAGCCGAGACGTCCGACCCCTCGGAGAAGACAGATGATTGCGACTTTGTTGAGTGCGCTTTTGTTCGCACCGCCAATGCAAGAGGGCGCCGACCCCGGACAGCTCACGGTGATCGGCAAGGACGGGAAGCCAGGCATGCTGGTTCCCCTGAAGAAGACCAATGTGAACGTGGACATCGCCGGGATCAGCGCCCGGGTGACTATTGTCCAGACCTTCGAGAATCCGAGCCGAACGCCGATCGAGGCGGTCTACACGTTCCCCATGTCCCAGAACGCTGCAGTCGACCGCATGCGCATGAACGTGGCGGGCAGGATCGTCGTCGGCCAGATGCGCAAGCGCGACGAAGCCCGGCGGATTTATGAGGCCGCAAAGGCGAACGGCCAGGTGGCCAGCTTGCTCGACCAAGAGCGCCCGAACGTGTTCACCCAGAACGTGGCCAACATCCTCCCTGGCGCGACCGTCGAGGTCGAGGTCAGCTATGTCGAGACCCTCAAGTACGAAGACGGGCAGTACGAGTTCAATTTCCCCATGGTGGTCGGCCCGCGCTACTTGCCCGCCACGACGCCGGACCCGGGCAAAGTCTCGCCGCCTTACGTTGCGAAGGACATGCGGACGGGAACGACAGTCAGCATGAATGTCCATTTGGATGCGGGAGCGGAGTTGGACACCGTGCAGTCTGTGCTCCACCAAGTCGACATTCGGAAGAACGGCGGTAACGAAGCATTCATCAATTTGAAGAGGGCCGATGAGATCCCCAACCGGGACTTCATCTTGCGATACAAGCTCAAGGCAGCCGGCATCAAGGAGCAGGTGGTCTCCCATGCGAACTCCGACGGGAGCGGATCGTTCTGCTTGGTCCTCAACCCACCGAAGAACGTCGCGCCCGACGTCGTCCGGCCGCGCGAGGTTCTCTTTGTGATGGACCAAAGCGGTAGCCAAAGCGGCTTTCCGATCGAAAAGTCAAAGGAACTGACGCTGGCCCTCATCGACCTCCTGCGGCCGACGGACACGTTCAACGTCATCAGCTTCAGCAATGGCGCTCATGCACTCTGGTCGGCCGCCCGTCCCAACACTTCTGAAAACCTCAACGAGGCGAAGGCAAGAGTGAAGTCGCTCGAGGCGAACGGAGGGACGGAGTTCATGCCTGCGATCGAGATGGCACTGTCTAAACCGGCGGAAGGCGGTCGGGTCAAGCTCGTGGTCTTCAACACCGACGGGTTTGTTGGCAACGAGTTCGAGATCCTCGACCGCATTCAGAAGTACCGGCAGAACGCCAGGATGTTCACGTTCGGCATCGGCAATGGAGTCAACAACTTCTTGATCGACGCGATGAGCGTGGAAGGCCGTGGCGGCTCAGAGACCGTGACCCTTGCCGACAAGGCCGATGCTGCTGTGCAACGGTTCGTCAAGCGCACCCAGACTCCGGTGCTGACCGATGTGAGCCTGGATTTTCAGGGCGTGCAAGTGACGGACGTCTCTCCATCGCATCCAGAAGACCTCTTTAGTGGCAAGCCCGTGATCGTCACCGGGCGCTACTTGCAGCCGGGCAAAGGCTCTGTCACGATCAGCGGCCGGACCGGGGCGGGCAGTTGGTCACGGGAGATCTTGCTCGACTTCACCAAGAGCAATGCTGGCGACGGAGTCACCTCTCTTTGGGCGCGGCGAGCTGTTGAGGACCTCACCCGGAAAGACTGGATGGCCCAAGCGCGCAAACCTGACGAGCAACAGCGCTCTGCGACGGTGCAAGCGATCACCGACATTGGTCTCAAGTACGGGATCATGACCGCCTACACGTCCTTCGTCGCGGTCGAGCAGAAGGTGGTCAACGTCGGCGGTAAGCAACGCACCGTCAACGTGCCGGTCGAGATGACAGACGGCGTCGACATGGACATGGGCCGCGACATGTCTGGGTTCGGGGGTCGGACTAAGACCCTGAGCTCAGGCGCAGTTGGTGGTGGCGGCTTTGGCGGCGCAGGCTTAGGCGGCGGAGGCAGCAACGGTCTCTACCGTGGGCAGGCGCCACAAAGCCAGCCGGCGAGCCCAAGCCTTGGCAAAGCAAGGAAGGAGGCGTTCGAAAAGCAGCAAGCGGGCGAATCCCTTGATGAACTCAACCGACAAATCAAGGCTGGAACCGTCAAGGCGACAATCAAGGTCGATAAAGAGCTTCTCAAGTCCAAGGGAGAAGTCGCCGTCCAGGTCTTGGTGTCTGAACTCGACGACAAGACCCTGGCAGCACTGAAGAGGGCTGGCCTCAAGGTCGAGGACAAGGACGAGCGCTTCAAGCTGGTCTTCGGCACGTTGGATGCGAAGCAACTGGAAGACCTCGCCAAGGTCGAGCAGGTCGTCCACATCGATCCTGTAGAAGGTTGATCCCCTGAAGGAAAAACGCAGGCGCCCCGATGTGATCGGGGCGCTTCTGCTTCCTCTCCGTCCGTTGATTGCCGGCCGGTACTGTAAAGCCCTCTGCTTAGGATTGGCGGACCACGACGTCGCCGTCCATGACCTCGCCTTCAAAGAACTGGTCGCCCTCTGGCGATCCCCACGGGTCTCTGATGAACCGTACACGGATGCGGTCGCGGTGGGTTCCGCCTTCCGGTGGTCGAAGATCCCAGGCGGTGAAGTAAACGGTGCCGTCAATGTACTTCACGGTGGTACCGCGGGTGACCTTCACCCTGGCAGGCCCGTAAGCGCGGCCCTGATGCTCGGTGATGCCGAGGAACCGGGGATGCTCGCAGAGAATCCCGATTTGGACGTCGTTGACACGCCAACCGACCTCGATTCGACCGAGCGCCGCGTTCGTGCCTTCCTGGGTGACGTGGAAGGCGAAGGCCGCGTTCAGCCCGGCGGTGTTCCGAGCGGTGCCCCTCCCTTCGATGAGCTTGTTCTGGGCGCAAGCGAGCGCGGACGCTGCTGCCAAGCCAGCAAGCAGGACAACATGTGAAACTCTCACGTTCTTCTCCTCAAAGCCATAGTGAAATGGCTATAGAACTTCGGACGACACTCGCCAGGAATTGTTCAAATCCCTGGTCAATCTCTCTGGATGCGCTCTTCGATTTGCGCCAGGTGCCGCTCCGTATGGGTGGTGAAGATCATGATCGCATCACCGAGGTTTATCCGGATGACCTTGATGAACGGGTTGCGGATGGACTTGATGTTCAAATCTTTGCCGCGTGACATCTCGATCACATCCAACATCCTCTGGTGGCTCTGCGCCCACTCCTCGACGATGCCCTTGTCGTACTGCCTGTCTTCTGCGATAAGAGGCTTGGGAGCGGGCACGTTGCCCGAAGGTCCGGCCTGGCCGTAGATCAGCTTGCCCGCAAACGTGAACTTGAACTCGGTGTCACCGGGCGTGCGCGGAACAACCGCCGCCGCCTCTCCGGCCTTGACCGAATAAGGATCGTTCGCGAGGATCAGGTGGCGGTAGACCTGTGCCGGGCTCCACTCGCCGTTCGCACCCTTTCGGTTGAGGGCTTCGACGCTCGCCTGGTCGCCGATTCGTTTGCCCCGGTCCAAGAACTCGCGGCCCTGGGCGAGGCAACTGTCGATGAGTTCTTCCTGTGTCATCGCACACAGTTTTGCATGCTCTAAGGCAAGTCGAGAAACTCTGCCTAGTCTGGACGATGTAAGCTCAGAAGGCTCTTTCGTATGAAACGTCTCTCCCTCCTCCCTTTGTTGGCCTTGGCGGCCAGCGCGTCCTTCGCCCAAGGCAAGTTCGGCAACGATGCAGCGATCACGCCTGCAAGGTTGAAGGCCCATCTTGAGTTCATCGCGAGCGACGAGCTCCAGGGCCGCGACACGCCCTCTAATGGCCTGGACACCGCCGCCAAGTATCTGGCGGCCCAGCTCTCGCTTTGGGGAGCCATGCCGGGTGGAGACGGTCGAACGTACTTCCAGAAGATCAAGCTCTCTCGCGGCCGGGTCGTCTTCGACAAATCCACCTTGGAGTTCGACGGCAAGCAGTATCCCTACGGCACCGGGTTCAAAGCTGCCCAGAGCGGCGGCAGCGCAAAAGCCGGGCTCGTGTATGTAGGGCATGGCTACATGTCTAAAGCTAAGGGGATCGACCCCTACAAAGGCATGGACGTCAAAGGCAAGATACTCGTCGTGGTCAGTGGTATGCCCAAGGGGCTCTCGTTCCGCGACATGCAGGGCGAACCTGGCAAGGACTACATGTGGCCGGCCATGGCCGCGCAAATGTATGGCGCGGCGGGGGTCGTGACCATTCCCGACGCCGAGTACCTCAAGGACTGGCAGCCGAGGACAGAAACGCGCATGGGCGGTTTCTCGCCTGAAACGCCAGGCGAGAAATCTGTCCCAACGGTCACGGCATCGGCCGAACTCGCCCAGGCGCTTCTGGCGGGCGAGAAGGTGACGGCTGAGCAGGCCATGAACAACAGCGAGGCACCTGACACAGGTTTTGCCCTCAGTTCCAGCAAGAGCTTGAAGATGGAGGTAGCCCAGGAGTCCGAGGACCAGTGGACACAGAACGTCGTGGCGATCGTCCCTGGCACAGATCCGAAGCTCAAGTCCGAGTACGTCGCATTCGGCGCCCATTACGACCACGTCGGCATGCGCACGAGTGGCACGGGCGACAGGATCTTCAACGGTGCCGACGATGACGGATCGGGAACGGTCTCCATCCTTGAGATCTGCCATGCGTACCTGACGGGGCCGAAGCCGAAGCGCTCCCTCTTGTTCGTTTGGCACTGCGGCGAAGAGAAGGGCCTTTGGGGCTCAGACTACTTTACGGAGCATCCGACGGTGGACATCAAGAGCATCGTCACACAATTGAACATCGACATGATCGGCAGGAGCAAAAAGGAAGGAGACACCAATCCGGCCAACAAAGTCCTGACCGGCCCGAAGGAGATTTATGTCGTCGGCTCGACAAAGATGAGCACTGACCTCCAGACCGTGAGCGAGACGGTCAACAAGTCGTTCTTGAACCTCAGTTTCAATTACAAGTACGACGATCCTAAAGACACCGAGAGAATCTTCTACCGGTCAGACCACTACAACTACGCACGCAAGGGCATCCCGATCATCTTCTACTTCGACGGCGTCCACGAGGATTACCACAGGCCTGGCGACGAGGTCCAAAGGATCGACTTCCAGAAGATGAGCGAGGTCGCGCGCACGGTGTACGCCACAGGCTGGACGGTAGCGAACGCTTCCAAGAGACCAGTGGTCGACAAGCCACTGAAGGACTGAGCAGAAAACTCGCAGCCCGCACTACCGTGTTTCGGTGGCGGCGGGCTGCGGCTTCCTCAAAACCAGGTACGTGCCGCCGAGGATCACGATCCCGCCGATGAGTTGAACGGGGCCGAGCGGCTCGTGAAGGAACAACCATCCCCACAAGGCGCCAAACACCGGGATCAAGAACGTCACTGTCAGGGCCTTGGTGGCGCCGATCCTGCCGATCAGCCACATGTAGAGCAAGTAAGGTGCCGCGGAGCAGAGGAGGGCAAACACGATCGAGGTCGGCCAAACCCATGCTGGCAGGGGAGTGCGCGGCCAGGTGCCGATCGCGAAGGGGATCAAGGCGATCCCGCCAAAGAACTGACCACCGGTGGCCAACGACAGTGAACTCACGCCTGAAGCCCACTTGCCCACGACGCCGATTAGGCCGTAACAAAGCGCGGCAAGGAGGCACGCTGCTATGCCCAGGATTGCGCCTTCGCCGAGATGGGTGCTCCAAGTCTGACTGACCAAGGCGACCCCCGCCGCTCCGACAACAAGGCCGAGGATTTGGACTGGGCGCAACTTTTCGCTGAGGAACAGTGCGCCGAAGACGGCGCCAAACATCGGCGCGGTCGCGTTTAAGACCGCCAATGCAGCAGAGGACAGCGTCATGGCCCCAAAGGCAAACAGGCTGTAAGGGATGGCGGAGCTCAGCAGGCCGAGGGCGACGACCGCCCACGCCTTGCCACGAAAATCAAGCTTGTGTTTGGTCGCTAGACAAAACACGAAGAGCCCGGCGGAGGCGAACATCAACCTGAGGCAGGTGTTCGGGAAGACACCGAACAACGGCACTAGGATCCGTTGGAAGACGAACGAGGCTCCCCAGAAGGCGCCAATCCCGAGAAGGCTGGCAGTCTCTGAGGGCTTCACTCCCTCATTCTCGCCCAGCGTGCCCCGCCTACGCCGCCGATAAACCCACTATGAATCTCGCTCTCGTCTGACTAATCGACCTTGACACCGGCTTTGGCGAGGGCCGCTTCAACGCGTTTGTCGCCTTCTTCGTAGCCGACAACGGAGTCAACGACCTTGCCGTCCTTGCCGATGATGTAAGTGGTCGGGATGCCGTTCACGTTGAACATGGAACTCGCGATGCTCTTGGCAGTGTCCTTACCGGCCGGATCGAACGCGAACTGGAAGGTGTACTTCGATTTGTTCTGTGGCACCCATTCCTCGTAGGCAGACTTATCGTCCCACACGCAGACGCCGATCACCGCGACACCCTTGGACTTGACCTTCTTGAAAACCGATTCGACGTGAGGCATGGACTCCTGGCAGGGCCCGCACCAGGTCGCCCAGAAGTCGAGGATCACGACCTTGCCGCGGTAGTCCGAGAGCTTCAGGTCTCCGCCGCCCCATTTTTGAGCCACAAAGTTCGGAGCCATCGAACCCGAGGCAAGGAGCGGCTTGGCGGCCGCTTGCTTCGGGGTCAAGTCGATGACTGGCTTGTCCGTCGGGGCAATGCTGATATGAGAGCCATCCGGCTTGACCTTCGCTTCATAAGCCTTGCCCTCGTACTCGAAAGGAGCCCGGGTATCGATCATCGTGGCGAATTTGCCGTCGTCCGTTGAATCGACCTTGAGCCACATGGGCCGCGATTTGCCCGCTTCTTCGGCGCTCGCCGCGGTCTTGTCGAAGAGGCCGTCGGCATCGTTCTCCACCAATACGGCCTTATGGCTCTTGCCACCGATGCTCACGGTGCCGGTGCGGGCGGATTGCCGGTACATCAAGACGAAGTCTTGGCCGACGAAGCGATAAAAGCCCAGCATGTAGTCCGATGCCGAGGTCTCCTCGGTTGCGGTGCCGTAGGAGGCATGAACAGTGACGTCCATCACGCCGTACATGGTCCGTCCTCGGGTGTCGGCCTTCTTGTTCCAGGCACCGTCTCCATCGTCTGTCAAGTCCCCGTTTTGGTTCTTGTCGATATAGATCTTCCAATCCTGGTCGGCAGGCTCGTCGACGGCGATAACGGTCGTAGCCTTTGGCCCGTTGCCGACCTTGATCAAGCCGTACTTCGGTGTCGTCCGGTAAGCGGGTTCTTTGGTGACGTTCGAGGGCTTTGCGGCGGCCAGATCGACCCTGATCGGGTAGTAGCCGAGGCGGGCGGTCACGGCGCCCTTGGGGTCGAGCGACAGTTGTCCGTCCTGATGGGCGACAAGGGCGAGGGCAAGCAAGGACAGCATGTTAGGGACATTGTAGCCGCTGCACTGCCGATCAAAACAAAAAGAGAACCCCCAGGGTGAACTTGGGGGTCCTCGCAGTTCCTGCCCCTCGCCTTATTCTTCGTCTTCAGCGAGGGGCCGGGTCAGTTTCCCTGGACCAACTTGGCTTTGACGGCCTTCATCGCAGCTTCGGTCCTGGAGTTCACTTGGAGGGCCTTCAGGATGTTGGACACGTGGTTCTTGACCGTCTTTTCAGCGATCGAGAGGTGGTTGGCGATCTCCTTGTTGCGCATGCCTTTGGCGATGAGTTCGAGGATCTCGGTCTCTCGGTCGCTGAGCACGTAGAGTTCAGTGTCGTCGGTCTCGTCGTCGTCCTTGACGCGGCGAAAATCGTCGAGGACTTTGGCGGCGATCTTCGGAGTCAGCTTTGACTCACCTCGATGGGCGAGCCGGATCGCCTCGATGACGTCCTGGGGAGTCGAGGTTTTCAGCAGGTAGCCCATCGCCCCCGCGCGGATGGCTTCAAAAACGGTTTCGTCGTCCTCGTTGATCGTTAGGACGACAACTCTGACGTCCTTCTCCTTCCTTAAGAGCCTGCGCATCAGTTCGAGCCCATCGATGCGCGGCATGTTGATGTCGGTGCAAAGCACGTCTGGCGGGTCGGACAGGCACAGGTCAAGGGCCTCCTGCCCGTCCTTGCAGACCCCGATGACTTCACACTCCGGCATCAACGACAGTGTGCGTTGGATGGCGTTCCTGTAGCCGACTTCGTCGTCGGCGATAACCACCCGGATTGTCGTGGACATGGGCCGGAGGATACCCCGCGCGGCCCTGACCCGCCCTGGAAGGAGTCGCTTGTGGCCGCTCGTGAGATTTCGGTGAGGGACTGGGCCAGTTTCGTCACGCAAATGTGACAGGGAGCCCGTTACGGAATGGTCACGGGCGGACTAATACCATGCCGCCATCGGGCCGACGACAAGCCCGCAAGGAACCAAACCATGAAACTCAACAACGTTCTGAAATCAGGCATGGCCGCAGCGATCGCGCTGGCCCTGCTACCCAACCCAGGCTCCGCTCAATCAAAGGCTGCGTATCTGGTCCACAACCCTGCAGACAACACGACGCGAGAAGTGGTCGCCTCAGCGCATCCCAACGATCCCAACGTGACCCTGACCACCACCGGCAAGATGAGGCGAGGGTTCTATCCGGGGATGCAGTCCGGAACTCCTTTGGACATGCCAAAACAAGCCGGTCCCAATCCCTTCACAGATGGAGGCTATGGGGTCGCAGATGTGTTTGGGACGGACGACAGGACTCAAGTGTCGAGCACAACGTCCTTCCCGAACAGCGCTCGGTGCTTCCTGGTCATGAACTGGCACAACGGAACCCAATCCTACGGCTCTGGCAACATGATTGACAAGGATCATGTTCTGACCGCTGGCCACTGCGTTTACAACAGCTCCCGTGGGGGCTGGGCCGATTCGGTCATCGTCTATCCTGGCCGCAACGGGACGGGCAACATGTCGAACTTCTCGACGTGGGCGCCGTTCGGGCTGGCCGTCGGTACCCACTACATGTCTTGGAAGGGTTGGACCAACAGCGGCAATTGGGACGACGACATGGGTGTGATCGAACTGGGCAGCGCGATCGGTAACTCGACCTATTGGTATGGCTTCGCTTCCGTCAGTGATAACGAAGGAGCAGGGGCAACGATCGGAGGCTACCCAGGAGACAAGCCGACTGCAACCCAGTGGTATGACAGTGATCCGATCCAGGTTCAGACGACTAACCACCTCTACTACTGGATCGACACCCAAGACGGCGAGAGCGGTTCAGGCCTCTACCGGTTCTTTGGATCTGACCGGTACATCGTTGGCGTCCACGCTTATGGAGGCGCAGGCTACTGGGGCAAGACGTACAACGCCGCCACCCGGTTGACCTCGGGCAAGTTCGACGACATCGAGGACTTCATCTACTGAGCGTGATGAACGAGGGGGGCGATGCTGGCTTTCGGCATCGCCCCCCTTTGTTGGCCGGACAGCCTTGCAACCCGCAAGGGGCCCGTTTCCATACTATTGATGGAGACGCAAACGAAATGACACAAGAACGAGAACTCAAGCCGATGAACGGCTGGTTCATGCTGCTGATCTACCTCTGCCTTTGGGCTTGGTTTGGCTGGACGGTCTTACAATTGGCCAAGACGCCTGGTCAAAGCGAGGGACGCCCTGACCTCATCGTCCAACTCGGTGCTTCGATCCTGCTCGGGGTCTTGACCCTGCCCGGCTTTTTCATCCTAAACCCGAACACAAGCAAGGTCATGGTGCTCTTTGGCCGATACGCGGGCACTGCAAGGCGCGATGGTTTTTGGTGGAGCAACCCCTTCTTCGTGAAGACACCGGTTTCTCTGAGAGCCCAGACCTTGAACGGCGAGCGATTGAAGGTCAATGACCAAATCGGCAATCCCGTCGAAATCGCGGCGATCATTATCTGGCAGATCGAGGACACCTACAAGGCGTGCTTCGAGGTGGAGAACGTCGTCCAGTTCGTGGCCCTGCAGAGCGAGACCGCCTTGCGGCACTCAGCCTCGAGCTATCCCTATGACGCGGACGAGGGGCAAGTCTCGCTGATGCGCAACACCGATGAGCTCGCCGAACACTTGCTTGCCGAGCTACAAGAGCGACTAAAGCGGGCCGGAATCCGAGTTCTCGAAGCGCGACTCTCGCATCTCGCCTATGCGCAAGAGATCGCTGGCGTCATGCTGCGCAAGCAACAGGCCGCCGCAATCATCGCGGCGCGGCAGCGGATCGTGGATGGTGCCGTCGGCATGGTTGAAATGGCGCTCGACCATCTAGCAACCAAGAAGATCGTTGACCTCGACCCTGAGCGCAAGGCGACGATGGTCTCGAACTTGATGGTGGTGCTCTGCAGCGAGAGTGCGGTTCAGCCTGTGCTCAACGCAGGAACGCTGGCGCCATAGCCTAGTATCATCCACCCGATGCCTCTCCTCGAAGTACGAAATCTCCGCGTAGCCTTTGGCGCCGTCGAGGTGTTGCGAGGCGTGTCCTTCTCGGTCGAGGCTGGGCACACGCTGGGAGTCGTCGGCGAGTCTGGCTGCGGCAAGTCCATGACCGGGCTGGCGGTCATGGGGATGCTCCCCGCGACGGCGAGGATTCTGGATGGGGAGATCATCTTGGAGGGGCGGAATCTCCTCGAACTCAACAAACGCGACTGGCTCGACGTCCGGGGGCAGGAGGTGGCGATGGTGATGCAAGACCCGTTCACGTCCCTGAATCCCATGATGAGAGTGGGCGATCAAATCGCGGAGGTCTACAACCTTCACAAGGGATTCTCATGGTCAGAAGGACGCCGGCGCGCGGTCGACATGCTGGATCGAGTCGGCGTGCCCGTCCCAGAGGAAAGCGCCCGCAAGTACCCCCACCAAATGAGCGGTGGGCAGCGTCAACGTGTCGTCATTGCTTGTGCCTTTGCTGCTCAGCCTAAGGTCTTAATCGCTGACGAGCCGACGACCGCCCTCGACGTCACCCTCCAGGCGCAAATCCTGCGACTCCTCAACGACCTGCAGAGTGAGTTCGGGACGGCTGTCGTCCTCATTTCTCACGACATCGGTGTCATCGGTTCGGTCGCTGAGGAGGTTTCCGTCTTCTACGCGGGGCGGGTCGTCGAGAACGGCACAGTCGAGCAAGTCCTGCGTTCGCCAAAGATGCCGTACACGCAAGCGCTGCTCCAGGCCATGCCGCGCCGTGGACAAGGGCGACTGGCGCAGATCAGCGGCCAGCCACCCGACTTTGCCCACATGCCCCAAGGTTGCGCCTTCGGCCCACGTTGCCCTCACCGGTTCGAAAGATGCGATTCTGAGCCAAACTTGCTGGACGTCGACCCTGGGCACACCAGCGCCTGTTGGCTCGTAGAACAGCCCTCGGCCGTCAATTAACGGCCGAGGGCTGAGGCCACCGCATCGACGGTCGTGTACGCCAAACAGGTGACAGTGTCGGCGCCACCGTAGTAGACCGCGATCCGTCCCGTACTCGAGTCCGCTAGTGCCGCGCAAGGAAAGGTCACGTTCGGCACGTCTCCGATTTGCTCATAAGGCATCTGTGGCGACATGAGATAGCTCGGACACCGAGCAATGACCCGCCAAGGCTCCTCAAGGTCGAGTAGGCAGGCGCCCCAGTGATAAACGAAGCCGTTGCAACTTGTCAAGACGCCGTGATAGAACAGGAGCCAGCCCTGATCAGTCAGGATCGGGACGGGGCCAGCCCCGATCTTTGTGCTCTCCCAGGGCTGTTCAGGCTTCATGACCCAGCGGTGGCGACCCCAAGTGACGAGGTCTTCGCTCTGAGACAAGAAGATTTCCCCGAACGGTGTGTGCCCGTTGTCGCTCGGCCGGCTCAGCATCATGTAGCGGCCGCCGATTTTGCGAGGGAAGAGCACGCCGTTCCGGTTGAAGGGAAGGAGCACGTTCTCGACCATGTGAAACTCTTTGAAGTCCAGCGTCCACCCTAATCCGATCGTGGGGCCATGGTAGCCGTTGCACCACGTCACGTAGTAGCGGTCGTCGATCCAGCAGACGCGAGGGTCGTATCCATAGTCGGGCGGTTCGACACCCGCAGGCAGTTTCCAATGGATCGGCTCGGGCTCGATGCGCCACGTGAGTCCGTCATCGCTCTTTCCCGAGTGCAAGCGCATTTCGCGCCGTTGGTCGTCGCATCGGAAAACGCCGGCAAACCCTCCTTCGAAGGGGACGACGGCGCTGTTGAAGACGCTGTTGCTGGTCGGGGTAGCGTCGCGCCGGATGACAGGGTTTGCGCTGTGCCGCCAAACCACGTCCCGACCTCCCGAGGGACGCTCCTGCCAGGGCATGTTGGGCACGGCTGGACCGACGATCTTCATTTCAACGAAATCTCGCGGATGACCAGCCAGTTCCCGTTGTCCTTGGTCAGTCTGATCCGCACCGCCTTCACATTCAGATTGATCAGACCGCAGTGGGCGACGCCCTTCTCAAACTTGGCCATTTCGCGCCATTTCTGGCCGTCCGGGGAGACCTCGAGGACACCCTCCTTCAAGTAGTCCTCAGGGTGATCGGGGTGCCCGGTTGTGACAGTCAACCCCTCGAGCAAGTCGGCTTCGTCGAAGACGATCGTGAATGAGGAGTTCTTGGCCGGCTGGCCATAAGACCAGAAATAGGTGCTGTCCAAGCCGTCGAAGGCCATCGCCGGAACATGCTCTCCGTAGCTGCTCCAGGACGTTTCGATGTGCCCGGGCTTGGTCGGCATCGTATAAAGCCTCTCCACAGTCGGGCCCTTCTTCCCCGTGCTTGTGAAGGCAGCTGCTTTGAGGCGCGTGGACGCCTGAAGTTTGATCGGGCCTGTCACCGCAGAGGATTGGCCGTTCGGCTCGGTGCCGTCGGTCGTGTACCGAACGGTTGCACCATCGACGAGGGCGACAATCTTCACTTCCTTGCCGCTCGAAAGGGCTCCCTGGGGCGTGTCGAAGACCGGAAGAAGCGCCAAACCAGCGACGGCGTCCTTCAGCCGTTCGTACTTCGAGACGTTGCGGTCCAGCCACCAGGGCCGGTTCTCCAGTGCCCAAGCGGAGCGGTATTCGTCCTCAATCTTGGAGAGCTGTCCGGCCAGCGAGGAGGCTCCTTGTTCGGCGATGAACGACCTGAATTCCGCTGGCGCCTGCATCAGCTCCCCGAACTCCGACATAGCTTTCGCTTGAGACGAGAGGTACGCCTCCTTGCTCACAGAATAATAAGCGGCGTCGAGTGTTTCAGCGTTTCTGGTCGCCGCCCGTTTCGCGTGTTGGATAGCCATCATCGCGTCCATCACGTCTTGGGACAGCCCGTTGTTCGCCGGAGACTTGGCCGTGGCGGTGTCGATGTCCCAGGGCATGGTCCAAAACGCTTGATCGGACATCCCGCCCGACACGGGCTTGGTGCGGAGCCGGCTGAGCTTCCAGAACGCCTTGCTCAGTTTCCCGTCGTTAAGACCACAGAAGAGCCGAGGGAAGGATTCGTCAAAGGCGTCGTTGCGCTCCTTTCGTGCCTGATCGTAAAGGCGCACGTTGCCCTTTACAGAAATCGTCCCACCGGCAGCGAGGGCGGGCTTCCATGCGACCTCTGCGCCCCAGACCAAGGGGTACCAGTTGTTGTTGAAGAGGTTTTCGCCGGTGTCGTCCCAAGTGGTGTTGAGCACACCGAGTGCCCCGAAGCGGAAACCGTCTCGGGTGAAGTTCGAGATGTTCTTGGTGGCGGCATCGAGGTCGGGGAACACTTGCCCCCAACATGAGACGCCGGGACAGACAAGGAACTTAAACCCGATCTTGGTGAAGGGCAGGATCTGGTCGTCAAAGTCGTCGCCCGGATGGTAACCCCAAGTCAACACAATCAGATCTTTGGGGAGGCTGCTCCGGATTTCACTGTGCTGAAGAGCGATGTCCCCCCACATCATGCAGGTCTTGCCATGGCTTCGCAAGAGGTCGGCGACCCTGTTGATGTGCTTGGCGTAGACGCGGCCAAGACCTTCCTTTTTCACCATCTCTTTCGCCGCGCCTTCGCCCAAACCGTACGTCTCGTCACAGTTGATGTTGAAGAGCGGAGAAGAGTAGGCGGGTGCGATCTCGTCGTAGACGTCCTTCAGGAACGCATAGCTCTCCTCTTTCGCAGGGGAAATGACGTTCGTCGTCTCGCCGAGCTTCTCGTAGCCCGGCACGCTGAGGATGTTCGCAAAATGGCCGAAGCTCTGGAAGTTGCCGATCAACTGGACGTGGTGCTTTTTGCAGTAGTTGTCGAGGTCCTTGACTTCCTCCGCCGTCAAGCCGTCCTTAGGAGCGATCGTCGGGTGTTTTTTCAGTTTGAAAATGTGCTCGGTGTAAAGGGTGAATGCGTTCAACTTGTAACTGCTGAGCTCGCGCACTTGCTTCTTGAGGAAGGCCAAGGTCGGGATGGGTCCCCGGCTCACGTCGTCTTGCCACCCGCGGATCTGGAGCATCGGCCAGTCCACGATGTCGAGGCAAGGAATTCCTCCGTCAACCTTGTTTGAGCGGATCAACTGACGGAGGGTTTGGACCGCATAGAACGTCCCAGCGGCGGAATTGCCCGCGCAGACGATTTGCCCCGGCCTCACGCTGAGCACGTAAGACTCGGACGGAGCGTCCTTCGGTAGCTTCAATCCAAGAGAACGGATCTTCGAACTCACAGTCGTGTCGCGACCCAATTGGCCGACGAGGACGACGGCGTCGCGCTTCCGAGCCTTCCCCCAACCAAAACTGGTCGGTGACTCCTCGATCAGTTGCTCGGCGGCGTAGCTGTCATCGGCGTCCTTGGGTCGGACGACGACGATCGCCGCGTGCGTGCCTAAGGGGAATGTCCCTTGCCTCTGCACGACGGACTGAGGATCAGGGATCAGATGCAAGGAAGGCGCCAGGCCCAATACGGCCGCAAGGACAGGGAACATGCGCGCAAGTTTAGTCGAAGTGGGCCCCGTCACTCCAACTGTGGGCTTGGCGTCCTGCTTATGAAGATGCTCATTGCAGCAGAACTCTCGAATTTGAAGTCGGAGTTCCTTCGAGACTTCGATGGTCAACTCAAGAAGCTGGCAAGCGCCGGGTATCGATACGCTTGCACCAAGGACTTGCTGAATTTGCCTCCCGCTAAGCTCGGAGAGGTGTTGCAGGTGCACGGCATAAAGATCATCGCCCAAAGCGCCATCGCACAAGAACTTCAAAGTCGGCCCGAAGCTTTAGCGATGGAGGTGGTCGAACTAGGAGGAAGTTGGATACAAGTCCGACACTTCTTCCTCGACTGGTTCGGCGAGGGCTGGAAGCGGGCGGGCTCCAGGCTTGCTCCCCTGGCCGATCAAATGGCACAGCACGGCCTTCGGGTCGCCTATCACAACCATGAGAAGGAGTTCAAATCGGACGAGGGCTCGGTCAATTTCGAAGCCTTGCTCGAGGGGGGAGGCCCCTCCCTCTCTTGTCACTTCGACGTCTTCCACTGTCAACGGGCAGGCGAGGATCCCGCCACATGGATCAAGAGACTCGGTTCGAAGGTGAAATCCTTGAGGCTCCAGGACCTGCGGGGCCGAGAAGGTTGTCCGCTCGGCGAAGGAGAGATTGACTGGAACTCAGTCTTCTTGGCGGCGAATGAAGTCGGCGTAGAGTACGCCGTCATCGACCTTGCCACCTTTGAGCGGAGCCCGATCCAATGTTACGCCGACAGCCTCACCTACTTGGTGAACCTTGGCGTGGCAATGCCCGCCACGCTTTCTGCTCAACGCTAAGAAGGGCGGCAAGGGTCGAGCAGGCCCCACCCGGGGTATCTTGAAGGAACCTCCGGTCGGCACGATCCGGCCCATTCCGCCATGGCCAAGACCCGCGAGATCGCGCCGATCGACCAAGTCACAGCGATCGGTGTCACCCAGCCGCCCGACATTTTCGTCGAGTGCGAGGCGTTCTCGGGTTCACTCGCGACGTTGTTCCTCTGCGTCCGCGAAGGCAAGGTCGACCTCTTGGGCGTTCCGCTTTCCCCCATCTGCGAGGCGTTCCTGCAGTACATCATCGACAGCTCGGGCGCAGACATTGACCGCGCCTCAGCCGCTTTGTCCTTGCTCTCGTACCTACTGGAGCGCAAGGCATGGCTCCTGCTGCCCTCTGAAGAGGAAGAGCCTGAGGAACTCGAGGACGAAGCTGGTGTTGAGCCCTGGATCCAAGAGTTCCGACCCGCCATTGAAGCCCTCCGCGAGTTGGCCGAAGAGCGCGGCCGTGTGTTCTTCAGGGCCTCTCTTGCGGAGAACGCCGCGTACGAGTTGCCGCTCGATCTCGGCGAGGTGACGCTGTTCGACCTTTCTCGCGCCCTCCAAAGACTCTTGGAAAGGGCGGTGCCTGAACCGCCCGACGCCATGCGGCGTCCGGCTCGATCGCTGAGCGAGCAGATGGTCATCGTCATGAAGACTTTGCAGTCCCAGTTCCTGCCTCTGGACCAGGTCGTCCAAGGCGAGTTCACGAGGACCGAGGTGGTCTGGTGGTTCCTCGCCCTGCTCGAGCTCATCCGGCTGGGCCAGGCGAGGGTCAGACTCAAGGGTGGCGAGGTCGAGTTTGCGCGGGCGGTGACAGCATGAACGTCCTGAGGTCGTTAGAAGCCCTCCTGTTCGTCGCCGACTCGCCTGCACGTCCCGAAGAGCTCGCCCAAGCCATCGGTTGTCCGGTGTTTGAAGTAGAAGAAGCCCTTGAGACCCTGGGGCGGCACCTTGAGCACAGCACCTCTCTTCAATTGGTTAGGATCGCTGGCGGATTCCAGATTTGTACCAAGGCTGAGTTCGCCGAGATCGTCGCGAAGTTCACAAAGCCACAAACTTCGAAGCTCACGCGGAGCTTAATGGAGGTTCTCGCCATCGTCGCCTATCAGCAGCCCGTAACGAGCGCCGAGATCGACGCTGTCCGAGGAGTCGATAGTTCTTATGCCTTGCGCCAACTTCTGGATCGACGGCTTCTCACCGAGGTCGGCCGGAAGAAATCGCCGGGCCGCCCCTTGCTTTACGGCACCACCCAGCAGTTCCTGCACGTCTTCAAGTTGGAAGACCTCGCCCAGCTTCCCCCGATCGATAAGTCCTTGCCGCCACCGGTTCCTTCAACAGAGTCCGACCAGCCGGTCTTCTCGCTCGAATGACTCATGCGTAGTCTTGCCCTCACTCCTTTGCTCTTCGCCTCGCTCGTCGCAACGGCGCAGGTCGAGAACCCAGACGTGAACGCCGCCAGCGCGATCGTCATGGACGCCGAGACCGGGCAGGTCCTTTTCGTCAAGAACAAGGACGTCAGGCATTTTCCCGCCAGCACGACCAAGATCATGACCGGCCTTCTGCTTGCGGAGAAGTGCGATCCAAAGGCTAAGATCACGGCCCCTTCCGACGTCAAGAACACGAAGGAAAGCAGCATGCACCTCGAACCTGGGGAACAGCTTTCAGTACGAGACATGCTCTACGCTATGATGCTGAGGAGCGCCAACGACGGTTGTCATGCCGTTGCCGTCCACATCGCTGGCTCTGAGGCGAAGTTCGCCGAGCTGATGAACGCAAAGGCAAGCGAGCTTGGCTGTAAAAACACCCACTTCGTCAACCCGCACGGACTTCACAATGCTCAGCACTACACCACCGCCTATGACCTCGCGCTCATGGGCAGTGAAGCGATGAAGAATCCGCTTTTCTCCCAAGTTGTGGGGACTCAGAAATACGTCGTCGCCCGAAGCCTCAACCAGAAGGACACTTTGATGGTGAATCGCGACAAGTGGCTGACTCTGGAACCGGCTGCCCGGGGCATCAAAACGGGATGGACCAAGCCCGCAGGACACTGCTTTGTCGGCTGTTTCGAACGAGAAGGGTTGAAGGTCGTGACCGCCGTGATGGACAGCAGCGACTGGCTGTTCGACCAGCAAGTGCTCACCGCGTGGACCTTGGATAATTTCGAGAAGGGGACTGTCTTCGCATCCGGGGATACGGTCGCCTCGGTCACAGTCGAAGGCGGTGAGGTCCAGCAGGTCGATCTCGTCGCCGTAGATGCAGTAGAACTCGTGGTTCCACGTGGAGAGAATCAGCCATGGCCGGTCGACCCGGCGAGCTTGCCGACGATAGCCGCACCAGTCTCGACCGACGCCGAGTATTCCGTCAAGCTCTCGGGGCCGAACGGCTCGACCCGGATGATAAGGGTCAGGCCGCGGATTCCAGTGGCCAAGCGGTTGTCAGCGTCGAACGTCGTGCTCTCGGGCAGTGGCGCGATGGGTGTCGCTTTGTTGGGCGGAGGGGCCATGCTGGCCCGGGCACGATCCCGGCGAATGGCGCAGGGGTTCATGCTCAAGTGATGCGCCTTCATCGGTTCATTGCCCAATGCGGGGTCACGTCGCGGCGCAAGGCAGAGGATTTGATACGTGGCGGGTTGGTCAGTGTGAACGGGGCCACCGTGACCGAAATGGGAATCGAGGTCGACCCTGCCTTTGACACGGTCATCGTGGAAGGTAAGGCGATCTCGCTGCCTCACCTCAGCACCTTCCTGTTCAATAAGCCTAGAGGCGTGGTGACCACGATGTCCGACCCTCGGGGCAGGCGTACTGTCGCCGAGTTCTTCCCATCGAGCATCAAGGGGCTCAAACCCGTCGGCAGGCTCGACATGGACACCGAGGGCCTCCTGTTCGTCACGAACGACGGAGCGCTTGCCGCACGCCTCACCCATCCCAAGCACGAAGTGGAAAAGGAGTACATCGCCACCGTCCGTGGCCTCCCTGACGAGCGGGATCTCTCCCGCCTTCGAAAGGGACTATGGATCGAAGGCGGGAAGACGGCTCCGGCGGAGGCGGAGCTTGTCTCGACAGACGAGAAGAAGGGCACGGCCTCTGTCCGCCTCGTTCTGCACGAAGGCAGGAAGCACCAGGTGCGTCTGATGCTCGCGGGCGTCGGGCACGACGTGATTCGGCTCCAACGCACGCGAATTGGCCCTTACCGCCTGAAAGGGCTGGCGCAGGGCCAGATGCGCAAACTGGGCATGAGCGAGGTGACGGCCCTGAGGAAACTGGTCGGACTCGGCTAGCCGGTACTCTTTTGCAGATGCCTAACCGCCTGGCGCAGAGCGCCTCGCCTTACTTGCTCCAACACAAGGACAACCCTGTTGATTGGCAGCCGTGGGACGAGGAGGCTTGGGCCGTGGCCGTCCAGCAGGACCTGCCCGTCTTCTTGTCCGTCGGATATTCCTCGTGTCACTGGTGCCACGTCATGGCGCACGAGTCCTTCGAGGACGAAGAGGTCGCAGCCGCGTTGAACAAGAGTTTCGTTTGCATCAAGTTGGACCGCGAGGAGCGCCCCGACATCGACGAGGTCTATATGACCGCCGTCCAGTTGGCGACGGGCCACGGTGGATGGCCGATGTCGGTCTTCTTGACCCCTGACAAAAAGCCGTTCTTCGCCGCCACCTATATTCCGAAGGAGGCCCGACACGGGCATCCCGGCATCGTTACCGTCGTGAACGCTCTAGCGAAGGCGTGGGCCGAACAACGGGACGACGTGCAGAAGAACGCAGACGAGTTTGCTGCCGCACTATCGTCGGCATTGGAACGCAGTTTGGCGGGCGGGAACGACCCAATCACCGTTTATGATTTGGACAGCGCGGTCGAGGCGCTCCATCAAGACTTCGACACCGAGAACGGCGGCTTCGGAGACCGGCCGAAGTTTCCGCCCCATGCCGCCTTGCGGTTTCTGCTCGATTACGTCGAGCATCGTCGCGACTTGGGGGCCGATCCCGGCGATCTTCCAGACCGAGCGCTACACATGGCCTTGCACACTCTCGAGCAGATCGCGCGCGGAGGGATCCATGACCATGTCAGGGGCGGCTTCCACCGCTACTCGACTGACGAGCGATGGCACCTCCCTCACTTTGAGAAAATGCTGTACGACAATGCCCAGCTCCTGGGTGCGTTTTCACAAGCAGCCCGTCTCGCCGAACCCAGACAGCGACGCTTGATCAACAAGGCAGTCTCGGGCATAACCATGTGGTTGAAGAGCTCCATGACGACTTCTGACGGAATCTTCATGAGCGCCCTCGACGCCGACAGCGAGGGAGAGGAAGGCACCTTCTACACTCCGACCGTGGAGGACGTCAGATCGGCCCTAGGAGACCGTGCCAGCGTTTTTTGCCAGTCCTTTGGACTGAAGCGGGAAGGCAACTTCCGGGACGAGGCGACAGGGGCTTTGACGGGGCGCAACGTGCTTCACCTTGAAGGGGAGTTGAGCGACGACTTGGAGCTCGACCTGACGAGGCTGAGCGAGGCGCCGGCGTGGGCCGCCGCACCAGCGCGCGACGACAAGTGTATCGCAGCCTGGAACGGCCTTATGATCAGCGCCCTTGTTCAGGCAGGCGAAGTGGAACTTGCTGAGCGGGCGGCCGAGAAGTGGTGCGAGTTGGACCGGCTGCCGCACATGCTGACGCGCGGACAGGCAGCAGGACAGCCGTTCCTCGACGATGTCGCGGCGATGGCCGATGCTTTTCTCGACCTGTCTGAGGCAACTGGTGGGGAAGCCTGGCGATTGAGGGCTGAGAGCCTTGCCGCGAAGCTGGAGGACTTTCGAGATGCTTCACCCGGTTACTTCTTTACTTCGTCCGGGCACGAACCGCCCCTTGGGCGGACGAAACCGTTCATGGATGGAGCCACTCCGAGCCCCAATGCACTTGCGGCGAGGGTCTTGCGGCGGCTCGGGAGGACAGCGGCCGCATGGCAGACGGTGAGGGCAGGGGCAGGCTGGATCCGCCAAGCACCGAGGGCCTCCGAGTCTCTGCTTCGCGAGTTGACGCATCTTCTACGGAGTCCTGAACATCAGGACACCATAGGAAACTTGGTAATGGACGTTAAAGCGACCCTTGCTCCTCCCGATTTGACTCCGGACGACGAAGGCTGGGCATACACCGAACTGCGCCTCGAAATGCCGACCGGGATCCACATCAATTCGAACGAGCCAGCGGCATCTTGGCTCGTACCGACCACGGTGGAGATCGACGGAGCCTATGGCGAAGCAGCCTATCCAGAAACGACCAGCGGACGGTACGACGACTCCGCTACGATCCACCTCCGTCTGAGGCGCAAAGGGGCAAGCCAGGAGTTTGCCATCCGAGTCCGCTTTCAAGCATGCACAGAAAGCGAATGCCACGCTCCTCAGGAAATCGAACTGGAAGGCACGATCCGGTGACCTCCGGCCGAAAGGCGTAAAATGCCGCCATGCGCGTTCTGGTGGCGGACAAGTTCGAGGAAAGCGGTTTGGATGGGCTTGCTGCCCTTGGTTGCGAGGTTATCAGTGAGCCTGACCTGCAGGGGGATGCCCTGGGCGAGGCGATCCGGCAGCATGGGCCAGAAATCCTGATCGTGCGCGGAACCAAAGTCGAAGGCGCTATGTTCGAGGGTTCACCGATCAAAGTGATCATCCGCGCCGGAGCGGGCTACAACACGATCGACGTAGCGACCGCGACTAAGAACGGGATCAAAGTCTGCAACTGCCCTGGAAAGAACGCCCAAGCAGTGGCCGAGCTCGCTTTCGGGCTCATCTTGGCGCTCGACCGGTTCATCCCCGACAACGTCAACGACCTGCGGTCTGGCCGCTGGAACAAGAAGACTTATAGCAAGGCAAAGGGCATTTACGGCTGCACACTAGGGCTCGTGGGAATGGGCATGATCGGCCAAGAGATGGTGCCACGTGCCAAGGCGTTCGGTATGAACGTTTTGGCCCATAGCACATGGATGACCGACGCGGACGCGTCGAACTTTGGTGTCAGTCGGGCGGCTTCAATGGAGGACCTCGCAGCAAGGTCTGACATTGTCTCGGTGCACTCCTCCTTGCGGCCCGAGACGAAGGGTCTCGTGGGTGGGCCGTTCTTTGCTGCCATGAAGCAGGGGGCGCTCTTCGTGAACACGAGCCGGGCAGAGCTCGTTGACCAAACCGCGCTCGTCGCTGCGGTGAAGTCGGGCAAGATTCGCGCTGGACTCGACGTCTTCGAGAACGAACCAACTGGTGGAGAAGGCGAGTACGACGGCGAGTTGCGGAATCTCCCCGGTGTCTACTGTACGCACCATATTGGCGCAAGCACAGAGCAAGCGCAGGAGGCGGTCGCGGCCGAAACAGTCCGGATCGTCAAGGAATTCATGGCCACCGGAATGGCGCCCAACGCCGTCAACTAGTAGTGGTAGCGCCTTGGAACCCGGGACATGATCCGGGTGACGATCTCATGAGAGTTCGTGTCGGCCAACGTGGCGAGCAGCGGGACTTGGACCGAATCGCCAATCAGCAGGACCTCGTCTCCGATCGCCGCGCCGGGTGCGTCAGTCACGTCGACGATGATCTGGTCCATGCAGACCAGACCAAGGACTTGAGCCTGTTTGTTCCGGATTTCGACCAATCCCTTGCTGCTGAGCGTGCGAGGATAGCCGTCACCGTAGCCAGCTCCGACCGTGGCCAAGACACTGTCTCTCTGCAAAGTAAAGGTTCCTGAATATCCAACCTTGTCGCCTGCTGCGGCTCGCCTGAGCGCGGTCACCCGGGCCGTCCATCGCAAAACAGGGCGAGCTTCACCCTCCAAGAGGTTAAAGGGGTCGATGCCGTAACCGATGATGCCGACCCTCACTAAGTTGCCGCGTGACTGGGGATACTTGATCGTTCCAGCACTGTTCGCCGCTTGCACAAATTCGAAGTGGATGCCAGCCGCGGTCATCGCCTCGAGCGTCTCCTCCCACCGCTTGATCTGCAGGAGCGTGAACTCGTGGTCGCGTGAACTGTCAGCGAAGTGCTGCACGATCCCGCAAAGGTTGATGTGGGAGAACTCCTTAAGCCTTTTCGCCAAGGCGACGCTTGAGCGCCAATCCGCGCCGAAGCGATGAAGTCCGGTGTCAACCTTGAGGTGGACACGCGCCGTCTTGCCCACGGCTTGGGAGGCGGCGTCCATCGCATACGCGGTCTCGACGTTCTCGGTCAGAACGTCCAAATCGTAGAAGACGGCTTGCTCTGCCTCGATGTCGAGGATCGGCGAGAGGGCCATGATGGGCGCGTCGACGCCAGCGTCGCGCAACGCGATCCCTTCCTGGACGGTGGCCACCGCTGCCCAGTCTGCGCCGTTCCGGAGCGCGTACCGACTGATGGGAACAAGGCCATGGCCATAGGCGTCTGCTTTCGTGACCAAAGCGACGGCCACGCCAGGGTCGTCGATACGTGTGCGCACGACCTGGAGGTTATGAGCCAGGCTCGGAAGGTCTATGTCGACCCAAGTCCGTGGATACGGCTGCAAGAGTTTGATTGTGGCCCGAAACCACCCCTGCATAGCTAGGTCGTCACCACAAGGTTGACAAGAATCCCACCATGAGGTCAGAATGGCGACATGAAGGATCGCCGCCAAGAGATTCTCGTCACCGCATATGGTCTCATGGGCACCAAAGGGTTGGAGGAGGTGCACGCACGCACCGTGGCGGCGGAGATCGGTGTGAACCACGCGACCGTGCACTACTATTTCCGCACCCGGGCCGACCTCATCGCTGGCGTCGCCGAGTATGCGCAGCAAATCTTGCTCGAAGACCGTGGCCGCTTCCAAGAAGGTGCGAGCACCGCACGCGAAAAAATCGAGAACGAGATCGCCTTGGCGGAGGCCTATTGTCGCAAACAGAGCCGCTTCGTGAAGGTTCTTGCCGGCCTCTATGTCGCGAGCATCGCCGATGCCTCGGTGAGGAAGAAAGTCAAGGCCTTGTGGGCAAGCTGGCTAGAGCTCAACGCTGCGCAGCTCAAGGTGGCGCGCACCAAGCGTGAGTCACCTTATAACGACCCCGAACTGCTCATGGCGACGATCTTTGGACTCGGCCTCGCCAACCATATGTTGGACGGCCAACTGAACGCGGCGGCCAAGCTGGAAGACGTCACGAAGTCACTGTTCGGCTAGGCATAATGGGGGCTGTGCTCGCCACCTTCGCAGCCCTCTTAGCCATGAACCAAGAACACTTTCGCCCGCCCGCGGTGCCCCTCGTTACGCATGATCCGTACACTTCCATCTGGTCCTTCAGCGACAAGCTGACAGACGACTGGACTAAGCACTGGACCGGTAAGAACCAGGCGATGGTCGGCATGGTAAGGGTGGACGGGATGTGCTACCGGTGGATGTCGCGGGGACTGGAGGACGTGCCGGCCGCAGAGCAAGAATCGGTAAAGGTGGATCCAGTCGGGACGACATACACATTTAAGGCGGGAGGAGTCAGGATGACCGTCTTCTTCGAGTCTGGAGCGGACGTTTCATCGCCGGAAGATTGCTCACGTAGCGACACCTACGTCCAGGTTTCCTTCGAGTCCGTCGACGGCAAAGCTCACACTTGTGTGGCCTATCTAGATTGCTCGGGCGAACTTGTGGTCAACGAACCCAGCCAACAAGTGGAGTGGGGTCGCCTCAACGCGGGCTCGAGCAAGGAGCCCATCGAAGTCGGCATGTTGTGGCACTCAGGCGGCGTTCCTCTCAACCGCGTCGGTGACGATCACCGGATCGATTGGGGACGGCTGTATCTCGCCCCCCACGGCGGCAAGCTCGGGTTTGGCTCCAGCGAAGAAATGCGTCGCCATTTCGCCGACGAAGGGGAGTTCGGCCCTGACGAGACTCGCCAACCACGGCCAGCATATGACGGATGGCCGGTCATGGCCTGGCGAAGTGACAGCTTTACCGTCCAGGGCGACCTGCTTGGCGCCGCGCAACTCCACCTGGCATATGACGATCAGTTTTCTATCGAGTATTTCAACCGACCCCTCCGAGCAGCTTGGCGCAGTGATGACGCCGATGCTTTGTCGCTTTGGTCGGACCGCTGGTCTGAAAAGCCTCAGCGAGCTTATGCGAAGAAGTTGACCGATGAGTGGAGGAACCTCGGTCCGGACTTCGTCAACCTCGCCACGCTGGCCTACCGTCAGTGCCTCGCCGCCCACAAGATCGTCAAGGACATCGACGGCACGCTCCTTATGTTCAGCAAGGAGAACTTCAGCAACGGATGCATCGGAACCGTCGACGTCATGTACCCCGCTTGCCCGATTTTCCTTGCGTACAACCCACAACTCGCGAAGGCAAATATGGAGCCGATCATGCAGTACGCAAGCATGCCGCGTTGGAAGTGGCCGTTCGCGCCCCACGACCTCGGAACGTATCCCAAGGCGAACGGCCAGGTCTATGGAGGTGGGGAGCGGACGGAAGAAGACCAGATGCCAGTCGAGGAGAGCGGAAACATGCTCATCATGGCCGCTGCCTATCTCGACAAGAGTGGTGACAAGGCTTGGATCCAGAAGTACTGGCCCAAGTTCACTCAGTGGGCCGAGTACCTGAGGCAATACGGCGTTGACCCTGGCAATCAGCTCTGCACCGACGACTTTGCCGGGCACCTTGCCCACAATGCCAACCTTTCGGTTAAAGCGATCGTCGCTATGGCTTGCTATGGCCGGATGTGCGGCCAGCTTGGCAAGAGCGACGAAGCGAAGCAGTGGCACGACCTTGCAAAGGGATTCGTCAAAGACTGGATGAGAATGGCTGACGACGGTGACCACTACCGACTCGCCTTCGATAAGCCAGGCACTTGGAGTCAAAAGTACAACTTGGTCTGGGACAGGGTCCTCGGGCTCGGGCTGTTCCCCCGGGAAGTCTACGAAAAGGAGGTCGTCTGGTACCTGAAGCACCAGAACACCTACGGCCTTCCTCTCGACAGCCGGGCGACATACACCAAGTTGGACTGGACCGTCTGGACCGCTTGCCTTGCGACCAACCATAGGGACTTCGAGGCCATCATGGCCCCGCTTTACAAGTGGATGAACGAGACGCCAGACCGCGTCCCCCTGACCGATTGGTTCGACACGAAGTCTGCGAAGTGCGTGGGGTTCAGGGCACGGTCTGTTGTCGGCGGAGTCTTCATGCCCATGCTTCTCGAGGGCCGATGATCAGCGCTTGATCTCGTAGACATCGAAGGGCACTGCCCCAAAAGCGATGAACTCACTGCCGGCCGTTCCTAGCGAGCCGAGCGAGACGATCTTTTGGCTGTCCTCTCCCTGGCCAACAAAGTCACGAGCGACCTGGTAGGGCCTCTGTCCCCTGTTGGTCACAGTGCTCAATCCCAAGGAGCTTCTTGAGATCGCGACGACGTCAAGTTTAGGTGTCCCCGCGACGTCTCGGATCAACAATGCCTCCGCCTGACCATGGAACAACTGGCCGAGTTGAGCCAGGTTCGTCATCGCGCTACCGTCCGTCAAACGGAACGCGGTCACGCGCCCGTCATTATTGAGGGAGCACACAGCCTCTGACCTGCCGTCTTGGTCGACGTCCGCCACGGTGACGGCAGTAACTCCATCTGGGGCGCCGAATTTGGTGACAGCTTGCGTCTTCCCGTCGAACACCATCCATGCTTCGCCCGTTCCGACGATCAACTCGCTTTGCGGGTCTCCGTCGACGTTGGCGATGAACAAGCGCCTGCTCAGGACTCCTAGATCGCTTGCGACCGTGCGAGTCCACATCAAGCCGCCAGTCGCTCCATTGAACACTCTGACTTGATCGACCTTAGGGTCAGTGCTGAAGAAGTACATGGCGACCTCGGGTTTGCCATCGCCGTTCAGATCGCCCGCAGCAAGGTCCCATGTACCGTACGCTTGAAACGGCTGACTCTTCCATTGCCGAACGCCCGTCCTGGCGTCGATGCACGCGACGCCCCATCCCTGTGAAGTGCGGTAGTTTGCGAAGATCTCTGGGCCGGGATCACTGTCTACATTCGCGTGAACAATGCTGGACGCATGACAGAACAAAGTCGAGCCCGTGTCATAGACGCGATTGAGACGGCGGTTCCGGACGTCATAGCTCGCGATTTGGGCCACCCCAGGAGTCGTCGACTGGTGCCCGACGAGCAATTCCAGAATCCCATCCCCGTCGACGTCAACTGAATCTACGGCGGGTCTCTGATCGAAACTCCTGTCCGACCGCCATTCGACAAGGCCTTTGGCAATGTCCAGAACAACAGTCCTCTGGAAGCCGAACTCGTCGCCCCCGGTCACGACAAGTTCGTCGTGTCCATCGCCATCAAGGTCGCTGGCCACCAGTGAGTCTGGAGAAGGCACTGCCGGTGGAATGGTCTTTATTAGCTGGCCGTTTCTCCCGTCGAACAGGTCAATGCTCATCGACGGGTTGCCCAAAGCGATCTGCGAAAGGCCGTTCCCAAGCAGGTGCCCGGCCGCGACCGCTCTCGTCCCGAATTGGACGCTACGGTGAAACTTGACGATCCCAGTGTCCAGGTCCCAAGCTGTCATCGTCCCGAGAGGGTTTTCAAACGAAAGCATCTCTGCCTTGCCGTCCCCATCAATGTCAAGGAACGTCTTTGCAGTCAGTGGAACGTCCATCTGTCGTTGGATCGCCCGCGACCGACCATCAAGGATCAAGAAGCTCCCAAAGCCATTGGACACCATGATCTCTGGCCAAGGATCACCGTCCACATTTGCGATAACTTGGCCCAGAAAGGCAAAGCCGAAGTCATGGTCGTATTGGATGGAGCCATTTAAAGCGTCACGAATGAGTAGCGTGGGCCCATTTGACACGTGCTCAAGGGTGCCGTCTCCATCGACATCGGCGACAGTTCCATTCAGGTAGTACCCAAGGAACCTGCTCGGAAATGCCCCGACGTCGGCTCCGGTTGCAGAGTCGTACATCTCCCAACCAAAATCGTCCCGCACAACGACCTCAGTTCTGCCGTCCTTTCCGAAGTCGGCCACGAACATCTCGTTCGGATTGCTTGTTCCGTATTGGCAGGTGAAGGCGTAGCCGCCTGAGATCTTCTGGAAACGGAGGTAGCTCCTTCCGTTTGCCTTCACGACCAAACTCTTCTTGCCTGCCGAATCCTTGGGAAGCTCGACTGGGTACTGGGACGTCAGGAACGCTCCGGGTCGCCAGTAGTGTTCAAGTACTGGATCTTGAGCAAGGGCCTCGCGCTCCAGCAAGACGGTCAAGAGGCAAAGCAAGATGGAGCTCCAACGGAGGAAAGGCATGATAGGGATAGTTTAGACGTCCGCGTCGTCAGCGGTCAGTAAGTTCGATGTAGTGGCCATCGAGGTCTTCGAAGTAGTACGACCGCTGGCCCGAATCAAAGGTGACGAGGTCTGACACGGGCGTGCCACTTCCTGCGATGGCGGCCGCGCAGCTGTCGAGGTCGCCGGGCTCCACTTGGAGGGCGACGTGATAGAGGTCTCCCCGCATTCCACCGGTGTGAGCGAGGTAGGCCTTGCTCAAGTCGCTCCCCGGATCTGCGGGATTGAACAAGGCGATGGTGAAGGACTCCGCTTTTAAGAAGGCATATTGCCCGACAGAGTAGTAGCCGAGTTCTAATTCGAAGCGCTGTTCGTACCAATCCTTGGCGGCTTCAACGTCCTTCACCCAAAAGACAATCTCGCTGACCGCTTTGAGTTTCGCCCTCACTCAGGCGGCTCCGACGGCCTTCCAGAGGTCATAGCGGACGAGGTCGCCAAGGCAGAACATCACCCAGCCCTCTTCGTTTTCGGACTCCACCAGTTGGACGACCTGGCGCAGGTGTGAGCTTCGGTTCGACTCAAGTTCCCCGCCACGGACGAGGGGCCACAACGCGAAACCAGTCAGGTACCTCGAAGCGCCTGCCTCGCTCGACCAGCACTTCTGGCGACCGATGGTCTCGCGGAGAAGGCCTAGGTAATTCTCCATGGTGCCGGGGTAGTGGTCGCGATAATCCATCGGGATCATCGTGTCGACCGCACCCGCCCACTCGTTCCAAGCTTGGCCGATAAATCGGGCGCTGTGAATGGGATTCTTGAAGACCGCCGCTGAGACCTGGATCGATGGTCTTGCCGACAGGCATTTGGCCCGGGCTGCGTCGACGAATCGCCTGATCGCGTTCTTCCGGAACTGATAGTAGAAGTAGTCCAAGTCCTGCCGACCATAACGGAAGAAGGAGCCCTCCAACAGAAAGCGCGAACGCTCCGCTCGGTTCAGTCGCTCCCAATAGGCGGGCAGCACACGCGGAGACTGTTCCCAATGTGCTTCAAGGTATTCGCGGTCATAGAGCGCGTGGTCAAAGGGCTCGTCGAGAAACACGGGGTTCGTGTAGCCGGCCCATTCGGGCAAAGCCTGCAGGCAACTGTCGCAAAAGCAGTACTGGTCGGGTGCGAGGTCACCGGGATAGCGGACATAGTCGTGGTGCACGGCGTCGAAGTCGTACATCGCCGCAAACTCTTCGTAGATCGGAACCAGCCACTCGGACGAATAACCAGCGTGTTGGGCTGGGCACATCCACATGCCAGTGAACCGCTCGCCCCGTAACTGTTCTTCGTTCGTGCAGCGTCCCTTCGCGTCCCTTGCCGCCCATTCCGGATGGGCCCGGAAAGCGGGACTGTCCTCGCCTTCAAAGAAGTCGATGAACCAGGCGTGCACCTCGACACCCCGTTTCCGGCACTCTTCGAGCAACACGGCAGGGAAGTCGAATTCGTCATAGGGCTTCTGCACGGCTTGGGCAAAGCGCTTGCTCGGGTAGCGGAGCAGACCGTGCCCGCCCTTTACCTCGGGCAGGAGCAAGTTGAATCCGTGGTCAGCGACCCGGGCGACCGTCTCCGAGACCGTCGCCCGGTCGAGGCCAAAGTCGGACGGGCCGCACCAAAGCCCCCGAACTCCCAAGTTAGCCCGACTTCCTCATCAAGTTCGACTTGGAGAAGGCACGCGGCTCTTCGCCCAGTGGGGCCATCTTCACCAAAAGGTCAGCGCCACCGGTCTTGTTGAACCATTCGACCCTGATGTGGTGCCAACCCTTGGAGAGCGGTGCGGCGCCTGGCTTTTCGACGGGCGAGTGCAAGCCATCGTTGTCGACGACCAACTGCCCATCGATCCAAAGCTTGCCGCCGTCGTCCGACCTTAAAAGGAAGCGGTACACATCGTCCTCGCTGACTGAGAAGAAGCCCGTGTACAAGCGAGCGGTGTGCTCACGGAGCGGATCGTCCATGATCGAGAAATTGTCGAGAGTCTTGGTCTCGGCCGGCTTCATGGCCTCAAAGATCGGCATCTTGTCGAAGTCGCCGGGGAAGATATCGACGCGGAGACCTGGATCCAACTTCTGAGTCGTCACAGCACGCCACGGAGTGGCCTTTTGAAAGTCGGCTGAAACGACACCGGTGACCGGCTTACCGTTGTGGAAAGAACGGGCTTTGACCGTCATCGACTCGTTCACCATGATCGGCCCGCTGTAGAGGCGGGAAGACGCGCTCGGGGCTGTCCCGTCCGTCGTGTACCTCACTTGCAGGGCTGAAGAACCCGGGTCGACCTTTACCGCCATAGGCTTGACGAACATGTGGGTGTCCACCATGAAAGCGGGCGGGTTGTAGATGATCGGGGCACCTTTGATTTGCAGCGCGACGACGGACGCGATAGCGTCCGGTGCCGCTTTCGGCACCTGCACGACGACTCCTCCGTCCGTGCTAGCGACTTGGAGAGGCTTGTTGCCCGCCAAGAGCTTCGCGCCAACCACTTGGTTTCCGAGACCCGGCACAACGAGCCGCCCGTCTGTCGGCCAATCGAAGACGTGCAGGTAGAGGGTCTCACCTTTGGCCGTGCAGCGGCCCCAAGGCAAGTTCTGGAAGGGCGAGGCTGTCGTCGCATAGATGGCGTTGCTGTTGACGCGCATCCAAGCACCGATTTCCTTCAGTCGCTGTACGGACTGGGGCGGGATCTCGCCTTCGGGCGTGGGGCCGACGTTCAGGAGGTAGTTGCCACCCTTGCTCGCGATATCGCAAAGCATGCGGATGATCTCCTTCGTCGACTTGAAGTTCAGGTCGGCACGACAGTAACCCCAGTGGTCGTTCATCGTCATGCAGGTTTCCCAGTCGACGCCCGGCATCCCCGTCGCAGGGATCTCCTGCTCGGGAGTGCCGTAATCTCCAGCAAAGCCAGCGTCGCTCATTCCGCCCATACCGCCCCGTCCGACATCGACGCGGTTGTTCACGATCACGTTCGGCTGCAACTTGCGGCACAGGTCGTAGAGCGACTGCCCCCGGGCGTGGTTCCACGTACTCTCCCATTCGCCGTCGAACCACATCACCCCGATCGGGCCGTATTTCGTCAGGAGCTCTGAGACCTGGTGGTGAAGGAACTCGCAATAACGGTCCATGTCGGCTCCGTTGGCGGGCCTGTCTCCCGTCTCCCAGCTGCGTCGTGGAAGGTAGTCGGGATGGTGCCAGTCCATGATCGAGTGGTACCAGCACATCTGCATTCCGTTCTTGCGGACGGCATCGGACAGCTCCTTCATGATGTCGCGCTTGAACGGCGTGCTCATGACATCGTAGTCGGTGTAGTTCGAATCGAACAGCGCAAAGCCCTCGTGGTGCTTCGTGGTGATCGTGACGTACTTCATTCCTGCCTCTTTGGCAAGCTCAGCCCACTTTTCTGCGTCGAACTTCGTCGGGTTAAAGCGCTGGGTCAACTTGTTGTAGTCGTTGATCGGGATGTGGGCCTCTTCACGGATCCACTCGCCCAGGTTCTTGCGGCCCCCGTATTCACCGGCGAGGACTGAGTACGTCCCCCAGTGGATGAACATGCCGAACCGCGCCTCCCGCCACCACTTCATGCGCTTGTCTTTTTGCGCTGTCGTTTCTTGCGCCAAGGTGGCTAAAGGAATAAGGGACAGAATCACGAACAACAGGGGACGAAAGATCATGGGCCTTCTCTCGCCCGAGGTCTTACCCGAAGTCGAGCCGGGCGCGCCGATCCTCAGCCCTTGAGAGCTTCGAGGCAGCGATCGACCAGTTCATGGTCGCCAAGTTTCTGCGCCGAATCCCAAACGTCTTGGAAGCGCTCGGCGCCCAACTCATCGCGCGCAGCTTCAACGTCGGCGATGACCGACTCAGAGTCGGCCGGCGGGAGTGGCGAACCAACAGACTCCCGGATCTTGGCGGCGGCAGCAAGGGCGCGGACTGCCTCCAGCCCCTTGCCCATGCGCAACAGGGTCTTTGCGCAACCCTCGAACGAATAGGCCAGGCCCCAAGCGTTCCCCATTTCTGACCGCGCCCGAAGCGCCTTGCTGTTCAGCGAGGCTGCGGCCAGGAGGTCGCCCGTCTCCACCGCCAAGGCCGCTTGGTTGGCGACGACCGTGGCGGTGCCCCATTTGTCGCCGATGTCGTTGTTCAGCTCCAGAGCTTCGTTGAACAGCGAGCGTGCCTTGTCAAGCTCTCCCATCGACTGCGCCACCATTCCAAGGTTGCTGAGGATCCCGGCGATTGCCCGCTTGTCGCCCAAGCGCCGCTGGATCTCAAGGCCCTTCTCATAGGCGTCGGCTGCGCCCGCATGATCGCCCAAGCGTCTCGCCACGATGCCGAGCGAGTTGAGCGAACGCGCCATACCGCTCGTGTCGCCGATCGCTGTGCGGACAACGAGGCTCTCCTTCAAGACTGTGCGGGCCTCTTCGAACTGGCTCTGGTCGGTCAGAACGATCCCCAGCCAGCTCAGAGCGTTGCCTTCGCCAAACCTGTCTCCTTGCTCCCTTCGCATCGCGAGGCACTCTTGGAAAAGCCGGACGGCCGAGGCATAGTCCCCGGTCTCGTAGGCCACCGCCCCAAGGGCGTTCGTGGCCATCGCCACAACATCGGCGCAGTCCGGGACGAGTGAGATGGCCCCCTCGTGCGCTGCCCGGGCCGTCTCGTAATCGCCCTGCAAGTAAGAGAGACGCCCAGACCCGTTCATCGCTCGAGCCCGCGTCGTCGGTGACGATCCTTCCAGTTGCAATGACAGCCCAACGAGTGCGCGGCCCTCGTCAAGGTGCGACTTGAGGTGCCAAAACCGCCAAGCATGGGCGGCCAGTCTTTGGGCCATTTCGGCGTCCTTGGATTCCAGCGCGAACTCGACCGCTGCTCTAATGTTGGCCCGGTCTTCCTCCATTCGGTTGAGAACCGCCTCTTGCTCCGGGCCCTGGAGCTTCGGTTCGAATTGCGCGAGCATCTCGAGGAACGCGGCCGCGTGCGCCCGTCTCGACCCGAGCCATTCCTCCTCACTGGCCGCCATCCGTGCATATTCCCGGATCGTCTCAAGCATCGTAAACCTGATCCTTCCGGTGCTGTCTTCGTGGCTCCCGATCAAGGAAAAGTCGCGCAACTCAGCGAGTACGTCGAGGGCAACCGGGGAGTCGAGCACCATTTCCGCAGCCTCAATGTCCCAGCCGCCGCGAAACACCCCGAGCCGACGAAAAGCGACCTGCTGATCTGGCTTGAGTGTTGTGTAAGACCAGTCGACAGCTGCCCGTAGCGTCCGATGGCGCTCGACCTTCGACTGGCTTGCCAGCAGATCAAGGCGCTGGTCAATCCTCTCCAAGATCTGGGACACTGAAAGCACCTGGACCCGGGAAGCGGCGAGTTCGAGGGCAAGCGGAATACCCTCGAGGCGGCTGCAGAGGTCTACGATCAAACCTCTGTTGCCTTCCGTCAACTGGAAGTCCGGCTTCGCCATTCTGGCTCTGTCCAAGAACAGGGCCACCGAAGGCACTTGGGCGATGGCGGCGACGTCGAGACCGCCACTTGGCCGCTCGAGCGGGGCGAGCGGGAACTCGGCCTCGCCGTCGATGCCCAACCTGCGACGCGAAGTGACAAGAAGGGTCGCCTTGGGACAGTTCTCAACGAGAGTTGCGGCTGTTTCGGGGCCACCCGAGTCGCAGATTTGTTCGAAGTTGTCCAAGACAAAGAGCGCACGGGACTCGCCGATCGCAGCCAGGACTTGGTCTTGCGGTGTCATTCTCGAGGTCGTGACCAGCCCCATGGACGTAGCGACCGCGTCCCAAATCCCGTTGCCATCGGACGTTTCGGCCAAATTGACCAGCCAAACTCCGTCGGGGAAGTCGGCTCGAACCTGGTTGGCGAGTTCCACTGAGAGCCTGGTCTTGCCTATGCCACCTGGCCCGGTCAATGTGAGCGCCCGGCAAGCCGGGTCGACGATGAGCCCCCTAAGCGATTCCAATTCCTCGGATCTGCCGAAAAACCGGCTGAGTCGCTGAGAAGCGGTTTGACCCTCGGCCCTTGGCGCGGAGATAGGGCCAGCCGTGTCCCGCGTGGCAAACACTCGGACAGCCCCAAGGGGCCCCTCATGCTGCCCCAAATTCACGAAGACCCCAGCAAGGAGGGCGTCAGTGGCGGCGTCACAGAGGATCTGTCCAGGTGATGCCATGGCTGCGGACAAGGCATCGGCTACCGCCCCCGTCATGAGGGCGATATGCGCTTCTGGCTCCGATTTCAAGAGGAGGTGGGCGTGTTCGAGCGCACTTCCAGGGTCGGCGAAACTCCAAAGCCCGGGCCGCGCTGGCTGGCCGATCTCAAGGGCCGGCTCGCAGGCCACCCATGTCGGTGTCCCGCCGGCCGGCACCGTAGTCACCACCGGTGCCACCATGTCAACAGGCTTGTCTCGACCGCGGGCAAGCGATTGCTTGACCATGGCGATCGACGCTTCGCTCGGCTTCATGCCAAGCTGGCCCCACAGTGCCCTTTCGAGCTCACGGAACTGCTTGACCGCCGCATCAGGTTGTCCGAGGGCATCATAAGCACGGATGGCTGCCTGATGACATGTCTCGCGGGTAGGGTCGATCACCACCCCTTGGTGCGCCAAGCTCAAGACCCCTTTAAAGTCGCCGCCCGAGAAAGCACTGGCAATAAGCGCCTCGACGAGACCGAGGGCTTCCTCCCTCAAGCCCTCTCGGGCAGCTAGAGTCCAGTCTTCATAGATTCCAGGGAGGAACTCCCCCTTGAACAACGCGACGGCCTGTTGCGCCCGCGACGCCCACGCCGCGTCCTCTCCTCTCACCTTGGCTTGCTTGGCGATTTTGACCAATTCCCAGAATTCGCCAGTGTCGGTGTCGCAGGCTGCCTCAATCAGTCGGACAGTGTGGCGGCCAGCCTCCAACACGGTTCCCGCTTGCATGCCAGCCGGTTCGAGCACGTGACGAAGGGAAGAAAGCGATTGCGACAGTGAGTTGCGGGACTTCTCGTCCTCGGTGTCCGGCCAGAGCATCTCAAGGAGCTCTTCGCGAGGGGCGGGACGACCGACGTGGTAAGCGAGGTAGGCCAGCAAGGCTCCCGTCTTGTATGTTCGAAACCGGGTGGTCTCGACGTCCCCGACCCGGAGCTTGAGCTGCCCCAAGAGCTCAATCCGGCAGTGCCTGCCCATCTAACAGACAGTATAGGCCGCGGGCGCCCCGAAGGGCGCCCCGCACGTTTCAGAGGTTGCGTTGAATGCTAAGGTCGATCGAGTGGTGCGATCGAAGCCGGGGTCTCGTCGCTCGACGGTCGCGCTGTGGCGCTCCGCTCGATCCGGACGTTCCTGCGGGCGCCCTTGGGCGCGCGAGCCAGCTTCGCCTCACCAGTGAGGCGGACCCTCGTCGTGTACCTTGGAGCAAGGTTTTGCGATCGCACAATTGTCGCGGTACCCGCCACCTGTGCTCCCCGGGCGGTCGTCGTGACATACCGCGGGGCGGATCCGGCGCTTCTAGCGATCGCGACCTGGCCGGCGGGACTCAAGGTGACTTGCGTCCGCCCGCGCTCCATCGGAGCGGCCACTTGGGGAGCGACTACAACTTGGCCGCCGAGTTGGGCTCTTGGAGTTCTGACTACACGAGGCGACGCGCCGCCAAGTTGACCCGTGACCACAGGCCTGACCGTGTAGGTTGCGCGGACGGGTCGGCCCGGGGCGGCCGTCTGAGCCTTACCTGGCTGAGCTGGTTGCTCGACAGCTGTGCCGAGCGGTGCCGCCGCTGCTCCCGTTGCCCAGCCACCTGCGGAAGGGACGCCAGCCGGTGCTGCCGTTGTGGCAGGGAGCTCAACGGCGCCGCCCGCCTGTGGGGCCACGGGCGCTTCCATCGGCACTGTCACGGCCTGCCCCCTTGACGCTCTTGGCGCGCGAGCGCTCCGAAGCGATCTCCCCCGGACTGCGGCCAGCCTGCCCTCCGCATCGGCCAGCCTCTTCCTAGCGCGGGCAACAGCCAATTCGGCTTTCGCCACCTTTCGGTCTTGGGCCGATGCCTGGGCGACTGCGATCGGTGCGGCTGCTCCTTCCGCCGGGCCTCCCGCCGCCACCGGGGCACTGGCCGGAGCCGCATCCTGGGCGGCTGTCTCAATAGTCGTGGCCTGGGGTTCCTGGTCTTGTGGTCGCAGGTTCGCTCCCGCCACCATCACGGTCGCGAGCGCCGAGACGAGGACAAGGCTCAAAGAACCTACCGTCGTAACGCCGCTCCGCTTGCCGCCAAGAACCCGCCGTACGCGAGTCTCAAGGTTATTGTTGCTCATGATTGTGACTCCATGGGAGCGGACCAACCCCCGAGGTTTGTTGAGAAGGCGGGCAATCGCCACAAGGTGGTCGGCGTAGTCCGTCGCCGACACACCCGAGGCGACCACCCTTTCGTCCGCCGCCAGCTCGGCTTCGTTCCTCATTGCGCGTGCGAGGAGCCAGACCAGCGGGTGACACCAAAGGACCGCGCAGACGACGTTCGCAAAGATCGTCCATGCGCAGTCAAATCGTTTCATGTGGGCCGCCTCATGTCGAAAGACGGACGTCCTCCGCTCAAGCGGCCAGTCAGCGAAGTCGGGCGGAACGACAACGCTGTGCCGGAAAAGGCCGTACGTCAAGGGGCACGGAACCTGTCCGATCTTTAGGGACACGGGCTGCGTTACGCCCAAGCTTCTTGCCGCCGACAATGCCTCGAATTGAAGTTCGCGCGACGGCTCTGACTTTCTCCTGACGGCGGCGATGAGGACAGCAGCCCCGATCCTGAGAAGAAGCAGGGTGGCGATTCCCGCCCAAAGTCCAAAGCCGACAGCCCAAGGATCAATCGTCGGCTGGGCGGCTGGCAAGGCGGCTGCCTCCAGGGCCGCGGGTCCAACGATCGCGGGACGGTCTGTCGCAACCGGAATCTGCCAATTCGGTACCGCAGGGCCGACCAAGAGGACGACCGGGCACAAGAGAAACGTGACGGCGAGGACAGCGTGGCGAGCCGACGCCGCTTTGGTGCGCACGAGCAAGAAAGTGACTGTTCCCGCGCAAAGGATCGCGGTCACCTTTGAAGCTGCAAGGAGCAGAGTCAGCATTTCCGTCATCGTCCGCGCTCCTTACGGGCCTGGTCGATCAAGGCCGCAAGCCGGTCAAGCTCCTCGGACGTCAGGTTCCTCTCGCCCTTCGAGAGCAGGGTCGCGACCGCTTGCTCGACGGAGCCTTCAAAGAAGGTCTGGACCAAGCCGGCAAGGGCCGACTCGGCTGCCTCATCCTTAGGTACCAGAGCGTGATAAACATAGCGGACGCCGTCTTGGCGATATCCGATTAACCCCTTTTCGGTCAGTACGCGAAGCATGCCGCGGACGGCGTTGTAGTTCAGGCTCGCGGCCAAAGCCGACTGCACCTCCCCTACCGTCGCTTGGCCCAGACGGAAGAGCACGTCCATGACCTGTCGCTCCCGCTTGCTCAGAGATGTCAGGGGGCCCTGCTCGGTGCTCATGCAAAAATTATTGCACAGGTGTCCCAAATCTGCAATTTTTTTTGCACGGAGGTCCCGGCGGGAGGAAGATTGGAGGCGCCGAGCAGATTCGAACTGCTGAATGAGGGTTTTGCAGACCCTTCCCTTAACCACTTGGGCACGGCGCCTTAAGGACGGACATTCTACTCTATGGCCCCAGACTCCCCGGCGTCCCGACCAGGCACACTGACCTGGCGGCCACCGAACCGGTAGCATTCCTTCATGACCCCGGAAGACAGGGCCGCTTGGCTTCGAAAGGAGCTGGAACGCCACAACGTCCTGTACTACGTACACGACTCGCCAGAGATCAGCGACAGCGAGTGGGACGCCCTCTTTCGGGAGCTCAAAGAGCTGGAAGAAAAGCATCCTGAGCTTCGGACTGCCGACAGTCCGACTCAGCGCGTCGGCGTCGCGCCGTTGAGCAAGTTTGAGACCCACCGTCATCGGATCCTCATGCTGTCGCTCGACAACGCCTTTGGCCCCGACGAGATGAGGGCGTTCGACGAGAGAGTGAAACGCGGCCTGGGAACCACAGACGACATCGAATACGAGTGCGAGCTGAAGTTTGACGGCCTTTCGATGTCGCTCACCTACGTCGACGGCGTGCTGACGGTCGGAGCGACGCGTGGCAACGGTGAGACCGGCGAGGACGTCACGACCAATGTGCGCACGGTACGCGGTGTCCCCTTGAGGCTGCAAGAAGGCGTAGCGGGCACGCTTGAGGTGCGCGGCGAGATCGTGATGCTCAAGGAAGTCTTTGCAAAGCTGAACGAAGACCAACTCGCCAGGGGTTTGAAGGTGTTCGTCAACCCCCGCAACGCCGCTAGCGGAGCCATGCGGCAATTGGACAGCCGGCTGGTGGCAGAGCGCAAACTCAACTTCTTCGCCTACGGAGTTGGCCATGCGGACGGTGTCCCGGCGACGGTGCAGAGCCAGATCTCCCTCATGAACTGGCTCAAAGCACTGGGCTTTCCTGTTCGGCAAGAGGCGATCGCCCTCACCGGTGTCGAAGCGGTCATCGACTATGTCGAAAAGGTCGAATCGGCAAGGTCCTCGCTCCCCTTCCAAATCGATGGCGTCGTCATCAAGGTCAACTCCTTCGAACAACAAGGTGAGCTTGGCTTTACCGCCCGGAGTCCGAAGTGGGCGATTGCGTCCAAGTTCGCCGCAGAGCAGGCGTTCACCAAGCTCAACGCGATCGAGTGCAACGTCGGGCGGACCGGGGCAGTGACTCCCTATGCTGTCCTTGAGCCCGTCTATGTCGGAGGGGCGACGGTCGGGCTCGCCACCTTGCACAACTACTTTGAATTGGCTCGGAAGGACATCCGGGAGGGTGACACGGTGATCGTCCAGCGCGCGGGCGACGTCATTCCTGAGGTCGTCGGCCCCGATCTTGCGAAGCGGCCGCAAGGGGCCATGCCGCACGTTCCCCCTACCCATTGCCCGGTGTGCGGGACCGAGCTTGTCAGGGAAGAGGGAATGGCGGTCTTGCGCTGTCCAAACACGCGCGGCTGTCCTGCCCAAGTTCAGCGCAAGCTAGAGCATTTTGCGAGCCGGGGCGCGATGGACATCGAGGGCCTTGGCGAAAAGCAGATCGCCCGGTTCGTCGAACTGGGCTGGCTCAGCGACCTTCCCAGTATCTATCACCTGCGTGACAAGCGCGACGAAATGCTTGCGCTCGAGCGGATGGGAGAGCAGAGCGTGTCGAACCTGCTGGCAGCGATCGACGAGTCCAAGGTCCGATCCCTCGACCGTTTCATTTATGGCCTTGGAATCCGGTTTGTTGGCGACCGTACCGCTGATGATCTTGCCAGGGAGTTCCGGTCGCTGGACGGGTTTCGCCGCGCGACTTACGAGGAACTCGAGGCTGTCCCTGACATCGGCCCGAGGACGGCCACGGCGATTGAGGAGTGGCTTCTGGAGGAAGAGAACCAGAAAGTTGTCCAGGGCCTCCTTGATGCTGGAGTGCAGCCGGTCGAGGCCGAGGCGCCCGTCGGTGACCTCTTTGCCGGCAAAACGCTCGTCTTCACAGGCAAGCTTGAGAAGTTCAGCCGAGAGGACGCCGAGGCGCTTGTCATGAAGCAAGGCGGCAAAGCGGCCGGCTCGGTGAGCAAGAACACGACCTATGTCGTGGCGGGCCCCGGCGCAGGTTCGAAACTCGAGAAGGCACAGCAGCTCGGCGTCCAGATCCTCACCGAAGAAGAGTTCCTCGCCCTCCTCCCCGCAGGGACACTCTGACATGGCCTTTAGGCTCCAGGTGGCTCAGACTCAATTGGACGTCCGACTGAGCGTCATGTGCGGCCAGGTTTTCCGTTGGAGGGACCTCGGCGACGGTGCTGTCGGCGGCGTCGACGGAGCCCAGGAGTGGACGATCGTCCAGCACGATGGCTCCTTGGATGTGTCCGGCGGTTCGCCCGAGGACTTTCAACGGTTGTTCAGGATCGGTGAAGACTGGGTGCTTGCGGAGCGCCAGGTTCGGCGGGCGGACCCCAAGCTGGCAGCCCACATGGATCTTCTTCCTGGTCTGCGCTGGATGCGCCCATCCGACCCTGTCGAGGTCTTCTTCAGCTTCCTTTGTAGCTCCAACAACCATTTGCCCCGGATCAAGTCGATGGTCGAGAAGCTGGCTGCTTACGGCCGGGAGCTCTATGCCCAAAGCGGAGCACCAGCCGGTCACGCCTTCCCTTCCGTTGAGGCAATTGCCTCGATCCCAGAGGCGGAGCTCAGATCCAGGGGGTTTGGATATCGCGCGGCCACGATCCCCAGTGCGGCAAGAGATGTCGTCGAGCGAGGTGGCTCGTCGTGGTTCCTTGAATTGGAGAGACTGCCCTACAGCGAGGCACGCGATGCCATGCTGGAGATCAAAGGGGTCGGTCCGAAATTGGCGGACTGCATCTGCCTCTTCGGCTTGAACCACGGCGAGGCAGTGCCAGTGGACACCCACGTTTGGCAAGCGGCGACTCGCTTGTACTTCCCCGACTGGGCAGGAACGAACCTCACGGCCTCCAAGTATCGGGCGGTCGGGGACCTGTTCCGAGAGAAGTTTGGGAGATTGGCAGGCTGGGCTCACCAGTTCCTGTTCTACGCGAACCTGCTCAATTGGCGCACTCGCAGGCCATGAAAAAACATGAAAGCCCCCGGCCATTGGCCGGAGGGCTTCCAATTCTGTTACCAGCGGCGGACTTAAGACTCGCCCTGGGTATGGCCGAAGAACGGCTCGAACGGGATGAGGCCAAGGCGCGTTGCCGCGCGAAGGGCCTGGACCCGATTGTTCACCTGGAGCTTCTGATAGATATTAGCCAGGTGGAAGTCGACCGTCCTTTTTGACACGACCATCCGGTCTGCAGCTTCTTGGCTGCTGTGTCCCTGTGCGATGAGGCTCAAGACTTTGACCTCCGTCGGTGTGAGCCTTACACCGCGGGGTGATTCACTAGATCTGCTCGTTCCTGGCATTGCCATAACCCATCCCTCGCTTCGATTTCTCGTTAGCCGCCTGTCAGTGTCTTTCCATGTCGTTCTAAGGATTTGAGATGGTCTGTCCAGTTTTTTCGCAAAATGCCCCGTTTGCCGCCTGGCACACCAGGAAGGTGGGCGTCAGGCCGGGCACGGAGTCTTGATATCGAACTTGGGCTTGGGCGACGAATCCGTCAACCATTTGTTCTTCCACAAGGGCGACACATGCCCCGCCAAACCCTGCTCCGGTCATCCGGGCTCCAATGCAGCCAGGAGATTCCTTCGCGGCTCGTACCATGTTGTCTAGTTCGATGCAACTCACCTCGTAATTGTTCCGAAGGCTCTCGTGCGAGGCCGCCAGCAAATTCCCGAGGAGGCTGGCTTCTCCCTGCTCAAGAGCCGTCCGGAAAGCGCCGCACCGTTCGTTTTCGGTCAAAACGTGCAACGCTCTACGATAGATAACGTCGTCTAGCTTCGGTTTGTTCGACTCTAGGCCGATAAGCGAGGCGTCGCGCAGGCTCCGAACCCCCAATATGCGGGCTGCTTCGGCGCACTGCGCCCGCCTTTCGTTGTAGGCCGAAGAGGTCAATTCGCGCTTCTTCCCCGTGTCGCAGACGACGATCTTGAGCCCGTCCGGAATGCTCGCGTACTGGATCTCCAGACTTCGGGTATCCAGGAACATTGCGGCGCCTTCTCGCCCCATAGCGCTCGCCATCTGATCCATGATTCCGCAGGCCAAGCCAACGTGGACGTTCTCCGCTCTTTGGCACAGGAGCGCAAGCTCCTTGTTCGTCAGTCCGAGGCCCGCCGAGCCGTTCCACAGGGTAGCGAAGGCAAGCTCGATGGCGGCACTGCTGCTGAGGCCGCTGCCCGTAGGCAAGTTCGACTCCACCAGAAAATCGAAGTTGGGAAGCGACCCGCTCTCCCGCAACTCCGCCGCGACCCCGGCCGGATACCTTGCCCAACCGTTCAGCAAGGGTGGGCTCACAATGTCCGCATCAAAGCTCTCGCCCTCGCCGCGCACGCCCGACCACAGCCTTGATTGAGGAGCGGCCGCGGCCAAGACAGTCACGCCGTAGTCGATGGCTGCAGGGAAGACAAAGCCGTCGTTGTAGTCCGTGTGCTCGCCGATCAGGTTGACCCGCCCAGGCCCGTGGGCGATCCATTCCGGTGGTCTGCCGTACCTTTCGTTGAACCTTGCGGCCGCCTCCTTGAACACTGTCCACAATTCTGGCAGGCAATACCGGTAGGGCTGTCAGTGGTATTAGAGAAGCCAAACGGAAAGCCTGGTATTGACGGGTTCGATGGCCCAACCGCCGCCCGGGCCGTCGCCCGTCGACTGTCACCCAAAGGTACTCTAGAGGTTCATGTCTGACCCTGTTGTGAGTGCCCTTTACGCTTGGCTCAAAGAGCATCAAGCCGACCTCCTCCAAGACTATCAGGCACTTCTGAGAATCCCGTCGATCGAGGACGACGCCGAGCAAAACGCTCCATTTGGCAAGGCAAACCGGGCCGCCCTTGATTTGATGCTCCGACTCTCCCAGGAGAGCGGGATGACGACCAAGGATCTCGAAGGGTACGCAGGTTGGGCGGAGTTCGGCAAGGGAGACAAGATGGTCATGACGCTTGGCCACGTGGACGTTGTTCCCGTCGGGCCCGGTTGGAAGCACGAGCCCTTTGGAGCAGAGGTTGACGAAGGCTACGTCTACGCGAGGGGCGCTGTAGACGACAAGGGCCCAACGATGGCCAGCTTCTACGCGATGAAGGCCATTCAAGCGGTCGTACCGGAAATCGGAGCCCGGATGCGGTCTGTCTTTGGCTGCAACGAGGAGTCTGGGTTTAAGTGTGTGGAGCGGTACATGGAGACGGAGGAAGCGCCAACCTATGGCGTCGCTCCAGATTCAGGCTGGCCCTGCATCCACGGCGAAAAAGGGATTGCAAACTTTGTGATCGACCGCGAACTCATTCAAGGCGACCTTGAGCTTTTAGAGGTCGACGGGGGGCAACGGCCGAACATCGTGATCGACAGTTGCCGGGCTCGGGCAAGAGTTTCCGCAGCCGCAAGGGCAGAGGTCGAAGAAAAGGTCGCTGCGGCTTGGGACAGGAACCTCACGGCCGAATGGCAAGGGGACGTCTTGAACATCCAAGCGATCGGCAAGGCCGCCCACGGCGCGTTTCCGATGGGTGGGGACAACGCTGCCACCCGGGCCTTGCGCTTCTTGAAAGAGATAGCACCGGTGAGCGTTCAAGAGCAGTATGTGGAATTGATGGAGGTCGGGCACATAGGGGGCGATGGGCTCGGTATTGCCGGGTCTGACAAGGAAAGCGGGTCGCTAACGGCCAACCTGGGGATCGTCCGGACGGTCGAAGGCCGCTTGCGGATGACCGTGAACGTCCGGTATCCGGTCACTTGGAAGGGCGACGACCTGCGGGCAACGTGCAAAGCCCATTTGGAGAAGCTTGCCCCCGGCTTCTCGATCTTCTCGTTCTCTGACTCAAAGCCTCTCTATTTTCCACTCGAACATCCCTTGGTGAAGACGATCTGCGACGTGTACCGCCAGGAGACCGGTGATACCAAGGAGCCGGGCACCATGGGAGGAGGAACGTATGCACGCGCAGTTCCCAACACCGTCAGTATCGGAACCGGTTGGGCTGGGGACGGCGAGGCACACGAGACGGACGAACGGTGTGCTGTGGAAAGCCTCTACAAGATGAGCCGGATCTACGCTCACCTGTTCTATCGCCTTGCCCAGCTTTGAGGCACGAGGTCACCGGTCCGTACGGTACTGCTCCAAAATGCGGTGGGCCACTTCCACGTCCTGCCAACCGAGGATTTCGACTTCTTTGTTCTCCAGGGCCTTGTACACCTCGAAGAAGTGGACGATCTCGGCGAGCGTGTGCGGGTTCATGTCCGCCATTGTGTAACGCTTGTTGAACCTTGGATCGTGGGTGGCTATACAAAGCACCTTTTCGTCGGGCTTTCCGCCGTCCCGCATCTCAAGGACACCCACGGGCCTTGCGTCCACGACGACGCCAGGAAAGGTCGGCCGGGAGATCAAGACGAGGGCATCGACAGGGTCGCCGTCAAGATACTTGGTCTTGGGCACAAACCCGTAGTCGGCCGGATAGTGGAGAGGTGAGTAGAGGACCCGGTCGAGCCGCATGACCCCCAGATCGGGATCCATCTCGTACTTGTTTTGGCTGAGCCTTGGGATCTCGATGATGACGTTGACTTCTTGAGGGCACTTGTCACCGATCGGGACGTTGAGGAGGCTCATGAGCCGAGGGTACCGGAACCCACAGGAGCGCCCGTCCCTTTTGGGGACATCATCCGTCTTTAAGGAGTCACTATGAGGAACTGGTTTTTGGCCGCGGGCGTAGTCGCCCTGGCAACTTGCTTTGTGGTCCGGCCTGCACAATCGGCGGCGGACGATCATTGGGAGCCCGATCGGCTGAAGCAAGCGCTGACGGAAATGGGTTACGAGCCCAAGGAACTGAGTGACAAGAAGTGGGAGGTCAAGGTCACGAAAAACAACTACGACGTCCCGATCGCCGCAGAAATCTCTGCGAGCGGCAACTATATTTGGCTAACCGTGTACCTGGGCGACAAGCCAGCGGATGAGAAGGCGGGACGCTTGCTCAAGCGAAACTTCAAGATTCAGCCGTCGCAGTTCTACGTGACGGAAAAGGGCAACTTGATGATGGCGATCCCCTCCGAGAACCGAGGGATGACCAATGCTGTACTGAAAAAAGCGGTCGAGAAGGTGAGCGACGACGTCGTCTCCTCAGTAGAGGACTGGTCGAAGTAACCTCGCCAGATGCACGTGCACCTGGCACGGGCGGTCGATGATCCGCTCTTTTCTGACTTCGCCCGGAGCCTTCCAGCGGGCGTAACCACCTCGCACGGAGACGATGCGCCTCCCGAAACCGAGGTCCTCGTCATGGGCTTTCCGTCACCTGATGTCCTTGGGTCGCTGTCACATTTGAAGACAGTGGTGATTCCCTTTGCCGGACTCGTGCCGACCGCCCGAGAGGCCCTTCTCGGGCGGCCAGATCTCGCAGTCTATAACCTTCACCACAACGCCGCCGCGACTGCCGAGAAGGCGATCGAACTTTTGTTGGCTGCCACGAAGGATACGTTGCACCATGACCAGGCGATGAGGGAGTCGGGTTGGGCGCCGCGGTTCGAGCAATGCAACGCACTCGAGTTGGACGGGCGGAAGGCTCTCGTCGTTGGCTTTGGCGAAATCGGAAAGAGGGTGGCGGCCGTGCTCGCTGCAATGGGGATGCAAGTCTCTGTCTTCCGGCGGAACGGCCAAATGTCGCCCTATCCGACGTTCCCGGCGTCCGAGCTCTTGTCCAAGGCTCCGACTGCAGACGTTTTGCTCGTCTGCGCGCCACTGACCCCTGAGACGGCGGGGCTGGTTTCGCGGGAAGTCATTAACGGTCTTCCGACATCGGCGGTTGTGGTCAACGTGGGGCGTGGGGCGATCATCGACGAAGGCGCGTTGTACGAGGCGCTGAAGGAGCGTAGAATCCACGGAGCTGGGCTCGACGTCTGGTGGCACTATCCGAAGCAAGGCGAAACCTGTGATCCGAGCATCTTTGACTTCGCCAGCCTTCCCAATGTGGTGATGAGCCCGCATTGTGGTGGCACGGTCCTCGACACGGAGCCCAAGCGGCTGGGTGCTCTCTCCGTATTGGTGACCAAGTTACACCAAGGCACGGGGCTCCCGGCTCAAGTCGATGTCGTGGCTGGATACTAAACGACCGTACCGACCAAGCCCCAGAGGTGGGGCTCCGTGACCTTCACAGTCACCAACTCCCCGCGAAAATCGGCCGGGGCGGGAAAGTGCAGCATACGGAAGCACCGGCTATAGCCTTGCATCAGGTTAGGATTCTTTGGAGTCGGGCCCTCTACAAGCACTTCAAACTCCCTTCCGACCAAACCCTCGTTGATCTCGCACTGAATTCGCTGTTGCGTCTTGATCAGCTTGTCCAGTCGATCGGAGGCGACTTGCTTGTCGATCTGTTCCATCGTTGCCGCCGGCGTCCCGGGCCGGGGGGAGTACTTGAACATGAACGCGCCGTCGAAGCGAAACCTCTCCATGACGTCGAGAGTGTGTTGGAACTCCTCATCGGTTTCGCCCGGGAAGCCGACGATGATGTCAGTAGTGAGGCCAACATTGGGAACCTCAGCACGGAGATCGGCGACGATCTGCGCATAAGACTCGACCGTGTAGAGGCGCTTCATCCTCGCCAGAAGGCCGTCGTGACCTGCTTGCAACGGCATGTGGCAGTGCTCCATCACCTGTGGCACATCACGGATCGCCTCGATCACATCGGCCTTAAAGTCCCGAGGGTAGGGGGACGTGTACCGCACTCGCCGAATCCCTGGAACACCCGCTATGAGCCGCAGCAATTTCGAGAACGGAACCCTGCCTTCCGCCAGGTTCTTCCCGTAGGAGTTCACAGTCTGGCCTAGCAGCGTGACCTCTTGCGTCCCGATCTCGGCCAGCCGCCGGACCTCCTGAACGATGTCTTCGGTCGGTCGCGACCGCTCCCTGCCACGAGTCGTCGGGACGATGCAGAACGTGCAGAATTTGTCGCAGCCGTATTGGATCGGTACGAACGCCTTAAGCTTTGCCGTTCGGCTCACGTTCCGTTGCGGGATGTCGGTGACGACAGAGCCTTTGCGCTCGGGCAGGTCGGTCCGTTTCGCAAAGCGCCTGGACTGCAGCGCCTCTTCGACGAGACCGGGAATCGCGGAGACTTGCGCGGTGCCGACGACGAAATCGACGAAGGGGTTGCGGTGCTTGATCTCGTCCGCCCTCAGCTGGGCCATACAACCGGCTACGCCGATGACCATCTCCGGACGGGCGGCCTTGAACGCACGCAGCTCTCCGAGAAAAGAAAAGGCCTTGTCCTCCGGTTTCTTACGGACGGAACAGGTGTTCAAGAGGACGACGTGCGCCTCTTGCGGGTTCGCCGCGGGAACGAATCCCAGTTCCTCAAGGTACAGACCGATTTGCTCGCTGTCCTCCTCGTTCATCTGGCACCCCCATGTCTGGACAAAGTAAGTCCCCCGCACGGTGCCGCGACGAACAGGGGAGGAAAGGGTGCCGGGGCGCAGGAGGCTCTGGGCCATGGGCTGGAACGTCCTAGGATACCAGCCCGTTGAACCTACTCCGTGAGCCGACCAATCTATAATTCCGAGGTGAGCACTGCTAGCGAGACCCTGTCCAGCCGCTCGACGGACAATGTGGCCATCCTCGTCAACCGCATCGTTGGGTTCCTCGCCTGGATCGGCGTCTTCATCGCTGGGGTCTTGACGTATTCCCACATGGTCGGTAAGCAAGTGCCTTGTGGTGCGTCTGCCGGCTGTCTGACCGTCGCCCAGCACCCAGCGTCGAAGTGGTTCGGCGTCCCCGTCGCCTACATTGGGCTCGCTGGGTATCTCGCCCTCGCCGTCCTGTCGGCGATCCGTCCCGCCTTTGGAAAGGAGAAGTGGCGGCTCCTGACCAACATGAGCTTCTTTGGGACGATCTTCGGGTTCGTCGTCAGCATCTACTTCATGTACACGTCGTTCGCAGAGATCGGCGCGAAGTGCGAGTGGTGCATCGCGTCAGCGATCACCATGACGATCAGCTTCATCCTCACGTTTTGGCTGTACACCTCGCCCGTTCCGGACGTAGAAGCCAAGCCGCTCGACCGGATCGTCCCGGCTTTCGGGCTCGTCGCTGCCGGTGTCGCGATCGGACTTGTCACAACGAAGATGGACAAGGACATGGATACGACGGGCGTGAAGATCGGCAACCATTCGTTGAAGGATCTGTTGCCCGAGCCGGCGCGTGTCCGGGGGGCAAAGGACGCGCCCGTCACGATCATTGAGTTTGCCGACTTCAATTGCCCGGCGTGCCGAGCCGCCGAGCCTACGATGATGGAGGTCTATCAGTCCGCCGCCGGCAAGATCCGGTGGGCGTTCCGCAACGTTCCGCTCATCAAGTTGAAGGGCCACGAAACCAGCATGCATGTCGCCACGCTCTCGCAGCTCGCGGCAGAGAAGGGCCGGTTCTGGGAGTTCTTCGACGAGGCCTTCAAGGAGACCAACACGGAGCGACTCAAGTCGATCGATGGCGTCAAGCAAGTCGCCATGGACGTCGGGCTTCGGGCGGACGAAATCGAAGCCTCCCTCGATCCCAAGTCGAGCGCGGCCTTGGCGGTCGTCGACGATGTGACCCTTTCTCAGGAGCTGGACATCAAGGACACGCCGACGTTCCTGATCCTTGCCGAAGGAGTGCCGCCTCGCGCAGTGACCGCCCGCAGGATCAAGTCCGTCCTAGCCGAGCCAGCATTCAACAAGCTGCTCGGGGGAGTCATTTCTGCCCAGTAAGACGGTGTGCGTGGCCATGTCCGGCGGCGTCGACAGCGCCGTCGTGGCGGCCCTTCTCAAGCGCCGGGGCTATGACGTGGTCGGCGTGACGATGCAGATTTGGCAGGAAAGCCAGCGCGACCCGCGGCACGCGGGGTGTTGTTCGCTCGGCGCGGTCGAGGACGCGCGCCGTTGTGCCCAAGTTCTGGGGATCCCCCACTACGTCGTCAACTTCAAGGACGCCTTCAAGAAGACGGTCATCGATGAGTTCGTCGAAGAATATGCGCGGGGCCGGACGCCAAACCCCTGCGTGACTTGCAACAAGGAAGTCAAGTTCGACGCTCTGCTGAAGATGGCGGAAGAGCTAGGCTGCGAAAAACTAGCGACCGGGCATTACGCGCGGGTGCGCCGCCGAGGCGAGCGGTTCGCGCTTATGCGCTCGTACGGAGGATTCAAGGATCAAAGCTACGTCCTCTACATGCTGTCCCAGCCTCAGCTGAGTAAGGTTTGGTTCCCGCTCGGGGAACTCGGGGATAAGGCAGTCACCCGCCGGCTTGCCACTGAGTTCTTGCTGCCCGTTGCGGACAAGCCCGATAGCCAGGAAGTTTGCTTTGTGAGCGAGGCTGGCGGCTACCGCGAGTTCCTGCGGAAGGCGAGGCCAGATTCTTTCGAGCCCGGCGAGGTCGTCGACACGTCTGGCAAGCGGCTCGCCACACATGCTGGCGTGGCCGACTTCACAGTCGGGCAACGCAAGGGGCTCGGCGTGGCACTTGGGCGCCCGCTCTATGTGGTCAACGTCGATCCAGTGTCCCGGCAGGTGACGGTCGGCGAGGACGAAGACCTGCTCCGTCGCGAGGTTCCCCTCACCGAAATTGTGTGGAGCGGCAAGCCGTCGTCGTGCGCGCCTGTGAAGGTGACAGCCAAGATCCGCTACAACATGGAAGCCCGTTCCGCGACTCTTTACGCGCTTCCCGAACCGACCCTCGTTTTCGACGAACCCGTACGCGCCGTGACCCCTGGTCAGACGGCCGTTGCGTATTCGGGTCAAACTGTCGTCGCGGGCGGCAAGATCTCAAGATAATCTCTACCCCGGCCCTCTGGCCGCGCTCCCTATCGGACCAGCAGCGCCAGGTCGATGAACTGCCCACCCGTGTCCTGGTGGCAATGCACCGCGATCACGTTGTGCCCTCTTCGAAGGGCCTTCTTCAAAGCTGCTGTGACAACGATCTTCTCATAGGCGTCGTTCCAAGCCCCTCGTGCTGACTGCCATACGACCTGCCCGTTCACATACACTTCGGTGGCGTTGTCGTAATGAATGGCCATGGCGGCCTCCTTGAAGGGGCGATTGTCCCATTTGAAGTCTTGGCGGAGCCAAATGTCCGGTGTGTTCCAGGTTGTCACCGACTCCTTCTCCCACCCTCCTTTCTGGCCGAAGCCGCCAGGAGAAACGTACCAGGAAGCGTCGGCAAAGTCTGGTTTCATCCATAGTGCCGACGGTCGGGACGTCGTGGATTTCCAGGCTGTCTGTGGCATGTCACGGGTGGAACCGACGAGGACACGCCAAGGCGCCGTGGCGGGCTGTGGAGGCGACTTGACACCCTTCTCAATTGCCGCTGTCCTGCTGACAATTGCATGAAGCCGGGCAAGGTCGAACTTTGGCGTCCGGTCGTACTTGTAGATTCCGTTCCGCTCCTGTTCGACGTCGGTGAGCTGCGTGTAGCAGAACCCGAACATGTCCGGATTGTCGACCAGTGCGTCGGTCAGGCCCTTGAATCTCGCGTAGTACTGCGCCAGGGTTTTGGGGCCGTCACCATAGCCCCAGCCGCCGGTCGTGTCCCATCCGATGCCGCCGTACTCGCTGACCATGAAAGGCACAGTTGGAGCAGGTCCATTGCTGTAGCGCGCTGGAAGAGCGTTGCTTCCGAAGAAACTCGTCCAACGCTTCTTGAACGTGACCGGGTTTTGATCGTAGTCGTGGGCGTCCAACACCATCGGAGTCTTGGCGCTGTGCACGTAGCCGCTCGTGTCGATTATCGGACGCGACGGATCGAGCTTTCTCGTCAGATCCACCACCTGGTTCTGAATCGAACCAGCCTCGCCCGGCGTTTCGTTGAAAGGACACCATCCGACGATTGCAGGATGGTTCATGTCGCGGCGGACGATCGCTTCCCATTCGTTCCTGACCGGACCTTCGATCCGAGTGTCCTTGTAGTTCAAGCCCCAATTTGGAAACTCTCCCCAGACCATGTAACCGAGCTTGTCAGCCCAGTAAAGAAACCTCGGCTCGAACACCTTTTGATGGAGCCTTGCGCCATTGAAGCCGGCGGCCATTGACATCTCGATGTCGTGCTTGAGTGCTGCGTCGCTCGGTGCGGTCCAAACTCCCTTCGGATAGAAGCCCTGGTCCAAGATCAATCGCTGAAAGACTGGTTTGCCGTTGAGCAGAATCGCCCTTCCCTTGATGCGGACATCACGGAACGCAACGTAGGTGCTCAGCGAATCAATGACTTTGCCAGCACTGTCCTTCAAGCTTAGGTCCACATCGTAGAGGTTCGGATGCCCAGGCGCCCAAGGCTTCGGCTTGCGGACCGTGATCGCGATGAGGTTCGGCCCGCCGTCCGGAAAGTGCGAATAGCTTCCGGCCACCTTGCCGTCCTGCGTCACCCCGGCCACGATGCGCAGGCTCCCGACCGGCTCGGAGGTCGCGACCTCAAGCCCAATGAACTTGGCATCAGGGTTCGACTGAGTTACACGCAGCCCCTTGATGTAGGTCGATCCAACTCCCTCCATCCAAACGCTTTGCCAAATCCCTGTCGTCCTCGTGTAAAGACACCCATAGCTGTTCGGCTCGGGACATTGTTTCCCGAGGGCCTGCAGACCGCTTCTCGTGTCATCAAAGGCATGGATGACTAGGGTGTTGTCGCCCTCGTGCAGCGCGTCAGTAACGTCGCTGTCGATTGGGCTCTGTCCACCTGTGTGCTCCGCGACGAGTTTGCCGTTGACCCAGACCTCGCTCTTCCAATCGCAGGCCCCGATGTGGAGCAGTGTCCGAGGAGCCTTCCAAGAGGTCGGCCGGCGAAACGTCCTGCGGTACCAGACGTTGCGAACGAACCCCTTGCGCCCTAGCCCGCTCAGCTCGCTCTCCCGGCAGAACGGAACAATGATCTTGTCCGGGAAAGGCCTTTCACCCTTCCAGGACACGTCCTTGTCGTCGTCCGTCTCGGCAAACTCCCACGTGCCGTTGAGGCTCGTCCACTCGGATCTCCTCATGTCGGGCCGCGGATGCTCCGAACGGGGAACCTCGGTCTGCGGGTTCGTTGCGAAAATCAGAGTAGTGAAAAGGAGGGCGATCAAGGGACTCGAATGTACCTTCGACCGGGCTGCGTAACCCCCTTTCGGGCGCTGGCGTCCTGCTAGGAGTACACTCGGGGACCTCCGATGGACACAGGGATCGTCGTTTTGCTCGTCCTGGCTCTAGCCGTCACGGTCGTCGCCTTTATGGCCACGATCAACCTGGTGAAGGGCCTGCGAGGCGAGTTGAAGCGACTTGAGGCGAAAGTCGACGGACTTCAAGCCCAAGTCGCTGAGCAGCAGCAAAACCTCGACGCCGTGCGGAGCGTACTAGAGAGTAGACCCGACGACCCGTTCCGGTCCGTCCTCGAGGCGGTCGACCGATATAGGTCAAGGGGGTGGCTTGCCACGACGGCCTTCATCGGCATGAGGCTCGTTCGGTCATACTTGAACGGCAGAGGGCGCAGGAAAGCGCTCCCGTCATTGGACAAGCAGCGGAGTGAAAAATGAACAATAACGACGACAAGAACGCATTGGTGTACCTTCTGGCCGGGTTTGGCCTCGGTGCCGTCATCGGTGCCATCGCAGGCCTGCTGTTCGCACCGAAGTCCGGTGCTGAGACGCGCGAGGACCTGGGCGGCCGGATTAAGGACCTCAAAGGGAAGACCGAAGACTGGATCAACGAGCAGCGCGCCAAGCGACTGCCCGGCAAGTCCCCAGAAGAGATCGGGGTCTGACCTCGAACCAAGATATCAGGAGCCCCGGTGCCGATTGGCAACCGGGGCTTTCTTGTGACTGCGCGACTCAGCCACAAATCAGGGGCCGTAGCGGACTCCATAGTGCCGGAACCCTTGTCGACGGTAAGTGACCGGATAGTAGGCTCTCCGGTTAGATCCGAACACGACCGGATAGCACGCGCTTCTGTTGATCCGATAAACGACGGGATATTGAGCCCATGGATTGTGCCGGTAGACGATTGGCATCCGGTTGATAGGCGGATGATTGGGACTCCACGAATAGTGGCCTGGCGCCTGAGCTGTCGCCGCCGCCGAGACTAACGCCGCAGCGGCTAGGGTCGTCACTCGCCAGTTCGGGGTTTTCATTTTTCAGACCTCCTGTTTAAGCTGGACGCCGCCCTGCGCCTGATACCTAACGTCCTTGGGGCTTAGGGCAGGGGTTCTCCACGTGCCGCGACGAGTAAGCGGTACCAGTCTTCTCTGTCCAAGTCTAGGGAATCAGCTTTGGCCGCGTCGGCAATGCTCTCCGGCTTCACCGAGCCGACAATAGGCACAATCCTCGACGGATGTTTCAGGAGCCAGGCCAGCGCCACGACGGTTCGAGAAACCCCTAGTTTCTGGGCGATTTCATCGAGTGCCTGCCGAACGTCAGCAAGGACTTTGTGGCGCGGATGGTCGGCCCGGAGGTCGCTCCCCGAACCAAAGACGCCGCCGCCTAACGGGCTCCAGGAAAGCGGTGTAATTCCCAATTCGAGGCATTGGTCCAGGGTCCCGTCGTGGAAGCAGTCGAGGCGTCCGAGGTGGATTTCAACTTGATTGACGATCAATGGTGAATCGAGATGGGCCTGCAGGGCCCTCAATTGGCTTGGATAGAAATTAGAGACGCCGAAGAACCGCACTTTGCCGGCGGAATGAAGCTTCTCGAAGGCTCCGGCGACCTCTTCCGGATTCATGAGGAAGTCTGGCCGGTGAAGTTGGTAGATGTCGATCGTCTCGATACCGAGGCGCTTGAGCGACCCCTCGCAGGACGCCAGGATGTGACCAGCACTAAAATCGAACCGGTGAGGAGACTCGGGTGACGGTTCGCCCGGGAACCGGATGCCGCACTTGGTAGCGATGAGGATTTGGGACCTCATGGACGGAATGTCCCTCATCACCTCGCCATGAATCGCTTCGCACTCCCCCCGGCAGTAGATGTCGGCGTGGTCGAAAAGGGTGTATCCAGCCTCGTATGCGGCGATGACGGCACGCCTCCCCCTTTCACGCATTTCCGGCGTAATATCGGCTGGCGTCCAGGTACCGGCAATCCGCATGCAGCCATACGAAAGCCGGGTCGTGACGAGGCCGCTACCGCCGATCTCTTGGGTGTTCATGGGGCCAGTCTAGCCGACCAAGTAACCTTGACCAGTGTCGGATCAGATCATCGTCTCCCTCATTGGATTGGCCGGGACGTTGCTCCTCGCCTTTGTCGCCACGCTGAACCTTGTGACTTCTCGACAACTCTTGATCCGGGTCAGCCGCCAGTTGGAAATCTCCGAAAACCAGTCCGAGATGACCTTGATTCGGAACGCGTTTGTCGAGATGTCGGAGTTCTTGCAGATCTTCGTCGAGAAGCCGCACCTGCGCCCCTACTTCTATGACGGGGCGGCTATACCAACCGGCGATTCCCACCTCGATGGGGAGGTGGCGGCCCTTGCCGAATGGATCCTCACAAACTTCGCGACCGGCATCAGCCTGGCCGTCATGTTGCCTGAATATCCGATTGGGGCGCTCAAGGAAACAATCCGGTACCACTTGCGGAACAGCCCTGCGATGCGCACCCATCTCGAGGATCGGTACGAAGGGTTTCCGGTCACGGGTCTGACCCTCTTAAGGTGGACGTACGACACGAAGCAGGAGACGATTGCCGCTCTCGAGCGCCTGCTCGGCAAGGCGGAGTCTGAAGGCAGAGAGGAGCTGGCGGCGAGGATCCGCATGCAAATTCAGAGGATCACTGCCGCGTCCGAAGAGACCGATCTCCTTTACGCGTCAGCTGGCTTGGCCAACTCTCGTGCAGGCGCAATCGTTGGGTCGACCTAACTTTTCAGAAGAACTTGGTCTAAGATTAGAGTGCGCCGCATACACTTTGAGCGCCAGGCGGACGGCTACAACGAAGTCTCTCGCCCACCGGGTCAGCCGGCAAGCGTGCGACGGTCAAGAGGTATTGCGACTATGTCTTCCCTGATCGCGCTTTGGGCGGCCGCACGTTCTGCCCATCCTGGTCGATGGGCCAAGGGTTTTGCGCTTTGGACCACACTGACCACGGCCCTTGCAACTCTGCCCGTCGGTAGGAACAAACCATCCCTGCCCCAGATCCTTAAGCGGGCTTTCTTCGGCAAGCCCATCGCCACAAAACACGCGCACCATGAACGCCTGTCGGTCTTCGTCGGGCTCCCCGTCTTTGCGTCGGATGCCCTTTCGTCGGTGGCCTACGCGAGCGAGGCGATCCTTGGCGTACTAGTGCTCGGGTCGGTCGCGCTGATTCAAGGGCAGCTTTGGATCGCTGGCGCAATCAGTCTGCTGATCCTCATCGTTGCTTTCTCGTACAAGCAAACGATACACGCCTATCCGTCGGGTGGCGGCTCCTACGTGGTCGCCTCCGCCAACCTTGGGCCGAGACCGGGGCTAGTCGCCGGCGCCGCTCTGATGATCGACTATGTGTTGACGGTGTCGGTGTCAGTCGCCGCCGGCGTCGCTGCCCTTGTGTCTGCCGCTCCCCAGCTCCATAGCTTTCTCGTTCCCATCAGTTGTGGGTGTATCGCGATCGTCGCTTTCGCGAACCTTCGCGGTGTCCGCGAGTCGGGAGCCCTCTTCGCGGTGCCGACCTATGGCTTCGTCATCGGGATCAGCGTCATGGTCGTGGTCGGCCTGATCAAGGGGCTCGGGTCCGCTGGCCCGGTTCACCAGACCGTGCTGGCTGATCCCGGCACGATTGGCAAGGAAGCCATGTTCCCCCTCGTCTTCCTCGTCCTCAGGGCCTTGGCGGCAGGCTGTACGGCCCTAACCGGCATCGAAGCGGTCAGCAACGGTGTTCCCGCATTCAAAGCGCCCGAAGCGAAGAACGCCTCCCGCACCCTTGCCATCATGGCAGCGCTCTTGACCGTGCTGTTCCTAGGGATCGGCTTCCTGTCTCAGCGCCTGCCGACCATTAGCCTTTACAGCACTCACAACCCCGAGTACCGCACCGTCGTGTCGCAGATCGCCGGCTGGTCGTTTGGTGCCGGCAGCTTCGGGTTCTTCTTCATTCAAGCGGCCACCGCAGCAATCCTCATCCTGGCGGCGAACACCGCCTTTGCCGACTTTCCGCGCTTGGCCAGCCTCTTAGCCCGGGACGGATATCTGCCGCGCCCTCTGGCGAGGCAAGGTGACCGGCTGGTCTTCCAGAACGGCATCGTGCTGCTCGCCCTCGCCTCGATCCTCCTTGTCTACCACTTCCACGGTGAGTTGGACCTCCTCCTGCCGCTCTACGCGGTCGGCGTCTTTCTTGCTTTCACCCTCTCTCAAACTGGGATGGTGGTGCACTGGTGGCGCTCCAGAGAGACGGGATGGCAGCGGTCGATCCTGATCAATGGAATCGGAGCGTTGGCGACCGGGGTCGTGATGCTGATCATCCTGGGAACCAAGTTCCTTGAAGGCGCATGGATCGTCGTCGTCTTGCTGGCCGTTCTCTACACGGCGTTTCGGTGGATCAAGAGCAGATATGCGTCGATCACCAGCCAATTGGCGACGGGAATCCGTGCGCCGGCTCGGCTGGCCCGCCACACCGTGCTCCTGCTCGTGCCTCGGCTTCATGCCGGCATCGTGAAATCGCTCGACTACGCGACCAGTCTTCAAGGCAATTGCCGCGCGATCCACGTGGCAATCAGCGACGCCGGAGTAACTCAACTGAAGAAAGACTGGGCCGATATCGGCGGCCCCGTGCCCCTTGTCATCCTCCCGTCCCCCTACCGTTCGTTGATCGATCCAGTGCTCGAGTACGTCGACCAAATCCATGAAGAGGAAGCGGAGGAGGTCGTCACCGTCATCGTTCCCGAAGCAGTCGCTACAAAGGCGGCCCATCGGTTCCTGCAAGAGAACGTCGCCGCCCAGTTGAAGGCAGCTCTCGGTAGCCGGCACAACGTTGTCGTCACGAACGTCCGCTACTTCCTGGAGTAAGCCCATAGGACCCAGCGCCCCCAAACTGGCGGCAAGAATGCCTTTGTGAAACGAAAAGGCAGCGCAGTTTGGGCCGGTGGGCTCAAGGACGGAAAGGGAACGGTGTCGACCGAGAGCGGCGTCCTCAAGGACGTCCAATATAGCTTTTCATCTCGATTCGAGTCCGGTGCAGGCTCTAACCCCGAGGAGCTGCTCGGAGCCGCCCACGCGGGCTGCTTCAGCATGGCGTTCAGTGCCCAGCTTGGCGCGAGCGGTTACACGCCGGATCGGATCGCAACGACCGCGACCGTCGCAGTTGAACCGGTCGAGGGGGGTTTCGGTATCACCAGTGTCCACCTCGATGTCGAGGCGAGCATCCCCGGCATCGACGATTCGCAGTTCCAGGAAATTGCCGCTGCGGCGAAGGCAGGGTGCCCGGTTTCGAAGCTGTTCAACACGAACATCACGATGACGGCCAAGCTCGTCTGATCAGCGGGTAACTTTGCCAGCGATGAACGCTTGGCGGATCGCCCTTTGGGTCGGGATCGTTCTTCTCATCCTGGCTTTTCTTTGGTCAGTCCGGGGCGTACTGCCTCCGTTCGTCATCGCCCTGGTCATCGCCGTAATCCTCGAGCCAGTTGTTCGGCGACTCAGGAAGATGGGGGTTTCTCGTCCCCTCGCCGTGTCGGCCGTCCTTGTGGCCTTCTTCTTGGCCGTCGTCGGGGTCATCCTGTTGACCGCTCCATACATCAGCCAGCAGTACAACCAGGCTAAGGACCAGGTTCAAACCGTGTTCGACAAGATCGCGACGACCAGTCCAGATGGTGCCATGCAATCGTTCGACCATTTCCTCGTCAAAAACCGTCAGACGCTCGACCAGCTGCATCTGCCGACGACGCGACAGGAGATTGTGTCCCGCTACATCGACCCCAATAGGAAGCAGATTGAGGCGCAGACCCAAAGCTTCTTGACCGGCGGCGTAGTCAGCATCCTCTCAGTGGCGGGGCAGGCCTTCATGTTCTTTCTCACACCCGTGTTTGTTTTTGGCCTGCTGATCGACCTGGAGAGTATCAAGAAAAGCGCAGCGCGGTTCATTCCGCCATCGATTCGGGCGGGGACGCTCTCCATCCTTGGTGACATCGGTCAAGTGTTCGAGAACTACCTGCGCGGCCTCGTGACGACGATCGTGCTCTATACGATCGTTATGTGCGTCCTTCTCGGCGCCTGGGGCGCGCCTTACTTCATCGTCCTCGCCCTCGTTGCGGGAATCCTGTACCTGATCCCGGTCGTCGGAGGCGTCATCAGCTCAGTTTGTGTGTTCCTGGTCGTTGGGCTGAGTGGAGCGACCCGCGGCAACTTCATGTCCACCGACAATTCGTGGATATTCGCTGCCGCGACGGTCGGTCTCATGTTCTTGGTCGGCACGGTCTACGACTCGGTCGTCAATCCTCGCATCGTGGGACAGGCCGTCAAGCTCAACCCCGTGGTGAGCGCCTTCGTCGTCTTCGCCTCTGCCGCTCTGTTTGGCTTGCCGGGCATGCTTTGCGCCTACCCCGTCGCCGGTGCCATCAAGGTCGTGCTGGACCGACTTGTGAAGTTCACCGGCTCCACCGAGGCCGAAGTGAGGCTCCCCGCCGTGCCCCTTCGCCACCGGCAGGCCGCCGAAGCCTGACGCGTCCCCAGGCGTCCTGTAAGAACATAGGCACAATCTCATGCCAGTGACCACACTTCTCCTCGCTTCAGCCCTCGCACCGATCGCTTACAGTTTCGGGCCCGGGACGACGATGACCTACGATGTCAGCGTCCAGTTCAACGGATTCCTCCCGGTTCTCGGAGGTAACGAGGGAGTGGTGAACGTCAAGATGGCGGTGGGTGTCGAAGGCAAGGCCCCGGTCGAATCCAACCTCCAGGCCAGCAACGAGATCCAGGAGTTCGAGCTTGAGTTCAACGGCGCCAAGCTTCCGCTCGACAAGGCTAACGTCGTCGAGTACTTCCCAAAGACGACGATCCAAATCGCGCCGACAGGGAAGATCCTCAAGACTGACGCCCCCGATAAGAAACTTCCCGTGAAGCTCCCTGGACTGGATGTCAAGCATTTTCCAGACATCACCTACGTGCCGATCGAGCTACCACCAGACGGGATCGAGTTAAGCAAGTCTTGGACGTTCAAGCGCAACTTCGGAGGGTCTGACATCTCCTACACCTGCACGGCCGAAAGCGCTAAGGACAGCACCTGGCACATCACCGTCAAGCTCGATCAAAAGTACACCGTCCTCGAGAATTCGAGCCTGGAGGTCGTTACAAGTGCTAAGGACGCCGTGAGCGAGGTGACGACGACGATGACGGGAGAGGGCTTCGTAGACTTCAACGCCGACAAAGGGAGGGTCGATGCGGCGCAAATGGACAACAAGGCCGTCAGCGAGGTCAAGGACCTGAAGTCAGGTGAGACCAAGCAAAGGAAATTGGACACAAAGTACGCGATCAAGCTGAAGACCGGCAGTAGCGCAAGAGCCAAGGCAGCCCCCCAAGCCGCGGCGAGCAATGACTGGTGGGGAAACACTGTAGCCTGGACTTCCCGGGCCGTCAATTTCGGCAAGGGCGCCGTCGCTTGGGTGCAAATGGCAGCTATGTTTGGGTTGCGTTCGCTGCCAGATGAGTTAGAGGCCTGGCTCCGGCCTTTCCGCTCCACCGTCCGGCGCTGGATCCCCATGCGCTGACTCTTCGTTCTCCAGATTGATGAGCGCGTTCCTGCGCAAGCCTTCCAAACCCGCGCGCCGTACCGGCGAACCTTGGGTCAGCCTGTCCCACTCCGGCTGAGCCAACTCCGCTATTTCCCGGAGGGAGGGCCATATGCGGGTGGCAAGGAAATCTGGTTCGACTGTGGTCCTGGCCCTGCCCGGTTGTGAACTTCTCTGCTGGTTGAAGGGACAGACGTCCTGACAGACGTCGCAGCCAAAGGTCCAGTCCCCGATTCTCCGCGTGTCGCCCTCGATTGGCCCTTTGTGCTCGATCGTCAGGTAGCTGATGCAGCGCGGCGAGTCCACCTGCCAGCGACCGTCTTCCTTCACGATGGCACCCGTCGGACAAGCATCGACACATAGCCGGCATGTGCCGCAACCGCCGCTGGCCCGCGGAGTTGGCGCAAGTTCAGCGGTCGTGATCAGGGCGCCCAGGACGAAGAAACTGCCGGTGCGACTATCGATCAGGCAAGTGTTCTTCCCAAACCAGCCCAGGCCAGCGCGGTTCGCATATTCCCGTTCCAAAAGTGGTGCCGAATCGACGCACACGCGGAATGTGGCCCCGGGCAGTAACGGCATGAGCGTGTTGGCGACCCGCCGCAGCTTCGCCCGGACGACTTTGTGGTAATCCCGCCCCAACGCGTACTTGGCGATCCGGGGCCGGCCCGGTACCACGGGGTTAGGCTGATTGTAGTTCAGGCCGACCATGATGACCGACCTGGCCCCTGGCAGCACGGTTTGGGGATCCGCACGCAAGGGCAGAGACCGCTCCAGGTAGGACATGGTTCCGTGGCAGCCCTTGTCCAGCCAGTCCTTGAACTGTCGTAGGCTTTCAGGGGGGTCTGCCGCACAGACTCCAGCCGGATGGAACCCTTGCACACGGCAAGCGGCAAGGGCAGCCTCCGTCAGTTCGCGAGGGCCAGCCATTGCTCCCAGGTCAGCTCGTGAGGCCTGACCGTGCGTGAGAGGCCCATTCTCTCGAGGTCGTTCGTCCGCTGCTCGAACCGCGTCCCCTTAAGGTTGTTGGCAAGCGTCTTGCGAGGATGGGCGAACGCGGCCCGAGCCAGATCAAGGGCGGCTTCTTCGTGGTTCTGCAAGCTCTTGGGCACGAATTGAAGAACTGTGCTGTCGACCTTGGGGGGTGGCAGGAAAGCCCCTGCGGGAGCGTTGCAGACCTTCGTCACTTCGAAATTGGCCTGCATGACGACCGAGAGAGCGCCCCGGCGGCGATCGCCCGCTACGGCGAGGATTTTCTCGGCGACCTCTCTCTGCATCATGAGAACCGCCAGTGAATAGTGACCCTTGACGCGAGAAAACGCGTCGAGCAATGGGCCAGTGATGTTGTAAGGCATGTTCGAGACCAAGGCACGCGGGCTCGGCAGCTTCTCAAGAAGTTGGGCTAAGTCGACCTCAAGCGCGTCACCTTCGATGATCTCAGCCCGCGGGGCAACCTCTCTCAAGACAGGCAGGATGCTTTGGTCGAGCTCGACCGCGATGGTCTCAGCAGTGTCGGAAAGAGGCGCCGTGAGCACGCCCGGCCCGGGGCCGATTTCCAGAACGCCGCGACAATGACCGACCCTCGCAACGATCTGGGAAATCACACCTCCAGACACCAAGAAGTGCTGGCCGAGACGCTTGTCCGGTCGGACACCGTGTCGTGCCAGCACTTCGCTAAGCCTTACTCGTTCTTGGCCGCCCTTTCCTTGAAGACGTGGATCACGACTTTCTTCCGGCCCCAATTGTTCACCTGTGAGGCGCTGGTGAAGCACACGTCGATTCTATTCCCTTTAATGGCGCCACCGGTGTCGGCAGCGATAGCAAATCCATAGCCTTCGACGAATACGAGGGAACCAAGGGGGATGACCCTGGGATCCACCGCAATCACACCATATTTAGCCTTGCGCCCCGTGGCCGTGTGGCCGGTGGCGCTTCCGTCATAGGGGGTATAGGCCGTGGCCACGACCGTCATCACCTTGGAGCGATTGAACGCCCCTCGGCTCGTCCCATAGCCGGTGCGACCCATCGCCATGAGCGTCGGGCGCGGCTCGGTCCGCTTGACGGAGACGTTGCCCTTGGCAACGGTCTTACCTCCAAACTGCACTTCCTGGACAACGGTCCGGATTTCTCCGTCCTCTCCATCGTCCATCTTTTTCAAACGTCCCGTGCCCACCGCGCGATCAAAGACATATTGCACGTCTTTCGGAAGCTTTTTCACTTCCGTTCGCGAGGCGACATGAGCGTTGCCTAGGCTCGTCACAGGGCCTGCTAATACTGGGCTCACAAAGAGCAACAGGCCAAGGGACGTCACCGTCGTCGACAGTCTGCGCATAGGTTGATCCTTTTGCGTATCTGTGGCGACTCGTGTCGCGGTCAACCGTTATACCGAGTGCGTTTCTGCAAAATCATCGCAATAACGGTCAAATTGCCTCCAAGGCCCCAGGGCTATGGACCTGTTTTTCAACCCTTTTCCACCGGTAAAACTGCCTGAATTACCCGTGCGACAGGTTCAAACGGTTCCCAGCGGGTTCGCCTCCAGTTTTTGTCGCAGGATTTCGAAGGCGCCGGAGGGAGAACGGCCAGGAACCAGCTACTGATGCGCCCAGGAGCCCGGCCAGGTGCCTCCGGGAGCCCATTCGGCAAGATGAAGCCTCATCTTTGGCCAAAAGGACCTGTAGGGAATAAGAGTCTTAGAACAATCCCTACCATTGTGTCATTGAAAAGTCGGACAATTCTGGAATGAACTTTGATTCTTGCGCGTCGTTGTGGCTTAATCAACGTGCGAATGGTTCACAGACTTCTGGACTGGATCTATCCACCGAAGTGTGGGCTTTGCGGCGCTCTTGGAGAGACAGCCATCTGCCAAGAGTGTTTCGATGAGATGGAGCCTGGCCCTTCAGGCCAGCGGCAACTCGTGGGCCAGCTTGATTGGGTCGCTAGCACCTATCTCTTCGATGGCCGCTCTGCCCAGGCTGTCAGGAGACTCAAGTACTCAAGAGTCACGTCGTTGGCGGGCCCCATGTCTGCCGTCCTCGAAGATCGGCGAGTTTTGCTTCCAGGCCACGATGTGATCGTTCCCGTGCCGATCCATCCTTCCCGTCTCCGCTATCGTGGTTTCAATCAGGCCAAACTTCTGTGCTCGGCCATGCCGCAAGGCCTTGTGCACCCCTTGCTGATGGTACGTACAAAAAAGACGCGTCCCCAGGTAGAGCTCGATGCCGCTCAGCGGCTTAAGAACCTTGATGGCGCCTTTCGCGCCAACCAGGGTGTCCAGGGTCTCTGCGTGCTGTTGGTGGACGACGTGGTCACGACGGGTGGTACGGGCCAGGCTTGTGCATCCGCTCTTAAGATGTCTGGCGCAAGAGAAGTCGGGTTGTTGACGTTTTGCGGGGAAAGGCCCGACACCTACATTTCGGGGCTCAGCAATCCGTAACCACCGCCGCCCTTCTTGTACAAGAGCTCTGTCCTGCCGTTCTCGTTCTGGAACAGGAAGAACGTGTGCCCGGACAACTCCAGCTGCAACAGGGCTTCTTCGAGCCCCATCGGCTTCATCACAAATCGCTTGTGCTCGACGAGGCCGTTGCTGTGAGGCTCTTCCTCATGGTCAGGGATCTCGTCGTAGATCGCGGGCGCGGACCTTCCCTTGTGACGATGAGAGCGGACGATCTTTGATTTGAGGCGCCTCAGTCGGTTCTCCATTTTGTCGGCGACCTTGTCGATCGCGGCGTTCAGGCTGACATCGTGCTCCTCACCACGGAGGAACAGCCCGTCGGCGTGGACGGTGACTTCGATGCGGTGGGCGGCACGGTGCTGGTCCTTCTCCTCGCGATGAACGATCTCGACCTTGGTCGCAGTGTGGAAGTATCGGTCGAGCTTTCCGAGTTTCTTGGACGCGTATTCGCGATCCTTGGGAGAGAGGTTGCCTTCTGCGTTTCGCACGAGGACTTCCATGGCTCACTGTTACTATACGGCAATGAGCGGGCACATGGTGCAGGGTGTCAAGGGTTCTTTTCAGGTCTTCTCAAAGTCGCGACCGCCATGGCTGCGACGCCCTCGCCTCTGCCGATCGCACCGAGGCCCTCGTTGGTCGTCGCCTTAATGTTGACCAGCTTTCGAGCAATGCCAAGTGACGTGGCGATCACGGCGCACATTTCGGCACTCCTCGGCATGACCTTGGGCCTCTCCGCGAGGACACTGGCGTCAATGTATGCGATCGACCAGCCGTCCGCATTCAGCCTCTCCGCGGTGTCAACGAGAAACGCGCGGGAAGGTGCGTCCTTCCAGCGGGGGTCTGTGTTTGGGAACCGTTGCCCGATGTCGCCGAGGCCGGCGGCACCAAGAAGCGCGTCAACGATGGCGTGGATCAAGGCATCGGCGTCCGAGTGGCCCTCAAGTCCAGGCTTTTCGTCAAACTCGACTCCGCCCAGCCAAAGAGCACGATGAGCGTCGGAAGAAAAGGCGTGGACGTCGTAGCCAAATCCCGTTCGCGTCTCCACTGGTCCGACCATCGTACTCGAGATGTCGGAAGGAAGGGTCACCTTTATGTTGCGTGGATCGCCGGGCACGAGCGTGACGGGCAAGCCGATCGCCTCAAGAAGCGCGACGTCGTCCGTCAACTCCGCAGCGGCTCGTCGGTGAGCCTCGACCAGGTCGCTGCGCCTTGCTCCTTGGGGAGTTTGGACCGCCACCAATCGGCTTCTGTCCAAGGTCGTCCAACTGTCCACTGCACCCAGCTTGATCGTGTCGGTCACCGGTATCCCAGCGAAGGCCGCACCGTTCCGCTCGACAGCCGCGACGACCGCCTTGACCAATTCCTCTGTCACATACGGCCTCGCCGCATCGTGAATGATGACCGCGTCGCACTCATCGGGCACCGCGGCCAATCCCAGGCGGCAGCTCTCTTGCCGCGTTGCGCCGCCTTCGACAACGAATCGCGCCCCCGAAGCGAGCCGGTTGAACTCGGCGGTCCGCCCCGACTGGCAGACGACGCCTACGCCGTCAAGGACCTTACAGCTGGTGAGAACGCCAAAAGCATGCGTCCAAAGTGGCCGGCCATCGAGAGAGAGCCAAAGCTTGTCTTGGCCGAAGCGCTCCGACCTCCCAGCGGCCAGCAAGATCGCAAACGTCCTCATTTGAGTGGACGCGATCCGCGGCGGTCAGCCTCCTCGTCGGGAGCCGTCCCAAAAATCATTTTGCCGCGCTCGGTCTGAATGACCTGCGTCACTGTTACGATAACCGACTCGCCGATGTGCGGCTTACCGCTTTCGACGACCACCATCGTCCCGTCCTCGAGATAACCGACGCCTTGCCCGTGCTGGTTGCCTTCCCGAATGATGGTCAGTTCGAGGGTCTCCCCAGGCAGTACGTTTGGGCGCAACGCCAAGGCAAGGTCGTTGATGTTCAAGACACGAACCTCCTGGATGCTCGCGACCCGGTTGAGGTTGTAATCGTTACTGACGAGATCAGCACCAAGCGCTTTGGCCAGCCGGACGAGCCGCGCGTCGACCTCCTCTTTCTCGTCCATGGCAAGGCGATCGTGGGTTCCGATCTCGACGGTGTGCTCGGACTGAAGGTGCCGCAAGACCTCGAGACCGCGCCTCCCCCTTTGTCGCCGCAACGAGTCCGCCGAGTCCGCGATGTGCTGGAGCTCGTGCAAGACAAACTTCGGCACGTAGAGCTCGCCCTCCAAAAAGCCCGTCCGTAGCAGGTCGTAGATACGGCCGTCGATGAGGACGTTGGTGTCGAGGATCTTCGTGCCCGAACGGCGACCGCGGATCTCGCCTTTCTTCCAAGGCAAGACCTCCTCCATCGAGTGGAGGGCGTAGATCGAGAGAGCGCTGAAGCCAAAAGTGAGCCCGACCATGAGGAGGGTCGCTGCGAGCGGCCCCAAGTTACTCAGGGCAATGAGGAACGGCAACGAACAGATAATGCCCGCCACGATGCCGAGGAAAAGGTTGACCCGGTCCCCGGTCTCAAGCTTCGACCACCTTTGGCTGTACGCCTCGGCCGCATTGAGCACGAGGCTCCCGGCGCCTCCGCCGAGCATGGCGCCGAGCAGGGCAAGGGCTATGAGGACCAAGGGCTGGCGTGAAGCGGGATAGCCACGCGATCCATCGTCGACTTGGCCGCCCTTAGTCTTTGAAACAATGGACTCCAGAACATAGACAGACACTTGCCTGGGATTGGGGTCAGCCTTGACCAAGGCAGCCTCGCCCTGCTTGTTCATCTTGGCGAGTTCTTTTCGCTCGGAATGCTGCAAGGCCGTCGCCGAGGGGGTGAAAGGCTCGCAGCGGACGGTCGCGGCGCCTTTACAGACCTCGTCGATGGTTGTCTTGCCCGCCCGGACGTCGTCGAACGCCTTTTGCGCGTCCTCGTCGGCGCCCAATCCGGAAAAGATTGCCTTCTTAAAGTTGTACTGGTCGACTTGGACGATCGCTGGCGCCGGTTGTCGCCCCTTGGCCGAATCGAACAAAAAGTCGAGGAAGGAAGGGAAGAGGGATACGGACGTGACCGCCCCTGTAAGGGCAAAGACCGCGACCAGTACCGACCTCAGCTTCATCGTGACCCCGGATCAATCCTTGACGACGGTCACTTTCGCTCCGTCTAGCAGGAAAGACGTAAATGCTTCGCCGACCGTACCTTGTGCAATTTTTATGTGTGTCGCATCCAGGCCCTTCGACGGCCGCGTCGAGTCAAGACCGAGCCACTTTTGGCCCGTCCAAATCTCAACCCACGCGTGGTAGTAGAAGGCTCCCATCCCGTAAACGAGGCCGCTCACCAGCCTCGTTGGGATCCCGTCTGCCCTCAGCAGGGTAGCCATCAGGACGGCGTGGTCTCGGCAAACTCCCTCGCCAGTGTCAAGGACGTCGTCGGCATCGCGCAGCACACCGATGCCTGCGTTTGCCCGAATCTTGCCTAGGACGAAGTTCCGAATGGCCTCGGCGCGATCCAGCATCGCGGCCTTGCCCTGGGTGATGCTCTTGGCCAGCTCGATGAACCGCTTCTTGTCGCTTGGAACGCGCAAGTCGGCTTGCGACCACCGAGGGTCGGTTGGCGTTTCGCTCGGTTGAAGGCCGTCCGGCTGCACAGGGTGGATCGTGAGAATGAATCCTCCTTCAACCTTTTCGACCGTCTGGTGGTCGTCGCTTGGCAGTCTGGCGGGGTCGACGCCACTGAACTTGAGCTTAAGGTTCTTGATCCGGTAGGAGTCCTTGATCGGACGGTCAGGCGTGATCGAGCTTGCTGTGGCGATGTCGGCATCGCCTGACGCCGCCAATGCCTCCTCCTTCGTGCAAGGCACGATCTCCATCCCGAACGGCCCAGTCGCCTTGAGGATGTCGCCCTTTCCGCTCAAGTAGACGGTCATGGGTGCGCGAGGATCGCGGAGGTCAATGACGGTCGCTTCGACCTCGCCTGCGCTCGTCTGCAGCTTCTCCTTGCCCTTGACTTGCGGCTCGCACCTGACGAGGGCGAGGGTGTTCGGGTCGAAGACATAGATCGGGCCCGGTGCCTTTCCCTCCACGAAGGGCGTCAAAGGGTCGTCGGTGATCGCAGCTCCCTCTGGTATCGGGATCGTAGCCTTGGTGGTCCGACCGTCCATTGTCGACGTCGCCTGGATGGACTTGGCCTCGAAAGTGGCGACAACGGTCTGGGTCTTTCCTCCGCTCTCCGTCACGAACTCGATCCGCTTTGGATCCCCCTTCGCATCTGTCCAGGTCTTGGTCTCGATTTTGATTTGGAGCGTGAAGCCGAGCATCTTGCCGTCCATCACCGAGGTCGAGAAGGACAGTTTGCCGTCACCTTCCGGGCGGGACGAATACGACATGTGGCCGATCTTCTCGCCTTTTAAGCGGACGAGCATCCACTCGTCGGCAGCATGAGAGGTGCAGGCCGCGAAGGCGAACAAAAAAATTGAAATGGAACGGTTGGTCATTCGGCCTCGTCAGTGATATGGACGACTGGCCAAGGGAACCCGACGTCCGGATGGGTCATTCAATGAGAACGAAGGAACAGTCTACAAGAGTGCCTGTACCCAATCCAAGGCGGGCCGATTGACACTCCGGGACGTCCCTTGGTAAAACGCCCGCGTTTCTTGCTTGCTTCATGTCCAAGACACTTGTCATCGTCGAATCTCCTGCCAAAGCCAAAACTATCTCTGCGTTCCTTGACAGGAGCTATGAGGTCGTAGCGAGCTATGGGCACGTCCGTGACCTGCCGGAAAACCGAAAGGAGATGCCCGACGAGTTCAAAAAAGCGAAGTGGGCGGATCTCGGAGTCAACGTAGAGAAGGACTTCGAGCCCTTCTATGTCGTCCCTGGCGACAAGCGGCGAAGGGTCGACGAACTCAAGAAGGCGGCGAAGGACGCTGGCCGGCTCCTGCTTGCGACTGACGAAGACCGCGAGGGCGAGAGCATCAGTTGGCACGTGCTCCAACTGCTCAAGCCGCGCAAGGGAACAGAAGTCCAGCGGATCGTCTTCCACGAGATCACACCCGAGGCGATCCAGGAGGCGCTGGAGAACCCCCGCAGCGTAGACGAGGGATTGGTGCGGGCACAAGAAACCCGCCGCATTTTGGACCGGCTGTACGGCTACACCCTTTCCCCGCTCCTCTGGCGCAAAGTCTCGCCTGGTCTGAGCGCGGGGCGCGTTCAAAGCGTTGCCGTACGGTTGATCGTGATGCGCGAGCGGGAGCGGCGCGATTTCGTCACTGTCGACTACTCAGGCATCGAGGCAAAACTTCGCGCTGCGGACGGATCGTTCGTCGCCAAATTAGCGCGGGTCGCTGACCAGTCATTGGCCGATGGGCAAGCCTTCAATCCGCAAGGCGAGCTGGTAGGGCGAGCGTACTGGATGAAAGCTGATGAAGCGACGCCCCTTGCCGAGCGGCTCGCAACGTCAGAGCCTTGGCGAGTGGCCAAGCTGGACACAAAGCCAGGTACCGAAAACCCGCCCCCGCCCTTCATGACATCGACCCTCCAACAGGAGGCGAACCGGAAACTCGGGTTCCCTGCCCGCAAGACCATGCAGATTGCGCAGCAGCTGTACGAGGGCGTTGAGGTCGCTGGCGAGCGCGTCGGTCTCATCACCTACATGAGGACCGACAGTCTCACCTTGGCCGACCGGGCACTGTCTCAGGCGAGGGAGGTGCTTCGCGACCTCTATGGGGCGGAATATGTCCCGGCGAAACCAAGGGTTTACAAGAGCCAGGCGAAAAACGCGCAGGAAGCTCACGAAGCCATCCGCCCAACTGATTTGTCCCGTCTGCCCACTCAGGTGGAGCGACACCTCGACCGAGACCAGTTCCGCCTGTACGAGCTGATATGGAAGCGCACGCTCGCTTGTCAGACCAAAGCCGCGGAAGTCGAGAGGACTCGCGTCGAGGTCGAAGTCGCAGAGGGCGGTAGGGCCTTCACCTTTGCCGCCTCGGGGAAGAGAATCGTCTTTCCAGGCTTCCTCCGGGTCTATGTCGAAGGCTCCGACGACCCTGAGGCAGAGCTTGGAGACAAGGAGACCATCCTCCCTGGCATGAAAGAGGGCGAGCGGCTGGAAGCAGAATCCGTCAGCGCGACACAACACTCGACGAAGCCTCCAGCGAGATACACCGAGGCCAGCCTGGTTCAGAAACTCGAACAAGAGGGGGTAGGCCGCCCGAGCACATACGCCTCCATCATCGGAACCATCCAAGACCGAGGCTACGTCTTCAAGCGCAAAAACGAGCTTGTCCCGACTTGGACGGCGTTCTCGGTGACGGAAATTCTCGAAGACCACTTCGACCGCCTTGTCGATATCGGATTCACGGCGGAAATGGAATCAGAACTCGACGAGATTGCCGAAGGCCACCGGGATTGGGTGCAACACCTTCGTACGTTTTACAGCGGCTCGAACGGAACCACAGGCCTGGCGGACGAGGTCAAGGAGAAAGGCCCTAGCATTCCGTACCCGGCCATGCGGCTCTTTGATGACGTCGTCGTTCGGATCGGTAGGAACGGCCCTTTCATCCAGCGCGGCGAGGGGGGCGCAGGCAACACTGCAAGCGTTCCTGACGATGTGCCACCTGCCGACTTGACGAAGGAGGAAGTGCTCGCTTTGCTGGAGCGCAAGACTGCAGCCGCGGAGCCCGTGGCGGTCGACGAACGGTCGGGGCGCGAGGTCGTCCTCAAGAAGGGCCGTTTCGGTGACTACCTCGAGGTCGTGCAGACACCAGAGGAGGTCGAGAGCAAGGCAAGTCCAAAGCGGGTGACGATACCTCCTGGCGTCAATCCCTCTGAACTGACGTCAGACCTGATCCAAGACCTGCTCGAGTATCCGAAGTCGCTTGGTAACCACCCGGAGACGGGCGCCGAAGTTGTCCTCGCTCTCGGACGCTACGGGGCATATCTGAGCGCTGGAGACAAGCGCGCCAACGTGGGCGATTGGCGCGAAGCGCTCAAACTCGGTCTCACGGAGGCGGTGGCGGCTCTCGAACAGGAGCGTCCAGGTTGGGGCGGCAGGAGTTCCAAGCCCGCCCCGCTCAAGGAATTTGGCAAACTTGACGGAGCCGACGGCGAGGTCAAGGTCATGAGCGGAAGGTATGGCCCGTACGTGACGGACGGCAAAATCAACGCGACCCTCCCGAAGGGAACCGACCCGAACGCGGTCACTCCTGAGCGGGCGGTCGAGCTCCTCAAGGCAAAAGCGGCGGCCGGCCCCAGCAAACGGCCGGTCCGGCGCAAAGCACGCCGCTAGTGGCGCTTGCTCTTTGCCTTGGGATCGAACTTGATGCGATGGTCCGCGGTCAGGCCCCTGACCTGGATTGTGTACGTGGCGATCTCGTCGCCGCGGTCTGGGACGACGCTGAGCAGCTTAAAAGTTGGTGGGTCCTGCTCTGCCTTGACCCGGTCGCTGAAAACAAGCTGAGGGTCGTGCTCGTCGACGGGCCAGTGCCCCTTCTCCCGGCGGACCGCGTCAATGGCGTTGTGGACGTCCCCCTTGATCAGGATGGGGCTGCCCTTGTCGAACTCGTACGGCCGGCTCGCGTAGGCCACGGCGATCCCAAGGATTGCAAGCACTGACGCGCCGACCACCAGCCGCCCCGTCTCTCGCTTGGTCGGCAGGTTGATCTCCTTTGGCCTAGGCTCCATAACGTGTCTCCTATTGTGACTAAGAAACCGTGACGAGGGCTTCTGAAGAGCGTTTGGACCTGACCTTGGCAACGAACCCGGCGAACTCCGGCGACGTGAGTCCGGGATCCTTCTGGAGAATCCGTATGGCGCACTGCCGGGCTCTTTCGAGAAGTACGGAGTCCTGGATCAGGTCAGCGACCCGGAATTCAAGGTCACCGCTTTGCCGCGTCCCCATGACGTCTCCCGGCCCGCGGATGCGAAGGTCTTCCTCGGCGATCCGGAAACCGTCCGTCGTCTCTTGAAGCACCTCCATCCGCAGAATCCCATCCTCCGACTTGGCGTCAGCGATCAAAACGCAGAAGGACTGTTGCTCGCCACGGCCGACTCGGCCCCTCAATTGGTGGAGCTGCGCAAGTCCAAACCGGTTGGCATCTTCAATGACCATGATCGAGGCATTTGGCACATCGACACCGACTTCGATCACGACCGTTGAGACAAGGATGTCCAACTCGTGTTGTCGGAACTTCTCCATGACCTCTTCCTTCTCGAATGGCTTCATTTGCCCATGGAGGAGCCCGACACGCTTGTCTTGAAACTCTTCGCGAGAGAGGCGGTAGAACAGGTCTTCAGCAGCCTGCGCTTCCATCTTCTCGTTTTCAAAGATGACCGGACACACGAAGTAAGCCTGCCGCCCTTCATCAAGCAGCTTTCGAACGGTCGCATAGACTTGAGAGCGGTCTTGGATCTTTTTCCAGTGCGTCTTGATCGGCTTTCGCCCCGGTGGCATCTCGTCGATCACACTGAGGTCGAGGTCACCGTAAACCGTCATCGTCAGCGTGCGGGGAATCGGCGTCGCGGTCATGACGAGCACGTCAGGCGGTTCGGTTCCCTTTTGCCGCAGGGCCATTCTCTGTAGCACGCCGAAACGGTGCTGCTCATCAATGACAGCGAGGCCGAGTTTGGCGAACTTGACACCCTCCTGAATAAGGGCGTGGGTGCCAATGCAAATTTGGGCCTCGCCATTGGCGGCTTGGTCCGAAGCCTTCTTCTTTTGGGTCGGCGTTTGCTTTCCGACTAGGAGCACGACCTTTATTCCAAGCTGGTCGAACAGCCGGTGGAGGTTGATGAAGTGCTGCTCGGCGAGGATTTCCGTCGGAGCCATCATGGCTGCCTGATAGCCACAGCGGACGGCTGCAAGCATCGCGCAGGCCGCCACCGCTGTCTTGCCGCTACCGACGTCGCCTTGAACCAGCCGGTTCATCGGCGCGGGGCGCTCCATGTCCTCCCAGATTTCGTCGATGACCCTCCGTTGGGCTCCCGTCAGGGTGAACGGCAGCATCTCGTGGACCTCGTCCCAAATCGTCCGCCCCTCCTTCATTGGTTCGGCGAAAAGAGTGGAGCCCAGTGCTCCGGGCGGCGGTTCGGAGGCAGCTCCCAAAGTACTGACCGGAAAACTGATCCCCACCTCTTGCTTCACCTCGTTCCTCCGCATTTGCAACGAAAGCTGGAGGTACAGGAATTCCTCGAAGGCCAGTCGACGTCGCGCCTCGATCCTCTCATCGTCGCCGTCGGGCAAATGCATTTGGTGGATGCACCAGGCAAGGGACTTTAACTTTTCTTCGCTACGCAGGGACGTCGGCAGAGGATCGGCGACCTGGTTAGCGAAGAACTCGACGGCCGATTTCGCCGCCTTCCGGACGACGCGCTGAGGAACGCCTTCGGTCAAGGGGTAGACGGGGACGATCCTCGCGAACTCGTCCAGGTCCTCGTCTTCAATGGCCTCCCATTCGACACCGTGGAGTTCGAGGTGGCCCCGATAACCTTCTCGCACGCTTCCATACGCGACCACTTGGCGGCCAAGAGCCTTCTGGAGTTGTTGGCCGACGTAAGGCTGGTTGAAAAAGGTAAGGGCGACCTCGCCGGTCTTGTCGCTGAGGACGCCTTGCACCACCACCCTGCCTTTGCCAATTGATCGGCTCTTGACATCGATCAGCTTTCCCTTCGCCGTGCAGTGCCGGCCCGGCTTGAGATACATCAGGGGAGGGATGTCACGTCTGTCCTCGTAACGCCTCGGGAAGTGCCAGAGGACGTCCCAGACCGTGCGAAGGCCCAGCTTTTGCAAGAGCATCGCGTTTTTGGGGCCAACCCCTTTCAGGTATTGAACTTCAGTGTCGAGGCCAGGTGGCATGTTTGGGGGTGCAGACCATGATACTAGACGTGCGTCGAGGGGTCTTCGAAGCGTGGGACATAATCGGGGTGTGGACGACCAAGATCCCGCCAATCAGCCTTATGCGGCCGAGGAAGAAGCGCAGCTCCGACGGATAGAAGAGGAACTGGAGCGGGCAAAGGGAACGGAGTTCGTCGATCCTGGCGCGGATGGCCTCGAGGGGCGTCTCGACGAACTGAAGTCGCGCGCCGAGGCCGCTCGAGAAACGTTGAAGAAGCACACACCGGAGGGCTCACAAGGCACGTTCGTGACGCCCGAATCAGGGCGCAGCCTCGGGCTGGGCCTCCAGATCGCTTATGCGATCCTGGGCGTTCCTCTCGTGGGGTTCGGTGTGGGTTGGCTCATTGACCAGGCGGTCGGCGGGACGCTTTGGCGGGGCATGCTGACCATCCTTGGTGCTGCGATCGCCGTGTGGTACGCCGTCCGCTCGACCGGCAGGAACACGTGAAGGCGCAGGCCCTGCGGAGCCCCGACGTCTGGCTCGCTGTCATCTCCGTGGGATTGATCGTTGGGGCTGGAATCGCAGGCGGACAACAAGGGCTTGCAGGGCTCTTCCTCGGCATCGTTGGAACGAGCGTGAGCATGCTCGGCACCTGGCTCGGCGTCAGGTGGGTCGGCAAGGTCTTAGCGGACGACTCGCCGCGCTGGCAGGGCGCGGTGGTGCCGGTGGCGGCGGTGGTCATCAAGCTGCCATTGATCGTCGGGGCCATGCTCTGGGCCCAACGTCTTGGTGGGGCCGCCCCGTCCTGGTTCCTCGCCGGACTCGCGTTGGTATACTCCGCGACCGTCAAGTGGGCTTTGTCACGGCAATAAGCCCGCTGCGTGCAACTCCATGAGTGGACTACTCCAGACAGGTTTGACGCTGCTGGCCAGCGCCGAGGAATCCCACGGCGAAGGCGGGCATCACGGGACGAGTTTTATCGGACTGTTCGTCTACCTTGGGTTAACGCTCCTGGTGCTCTTCGTGTTACTTCAGAGCGCGAAAATGGGTTTCAAAGACCGAGTTTTCACGCGGAAGACGACGAGCTGGTTCGAGCAGGTCTACCTGTTCGTCGAGGGGATGTGCGTGAACATCATCGGCCCCCACGGCCGGAAGTACACGCCCTTCATCATCACGTTCTGGCTCGTGATCTTCGTGAGCAACGCGGTCGGGCTCTTCATGGCGAGCACCCCGACGGCCGACCTCGGGTTCAACCTGGGCATGGCGCTGATCTCGATCGGCTATGTGCAGTGGGAGGGCATCGGAACCAACGGTGTCTTCGGGCACTTCAAGCACTTCGCCGGGCCGAAGCTCGGCTTGGCGATGATCCCGATCACTCTGATGATCTTCGTGATCGAGATCATTTCCGAAGCGATCAAGAACGTGTCGCTCAGCCTTCGGTTGTTTGGGAACATCGAAGGCGGCCACCTCGCGGTCGAAGCCATGAACAAACTTGGAGAGCCGTTCTACATCCCGATCGGCTTCTTCTTGCTTCCGATCAAGGTGTTGACGGTGGTGGTCCAGGCCCTCATCTTCACCCTGCTCACGTGCGTGTACATTTCGCTGGTCACGCACCACGAGGAGGAGCACCACGACGAGCACGCTTTGGAGCCGACGCACGCGTAACGGTTTCTCAAACAAGAACAAAACGGACGACAAACAATGAACATGACTGGTCAAGGACTTGGAATCGGCATCGGCCTCGCCGCTCTTGGCGTCGGCCTGGGCCTTGGGCTCATCGGCTACTCGGCGCTGCAGGGCATGGCCCGCCAGCCGGAGGCCATCGGCAAACTGCAGACGGTGATGCTCATCGCCCTCGCGTTCGTCGAGTTGGTCTTCCTGCTCACGGTCTTCATCGTGCCGGGCTCCATGGGCGCCTTCAACCGATAAGGCAGGGAAGCGACAATTTGCCCCGAAGGACGACCTTCGGGGCCATGACCCTTTAGACGCGTATTGAAATGAGCGATCAGAAGCAATCGAGTGGACTGCCCGCCTGGGTGATGTACATCCTGGGTCCCCTTTTCATGGTCGGAGGCTTTTGGGTCTCCGTCAACGTGACCCATGGCAACATCAAGTCCCTAGAAGAGCAAGGCATTCCTCTCGACCCGGGCAAGACCCTGGCCGTTATCGGTGTCTTCCTGATCCTTTTCAAAGTGATCGAATCGTTCTACATCATGCCTCTCCGTGATGCGATCGGCACCCGCAACAGCGACCTTGAGTCGACGTTCAGCGAGGCTGAGAATCTACGGACACAGATGGCTGACCTGAAGACAGACTACGAGCGGCGGCTCGCCGCCACCGAGGCCGACGCCCGCGAGAAGATCCAGGCTCAGATCAAGGAAGCCCAGGAACTTCGAAAGACCCTCATGGGTGAAGCGAGCGCGAAGGCCGACGAACTCGTCAAGAGAGCGCAGGACGAGATCGCTCAAGAGCGCGACCGCGCACTTGCCGGCATTCGACTCCACGTTGCCAACCTGACTCTTCAGGCCACCGAGAAGATCCTGAGCGAGAACATGGACAACGACCGCAACCGGAAGCTCATCGACGAATTCCTCGACAAGGTCGAGGTGCCAACCGCCTGACCATGACGGACGGACGAGTTGCCAAGCGATACGCGAGAGCACTCTTCTCGGCTTCCAAGAAGCTCGGGATCGTTCAGAGCGTCGAAGACGACCTGAACCTGATCGGCACTGTCTCCCAAAACAGCGCCGCCTTCCGGAAATTTTTGAACAACCCGAGCACCAGCAAGGACGTCAAGACCGACCTCTTCAACAAGGCGTTCAGCGACCGCGTGACGGCGATGACGATGTCGTTCCTCAGGCTCCTTTTGGAGAAGGGCCGCGAAGACAACATCGAACTGGTCCGGCTCTGTTTTGCCGACCTGCGAAGAGAGGACGAGGGCGTGATCCAGGCCGTCGTCACGACCACGATCGAGCTCTCTGAAGCCGAACGCAGGAAGCTGGTGGACAAGCTCACCCGTTCCAGCGGAAAGACCATCGAGCCCGTCTTCGAGATCGACCCTGCCCTGATCGGCGGCATCAAGGTCTCGTTCAACAACTACGTGCTCGAAGGCAGCGTGCGCGGTGCGATCGACCGCCTTCGCGAAAAGCTGATCTACGACGTTTTGAAACAAAACTGACCCCCACGACACGACCATGGCCATCAAACCCGAAGAAATCACATCGATCCTAGAGCAAGAGCTGCAGGCTTTTGAGAAGAAGGTCGACGTCGAGCACGTCGGCACTGTCCTGCAAGTGGCCGACGGCGTCGCGCGCGTCTACGGCCTGCCCGACTGCAAGGTCGGCGAGATGCTTGAGTTCCCCGGCGGAGTCATCGGCCTCGCGCTGAACCTCGAGGAGGCTTCCATCGGCGCCGTTCTTATCGGAGACGACACCGAGATCAAAGAAGGCGACCCCGTCAAGGAGACTGGTCGTATCATTGAGATTCCTGTTGGCAAGGCCCTGATGGGCCGCGTTGTCAACGCTCTTGGGCAGCCGATCGACGAGCAAGGGCCGATCCACGCTGAAGAAAAGCAGTTGATCGAGACCAACGCCCCCGGCGTCGTCGACCGACAGCCGGTCACTGAGCCGCTCCAAACCGGTGTCAAAGCGATTGACGCGATGATCCCGATCGGACGTGGCCAGCGTGAGCTGATCATTGGCGACCGCCAGACCGGTAAGACGGCCATCGCGGTCGACACGATCCTGAACCAGAAGTACACGCACCAGCCCGGGCAAGACCCGGTCTACTGCATCTACGTCGCGATCGGCCAGAAGATGGCCAACGTGGCTCGCGTGGTCGAGACGCTGCGTGAGCACGGAGCCCTCGAGTACACGTGTATCGTCGTTGCCTCTGCTTCAGACTCGAACGCGATGCAGTACTTGGCTCCGTTCGCTGGCGCTTCGATCGGCGAATACTTCCGCGACAACGGCATGCACGCACTGGTCATCTACGACGATCTCTCCAAGCACGCTGTCGCCTATCGCGCGATGTCGCTCCTCCTGCGCCGCCCGCCCGGACGTGAGGCCTATCCTGGTGACGTTTTCTACCTTCACAGCCGCTTGCTCGAGCGCGCGGCCAAGCTTTCGGACGAGCGAGGCGGGGGATCGCTGACCGCTTTGCCGATCATCGAGACGCAGTCAGGCGACGTCTCTGCCTATATTCCGACGAACGTCATTTCGATCACCGACGGCCAGATTTATCTTGAGCCCGACCTGTTCTTCGCTGGCGTCCGACCCGCCATCAACGTTGGTATCTCAGTCAGCCGCGTCGGAGGCAACGCCCAGATCAAGGCCATGAAGCAAGTCGCGGGCAAGCTGAAGCTCGAAATGGCCCAGTTCCGCGAGGTCCAGGCGTTCGCCCAGTTCGCGAGCGACCTTGACCGCGCTACCCAGCTTCAGTTGATGCGAGGTCAGAGGCTGACCGAGCTTCTCAAGCAGAACTTGGCCAGCCCCTACGATGTCACTGACCAGATCATTGCCGTCTATTCCGGTACCTCCGGCGTTATGGACGAGGTCGAGAACAGCCAGGTCCAGGCTTTTGAGAAGGCAATCCTGAGCCACGTAAAGGAGAAGTATCCCGACGTCGTCGAAGAGATCGCCTCCACGAAGGCGATTTCGGACGGTGCCATGGCCAAGCTCGATACTGCGTTCAAGGAAGCGTTGGAGGCGTTTAAGCAGGGGTAAGGATTGTAAAGGTTGTCGTGACGGGAAGGCTTGTTAGGACAGCCAACACCTTCGCGCCATCCTTACAAACCTGACCAGCCTCGCCCCCCTTACCAAAGTCCATGGCCACCCTCAAGCAAATCCGCCAGCGCATACGCACCAGCAAGAACATCCAGCAAATCACGCGCGCGATGAAGCTGGTCGCTGCCGCTCGCCTGAACAAGGCGAAAATGCGCGTTGAGGAAGCCCGGCCGTACAGCGATAAGATGCGCGAGTTCATGGGCTCGGTGGGCGCCGCCGGTGACCTTCCTGCTCATCCCTTGCTGGAAAAGCGCGAGATCAAGAAAACGCTCCTTGTCCTTGTCACAGGCGACCGCGGCCTCGCGGGCTCTTACAACACGTTGCTGATCCGTAAAGCCGGCGAGTTCTTCAAAGAGGTCGTGGGCGAAAGGGCGATGCTAGCGGTCGGAAAGAAAGGGGGCCAGTTCTTTGGAAAGCGAGGAGTCGAAGTCCTCGAGACCGTCACTGTCCCGACCGCGGGAGCCGGTCTTGACGATGCGATCGTCGTGACCAACAAGGTTCGTGCCCTTTACGAGGCAGAAGAGGTCGATGCCGTCTATCTCTGTTACTCAAAGTTCTACTCGCCGATCCGCCAGGTGCCCCAAGTCGTCCAGCTTTTGCCGATCGAGCCCCCGAAAAGCGAGGAGCCGGTCGAAGAGGCTATTGGCGAGAACAAAGCCTACAAGTTTGAGCCGAACGCCGAGGACCTGCTCGGGTTCCTCTTGCCAAAGTACCTTTTGACCGTTGTGTATCAGGCCTTGCTCGAGGCGAGCGCGAGCGAACACGGAGCTCGTATGACGGCGATGACGAGCGCAACCGATAACGCTGGCAAGATGATCGCCGGACTCACGTTGGCCGCAAATCGCAGCCGCCAAGCCGGTATCACGAAAGAGATCCTCGAGATCGTCGGCGGGGCAGAAGCGCTCAAGGCGTAAAGCAGAAGACCGGGGAAAGTGACTTCCCCGGTCTTCTCGTATCTGTCCAGCTTTTTCGAGGGTCGCTGCCCTTAGAACTCCCACTCCATGATCAGTTTGAGCTGAGTATGGTTCTCGTCCTCATGGTTCAGAGGAAATGCGACTGTGCCCAGGATGTTGAACTCCTTAGACGGCCGATAGCTGACCGTCGGGCCGAGGAGCATATGGTGCTCTTGGAAGTCCCTCATGAACTCGAATCCACCTCGGAAGCCGATGAAGTGACCAGACTCGACGCTTTCGCCCTTCGTCAATGGGCGGCTGTAGCCGATAAGGAACTCGCCTTCCTTTTCCTTCTCGTCCCTCAGCTGTTGGCCAACGTTGACGTTGAAGGACAGGTCGCTTCCATCTCTGCCATAGACAGAGAGAATGAACTTAAGTTCAGCTCGGTCTGACTCTTCAGAGTCCACCGGATGCTCGTATTCCACGTTGAGGGCGGGCAAGAGCTTGTTGAAGGCAAACTCACCGAAGTTGAACCGAAGTTCGACGTCCCATGCGTCCAAGTGATTGGGCTCTCCGGGCTCGCCGTGGAACTCGATGCCCGGCTCGATGGCAAAGTGGTCCGTGAACCCGTGCTCGAACTCGAACTCCTGGACGAAAACCTTGTCCTTGGTGACAAATGAGGTCCTCGACTCAATTTCGTTCTCTCCTGCATAGGGAAGGAACCAGTCCCGCAGGAACGTGAAGTCGCGGTGGTGGGCAGACGCCACGGGCACCGATATGATTTGGCAAACACCGAAGAACCCCAGCAAGGCTAGGGTCCTCCTGAATCGAGGATGTTTCATAAGCGTGGGCTGGAGTCTAGCCAGACCAGCTTAAAGCTGCCAACCTAAAAGTGTGCTAATTAGTGAAGTTTAAAAATTGAATCCGCCAGCGCGGGGTTGACGGCAAAGTCGAAAACCTCCGTCGTCGAGTAGACCTTTCCGGTTCGGAGAGAGGCATCGACCACCTTCCAAATGAGGAAGGTCTCAGCATCAAAGTAGTACTCATCCTTGACGTCGTCCGCCTTGCTTTTCTCTTCGATCACCACGAACTTGCGTCCGTTCACAGTCCTCTCCGCCCCGATCGTCAGGGTGCCTCCCTCCATGCCCCCGTCCTTGGCCGTCGAGAGCTCGTGTTCCCAGTCCAGCAGACACAACGCCTCAATGTTAAGGGGCAGCATTTTGCCGAACGCCGATTTTGAGTAGGGCACCATCCGTGGCTTCTTCTTTGTCGCGGTGAGCCTGACGTGCTCGCCATCCGATACGAGCTCCGCCGTGCCTCCCTTCGCGTATTCGATCGATACGTTCATCTTTCCGGGCCGCTTCATGGAAAGGACGGCCGTGCCTGCCAGCTCCTTGCCACTTTCATCCGTGACAGTAAACTTCTCGGAAACCTTAGCGGTCGAAAGTTGCTCATAAGCATGTCGGGACTTGGCGAGGATTTCCTCGGGCGTCTGTTCACTTCGGAGCAGGAGAGGAACGAGGGCAGTGAGGAAAGTCATGATCCTATTATCGCTCTGAAGGCTTCACAATCGTTGACGAATGGAAATCCGAAGGGCCACGGTCGACGATGCCCGCGAGATCGCCGAGGTCTCCAAGGCTGCTTGGCAAGTGGCCTACGCTGACATCCTGCCAGAGTCCGTCCTGAGTGCGATCAATGCTTCGGAGCGGGCGGAGCGCTTGGTAAGGCAGATGCAAGACGGTACCGCCTATTGGGTGGCAATGGACGAAAATGGGGTCGCGGGGTTCGCTTGCGCGGGCAAGAGCCATGAGCCGAGCGTTCCTGCAGATGCGGAACTGTATGCGATTTACGTCCATCCTGGGCGGCAACGCTCGGGGATCGGCGGCCGATTACTGGCCCCGGTTGTGGCGTACCTCCGTGAGGAAGGGTTCGAAAAGATGTGCGTTTTCGTTTTCCGTGACAATGGGCCGGCACGGCGCTTCTACGAGAAGATGGGGGCCAGATTTTTCGACGAAGGGACGTACAAGGTCGCCGGAGTCGAGTACCCCGACACGTCCTACATTTGGGAGGACTTGGCAGATCTGGAAGCGCGGCTTCTCTAGGCCGCGGCGGGGCGCATCCTACTGTGCGCGGTGATTTGGTTCCGCCCTCCTTCTTTGCTTGCATAGAGGGCGAGGTCAGCCCGCTCAACCAGGTCTTTGATGCTCGTGGCGCTCGCGTCTAAGCCTGCGACGCCAAAGCTGGCAGTCACCTGACGAAGCGGCCACGAGGCGGCTTCGATCCCCGAACGCATCCGCTCAGCGACTGCGCACCCCTCCGACTCCGAAGCGCCTACGAGAACAAGAACGAACTCCTCGCCACCATAGCGGGCGACGAAATCGTCCGGGCGGGACTGCTCGGTCAGGATCTTGGCGATCCCCTTAAGTACGTCGTCTCCTGATTGGTGCCCGAAGTCGTCGTTGAAGCTCTTGAACCGGTCGACGTCCATGAGCACGATCGACAGCGGTCGGTCATTCAGTGTCGCTTCCTTGAAGGCGTTTTCAGCGTATGCTTGGAAAGTCCGGTGGTTGTTCAACCCGGTCAACCCGTCCTTTGAAGCGAGCTGCTGAAGTTGCTCGTTCGTCGACATGAGCTCGGCCCGTTGCAGTTCGAGGACCTCGTTCATTTCTCGGATCAACTGAAGTTGCTGCTCCAACATTTCTGCCGCTCGCTTGCGCTGCGTGTGATCAAAGCAGCTGAAGAGAATGCCGTGCACGCTCCCGGAGTTCGAACGCATGGGATGGGCCATGGTAAGAATTTCGATTGAAGCGCGGTCCGAAAACCTCAGGGCCCGCCATTCCAGATCGTCTACCACTTCGCCCGCCGATACCGATCGGCACGCCTTTCTCAGCGCCGGAACGTCGCTCGGTTCCGCGAGGAGTGAGAACGCCTCGCGCAGGTACACCGTCTCGGCTTGGAACTGAAAGAGCTCGCTTGCTGCCCGGTTCCACTCAAAGATCGTCCCGTCGACGTCAGTCGTGAAGCAAGCGACGGGCAGGCCCTGGAACAACTCTTGGAACCGGTGAGAGGCGTAGCGCAGCATCTCGTTCGCTGCCTCCGTGTCGTCGAGAGAGCGTGAGAGCTTCCTTTCGTAAACCTTGTTCTGCGCCCGAAGTTCGACAAGCTCGACCCCGATCTCGTCAAGGCGGGTGAGGCGCTCAGACATGGAGAGGTTGGCCGTCTCTGCGTCCCCAAGGGCTGTCCTCAGGGCCCCGACGTGGAGCCGGGAGACAATGAAGCCGCAGGCAAGGAGGGAAAGAGTCACCAAGACCGTTGCGTTGACCTCGAGCACACGGACAAAGGCAGCCTGACCCTTGTCGCGGCGCTCCTCGTCGTCTGCCGCCTTTGCCGCCAGACCCCCCAAAGCTTGTGACGCCTCCGAGATCTTAACGAGGCTCTGCTTGTCGGGCGATGCCGTAGAGACCTCAGACACAGCCCGCTTCAAAATTGAGATCAGTTCGTCTTGGCGTCTTTGCGATCGGCCGAACATGTCTGACCCGCCGGCACTTCGCGCTCGGGCCAAGAGATTGGGCAGGTCGGCCATGATGTCGTCCAACCGGTCGAGTGCGATGGTGCGGGGGGCACCAGACTGCAAGGCAGCCGACTGAGCGGCCGCTTCGAGCTTGAGGGTGGCCAACTTGAGCGCTTCGAACTTGGCAGCCGCCGAACCGGTGGGAGAGCGGCTCTCAAGAGTGCCGACGATCAGGAATTGGGCACAGACAGCGGCGACAGGCACGACGACCTGTATGATCAGCGCAAGAGTCTTGCGACGTTTCCCCTCCCGCAAGGCCCGCGTCCGAGCCTTGGCATTGGTCTGTGCCACTGACCCTATTCTCGGTTCGCCAGACTAAAAATTTCAGGCTGAATCAGACTCGGAGAGCATCTTGTCAAGCTCCTCGTCAGAGGCAGAGTTCAGCCGCTCATGGGTCTTGGCGAGCTCCTCGAGCCGCTCACTTCGCGCTGCCCGCCTGAGCTTGGCCTCGAGATAACGAACCTTGTCCTCCCTTGTCTCGCACTGCAGCCTCGGTACTTGGCTGGGACGCCCGTCCGCAAGGGCCACCATTGTCACTCGTGCTGTATTGGTATGGCGCGTCACGCCGGTCCGGAGATTCGTAGCGGCAACGTCGATCGTGACTTCCATGCTCGTTCTGCCGACGTAGCTGATGCGCCCCGTGAGGGTCACAAGCTCACCAATTTCGATGGGGTCGTGAAAATCCACCTGGTCGAAGGATGCCGTGACGCTGATCAAACCGCTGAACTTTTGTGCCGTCGCGCTGGCGCAGAGGTCGATCAAGGCCAGGAGCGACCCGCCAAAGACCTTGCCCAGGAAATTGGCGTCGGTCGGCGTCATGACCTGGGCTAGCTGCGTAGTGGTCTCGCTGACGGCTATCGCGCGGGGACGGGCGTTACTCTCCATGGGGCTCACTTGGCGGCCGCGACGATTGCTGAGAACCCATTCGCCTCGAGCGAAGCCCCACCGACCAGGCCGCCGTCAATCTCAGGTCTTGAGAAAAGGTCTCGAGCGTTGTCTGGCTTGACGCTGCCTCCATAAAGGATGCGGATGTTGTCGGCAACGTCTTGTGAGCCCGCCTCGGCGATCCGCGTTCGAATGAGCCCGCAGACGCGATCTGCCTCGTCGCTTGCACAGGTCAGGCCCGTTCCGATCGCCCACACCGGCTCGTACGCGATGACAATTCCGTACATTTCGGCCGGATCAATTCCCGCCAAGGCACCCTCCAATTGAGTCTGGATGACCGAGACTGTCTTGCCAGCGTCGCGCTCTTCTTGGGTTTCTCCGACGCACAGGATCGGAGTGATCGCGTGGTAGAGGAGGGCCTTGATCTTGAGGTTCACCGTCTCGTCCGTCTCCGCAAAGTGAGAGACGGTCGATGCTGGCACCTCAAGCTTGCCGAACCTACCCCGGGTCTCGGAGTGGCCGACGATGCAGTAGTCGATGCACAGGTTGGACAGCATCTTCGCGCTCACTTTGCCGGTGAATGCGCCTTGTTCCATCCAAAAGACATCCTGGGCCCCAACCTTGACCGGTGTGTTGCGGACGGACTCCTTAACAGCGGGGATCGCCAGGTAGGGCGGGCAGACGACGACGTCGAGGTCAGCGGACTCACCGAGGGCTGAAACGACCGCGTTCGCGAGCGCGACCCCCTCGGTCGCCGAGAGGTGCATCTTCCAGTTGCCGGCAACAAGCTTTGATCGCACGGTCAGCCTCGCTGCACGGTTGGCTCGACCACAATTTGAACCTTGTCGCGCACCGCGTTAGTGATGATGCAATAGGCGTCAGCCTTGTGGGCGATGTCCTCGGCGAGCGTGACCTGCTCGTCCGTCGCGTCGCCAGGGAGCTTGATCGTCGGCCGCACAGTGAGTTTTCGGTACGTGAACTGGGGGCCGCTTTCCTCGACCTCGCCGACAGCCTTTACCTCCAGCGCTGTGAACGGCAGCTTGCGGTTGGCCGCGATGATCCCAAAGGTGATCGAATAGCAGCTTGTCACGCTGGCAGCGAGCAGTTCCTCGGGATTCGTCCCGCCGGAACCAGTGCCGCCGAACTCTTCGGGCACGCTGATCGGCACCTTGACACCGCTGCGGTCGGCCCCAACTTGGCCGCTCCCATCCCGTCCTCCAGACCAAGTCAGGGTGACGGGGTACTCGTGCATTTTGGACATGCCAGGCATTCTACTGGGGACAGGCTCAACCGGCCGGGAAAGGTCGGCTAACCGCTTTGTGCCGTCCTATCGCCTGAAACCATCCTGCCCTAAAATGACTTGAAAGAAGCAGTGGTCTGGAAGCTTTACTACGACGGGGAATGCAACCTCTGCCACGGATCGCAGTTGACGGTGGTCAAGTGGGCTAAGCGGTCTGGCCAAGAGGTCGAGACCGAAGTCCTTCAGTCGCCGGAAGCAGAGGAGCAGGGCTTCTCGGGCGAGCAAATGGTGCTCCTGGCCGACCGCAGGTACGACGCTGAAGAAGCCTGGCTGAAGCTGATGCAGGTGGCACCTTGGTACATCAAGTGGGTCGGCTGGGTGGGGTGGATCCCCGGCATCAAACAGCTTTTGGGACTCGGGTACAGGATCGTCGCCAAGTACCGGAAGAAGTGGTTCGGAACCCGCGCGTGTCCACTTCCGCCTCGGCAGAGCAACTAGACAACGCGTTGCGCGGCACCCTTGCGCTCCAAGGCTGCCGCTTCATACAGCGAGGCGTACGTCTTTGCGCTACGGCTCCAACTCAAGTCTTCGGACATCCCTTCCTTAACTAGTGCCTGCCAAGCCCGCTTGTCCTTGTAGGTCTCGACGGCCCGCCAAAGACAGTTTTCGAACGCCTCGCTTGTCCGATCCTCAAAGACAAAACCGTTCTTGCCTTCGAAGACCGTGTCGCCGAGTCCGCCTGTCTTCCGAACGAGAGGCACAGTGCCATACCGCATGGCGAACATTTGGCCGAGGCCGCACGGCTCGAACGCACTGGGCATGAGGAACAGATCACAACCCGCATACACGCGCTGGGCAAGGGGGGCATTGAACTCCTCGACAAAGCGGAAACGGCCCGGTTGGGAACTCTGGAGCTTCCTCAGCTCCACCGCCATACCTGGGTCACCGAGGGCTTGCACGATGAGCGCGGCCCCGCGAGCGAGCATTTTGGGGGCAGCTTTGAGGATCAGGTCGAAGCCCTTTTGCTCGGACAGCCGCGACACCACTCCGACCAAGGGCAACCCTGGCGCGGGCTCGACTCCAAGTTCCTCACAGAGCTTTACCCTGCACATCGCCTTGCCGCTCGAATCGGCCACCGAATAGTGCCGGGCAAGTTGGGGATCGGTGGCAGGGTTGTGGTGGTCGGTGTCAATGCCGTTGAGAATGCCGCTGAGACGGCCCTGTGAAGCCAGATAGGACATCAAGCCCTCCAAGCGGCAGCCGTACTCTGGAGTCGTGATCTCGTGGGCGTAACTTGGGCTCACAGTGTTCACACGGTCAGCAAAGGCGCAACCTGACTTGAGGAAGTTGACTCCGCCCCAGGTCTCCAATTGGTACATGTTGAATGTCGACCAAGGCAGCCCAGCCGCCTCGATCGTCTCGGGCCCAAATTCGCCCTGGTAGGCCAGGTTGTGGATCGTGAAGATGCTCGCAGTGGTCGACCATGGTGTCGACTCCCGGAGGAACACAGGGAGAAACCCCATGTGCCAGTCGTGGGCGTGGACGACGTCGGGCGTCCACTTCATGAGCCGGCAAGCTTCCAGCACCGCCTTAGCGAAGAACAGGTAGGCGTCGCGTCCAGGAGAGTAGACCTCGGAGCTTTGCCGTACTTCGGAGAAGAATCCGTTCCCTCCTACGAGCCAGACGACGTGCCCTTCGTAATCAAACTCGTAAAGATCGGCCAGGACAGTCCACTGTTCGTTCATCCGGACCGGGAACTGTTCCAGGATCGCCTTCGGTGCCCACTCCGAGGAGCGGACGACCATGTCGTACGCTGGCATGACGGTCTTGACGTCCGGCCCCAGCTTGCAGAGTGCTTTGGGCAGCGACCCGGCAACGTCCGCCAGGCCCCCGACCTTGGCGAATGGCTCGACCTCGGCGGACGCGAACAAGACCTTCATCTGGTTCTATTTTCGGAAGGGCAAAGAGCAACGATCACAGTGCTTCGACGAGAATGGCGGTCGCTTCTCCACCGCCGATGCAAGGCGTTGCAACCGCATATTTGCCGCCTCGTCTCCTGAGTTCGTGCAGGGCGGTCAAAACCAATCGTGTGCCTGTCGCCCCGATCGGATGCCCCAGGGAAACGGCGCCACCGTTGACGTTGAGCTTGTCGGCGGGGATGCCGCACTCCCTCGCCGCGTACATCGCGACTACGGAAAAGGCCTCGTTCACCTCGAACAAGTCGATGTCGCTGACAGCCAGGCCCTGTTTGGCAAGCAGCTTCTTGATCGCGGAAGCAGGGGCGGTCGTGAACCACTGCGGCTCTTGGGCGTGCTGGGCATAGGCGATGATGCGGCCGATCGGCTTCCAGCCTCTCTCGCTAGCCCGGTCGGCGCTGGCCAAGACCATGGCGGCGGCGCCATCGTTGATGGAGCTGGCGTTTCCGGCTGTCGTCACCCCTTCCTTGTCGAAGGCGGGGCGCAACTCGGGAAGCTTGGCGACGTTGCCACGCTTGGGCTCTTCATCCTCAGAAACGACCAGCGGGTCGCCCTTGCGTTGAGCGATCGAAACCGGGGTGATTTCGTCGTTAAACCTGCCTGCCGCCTGCGCCGCAAGAGCACGGTTGTAGGACTCAGCCGCGTACGCGTCGGTCTCTTCCCGACTGAAGTGCTCTTCCCGGGCGCAGAGGTCGCCGCAGTTCCCCATGTGGACATTGCTGTAAGGATCCCACAGGCCGTCATGGATCATCAGATCGATCACCTGGCCGTTGCCCATACGGAATCCTGCCCGCGCCTGGGGCATCGCGTAGGGGGCGTTGGTCATGGATTCCATGCCTCCAGCGACGATCACGGAAGCGTCCCCACACTTGATGGCTTGGGCGGCCATCATGACCGTCTTCATCCCACTGCCACAGACCTTGTTGACTGTTGTGCAGGGAACCGAGTCAGGGATACCGGCGCCCTTGGATGCTTGGCGGGCCGGCGCTTGCCCGATGCCGCCACTCAAGACGTTGCCCATCAAGACTTCCTCGACATCTTCCGGCTTCACCCCTGCCTTTTCAAGGGCAGCCCTGATTGCGATCGCACCGAGCTGAGGCGCGGTGAGCGAAGCAAAGGAGCTCTGGAACGCGGCAATGGGGGTGCGCAACCCCGAGAGGACAACGACGTCGGTCATGGTCGAAGGGTACCCCTCGGCTCTGAGTCCGGCCGCGACGTCCCGAATGGCTTCAAATGGGGATTTCTGGAACCCGGTCGTGAATTTTCGCATTCCCCCATTCGCCGGCGTTTGCCGGTGTGCATTTCTTAGTTTTGAAAGAGGTCTAGATGAAAATCCCCCTTATCTTGTTTGCGGCCCTTGCCGGCGTCGGAGCGCGAGCCGCCCTGATCGATGATTTTTCCGTCAGCTACTTCAACTCCGTGCAAACCGGCACCTGGGTCGACTTCCAATCGGGCACCATGCTTTCGGGAGAGCGGGACGTAATGTTCGACGTCCTGTCCAACCCCCTTGGCCAGTTCAGCGACTTTGATGTCGACGGGCTCGGCCACGCCATCTTCAGCAACGGCTTCGGGACGTCGTCCAACATCTCGCTGCAGTACGACGGGATCAACGATGAGGCCGCCAACACGGGGCCAGGCAAAACACTGACAAACGGTGGCACCGGAAACGCTCTGCTCTCGGGTTTCAACGACACTTTGCGCGTCGCCTTTCTTGACAACGACCACGACGTGATGGTCACGGCCGTCGCGCGCCTCAATGGCAATGTGATCGGGTCCAACTCAGCGACTCGCTTCGCCAACAGCGGCATCGGCAACCTCGATATCGCGATGAATCCCAACGTGTTGGCCTCGGCCGACTCCCTCACATTCGTCTTCAACGGAACTTCGAGCTCTGACTATGCCATCTCGAAGATCGAATCGGTGCCCGAGCCCGCTTCCATGACTCTCGCAGCCTTGCTCTTGGGCGCCATTGCTCGACGAAAGTTGGGGTTTAGGAAATGAACCCACTGCGCTTCGCTTGCGCCTTCATTGCCGTCGTCGCGCCTCTTGCGGCTCTGGCTCAGCCCACCATGACGGATCCGACCCTCGAGGTCGTACCGGCGGTGACGGGTCTGAACCAGCCCACAACCATGGCATGCCTCGGGCCGAGCGATTTTCTCGTTCTTGAGAAAGCCTCAGGTCAGGTTCAGCACGTCGTGAACGGGGCGATCGTCGAGACCTCGCTCGATCTTGCGGTCAACTCTGCGTCCGAAAGGGGCCTGCTCGGAATTTGCCTCCATCCGGACTTTCCGGTCAACCCCAGCGTCTACTTGTACTACACCCTGAGCTCCACGGGTGCCGACTCGACGGACTTGGCGCAAGTCGAGCTCACGGGCAACAGGGTGGACAGGTTCACGTGGGACGGCCATCACCTGACGTTCGCAGCCAACATGATCAAGCTGCGTTCCTATCAAGCCGACCTGGGGCAACCCTTGCGGGGCAACCACAACGGCGGGGTCATTTCCTTTGGCCCGGATCGGAAGCTGTACTTCATGATCGGTGACAACGGCCGACGTGGGTACATGCAGAACAACCTTCAGGGCCCGAACCCGGACGACCAGTTTGGCGGCCCCTTCCCCGACGATGCGCACACGACGGGTTGCATCTACCGGTTGAACGACGATGGCTCGACACCGATCGACAATCCGTTCTTTATCAGCCATGTTTCGCCACGGGTCGACAAGCTCTACATGTACGGCCTTCGCAACGGCTTTGGCTTGACCTTTGACCCGGTGACGGGACTCCTGTGGACCGAGGAGAACGGCGACGACAGCTTTGATGAGATCAATCAAGTCGTTCCGGGCATGAACGGCGGTTGGATCGAGGCCTGCGGCCCGCTCTCGCGAGTCAAGCAGTTCCACGACCTCGAGGTGGCGTCCGGCAGTCTTCAGCAGTTGCGCTGGCCACCCACCCGCATCGCCACTGACCCCTGGACCGCGCTACGCCGCATGTACATGATCCCTGGCGCGCGCTACAAAGATCCTGAGTTCAGTTGGAAGAACGCCGTCGCCCCTGCGGGCATAGGTTTCATCCATACGGACGCGCTCGGTGCCGACCACCGCGACAATCTGTTCGTCGGCGAGGCCCGTACGACCCTTCTTAATGGGTACTTGTTCGAGTTTAAGTTGTCGCCCGACCGAAGGCACTTCGTGTTCAGCGACAACCGACTGAACGACTTGGTCGCCGACAACAACGCGAAGTTCGACGTCACCGAAAGCGAGTCCTTGGTGGCGGGCCAGGGGTTTGGCGTAGGCACGGACATCAAGGTCGGTACGGACGGCAAGGTCTACGTGGTGTCGCTCGACCAGGGCACGGTCTTTGAAATTCGCAAGCGATAGTTCACTCCTTGCGTGATAGCAAACAGGTCCGCCCTTTGGCGGGCCTGTCTCCGTTTGTGCCTCGGCTTGCAACCAGGGCTCACTTAGCGTGGCAGGATCAATCGACGGAATTGATGTTTGCCGACCCGGAGAATCTTGCCGTCAAGCTCAGCTGGAGGGAGCTTTGCAAACGGGTCGCTGACCTTCTCGTCGTTCAACGAGACCGCGCCTGCCTTCATCAGGTCCCGAGCTGCCCCGTTGCTCTTCGCCAGGCCCAGCGCGGAGATGAGGTTAGCAACGGGGACGAGACCATCAGCCAAAAGTTCGTGTGGGACAACCGCGTCTTCAGCTTCGGTCACAGCCTGGCGTTGGCTAAACGTCTCCTTGAAGAATCGTTCAGCCTCGTCGCCCGCGCTCACGCCGTGGTACAAGGCAACAATCTCCCTCGCCAGTCGCTTTTTGGCATCATATGGGTTTGCGGCGATCAACTCCCGTGCTTCGTCCATGGGAAGATCTGTGCAAAGTTCGAACCAATTGGTGAGTAGCTCGTCGGGGATGGACATCGTCTTGCCATAGATGTCGTTCGGAGTGTCGACGACGCTGATGTAGTTGCCGAGAGACTGTGACATCTTCTCCTTGCCGTCCGTCCCAATCAAGAGCGGGCACAGCATCACGACCTGGCCCTCCTGACCGTAGTCCGCTTGCAGATCGCGGCCTACCAAATTGTTGAATTTTTGGTCGTTGCCTCCCAGCTCGACGTCAGACCGGACCATCACCGAGTCGTAACCTTGACAAAGAGGGTAGAGAATCTCGTGCATGGAGATCGGACGGTGCTCGTTCCACCTGTTGGTGAAATCGTCTCGTTCCATAATCCGGGCGACCGTGTACTTGCTGGCAAGTTTGATCACTTCGGCAAAACCCATGGGGCCCAGCCAGTCCGCGTTGAACGTGATCTCGGTCTTCTCGGGATCGAGGATTTTGTAGACCTGCTTGCTCACCTCCGCGACGTTTGCCTGGACCTCTTCCCGGGTGAGTTGGGGTCGCGTTTTGGACTTTCCACTGGGATCGCCGATTTGCGCGGTGAAGTCCCCAATGATGAGCACTGCGGTGTGGCCAAGACGCTGGAAGTCTCTCAGCTTTCGCAAAACCACCGCCCATCCGAGTGTCACGTGAGCGACAGTTGGGTCGACACCGAGCTTCACCCGCAAAGGCTTGCCCGACTCGAGCTTGCGCTTCAGGTCAGCCTCGCTGATGATCTCGCTTGTCCCCCGCCGAAGGAGGGCTAGTTGCTCGTCGACCGTCATGACGCATTAGGGTACCGGGCGAGGCCCTGTGCGCCCTCAGACCACGGCCGGGCGAAGGGAGCCTAGGCGCTCGAGCGCGCGCTCAAGCCGGTCGTCTTCGAGAGCGAGGCAGAACCGCACCCAGGGTGCGGTGGCAGGATGGCGGACGAAGTCGCTCGACGGCACTGCGCCGACACCCGTCGAGGCGATCATGTGCCTGACAAACTCCATGGAACCCATGCCCGGGGCGATCGCGTCGTAGCGAGAAAGCAAGTAGTACGCACCCTCTGGTACGAACGGCTCCATACCGATGGCGCGAAGGCCGTCGACGAACATGTTGCGCTTCCGCTCGTACTTGGCGTTCAAGTCTCGGTAGAACGCGTCGTCGAACCGCACGATCCCTTGTGCAACGGCCTCTTGAAGGGGCGCTGGCGCACACACGTAGACGGCGTCGAGGACAGAAGCTATCGGTTCAGCGATCTCTGCCGGAGCGACCGCGTATCCGATCCGCCAGCCCGTGATAGAAAACGTCTTCGAGTAGCCCCCGATCGTGATCGTGCGTTCGCGCAGTTCAGGCAACGAGGCGGGCGACAAGTGGGCGAACCCGTCGAACGCCATATATTCGTAGATCTCATCCGTGACGATCAGGGCAGGGAAACGCTCAAGGATCTCACCGATACGTTTCAGCTCTCCTTGGTTGAAGACTTTGCCGCTCGGGTTTCCTGGCGTGTTCACCAGCACGAACTTGGTCTTGTCGTTCACTGCCGCCTCTAGGCCTTCCCAGTCGACCTCGAAATCCCGGCCGCGGAGCATGACGAAACGGATGACGGCCCCGTAACGCTTCAAAGCCTGGACGTGGTAGGGATAGTACGGCTCGAAAATGACCACTTCGTCGCCTGGATTAAGCAGACTGGCGCACACGCCTTCGAAAGCGCCGGTCGCGCCGCAGGTCACCAGGATCTCGCGCTCCGGGTCGAGATAATCAATCTTGTTGAAGTGGGCTAGCTTGTTTGCGAGCGCCACCCGTAACGACTCCAATCCCCGGGGGTTGGTGTAGCGGTTGATGCCCGCTTTCGCCGCCTGGTCGGCGGCTTCGAGCACAAACTCCGGTACTGGCAATTGGGAGACGCCCTGGCCCAGGTTGATACCGCCCACCGCTTGTACTTCGAGCGTGATTTGGCGCAAGGCCGGGGACTGGAACCCAAGGGCTTGCTGGGATAGAAGGGCGCGGTGGTCGCTCACGGGGCCCTTAGATTACTCCTTGTATAATTCGGCCCCGTGGAACAAGCCCTTCGCAGCGAATTGACGGAGCTGATCGGCTTGATCTACGAGCGCGGTTGGGCACCTGGCACGGGCGGGAACTTCAGCCGTGTGCTCTCCGTCGATCCGCTCCGGCTCCTCATCACACCGTCCGGTGTCGACAAGGGCAGCGTGAAACCTGAAGATCTCCTCGTCGTGGACGAGATGGCTCAAGTGGTCCAAGGAGCCCAGAAGCCCTCCGCTGAAACGTGGCTGCACATACCCATCGTCGAGGAATGTGGTGCCAAAGTCATCGTCCACACGCACTCGATTTGGAACACACTGGCTTCTTTGACACCGGGATCTTTATTCACCATCAATGGGCTCGAGATGCTCAAGGGGCTTACCGGGGTGGCCACTCACGAGCACACTGAGTCGGTTCCGATCTTGGAAAACTCGCAAGACGTTCCTGCCCTCGCCGAAACCTTGCGAAAGGTCCTTCGTTCAATGCCCGATGCTCACGCCGTCCTCTTGAGGGGTCACGGGCTCTACACCTGGGGCTGTGATATATTTGAAGCTAAGCGGCACCTGGAAATCCTTGAGTTCCTCTTCGAGGTGACGATCCGGTCCCGCACCCTGGAGCCCTGACCATGGCTGTCCTCCGCATCCCCGACAAGAACGAGACCATCACAGACTACGAGCAGATCAAGGCGCGCTTGGCCGAGATCGGGATCGGCTACGAGGTGTGGAAGCCCAAGTTCCACTTGGAGAAGACGGCCACTGCCGAGCAGGTCTTGGATGGGTTCGCAGAGCAGATCAACAAGCTCAAGTCTGAAGGCGGGTACGTGGCGGCCGATGTGATCGACCTTTTCCCCGACACTCCGAACCTGGACGTCATGCTCGCCAAGTTCAGCAAAGAACATTGGCACGACGAGGACGAAGTCCGCTTCATCATTGAGGGCCGGGGCGTCTTCCACATCCACCCGAAGGATTCCGAAGTCGTGGCTCTTGAGGTCGCCGAAGGTGACCTCGCCCGCGTTCCCGCCGGAACTTGGCACTGGTTCGACCTCTGCCAGGAGAAACGGATCCGCGCGATCCGGCTGTTCCAGGATCCGACCGGTTGGACACCGCACTACACGGAGAGCGGGGTCGACAAGGGCTACATGCCGGTTTGCATGGGCCTGAGCTTCATTCCTCCTCAATTGGCTCACCTTTGATGGCGAATTTCGGGGAACAGGTACAGAAAAGAGACCCCGCTCCGAAGGCGTACCTCCTCGACATCGAAGGGACCACGACGCCAATCGAGTTCGTCACGAAGACACTCTTCCCTTACGCTGCTCGGGAGCTGGGCCCGTTTCTCCGCGAGTCTTTGAACGACCCCCAAGAGCGCTTGGCCCTGATTTCGGACTGCTGCCTCCTGAGCGACGAGTACGAGAAGGAGACCGGTGCGCCTGAGTGGCCGGCTCGACCTGACCCTCAGGGGGCGCAAGGCTACTTGGAGTGGCTCATCGAGCTGGACCGGAAGTCGACCGCACTTAAGTCCATTCAGGGCCGCATTTGGGAGTACGGCTATCAGTCGGGCAGGATCAAAGGGGAAGTCTACGATGATGTTTGGCCGGCGGTGCGACGCTGGAAGGGTTCGGGGGCCAAGGTATGCATTTACTCGTCGGGTAGCGTTCTCGCCCAGCGACTTTTGTTCTCGCACCTTCCCGAAGGCGACATGACCGCTGATCTCGACGGTTACTTCGACACGACAACGGGCCCGAAGCGCGACCCCGAGAGCTACCGGAGAATCGCTTCCACGTTGGAACTGACTCCGGCCGACGTGCTGTTCCTTTCGGACGTGCAGGAAGAGGTCGATGCGGCGATTGCATCTGGCATGCGCGCTGTCAGGATTGATCGGGGGCTCACTGAGGACGCCTCAGGCGTTCTCGCTTCCTTCCGTTCCCTCTGATCCCTCCGCACTCCGAGAGAAGAGCGCGATCAGCGGGATCATGACGACCGCTATGACGATCGACGAGGTCACGCGGCTCAGGTTCAAGCCCCCGTGGTCCAGAGGCTTCGTCAGAATGTCGCCAAGGGTGGCACCGAGCGGGCGGGTTAGAATGAATGCCGCCCAAAACAAGATTGGTCGCGAAATCTTGGTGAACAAAGCGAGTGCACCGATGACGAGCAAGGCTGCCCCGAAAAGCATCGCTCCACCCGCAAAGCCGATGCCCTGCGTGTCGGCCACCCAATCTCCGAGCGCAGTGCCGAGAGTGTTGGAGACCAAGATCGCTGCCCAGTAGAACCCTTCCGCCTTCTTGCTGGTGATCCGGCTTACCGAAATGGATCCCGTCGTGACCCGCCATAGGACGAGAACCACCATTAAGCTCGCGAAGAGCACGAGGGCAGTGGCCCCATAGTAGGGGCCCTCGGTGCCAAAGAATTCGAGGTCTCTGGTGAGCCAGTCGGCAGTGGTCGTGCCCAAGGTCGTCGTGGCCACGATGACGGCCCAGAACAGGAAGGGGTGGTATCGCTTCGCAAAGACCTGGGCGACTACCGTGACCAGGAAAAAGCCGAGAAAGATAGCGGTGGCAACAAGGTAGCCGAGCTCTATCGGAGGCATCGAAAGAGCGTCGCCGCCAGTTTCGCCGAGAGTGGTCGCGATGATCTTGATGATCCAGAACGCGAAGGTGACCTTGGCGACCTTGCCAGCCAGGGCCCCGTGCGCTTCATTTCCACCCATTCGCCTCAAGCTACCATCCGCTCGACAGCGAGTGCCAATTCTTAGTGACCCCTAATGATGGGCCGTCAGGCACGGTTCCCAGGCGAGCGGTATAATGTCGCTTCCTGCGCGGGTGGTGGAATTGGTAGACACACTACCTTGAGGTGGTAGCGCCCACAAAGCGTGAAGGTTCGAGTCCTTTCCCGCGCACCACGAAGTTCAGCCAGGTTCAATTGAACCTGGCTTTTTGACGCTTTGTAGCCCAGAAAACGGAAAGGACTCATGCCAAGAGAGGCTTATTCGCTCAACATCCGATAGCCCACGCCAGTCTCCGTCCGGATGAATTTCGGCCGTGAAGGCTCGGGTTCGATCTTCTGCCGGATCGAACCCATGTGGACACGGAGGGTGTGAGTCGCGTCCTCAAAGGCAGGGCCCCACACGGCTCGTAGCAGGTGGGTATGCGTCAGCACTTTGCCCGCATGACGCGCCAGCTCGGCCACCAGCTTGAACTCGATTGGGGTCAGCCGAACCTCATCACCATCAAGTGTCACAAGGTGCCGCTCGAAGTCAACGACGAGTCCCCCTGACTCGAAGCGAGGCTCACTGACCGGTTGGCCCTGTTTGGAGTGCCGCAGTGCGACGCGTATGCGGGCCATCAACTCTCCGACCGAGAACGGCTTTGTCAGATAGTCGTCCGCGCCAGCGTCGAGCGCCGCAATCTTGTCCTGCTCTTGGCCCCGGGCCGAAAGGATGATGACCGGTACAGCCGTCCATTCACGCAACCGTCTTACGACCTCAAGTCCGTCTATATCGGGCAGGCCAAGATCGAGGAGGACGATGTCTGGGTTCTTCTGGGCCACGAGCCGAATCCCGGGCTCGCCTTCGCCCTCTTCAAAAAACACTGCATCCTCGGGTGCGAGGCTCGACCGAAGGAACCTGCGGATCGGAACTTCGTCCTCAATCACGACAATCTTGATCGGGTCACTCATGTCCGAGCCTCCTTCTCTACACGAAAATGAAGCACGAACTCGGCTCCACCTCCGGTGCGGTTTCGCGCCCAGATCGATCCCCCATGAGCAACCATCACAGCGCGACAGATCGCGAGTCCAAGCCCAAAGCCGGTTCCGCTACGTTTCTGGAACTTCTCGAACAAGACGTCCAGTTCATCGGCAGGCAAGCCGGGCCCATTGTCGCTCAGCTTGACCTCAAGACCATCTTCGCAGGTGGCCGCCGTGATCGTCACTTGGGCGTCACGCCCAGCATGACGGGCAGCGTTCTCCAACAAATTGACGAAGACTTGCTCGACCAAGACCCCGTCCAACTCGAGAAGTGGAAGTCGGGGCGGAATCTCGATTCTGACGGGTTTGTCGAACAGCTTGTCTGTTCGCAGTAGCGCCGACCCTACGAGCTCCTCGACGGACTGCCAGTCAAGATTAAGCTCGACCCCTCCGCCTTCGAAGCGGGTCATGTCGAGGAGATTGCGGACAAGCTTCGCCATCCGCTCGGACTCCTCGACCACGGTCGAAGCGAGATCGCGCCCGCGGGGACTCAGTTCATCGAGCTGAGCGAGCCCACTCGCCGCACCTTCGATCGAGGCCAACGGTGTCCGCAGGTCGTGCGAAACGCTACTGAGGAGACTGCTCCGCAGCTTTTCCCGCTCGACCCGGAGGCTCGCTTCGTGCGACTCCTTGGCGTGCTGCGTGCGGTCTAGGGCAAGGGCGAGTTGGTTTGCCACCGCCTCGATCATGTGCCTCCCCCCTGAATCGAGCGAGCCGCTATGCCCAAGTCCCAACGCAAGCACGCCGACGCACGACGTCGAGCCTTGCAAAGGCATGTACATGCCGGTTGCTCCCGCGAGTGTGTCTGTTCCCCGCCCGGCCGGCCGGCCGTTGTCGAAGACCCATTGGACGACCGCGGCTTCATTGGGTGACGACTCAAAGCCCGACCTCGATGGCGCCAACAAAGCAGGAGTGCCCGCGTCGTTCTGAACGAACACGGCCGCGTCGCCCCCGGCGATCTCAGCTGCTTTGCGGGCCGAAAGAACGGCCATGTCATCCCGCTTTCTCGATGATGCAAGTTGTCTGCTGAGTTCGTACAGCGCTGCCGTCTCCCGCTCTCGTTTAGAAGAGGCCTGTGACTGTTCCTTCAGTCGGAACGTGAGCGTACTGATCAGCAGTGCGACGACGAGCATGATCGCAAACGTCACGAGGTACTGCGCGTCGCTCACGGCAAAAGTGCCGCGCGGCTTGACAAAGCAAAGATCGAACAAGGCTACGCTGAGCACGGTGGCGATCAACGACTCGCGCCTACCGTGGCGAACGGACACATACGCCACGCCCAAGAGATAGACCATCACGATGTTCGCGAGGTCAAACCGATCGACCATGAGAAACCCGATCCCCGTCGCAACTGCGACAATGGCCAGTGTGACTGCATAGCTCGTCCAACTTGCGGGCTCGGGTTTGCGCCTGACAAGCAGGTCGGTGCCATGCTCCTCTGCGCCCGTGATGACCAATATGTCGATCTCGCCACTTGCCCGGATCAGCGAGTCAACGACCGAGCCGAAGACGATCTCCCGCCAACGCTTGCGAACCGGTTTTCCGACGACGATGGTCGTGACATTCTCCGCTTGGGCGTACCGCAAGACCTCTGCGACGATGTCCTCTCCCGAGAGCGAGACTGTCGTTGCGCCAAGGCTCTCGGCGAGCGCGATCGCTGACTCAAGTTGAGCCCGAGCGCGTTCGGAGACGCCGCTCTGGCGCGGACTCTCGACCGAGACCGCGACCAGGTCTGAGTGGAGGTTGGTCGCAAGTCTCTTGGCCGCCCTGACCACTCTAGGCGCCATGCGGTTCGGTGCGAGGCAGACGAGGATCCGTTCTTTGGCGTGCCAAGGCTCGCGGACGTCGAGCAACGTCCTCGACTGCCTCATCTCCTCGTCGACCCGTTCCGCGGTGTGACGCAGCGCGAGCTCGCGCAAGGCCAAGAGGTTGCTCTTTTTGAAGAAGCCGGCCAGAGCTTGGTCGACCTTCTCGGGGATATAGACCTTGCCCTCCTTCAGCCTTTTGTGCAGTTCCTCTGGCGGAAGGTCGACGAGTTCGATCTCATCGGCGAGATCGAAGAAGGAGTCGGGGACAGTCTCCTGAACGGAGACGGTCGTAATCTGGGCAACAACATCCCTTAGACTCTCGACGTGTTGGATGTTGACCGTCGTGCGAACGTCTATCCCTGCCTCGAGGAGCTCGACAAGGTCTTGCCATCGCTTGATGTGCCGTCCGCCCGGAACGTTCGTGTGGGCGAGTTCGTCCACGAGTAGAATTGCCGGCCGTCTCGATAGGGCCGCGTCAAGGTCGAACTCGCGGACGACGATCCCCCTGTGGTCTGCTTCGCGGAGCGGGAGTCGTTCGACGCCCTCTGCAAGCTCTTCGGTCTCACTCCGTCCGTGAGCTTCGAGGTAGCCGATTACGACGTCCAATCCACGGGAGACATCGGCACGCGCGTCAGACAACATCGAGTACGTCTTGCCGACCCCAGCAGCCATGCCGAGGTACACCTTGAGTCGCCCTCGTTTCTTGAAGGCTTCTTTCGGGATATCGCTGACGGCTTGCTGAGGCTCGGTCACATCTCTCTTCTCATTGTGGGCACTAGCGGACACGAGGGGGAGAGGTCGCCCAAGTCGTGTTGTATTCGAACACCTGAACGTCGAGAACAGCCGCGGCGATCTCTCGGGAGAAGTCTCGGTTCCAGGCGGCTCGTTGCTGCTCCTTGAATCCACTGACCTCGGGCCCGTCTACGACGAAGACGGCCAACGGACGCGAGGGCCGACGGGACACGATCTCAGATATAGCAGCGACACCGGTGGCCATCAACTCACCGTCCTTACCCTGGAGAAGAAGGAGTGGTTTCGCGTTTTCGTCGGGCCAGGATGACCGGAACGCCTTGGCCTGTTCCTCGCTCCCGGCCAAAGCGACAGCGAACACCTCCAACGTCCAACCACGCAGCATTTCAGACACGACACCGGTCGCTTCCGAGAACCGGGGGAAGATAGCAACACAGATTGGGTCGAGAGTATTAGCCATGCTTTCGTCAGAACTTCAAAACGGCCGCCATTGCGAGGGTCGTGCGGCTTTGGCTCAGCCCTTGATCCGAGTTGAAGAAGTCTTGGCTCGCGAAATCCCGTCGCAGTTCTAGGCGGAGGGTCGCATGCTCGGTGACTGCCCGGTCGTATCCTGCCGTGATGGAGTACAGCTGGATTGGGAGTCCCGCCCGCAAGCCGTCCTTGTCCTCGAACCTCTCCAGTCTCAGCCCCCCTGACTCCTTCTGGTTGATCTGGTGCTTGAGGTACAGCACTTCGCCGTTCCATTGGCCGTCGTTGGCCGGACCGACTGCGGTCGCGTGGTCGATGTTGAGGGCGATCTTGGTGTTGCTCGCCAGTTGATGAGAGATGATCAGGTCGAGAAGGTGGACTCTTGCAAGACCCGCCTTCGAGAACCCGATCCCCCCGGATAGGCCGACATCGTTCGCTCGGTCCGATCCTTCGTCGCCGTAGTGGTTCTGCAGGGTGACAGTGGTCTTCGCGTCGAGCGCATACGTCAAGGTGGCCCCGAGAGACGGGCTGCCGTTGCCGTCCTCGACCTCGTTCCACCCTCGAACCACGTAAAGCCCGCCACTCAGTTTGTCGCTGAGCCTGCCTGTGAGCCGAAGACCGGTCTCGTAGGTCGGCTCGGAGTACGTCCAGTTGAACGAGCGGCCGTACTGGTCTTGGAGGCGCGTGTCCACGCCCTCATAGCCGATCCAGGTGTCGAACATACCTAGATCGAACTGGAGTGAGTTTGTGCTGCCCGCTGGAGCGAAACTGACGTAGGCTTGGCGGACGAACTTGTACTTGTCGCTACCGCCCGGCTCGGCCACGTGGATCAGATCGGCGTTCTTGCCGCCATAGATTTGGAGCGTGAGACCCCAAGGGTTCTTGGTCGTCGGCAGTTTGGCGACGTCAAGTTCGATGTTGGCGAGTCGGAACCTGTTCTGTGCAATGTCGAAGCCTCGGCCATTGACATTGTCTCCCGAAGCCGGTTGGCCAAAGTCGTACTGGTAGTAGCCGTCAAGGTATCCGTTGAGTTTCCAGTCCAATTGTTGCGCCGATGCCATCGCGACTAGTGCCAGAGCTCCGGCAGTAACGACCGCCCTCACTTCGAACCGTCCAGGGCGAGGTTGAGTTCTAGGACATTGACGACGGGCTCGCCAAAGAGCCCGATTTGGCGTTCCGATGTGTGCGCCTTCACCAGTTCACGAACACGCTCGGTGGTCAGTCCCCGAACCTTCGCTACACGGGCAACCTGGAACTCGGCCGCTTCCGGACTGATGTTCGGATCGAGTCCGCTCGCAGACGCAGTGACGAGATCTGTGGGTACGGGACCGTCGTCCGATCCCGCCGCCTTCAAAGCGGCGACCCGGTCAGCGATCGCGCCGGAAATCGGCTTGCCATCCGAGCCCATCTCTCCGATCAGCGCGGGGTTGGTCGGGCCGAGGTTCGACCCGCTCGATGCGGCCGCATTGTAGGGAAATGGAGCGGTCGCGGAGGGCCGGCTCCAGAAGTACCTCGGGTCGTCGAAGGGCTGGCCGATGAGCCTTGAGCCAACGACTTGGCCACGGCGCTGGATGAGCGACCCGTTCGCTTTCTCCTTGAAGGCGACTTGGGCAATCCCAGTGACCACCAACGGGTAGAGGACGCCCGTCAAGATCGTGAGGACGACAAAGATACGGACTGCAGTAGCTAGTTCTCTCATCTAAAGAAGGCTCCGATCACTAGGTCGATCAATTTGATGCCGACAAACGGGACGACCAGGCCGCCGACACCGTAAATCCAGAGATTTCGCTTGAGCACCGCGTCCGCCCCGATTGGCCGATAGGGAACGCCGCGCAGCGCCAGCGGGATGAGGGCGACGATGACCAAGGCGTTGAAGATCACAGCGCTGAGAATCGCGCTCTCGGGCGTCTTCAGGTGCATCACGTTCAGGGCCTCAAGCTCGGGGTAGGTCACGACGAACGCGGCGGGCAGGATCGCGAAGTACTTAGCGACGTCGTTCGCGATGCTAAAGGTCGTCAAGGCACCGCGCGTCATCAGGAGCTGCTTGCCCGTCTCGACCACTTCGATCAACTTGGTCGGGTTACTCTCCAGGTCGACCATGTTGCCCGCCTCCTTTGCCGCCTGAGTGCCCGTGTTCATAGCGACCGCAACGTCTGCTTGGGCGAGAGCAGGCGCGTCGTTCGTGCCGTCTCCCGTCATGGCGACGAGCCGCCCTCCTTGTTGGTACTCGCGGATGAGCTTGAGCTTGGCCTCGGGTGTTGCTTCGGCGAGGAAGTCGTCCACTCCCGACTCAGCCGCGATAGCCGCAGCTGTCATCGGGTTGTCGCCCGTGATCATCACGGTTTTGATCCCCATTTTGCGTAGTTCGGCGAAGCGCTCCTTGATGCCGCCCTTGACGATGTCCTTGAGGTAGATCGTTCCGAGCACCATGCCGTTCTCGGCGACGACCAATGGCGTTCCGCCCGCCTTACCGATCTCGTCCACCTTCGCTTGGACCTCGGTCGGAAAGACTCCGCCCTGCCCTTCGACCCATCTCCTGACTGCGTCCTGGGCCCCCTTTCGAAGGCTCGTGCCGTCGATGTCCACGCCCGACATCCGGGTCTGAGCCGTGAACGGCACGAAGTGTTCGCCGCCGACATCCCGCCCCCGGAGCCCATACTTCTCCTTCGCCAGGACGACGATGCTCCGGCCCTCGGGGGTCTCGTCTGCAAGGCTGGAAAGCTGGGCTTTGTCGGCCAATTCCTCGATGGCGACCCCGGGTGCCGGGAAGAACTCGACGGCCTGGCGGTTGCCGAGCGTGATCGTGCCCGTCTTGTCGAGGAGCAGAACGTCCACGTCGCCGGCCGCCTCGACCGCCCGACCGCTCGTCGCGATGACGTTCTTGCGCAACAGCCGATCCATGCCCGCGATCCCGATGGCGCTCAGGAGACCGCCGATGGTGGTCGGGATGAGGCACACAAGCAGCGCGACAAGGACGGTGACCGTGATCGGCGAGCCCTTGCCCTCGCTTTGGACTGCGTAAAGCGAGAACGGCAAGAGGGTCGCGCAGGCGAGGAGAAAGATGATCGTCATCGCCGCGAGCAAGATGTTCAGTGCGATCTCGTTGGGGGTCTTCTGTCGCTTCGCGCCCTCCACCATTGAGATCATTCGGTCGAGGAAACTCTCGCCAGGGTTGGCAGAGATCCGCACGACGATCCAGTCGCTGAGGACGCGCGTCCCGCCCGTCACCGCGCTCCTGTCGCCCCCAGACTCGCGGATCACCGGAGCCGATTCGCCCGTGATCGCGCTTTCGTCGACCGTTGCGACACCTTCGATCACGTCCCCGTCGCCGGGGATGAACTCGCCTGCTTCGACGAGGACGACATCGTCCTTCCGCAACGATGAGGCGGAAACGGTTTCGGCCCTTGCTCGGTCATAGGAGTCAGCCCGACCAAGCTTCTTGGCGGGCACGTCTCGCTTTGCAGCCTTTAGCGCATCGGCTTGCGCCTTGCCCCGACCTTCGGCCATGGCTTCAGCGAAGTTGGCGAAGAGCACCGTGAACCACAACCACAGCGCGATCCAGAGGATGAAGCCTTGCGACGCTTCACCATGCCCCGCCAGCGCCTGGAACCAAAGAACCGTCGTCAGGACTGAGCCGACGAACACGACGAACATGACGGGGTTGCGCACTTGGAGGCGAGGGTCGAGTTTGCGGAACGAGTCCACGATCGCGCGCAAGACGAGACCCTTCTCAAGGGCAGTTCGAGGTTCTGTAGCCATCAGTGTCTGCCTCCGGACATCCGCAGCTGCTCGATTCCGGGCCCGAGCACGAGAGCGGGTACGAACGTCAGACCCGCTACGATCAGTACCACCGAGCAGAGCATCACGACAAAGAGCATCGTGTGCGTCGGGAGCGTGCCTGGTCCAGCTGGCACGACCTTCTTGCGGGCAAGCGACCCGGCAATCGCCAGGACGGGAACCATCAGCCAGAACCGCGACAGCCACATCGCGATGCCCCCGAGAAAGTTGTGGAACGGCACGTTCGCCGAGAAACCCGCGAAGGCCGAGCCGTTGTTGTTCCCCATGGAGGAGTAGGCGTAGAGCAGTTCACTGAATCCGTGCGGGCCAGGGTTGGCCATCCCCTTGACACCCTGGCTCACGATTGTGCCCCCCGCCCCTAGCCCCTCCTCCCCGGAGGGGGGAGGCGAAGTTGGCCAAACAAGCGCGAGGGCAGTGCAGATGAGAACCAGACAACAGGGGATCAAGATGACCAGCGAGGCCATCTTCATCTCGAAAGCCTCGATCTTCTTGCCCAGGTACTCAGGGGTTCGTCCGACCATGAGTCCCGCGACAAAGACGGTGACGATGGCGAAGACCAGCATCCCGTAAAGCCCCGATCCGACGCCGCCGAACACGACCTCACCGAGTTGCATCAGCACCATCGGCATCAGTCCGCCGACCGGCGTGAAAGAGTCGTGCATGGCGTTGACCGAGCCGTTGCTGGCGGCAGTCGTCGTGGTCGCCCAAAGCGCCGAGTTCTCGATCCCCAAGCGTGCCTCTTTGCCTTCCCAGTTCGCGGTCGTCGCCAAACCGAGGCTCTTGAACGCCGGGTTGCCTGACTTCTCCGCCATGATGCACGGGACGAGGAATATGAGCAAGAGCGCCGTCATGGCCGCAAGCACTGCCCATCCCTGACGGCGGTCTTTGACCATCTCACCGAATGTGACGCACAGCGCGGCCGGGATCAGGAGGATCGCCAGCACGGAGAGGAAGTTGGTCAGAGGCGTCGGGTTCTCAAACGGGTGCGCCGAATTGACGTTGAAAAACCCGCCGCCGTTTGTGCCCAACTGCTTGATTGCGACCTGAGAGGCAACTGGTCCGAGAGCGATGGTCTGCTCGATGACCGGCTTCCCGTCTGTGTCTTTGGCCGCCTGGACGAGTTGCGCCTTCGCAAAGGGCTGGAAGGTCTGCACCATCCCTTGGCTCACGAAGACAATGCTGAGGAGCAGGGATAGGGGCAGGAGAATGTAGACGGTCGAGCGAGTCAGGTCGGCCCAGAAGTTTCCGATTGCGCTCGCCTCGCGGGCACGAATTCCTCGGATGAGCGCGACCACGACGGCGATCCCGGTCGCGGCGCTGACGAAGTTCTGCACTCCAAGCGCAAGCATCTGGGTCAGGTAACTCATCGTTGACTCGCCGCCGTAGCCTTGCCAGTTGGTGTTAGTCGCGAAACTTGACGCGGTGTTAAACGAAGAGTCTGGGGCGACACCGGCCATTCCGGCCGGATTCAGCGGCAGGCAACCCTGGACACGCTGGAGCGCGTAGACGGCGAGCATCCCGACCAGGTTGAACAGGATGGCCGCGACTGCATATGTCTTCCAGCTCTGTTCGGTGTCCGGCTTGATACCGCTGAGCCGATATATCAACCGCTCCAATGGCCCGAGGAGACGCGAGAGCCACGTGGGTTGTCCTTCCAAGACCTTGGCCATGAACAGACCGAGCGGCTTGGCACAAAGGAGCAAGACGACGAAGTAGAGAGCGATTTGAAGCCAGCCCATCAAAACCTCTCCGGCTTCAGCAAGGCGGCGAACAGGTACGCCAAGAGCCCGAGCGCGACGATCCCGGCGATGATCGTGAGGCTCACTGGTTGCTCCTGCAAAGCTTGTCGCACGCCCGCACCAGCCACAACGTCGCGAGCCCCAGGAGGAGCATCAGGCCGCACGCGATCCAATCCATGACGCCATGGTGGAACCCATGCCCTTCAAGGCCGAAGCAACTTCATGAGGGGGGAATCAAGATTGTGTCAAGCCTAGTCTAGTCAGTAGCCCCGTTTGTGGCCCACGGTCGACGCCTAGCTCTGGCGTTGCCCCCGGCTAAGTCTGGGCTTCTGCCTACAACTGGATACGATCAGGTAGAAACCGACTTTCCCGCGCATCAGATTCTCAGCAATCCGAAGGGATCAACCCGCGGATCTGGCACGTCTCTGGTCACCGCCGACGACCACGAGGATCGTTGCAGACGAAACGGCCGTGGCAAAGCAGAGACCGTCAAGGGTCGGTCTGTACCTCGTTGGAGGGAGAACTCTTGCTCACCTTGTTGGAACGAGGACTTGACACACCGACAAACCCAGGAAAAACATCGGTGTGAATTCGTATTCTTGAGCTACAATGGGCTCATGCGCGGCGCGATCCGACCTTTGTTCTGGGGGCTGACGGCCGCGCCCTTCCTTGCCTTCGCTCAAGAGCAGGGCAGTGGAACCGACTACTTCCAGTACCTCCCTCCCGGCCAGTTCCGCACCTTTTCGATTCATCCTAGCGACTGGCAAGGCAAGCTGACGGTCACCCTTCAAAACCGTCTCGGCGACGCGAACATCTACCTCCGCCGAAACTCTGCACCGACCTTGGACCTTTACGACCACCGGTCGACGAGCCTTGCGCGCGAAGAGACCTTTTCGATCACGAACTCCTCTGCGCCTCCGCTGACGAGCGACACCTGGTACATCGGCTTCTACAGCGAGAAAGGGTGCTTCATCAAGGAGACCCACACCGCCCAAACGATCCCCGCCGAGTTTCCTGGAAAGGGCGCCACGCCCTGGGTGAACGGCACGACCTTCCGCGTGTTCGCTCCGTTCGCGCAGGAAGCAAGGGCGGCGGGGCAGTTCAACAGTTGGAACAACGCGGTGTCGAACATGGGCAACCAGGGAGGCGGCTGGTGGTCCGTTGACTACCGCAACGCGCGACCCGGGCAGCAGTACAAATTCGTCGTCAAAGCCAACAACCAGCTCGTTTGGAAGAATGACCCCTGGGCTCGTCAATTGACGAACTCTGTCGGAAACTCCGTGATCTTCGACCAGGGCGCTTATCAATGGCAGACCAACAATTTCGTGACTCCGCCGTGGAGCGAAATGGTCGTTTATGAGATGCATGTTGGGGCCTTCAACCCCACTGTCAGTGGCAAGCCAGGCACCTTCGCCTCCGCCGAACTCAAGCTCGACTACCTCCAAGGCTTGGGCGTCAATGTCATCGAACTGATGCCGGTCAACGAGTTTCCCGGTGACTATTCCTGGGGCTACAACCCAAGTTATCCGTACTCGGTCGAGAGCGCGTACGGCGGCCCGACCGCCCTCAAGCACTTCATCGACCAGGCGAACGCGCGAGGTATTGCCGTCCTGCTTGACGTCGTGCACAACCACTACGGCCCGAACGACATGGACATCTGGCGGTTCGACGGCTGGTACCAAGGCCAGTGGGGCGGCGTCTTCTTCTACAACGACCAGCGGGGCAACACGCCCTGGGGTTGGACGCGACCGGACTATGGCCGCACCGAAGTTCGGGACTACATCCGGGACAACCAAGCGATGTGGGCGGGCAATTATCGGATGAGCGGCTTTCGGTGGGACAGCACCCAATACATGCGCACCACGGATTTGGGTGACAATCCCGACGGCTGGAGCCTGATGCAGGCGCTGAACAACGATCAGGACGCCACACAGCCTTGGAAGATCAATATCGGTGAGGATCTCCAGAACAACGATTGGATCACTCGCCCGACCAGCCAAGGCGGGGCCGGCTACGACAGCCAATGGTCGAACTTCGTCCACACCGTCCGTTCCACAATGACCACGCCCGACGACAATGCGCGAGACATGAACGCGGTCGCCGGATATCTCAACGAGCGCTTTAACGGTGATGCTTTCCATCGCGTGATTTACACCGAGAGCCATGACGAGGACGCGAACGGGCACCAACGCTTGCCTAACGAGATCGACGTCAACAATCCTGCGAGCTATTGGGCTCAAAAGCGCTCAACGCTTGCTGCGGCGCTCGCCCTTACTGCGCCGGGGATCCCCATGCTCTTCCAGGGCCAGGAGTTCTTGGAGAGCGGCTGGTTCGACGCAAACCGGCCCTTGGATTGGAGCAAGACCACTACCTTTGCCGGGATCAAACAGCTCTATACCGACCTGATCAAGTTGCGGCGCAACACGTCGGGCAAGTCGCGCGGATTGACCGGGCAGGGAATGAACCTCTTCCACAACAACAACACGAACAAGGTGATCGCATACCACCGGTACAGCCAAGGCGGATCCGGAGACGACGTCGTGTGTGTGTTCAACTTTAGGAACACGACCTACAACAATTATCGAATCGGGCTTCCACGAGGGGGCGGGTGGTCGGTCGCGTTTAATTCCGATTGGAACGGCTATTCGGGCCTCTTCGGCAACCTTTTCTCCCCCAACTTCACGGCCGATAGCACTGCTTATGACGGGATGCCCAACAGTGGCACTGTGAATTTGGCGCCGTACACCTGCGTGATCCTGGCCAAGGATTGAGCTTTGCGCCAGCCGGTCCGCGAGTGTGAGAACCCGGCATAATTCGGTGATGCCCGTCCTTTCGTCGCTCGTCCTTGGTGCCCTCCTGTCGCAAGGCTTTTCCCCCGTCAAGTGGAAGTCAATGTCGGACCAGCGAGAGGGGCAGTGGTCGGTCGCGCTCAAATATCCGGTCTTGACCAAGAAGTGGCCCCTCGGCGAGCTAGCCAACCGAGTCATCAGCCAGGGAGAGACGCGCGCCTTTACGGAGTTCCTCGCTTCCGCAAAGAAGGAGGTTCCAGACCTCAGAAAACAAGGGATCGCGGGTGGTTACGACTACGATTCCAGCACGGAGATCAAGGTCAACAAGGCACGCTTCCTCAGTTTTGCGACGAACACGTACGTCTACACGGCAGGAGCCCATGGGCTGGGCTACATCAAGACTTCTAACTTCGGGATCGTGAACGGCAAGCCCAAAAAGCTCAGGGTTTGGGACTGCTTCGTCGACACGCCTTCGAACCATCAAGACTTGCAAATGCGGCTCCTTGAGAAGGCGATGCAGTTCGAGAACGCGGACTGGGTCCAGGACGGTGATGTCACATCCTTCGACCCCAACCAGGTCGACAACTTCTGGGTCAGCGACGCTGGCCTGAACTGGGAGTTCGCACCTTACGAGCTCGGCTCCTACGCCTCGGGGCCCTTCACTCTTGTTCTGAGCTGGGGCGAGGTCAAGGGACTCGTGAACCGCAAGGGCCCCCTTGCACCTCTCCTGAGCGAATGGCTCCACGCGCCTGACGTTCCTCGCTAATCGGGCTTGAGCGTGCCGAGTCCGAGCTCGATCTCTCGGGCAAGTCGGAATCCAGCGAGCACCGCCTGTCGGCGCGCCACGTCGTTCAGCCTTTTCATGTACTCGTCGCTCGGCTTGCCGTCCCGCTCGATTCCGTCATACGCCGCCGAAACAGACAACTTTGCTCCCGCGTCGATCCACTTTTCAAAGTCGAGGTTGCGGGCGTCCTGCTCGGTCGGCTTGTAGAGCTCCGACCACTTCGCGCTCACATCGTCGACCTTTGCGGCCGAGCCAAAGTCAGCGGTGACTGCGGTGGCGATGCCCCTGTCCCACATGAAGTGCAGGTTCATCATCCTGTCCGGGTTTTCCGGCGTGCCGACACCCAGCTTGAAGAGGTTGCCACCGGCGTCCCCGGTGACTTCGTACTTGTGGTCGCTGACGCAATGAAGGGGCTGATGGAGATCTCCGATCACATGTTCCATCCAATACAGCCACCAACATTGCGTCTTGCGGTCCTTGGTGGATTGCCGATTCAGGATCGAAAACTCGTATCGCGCCACTGTCAAACACACGAGCGCGTTGCTGCTTTCGACGCCCGGTTTTGGACCGCCGTACCGAACGGGCACGTCAAAATAGTGCCAGCGCTTGCAACGATGGGCCTCGCCGTTAGGGTCGTTTGCGTCGTAGTCTGGCTGGAACTTGGCGTTCCACGCGAGGATTTCCGGCTCGAAGATGCCTTCTTTGTGCTGCTTGATCCAATCGGCCCAAGTGGCAGAGCGGCGAAAGGCGGCCCGGACGTCGGCTTCGCTGTCGCTTGCTGGCACAAAGTCTTTGTCACCCGCCTGAAGGATCTCCGCCACTTCCTTTCTTGCGGATTGGCTGAGCTGCGTCCACGCAATGTCTGCGATCTGTTCGTGGCCGCTTGCGAGCCATGCCTGTGACGGTGTTGCGGCAGCGGCGATTGCGAGGAAAAGGATGAGACGGCGCGACATGGCTTCGTTCTATTCTGAAGGGACCGGTGTTAAGTCCTCTGTTCGTAGGGCCACCGGCCAAGGTGATGGGCTCTAAGACAGCAGGATCGCCGGCGATCCCTCCGAAACCCGCCCGATCAGTGTGCTACCGGACACCGGTCGCTGACTGAAGACGGCCAGGCCGCCGCTCGTTTGCGGGTCGCTCGCCAGATGGACCAACCAGCGCGGAACGGACGTGTCCACGGTGAGACGCTGTCCGACGAAATCGCGGTTCCTTCCGCCGCCTGCGGTCACGTGCCCCTCCTCGACCATTGCCTCGACCCCGGGCAGAACTGGCAGCGACGCCGAGTCGATCTCAATACGAACCTGTGAAGCCCGTGAGATGTGCGACAAGTGCCCGACAAGACCGAATCCCGTCACGTCGGTTGCGCACTGCACATCGCCGATCGCCATGGCCTCTTCGCAAGCCGCTTTGTTGAGCATCGCCATGCTTTGGATCGCAGCTTGCAACTCCTCCGGAGAGGCGGCGTCGTTCTTGGCAGCGGTGGTCACGATGCCCGTACCGAGGGGCTTCGAGAGCCAAATCTGGTCGCCGACCTTTGCCCGATCGTTGCGCCAAGCCCGCTCAGGATCGACCACGCCTGTCACCGAGAGCCCGAACTTCGGCTCTGCATCGATCACGCTGTGCCCTCCGACGAGGGTGGCACCGCTTTCAACGGTCTTGTCGTGCAAGCCGCGGAAAACTTCCGCCCAAACATCGGCAGGCGCCAGCGAGGGGTCGAAACAGGCGATGTTCATGACCGTGACCGGCGTACCGCCCATGGCGTAAACATCGCTCAGAGCGTTGGCCGCCGCGATCTGCCCATAGGCGTAGGGGTCGTCGACGATGGGCGTGAAGAAGTCCATGGTCTGCACGAGAGCCTGACCTCCGGGCAAAAGAAAGACCCCCGCGTCGTCGGACGTTTCGAAACCGACGAGCAGGCTCGGGTTCGCACTTCGCGGCAATCGGCCGAGGACCTCGGCCAGCTGGGCTGGGCCCAGTTTGCTCGCTCAACCTGCGCAGGGAACCATGTGCGTCAAGCGCATGATTTGATTGTGCCCGCATCGGTGCAAGTTCTGCCTTCCATGAGACATAGTTGCACCATGAGACGCTTCCAGTCTGCCGGCACTTTCGTCTTCGTCTTCGCCGGCGTGATAGCACGGGCAGACGACGTCACCCTCGGAACGAACCGCTCCTCGGGAATGGCAGGCGCAGGGCTTGCCCTTCGGGGGCGCGGAGACGGCGGCTATCCGCGGAACCCGGCCATGCTCGCCTACATGCAGAAGTTCAGACTCACGAACCTGGACTTCGGATGGCGGGCCGACGGAATGTCCCTGAGCGATCTCGGCGACCGCGTCTCTGGCATTAGCAAAGGTGGCCTCAAACCGGAAGACCTCGGCCAACTGGCCCGCGATTTCGGCGACCGGCCGGTCGAGTTCGGACTGAGCGGCAGGGTCGGCCTCGGGACGAGCGGACTGAATTTCGGGGTCGACGGCGACGCGCTCGGTATGACCCGGCCCAACGCCGAACTCCAACAGTGGGCGAAAAACGGTGCCGACGTGAACAACCCCGATCCCAACATGCGCCTCGATGGCTATGGCTACGGATTCTATGCCTTGGACTTCGGGTACGGGCGACCCCTCACGACGCGCGAAGGAACCGACATGGCGGCCGGCGTCCAGGTGAGGTTCATCAAGAGCTACTACGCCCACCATTTTGTTGACGCCAACCAGATCGTGAACGGTGGCAGCACCCGCGGTGGCGATATGGGGGCGGAGGACGTGCTCAGCAAGAACGGCGTGGCCGTCGACCTCGGTTGGCACATGACGGTTGGAAAGGAAAACCCGTTTGAGTTTGCGGCTGTCGTCAACAATGTGGTCGAACCTGACGTCAGGTTCGACGCCACGACCCCGACAGGGGCTTCAGACACGGTCTTTCCGTTCCGAAGAAGCTTGAGCTTAGGGACCGGCTGGAACTTGAAAGGCGGCGGAGCCGCGGCCCTGGACGTCGTGGACATAGGGACTGGCTACTCGGAACTCAGGACGGGCGTTGACGTCCCCATTGGCCAGCATTTCGGTGCCGCCGCAGGCTATGGCAGCAGGGGTGGCTTCACCGCCGCCGTCAGCGCCTATGGCGTCACTTTGACCCTCGGCTCGACGAACGGCTTCCGAGCCGGGACGTTCTTCCGGTTCTAACCTGTGGTCACGGGCCTGACTTGCTTTCTCTGCGGTCGCGCATATGACGCCGCCGTGCCCCAGGGTCTGTGCGAATGCGGACGACCACTTCGCGTGGACTACGACTTTGGCCCGCAGTCGATCTCTCTCAGTGACATCGACGCGGGTGATGGCACCATTTGGCGTTACCGAGCCGTGTTGCCCGACTGCGAACCCTTGAGTTTGGGAGAAGGTTGGACGCCGCTCCAACCGGCCCCTTCGTTAGGATCGAACCTTTGGATCAAAGACGAAGGCGTTAACCCGACCGCAAGTTTCAAGGCCCGGGGTATGGCAGTCGCCGTTGCAATGGCTCGAAAGTTTGGCTTGGGCAAACTCGCCGTCCCTAGCGCGGGCAATGCCGGAGGCGCCCTCGCCGCCTATTGCGCGAAGGCCGGCATCGAGGCGTACGTCTTCATGCCACGGGACACGCCGCGGGCTTGCGTGGTCGAGTGCGAAGCGCACGGTGCCCGAGTGACTTTGGTCGACGGATTGATCACCGATTGCGCGGCTGAAATCGGCAAGCGCAAAGTGGAGGAGGGCTGGTTCGACATGAGCACGCTCAAGGAGCCGTATCGCATTGAGGGCAAGAAAACCATGGGCTACGAGATGTTCGAGCAAATGGGCCACCTCCCAGCCGCCATCGTCTATCCGGCTGGAGGCGGCACCGGCCTGATCGGGATGTGGAAGGCGTTTGATGAGATGGAGCGATTGGGTTGGATCGGAACCGCGCGGCCCAAGATGTTCGCCGTCCAGCCAGTGGGATGCTGCCCGATTCCGACCGCGTTCGCGAAGGGCGAGAGATTTGCCGAGGAGCACAAGAACGCGGCGACTGTGGCGTCCGGACTCCGTGTCCCCCGCGCCGTGGGCGACTTCATCATGCTCGACTTGATCCGTGCCTCGGGGGGCTCTGCCGTCACCGTGTCCGATGACGAAATGGTGAAGTGCGCCAAGGAGATCGCGTCCAAAACGGGAGTGTTCGCCAGTCCAGAAGGCGGGGCTTGCCTGGCCGCGGCTCGAAACCTGCTCGCGACCGGGCTGTTGAAGGAGGATGAGGAGACAGTCCTCTTCAACACGGGCTCAGGCGTCAAGTATCTCGAAGCTCTCGGCTAGGCGCGCTTGAGCCTTTTCATCGCTCGGTCGACATAGTCCGACTCGGGCATCTTCAGGAGCCTCGTCAGCAAGATGTAGAGCCACACGCCAATGAGGGCAAGGACGACAAACGCGCCGTCAAAGACGAGCTTCCCAGTGTGGGCGTTCAAAAGCAGCTTCATTCCCCCGAAACAGGCGCCGCCCATGAGGACGCTCGCGAGCGCGCTCTTGCCGAACGTGCTCATGATGCCCTTGTAGTCCAGGTCGCCCGCGAACGAGCGGAGATTGAAGAGCAGGGCGAACACCATTGCGGCAGCGGCGATCGAACCCGCGAGAGGAAGGCCGAGGTGCTGAAGAGGCGTGTTCGTCAGGGCAAAGCAGAGCACGAAAAAGACCACTGTGGCCGCTGTACTGACGAGAATTGGCCGCACCGTCTGCTGGACGGAGAAGAACGCCCGCATGAGGACGGGGTGCATACACCACGCCGCCACGCCGATGGCAAAGAGCCGAATGATTGGGACGGTACGGTCGGTGTCCACTGCCGTGAAGTGACCGTGCTCAAGGAGGAGCTTGACAACGCCCTCAGGCATTGCGATCATCAGGGCCGAGACTGGCAGAGTGAGGTAGAGGACGATCCGTAAGGTCTTCGCCAACTGGTCCCGGAACGCGTCCATCCTGTCTTGGGCGAAGAACTGAGAGAGGGCAGGAAAGGCAGCGATCGCGAACGATTGGCCGAACACCGCGAGCGGCGCCTGCATGATGCGGTCGCCATTATCGAGGGCCGAAGGCACGCCCTTTTCGTAGAACCCCCCAAAGAAGAGCATGATCATGCTGTAGACCGCGGGAAGGGAAAGCCCGAGGATGACCGGGAGCATGAGGCGGAAAACCTTCCTCACGCCTGGGTGCTGGGTGTCCAGAACGAACCGGATGGAGCCCCCCAGTTTCTTCATTGCAAACAGCGGGAGCACGAAGTTGCCCAGCACGGCCCCAATCAAAGCGCCCCACGAGAGCCCAGCGATACTCGGATCGACATAGTGCGAGATGACCAGGGCGCCAAAGATGATGCCGAGGTTGTAAAGGTTTGGTCCGAGCCCCGGAACAGCGAAGGCCCTCTTCGCATAAAGCGTCCCGAACATCAGGCCACCTAAGAAGAATGCGATTTGAGCAGGCAGTACGATCCGGCTCAGTTGCGCGCCGATTTCCCATGTCTCTGGCGAACCTTTGGCCGGGATGGTGATAAGGAAGGGCGCGAAGATCCAAGCGACGACGACGAGCCCTGAGATCACGAGGAGCATGATCGAGGACACTGAGTTGAACACGTGCCAGGCGTCGCCTTCGCGGTCTGTATGGAGGTACTCGCTGAATACAGGGATGAATGCCGAACTCAGGGCGCCCCCTGCGATCAAGAAGAACAAGAGGTCGGGGATGACGAAGGAAAAGCGGTAGGCGTCGGTGTAGACCGTCTGCCCGAACATCGCCGCGATGACCGAACTCCGCAGCAGGCCGAGCACGCGACTGAGGAACAAACTCGCGGCCATGATGCCGCTCGCCTTGCCTACATTGGGATTTCCGTTCCCAGGTGTTGTCGCCGCCGTGCTCAACCCCGACATTATGCTTCGTGCTTGTCGGGCCGCCTGAGTTTAAGCCTAATTGTAAGAAAGCCCAAAACCGCCGACACAAGAGATGCGGAAAGCACCCCCAACTTGGCCGCCTCGAGCTGGCTCGGGTCGGGAAAGGCCAGCCCGGCGATAAAGATCGCCATGGTGAAACCGATCCCGCCAAGAGCGCCCGCCGCGACCAGGTGGCGTGTCCGGACGTGTTCGGGAAGGGCTGCCCAGCCTGTCTTGAGGGCCAAAAGTGCTCCCCCAACGATCCCGATCGGCTTGCCGAGCACAAGCCCGAGCAGCACTCCCAAAGGTAGCGGGTCACGCAAGAGCCTCGGCAGTTCACCCATGTTCAGAGGCAGCCCTGCGTTCACGAACGCGAACAGCGGCACGATGAGGTAGACGACCCAAGGGTGTACGAGTCGAAGCAGCCGCTCAAGAGGGCTCTCGCCGCCGCGGAGCGCCTTCGCTGGTACGAGAAAGGCGGTGGCGACTCCGGCCAGCGTGGCGTGAAGGCCGCTGTGGTGGACTGCCCACCAGGCAACCAGGCCACCGAGAAGATAGGGGGTCAAGGCCTTGACCCGGGCAAGGTTCAAAATGCCGAGCAAAGCGAGGCAGCCGACCCCGGCAAGGGCGTATTCGAACTTGATCGGGCCCGAATAGAACAACGCGATCACGAGAACGGCGCCGATGTCGTCAATGATCGCGAGGGCGGCGAGAAAGACCTTGAGGCCATGGGGCACGCGGTTCCCCAGAAGGGCCAAGACACCGAGCGCAAAGGCGATGTCGGTCGCCATCGGCACACCCCAGCCATGAGCCTTGTCCCCACCCGCGTTCACCGAGAGATACAACAGGGCCGGAACGATCATGCCGCCGATCGCTGCCACGACAGGAAGCGCGGCCTGCCGGGCAGTGGACAGTTCCCCCTGCACGAGCTCACGCTTGACCTCGAGCCCAACGACAAGGAAGAAGATGGCCATGAGCCCATCGTTGACCCATCCAAGGACGCTGTTGGATTCAGCAAATCCGCCGAGCCTCAGTGCGAGAGAGGCCTGCCGGAACTGCTCGTACGGCCCGGCCATGCCGCTGTTGGCGGCGACGATGGCAGCTAGGGTCGCGGCGATGAGGACGACCCCGCCAGTGGCTTCCTGCCGGAAGAACTCTTGGAACGGCCGCAAGGCTTCTTGAAGCTTGCTGGGCGTGTTCTGCTTGTCCATAGCGCGCTGAAGGGGTCTTTGAAAAGAAGAAAGCCACCCGGGTCTGGGCGGCTTTCACGCTGTTAACCGGGCGGGTTCAGGTTAGAGATGGCGCTCAAGGAACGCCTTGATCTGATCCTTGGGGCCGGCACCGATCATGCGGTCGACCTCCTTACCACCCTTAAAGACGAGGAGCGCAGGGATGCTCATGATCCCGTACTTCATGCCAATGTCGCCTTCTTCGTCGACGTTGACCTTGAAGACCTTTGCTTTGCCTTGCATTTCAGCGGCAATTTCCTCGATGTGCGGCCCGATGGCGATGCAAGGGCGGCACCAGGTCGCCCAAAAGTCGACGAGCACAGGCACGTCGGAATTTAAGACCTCCTGGTCAAAATTCGCCTTGTCCAAAGTGAGATTGGAACCCATAATTCATCCTAAGCCGAGACTTCGCCCAAGCGTTCCAGGTATACCTCGGGTTAGGACGAACGGGCGGGCCGAGTAACCATTTTGGGGGTTCGCGCCGTCTTATCGGTCGGAAAGACTTTTCTTGAGGAAGACAGGTTTGAATACGACGTACAAGCTCATTGCCATCACGACGTGTCTCAGCATCGCCTGGGGCGGCGCCATCGCGCAGAACCGCTCCACGCCCCAACAGCACAAGGGTGCAGCCGAGACCACTTTGGTCGGCATCGCCCTCTTCGACCCCGGCACAAAGGTCATCGCCAAGTACGGTAACCCGGCCGAGATCCAGCCCCTTTCCATCGGCGGCAGCGGTGGCGCCGGCGGCGCTAGCGGCGGTGGCCGCAGCGGCCCGGGCGAGGACGGCGGCGGCCTGCAGAACGGTCGGCCCAGCGCGGCTGGCCTCAAGAGCATGATCGGCGACCCGTTCGACACCGGCGGTGACACCATCATGCAGCAGGGCGAAGAGCTCAGCCGCAACCCGAACGCTCCCAGCTTTGGTGGCGACGATGGAGGTGGCTCCAGCCGTGGCGGCAGCGCCTCGATGGGTGCCGGCGGATCGACTCAAGGCTCCGGCTCGGTCGTCCACTACACGCGTTGGGTCTATAACCGTGGCGGCAGCCGCTACGCTTTCGTGCTCGACAAGTTCAACCGCGTCGTCCAGATCGAGGCGGTCGGCATGTACGATGGCCGCGTCAAGACCAAGAGGGGCGCGATGTTCGGCACCTCTTTCGGCAGCCTTATCAAGAAGTACAACGCTCCCGACGGCTATGAGATCAGCGGCGACACCATCGTCATGCGCTACCTCAACATGGACCGCGTGGCGTTCAAGCTCCAGCGCGTTGGCGCCAAGAAGCCCCATGTGGTGACTGGCATCGTTGTCGCGGCTGGCAAGTAAGTAAGATGTAGTTCGTGGCCGACGAGAGAGACCTGATCCGCTCAAGGATCGACATAGTCGAACTCATCGGCCAACGTGTCAACCTCAGAAAATCTGGAAAATCTTGGAAGGGTTTGTGTCCGTTTCACGACGACACCAACCCTTCTTTTGATGTCAGTCCCGAGTCCGGCTACTACCGCTGCTGGTCTTGCGGCGCGAAAGGCGACGTTTTCAACTGGGTCATGCAGACCGAGAACGTCGATTTTGCGGAGGCCCTAAGGATCCTCGCTGTCCAGGCCGGGGTCGAACTCCAGCGACGGGACCGAAGGGAGCCCAGCGTTGTCGAGGCGCAAGAAGCGGCCATGGCAGAAGCTCAAGCCTTCTTTCGAGAGCAACTCACTAAGTCCTCGGCCGCACAAGAGTATTGTGCCGGCCGTGGACTTGCCACCGACGTTCTGGACCACTGGGAGATCGGCTATGCGCCCGACGTCATGGGAGCACTGGCCACCCACCTCCAAAAGCAGGGCCATCGCCTTGCAGAGTGCGAGAAGCTGTTCCTGGTCAAGGGTGACGCAGGAGGCTATGACGACCGGTTCAAGGGCAGGCTCATGTTCCCAATCCGCGACGAACGGGGTCGGTTGGTCGCCTTTGGCGGCCGCGTGATCGGCGACGCGATCCCCAAGTACATCAACAGTGGCGACACGCCACTCTACAGCAAGAGCCGCGTCCTTTACGGAATGAACTTCGCCAAGGAATCCATGGCAAAGGAGCGGCGTGCAGTCCTCGTCGAAGGCTTCCTCGACGTTATCGCTTGCCATCGTGCCGGGGTCACCAACGCGGTTGCCAGCCTGGGGACTTCTCTAGCTGAAGACCATGTGCGCCTCTTGAAGCGCTGGTGCGACGAAGTTGTCGTCCTCTATGACAGTGACGCTGCCGGGCAGAAAGCTGCCGAGCGGGCCTGCGACCTCCTGCGAGAGGGCGGGCTCAGGGTGAGGGTCGCGCTTGTCCCCCAAGGCAAGGATCCCGACACCCTCCTGCGCCAGCAGGGAGCCGAGGCGGTGCGCAAGATGGTCGAGGCGCCCCTCTCCGAGTCGGCCTACCTCCTCGCGCAATTGGAGTCGCGTGTATCCATCGATAAGGAGGAGTTCTGGGACGAGGCGGCCAAGATCCTCGCCAGGAACAAGAAGCACCACGAGATCGTGGGCCTCGTCGACCTGCTTGCTCCTCGATACCCCTTCACCAAGGATCAAAGCGTGGCCCGGCGGGAGATTGAACGGTCGGTGCGGGCAGAAAGGTCAAAGCTGAGGGGCGGCGGCTCCAGTTCGAAGGTTCAACACGCGCTGAGACGGACAGGGTTAAAGGGCGCTGAGGCGGCCATCATAAAAGCGATCCTCATCCCAGAACTCCGGACTGAAGCGGTGGCAGCTTGCAAAGAGTCCGACTTGTTCGTTAGTGCGATCGGGCGCCAACTTGCCCAAGCGGTCGCTGAGGAGTTCGCCCAGAAGGTGCCCACCGGCGCGCCCTCGACCTGGTTGCCCAATGTCCATTCTGAGGAGCTGCGCGAGACTTTGATGGACCTTGAACGAGAAGTCTTGCCTCACCGCGACCTTCTTCCCCTCGAGCGCCAGACCTTTGACGAAGCCGTCGCAAGGCTCGAAGGCGAGCTTGAGGAGCGAAAGCTTGACGGAATGCGTGCTGAAGCTTTGGTCGATCTGGATGCGAACCGTGCGTTACTGGAGCGACTGAGGGCCGCCAAGGGGGTCGGGCCCGAACCACCTACGAGCTGAGGGGCCAAGCGCCCGGCGGCAGGATCACAAAGGGGTCGACACGCCCCGGCGCGAGCCATTTGGACTCGTCGAAAGCGCTTCCGTCGGCGTTGCGCACCTCGGCCCCTGCCTCGCGAAGCACAACCAGGCTCCCAGCCGCGTCGTATAGGCTTGCCTTGGTTGCGGTCATCGCCCGCATACCGCCGGTCGCCATGAACATCGCTTCCGCCACGAATGCCCCGAGGTGACGACGCTTCCCGGGAAGGAAGTCGAACGCCTCCGAGCCGTCGTCGGCTTGGCCGACGAGTTCAAAGCGCTCAATTGGTCCGCACTTGACGGTCGCTAGGCGCTCTCCGTTCTTGAAGGCGCCTTGGCCCTCGACCGCAACGAAGGACCAGCCAAGGTCAGGCATGGCCACCGACCCTGCTGTGAGGCGGCCACCGGCCATGTGTGCGATCGTGACCCCCCACAGAGGTTGGCCGAAGACGAAATTGGAGGTGCCGTCAATTGGATCCACGAGCCAGGTTCCGTTGGGGCCGGGCTCCTCGAAGCCGAACTCCTCGCCCCAAATTCCAGTCTCGGCAATGATGCCGGGCAGGTGTTCTCGAAGCATCACTTCCACGTCCCGGTCCGCGGACGTCACAAGCGACCCGTCGGGCTTGTGGCTGACCTCCATGTTTCGCCTCAGACTCTGAGCGAGGCGGCCAGCTTCGACCGTGACGGCCTCGAGGGTCGAAAGCAGGTCGGTTGGGAGGGCCACAGGGCCAGTATGCCCGACGCCCCATTGAAGAAACGCCCCGAATAGGGCATAATAAATCCTTGCAGCGAGCGGGAATAGCTCAGTGGTAGAGCATCTCGTTGCCAACGAGAGGGTCGAGAGTTCGAATCTCTTTTCCCGCTCCAAGATTTGAACCCGGAATTCCGGCGGGGGTGACACCTTCTTGGAGCCTCGCTGTCACCCCTTAGAACCCAGTCTACTGAAAGCGGCCAACAATTCGTTGTCACGTGTCTCGAAGTAGTCTTCGGTCATCGCCTGCGTCGAGTGGCCGAGCACGTCCTGGATCATCGATTCTGCGACCCCTGCCTGCCTGAGGTTCGTCGCGCACGCGTGCCGCAGGTCGTGGAAGGTGACCACAGGCACCTTCGCGGTCTTGCAGTGGGCGGTGATCTCCTTCGCCATCCTTGCCGGTTGCACCGGCGCCCCGGCCCTGTTGGTGAACAAGAACAGCGTCCCGGGCTTGTGCCACGAGAGCAGCTTGACACCCCATTCCCTCGGGATCACGAGGCGTCGCTCGTCGCCCGAAGCCTTTGACTTCAGACGGTCGCTGACTCCGTGCGCGTGCCGGCCGCGACGGAGAGTGACGACGGCGCGGTCTTTGTAGAGCCTCACGTCGGAGGGCACCAAACCGAGGCACTCGTTAAGCCTGACCCCTAGGTGCGAGGCCGCCCAGTAAGGGCCCTCGACCGTGCGGCCCTCGACTACCTTGAGCAGCTTGCGCACCTGGGCTGGATTCAGGGCCCTACGCTTCTTTCTGGCCTGTCTAGGCACCGTGACCAGCTCATGGTCGCGGTGAGGGTACTTGCCCATCTTGGCGGCCATCTCAAGTACCGAATGCAATACTCCCCACTTGGAGCACACCGTCTTTGCGGCCAGCGACTCGAAGGAACCGACCCATGACTGCAGCACCGGCAGTCTCAGGTCTGCGAGCAACAACAGTTGCAGAGCGTCCATGTCGTTGTTCACGACCGATTTGTACGTCTTGACGGTGTTGGGCTGGCAGCGCGCCTTGACGACCGGCCACCAGACCATTTCGATGAACTCCGAGAGGGATCCGGGCCGCAGAGGCTCCGGGCCGTCCTCAAACGCGCGCATTTTGGCCAGCACGAGCTCCCGCCCGGCCTCGCCCTCGACCTTGCTCCTAAACCAGCGTCGCTTTGCGCCGGAACCCAGCGAGGCTTCCCACCGGCTGTTCTTGGGGTCCCAGCGTGGTTTCATTGCCAACTATCTTAGCCAACTCCTCTCGCGCGACGTGCTCGACCTCGGACCGCGCGAGGAGTCCGGTGTCTGGATTGAGGTGCAGGCGCCCTTCGAGCTGCCAATGCAAGAAGCGCTTGCGGCCCACCTTAAGGTAGGCCATCGCCTCGGTCTTGGTGAGGAAGGGCGACTCGGTCATCAGGGCACGGCATCTTGGGCCTTCCGCTCTCGCTCCGGCCCGAGTTCGAAGTGCACTTCTTGGTGCTGGGCGATGTTGATAAGCGCCGGAGACCTGCGAATCCGTTTCACCTTCTCTAGGGAAACAACGAACTGCCCCAGGCGTCGATTTAGCAAGTCGATCCTTCGCTCCATGAACGTCAGGGTCACTGGGTCATAGTCGATCGGGGCGTAGTAGGCCTTCTCGAAACGATGGATGGCCCGTTCGGTCGCAACAATGCGACAGGCCAGGATAAGCTCTGTCCGCCCCGAACCCTTGCCAGCAACTTGGCATGCCTCGATTGCCATGATGTTCGCAATGAATGCCGCATCGCGTTTGGCGCTGAGCACCGTGGCCATGGCCTCCACCTTTGCCCGGCAGTAGGCGCCCCGCCAACCGAGCGAGACGACCTGTGCAGCCGATTCTTCTTCGACCTGCTCTAAGACAGCGCTCTTCGTAGGTTCCAGCATGTTGCTCCAGTTGGCGTCGATCATTGGCCGCCTCGTTGGGAGGATCGCTTTTTTCGCCACTGCCGCTTGTGCTGGTGATGCCCGGTGGCCAGCATGAACGACCTGTACTCGGCCTCGGCTTCAAGACTTACGGACCGCAAGGCTTCCTCCGCCCTTTTCGCGAGATCACGGGCCGCTCGCCTCGACTCAGACCGTTTCTCAGCCGCTTCGAAGTCCGCAAGCGCAAGGCAGACGGCCGTCAAACCGCTCCCCATGTAAATAGACCGAATGCTCTTACCAGCCCTGACCTTCCGGTAGTAGTAGGATCGTGAACCGCGCTTCTCCATTGCCATCTTGTGCTACTCCTTGGCGGATGCCCCGCTTAGCCCATGGGCAATCCCGTGGGGAAGACGACAGTGAGGTCGAGTTGTCATGTGTTTCGTTATCCTAAGGGTAGTTGCGATGCGGTGAACGTCGCAGCGCTGACTTCGCTGGGGCGTCCAGAGAGCTCAATGACGACCTGGACGGTCCACTCCCCGACCCCGTCCGCCGGGATCGGCACGTTCTTCTTCCAGCCTGCGCTGCTCACGCCGTTCAATTGAGCTTTGTCGTACTGGATCACCGTGGATCCGTCAGGGTGCAGCAATTTGATGTCGACTGTCGATGAAGCGTGTTCGAGATCGATGTCCGTGTGACCGCTCAAAACGATCTCGGTGTCTGCAAAGCAGTGCTCGGGGTTAATGTGCACTTCAGGGGTGTGATCGGGAATGTTTGGTGTCATTGTTCGTTCTCGTGAATCGTCAAGTGCGTCCGGTTCCACGTAGCGAAGAACTTGAACGGAGGGCCAAACCTGTTGAAAGGCACTTCCATTTCCCTGACCTGGCAGTCCAGTCCGTCGGGGGCGGTCAACCTGATGAGGAGGCCGCAGTCATCCTCGAACTCTTGCGAGTACCTCGTCCTACCGTCCTCGGCAGTTTGGGACGCGACCAGCAAAGCGAACCCGTGACGGGCAGCCATGTACGCTAGTTCTGAACTGGTCAGTTCCATTGCTCGTACTCGGTCGTGCTCACTTGAGCTCTTGAGCTTTTGGGCATAGTCGATGACGACCAGGTCGAAAGAATGGGCGCCATGAAGGGCGTCGATCGCTGGGACGATTTGCTCTACGTAACGGCCTCCCAGCATGCCGGCGTCGGCAAAGCGGAGTTCCCAGAAGGAGCGCATGGCCGCGACTTTCTCGTGCCAAGCTTGTGCCGTTTCAAGGTTGTATGGTGCGTCAGCCGATCCTGTCTGTTGCCGGCGCATCCTCCTCCAGATTTGTGCAGGAGTGAGGTCAGCAAGCGTCACGTAAAGGACTCGGTTGCCCCCGTTGCACGCTGTGGCGGCGAGCTGGGTCATCGCGCTTGTCTTGCCGACCTTCTTTCTTGCGGCAAGGACCGTCATCTGGCCCTTAGGCAGTCCCGCGGACTCCGTGCCTCGATCAAGTGACGAAAAACCAGTCATCACGCCACAAGGAGGCACGCAGTCCTCGACGTCGGACACATCGATGCTCGTCACCGCGCGACCTGTGGAGGTTTTCAATTCGGCTCTTGGTGCCAAGTCCTGTCTGTCGAGGAACTCATCGACGGAGTGGCCTGCGACGAGGTGGTCGGTAGCGTCCTTTCCGCTTTTTGCTTGGACAATCCGGACAGACCGTGCCACTCCGACCAGGGCCCGGTAAGCGTCTGCGGCTGCCTTTTCGCCTGCTTCGTCCCGGTCGGCGACCACTACGATACTGGCGCCGGCCAGCAGCGCGACATGGTCTTCGTGCCACGTGCTGCCCGCGCCGCCGGGTTTGGTAGTAGCGGGGAATCCAGCTCGGAACAGGCTCAGGGCATCCTTTTCTCCCTCCGTGACGAAGATGGTTGCGCCCTCGTCGACGGCTTGCCTGACCTGGGGAGCCAGGTACAGGGGCAAGTGCCCGCCTGCCAAACCGGGCACATAGTTTCCCTGCCGGTCGTAGGTGCCCTGAGGAAAGTCCTTGTGATCGGTTCGAGCGACCCTGCCGACCGGCCTTCCCGCCTGATCCACGTACTCGTACCCGTGGACGATCTTGCGGCCCTGCCACTTGCCGAGGTTGCGGGGATCCTTTTCGGGGAAGCAGTCGCCCCAAGACAGACCGAGCGCCCGCAGGCAGTCTTCTGCCGTGTGGCTGGGTTTGTGCGATCGGACGAACACGACCCCCTCTGCCGATTCTTTGAAAGCAAAGGACAGTCTGTTGTCCCCCTCCGGCGAACAGGGGTTTGGGCAGCGGTTCCATCCAGCGACCGTCTTGACACTCAGCCCGAGACCGGCGCAGGCGGAGAGCACACGGTCTAGTGGTCTAGACATGGGTGTCCTCCAGTACGGCGTCCAGCGACCTAAGCCCACTGCTCACTGTGCCGTTTCGCGAGATGGCCTGGTCGGGCTCGCGAAGGCCCTGCCAGCCTTTCTCAATCGTGTGGTCGACGGTCGCCACGAAGCGAGCCGGATCGCCTGCGTACTTGCGGAAAAGCCGTTCCCAGGTCGGTGCCGAGTGTGGCTTAAGGCCCGACTTCTTCCGATAGTCTTGCCAGTCCTTTGCGGCCGTCAAGAGCTCGTCTGGACATGCGACTCCAGAGAAATCAAGACTAGTTTTCCTTCTTACTTTAGTAAGGGGGACGGGAGCACCGGACACGTCACGGATGTCCGTGCGGACGTCCGGCCTTTGTCCTTGCGGACGTTTTGCGGACCGTTCGGCCGCCTTCCGCTCGGCCTCGTGCCTCCGTTTAGATTCAATTTTGGCCGCCGAGGGGTTGAATTTCAAAAACGAGCGGATCTGATATCCGCCCTTTACCTTCGTCCACCAGGGCGAATTTCCCGCATATCCACGGCACAGTTCTTCGACCGTTTCTTGTCGTCCGCCGGAAATGCGCGAAATTTGTCCTTGCGGAACAAAGCCGTCTGTCCGCGCGGACGACGACCAGGACAAAGCGCAGACAAAAAGGCAGACAGCGCCCTCCGAAAGAAAGGCCATTTCGGGCTGGTCGTGAAACTTGTCGTCGAGTCGCGTCCAGGCCATTTATGGGGCTGCCTCCTCTGGAAAGTGCACGGCCAGTCGGGCAAAGCAGAAGGATAGGTCAGCGAGCCATCTGCGCACCCCGCTTGAGATTGAATCGTCTCCGGCGGATTCCCAGAGAGCCTGGGCAATCCCGAGGAAGCGAGATCGGGTCGACTGTGCTACAATGTCCTTGGATTTAGAGCCTGTCTTGCGTTCGCGCGGGGCGGGCTTTTTCATTCGTCGGCTCCTTGGGCTCGCAAGCCGGACTCGATGAAGGCTTCCAGAGATCGCCGAGGAATGCGCCGGGACCGGCCGACCCGGATTGATTCGAGTTGCCCCGACCGAAGCAGGGCATACACGGAAGTCCGGCTACCAAGTCTGAGCTCGGCCATCACCTCTTGCACAGTGAGAGTCATCGGGGGCGCTCCAGTTGTTGTCATCTGTACATGTGAGACTGCTGGTGGCCAGGTATGATCTCCCCGAAAACCGTGGGAAAACCGTGGGAAAGAGAAACGCAAGGTCTGTGACCGGGCCGTTCGAGTTCGAGTGGAAGCGGCCCCAATTCTTGGGCCTCGTGCGTTCAGGTGAGTGCGTGGCTCTGCGGCCCGCTCGCTTTGTGCTCGGCTCGGGAATCCTGGCCCGGGAGGTTCCCGGGCCGTTCCCTCAGGGGCCGTGGCTTGTAACCAATCATTGGAGCAAGCCGACATCTCTGCTTGAGAACGACACCACCTTGCATGACATTCTCTCTTGTGATCTCTCAGACGAGGGAATCCTTGGCGTCGCTCGCCGGCACGGCTTTCTCGGTCGTTTCCGGTGCGACATCCTTGTCAACCCCGACGAGGCCAATGACGCAGCGGATGCAGGGCTTTTCGGGCCAACCATTCCTGGTCTAAGGCGGCCCAATCATGTCTTTCGCCGGCGTGATTTGCTTCGTGACCGCCGGGTCTGCGCAATTGCCGAGCCCGTCGAACCCTGGCGGAGCGAGATTGTACGGGTACAGGTTCTCTATCACGTCTGGAACGCAATCAGGACCATTCCTAGCAAGGGATCAGCCAAGTTCATCGAAGCTTCGCAACAGGCGCAGACCCTTGTTTCATTTGTGGGCGGAGCCGTTGAGCACGAGGATTGGAACGGCTGGCAGCGCTCGGGTAATTTCAGTATCCCAAGCAAGTTGGGCCTGCCAGCCCCGTGGGCTGCCCAATCCGCTCCGCCACCCTTTGATCGAAGTTACGCTGTCCAGTGGGCGATTGACTCGGGAGCCAAGCGCTCCGGCCAGCAAGGCATTCCTACTTCTGAAATGGCGCGTTGGAGCAAGATCGACAAGCTCAAGAAGGTCGCCAGTTACGCGCTCATCGAGCAACTGAACATCGCTCTTGCCGAAGGGTCTAACTTCGCCCTCCTCCCGAACAGGCTAAATGCCTTGCGGTTGGCCCCTGCCGATTTGTTGGGCTGGGTTTATCTGCGGCTCTCCGAAACGGTGCGAGGTAAGGCCACGCCGAGCTTTAAGAAATGTGATAGTCCCCAATGCCCGGAGTACTTTCCTTGGCGCAGCAACAAGCTGTATTGCGACGACGACTGCCGAGACAAGGCGCGTAACCACCGTGAGCGCGAAGCCCGCACAACAGATGTCCTCTGACAGAGGCGGAGCCTCTTTCCTACGCCAAGTGCGTCAGGGCTTACGCACTCCCAGACGGAGCGCCATCCGATAGACGGTCGATGGGTACCATCTAGCACCTCCCCTCGGAGCAGGAAGTCCCTCGGCTGTTAACCGTGCGGCTGTGGCTTCCATCGTCGCGCCCTTTGCGGCCATTTCCGCGACGATTTCCTCAGCTCGGCTCGAGGCCGTTGGCGGTCTTCCAAGCCGTATTCCCTGCGCCCTCTTGACCGCCAGGGCGTCCTTCGTCCGTTGAGAGATCATCCGTCGCTCGAACTGTGCAAAGCTGGCCAAGACGTTGGCGACCATCTCGCCTACCGGAGTGGAGGTGTCCACTTGGCAGTCGAGGACGCTCATGGCCCATCCTTGGCGCCGGGCCTCTTCGACGAGCTCGCAAAAGTCCTTAACGCTGCGGCTCAATCGATCGAGCTTTGCGCAGACCAGGCCATCGTATCCGCCGGCAGCCAGCGCCGATCGCGCTTCGTTCAGTCCGGGGCGGTCAAGGCTCTTGCCGCTGTGGCCATTGTCCGTCACCACCTCGGCCAGTATCCACCCTCGCCTTTCGCATTCCCTTTCAATGGAGCATCGCTGCGTTTCGATGCCGGCGCCTGAGTCCGCTTGCTTGTCCGTCGACACTCGCAAATAGCCGACCATTCTGAATGGGCCGTCCACCCTTGTCCTCTGCCGTCCACGCCTGGGCATAGACGTATGTTATTGCCTAAACGGTCGTTTACGCAATAACCCGGCAATTCTAACAGGGTCTGACCCTTGACAATGCCCGCACGAATACCGAAAACTGGAACGGTAGCGCACGCTACAATATCTCAGGGCCTAGATCGGAGTAATTAACCGCTCGAATGCCGGAGTACTAGCCGGAAGGCCCCGCAAGGACGCACTAGTACACCGACCCTAGTACAAAACTTATGGAAAACACACACGGCGAAGCCGTCCCCTCTCGTCGCTCCAGCACGTCCTGCCGAAACATGGCAGCACAACCATTGCCTCGATCGGACAATAGAAACCTTCTCCTCAACCCCGAGCAAAGCACCACGGTAACCAAGTACATCGAGGATCCGACTGAGCACCACTATAACGGGCCAGAGTTTGGTCGTGAAGTCGCCCAGAGAGCGCTTGAGCGAGTTGCCCAACGGTGGTTTGGCGAGGAAGTCACTCTGATCGCCACAAGCGAAGCGGATGCGCATGAGTTCGACAGCTCTGATCCCATGAGGCCGGGAGCCGCAGAGGACGGAGCCTTCTTTGATGATTGCAACTGTCGTGACAGCCTCTATGTGGTTCACACAGGAGCCGGAAACGACGACACACTTTTTGTGAAGCAGGCGACGAAGTCCGCTCTTCGGCAGATCGCCGAGATCATCGCCACTCGAACCGCACGAGAGCCCGAGCAAGTCACCATCCATGCAAAGCTGTCACCTTTTGGGATGACTATCGAATGCCGGTTCATCGGCTAGCTTAAGTCCCCGGGCTTCGGCCCGGGGCCAGTGCCTTTTAACCTCGTCCTACTTCGCGGAGTGCGCTGCCTCAGCCCTTTGGCATGGACTTCGACATCTGCGGTAGTTCCCAGACCCCGGTGTGCTCTCCGGTCGGTCTGACGACCTTCAGGACGAGCTTTTTGGTCTTGGCAGTCACGTAGGGGTTGCCGTTCTTGTCATAGAGCGGGAACTCGAGTTCGTAGTCTGCCTGATAAGAACTGTACTCCTCGGTCCGGTGGGTCACATAGGTGACGTGGCTCGTCGAGTTGTAGGTCCCCGAAGCGTAGCCGCCACTGCCACTCGCCGAGGCCGTACCCGAACTGGACGACGAGACCGTATTGAACTCTGGGATGGAGACCGACCCGTCATAGGTCGCTTCGGACGTCGCCGTCGGTTTGACGTATGGATGCACGGCCCTTGCCGGATCGCCGTCTATCAGGACGACGAACTTCACGTCCCGCACGTCTTCCTGGCGAGCGTCTCTCAGTATCGCGCCGGTGTAGTCGTTGATTCCCGGCCAGGCGAACAGTTGCACGAAAAACCTTATCCGGCGATTCTCGGGAGGAGTAGGTGGGTCGGTTTGTGCCTTGATTGAAGCCATTGCTTCTGAGTTGTCCTTGTACTCCCGGGCGTCTTGGTAGCCTTTGATCTCCAGAGTCACGAACGGCGGGCGGAACAGCGCTCGAGGAGCTTGCCACCTTACGTTTGATGGTGACCGCACTTTCCCGATGTCAATGTCGAACGGGTCAATCAGTTTCTGGATTCCGTTCTTGCTTTTGGCAGCCTCCCGTCCCCTAGCGTAGGCCGCGCGCAAGATGTCCGGGTTCATCGAAAAGATCGGGTGCAGTTCGTCGTCGGCTAGCGGGACGGGCTTATAAAGTGCTGCCGATGACGCAAAAACAGCGACGCAAAGACTGATCATTTGTCCGTCGCCTCCTTAGCCCCGGAAGGGGTCGTACTGGCCGCTACCAGGGCCGTTGCCTTTTTTCTTCGGCGGGCTCACTCGCGAGCCAGCCTTGCCCGTGTAGGGGTTGACGTTGCCCTTCGTGCTCCAGTTGTTGCTAAACCTCTCGTCAGCCTTCGTCCGCCTGTGCGGAGGAACATAGGCGCCCGATTTCGTGACGTGCCCTTTTACTTTGACGGTTCCGCTGCTCGACCGACGAGTTTGTCCAAAACCTGAGGCTGCGAGCAAGAGCGCGAGAAACCCCGTAAGAATGAGTTTTACCATGAGCCCTTTCCGTGACATCATAGCAGGGTATTCGACAGAAACAAAGCGAGCCAAGGTGGTCAAATGAGCCCAGTGACTCTGAAGTCATTAGTTTTCGCCGTCCTAGCGTGCTGTGCAGCCGAGGTGTCCGCACAGGATGCATCTGCCCTCTACAAAAGGGTCAAGAACTCGGTCGTCGCGATAGAGACGGACACGGGATTTGGAACCGGGTTTTTCGTCGGGGAGGGGAAGTATCTATTGACCGCGGCTCACGTTGTCAAGTCAGTAAGATCGGTCAAACTTAGGCAGGCAGACATTGAAGTCGAAGCCGTGGTCTACTTTGATTCGGACGCCGACGTTGCAGTCCTGAAGCTGCAGAAGCCTGCAAAGCAGTTTCTCAAACTCAGATTGGGGAACGCACCCGACCCCGGCACCAAGGTGTACGTCGTTGGAACCCCTCTTGGATTCCTTGACCGGTCGATGTCTGATGGCATCGTGAGTGGTGTTCGTAAACTCGAGTCGGTGAGCCTCGTACAGTTCACCGCATCCGTTAGTCCAGGCAGCAGCGGAAGCCCAGTGATGGACGCTGCCGGCCGCGTGGTTGGGCTTGTTAGGGGCAACCTGCCCGACGGGCAGAGCTTGAATTTTGCTGTCAGCGCAGCGGACTTGAACGCTGCGCTCACAAAGGCAAAAAGCGCAACCCTGACTGCTCGGCCCGACACTGCCGCCAAAGGAGCCACTGGGAAGGTTATTGGGAAGCTAGGTCAAACGATCCAGCCTGCTGGGATCTATGCGTCAGCTGACGCGCACGCAAGGGTCTACTACACCACCAAGAAACTGCAGTACATAGTGGTCAACCCCTCTAGCCACGATGGATGGCTCACTGTTCTGCTGCAGAACGGCCGCAACGGCTACATCATTGAGAGCCTTGTGCTCACCCTTCCATACGATGTGCGAGTGAAGGAAGGGTCGGATCAGCTTGGTTCGAGGGTTGCAACGGCTGCAGCACTCTACAGCGACCGACCATACAAGAAGGGCGGCATGGATCTAGAAACCGGGGTCGACGTGCCTGATTTCGTACGCCTGGTGCTCGCCGAAGTAGGGCAGGCACTGCCCTCCACAATCGCTGATCAAAGTGAGGTCGGAACTGAAATCGACCGCTTTGAAAAACTCGTGCCAGGTGACCGCCTTTACTTCAAGGACGAGGAAAGTGGCGACCTCGTCGACACCGGGATCTTCCTTGGGTTCAAGGATTCGAGTGCGTACTTTATCCACGCTAGCCGAAAGGCGGGCAAAGTGATGATCGAGGATGCCGCGCTACCTGAGTGGCGGAAGGTTTTGGTGGCGGCTAGACGGAGTTAGGGTCGGCAAGAATGCACCTGACACCCGAACAACAGTCGGCAGTCGATCGTTTGACGCCGGACGAGAAGGACAGCCTGGAATTCCTGATGGAGAACTATCCGGCGATGCCGTTCGCCCAAATGTTGCAAGAAGCGATCGACCCAGACATGAGCTTTCCGCGGGCCCCCCGCATTGAGTCCGCAGCCGGTAACACTGAGACCAGACATGAGATCCCGTTCGGTCAATATGGCCCCGAGGAAAGGCATCTCCAGTTGACCGTCCTAGGCCTTGGTGTTGCACTCAGCCCAAGTAAATGGCGGGATCGTTCGGACGAACTTTGGTATGCGGCCGATGTTCTGGAGTCGCATTACGTCGAAAGGGTAACGGTCATTACAGATGCACTCAATGCCGGGGAAAGCCCTGTCCCCATGGAAAAGGGCGCGGGACATTTGGCGCACATCGCTGGAATGCTCCGCGCAATGAGCCTTGAGTGCCTGGTAAAGGCAGCGTGGTACTCGATGGAGATTCGAGCAAAGGGTCACATCGCAAAGGCAGACGATCCAGTGAGGATAAATCACGACATGGTTGCCCTGTTGGACAAGCTTGGCGTGCCTATCAGTACGGAAGACAGGGAAGACCTCAGTCTTGCGCCGGTCGAAATGCAGATGGGCAGGTACCCGTTCGCCTGGGTCGGCAAGGGCCAAAGCCAGGAGATGACCATTCAGGCTCGAACGTCCTCCACTAATCAGACCAGGCTCCGAATCACTCTGATGTCCAAGCTTCATGAACTAACGAAAGATCAGGCGCTTGCTCCGAACCACCCTTGAGCGATCTCTCGGTGATCTCAAGCAGTAACATTGAGAGAGGATGAAAGGGCCGAGGGTCGCGGCGCTGTTCGGAGCTGGCTTTTCGAAGCATTACGGCGGATTTCTGAGTTCGGACATCCTCGGCCAAATCATAACCCACCCTCGAATAAATGAAGTCGAGAACATGCGGCAGTGGCTCATAGACCTCGGCGACTACGAGAAAGCGATTGCCTTGGACAAGCGATTCGACGAGGCTGTCAAGAGGCTGAAGGGTTGGGATCTTGGACTGGCGAAGCGTCTTCAAGAAATCGTGCTCGATGTGTTTGTTGCGATGGATCGAAGGATGAGCGCCGACTTTGAAAGAGACGACCTGAATTACCTCGATCAATTCGTGTCACGTTTCGATCAGGGGCATGAGAGAGGGGGCTACATCTTCACTCTCAACCAGGACCTCCTGTTAGAACGGCATGTAGGAAAGATCGCCTCTAGTCACGAGCTTCGACGACCAGGAACCGCCTCTTACTTGAACGATGACGAGCGGTTCACGGCTTGGTTCAATACTTGGTCTAGCTCGATCTCCTTGAGTTCCGTAACCTCGCACCTCTTTCCTTCTAAAGCAAGAATCAACCACCGTTTCAACTACATCAAGCTGCACGGATCAATTGATTGGTACGACGAGCAAGGGAGACTTGTGATCATGGGCGGCGACAAGATGTTAGATGTCCAGGCGCATCCGCTTCTTAAGCGATATTGGAGCATGTTCCAGACAGTTATGAAGGAACTGGATCGCCTCTTCATTTGTGGCTATGGCTTCGGAGATGATCATGTCAACCGAGAGATTGTCAAAGCGGCTCGGCGTGGGACGACGGTCTTTATCTGGGATGATCTGCCGCTTCGGCAGATGAGAGAAACTTGGAAGGACAAAGGCATCGAGCAGCAGATGCGGGACGCACTATGTGGGTACGTGACGATTCCCCTTGTCAAGGGTATAGGTGAATTCAACGCAGTTCCGCCGGCGCTCGACTGGTTTTTCCAATGAGAAGGTCAGGTCACAAGCGGCGATACTTGACGGTCGCACTCCGCGCAGAACCAGTCTTCATAGTTTGCTTGACCATGGAGCCAACTGATCGCTTGCCCCAACGTGAACCAGCCGCACTCGCGAGGGCCACGCTTGTGGTCGTCCCAGGACGGCAATGTCGTGATGTGCCTCTCACCGAGGACGAAGAACGCCGTTTGCAAAGAGAGCTCCAAGTATCCATTTGGGTAAGAGTCATGCAGGGTCTCATTGCGAAGCCAAACCAAAGTCTTTGTCGCTTCAACGCTGGGCGTCGGAGCCCCGCTTTCGTCGTGCAGAATACGGCGAACCTTCCCGCGTCGGGCTACAGGGCTTGTTTCTTTCAAGGCGCCACTGGTCCAGATTGCGGGCCAGACGGCTCCGTTGGAGAGACGACAGAGTTCCAAGGCCACGTTGCACATAGCGTCATCAACGGCACCCGTCAACGCCAGCAAGAGTTGCATTTGGGTTTCCATGACCACACTTGTCGTCGATGCAAAGCGTGACCAAGAGAGCGGCAAATATCCTTCAAATGCTGGGCCTGGAAACCCATCCTCGGTCGGTTCCTGCGGATCGCCAGTGCGCAGACGGAGTAGCCTGTTGCAGGCCTTTACAACACGATTCGAGACAAAACGAACAGCTTGCTCTTTGGATTGTAACGACCAGTGAGTTCTTGATCCCTCGTCGTACAGGAACTTCCAGGTTACTTGCCCCCTGACAAGGGCAGAGTTCCAGAAGAAGTCGGAGCCATCCTCCGAGACGTACGCGAGAATACGGCGGTCCGCCATTCGTAGTATTGCCGTCCTCCATTATGTGACCCAGGGGCGATCCCAATTGCGCCCGAGCTAAAAGGATTTGATTGCCGTTTAAGAACATCTAGTTCTAACCGAGGGACATCACGGCAATGGCACCGCTTCCCATAAGGCCTGGTCGAAGTCTGCGCACCAGGCGCTCGAACTGACCGGCCCGGTCGGTCGGACCCGAACCAGCGCCCACACCCTCTTGTCGTTGGCCCGCACGTAACGAGAAATGTCGCCTTTGGCGATCGTCTCGCTCTCCGTGTAGCTTGTGGTCAGAGAAGTCGTGACGTTCGATGCAGGGTCGTAGAGGCTGGTCGTCCAGTCGTAGAGGTTGAGGCTGACCGTGTAGGAGCCGACCGTCGCCGCCTTAGCCCGCAAGCGGAACCACAGGTTCATCGGCTGCCAGGGCAGGTTGCCCTCCATCCGCACCTGCACCGGGTCGATGCTTTGGTTGGGGACGATGAACTTGCACACCCGGAGGGCGTCTCCGTCCGCCGCGGCAAGGCTGGCCGCGTTGCCGGAGGTCTTCTGGCCAAACACCACGGTGAAGGAGGAGGCGGGGACGAGGGTCGAGACCGGCGTCCAGACCACGGCCGCGAGCCTGGCGTGACCTGGAGCATAGGTGAGGGTGCCGCTTCCCACAATCTGCCCCTTGTTGTTCACGCCTACGGCTTCAGTGTCCGACCAACCCAAAATGCCGTTGAAACGGGGCATGCCGGCCAGATCCATCAAGTTCTGGATCTGGCCATCACGCTCCCAGAGCGATGCCTCCATGACGTTCCCGGCACCGTTGTCGTCATATCCCACGCAGACCCCGCAGTCACTGATGTCCTTCGCCACTCCGAATTGATCGCTACCAGGAAAGCTCTGCAACTGCTGGATCTGGCCACTGCGCCACACGAATGGCATCCAAGTGGCGCCCTGGACGCCGAACCACGCGCCCCCGCAAACCTCTTGGAAGTCATTGACGGCTTCGCCAAAGCCTTCGCTGGGAAGGCCCGAAGGGGGAAGGATATCAAATGGTTGCCCCGCTGTCCAGACTGTTGCTCGCGCCTTGCCGGCCGTTCGGGAGTGGCCCGTGATGTCCCCCGCGGAGTTTATGCCCCGGGCCGAACAGTCGTCGTTTCCATTTGGAAGCTGGGGCAACTGTTGCAAAGTTCCAGCCGACCAGGCCCAGGCGGCATAACGGCCGCCGCTCGACCAACTGTCACCGACGACCACGCCATGATTGTTGATCTCCTCCGCAACCGATTCCCCGGCGTACCCAGGAACGTATCCAATGTCCGTCACGGTCCCTCCGAGCCACACTGCGGCACGGCCACCGAGTGGCCCCCAAGTTTCGCCGCACACATCACCCTTTGAGTTGATCCCGTAACCGTAGCACTCCACCTGGCCCGCCAAGTTGGGCAACGTCACGATAGATCCGTCGGGCCTCCAAATCCGGGCTAAGAAGCCGTCTGTACCATCTGCACTACCGACGATCCAACCATCGTCATTCAGTGAGACAGCCAGGCCCGCGGAATTTGCACTTGCAAAGGGCCCCCGAAGCTCCTTCCACGTATACGCGAGGTTCGCGAACGATCGGCAGCCCGTGAAGCAGATGAACAAAACCAGGGCTTGGCGAGGGGTCATCCCTTCATTCTACAGCAGTCCCGGGCCGGTGGAAAACTGACCGAACTGCCCGTACTTTCGGAGTCGTCCAATTAGTGTCTTTGAAGAACTCTTGGCTCTAAGAGGAAAAGACAATGGCACTCGCCACAACAACGACTGCCACCGATTGGTGGGACTCGACCCTTACGACGGGCAACCTTTCAGACGGGCAGCTCGTCATCGTCCAGGGATATTACAGCCGTGGAGACGGAGGAGGCGGACGATACGTTTACCGGACCAGCCAACAGGGAAGCGCGCTAGAGAACGGCGGCACGATTGTCCGAATCAACGACGGCACCCACGCCAACTTCCTAGGTGCCGCCCAAGGCTGGTTCTATCTGCTCCATGACGGCGTAGTGACCCTCAAGCAGTTTGGCGCGGTCGGGGACAACACCGACCGCGCCTTCAACGCAACCGTAAATAGCCATAGACGGTTTCCGTCCTCCAACCCCGTTCCTAATCTCTTGACCCGCTACTTAGGCTCTTCCACGCCCACGCCGGTGGGCCGAGCATTCGAGCTCATCGAAGAGACGGACACCCTCGACTGGGTCAGCATCCAGTCAGCGTTTGATACTGCTCTTCGACTACGCTCGGACGGCGGCGGCTTTCGAATAGTCGGAGACGTCGGTCGGTACATCATCCGTAAGGCCATCTGGGTTGGTTGGGGAGAACACGACGAGCAGCGCGACAGCGGAGGTGATCCAAGTTTCGATCAGTCCGCAAACGAAGGAGTCCATATGGGCGGCTTTGTCTTTGAAGGAGTCAACCTGACCACCGGAGCGAATGGGACGAGTCCAAGACTAGCGACAGTCATACAACTGGTGACTGGCGCCAGTGATACGGATGGGATTGTCAATCGCTTCACATTACGGCTCCCTTCAAATCCCGCTCACAGCACCGACACGTTCAAGCTTCGGCCCATGTGGGGCGACTACAGTACGACCGCTGCAATCCAGGTCGCCGATACTGGCTCAACGATTGCGGCGACACTGTCTGACTTGCCCCACATCTGGAACACCGGAGGGATGACGCCTCAAGATCATGCAACTGCCACCAATGGAACTAGTTCTACGGCTTTGAATTCGCAGAAACTCATAGTCATAAAGATCGATAAATCCATTGGCGACTCAGGACATCTTGCCAATCGGAGTTTCCACGGCGAAATACAGACTGCCTGGTTCGAGAACCTCGACGGCAGCGGGCTGAAGACCTACGATCCTACGAACTGGGGCACGGGCTCAAGCACGAAGTACGTCAGATGCTACGCCGACTCGGGCATTATCAGCTTCCGTGGCCTTGCTCAGAAGAACGTCCGGATTGCTAACGTCAACCTTGTCGCCAACGCTGAAGGGCCGACAAGTTCGGATCCTGAGACAGTCACAGACTATGTCGCTAGCTTTGGCATACTCCAACCGCACTCCCAGTTTACGAAGTTTGAGTTCGAAAACGTCTTTGTCCGGGGCTGCCGCTGGGCTTTTGGACTTCTCGAAGGCAACGCGGTGAACGGAGAGAACACGACGTACGTCAACTGCCAAGCCGAACAGTGTTACGGCCTCTTCTACTGCAATGCCGGCCAAGCCCTGCAAAGCAAGTTCCTTGCCGGTACGGCCCTCCTGGACGGCCCATTTGAGGAGGACACGGTGCGGTACGCCGTCGAGGTTGGTGGGGGGCGAATGCCTGGATATGACATCTCCTTCATCGACTTCGGCTTGACCATGTTGCAGAATGTCGATCCGGACACTCACGAGACTGTCTTCTCGACGCGCAACTGTCTCCTTCGGTTCAAGTCTCGAGGAAGCAAAACCGGGATCATTACCTGGCGCAACTCGCGCTCCGAACACATTCACACCTTCGTCGAGTGGGACAACAGTGACAATGGGCAAGACCTCCAAGTCAAGTTCGACGGAGTTGACTTCGACGGCATCATCGCCAGGACAACCCACCCGCTCGTAAGGGATTTGGCGTCGCAGACCGACACTAGCGGAGATTATGCTGTCGAGTTTCGGAACTGTAGGCTTTCGGCCTGGATCAACGAGCATGATAGCGCTGACGACCAACGGAACTTCCTAACAATCGAAGGCTCTGACCTGGGTCGAGGAGTGGTGGGGTTCCGGAACTGCTACTTCAACGAGTTCGCCGGGCGTGACGTGCGCGTCTCGGACTTCTTCTTCAGCGAATGCAGGTGGCGGCAACGAAGTTCGTCCCTTGTACACGCCCTCAACGAACGAGCCCTGGCGAATACTCGGGCGGGGAGCCTCGCCGACTTACCACGTGCGGTTTCAAGCGGCCCCTCTATGAATCGCCTCCTGTGGTCTGCCCATCCATGCATCGATGCTGGAGACAACAGCAGAAACCCGGTTTCACCGTGGGTGGTCAAGAACTCGAGTGGCACGGACGTGCCGTTCCTGGAGTTCCAGAAGAACGGACGATCGTCCGCGTCTAACGACCCGCTCGGTCTTACTGCGGTTTCTGCCTCCTCGTTTGCATTCTCCTTGACATCCGCTGGACATCGTTTGGCGCAGCAGCTTGTCGCTTTGGAAGGGGCGCCTGACGTCGTAACGTACGAGGCATTCGTTCAGGTCCTAAATGGCTCTATGACGTTCTCCCTAGCGGACGGCTCCGGAGACTCAGCCGTGGTGTTTGACTCAGTCCTGGTTCGCGAAGGATCTTGGAGGCTCGTCACCCTTACTGCGGTCGGCGGTGACTTCCAAGAGGATCCGCCGACCCTGAGGATTCATGGTGAGGCCACGGGAAGTGCAGTGCAAGTTGCCTGGCAAGCGGCGTACCATGGTGTTGGGCCCTTCTCGCCGGTGCTCACGGAGGCGACGGAGATCCCGACCGACGGTTCGGTCCCTGCCGTAGGCAACGATCTAGAAGACCAGGTTCCTCCGTCGTCTGCCGACGACGAGCACTGGTCCCATGTTCTTTCCGACCTCCGGGTGCCTGACCGGCTTCAGATTCCCTATAAGAAGGACATCTACGGCTACCGCGCCACTTCTACGGGCGACAGTCCTGACATTCCCGACCTCCGTTCAGGCGAGGTCTATCTGGATGGCACGAACGGGGCAATGATGATGTTCCGTGGAGGCGACTGGTTCGTCGTAGGTGATGTTGCTCGTTGGGCCGATGTCGGTTCTTCCTATACCTGGGACGTGACCGACGTTGACCATAATCACAGGTTCCTCGTACTGCCGACGGGGAGCGCCTCCACAATTGATCTGATGACCGAAGAGGTGCCCAACGGGATGAGGGTCACGGCCTTCAACCGAACGAGCAGCGGCACCATAACCCTCCGCTCCAAAACTGGCGGGAGCTCGACTACCATCGCGACGGTAGCTCATGGCGAGGCAGTGACGGTTGTCTACAGAAACACGGGCGGAACAGGCCCTCAGGGTTGGTACCTAGAGAGCCGATATTCCTAAGAAGCTTCGTTGTTCAGACCGGCCATCGGCGCTTGGAGAAGTTGGGGCGGTCTGCTGAAGACGCCCACCGGCTACCAGGGTGCCCGCGACTCGGTCGGGCACCTCTTTGCGTTTGGGGAGGCCTATTCAGGCCAGACTATCTTCTGTGCTTCCGCACTGCGCGCTGTCGCATCGATTGAATAGACGCGATCTCCGATCTCGGTTTCGAACCGCGCCGCTTCGGCCTCATCTCGCTGCGCTTGATAACTTTCTAACTGCATCTGTTTGGGGCCCTTAGAATCCTTGACCCTCCCGCAGGCGTCGGTATGTCTATGGCCCTTCAGATTCAACGCCGCCAGCCGAAACTCGGTATAAAGGCTATAGCGCTTTGATTCAACCGGTCAGCACTGCCCGAATGCCATTCCCAGAGTCCCCAAGGGTCGTTTACCAACGAAACCCCTTGCGGACGGTCATTTGCCAGTTCCGCTTCCATCCCGATCTCCAAATCGACGTCGGGCCGCCTGCCGACTATCAGGCCAGAATTAGAAAGGAGTTCCCGGGCTACGAGGAGCAGGTCGAGACACGGCAGTCTGGGATCGACTTGCCGCCGGAACTAATGGCGGCGATCCAGTCGCAGGTGCCAAGCAAGCGCATCCACTGTTTTGTTTCGGAAGACGAGATGTCGAAGGTGACTTTGACCCGCGACTCGTTGGCGCTGACCACCACTTCATATTCGCGCTGGGAGAATTTCGCGAACCTGGTGGATGGGCCACTTGGTGCCTTGATCGATGTGTATGCACCCTCCGTGTTCACACGCATCGGTCTCCGCTACGTCAATGTGATCTCTCGATCAGAGATTGGGGAAGGGAACACACCTTGGGCGGAACTGATCGCCTCGCCGATCGCCGCCGAGTTGACCAGCCCGGAACTAGCCGAAGCGATTTTGACGTCAGTTAATCAACTTACGATCCAACTGCCCGACGATAAGGGCATTGTCATGCTGCAGCACGGGCTCGGCACCTTTGGCGAGCCCCCCGATAGATCCTACGTGATTGATAGTGACAGCTATACCGAAAACTGCGACCCTGCCAACGCTCTTCAGCGGCTCAACGAGTTTCACACCAATGCCGGGAACCTCTTCCGATGGTGCATTACAGATCGGCTGCGGGACGCGCTACTCGCTGCTCCAGTTTGAGACCGGACTGACCGGCGGAATCTTATGGGGATTCGTCCAGGCCCCCGGTTGCGATAGCCGGCACGAGTACAACCTGAGCTTCCAATCCATCCAGAGTGACGAGGATCGGGCCAACAGTATGAAGAGGATCGCTTGCTGTATGTTCATCGACATGCTGTCTGCGGTTGCCTTGAGCGAGGCTGTGCAGGCGCTCGGTGAAATATGGCGTTTCCACGATGAGGACCTACCTCACTGGAAGGCGGCCAAGCCGAAGCCAGTCGAACTTAAGAGTATCAGGAGGTCTCAGGCATCGCTGCCCCGCCTGACCTGGGATTAGCCTCAACCGCTGAGATCCTGGAGCCAAAATATCGGCCCTCCCCCACTGGGCGGGTGTGGCAGGGCGAAGTCTTGGCCGGCGTGCGGTGGATGACGCTGGATCCCGAATCGATCACAGAGGAGCAGCCAAGAGCGCTTCTGGAGGATTTTGCCTTTGCGATCATAGTCGGGCAGGACTGCGACCTGGAGCGCGACTTCGAAGATCGGCAACAGGGCAGAGACTCTGCCCTTCGAACTGTCCTCATGATTCCTGCATGGCCCGCGACGGAGCTACGGGCAAGCCTTAAAGCGTCCATCAACCTTGGAACTGACGAATGGAAACTGATTCGCCAGAACAATAACCAGCGGTTTCACTGTATTGAGCAGTGTCCGGAGAAACTCGATGCGGAGGGAACCGGATTGCCCGCGCTAGGGATGGACTTCCGGCAGACGATCGGGATACCTCCAGCCGAAATATATGAGTGGATCAGGTCAGGAGGAACCCGCAAGAGGTTCATTTTGGCAGCACCCTATGTTGAGGACCTGTCCAGTCGTTGGAGCTTTTATCAGCACCGAGTGGCGCTTCCACAGCCGTACAAGATCGACTAACTCCTCATTCGACCGCGTAGCGGGAGTTCACGTGCAGGTGTCACCCCTGGACTAGTGTCTACCGAACCTGCAGGTTCACGAAATGGGCGCAAGTGTCACCCCTTAGAAGCAGGATCGGACAGTTCGAATCTCTTTTCCCGCTCCATCTCCCTCCTTCAAACCCCTTGATGGTCGACCCAGTGCGACATCCTATGACATTCGTCATAGCGCCGCTCCTAGGATCAAGCAAAATGACTTTGACCGGATCAGCCGGGTCGGCGGTCACATGACATATCCCAGCATCATTCAGGGAGGTATGGGGACCGGAGTCTCCTCATGGGTTCTTGCTTCGGCGGTCGCAAAGAGAGGGCAGATCGGGGTGGTGTCCGGCACTGGTTTAGACGTCGTCTTTGCGCGACGGCTCCAATTGGGCGATGTTGGAGGGCACTTACGCCGGGCAGCACAGGCGTTCCCGATCAAGGAGGTCGCTGACCGCGTCTGGTCGCGATATTACATCGAAGGCGGCAAGCGAGCGTCAACTCCCTTCAAGTCAAAGCCGATGCCTTCCATCAAGGCTAACCAAGCACTGACGGAACTGACGGTGCTCGCCAACTTTGTGGAGGTTTTCCTCGCCAAGGAGGGACACAAGGGCCTGATCGGGATCAACCTCCTGGAGAAGATCCAGTTGCCCACCCTGCCCTCGATCTTTGGAGCGATGCTGGCAGGTGTTGACTTCGTCCTCATGGGGGCCGGGATCCCACGGGCCATTCCCATGGTTCTGGACAAGTTCGCGAGCCTCGACCCTGTCGAATTGCCGCTCGACGTCAATGGCGCGTTGCCGGGAGAGCAATTCACCACCCATTTCGCTCCTGTCGAGTTCTGCCCGTCCAGCATTCGATCCCTTGAGCGTCCGGAGTTCTTCGCAATCGTCGCGTCGTCGGCATTGGCGACCACACTCAAGCGCAAGGCTACAGGGGCCGTTAACGGATTCGTGGTCGAGGGCAACACCGCCGGGGGGCATAACGCTCCGCCCCGAGGCGCCATGTTGACCGACGCCAGTGGCCAGCCGATCTATGGCCCCCGCGACGATCCTGAATTGGACAAGTTTTGTGAACTCGGGCTGCCGTTTTGGCTCGCTGGCTCCTACGGGAGCCGGGAGCGGCTCCAGGAGGCCATCGCAGCCGGCGCCCAGGGGATTCAGGTGGGCACCCCCTTCGCGTTTTGCGAAGAGTCAGGCATTGACCCCGAGATCAAGTCGCAAGTGATTCAAATGAGTCGAGAAGGCAAGGCAAGAGTGTTCACGGATCCGCTCGCTTCTCCGACGGGCTTCCCCTTCAAAGTCCTTGACCTTGGCGGGACCCTGTCTGATTCCACCGTTTACCGGCGCCGCGACCGACTGTGCGACCTCGGCTACCTGAGGGAGCTCTACCGAAAGGAAGATGGCACGATCGGGTACCGGTGCCCTGGAGAACCGGTAACAGACTATGTTGCGAAAGGCGGCGATGAAGCAAACACGTCCGGGCGAAAGTGCCTTTGCAACGGCCTCCTGGCAACGATCGGGCTCGCGCAGACCCGAAAAACCGGATCTGAGCCGCCCATCGTCACTGCTGGCGACGACGTCGCAAACCTGACCAGATTCCTGAAAGCAGGACAAGCAACCTATTCCGCCAACGACGTGATCGACACGCTGCTGGCTGTATGAGATTCAGGTCGCGAAGCGTCATCATTGCGAGTTGCCGGCTTAGCCGACGCTCTTCAACTTTGACACGCCCCGCGTTTGTTCACGGCTTACCGGTAATTGCGGGGCGCTCCGTGAGCGAGCGGAAGTTCAAGCCCCTTTCTTCGGGTTGTCCATAAAGTTCGGGGTGGAGGTACTTGCCCCGCTCGCGACCGGTCTTGTCCACCTCGACCGGGGCGCCATACCTGCGCACCCAGCGATCATTGCGAATGGCCTTCACTTCCCAAGACACCTCGATCCCGGGAGCATTCGTCTCGATCAGGAACCGGTTTCCCTGTATCTTGCGGGCGACCCTGACTTGGACGAAGCCAGATGCTTCGCTTTCGTCGATAACCGTGAGCTGGTATCGGAAGTCCTTGTTGATCGACTCAAAGTAGTCGGGAAGTTGCACCCAGGCTTTGCCGTGAGCGTCGGTCTTGACCACCCCGTTGTAGCCGTTCTGCGGCTCTGGCATTTCGGTCGAATAGTGCAGGAGGAACTTGTTCTCCGGGTCGGCAGGGTGGTCGATACGGAACGACTTGGTGCCTGAGGCTCCGGTCCGCCCTTGGGCCCATAACGCGTAGCCTGTGGCGCTCGCAGCGTAGCCATACACGCCGTAGGTGTTTCCGACGTTCGAGAAGTTCTCGCCTACCATTCCTGCACCGTTCAAACTGGTGGTATAGCCCCGTACACCAGCGCAAGTCCCGGCGGCGGCGGTCGCGCTTCCGTAGACACCGGCCCCGTCGGAACTTGCAACCTCTCCCCAAACACCGGCCGTCGTGCCGCTCGAGGCTGAGACCAAGCCGTAGACTCCACGCCCGGACGTGCTACCGCTCTGGCCCATAACCCCGTAGGCGGGCCCGGAACTAGCATAGGCGAGGCCGTACACGCCCTGTCCGTCCGTGCTGCCACTTTCCCCGCGAATGCCGTACGTAGTTCCGGTGCCGGCTGTCGACCTGCCGAACACGCCGCATCCGGCATTACTGGCGCTGTCACCATACAAGCCTACAGCGAAACCCGTGGACGAGTTGGCGTAACCGTAGACGGCACGCCCGGAAGAACTATAGGTCAGGCCATATACGCCGTTCGTGTTGCCAGTGAACGATGACGCCCACCCAATGATCCCGGTGCCGGTAGGGCTGTTGCTTTGGCCCCACACACCGTAGGTGACGCCACCGCCTCCGTTCGACACGCCCCTCAGCCCTGCGGAGTCATTGTTGACCGAGGTGTTCGTACCCATCAGGATTCCAGTCGCGCTAGCTGCCGCGCCGGACAGAGCGAGCGGGTTTGGTAGGCGGGCTGATGCCAGGGTGCCCGTCCCAATATTGGAAGCGTTTAGGCCCGTCAAGCCCGAGCCGCCACCGACGAACTGGCCCGCGATGGCGGTGCCGGTCATGTTCGTGTGCCCCGCCTGTGGCGTCCCCGGCGTTGCCGTCTGAAGCTTGAGATAGGCTGGAGGAACCTGTACTTGAGCGACGACCGGTGCCGATCGGCCGAGGAAGAGCCCGCTCCCAAAGCCTAAGGCGACGAGTGCGAGCGATGGAAGGGAGGAGGGGCGGAGCGCCATGGTGGGTCAATTATACGACGAGGTGTTAGCGTCGCCTAATATTTGTCGATAGCCCCAATTCTTGATTCCGGGCGTCCCGCTCGCCGTCGGTCTGGCGTCTGGCCCAATCGATGGGCAAGGATAAGAGGAGCATGGGCACCGTCAATTCGGTCGTCCAGCAAAACATCGTCGAGCTCTACGAACACCGGCGCAGGCACAACGACGCGATGACGGCCTATGAAAAGGTCGCCAACGGTATCGCCGTCTATTGCGGGAAGCCTTCCTTCGTCTTCCTCAACGCTGTGTTCTTCACGGTTTGGATCGCTTTGAACGTGAACTTGTTTGCGCTTAAACCGTTCGATCCCTATCCGTTCGGATTGTTGACCACAATTGTTTCGCTCGAGGCCATCTTTCTCTCGCTCTTCGTCCTGCTCAGCCAGAACCGGATGCAGGAGCTCTCAGATCGCCAAAACGAACTCGATCTGCAGGTCAACCTCCTTACGGAGCGCGAACTGACGAAAGTGCTCGTTGCCCTGGACGCCATCGCCGAAAAGCTCGGCGTGCCTTTGAGTGAAGACCCCGAGTTCGTCGAACTTCAGGGCCAAGTCACTCCCACTGAAGTCCTTGAGGAAATCGAAAGGGCACAGCAGTCGCAACCAGACAAAACTTAGCGTATGCGCTGCATGCTCGGCTGCCCCATCGCCCATTGGATGCCAGAAGCCAGCATCCGAACGTACAAAGGATCTGAGTAAGACTCTTTCGTATGTCCGAGAGCGGTGTACCACGCGCGTCCTCCATCGAACTCGTGGCACCACATCACGGGATGGTCTGCGCCCATGCCTCCACCTTTATAGGTGGACTCGTCGATCGTGGCGAGCACGTGCACGTTCGGTCGCGGGTTGGTCCGGAACTCGTACCACTCGTCGGTGCGCACCCAGGGATTGGGGAGGAAGTTCGTCGTCGCGTGCTTGGTGTCCTCGATGTGGACGGTGGCCTGCTGGATCGCGGGATGGGTCTTAAAATAAGCACCGACCAGCTTGCCATACCAGGGCCAGTCGTACTCGGTATCGGCCGCTGCATGCACGCCGACGTATCCATGCCCCGACCGGATGAAGCCCTCCATCGCACTCTGTTGCTCGTCGTCCAGCACGTCTCCCGTCGTCATGAGGAAGACCACGACTGAATAGCCTGCGAGCCGACCCGGCGTGAACCACGACGCGTCCTCCGTGAAAGCCGGTGTCCAATGGCGCTCTTCGCAAATCTTGTAAACGGCCCTCTTTGCCAAGGGAATGCTGTCGTGCCTGAACCCGGCCGTCTTCGTGAAGACGAGGATCGCGGGTTGGCTGACGAGGGCCAGTGCGGCGGCGAGGAGCATGGCGCGAGGTTACCGCTTGGCTTTGACGAAGTACGCCCTGGCCCCGTAATAGTAGGCGAGGAAGGCTGCTTTATCGCCCTCGCCCATGACGCTCAAGGCGGTCGAGAGACTGTCGGTCGTCAAGCCGTCCGGAGCCAACACGGAAACTTGCAAACGCGTCGTCAATCCATATCCGGTCCGCGGATCGACGATGTGCGAGTACTTCTTCCCGCCGATTTCCACGTTTTGATAGAGGTCGCCCGAGGTTGACAGAGCCCCGCGCTTGAGAAAGACCTCTCCGCCGGGATAGCCTTGGACCAATATTGGCCACCCGGCAGTGCCGGGAGGTCCCCCCGACGCCGCCATGTCCCCGCCTGCTTCGACCAAAGCGCGATCGACACCCGCTGCAAACATCGCGTTAAGGGCCTGGTCGCACGCGTATCCCTTCGCGATCCCGCCGAGGTCCAGCCGCATTCCGGGCTTGCCAAGAAGGGCAAACCGCTCGCCGTTGCTGTTTGTTCCGACCAGGAAGTTCACCCAGCCAGTGTGTCGCTTCGCTTCGTCCAACTCTGATTCTGAAGGAAGTCTCTTCGACTTTCTTGCCGCGCGCCAAAGCTGCACGAGCGGCCCACACGTGACGTCAAAGGCGCCATCAGACCGCTCTGCGACGTCCTGCGCCCTCCTCAGAACGACGTACAAGTCCTCCGAGACTTTGATTGGCTGGTTGTAAGCGTTCTTGCACAGGAGCATGAGCTCACTGTCCGGGCGGTAGTCGCTCATGATCTGCTCGAGCTCGTTGAAGCGCTTGTAGGCTGCGCCCGCAGCTGCTTCTGCCTCCGCCTGGTCATGAGCGTAGAGGGACACGTTGACCCTGACCCCCATGTGGACCTGGCCATAATCGAACCGGGTCAGCTTGTCGCTCGTCCCATAACCACCACAAAGCACCATGCTCAGTACGGCGGCCATCATCAGCATTTGCCTCTTGGGGAACACGGCTCCAGCAGACCTGCAACCGTTCGACGAGAAGATACCAGAGTCATTGGTCAGCTTCAAAATGCTGCCAGTGCCTGCAGGAAGCATCACGGTGGCAGGCCAAAAGGTGGAGATCAAGCCGTTTTGGATCGGAGAGACCGAGGTGTTGTGGGATTTGTACGACGTCTTCGCGTATCGCCTGGATCTTCCACCCGATCAGCGTGGGGCAGAGAAGGAGGGCGTGTCTCGTCCCAGCAAACCCTACGGCGCAGCGGACCGAGGGTTTGGCCACCAAGGGTATCCGGCCCTCGGGATGACCTCTCAATCGGCAGAAGTGTTCTGCAAGTGGCTGGCGGCCAAGACCGGGAAGAAATATCGGCTGCCGACCGAAGCCGAGTGGGAATACGCCGCTCGCGCCGGCGCACAGCGCGAACCGGCTGCTGACGAGGTGTCTTGGAACGTGTCGAACTCCGGTGAGAAGACACACCCTGCGAAGAGCAAGAAGGCGAACGCTTGGGGCCTTTACGACGTCCTCGGGAACGCTGGAGAGTGGGCCATGGGATTGGACGGGAAGCCTGTGCTCTGCGGAGGCACCTACGAGGATGATCCCGACCGTATGCTCTTCTCCACCCGAGACCATTACGACCTCTCCTGGCAGGAACGGGACGCGCAGTTCCCGAAGAGCAAATGGTGGCTTTCTGACGGTCCGTTTGTGGGTTGCAGGCTCGTTTGCGACCCCTGATCGGGCTATGCTATGCGCATGGCTCGTAAGCACTCTTTGACCCGCCGAGAACTCATGGCGGGAACCGCCGCCTCGGCCGTCGCCATGGCCATTCCCAAAGCCGTCTTCGCCAAAGGTTCGGCCCAGATCAAGGTCGGTTTGATCGGTTGTGGCGGAAGAGGCACGGGCGCCGCTGTCGACTCCTTCAACGCAGACCCCGGCGTCGTCATCTGGGCAATGGGCGACCTGTTCCAGGACCGCTTGAACAGTTCTCGCCAGACTTTGAAGGACAATCTCAAAGACCGCTACCAAGTTGCTGACGAGCGAGCGTTCGTCGGTTGGGACGCCTACAAGAAAGTCCTCGCCCAAGACATCGACTACGTTATCCTTGCGACGCCGCCCGGCTTCCGCTCTATTCATCTGCGGGCCGCGGTCGACGCGAACAAGCACATCTTTACAGAGAAGCCAATCGGCACGGACGCGTTCGGTGTCCGCTCCGTCATCGAGACGGCAGGACTAGCCGCGCAGAAGGGGTTGAACATCGTCGCCGGTACCCAGCGCCGCCACGAGATGGCCTACAACGAGTGCATCAAGCGCATCCACGACGGTCAGATCGGTGAGGTTGTCGCTTGCTACGCCTACTGGAACCAAGGCGGCCTCTGGGACGTCGCCCGCACGGCGGAAATGACCGATGTCGAGTGGCAGCTCCGCAACTGGCTCTACTTCACTTGGATCGCCGGCGACATCATCGTCGAACAGCACATCCACAACATCGACGTGTGCAACTGGGCGATGGACAAACACCCGGTCAAGGCGACCAGCCTAGCCGGCCGGCAAGTCCGCACCGACCCGAAATACGGCCACATCTTCGACCACTTTGCGACCGAGTTCGAATACGAGAACGGCGTAAAGACGATCAGCATGTGCCGCCAGATCGACAACACCGCGAGCCGCGTCGCTGAGAGGATCATCGGCACCCAGGGCTCCTCCGATGCGAACACATTCATTCAGGGCGCGAACTCTTGGAAGTGGGAAGGCAACCGTCCGAATCCGTACGTCGAAGAGCACAAGCACCTCATCGCGGCTATGAGGAACGGCACCTACATCAATGAGGCCAAGCGTGTGGCTGAGACCACCCTCACCGCGATCATGGGACGCATGGCGGGCTACACCGGCGCCGAAGTGACGTGGGATATGGCCATGAACTCCCAGGAGAAGCTGTTCCCCGACCACCTCGAGTTCGGGCCCAAGCCGATCATGCCGGTCTCCATGCCCGGCGTGACCAAGTTCTCTTGACGAGTCAAGGAGCAAGACAATGACGAGAAGGGAAGTGTTGAAGTCAGGGGTGGCCGCCGGGGCCACCCTTGCGGCTGGCACCGCCGTCGCGGCGGCAACTGGGGGCACTCTGGCGACCAAAAGGCCGTTCAAGCTCAAGTACGCGCCACATTTCGGAATGTTCCAGAACTCGGCCGGCCCCGATCCGATCGACCAGCTGAAGTTTGCCGCCGACGAGGGCTTTCAAGCTTGGGAGGACAACGGCATGAAGGGCCGCTCCGTCGAAGAGCAAGAGAAGATCGCCAAGGCGATGCAGAAGCTCGGCATCCAAATGGGGATTTTTGTCGTGAATCCCGAGGTTGCGTGGACGCCTTTCCTCAGCACCGGTAGCAAGGAGGGCGTCGAAGCCTTCGTCAAGGAATGCAAGAGCGCGATCGAGGTCTGTAAGCGCGTCAACGCGAAGTGGATGACCCTGGTCCCTGGTGTTGCTGATGGTCGGTTAGACCGTGGATATCAAGTCGCCAACGTCATCGACGGCCTGCGCAAAGGCGCGGAAGTGCTCGAGCCCCACGGCCTGGTCATGGTGATGGAGGCGCTCAACAGTCGCCGCGACCATCCCGGCATGGTGTTGAACCGCGTGGCCGACAATTACCTGATGGTGCGTGGTGTGAACAGCCCCGCGCTCAAGATTCTCTTCGACCTTTATCACCAGGCAGTTGACGACGGCAACTTGATCCCGCACATGGACTTGTGCTGGAACGAGATCGCATACATCCAGACCGGCGACCACCCCGGCCGCAACGAGCCTGGCACGGGCGAAGTCAACTACCGGGCGATCTTCCAGCACATCCACAGCCGCGGCTACCAAGGCATTCTTGGCATGGAACATGGCAACAGCAAGCCTGGAAAAGAAGGTGAGCGGGCTGTGATCGCCGCATATCGGGCGGCCGACGACTTCTAGGATGTCGGCTGCGAACATCGCCAAGTACATGCAGCGCAACGGCGTCGTCGTTGCGTTTGTCCTGCTATTCGCCGTCAACGCGATTTGGCAACACGAGGTCTTCCTCCAGCCGGAGAACCTGAAGAACCTTCTCAACCAGAATGTGGCCGTCGGCATCATCGCGGTGGGGATGACGATCGTCATCGCGACCGGCGGGATCGACCTCAGCGTCGGGAGCGGTATGGCCCTTGCTGCCGGGCTCGGCGTCTGGATGCTGAACAAGAGCATGGGTGGCGGCGAGGGGGCCGCGGCAGGTTATGCGGTGTTGACGTGCCTCCTGACCGGCGGCATTCTCGGCGCCTTGAACGGCTTCTTGGTCGCCTATGGCAAGATCGCGCCGTTCGTGGCCACTCTCGTAGGCCTTGTTGGCTTTCGCTCACTGGTGCTCGCGCTTGCAGAGGGCGGCGAGATCAGGTCGTCTAGCGCGACCATCTACCCGGGCCTTGGCAAGGACGGCATTCCCCTCCCGTTCCTCCAAGTGGGAGGTGGGCAACCCCTCGTCATCACCTGGGGAATTGTCTTGTTCTTCCTGGCGGCGGGCTTTGCGTCTCTGCTCGTCAACCGGTCGACGTTCGGCCGCAACGTCCTCGCGGTCGGTTCGAACGAGACGGCCGCGTTCTATGCCGGTGTCGATACGCGCAAGGTGAAGTTCTGGGCTTATACATTGCTCGGCCTTTACGCCGGCCTCGCCGCGATGGTTTGGTCGACGAGGATGAACTCGGTGGCCTCGTCATCGAGTGGCCAGTACTATGAGCTCGACGCGATCGCCGCGGTGGTCATCGGAGGCACGACCTTGCGCGGCGGCAGCGGCCGCATTTGGGCGACCGTGCTCGGCGTCCTCCTGCTTGGCGTCATCACGAACATGCTCGTCGTGGCCCAAGTCTCGGTCTATTGGCAGGGTGTTGTGAAAGGGGCGATCATCCTTGCCGCCGTGCTCTTGCAGCGCAACAGCGAATCGGAGTCCTGATCGGTGGTAGGATTGGTCGCATTCGAGGTTCGGATGCGACGATTTAACTTCTCCCTGTTTGCCGTTACTGGGCTGGCCCTGTTCGCTTTGGCCACGGGATGCACGCAAGGCTCGACGGCCGCCGGTGGGACGACTGGCACGGCGGCATCGACGGGCGGTTCGCCCACGCCTGCGGCCGGTGGTAAGAAACTGAAGATCGGAATCTCCGTCCCCGCTGCCGACCATGGCTGGACGGCTGGCGTCATTTATTGGGCAAAGGAAGCCATGGCGCTCCATCCGGAAGTGGACTGGACGCTGGCGACCGCCGAGAACCCCGAGAAGCAAACAAAGGATCTGGAGACGATGATGGCGGCCAATGTCGACGCCATCGTTGTCCTTGCCACGGAGAGCGCGCCGATCACGCCGACCGCTGAAGAGATCAACAAGCGCGGCATCTTGCTCGTGAACGTTGACCGCGGCTTCTTGAAGCCCGTCGCAAACGTGTTCATCGAAGGCGACAACAAGGCGTTCGGCCGCAAGTCCGCCGAGTACATGGCCGAGAAGCTTGGCGGCAAGGGCCAGATCGTTGTGCTCGAAGGCATTCCTTGCACGGTCAACACCGACCGCGTCAACGCTGCCCTTGAAGTCTTCAAGCGATACCCGGGCATCCAGGTCCTGGATCAGCAGACCGGCATGTGGAACCGGGAGAAGGCCCTGAACGTCATGCAGACGTTCTTGGTCAAGCATCAGCACATTGACGCTGTCTGGGCTCAGGACGACGACATGGCGGAAGGCGCCGAGCAGGCAATCAAGGAAGCCGGCCGCGACAAAGAGATGTGGATCCTCGGCGGCGCGGGCAAGAAGGACATCATCAAGCGCGTCATGGACAAGGATCCGATGTACCCGGCCGACATCACCTACCCGCCGAGCATGATCGCGATCGGCATCCAGCAGGCGGTCTCGATCCTCCGCGACGGCAACCGGGACAAGATCATGCGCTTCACCCCGCGGCACATGATGATCGACGTGGACATGGTCAGCCCGGACAACGCGAAGGACTTCTACTTCCCGGATTCGGTGTTCTGAGCCCGGGATCAAGGTCGGTGTGTTCTAGATTTTCGTCTCATATCGGGGCGTGAAGGAGGTGGGTAATGGGCTGCAGCAGGTTCGGCCCTTCCCATTCCATTCTCGCGTGTGTTGCAGGTCCGTGGGCCCTCGATTCAGATTACAGGTTTAAGATGTCAGGATCTGGTTCTCTACCACTGCGCATTGCCTTCTGGATCAGCGAAGGCGGATCAGCCCCAGGTAGATTCCTCCCCAAATGCCCGGGGGAAAGAAGAGGACTAGCCGCAAGAGGTCTCTCAGAGGGAGAGAAGAAGCTGCGGGAGCCGGCGAACAGCAGTTTGCCGTAGGTTCGAAAGCATCGAAGGTGCCAACCAACCGAAGTAGTGACGGCTCTTCTACAGGAGTCCGCGCAGGAGAACATCAAGAGAGTTTCCGCGACCGTTTCTGGCGCACAGTCACCGTCTTTGCTTTCGTTTTCGGACTGACTTACCTGTTTGTGCATTCACCGCTAGGTTCATACACCGAATTCTTGGCGGCAGACACTCTCCAAGCCTACTATAGGGGAATCCCTAGGAGCACAGTTGTTGTGGATCTTCAAGGGATCCCTACATCCATAAAGAAGATCGACTACCGGAATAACACAGATCGCATGCTGATTCGTGTTGAACGCCGGCGGATTGTCGGGCGCACGCTAGAGACAATCGTCAAGACGCTGGCCAAGATGCGTCCCGGGCCACGTGCCGTCGTTTTCGACTTGAACGTAGCTTCATTTGGACGTACGAGCAACGGGAGTTGGCTGCCCTATGTCGAGTCTAGCGACAGGGCGGATCTGTTCAACGCGTGCAAGGGCTCCGGTTTGCGAGTGGTACTTGGGTGCGAGGTTCTTGATATAAACCTTGGTAATGATCGGCGTGGTGAGAGGTTCGAGGGCTTGTTTGGCGTAGGCTACATTTTTGACAGATTGCTCTATCCTATTCCCGCCAGCTTCAAGTCACGTAATGGATTCGAGTTGCCTTCGCTTTCTGGAAGGACATTTCAACTCCTCGAAACCGGGAGGAGCTCTATCTGTGAAAGTGTGCCGTTTCCTGCAGCCCTTGAGGCTTGCAAAGCCGAGACAGTAAACGAGGTGATGCCCCAGGTGGAAACCTACCATGTCGCCTTCGGATACATACCCGCGCTCGAGCGAGAACGGCTGTCACCATTTGGCGACGGCCGAGCCGACATCTCTTCTGCTCTGCAAGAGAGCCAATCCAAGATTGCGGGCAAGGTGGTCATCTTCGGCTACTGTGACATTGACTCGGACAATGCAAGCGGGTTGGGAGTACCAGGCTTCCGCGGTAGCACACAGCATAAATACGCTAGCCCATATTTTCAGGCAAGTGCTATCGAGACCTTGCTGACCAAGCGACGCTGGTCGTTCCGAGAAGGATGGGGGCTAGTAATTGAGTTGGCCCTTGCACTCTCCTATGTCACCTTCTCAGAGTTTGTCTCTTGGCTGAGCATCCGAGGAAGGAACAAGCGAGCTTGGTTAGCTGCTCTCGCCAGAGCGGGTCGGCTGGAAGACTTCGAGATTGTCTGGAAGACCGCATTCCTTTGGGGCGGGGCCGCACTCGCGATCGCGCTCTCCAGCTGGGCTGGCCTAGTATGGAGCGGATTCTTCGCCGCGTTCTTGTTCAGTCCAGTGGAGTCCGTGGCGACACTCTGTTGGAAGTGGATGGCGGGTATCTTTCACAAGTGACCAGGGTATTTACGTTGGTTTGCGTCTTGGTAAGTCTAACCGGTTGTGGCAGCGAGCAACTGAGCAGGAGGGTGGAGGGCATGGAGCAGGATCGCCGAGCGGCCGCCGAAGCCATGGCAGCTCGCGATAAGGACATAGAGACCTTGAAGGGCGAGGTAGTCGCGCTCCGGCGCGAAATGAGTTCTGTGCGACAGATGATGACGGAGCGTTCTGCTGCGGTAAAGGATCTGGTCGGCGACTGGTATTCGGACGAATCAAATGCCGGCCGCTATAAGCTCATTGTTAGAGATGACGGTACTTACAGCCTGTTGATTGACAGCCGCGCTGCGAACAGTGGTTCCAGCGCCGCAAGCCCGGCCGAAAGTGAGCCTGGAGCAGCGCCCAAGACCGGTACGTCGCCCGTTGGTGAATCAAGTTCCTCGGACTGGCGTGACGCGGAGAAAGGGCGTTGGTATGCAGATCCAAGTGGCAAGACCCTGACCACGCAACCTGAAGAGTTCCATGCACCGTATGCTGACGAGGCTCCCACGACTTTCAATTTTGAAAGAGGTGAATTGGTCACGAACAGCAAGATCCATTACAAGCGAACATAAGTCGGCAAGAAAGTGCAGCGCAAAAGTTCTTCCTTGTGCTGAGACAAATTCCGACCTCAGAATGTCTACAGCCGCTTGATCCGGATGTTCCGGAACCACACCTTCAGCCCGTGGTCTTGCAGGGTGATCGGCCCGCTCTTGTGCGACGCGAATTCAGGCATGTTGCTGAACTTGCTCTTGGCATAGCGTTCCTTCCAAGCCGCCGAGCCGATCGTGTAGCGCAGGACGAGCTTCCCGTTCAGCCAGTGCTGGAGGTCGTTGCCCTTGGCCACGATCCGGGTCGAGTTCCACTGGCCCGCTGGTTTGTTCACGCTTTTGGTGGGCGCGAAGAGGGCGTAGCACGAAGCCGCTCGGGTCAAGGGGTTCTGGCCGTCGGGGTGGTTCTTGTCGTCCAGGAGCTGGTACTCCGGCGCCGATTGCCAGACCACGGGCTCGTCTTCCGATCCCCGAAAGAAGATGCCACTGTTGCCTCCTTCGCTGATCTTCCAATCAAGGCGAAGGTCGAAATCAGTGAAAGAGGCTTTTGTGGTCAAGTCGCCGCCGTCGTCGTTCGGCGAGCACGCGAGCACGCCGTTCTCGATCGACCACGACTTCGGGACGTCGCTGCGGCGCCAGCCCTTCCAGCCGTCCAACGACTTGCCGTTGAACAGAGTGATGAATCCGCTAGGATCCATCGAGGTCAGGCCCGTGCCTCGGCTGGCGAGGACGGAAACGGTCAACAGTGCGGTGGTGATCATTTGTGGTTCGTCAGGGTCCAGGGTTTGCGGTACTCGCGGTGATAGGAAAGAGTGTCCTTACCAGTCTTGCCAATGATGTCCATTGCCGCCTTGTCCCAACGCACCGTGCCGCCCGCATAGGCGGCCGCGTTGCAGAGGTGGCAGACGAGGGTGGTTTGGGCGACCGAGGCAAGGTCGGCTCGTGGTTTCTGCCGCGTTTTGATGCAGTCTAGCCAGTTCGTCCAGTGGTCGCCAACGGCTGGCGCCTCGACCTTCTCCATTTCCTTGCCATCGGCGTCGAGCACGAGCCAGCCGCCGCGCCAAACGCGGACCGTGCGCCCGTCCGCACCAATGAACTCGGTGCCGTGGCCGGGCTTGCCGGGATGGTCGCGGCCGACCGACCAATGGAGCGCGAAATCGGGATCGTGGAAGCGCATGACGGCTTCCTGCGTGTCCGGCGCGGTGCGGTCGTCGTCTTGGATCGCCCACTGCCCGCCGACGGCGCTGACCTCGGTCGGCATCGGCAGATCGAGGCCCTTGCTCATGCCGAGGAGAGCGATGTCGATCATGTGGACGCCCCAGTCGGTGGT
>JAFDWS010000005.1 GCA_018268375.1 Armatimonadota bacterium | reverse complement strand
CTCCAAAAGCATGAAGATGGGACAAGCCGAGCACCGAGGCCAGCCACCCAATGGTGGCTCGCCATTCCCCAGGCCACTCCAAAGCAAGTAAATGGGACAAACAATCCCGGTTCGAAGCGGCCACCCAGCGTGGCTCGCCGTAAATAGAACGAATGCGCACGGTTAAATTGATCTCTGTGGCTTTCGCCTCGACATTGCTGCTTTTCGTTGCGTGGAGCCTTTATATTAGAGCGACCATAAACGACGCCTGCAAGGGCGCTGATATCCTGATCGTTTCGTCGAGTAATCACGTGACTTCCGTCGTTAATATGGATAGGGATCAAGACCGCTTAGAGTACCAAGCAGTAGTAGCCGAGTATCGCCAGTTAGTTCGGGAAAGGCGAGTTGGCGAGCCTACCGAGGGGATGCAAGATAGCAACAGATGAGTGTTGCGCGGGGACGAGAGCTCATTCCTGGGTAAGACACACCCTTCCCCAGGCTACTCCAAAAGCATGAAGGTGGGACAAACCGAGCAACGAGGCGAGCCACCCAATGGTGGCTCGGCAGCGCAATTCGACCTCTGTTTTCGCCTCCTTCCCGTAAACCTGCAACATCTCGGCGCGTTGCGGACTGAAGTCCGCGGTCCGGTGGGGCGTCGGGGGGACGGTTCTGGGTACCCTAGCGGCTTCCCATGATCATCGTGATGCAGGTGGGGGCGAGCCCCGAGGAGATTCAGGCGGTCGCCGATGCGATTCGGGAGCAGGGGTTGGAGCCACTGGTTTTGCCGGGCGAAGACCGCGTGGCGATCGGGATTCCGGCGGCGGTGCAGCCGGATCAACGCGACCACCTGGAAAGCGTGCTAGCGAACCTGACCGGCATCAACAAGATCACGGTCACGAGCCGTCCCTACAAGCTCGCTTCGCTGGAGTATCACCGCGACCGGACGGTGGTCGAACTGCCCAACACAAAGGTCGGGCCGGAGACGTTCACGATCTTTGGCGGGCCATGCAGCATCGAGGGTTACGACGAGTTCCGCGAAGCGGCCTTGGTCGTGAAGCAGGCCGGTGCGCAGGTGCTGCGGGGCGGCGCATTCAAGCCGCGAACATCGCCGTATTCGTTCCAAGGTCTGGCGGAAGAGGGGCTGCGGATCATGCAGTCGGTGGGCAAGGAACTGGGCCTGGCGACGATCACGGAGGTGATGAGCGCAGACAAGGTCGGCGTGGTCGCCGAGCACGTGGACATCTTGCAGATCGGGGCGCGGAGCATGCAAAACTTTCCGCTGCTGATCGAAGCGGGGAAGAGCGGCAAACCCGTGTTCTTGAAGCGCGGGCCGAGCGCGTCCGTGGACGAGTTTCTGCTGGCGGCGGAGTACGTTTTGAACCAGGGCAACCCGAACGTGATTCTTTGCGAGCGCGGGGTGATGCCGATCGACAAGAGCTACACGCGCAACACGCTCGACCTTTCGGTGGTGCCGGTGCTCAAGGATTATTCGCACCTGCCGGTGGTGGTGGACCCCAGCCACGGCACGGGCGTCGCCAAATATGTGGCACCCATGGCGAAGGCGGCGGTGATGGTGGGCGCAGACGGGCTGATGATCGAAATGCATCCGAGTCCGAAACACGCGCTGAGCGACGGCAGCCAGGCGCTGACAAGCGACCAATTTTCCGCACTGATGGGCGACCTGAAGAAGCTGACGCCGCTCGTCGGGCGCACCTGGTAGGCGGCGGATGGCGATCCCGCTGCGCGGCACTCTGCTCAACACGGCGACGGTTTTCGTGGGAGCGAGCTTGGGACTGCTGCTGCGCCAAGCGCTGCCAGCTCACCTGCAGACAACGGCGCTGGTCGGCATCGGCTTGGTGAACATCGCGCTCGGGGTGAAGATGTTTCTCGGTTCGCGGAGCGTGCTCATCGTGGCGGGCGCGGTGGCGATCGGTGGCCTGATCGGTGCGGGTTTCGGCCTGACGGCGTTGTTCGATCGGTTGGCGGCGTCGTTCACGGGGCTGTTCGGGCGTCAGAACGGATTGAGCGAAGGCTTGACGACGGCGACGATTCTCTTCTGCGTGGGACCGATGACGCTGCTCGGCTGCATCCAAGACGCGATGACCGGGCGCTCGGAACTGCTGGACCTGAAGTCGCTGCTGGACGGCATCGCGTCGGTGTTCTTGGCGGCGACGCTGGGAGCGGGGGTGGTCCTGAGCGCGGGAAGCGTCTTTGTGATCCAAGGGCTGCTCACGCTATTCGCACGGCCGCTGCGACCCTTGGCGGAGCGGGAGGACTACCTGGCGGAGATCACGGGCATCGGAGGCATTTTGATCTTGGCGATCGGCATCAACTTGACGCATCTTCAGAAGATCCCGACGGCGAACTACCTGCCGGCGTTGGTGCTGGGACCGGCGATGGTGGCGGCAGGCGCGCGGTGGCGAGCCCGGAGGCCAGCGGCATGAGAGAGGCGATCGACCATCTGCCGAATGCGGTGATTTTGACTTTGCAGCTGACGCTGCCGTTCTTGGTGTGGGTGCTGCTGCGGAGCGTTGTGGGTACGGCGGTCCGCGCGACCAGCATCGCCAAGCGCATGGACGCGGCGGGCATCAAGCGACCCACGCGTCGCGCGATCTGGGGCAGCATCTCGGCCCTCATCGTGGCCTCGTATTGGGACGATGTTTGGGCGACGCTTGGCCACGATATCGTCGATGAATCGTGGCCTGGTCAGGCGCTGCGGGCCGCAAAAATCCTGGCGCTGACGAGCCTGGTGGTGGCACTGTGGGACACGGGAGCGGACCGGCTGGAGGCCGTGCTGGAGCATTCCGAGCGGCGCACCGTGCGGGTGGTGATGGAGTTCACCCAGCGTCTGGGCCGATTCCTGCTCTGGGGTCTTGGCTTGCTCACGGTTGCTTATGTGCTGGGCTACAACGTGCAGGGTCTGATCGCCGGGCTCGGCGTGGGCGGCGTGGCGCTCGCGCTGGCCGCGAAAGATAGCGTCGAGAACCTGTTCGGGGCGCTGACGATCGTGCTCGACCGGCCGTTCGATATCGGCGACTGGGTGAAGATCGGCGACGTGGACGGGACGGTGGAGACGATTTCGCTGCGGTCTACGCGCATTCGCACGTTCGAGGATTCGGTCGTCACGATGCCGAACTCGACCTTCATCAAGGCCAATGTAGAGAACCTCGGGATCCGGCGTGAGCGGCGGGTGCGGGTGGTGGTGCCGTTTCGGGACGTCGATCCCGCGAAACTGCGGAGGTTTTCGGAGGGTCTGCGCACCAAGCTCGGTCAGCACGAAGAGATCGATGTTGAGAAGGTGCGGGTTACGCTGCAGGCGCTGGGCATCGATGGCTCGGGGGTGCTGGTGCAGTGCTATTTGAACGTGCCGGGGATCGCTCGTGAAGACGAGCTTCGTCAGGAAATCTTGCTGGAGATCCTGGAGGCGGCAGAGCAGTGCGACCTCCAGGTTCTGGTGCGCTGACCTATCGCTTGCGGACCCAGCCGCTGACCTTCATCCAGCCGGGATAGCCTTCCAGCGGCGTGCTCTCCTGCACGACGAGCAGGTTGGACAGGCGACGCTGGGGCGAGATGAGGACCTTGCCGCGGTAGTAGAGGCAGGTGCTGCCGCCGCCGTCCAGATTGACCGCATCCACCACATCCAGAGTCCGCATCGCGCGGCCAAGTTCGCTCAGGGTGACGCTGTTCTTGGTGGCGATCATCACGAGCTTGCCCGACGAGGTGATCCCGGCGGCAGTTCGGCGGGCGCGGCCCCAGATGCGCGGATCGCGGAATTTCTGGGACTTCGGATCGGGGGCGACTTTGCCGTCGCGTATCAGGCGCACGGTGCCGCGCAGCGCATAGCGGTAGTCGAGCCAGTCGACTTGCTGTTGGAAGTCGGAATCGAAGATATGGCACTTGCCGGCCCAGTCGATGGCAAGCACGGATCCGCGTTTGCCCTCGGCCATCAGCTTGCCGTCGACCAATACATCGCCCACCGGGTAGCCATCGCGCGGATTGAAGAAGGTGCCGGTGATGGCGGCCTCGGGCTGGTCTTCGGCGGTCAGGTCATGGATGCTGCGGAGCTTCGGGGAGAGCACGGCTTGGACGGTGACGCGATCAGACGTGAGGTCGGACACCACCGCATGATAATAAGCTTTGCCGCTCTTGAAGCTGACGTGCGTGATGGCGGGGTCAGCGTAGGCGGCCGCAGCGAGGGCCAGCAAGCCCAACCAGGCAAACGATTTTCTCATGGTCGTACTCCAAATTCAATCACCCGCCGCCCAAGGTGCCCGCAGCGGAGTTTTCCCACGCCAGAAAACTCCCCTACTATGCACCATATCGCGCGAATCGAGCGTGGGTGAGACAGGCGAAGTTGGCAGTTTTTGAGTCAATTTGCCCGAACCGAGGGATAAAAGAAGGCGGAAACCGCCTTGCAGGCGTCCGGTGCATTGCGCTATAGTCCAAGGCATTGTGGGTAGACCCGCGTCCCGAAGGCCTGATCCGATCGGCCGGCCACCGACGCTCCACCCTGGTCAAAAGCCTCTTTGGCCCGGCACCGACCCTGTTCTTGAAATTTCCAACTTGAATCTTTTGTCAAGTTTCGGAGGGCCGCGATGAGCGCCACCTCCACGCGCATCGCCCGCATCGCCCTCGCCTTCTTGGCCTATACGGTGTTGGTGATTCTGTGGGGCGCGTTTGTCCGGGCGAGTTTCAGCGGCGACGGCTGTGGCACGCATTGGCCGACCTGCGGCGGCGAAATTCTGCCCGTCGGTAAAGAAGCCAAGACCTACATCGAATTCAGCCATCGCGTGAGCAGCGCGCTCTTCGGGCTCATTGGCTTGGGTTTGGGCATTTGGGCTATTTTCAACCGGAAGCGTTTTCCGGGGTTGGTGTCGGTCGCGCTCGGCATGGGTTTCTTCACATTTACGGAGAGCATGCTGGGGCGAGCGCTGGTCTTGAAGGGCCATGTCGCGGCCGACCACCGCAATGAGCGCGGCTTCTGGATGGGGCTGCACCTTGTCAATACGTTTTTCCTGATCTTGACGGTGGCCTGGTACGCGTGGATCGTGACCGGTCGGCCGCGGCTCCGATGGCGCGGCCAGGGACCGGTGTTGGGTGCGCTCGGGTTTGCAGCAGTCGGCATGCTGTTTCTCGGAGTCACGGGCGCGATCGCGGCGCTCGGCGACATGCTTTCGCCCTCGGCTACGGTGATCGAGGGGCTTCGCAAGGACGTTGATCCGACATCTCACCTCTTCGTGCGGCTGCGCGCACTTCATCCGTTCATTGCGACCAGCATCGGGGTGTTTCTGATTTTCCTGGTCAGCTATCTGAACCGGGTTCGGCCTTCTGAGGAAGTTCGGCGGGGCGGCAAACTCGTGCTCGGGCTGTTCATTGGCCAGATGGCGTTTGGCTTCCTGAATCTGCTGATGCAGGCACCCATCCCCATGCAGATCGGACACCTGTTGCTGGCCGATCTGATCTGGATCGCTTTTCTCTACCTTACGGCGGGTGCTCTGCAGGAGCACGCCGTGCAGGTTCCGTTCGAGGACGCGATTGAAACACGGCGCACGGAGCCGACTTCCACGCCGGTGGGGGTCGCCGAAGTTGCTCCCCAGCCCATTTGGAAGGCCTATGTCGCGCTGACCAAGCCGCGCGTGGTAAGCCTGCTGCTCTTCACGACGATCACAGCGGCTTTTGTGGCGGCGAAGGGATGGCCGGGCGGATGGGTTCTGTTGGCGCTGACCGTGGGCGGCTACGCCTCGGCGGGGGCGGCCAACGCGATCAACATGGTGTACGACCGCGACATCGACGTCCGGATGGCACGAACGAGCCGACGCCCGACCGTCACCGCGGTGATCTCGTCGCGAAGCGCGCTTCTGTTCGCATTTGCGCTGGAGGCTCTCTCTTTTGGCCTTTTATGGCAGGTCTGCAATCTGCTCACCGCGCTTCTGGCCCTTGCGGGGCTGCTCTTCTACGTTTTTGTCTATACGATGGGTCTGAAGCGTCGTACCTGGCACAACATCGTGATCGGCGGCGCGGCCGGGGCCTTTCCGCCGCTTGTCGGTTACGCGGGCGTCACCGGGGATCTCACTCCCATGGCCTGGGTGCTGTTCGCGATCATCTTCGTTTGGACGCCGGTGCACTTCTGGGCGCTGGCGCTGCTGATCCAGGACGACTACCGCGACGCTGGAGTGCCGATGCTTCCGGTGGTGCGGGGCGAGAAGGCGACGGTCGTGCAGATCTCGCTTTATTCGGTGCTGACGGTCGTCGTCAGTTCGCTGCCACTGCTGATGGGGCAGGCGGGCTTCCTGTACTTGGTGACGGCGCTGCTGCTGAATGCATGGCTGTTTGTGCGGACGGTGCAGCTCGCCCAAACCACGAACAAGATTCAGGCGCGGGCGCTTTTCAAATTCTCGATGGCCTATCTGGCCGTCCTTTTTCTCATGATCGCGGTGGATCAAGCGGTGAAAATTTAGATGCGGTGCAAATCGGATCAAGGCTATACTACGTCCTGTTTGCCTGAACTCAGGTTCAGCGCAGGCCGACGGTCGAGTGGCAAAACCATGCAAAAGGTTCTGGTTCAAGGAGTGAAATTCGGTGGCTAACCTCTTCAAGCCTTCCGCAAACAGCGCAGCGAAGGTCAGCCTGCTTTCTTTGGCGGGGCTGCCGGTCGTGCTGTTCTTCACGGGGTCCCAAATCAGCCGCTCGTCGGCGAACACGGGCGTCGAAAACCCGCTTTCGCAGCCAATTCCCTTCAGCCACCAGCACCACGCCTACGAATTGGGCATCGACTGCCGCTACTGCCACACCGGGGTGGAGCGCACCGGATACGCGGGTCTGCCGCAAACCGAGACCTGCATGAGCTGCCACAGTCAGATCTGGACCAACAGCCCGCTGTTGGAGCCGGTTCGCAAGAGCTATGAGACGGGCGAGCCGATCAAGTGGGCGCTGGTCAACAAGGTTCCCGAATTCGTTTATTTCAACCACAGCATCCACGTGAATCGCGGCGTCAGCTGCAACAACTGCCACGGCCCGATCCAGAAGATGCACATCACCTACAAGGGCCGGAACCTGCACATGTCGTGGTGCCTGCAGTGCCACAGCAAGCCCGAAGAATATCTGTACAGCGACGAGAAGAACCCGGATCTGACTCCGCGCCAGCAGGTCTTCAACTTCTATCTCAAGCTGCAGACCGACCCGAACGGCCAGCAGATGGGTCCGCAGGAGCAGCAATTGGCGCTGGGCAACGAGCAGCGCACGACCGTGAAGGACTTGGTCGCGCGCGGCAATGAGCTTCTCAAGCAGCGCGGCGTGAAGAAGGCACAACTCCAAGACTGCGCGGTGTGCCACCACTGATGGATTTTTCAACCATGGATACGCAAGAGCCGAAAATGCTGAATCTGGACGAGGTGCGCGCCAAACTGGCGGACGCACAGGGTCCCGAGTATTGGCGAAGCCTGGAAGAAGTGGCCCAGACGCCGGAGTTCGAGGCCTGGCTGGAGGACGAGTTCCCCAACCGCCGCTCGATCGCGGAGATCGACCGGCGCAGCCTGCTGAAGCTGATGGGCGCGAGCATGATGCTGGCGGGCCTGGGCGGATGCCGTTCGCTGTTCCTGCCGACCGAGAAGGTCGTTCCCTATGTGAAGATGCCGGAAGACCTGATTCCCGGCATCCCGATGCAGTTCGCCACCGCGATGGCGTGGAATGGCTCGTCGATCGGCCTCGTCGTGGAGAGCCACGAGGGCCGGCCGACCAAGATCGAGGGCAACCCGCTCCATCCGGCGAGCATGGGAAGGTCGAACCATTTCGCCCAAGCCGCGATCCTGAATCTGTACGACCCCGACCGACTGTCGGGAGTCACGCGCATGGGCGAGGACAGCAGCTGGGAGTTTTTCCTGCGCGCGGCCCGTGCGGCGCTGGACGAGCAAAAAGCGACAGGTGGCGCCGGCATCGGCATTCTGACGCCGATCACGACTTCTCCGACGCTGATCAGCCAGATTGCGCGCCTGCAAAGGGTGTTCCCGGGCGCTCGCTGGGCGCAGTATTCGCCGGTCCACGATGACAACGTGCGAGCAGGTCTGCAGATGGCAACCGGCGAGGAGCTCACGCCGCTGTACCAGATGGACAAGGCGGATGTGATCTTGAGCTTGGATGGCGACTTCCTGCAGTCCATGCCCGACTCGATCCGAATGGCGCGGGACTATGCGACGCGCCGCGAGGTGTGGAACGCCGACGTGAGCAATCTGAACCGGCTCTACGTGGTGGAGAGCGGAGTGACGATCACGGGCGGAATGGCCGATCACCGACTGGCCGTTCGGCCGGAAACCGTCGAGCTGTTCGCGCGAGCCTTGGCTACCCGGCTCGGCGTCGCGGTGGGAGACGCTCCCAACTCGGCGGAGATTCCCGCCAAGTGGCTGGATGCGTTGACCAGCGACCTGACCGCGCATCGCGGTGCAGCGGTGGTTGTTGCCGGTCCACAAGCATCGCCCGCCGTCCACGCGCTGGCCGCGGCCATGAATCAGGCCCTCGGCGCGATCGGCGCGACGGTGACGTATCAGGCCCCGCTTTCGATGGCGAAGGGGAACACGGTCGAGGGGTATCGGCAGTTCATCGCGGACTGCAATGACGGCAAGATCAAGGCTCTCTTCATCCTTGGCGGCAACCCGGCCTTCGATGGCCCGGCGGATGCCCCGTTTGTGGGCGCGATGAAGACGGTGCCTTTCTCGGCCTGTCTTTCGACCCATGCGAATGAAACTACGGAATTGGTGAAGTGGCGACTGGCGGAGAGTCACTTCTTGGAGGCTTGGGGCGACGTGCGCGGCTACGACGGCACGGCGACGATCCAGCAGCCGCTGATCAACCCGCTTCGCGACACGAAATCGGCAATTGAAGTTTTGGACCTGCTGCTCTCGGGTGCGGGCGACGGGCACGCGCTGGTGCAGTCGACCTGGAAGGAGATGGCCCCCGCCGAGTTTGGCAAGACGTGGGATGGATGGCTCAATTCCGGGGTCATCGATCTGGCGATTCTGAAGCAGAAGAGCGGCGCTCCCATCCGGCAGGGGATTGACTTCGGCCCGGTGCCGAAGCCGAACGGCAATGTTGCGATCGTGATGGCTCCGGATCCGACGATTTGGGACGGCGAATGGGCCAACAACGCCTGGCTTCAGGAACTGCCGAAGCCGATGACGACGCTCACCTGGGACAACGCGGCACTGATGGGCGCGAAGATGATCCAGGACCTGGGCGTGCGGGACGGCGACCACGTGAAAGTCACGGAGGGGTCGAAAGAAGTCACGATCCCGGCCTTGCTCGCAGTGGGCATGCCCGACAACACGGTGATGCTGCATTACGGCAATGGCCGCAGTGTGGTCGGCAACGTCGGCACGAATGCGGGAACCAACGTCTATCCGCTGCGCACCTCGGCCTCGACCGGTGCGCTGTACGGAACCGTGGAAAAGGCCTCGGGGCGGACGGATCTGGCCCTGACGCAGACGCACCATAGCATGGAAGGTCGCGAAATCGTGAAGGTCGCGACGGTGGACGCCTTTGCCCAAGACACTCGCTTGGTCACGCGCGCCGATGAAGAGGCGGCCGAGGGCATGAACATGTACCCGCCCAACGAAGAGGAGTTCCCCTTCGACGGCGCCCAATGGGGCATGACGATCGACCTCAACACGTGCATCGGATGCCACGCCTGTGTGACGGCCTGCCAGAGCGAAAACAACATCCCCGTGGTGGGCAAGGATCAGGTGCTCCGCGGACGAGAGATGCACTGGATTCGCATCGACCGATACTATCGGACGGCTGGCATCGACCCGTCGGACAAGGGCGTGATGAGCAAGAACGTGCCGATGGACGATGCGCGCGACATCACCGATCCCAGCGAATCGAAGAAAGACGTTCTCGACCCGAACCGAATTCAAACCGTGTTCGCGCCGGTGACGTGCATGCACTGCGAAAAGGCGCCCTGCGAACCGGTTTGCCCGGTGGCGGCGACGGTGCACAGCCACGAGGGGTTGAACCAGATGGTGTACAACCGCTGCGTCGGCACGCGGTATTGCAGCAACAACTGCCCCTACAAGGTCCGGCGGTTCAACTTCCTGAACTACACCGACAACCAGGCGCAATTCGCCGAGCAGCGCCGCTTCGCGAACGCGGTCTTCTCAAGCGACAAGAACGCTGGCAACGGACGCGACATGCTCCGCATGGTCGGGAATCCGAACGTGACGGTGCGCGGGCGCGGCGTGATGGAGAAGTGCACGTATTGCGTCCAACGCCTGAACCACGCCCGCATCGAAGCGAAGAAGGAGAACCGAGGCTTGCGCGACGGCGACGTTCTGACTGCCTGCCAGCAGGCCTGTCCGACAAGCGCGATCATTTTTGGCAACATTGCCGACCCCAAGAGCCGAGTCACCAAGACGAAGGCCGACCCAAGAAACTTCAGCATGCTGCCCCAACTCAACACGGTCAACCGCACCACATACCTGGCGCGGCTGCGCAACCCCAACAGAAACCTGGAGAACGCATAAATGCCCACCCTCGCGAGCGAAAACGAACTCCTGTTGCCCGGTAAGAGGACATACAAGTCCATTGACGAGCAGTTGGGCGATATCGTCTTGGACCAGAGTCGCCATGGCAAAACCTGGTTCACCGTCTTCAGCATCGGCTTCCTGGGAGTGAATCTGCTCCTGGTTTCGATCCTGTGGCTGCTCTGGAACGGCATCGGCGTGTGGGGTAACAACCAGCCGGTCGGCTGGGGTTTCGACATCATCAACTTCGTCTGGTGGATCGGTATCGGCCACGCGGGGACCCTGATTTCCGCCATCCTGCTCCTTCTCCGACAAGGCTGGAGGAACTCGATCAACCGGTTCGCGGAGGCGATGACAATCTTCGCGGTCATGTGCGCGGGCATGTACCCGCTGCTCCATACGGGCCGCCCATGGGTCGCTTACTGGCTCATGCCGTACCCGAACGTGTTGGCGATGTGGCCACAGTTCCGGTCGCCGTTGGTCTGGGACGTGTTCGCGGTCACGACCTACATGACCGTCTCGATCCTGTTCTGGTACGTGGGACTCATTCCCGACTTAGCGACCTTGCGCGACCGGGCCACGTCCAAGCCAGTTCGGGTGATCTTCGGCATGCTCGCCCTTGGGTGGAACGGAGGAGCGAAGTCGTGGCACCGCTACATGCACGCTTCGATCATGTTGGCCGGCCTCTCCGCGCCTCTCGTCCTTTCCGTGCACTCGATCGTGTCCTTCGACTTTGCGATGTCGATCGTGCCCGGCTGGGTGACCACGATCTTCCCGCCGTACTTCGTCGCGGGCGCCGTCTTTGCCGGTTTCGCGATGGTCATCGCCCTCGCCATTCCCATCCGCAAGTGGTACCGGCTGGAGGACTTCATCACGATGAAGCACTTCGACTGGATGGCAAAAGTCATGCTTGCGACCGGGCTGATCGTCGCATACGGCTACGGCATGGAGGTCTTCTACGCTTGGTACAGCGGCAATGCCTTCGAGACAGCGCTGTTGTTCAACCGGGTTCGATTTGGCCAGACCCCATACTCCTGGTCGTTCTGGGCGCTGATGTTGTTCAACGTCGTAATCCCGAACGCACTCTGGCTGCCCAAGGTTCGACAAAACCTCACTGCCTTGTTCTGGATCAGCATGTCGATCAGCATCGGCATGTGGTTCGAACGGTACGTGATCATTCCGATTTCCTTGACCAGAGACTTCCTGCCGTCAAGCTTCGGCTTCTATACGCCGACCATCGTCGACATCGGGATGTTCGCTGGAACCATCGGGTTCTTCATCTTCATGATGTTCCTCTTCATCAGGTTCCTGCCCATGATCAACATCTTTGAGATGAAGGAGCTCTGGCACCACATGAAGCACCACGACAAGGCACACGCTGCTTCGGAGGCCCACTGATGTCGGCTGTCCACGCTGGCCCTGAGGTGTACGGGGTGGTCGCATCGTTCCGGACACCCGAGGAGGTGCTCGACGCGACGCTTAAAGCACGAGAGGCCGGCTACCAGGAGATGGACGCTTACACGCCGATCCCTGTGGAGGGCCTGACCGATGCGCTCAAGTTTGACGACGTGCGCCTGGGCTGGATCACCTTCCTTGCCGGCATCGCGGGCGGCGCTACCGGACTCTGGCTTGAATGGTGGACCTCAAACTACGCGTATGCCCATAACGTCGGCGGAAAGCCGCTCACCAGTTGGCCGATGTTCTTCCCGGTGCTCTATGAGTGCACCATCCTGTTTGCGGCGTTCGGGGCCACGTTCGGGATGATCGCCTTGAACGGCCTCCCCAAGCCCCATCAACCCATTTTCAACGCGGAGGCCGTGAACCGCGCGTCCACCGACCGGTTCGTCCTTTGTATCGAGGCGAAGGATCCAAGTTTCGACGAACGGAAGGTGACGGACTTCCTCAACAAGCTCGGGCCGGAAGAGGTCGAGACGGTCATGACCTCGGAGGGCTATTGATGAATCGGACTGCCGTGACGAAGGTACAGCGAGCGCTAGTCGCCGGATCTGCTTTGCTCCTGCTCGCCGGTTGTCACCAGGACATGTGGAACCAGCCCAAGGCGAAGGCACAGAGCAAGTCTGATCTGATCTTTGCAGACGGCAGCAACACCCGTGGCACGATACCGGGCACGGTGGCCTTCGGCGAGGCGAAACTCGACCGAGAGTTCTACACGGGGCTCGACAAAGACAACCACCTCATCAAGGAGTTCCCCGTAGCGGTGGACGAGGCACTGCTGAAACGCGGCCAGGAGCGCTTCCGAATCTTCTGTACGCCCTGCCACGGTGAACAGGGCAACGGAAAGGGCTTTATCGCCTCCCGCGGCTTCACCCAGGCCCGCCCAGTCGGCAACTACCACACCGACCGGTTGCGGAACATGCCAGTCGGGCACTTCTTCGACGTCATCACAAACGGATACGGGACGATGTATCCCTACCGAGCGAGAATCACACCGATGGACAGGTGGGCGATCGTTGCGTATATCCGCGTCCTCCAGGAGGCGCATTACTCTGACATCGGCACCATTCCTGCCAGCGAGCGGACAAGGCTCGAAGGGATGAAGGCCGATCCCGGCCAAGACTCGCCACCGGAACTGCCGATCGGCGCCCCGCCAGACCGCATGCTGAACTCGCCAGGAGGTGCAGTGCGGGAAGTTCCGCTCGGCCGGCGCGCTGGCCCTGGCCAAGTGGTGCCATCAGCGCCAGTACCGGCTGGCAGAGGCACCGTCCAGCCCGTACAGGGAGGAATCGAACGATGAGCCAAGGAGGCACGCTAATGTCCGACGTCAATAAGAAGTTCATGCTCGCCGGTGGCCTCATGGCGGTGCTCGCGGTGATCTGCGGATTTCTTGGCATGACGATGAGCACCGGCGACGACAAGGCCCTCCAGCACGGCTACCTCTTCGGCTGGGTGTATTGGGCGTGCGTCGCGTTTGGTTGCCTGGGAATCACCTTGCTGCACCACGCTTGCCGTGGCAGCTGGGGCTTCCCCGTTCTTCGGATTTTTGAGGCCGGCAGCACCCCTGCGACGCTCGGCGTCTTCCTTGCCTTGTTCCTTCCCATGGTCTTCCTGTGGAAGGGCGACTTCTATCCGTGGGCAGACGCTTCGCTGGTGGCCAAGGATCCCGTCCTGCAGTGGAAGAGCTTCTATTTGAACGACACTGCCTGGACTGTACGGTTCTTCGTGTTCGCCGCTGTCCTCGTCTTCCTGTCGTGGCGATACCAAACCTGGACGAGAATGGAGGAGAAGACAGGCGATGAATCGTGGTGGAAGAAGCGCCAGTTCTGGGGTGGGCTCGCCTTGGTGGTGTACGTCGTCGTGTCCAACTTCATGTGGACTGACTGGCTGATGAGCCAGAACAAGCACTGGTTCTCAACGATTTACGGCGTGTGGCTGGTCGTCTCGTCCTGCCTCATGGCCTTCTCGATCGCGGGAATCGTGCTCGGCACGCAGTACAAGAAAGAGCCTTATCGCGACGTTGTGAAGCCGTGGCTGACTAAAGACATTGGCAACTGGATGCTGGCCTTCACGATGCTCTGGGGTTACTTCAGCCTTAGCCAGTACCTCATCATTTGGTCTGGTAACCAACCCGAGTTCATCGACTACTTCGTGACCCGCTCCAAGAACGGCTGGGAATGGCTCGGAACCTTGCTGATCCCGTTCCACTTCTTCTTGCCGTTCACGTTGCTCTTGTCGCCGTCGGCAAAACGTGTCCCTTGGCGGCTCGCGACGATCGGGATCCTCATTCTGAGTGTTCGGTTCTTCGACGTGATGTACACAGTGATGCCGACATGGAAGGCGAACGTGTTCCCGCTTAATCCGTGGGGATTTGCATTCTTCTTCCTGTTCGGCGCGATCTGGTGCTTCCTCTTCGGGATGCAGATTGCCACCAAGCCGCTCTTGACCTATCGAAACATCGCTCTGAAGGAGATTTCCGACCATGCATGAGCACGACAAGGAACCGGTCGACACCAACCTCCTAGAGGAAATGGGTTATGAGCAGACCGACGTCAATCTCAAGTCGGTGGCATGGGGGACAGTCTGGTTCATGATCATCTCGACGGTGATCATGCTGGTCGGTATGCTCCTGATGTGGTGGGTCATGCCGCACCAAACCTTCAACGTGCCGAGCGACAAGGTCGCTGAGCGCCGGCTCAAACCCGAAGATCCTGCTCCGCTTCTTCAAAGCAACGCGACCGCTCTGCAGGACATGCACGACTTCCAGGCAAAGGAGACCGACGCGGTCACGACTTACGGTTGGACCGATCGGAAGTCTGGCCACGTCCGGGTTCCCGTCGAGGTGGCCATGAAGGACGTTCTTCAACGCGGACTGCCAACGAGGCCGAACCCGGTCAAATACGTCGAGGTGCAAAAATGAAGCTCCCCGTGCTCGTCCTTGGCACGCTGGTAGCCGCGACTGCCTTTGGCCAGTTCTACGGTTATAAGGACATGCCCGTCCCAGGGCAAAGGCGAGTGGCGACCGACGCTGCCGGGGTCGGCGTCCGGGTCGACCAAAAGCTCAACGACTTCGTGCCCTTGAGCGCAACGTTTAAGGACGAAGAAGGCCAGACGGTCACGTTGGCCAACTACTTCAATCGAAGGCCCGTCGTTGTCGTCCCCATCTTCTACAAGTGCACCGGCGTGTGCGACAGCGAGCTCCATGGCCTGGTCAACAGTGTCGGCGGATTCAAGCGCGACTTCATCGGCCGCGAGTTCGACGTCGTCACAATCAGCATCGACCCCACCGAGACGCCGACCATGGCGGCGACAAAGAAGGACCAGTTGGTCAGCGACTATCTGGCCACGGTCACCGACCGGTCGAGGCGGATCATGACGGAACGCGGTTGGCACTTCCTGACGGGCGACGAGGCCAACATCCGCAAGGTGACGGACGCTCTTGGGTTCGTTTACACCTACGACAAGAGCAACGGCAGTATCGTGCACCCCACCGGGATCATGGTCTTGACCCCCGGCGGCAAAATCAGCCGCTACTTCGTCACGACCGAGTATCCGCAGCGAGTCCTGCTCGACTCGATACGCGACGCCGGAAAGAACCTGGTTGGCGTAAAGGATGATCGCCCATTCTTCCTGGCGTGCGTGCAGATTGACCCACTGACCGGCCAACGGTCGCTGAACGTAATCAATGCCCTTAAGACTTTGGGCGTTTTGACGGTGATCGCGCTCCTTGTATCGATCCTCGTCTGGAACCGCAAGTACAAGGCGGAGCAAGGAGGCACCGTATGAATCTGAACGTCCTGAAGTACTTCCCGCTGATGCCGGAGCAAGCCTCCGACGAAGCGATGTCATATGACCACTTGTACTGGTTCATCAGTGGCCTAGCCCTGTTCTTCGGGGTCATCGTCGTCATCATGACGATCTGGCTCGCGATCAAGTACCGCCGGGGCTCGACGGCCGACCGTCGCAATCCAATCGACCATCACAAGGGATTTGAGGCGCTCATCGTTTCCTCGACGATGATCCTTGCTATGTTCACGTTCTGGTGGAGCATGAACGAGTACGTGCGCTATCGCACGATGCCCACGAAGGCTAAAGAAATCTTTGTCATCGGCAAGCAGTGGATGTGGCATCTGCAGCATATGAACGGCATCCGTGAGAACAACGAACTCCATGTGCCCGTCGACACGCCGATCAAGTTCACGATGATCTCGCAGGACGTGCTTCACGCGTTCTATCTTCCGGAGTTTCGAGCCCAATACCACGTCGTTCCTGGCCGGTACACCGAGCTGTACATCAAACCGAACAAGACGGGCCGGTTCCGGATTCTCTGTGCCATGCACTGCGGAACTCAGCACTCCGAGATGGTGGGCTGGATCTATGTCATGTCGAAGAAGGAGTTCGCGGCCTGGGAAGCCAACGGCGGCAACAAGTACCTGCCGATACCGACCACGATGGCCGAGGCTGGCAAGCGCGTCTGGGACACTAAGGGCTGCAACAACTGTCACTCGGGCGCCGACACTTTCCGGGGGCCGTCCCTGGCAGGTATCTACGGTACTACCCGGCAACTGGACGACGGCACCGCCGTCGCCGACACCAGCTATTTGAGGGACTCCATCCTGACGCCCTGGCGACGCCTCACGAAGGGCTACGAGGCCACCATGCCCGCTTACCAGGGGCAGATGACCGAAGAAGACGTTTTGAACTTGATTGAGTACATCAAGACGGGCACCAACACTGCCGAACCTGGCAAATTGTCGCCTTACTCAGTGCCATCTCCCGGTGGCACCCGATTTGGCCCCACGCGAGTCAAGTCAGCGACAGACCTTTCTAACGAAAACGATTCCGCGCCTATGACACAAGCTGAACAAGGAGCCGAGAGACGATGAGCCAAGCAGTCATTGGGCAACGGCACGAGATACCGGATCTCCATTATCTGAACAACGGGCACACGATAGCCTCGTGGCTCCTGACGAAGGACCACAAGCGCATCGCCGTGCTCTACCTGATCTCGGTTAGCTTCATGTTCTTCGTCGGTGGACTCGCAGCGGCGCTGGTCCGCCTGGAGTTGACGTCTCCGCACGGCCAGCTCTTCACGTCTGAACAGTACAACAAGCTCTTCAGTGCTCACGGCATCGTGATGGTGTTCTTCTTCATCATCCCGGCTGTACCAGCGGTACTCGGCAATTTCGCGCTCCCCATCATGATAGGAGCGAAGGATCTGGCCTTTCCACGCCTCAACCTCTTGAGTTGGTACCTCTACGTGGTCGGCGCCCTCATCGTCCTGACGTCCTTTATCCTCGGCGGTGTCGACGCGGGCTGGACGTTCTATACACCGCTCTCGAGCATTTACTCGAACACCCAGATTTCGCTCTGCCTCGTCGGCCTCTTCCTGGCCGGCTTCTCGTCCATTTTCACCGGCGTCAACTTCATCGCGACCGTCCACAAAATGCGCGCTCCAGGCATGACCTGGTTCAAACTGCCGCACTTCGTCTGGGCCAACTACGCGACGAGCCTCATTATCGTCCTCGGTACTCCCGTTGTCGCCATCACCCTCGTGCTGGTCATTCTGGAGCGCACACTCAAGTTCGGCATTTTCAGCCCCGAATTGGGAGGCGACCCCGTGCTCTTCCAGCACATGTTCTGGTTCTACTCCCACCCGGCGGTCTACATCATGATCTTGCCCGCCATGGGTGTCATCAGTGAACTGGTGTCGTGCTTCTCGCGGCGAAGGCTCTTCGGCTATGAGATGGTGGCTTTCTCCACCGTCGCCATTGCCGCCATCGGGTTCCTGGTCTGGGGCCACCACATGTTCTTCAGCAGCCAGTCCGTGCTGCAGGGCATCATCTTCTCGCTTCTGACCCTCATCGTCGCGGTGCCTTCGGCGATCAAGACCTTCAACTGGGTCTTGACAATGTACAAGGGCTCGGTGGTCTTCACGACACCGATGATCTACGTCCTAGGCTTTATCGGCCTGTTCCTCGTCGGCGGCTTGACAGGGCCGTACCTGGGGGCTGTGGCATGCGACGTCCACTTGACCGGCACGTACTTCGTCGTCGCCCACTTCCATTTCATCATGGTCGGGGGCGCGATCATGGGCTTCCTCGGCGGCCTGCATTTCTGGTGGCCCAAAATGTTCGGGCGGATGTACAGCGAGTTCTGGGGCCGCTTGTCCGCACTGGTCGTCTTCATCGGGTTCAACTTCACGTTCTTCCCGCAGTTCATCCTTGGCTACTTGGGCATGCCGCGCCGGTACCACTACTACTACTTTGCACCCGAGTGGCAGATTTACAACATCCTGTCTTCGGCTGGCGCCTCGGTCTTGGCGATCGGTTACTTGATGCCCGTCTTCTACTTGACCGCTTCGCTGATCAAGGGTAAGCCCGCGGGCCCGAATCCCTGGGGTGCGACCGGGCTCGAGTGGAACAAGACCAGTTCGCCACCCGACACGCACAATTTCCACGAGAAGATCGTCGTCACCGAACCGCCGTACAACTACGACGCGATCAGTGACAACCGCGACTACCGCAAGATGTGGGGCGGCGAGCCCCTTGAGTGGGAGAAGGAGACAGTCTGATGGCAGCACACGGCGCCGCGATTGACCCGAACGAACCGGTCGTATACGAACAATACGAGACCATAGAGCAACAACAGGAGACCTACCTGGTCGGCATGTGGTCGTTCCTCGTGACCGAGGTCATGATGTTCGGCGCATTGTTCCTCGTGTACTCGCTGTACCGCTGGAAGTTCCGCGGCGAGTTCTTCATGTTTCACGAGGAACTGAGTTGGCAATGGGGCGGCCTGAACACCATGAACCTCTTGTTCAGTTCGTTCCTGATGGCCAAGGCCGTACAAGCCACCCAACTCAAACGGGCCAAGGCGCAGATGTGGTACCTCGCCGGCACCATCGTCTGCGCTTTCATCTTCCTCATCATCAAAGCGATCGAATGGATTCCAAAGTTTGAGCACCACCTCGTGCCGACCGCGAGCTTCCACTGGCCGCCGCACGAGCCGCACGGGAGCGGCGGAGGCAGCCCCGAGCACGCTAAGATCTTCTACTCGCTTTACTTCACGATGACTGGCCTGCACGGCTTGCACGTCGTCATCGGCATCATTGCCATTACGATCCTGATGGTGATGACGAAGCTAAAAGCCAAGGCGATCACAGACTACATCCCGACGGAAATGGTGGGCCTCTATTGGCACTTCGTCGACCTCGTCTGGATCTTCCTCTATCCGCTCTTCTATCTCATTCCTAGGTAACCGAAATGGCAGAAGCTCACGCCGAAGAACACCACGGCCACCACGTCACCTCGAACAGGGTGCTGAACACAACGTTCCTCCAGTTGTTCGCCGCGATGGTGATCACCATCCTGGCTGCGCGCGCTCCGATCGATGGGCCCGCCCTCTTTCCCGGGTTCAAGGACTTCTTCTTGAAATGGGAGTACGCCTGGGGAGCGACGAACGCGATCGCCCTCGGTATCGCGGCGTTCAAGGCCGTTCAGGTCATCCGGTTCTTCATGGGTGTGCAATATGCCAGCGGCCTGATCAAGCTCTATGCGGTCATGGGCTTCGTCGGCTTCACCTGGCTCTATATTCTTTTCTGGGACTATGTCGGCCGTCCCTGGGAGCCCGTGCGCGGGTGGGAAACGGTGCCGGGGACAGCGTTGCCCCGCGATCCCGATAGCGACGCCGGCGTGCCGTACAAGCTTTATCCCGGAAAGGAAGAAGGCGCCTCAGCCGAAATGTCGCACGAGTAATCGACTCATTGGCCACTCAGCCTCTTGAGCTCGCTTTCGATCCAATTGACGACCTCGCTTGGATCGACGTCCTTTGAGAACTTGCGAACCTCTCCCCAGCGGGCTCTGACCACCGCAAAAGCCCACTGAGGGGTCGTCTTGGGATCCGGCATCATCTTGTTCGTGTTCTTGATACCTACGCAAATGCAGGGCGCCTCGGACATACGCACAATGAGAGCGGCTCCTGGGAGCACCTCCACGAGCCTGCCGTCTGGGCTCAATTGACCCTCCGGAAAAATACAGACCGGCCGACCTTCTTTGAGGAGTTCCACCGCCGTACGGATCGCCCCCCGGTCCGCTGAACTCTGCTTGATTGGAACCGATCGGAACCATCGCAGGAAAAAGCCGATGCCTTTCATCTCGAAAAGCTCCTTTCGGGCGAGAAAGTGAAGGATCCGGGGGCAAGCGAACTGCACCGCGACTGGGTCAGTGTTCGAAATGTGGTTGGAAATGACCAGTAGTGCTCCCTTGCGGGGCACTTTCCTCCAGCCCGTTACCCACATCGGCGCGGCAAAAAAGGTGAAAATCAACCACGCCGCGACCCGCAGGAATGGGACTGCCAGTCGGAGCGACAGGGGGTGCGACCGGTCTTCACCCACTTCTGGCCTCGATGAGCTGCTCCAAGGCCATCGGAAAAGCCTCGTGCTCAAGCGCTAGGACGCGCGCGGCCAGGGACTCTGGAGTATCGTCCTGCTCCACGGGGCACCGCATCTGGAGCACGATCGGCCCTTCGTCGTACTCCTCGGTCACGACATGAACCGTGCAACCGCTCTCCTTCTCTCCCGCGGCCAGAACCGCCTCATGGACGTGCATGCCCCACATGCCTTGGCCACCATACTTCGGCAACAAGGCGGGGTGGATGTTCAAAACGCGGCCAGAGAAGGCGTCCAGCACTTCGCAGGGCACCTTTGACATCAACCCAGCAAGGCAAACCCAGTCGATGCCCGCGCCCAAAAGGGCACCAAGCAAATGCTCTGCATAGTCGGGTTCCTTGGGGGAGACGACCTCGACATGAACGCCCATTTCGCGTGCACGCAGTGCGGCAACGCTCTCAGCTCGCGGCGAAACCACGAGGACCACGCTCGCTGGCATCGATCCCGCTTGCCCAGCCTGGATGAGAGCAGCCATGTTGGAGCCTCGCCCCTTCGTCCCCACTAAAACCGCGACCCTGGCCCTCACTCACGGGCGGTTTACCCTAAGGGTCAGAACTTGAAATTGTAGAAGAGCCCAAACGAGTGCTGAAGCCCCTCGTCGTGGTTGTTGGGGACACCGATGTTTGCGCTGATCGAAAGGTCTTCGCAGAAGGGGAAATAGTAATAGAGGCCAGCCCAGGTCGAGCCACCGTCGCTGCTCGAGTGGTCAATTGCTACGTAGAAACTGTCGTTCAGAGGAAAGTCCACACCGCAGATGAGCCTCTGGCGGTCGTCCCTCGACCAGCCCGCGTGGAACCGCACCTGGCCGAGGTCGTATCGACCGACCACGAAAGGAGAACTCTCGTTGCCTCGGATATTTTGAATTCCTGCGCTCACTGCGTAGTGCCGCTTCTGATCGTCGACGACGCCAACCTTGAAACCCCAGGCGCTCCATCCGAGATAGTCTGTAGCGCCGGCGATTTCGACGCGGTCACCCAATCCAACCACGGCATAGGAGTAGTGATAGTAGCGGGGATCGACGCTCCGCTCATATCCAGTGACCCAATGACCGATCTCCACGCCGTGACTCCCTTGCAAATCGGCGACCGGAATATTGATCAACGACGTCACTTGCGCGGGAGCAATGGTCGCCGCGCCTGCCAATGCCAAGAAAACCCAAACCCTCCTCATACCGCACCTCAGGAGGTTCTTCCCTGTCAAGACTGCGGTGCCCCCGGCAGAACTACGGGTTCACGGTCACACGTCGAACTTAATGCCCTGGGCCAGGGCGGGTTTTTCCGTCCCAAAGAAGGTGGTGCTCGTCTGCCGCCGCATATAAGCCTTCCAGGAATCTGAGCCCGACTCCCGTCCGCCACCGGTTTCTTTCTCGCCACCGAAGGCGCCTCCAATCTCGGCTCCGCTCGTGCCGATGTTCACGTTGGCGATGCCACAGTCACTGTTCTGCTTGAAGAACTCGGCCTCGCGCAGGTCGGTGGTCATAATCGAAGAGCTCAAGCCCTGGGGAACCGCATTGTGAATTTCAAGAGCTTCGGCAAGGCTGTCATAGGGCATCACGTAGGTAAGCGGCGCGAAGGTCTCTTCGCAGACGGACTCGACCTGACGATCAAGCTTGACAAGGGCGGGATGGACATAGAAACCACCGCTGCCGACCTCGACCCGTTGCCCTCCGACAATTTCCAGAGCGCTCGGCCTCACAGCCTCGATGGCACGTTTCAAGTTCTTGTAAGCGCCTTCGTCGATGAGTGGGCCGACCAACGTGCCTTCTTCCAGCGGGTTACCGACCTTTGAAGCCCCGATCTGGAGAACCGCCGACTTGATCTTTTCGAAGACCAGATCGAAAACGCTGCGATGGACGATGACCCTTCGGGTGCTCGTGCAACGCTGCCCCGCAGTGCCGACCGAGCCAAACAGGATGGATGGCAGAGCCACGTCCAAGTCGGCGCTCGGTGTCACGATGATCGCGTTGTTCCCGCCTAACTCGAGCAACGAGCGACCGAACCGCGCGGCAACCCGTGGCCCCACGATTCTGCCCATGCGCGTCGAGCCGGTTGCACTGATCAGGGGAATTCTATGATCGTCCACGATCTGAGCGCCCTGCTCGGCCGTGCCCAGGACGACCTGGCTCAGCCCCTTGGGCGCTTCGGGGAAGTCAGCGCAGACCTCGTCGAACAAGGACTGGCACGCCAGGGCGGTCAAAGGCGTCTTCTCGCTTGGTTTCCACAAGCACGAGTCACCGCAAACCAACGCAAGGGCGGAGTTCCAGCTCCAAACGGCGACGGGGAAATTGAACGCGCTGATGATTCCAACCGGCCCGAGGGGATGCCAAGACTCTTGCATCACGTGGCCGGGACGCTCGCTCGCGATGGTAAGGCCATACAGTTGCCGGCTTAGGCCGACCGCGAAGTCGCAGATGTCGATCATCTCTTGGACTTCTCCGCGACCCTCCTCCAGAATCTTGCCACACTCGAGTGTGACCAGCTTCGCGAGTTCCTCTTTGTTCGCTCTCAGCTTCTCGCCATAGCGGCGGACCAGCTCACCGCGTCGAGGGGCAGGAACCGTCCGCCAGGAGCTGAACGCTTCGACAGACTGGGAAATCTTCTGCTCGATCTCCTCGCGGGAATCCGCGCGCAGGCTGGCCAATTCGACGCCATCGATTGGTGAGACGACCTTCAGGTCATCACCAGCGTACCGGTCAAGTTCAGGAATCAAAGGGAGGCGGGCGAGAGTCACGTCGGGAGTTTATCAGACCTGCCCTTTAGGGTACCGGGCGAGGATCGCCCCAGCGAATACCAAACGAACATCCGAGAAAGTTAATTAATACGAGGACAATAAAGCTCTATTATCAAGAAGAACGCCTATAATGCCATAGACATGAACCCGGTAACGGAGAGCTTAGCGGAACTCGTCGACACGATTAAGGAGCTATTGTTCGCGCCAATTGAATGGGCACGGCGGCTCAATCGCGGGTCGTTGCGAACACTCTTGCGGATCATGGCGGCCTGCTTGCCGTATTACATCTCCCTAGGGGCGTTCTACGGGATGACCCACTTCGGCACTGAATACGTTGATCTGCTGCTTAAGGATCTCCATCAATCAAGGTCGTTCTGGTTCGCAATGTCCCTCGTGGCCTTCATGTCGTCAACGATCTACTATTGCCGTCAAGCGGCCTACTCCGCGCTCTACGGCGATTGGGACAGGAACGTTCGCCAGCGTCCACCATGGCGATGTAGTATCAACTTCCACCAGTTCCTTGTCGTGCTCTTCTTCTTGCTCATGTTGGCTCATGTCGTCGGTTTGATGAAGGACGACGTTATTGCTAGACCGAGCTTGGGCGCGATCTTCCAAGCAAGCTTCATCGTCGTGCTCGCCCTCATACCGGTCCTGGCCATGCTCCGGTCGCGTCGGGCGATGTCTCGTCGCGCCATCCGAGGGTTCCTGCTTCGGCCGAATCGCTCGGGCCCGCTTCAAAAGCGCATCCAACTGTATTCAATCGGAACTGGCTTGGTCTGCCTCGCCGCCTATGTTCTCTTCGCCGTCATCTTCCTCTTCCCTCAGAGGACTTTCATCAGCATCTGTCAAGCGGCTGAGCTCAGCATTCTGCAACTCTATTTTGTTCTGTTGAACATGGTGTTCAGAACACTCCAGCTGATTGACAAGTCTCCTCTCTCAAGAGGATTGCGACTTAAGTATGGGCTGGGATTTCGAGAGGCTTGTTGGATTCTCGGTGCCGCCCTCCTCTTGGCATTCCCGCGATTCAAGGGTAGTGACAATCGGTCAATGACGGTGTCTCGCGCTTTCGCCGCGGATCCGTTAAGTGCTCCGAGCGACCGGTTGACAGTGCCCGAGGCACTAAGCCTTTTCACCCAAGGAATGCCGCTTGGTCCCGGAGGAAAGAAAAAGATCATCGTCGTTGCCTGTGAGGGGGGCGGCATCCACGCGGCCTTTCGCGCTAGCACAGCTCTGGCTGAATTGGAACATATGGAGCCCGACTTCTGGCGACATGTCTTTGTTGTGAGTGGCGTGTCCGGTGGCTCAGTAGGATCTTCAACGGCGTACATCGTCTCCGAGACCAGACGCCGCCTCAAGCTCCGGGAAGACATCCGCCAACTCACCAGCAAGGTCGCGTCCTCGAACTACCTCTCGATCTGCCTCGGGAGACTCCTCTTCACGGACCTCTTGGGCTTCTTCTTCCCGAGTATTGAGAACGCCGACAAGGGCAAGGGCCTGGAGGAATCGTACTTACAGGCGTTTGAGGCTCTCGACGATCGAGCGAGCGTCGAAGCGAAGGCTATAGCACGCACCCCACTGATCCATGGAGCGCACCGGCCGTCGGAGCCCTACTTCTGTTTCAACACGACCATGGCCAGTTCCGGCCGCAGAATGGTGCTTTCAAGGCTCAAGCTAAGAACGATCAACTCGTCCGCAAACCTGATCGATCCGGATGATCCTCTGTTCTATGCCGCAGCGTGCGCATCGGCTCGTTTTCCCGGCTTTCCAGGACCAGCGAAGTATAGGATCGGACGCTCGGGCAACAGTTCCCGGCTGGTCTATCTCCTCGATGGCGGACTCTACGAAAACTCCGGCCTGACGACCGCACTCAACGTCATCGACGAAATCCGGCAGGACGAGGCAAACCGCGACGTCAAGAACCCTGTCGAAATCCTGTTGGTGGTCATCGGCAACAACTACCAAAAGTCGAGAGGGCCCGTCATCTCCGAGGCAAAAGTTCCCGGTGACGTCGCAGAGTACGGCCCGTTCGTACTGGATCGGCAACTCACCTCCGCTGAGTCGATGCTTTGGCTCCAAGGTGTCGTGGGCAATGTCTTTTCTCGGAACAGCGAGATCGGCAACCGCCTCAAGATCGAAGCCGACCGCCGTAAGACGATGATCGCTTACCTCCCGTGGTGCGGCACATCGCTCAACGCGCCCTTGGGCTGGTTCATGTACTCAGAGCGGAACAAGGCGGTGGCCTGGAACCTTGGGGCCGCGAGTTTCTTCGCACAAGACGGAAAGGAACAGACGTTTGACACGAAGTGGCTTGAGACCATGGGTGTTCTGACCAAGGATTGCCCCGATTGCGGTGCTTATGGCGTGCCCAAGGAGGTCACCTGGAGCCGCTTCTTGAACTTCGAGCCAGGCAAGCAACTCGCCATGGTCCGCACCCAGAACGTAACCCAGCTCAACAGAATCGCCCATTTCGGCACGGGGGACGAGGTTTGGAAGAAGGAAGAGTCAGACAAGTCTAAGCCGACCGCGCAAATCGTGAAGGCCGCAGAATGACGTGGAAGGTGCTCGGGCCTTGAAAAGAGAAATTGGCGGGAGCGTGTAGGAATCGAACCCACCCGCCCCGCTCTTAACGGGGCACAACGGTTTTGAAGACCGCGAGGCACACCAGCACCCATTCGCTCCCTCAGGAACGTCCAGTTTGCACCGTCCCGACCTGCCCGCAAGGCCCAGTGCTCAGCCTTAGTCCTGAACCGGTTTCCGCCTCGCAGGACTCTAAACTAATGAGATGCGGACAAAAGTGGAGTGGAAGGGCGGTCGCCTCCTCGAGGGCACGGGAAGTACGGGCGAAGTCATGACGATGGACATCAGCCCCGAGCAGGGCGGCACCAGCCGAGGAGTCTCGCCGATGGAGGCGCTCCTTTGCGCCGTCGGTGCTTGCACGGCTGTGGATGTCCTCTCGATCTTAGAGAAAAAGCGTCAGAAGGTCACAGCCTATGAGATCGAGATCGATGGGGAACGACCCCCGGCGGGCGAGTGGCCCCGTCCCTTCACAAAGGTCACTGTCCGCCACCACTTGCAGGGAGAAAACCTTGATCCCGGGGCCGTCGAGCGCGCCATTGCCTTGAGCGACGAGAAGTATTGCTCGGTGGCAGCGACGCTGCGACAAGGGTGCTCCATCGAGAGCGAATGGAGCATCGCCGAGCCGGTCGCCTAGGCCTCGCCCAATGCAGTAGCGATTGAGGCATAAACCGCCTCGGGTGCTTGGTTGGCGTCAATGCGGCTGAGCTTGCCCTTCCCAGCGTAGTAATCGATCACCGGGCGAGTGTTCTCATGGAACACGCGAAGCCGTTCGCGGATCGTCTCGGGCTTATCGTCCTCCCGCACGAAGAGCGGGCTGTTGCACTTGTCGCAAATGCCTTCTCGCTTCGGCGGCTTGGTGATGGCGTGATAAATCTCGCCGCACTTGGTGCATCCGATCCGGCCGCTCAAGCGCTCGACGACGATCTCGTCGTCCACTTCGAGCGAAACGACCGCATCAAGCGGAATCCCTTCTTTGTCGAGTTCCTCGGACAAAGCCTCGGCTTGGCGAACAGTCCGTGGAAACCCGTCCAGCACGAAGCCTCGCTGGCGGACATCGTCCGTCCGCAACCGCTTGACCATCATTTGGATCGTGATGCCGTTCGGAACGAGTTCACCGCGATCGATATAGCTCTTGGCTAGTTGGCCAAGATCAGTCTCCGCTTCGATTTCGCTCCGGAAGATCACGCCGGACGAAAGCTGCTTGGCTCCAAGACGCTCCTCAAGCAGGGCCGCCTGAGTGCCCTTTCCGACGCCCGGAGGGCCGACGAGGATGATACGGATAGGCATGCGCGGACTCCTAGACCTCTCCCGGCGTCACTCGTACTTCTTGATCAGCAAGTTGGCCTCGATTTGACGCATCGTTTCGAGTGCGACACTGACCATGATCAGGAGCGACGTACCGCCGATCAGCCTCAGTTGCTGGACGTTGGCGATCAGCGGGAACAGGTAAGAGGTCAAGGCGGTCGCCGCCAAGAAGAGCGCACCGACAAAGGTGACCCGGCTGATGACGCCGTCCAAGAAGTCCTTAGTCTGCTTGCCGGGGCGGATGCCCGGAATGTAGCTGCCGTGCTTCTTCAGGTTGTTCGCGATGTCCTCCACGTTGTAGGTCATCGCGTTCCACATGTAAGTGAACACGAAGATCAGGCCCGTGTACACGACAACGCCGACCCATCCTTGCCATCGCAAGAAGTTGGGCGAGAAGAAGATCGCGACCTGATTGAGAAACATGTTCGGGCCGCTACCGGCAGGGAACGCCTGGGCGAACTGGGCCGGCATGTAGACCAGCGCGATGGCGAAGATGACGGGAATAACGCCCGCCATGTTCACCGAGATCGGCAGGTAGCTCGTCTGGCCGCCGACAGACTTCGTCCCGTAATTGCGCCGCATGTGTTGGATCGGAATCCGCCTCTGGGCGATCGTGAAATACACGATGAAGTACGTGATGGCGAGGAACGCGAGAATGACCACCGCGAACTGCCACCAACCGATCGATCCGTTCTCGACGGACTTGATCAACACGTCGCCGATGTTCGGCAACGATATGACGATGCCCGCGAAGATGAGCAAGGAGATTCCGTTTCCAATGCCGCGCTCACTGATCTGCTCGCCCATCCAGAGGAGGAGCATCGAGCCGGTGAGCCAGAAAAGGATGATCGCACCTTTCATCCACCACGTGAGGACTGCGATCTGAGGCACTGAGGTACCCATCAGATGGAGCAAGCCTCCACCCTGAAAGGCGCAGAGCGCAAGCGTCAAGAAACGCGTGCGCCGGTTCTGTTGCCGGCGGGCATATTCGCCGCCTTCCTGCATCTCCTGCTTCCAGGCTGGATTGGCCAAGGTCAGGACTTGCAAAATGATCGAAGCCGTGATGTACGGGCTGAGACCAAGCGCGAAGATGGACAAGCGCCGGAAGGCGCCTCCGCCGAACGTGTTCAACAGGGAGAAGAAGTCGTTCTTGACAAGATTGCTGGTGACCTCGTTAGGGTCGACGCCAGGAATCGGAACCGGAACGTGGACCCCGAGTGCGTAGATGGCGAAGATGAGCAGGATGAACTTCATCCTGGCCTGCAGGTCCTCATCGGCCCATGCAAGGCGCAGCGTGTCCGCTAGGGACATCTTGAGGCCCTTATCGCCTCCACCACCATATCCGCCACCACCCAGGGTTGTCACGGCCATACCTTGTTCCTTACTTCTTGTCCTTCTTTGTCGTCTTTGTCGTCTTCTTCGTCTCGGCCTTCACCTTCTTCTGAGGCTGGCCCTTTTCGGCGCGCTCGAGCGTCACGCACTCTCCGCCGGCTTTAGCGATCTTCTCGCTTGCCGACTTGCTGAAGAGGTGTGCCGTGACTTTGAGCTTCTTCGTCAGCTCTCCATGGCCCAAGACCTTTAAGCCGTCCATGGTTCCGTGGATTAGGCCCTTGGCGATGAGCGCCTCGGGCGTCACGTCCTCGCCCTTCTCGAAGTGCTTCTCGAGCGATTGGACGTTGACGATCGCGTATTCCTTGTGGTTGATGTTGCGGAAGCCCTTCTTGACAGGAAGGCGCCGATGGATCGGCGTCTGGCCTCCTTCGAACCAGGGGCTGACCTGCCGGCGAGCTTTCTGGCCCTTGGAACCGCGTGTCGCGGTCTTGCCCATTCCGCTACCGATACCGCGCGCGACCCGGCGCTTCTTCTTCGTGCTGCCCTTGCTCGGGCGCAGTTCATGGATGTTCATTTAGGACTCCTTCTTCTTGGCCGCGGGCTTTTTGGCGGCAGCTGGCTTCGGAGCGGCCTTCGGCTTCTCCGCCTTGGGCTCCTCCGACTTCACGGCTTCGGTCTTGGCCGGTTCAGCGGCCTTAGCGGCCGCCTTCTTGGGCGCCCCAGCAGCAGCCTGGGCTTTCTTGCCCTTTCGCTTGCGCACCTTCGTCGCGCCTTCGGCCTCCTCGACCTTCAGCAAATGCTTGACATGGTGGATCATGCCGCGGATCACGGGCGTGTCCTCTTGGATCACGCTTCGGTGCGTTTTGCGCAGTCCGAGGGCGTGCACCGTCTTTCGGTTCGCCGGCGTTTCGCTGATCGTGCTTTTGACCAGGGTGATCTTAAGCATGGAACTCCTCCTCCTTCCTCGCCTTGGCTAACCAAGGCACGAGCGAATTGACGTCGGCGCCTCGCTGTCCAGCGGTGTCCTCCGGAGCAGAAAGCTCGCGGAAGGCCTTGAGCGTCGCATAAGCGACGTTGGTGCCGTTGCGGCTGCCGAGACACTTGGCAAGGACGTCGTGGACTCCGGCCGCTTCAAGGCACTGCCGGACCGCCGAACCCGCCTTGACGCCCGTACCGGGAGAAGCAGGCTTCAACACGACCGTCGCCGCGCCGTACCGCGCCGTGACCTCGTGCGGGATCGTTCTGCCGATCATCGGCACTCGGAACATGTTCTTCCGAGCCGCGTCCTCGGCCTTCTTGATCGCATCGGGGATGCCTCGAGCTTTGCCGAGACCGACGCCGAGCGAACCCTTGTTGTCTCCGACGACCACGAGGATCGACCAGGAAGCCGTCTTACCGCCCTTGTGGGTCTTGAAGACCTTGTTCGAGCGAATGACGCGAACGTCGAGCTGCGGGCCTTCGGGCACCTGGCCGGGTCTGCCCTGGCCGCTCGGCTGCCGCCGACCGGTAAGCCTTGGTCCTCTCGCCATTAGAACTTCACCCCAGCTTCACGGACCGCATCGGCCAAGCCCGCGACCACACCGTGGTAGCGGAAGCCGCCGCGGTCGAACACGACCGTCGTGATCCCCGCCTTTTTGGCGCGGTCTCCAAGGGCCTGGCCAACCTTCTTGGCGCCATCCACGTTGTCGGTGCCCTTCAGATCCTTCTCTTGGCTGCTCGCGGCGGCCAGTGTGTGACCGGACACATCGTCGATGATCTGCGCCGAAATGTGCTTGTTGCTCTTGAACACGGCCAGGCGCGGACGCTCGGCAGTGCCTGTGATCTTCTTGCGCAACCGCTCGTGGCGGACGACGCGCAAATCGCTTCTTGTCTTGACTGCCATGTTTACTTACCTGCCCTCTTGCCGGGTCGGAGCTTGACCACCTCGCCTTGGTAGCGAACGCCCTTGCCCTTATAAGGGTCAGGCTTGCGGGTCTTGCGAATGTCGGCGGCGACTTGGCCGACCAGGGCCTTGTCGATACCTTTGACGACGATGGTCGTGATACGGCTCTTGTCCTCCTGCTTGATCTCGAAGTCCACCCCGCTGGGAGGGTTCATCTTGATCTGGTGGGAATAGCCAAGGCTGAGGACGAGCGTCCTGCCCTCCAGTGCGGCGCGGTAGCCGACGCCGTGGATCTCGAGAGTCTTGAGGTGCCCGTTAGTGACGCCCTCGACCATATTGTTGATCAAGGTCCGCGCAAGGCCGTGTTGGCTTCGGTTCAAGCGGTCATTGTCAGGCCGCTCGATACTCAACGTGCCATCTTCCTGCTTCACTGTGAGGCTGGAAGCGATCTTAGTCTTCAATTCGCCCTTCGGGCCCTTAACGGTCACGTCGCCGGACTCGATCGTCACTGTGACGTTTCCGGGGACGGCGACAGGTTTCAGTCCAATTCGGCTCATGGTTACCAGACCTCGCAGATGACTTCTCCGCCGATCTTCTTGCGGCGGGCGTCGCGGTCGGTCATGACGCCTTGACTGGTCGTCATGATGCGGGTCGTCAAGCCACTCCTCACCGGCCGCAGCTCGGTGGTGTTCTTATAAACCCGGAGTCCAGGCTTACTGATCCGCTTGATGTTGTGGATGACTGGCTTGCGCCTCGAGTCGTACTTCAGGTGGACACGAACGCTCGGGAACTTCCCTTCCGTGATGACTTCGTAACTCGAGATGAATCCTTCTGCCTGAAGGATCTTCAGCACTTCGATTTTGATTTTGCTGACCGGGCAATCGACATGCATCAGCCGGGCCATGAGGCCGTTCTTGATGCGCGCGAGCAGGTCGGCGATGGGGTCGCTATGCATGTCTTCTTCACCAACTCGACTTGACGACGCCGGGGAGCAGGCCCTTGTGGGCCATCTCGCGGAAGCACACGCGGCAGATGCCGAAATAGCGGATGTACCCGCTGTCGCGCCCGCACTGGCTACATCGGTTGTAGCCACGCACTTTGAACTTGGGCTTTCTCTTCTGTTTGACGATCAGGCATGTCTTGGCCATAGTTTTCTTCCCACCGTTGCCGGGCTGGTCTGCTCGGGTGGCCCGCAGGGTGAAGCTGTGAAGCGTTCCTTGTCCCCCGCCCGTCCCTTCTCGAGGAAGGGCCGCGTCCTCCGCACCTGGCCCGTGGCTAGGTTGTGCGTCCAGGCAACCTGTGCCGAGACGAAGGTGAATGATACCTGTCCAGTCGTGCCTCAATGGGCCTCGCCGGCCCGCGGGCGCCGATCCCCGACGACCCTTTCTTCTGTGTTCGTGTCACAAATCCAAGGCGTCGGCACAATGCCCCTCTGCTGAGGCCCGTTGTGGGCCCTTAGCGGAGGAATATGAAACGGACCCTCATACTCGCACTCTTTGCCGCCGTAGGAGCCGGCGCACAGGCCCAAGTCATCAACTTCACGGGCGCATTGCTTCAGGAGAACTTCGACAGCCTATCCAACACCGGCACGGCCAATTCGTGGGCAAACGGCTCGACCATCAATGGCTGGTACGCCGCCAACGTGAGCGGGAACATCACGACTTATCGAGCGGACAACGGCTCGGGGACAACAGGAGCCTTATACTCCTTTGGCTCCACGGGCAGTACGGAGCGGGCGTTAGGGTCGATCTCGTCCGGCACGCCTCAGACCATCGTTTACGGTGCCCGAATTCAGAACAACTCGGCCGGCGCAGTGACCGACTTCACTCTCAGCTACAACGGTGAACAGTGGCGCAACGGCGGCAACACCGCCGTCCAGAAGCTGACGTTCGAGTACAGCCTGAACGCGACCGCCATCAACGACGGGGCCGCGACTTGGACGGCAGTCACCAACCTTGACTTCAACAGTCCGGTCACTGGTTCGACCGCCGCCGCAGTGGACGGGAACGTGGCTGGCCGTGTACCCATCAACACTGCCCTGCTCCCGACAGTACTCAGTAGCAACTGGAACCTGGGAAGCGACCTTTGGATCCGTTGGACGGACATCAACGATGCGGGCAGCGACCACGGCCTTGGCATCGACGACATGCAGTTCACCGCGACGGTCGTGCCTGAGCCAGCCACTCTTGTTGCATTGGGAGCGGGCCTCGCCGCCTTTGCCCGTCGACGACGACGCTGAGCGCTCCTCCCGCTCACGCATCCGATTGGATAGGGCCTGCCGAGTGCGGGCCCTATCTCTTGGTCCCTAGCTACCAATCCGTTCGGGCCGATAATCTCCTAGAACGTCATGAAGCGGGCACTTGTCACCGGAATCACTGGACAGGACGGCGCATATCTTGCCGAACTGCTGTTGGCGAAAGGCTACGAGGTCCATGGCATCAAGAGGAGGAGCTCGCTGTTCAACACTCAGCGCATCGACCACCTCTTTCACGACGCCCACGAAGCGGGCCTCCCGTTCCACCTCCACTATGGGGACTTGACGGACACTAGCTCGCTGATCAGGATCGTTCAACAAACCCAGCCGGACGAGATTTACAATCTTGGGGCCCAGAGCCACGTTAAAGTCAGCTTCGACTCGCCCGAATACACGGCCGAGACCGACGCGGTCGGAACGCTTCGCATCCTTGAAGCGATACGCATCCTCGGGATGGAGAAGAAGGTCCGCTTCTACCAAGCTTCCACTTCAGAGCTTTACGGCCAGGTTCAGGAGATTCCTCAGAAGGAGACGACGCCTTTCTATCCGCGCTCGCCTTACGCCGTGGCCAAGCTCTACGCCTACTGGATCACAGTCAACTATCGTGAAGCCTACGGCATCTACGCCTGTAACGGCATCCTTTTCAACCACGAGTCGCCCTTGCGGGGCGAGACCTTTGTGACCCGAAAGGTCACCCGGGCTGCGGCCCGCATCAAGGTCGGCCTGCAGAAGGGGCTCTACCTTGGCAACCTGAGTGCCCTGCGAGACTGGGGGCACGCCAGAGACTATGTCGAAGGCATGTGGCTCATGCTTCAACAAGATGAGCCGGACGACTACGTCCTCGCCACCGGAAAGCAGTACTCCATCCGCCGCCTCTGCGAGCTTGCGTTCGGCCAAACGGGCGTGGAGTTGGAGTGGCAAGGATCGGGCGAAAAGGAGGTCGGAGTCGACAAGAAGACGGGCGACGCGATCGTCCATGTCGACCCCGTCTACTACCGGCCGACCGAGGTCGAAACGCTGCTCGGAGACCCGTCCAAAGCGAAATCGAAGCTCGGCTGGGAACCCAAGGTGACGTTCGAAGACATGGTCAGCGAAATGGTGGCGGAAGACCTGGAAGACGCGGAGAAGGAAGCGTTGACCCGCCGAGAAGGTTATAAGACGTATGCCAGCGTTGAAGAAGGGCGCTAAGGTCTTTGTCGCTGGCCACCGGGGGCTGGTGGGCTCGGCGATCTTACGAAGGTTGCAGCGCGACGGGGTCGAGACCGTGGCCCGGACGCGCGACCAGCTCGACTTGCTGGACCAAACCGCTACCCGTTCGTTCCTTCTCGAAGAGCAGCCGGACCTCGTCGTGGTCGCGGCGGCCCTTGTGGGAGGCATCAAAGCCAATAGCACGAGGCCCGCTGAATTCATTGGCGTGAACCTGGGGATCCAACAAAACTTGATCTGGGGCGCCCACGAGGCAGGTGTGCCGAACCTCCTGTTCATGGGCTCATCCTGCATTTACCCCCGCGAAACACCGCAGCCCATTCCGGAGTCCGCGCTCCTCACTGGCCCGCCGGAGCCAACAAACGCGCCTTACGCTGTAGCAAAGATCGCCGGGCTCTTCCTTTGCCAGTCCTTGGCAAAAGAGCACGGTCGCAACTACTTCACCGTGATGCCGCCCAATGTCTATGGCCCGGGGGACAACTTCGACCCCGAGGGCTCGCACGTCATGGCGGCCATGATCCGCAGGTTCCATGAGAACTTGCCCGACACCGACGTGGTCTGCTGGGGAACGGGGGCGCCGAGGCGGGAGTTTCTGCACAGTGACGAGGTTGCCGACGCCTGCGTGCACCTGCTGAAACTGGACTCGCCGCCGGCCATGGTCAACATCGGCACGGGCACGAGCGTTTCGATCAAGGAACTCGCCGAGACGGTCCAGGCCATCGTGGGCCACAAAGGGCGGATCTCCTGGGACACGTCCATGCCGGACGGCTTTCCGGAGAAGACTAACGACGTCTCACTGTTGCGTTCACTCGGGTGGACGGCTCAGAGCACTCTCGCCGAAGGCATCGCCGACGCCTACGAGTGGTTCAAAGCCAACGTCGCCCGTTAGCCCCGGTTCCGCTTGACCGCCCGGTAACATCACCTCCGCGATGTTTGTGCTTGCCGCATTGCTGCTCGCCACGACTGGGGCTGTCCAAGAAGACCTGCCCGCCCTTGGCACAAACCTCGCTCCGCTCTCCGCAACAAGCACCCAATGGCCGTTCGTCGACGCGATGAAGTTCTCTAGCGGGTGGCAGGCCCGACAGGAATCTGGAGCCGCCTTGCAGCCACTTGACGTTGACGCCGACGGCAACGTCAAAAGTCTTAAACCGGGCCAGTTCGCCGAGGCGACCATGTTTGAAGCCGGCCACGCGCCGGTAGGTACCTACACCTTGATCTGGGAAGGCAAGGCAGAGTTTGGATCCGGCGATGGAACTGAACTCACCGCGCTCGGTGACGGGAAGGCGGAACTCAAAACAAGTACCGCTGGCCCGCTGTCGCTGACCCTTCGCAAAGTCGATCCCAGCCAGCCGCCACGCAACGTCCGCCTGCTGCTACCGGGCCAAGCCGAGTCGGACTCAGTGTTCCACCCGGTTTTCTCGCAGCGGATGTCGCTGTACCGAGTGCTTCGGTTTGCGGAATGGGGCAGAACGGACAACAGCCCGCTGGCCAAGTGGTCGGAACGGCCTACAACCTCGCAGGTGAGCTATCGCGGCAGCAAGGGAATGCCTCTCGAGGCCATGATCGACCTCGCGAACGAAAAGGCGGCGATGGCCTGGTTTTGCGTCCCCCACATGGCCGATGACGAGTACGTCCTCAACATGGCCAACCTGATCAAAAGCCGGCTAAGAAGCGACCTCAAGTTCGTCGTCGAGTACTCCAACGAGCCCTGGAACGGTTCGCACAACCAAGCGGCCTGGTGCGCTAAGCAGGGAAAGGCCGCGAAGCTGTCCGACGATGACCGGATTGCTGGCCTCCACTACTATTCGCAACGAAGCACCGAGGTGTTCACGAGTTTCGAGAAGGTCTTCGGCAGCACGGCTCGCTTCTACCGAGTCCTAAGCGTCCCGCGCGACGATCCGAAGGCGGCGAACGAGATCGTTGGCTGGAACTTCGCCTTCCGCAAGGCTGACCTCATGGGCGTCTCCTGTCAGTTCGGGAGCTCGATTGGTGCCCCTGCGAACACCGAAAAACTGAAATCGGGCGGATTGGACGAGGTGTTCTCGCAACTGAAGGGTGAAGTCGACGGCCCCTTCAGGGACATGGTCTTCTCGTATGCCTCGATCGCCAAGCAAAACCGCCTGCGGCTCGTGGCTTACGCCGGTGGCCAGGACCTCGTCGCGACGGGAGAAGGCGAGGGCGACGTCGCCCTCAATTCCTTGTTCGACGAAGCCAACCGCGATTCGCGCATCCGAGACATTTACATCCAAGCCCTCAAGCACTGGCGTTCGGCCCTGGGGCTCCTGTTCGTCCACTCGGACGATTGCGGGCCGTATTCGAAGAAAGACAGGCGAGGCACCATCGAGTACCAAAGCCAAGACCCACAGACTTCGTTCAAGAATCAAGCTCTGATCCAATACGGGCTTTTCCCCGACCGATGAGCGTCGCGACCACCAGCCAGGAGGAGTTCATGAAACTGCTCGAGCCAGTCCTCGGGTTGGCCTACCGGGTCGCCATGAACTACACGCGGAGCAAAGAAGACGCCATGGATCTCGTCCAAGACGCAAGTGTCCTTGCGTTCAAGTCCTTCCATACGTTCCAGGGTGGCTCGAACTTCAAGGCCTGGTTCATGCGCATCCTGACCAACCGCTACTTGAAGACGCGCGCAAGGAAACGTCCCGAGTCGGTCGCCATCGAGGACGTGAGCGATGTGTACTTGTTCCAAAAGTCCAGGGAGTCCGGGATGCACGGGAACCCAGATGACCCAGCGAGGCTTGTTTTAGACGGGCTTCAACTCGACCAAGTGCAGCAAGCTATGGAGACTCTTCCCGAGGAATATCGGACGACCGCGGTGCTCTACTTCCTGAACGACTTCAGTTACGAGCAGATTGCCGAGGTTCTCGAAATCCCGGTCGGCACCGTCCGCTCGCGGCTCCACCGGGGCCGGAAGCTCTTGCAGAAGGCGCTGTGGGACGTCGCTGTCGCCAACGGAATCGTCACGGAGAAAGGGGGCTCTCATGCCTGACTGCCAAGGTTTTGACTGCCGCGAGGCCTTCCGCCGCCTCGACGACTTTATGGACCGGGAGCTCACAGAAGAGGAGATGGCGGCTGTCAAGACTCATCTCCACAAGTGCACCGAGTGCGCTGACGAGTTCAATTTCGAGGAGTCCTTCCTCAACTGCGTCAAGGAAAAGCTTGGGCATATCGAATTACCGCCGGACTTGCTCGCGCGTGTCCGTGAGTGCTTAAAGAACGAGTGCGGCGACTAAGGGGTCACCGCCCAAGCCACCATGTCGTGGTTGACACACCACGAGTTTGACGCGGCCGGACCGACCTGCTTGACCCGATAACGAGCCTTCACCTGATTCGACGGTCCAAAGAACCGGGAAATGTTGCCGGTCGCATCGAGCCTCACAAGGGAGTCCGCGGTTCCGATCGAATCGGTCCGCGTCTGTCCCGTCGCGTAACTGGCGCCGGCGAAATCGTACATGTCCAACGTTTGCTGGAAGGTTCCGCTCACGGTCATATGGCCGTAGGTCACGAGAGCCAGCGACGTCGAGGCCGGCGGCGCGTTACCGGACACTTCAACATTGACCGGTGCGACAGATTGGTTGGGGACGATGAACTTGCAGACGCTGAGAGCATCGCCATCGATCGCGGCCAAACTCGCGATCGAACCGGAGTTCAGACGCCCCAAGTTCACGGCAAGACCATTCGGCGCGACGAGCCTGGCCGGCACCTGGGCCGCCTGCTGAATCCCCGTCACGTCGACACGCATTGACCGGACCGTGAAGAGCGAACTGATGACCCACCCCGAGACCTGGGCCGGGATCGCTGTGAATGTGTTCGCGCTGCCGCCGTTCACGTCGTCGAACTGAACGTCACAGAACTGACCCAAGACTGGGTTGACCACCGGCAAAGTCGTGTTGTTCGAGCCCTGTGAGAACATGCTGCCCGTCACGTGGACGTTGGTGAGGGTGAGGTCGACGTCGACGCCGTTGTAATTGCCCTGAATGTGGTACGGCCCTGGTAGCACCTCGTCCGTCGTGTGCTTCATCTGGTCGTTCCCGAGATCGGAGCCGATCAAAGCGATGGTGTCGGGAGGCAATGACGGGTCGAGGTCGCTCAGCTTGATGGAGAAGTCCAGAGAACCTGCAGTCTTGGTGTACGACTGCTCCGCTGAGGCGCTGGCTCCGGTGAATTCTTGGTGGCCTAGGATGAAGACCTCCATTTGAACCCGGACAAGGCCGTCGGAATTGCCGTAACGCGCCTCGGTCGAGCCCTGACAAAAGGAAAAATGGTCGGCCCCGCGGAATCGTTCGACGGGCTGGCCCGCGAACGTAACGGCCGAAAGGGCCACAAGGGCGAACGCTCCAAGAACTCTCATCGTAGTCTCTCCATGAACCAGGTCAATCCTCATGATAGCCCGACCTGTCGAGCCGCGGGCCACAGGGCCGTCGGCTCTGGTGTTTTCGCCAGGTTCGACCTGATCGGGTAGATTCATGGCCTCGGTCTCGATCTATGCCGGACCAGACTCCCCCCAGCCTCCGCTTCCGCTCAGTCTTCGTCTCAGATGTTCACCTGGGCTCCGCGGGCTGTATGGTCGAGGAGTTCACCCAATTCTTGAACGGTGTCCAATGCCAGTATCTTTATCTCGTCGGCGACATCGTTGACTTGTGGGTCGTGATGAAGGAAGGGAAATGGAGGCAGGCGCACACCGAGGCGCTCCAGTCAATCCTGGCAAAGACCCGTGAGGGGGTCAAAGTCTTTTACACCCCTGGCAACCACGACGCGTTTCTCCGGCGGCTCAACGGCTCGGAGTTCGGGAACATTGCCCTTGGTCACAGTTTTGAGCACGTGACAGCGGACGGGAAGCGTCTCAACGTGATCCATGGCGACCTTTTCGACAACTCCGTGCGGTTTGTACCGGTCGCCTGGCTGGCAGCCTGGGCGTACGAGGGTTTGACCGTCTTCAACAACAAGTGGAACGCACGACGGACCAGCCGAGGCAAGAAGAGCATCGAATTCAGTTCGGTCTTCAAGAAGCGTTTGAAGAGGTTCATTGGCCGCCGAACGGACTTTGCCGAAAACCTACTGGAGGACGCACGTTTCCATGGTTTCGACGGGGTGGTTTGCGGCCACATTCACAAGCCACAGATCACGGACACAGTTGGGGAGGGCCTCTATGTCAACACGGGGGACTGGGTGGAGCACGGCACAGTCGTCGTCGAACACCTGGACGGGCGCCTCGAACTCCTCCGGTGGGAGGAGATCCGACCTCGGCTCTCGGCCTTGGAAGGCGGGGCCGGCGGCCATCCGGCCTCGATCCTGATGGCACTTGAACACGGAGCTCAAGGATGCGGGCCGACCAGTTCGAAGCACTGGGTCTGAGGGCGCTTTACGTGCCGATGGCGCGGATCGTGCGTGAAACGGTCCTTCCTGCGAGCGCGGCAACCGAAGTTCCCCTGTCGCAAAAGGAGCTGGCCGAGGTGGCCGAGGGCTCTCACTACTTCGCGAAGGCGAATGTCGCCCGAGCCGCCTGCTACCTCCCCCACCTCATCGCCTTCGCCTGGATTCGGTCTCTTCCTGGCCTTTGCGTCGCCGTCGGTCTGATCTTCTTCCACGCCCTCATCGTCCTGATCGATCTGTACAAGCAGGCGCTTTGTCGCGATCTCTCCCCGCGAGCCCGCCCCGCACCCCTCGAGGAAGCCGTTCCTAAGCTCCGATCGCCCAAAGGGTTCTTCACCGTCCTCCCGTTTGAAACGGAGGCGTTCTATCGCTGGATTGGGCTCGAGTACTTCCGCCGGTTCGTGAAATGGGTGATGAGCACGATCTCCTATGGATTCAGCGGTAAGCAGTTCGAGTACATCGCCAAACCCAATCGGACGGCCACCATCGCGTTCGAGCAGTCGACGCGCGTGTCGGAAGCCGTGCACTGGCTCAGCGCGGTGTCCGTGCTCCCACTCGTCGTTCTCTCGTGGATCCATGCCCCCCTTGGAATCGCCTTGTGGTCGACCTTCATCATCTGGGGCGACCTGATGCTGGCCCTGCTTCAGCGGTACCACAGGACACGGGCGTGGCCCCTGCTGAAGCGGCTGCTTAAGAGGGCTGAGTGAAGGTCCTCATCCTATCAGCCTCGACCGGCAACGGCCACATGAGCGCCGCATATGCCGTCGAGCAAGAGCTGACCGCGCGGGGTCACGTGGCGAGGACGGTCGACGTCCTCGACCACACCGGACGAGGGTTTCGAGCGTGGTACCGTGGCGGATACGAGACGTTGGTCAAGCGGGCGCCCAAGGTATGGGGCCACCTCTACCAAACCTCAGACCGCAAGCTCTTCAACTACTGGGTTCAGAGCCGCCTAGACGTCACGTTCGTTGCCCGGATGAGGCGTTATTTCATATCCGAACGGCCCGATTGGGCACTCTGCACCCACTCGCTCCCCCAGCCCGCCCTGGCCAGGTGGAGGCGGCGTCACAGGTTCAAATTGGGCGTCGTTGTCACCGACCTCTATCCCCAGCTCATGTGGCTACGAGGCGACCCCGACTGGTTTTTCGTGCCCGGAGAGTGGTCGAAAGAGATCCTCACCGAACGCTTGCCGAGGTCGTCCGGACGGACGTCGGTGACGGGCATCCCAGTGGCAAGTCAATTCTGCACCTCGGCCTCGAAGTTCGAAGCAAGGAAGAAGCTTGGTCTTGACGAAAAGCTTCCAACGATCCTCGTTACGAGCGGCGGGATCGGCGGTGGGCCGATCGAGTCAGTTGTCCGCGCCCTCCACGGCCTGCCTGAGAGCCAGGTCGTCGTTGTTTGTGGTCGAAGCGAACCGGCAAAGAACGCGGCCCTGCGGGCAGCGAAGGAGGCCGGTCGCGTCAAATTCAGCGTCAAGGGCCAGGTGACTCCTGACGAAATGGCCCTTACCATGCACGCTGCCGACGCCATCGTGGCCAAGCCAGGGGGCATCACGACGTTCGAGGCCATGGCGGTCGGACTGCCTTTCGTGGTGTTCGATCCCTTCCTCATTCCGGGCCAGGAAGAGAAGAACGCCGAGTTCCTCGCCGAGTCTGGCATTGGGAGGCGGTGCAAGACTCCCAAAGAGTTGCTCAAGACCCTCGCCCACCTCATCGATCATCCTTCCGAGTTGGAGGCAATGTCCGAACGTGCTCTTGCCCACGCTAAGCCGATGGCAGCGAAAATGATCGTTGACAAGATGGAAGAGCTAAGCCGCCGTCGGTAAGGCGTGGTGCTGAGCGATCCGTTGCGACTCGTTCTCGAACACGTCCCCCATGAGCCTGATCAGGGCTGTGTGGACGAAGATCAGTTCCATTGCCGGCGTCAGAACGCCGATCGGCACCGCGTGGCCGATAGCGGGCAGGAACTTGTCGATCAGTGACAAGGCGACAACGCTCATCGGCATCAAAATGCTGTTCGCACCGAGCCAGCGCTTCAGGCCCTTGAGTTGCAGCGGCAAGATGTCGGACCAGAACGTAACCCAGTGGTAGTAGGGTGGATCTGGCGAGCGGTAGAGGCTGCGTGCGGTCCAGGCCCAAATGATTTGGAAGCCCAGCGTGCTGAAGATGTTGCCCACGATGATCGTGACCGCGAACGTCAGCAAGGACGCAAACGGCAGGTGGGTCGCGATCCAGTACTGGAAGTAAGTGCCGACGATCGGGCCGAGGATGCCAAACGGGCCGACGAGGAAGTAAGTCGCGAGCAGTCGCCCTCGGATGGCCTTGGCAAGGCTTTTCTCGTTGCACTTTAAGACCTCAAGGTCGCGGTTCTTCAGGGCGTGCATGGACGCGCGGAAGTCCTCCTGGATCTTTTTCACGTGATAGCCGGGCCGTAGGAAGTTCTTGAGGTACGACAAGAACTCGCCCATTGAGTGCGGACGGTGCGGAGGCTCTTCTCTGGTGTCGAGGGTTTTCTCTGTCAGGGTCGGCCCTTCCTGATGCACGTTCGCGTCCGAACGAGGTTCGCTGCTAGGATACTACGGTCAGAATTCTCTCAGGTTCGTCAAACTGTCCTAACGTCCCCCTTGATGGGGTCGCCTTTAGGGCACTATCGGGCATCCACTCATGGAACGAGCGGCAAGTGAGGGCAGGTCGGCAAAGCTGGCTGAATGGGTCTTGCCTGCCGCCTGTGCCCTTCTCCATCTGCTCTGTATCCAGAATTACGGCTACTTTCGCGACGAGCTTTACTACCTCGCCTGCACCAGGCACTTGGCGTGGGGGTATGTCGACCATCCGCCCCTCGGCGTAGCCATCCTGAAGGTCTTTACTCGCGTGCTCGGCGAGGGGCTCATTGGCGTCCGGGCTCCCGTCGTCCTTTGCTCGGCCGCCACTACCTGGCTCGTCATCGCCCTCTCCCGGCGGTTCGGCGCGACCGGCTGGGGGGTCTGGCTCGCCGGCGTGTCCACTCTGCTCGCCGGCGTCTACCTCGTCATTTACAGCTTCAACACGATCAACGCCCTGGACATCACCCTGTGGGCGCTCGCCGTGTACATCTTCACGTTCATTCTTGAGAAGGACTCGCTCAAGCTTTGGGCGCTGCTCGGACTGGTCATTGGGCTGGCTTTCCTCAATAAGGTGAGCGTCCTCTGGCTGGTCAATGGGCTGGTTTTCGGTCTCGCTTTGACCCCGTACCGTCGAATGTTCCTGAAGCCTGGCCCGTGGCTCGCTCTTGCCGTGCTTGGGCTCTTGGCCGCACCCAACCTGCTCTGGCAGACCCAGACGGGTTGGCCGACGACCGAGTTCGCGACCAACGCACGCAACTTGAAAATGGTACCGATCTGGCCATGGGACTTCTTCATGCAGCAGGCGGTGGTCATCAACATCGTGAGCGTTCCTCTGGTCGTGGCAGGAGCCGTCTTCGGGCTCCGGGCAGACCAAAGGAAGTGGGCACCGCTTGTCATTTCCTTCTTGACGGTCGTCGCCATTCTGTTGATCAACGGCCGGAGCCGTGTCAACTACCTGGCACCTGCCTATCCGGCCGTGCTCGCCCTGGGGGCAGTGGCAGTTCAAAAGTACTTCGAGAAGAAACAACTGCGCCCAACATGGGTCTTCGTCGTCTACGGCCTCTCCGCCCCGTTCTATTTCGCGCTCGGCCTCCCATGGCTCTCTCCCGAGCTCATGACTAAGTTCATTGAAACGATTCCGATCAAGCCGCCGCTCGAGGAAAAGGGGCCGAAGAGCCCCATGCAAGGTTGGTCGGACATGTTCGGCTGGCCGGAACTCGTCGCGGCTGTCGTAGCGGCCAAGGGCAAGCTCTCGAATGAAGACCAAGCCCAATGTGCCGTCGTGACTTACAACTACGGCGAGGCGGCCGCGCTCGAGCATTGGAAGGTCAACCGAGTCCTGTGTGGCCACAACAGCTATTGGTTGTGGGGGCCGCAAGACTGGGACGGCAAGGTCGCCGTGTTCGTCCACGAGTGGCCCCAAGAGACGAAAGACATGTTCGAGTCGTTTGAGCGCGTGGGCCAAGTCGACGCGCCGAACGCCGTTCCCGAGCAGAATGGATCTCCCGTTTACATTGCGAGGGGGTTGAAGGTGCCGGTACCCGTGTTCTGGCAAAGCATCAAGAAGTACCTTTGAATCATGGGACTGCGCACCATTGACAGCCACACCGAGGGCGAACCGACACGGTTGATCGTTGATGGGCTCCCTGAATTGCCCGGAAGCGTCCACGAGCGCCTCGCGGCCCTCCGCGACAGCTTCGACGGGCTGCGCCGGACACTCTGCCTCGAACCGAGGGGCAGTGAGATCGCGATCGGTGCGGCTTTGTTCCCACCGAGCCAAGCCGACTGCACGGGAGACCTTGTCTTCTTCAACAACAGCGGCTATCTGGGAATGTGTGGTCACGGAACGATTGGTGTCGTCGCCACGCTGGCATGGTTGGGGCGTATCGAGCCCGGCGTCCACAGGTTCAACACGGTTAGTGGAGTTGTCTCGACAGAGCTTCTGGACTCAAACCGTGTGCGCATCGAGAACGTGCCCGCGCGGAGGACCGCTCGAAACGTCGCAGTGGACATTCCCGCACATGGTCCAATCACAGGCGATGTCGCCTATGGCGGGAACTGGTTCTTCCTGTCAAGCGATCACGGGCAAGTCATTGATCAAGGCAACACGAGGGCGCTGCTGGACTTTACGTCCGCGGTCATGGATTCTTTGGGCTCGCAAGGCATCACGGGCGAGGACGGAGCCGCGATCGATCACGTCGAACTCTTCGGCCCGCCTACCCGCGAGGATGCTGACTCAAAGAACTTCGTCCTCTGCCCTGGCAAGCAGTTCGACCGCTCCCCTTGTGGGACAGGCACAAGTGCCAAGTTGGCCTGCCTGTACGAAGATGGGCGACTGGCAGAGGGCCAGACATGGCGTCAAGAAAGCATCATTGGCAGTCTTTTTGCAGGACATATCGTCGTGCGCGACGGAATCCTCGTCCCGGTCATCGAAGGCACCGCTTTCGTCACCGCCGAGACGACCATCATTGACGATGGACTGGATCCCCTGCGCGACGGAATCCTGCTATGAACCGATCACCAGACGTCGTCATTGTCGGTGCTGGCATCGTGGGTGCGGCGTGTGGGGCAGAACTCCAACGAAGGGGTTACCGGGTCGTCATCGTCGACCAGTTTGAACCCGGGCTTGGTGAGACCGGCTCGTCCCTAGGCATCGCCGGCTTGGATGATCAGAACGGGGCCGACCTTGACCTGCAGCAACTCGGCGTCGCACTCTGGCATGACTGGCTCGCCCGCGAGAACTGGTCGAGCACCGTCCGCAGCAGTGGCAGCCTCTGGCTGGCTGATAGCTCCGCCGACTGGATGCTGCTCCAGCATAAGGCAGAAGCCTTGCGCGACCGGAGGGTGGCTTGCGAGATCGTTCCCGGGATGCTGCTACAGAAGGTCGAGCCCGCACTTTCCGACAGCCTGTATGGAGGGGTCTTCCTGCCTGACGACCTTGCCGTCCGCCCGACGGCGCTCCTTCACCAACTCCTGACAGATCTTCCCGGCCGGTCTTTCGGGCCTGCCTCCCGGGCGGTTGTCCTCGGAAACGGCTTTGTCCAGCTTGCCGGAGGCAAGCGATTGGACTGTGGCGCTGTCGTCAACGCAGCCGGAGCTGGATCAGCTTCTCTGACCCCTGGGCTCACTTTGACCGAGGAGCGATTGACCGTATTCCCCGTTTTGGGAGCGACCCGGTTTCGGCGCATGGTGCGCAGTCATGGGCTGACTGTCCGCCCGCGTCAGGACGGGTTTGTTTGCGCTTCCTCCTGCCCTGACCGTGACACCAACCTGGCCGCCTTAAGGAAACTGGTGAGGAGCCTTGACCCTGCCGATGCCACCGCCGACGGTTGCGTCGTGTCCAGTACATCGCCAGACGGGATACCGATCATCGGGCCGAGCCCGAGCCAGAATGGGGTCTGGCTAGCCTGTGGGCTCGGTTCCCGGGGGCTCGCCACCGTTTGGGCAGCTGCCCGCCTCGTTGCCGACCAAATGGAAGGGCATCAGCCACCGATCGACGATCTGCGATATCGTCCCGAAAGACTGGCCCACCTGCGAGCGGCAAAAGGGTAGAACCCCACCCATGGAACTGGGGTGGAAGGGCGTCCTCCCGGCTGTAACGACGCCTTTCGGGAGTGACGGACAGGTTGACCATGCCTTCTTGGCCAAACACGTTGCTTGGCTAGCCGACAACGGATGCAAGGCCATCGTCGCGTTGGGGTCGCTCGGCGAAGGTGCGACGCTGGGAAATGAGGAGAAGAGAGAAGTCCTCCGGACCTGTGTGGGAGCCGCTGGAGCGAAGACCCCCGTGGTCGCCGGGGTCTCGGCCCTGTCCACAAGCGAGGCGCAAGCACTTGCGAAGGACGCAGAGTCGGTGGGATGTCTGGGGCTCATGGTCTTGCCCCCCTACGTCTATCGCGGCACATGGGACGAGACAAAGCACCATTTCGAGCAGGTCATCGGCGCCACGGGCTTGTCGTGCATGCTCTACAACAATCCCGTCGCGTACGGTACCGACGTCTCCGCTGAGCAAACGGCCGAACTTGCAAGCTCCCACGCGAACCTTCATGCCATCAAAGAGTCCAGCGGGGACGTGCGCCGAATCAGCGCTTTACGGGCCGTGCTAGGCGACCGGCTGCACATATGTGTGGGAGTCGACGACCTCATCCTGGAGGGAATGGCGGTTGGGGCGGAAGGCTGGGTCGCCGGCCTCGTCAACGCCTTCCCGAGGGAGTCCGTCGAACTCTACGAGCTGTGCCGTCGCAAGGAATGGGGCTTGGCTTTCGATCTCTACCGGTGGTTCCTGCCGTTGCTCAGGCTCGACGTCGTCCCTAAGTTCGTTCAACTCATCAAACTCGCTCAACAGGAGGTAGGTATGGGCTCAGAGGCCGTGCGCGCGCCACGGTTGCCTCTTGCTGGCGCAGAGCGGGACGAAGCCCTGTCTGTCATCAGAAAGGGCATTGAAACGAGGCCGCCGCTTTAGGGGTTGATCTGCGCCGTCTTCCAGTCCGTGAAGAAGTCCTTCGCGACGGAGCCTTGCTCTCTGGAGCCTGAACTGGACGCCTTCATGCCACCAAATGGAGCGTGGGGATCAACTCCTGTCGTGTCCCCATTGATGCGTACGAGCCCTGCCTCGACCTCATGGGCATAACGTAGGGCTGAGGCGATGTCCCGCGTGTAGATGGCAGTCGAGAGCCCGAACCGAGTCTGGTTTGCAAGTTGCAGGGCGTGATCGAGATCGTCGGCTTCCAGCATCGCGAGAACCGGACCGAAGAGTTCCTCTTGGGCAAGGTCAGACTCGGGGTCGACGGGGCCGAGGATAGTCGGAGGGACATAGAACCCTTCTCCCGAAGCTGTCGAGCGGTAGACCACATTCTCGGCCGCACTTGACAAGGTGCTCCCGAGCCGGGCCTGTGACGCCTCGGAGACCACAGGGCCCGAAGCAGTGTCAGCTTGCTCGACGGGTCCGATCTTGAGCGCCTCCGTCGCCTTTACTAGGGCCGTCTGAAAGTCGTTCCAAACAACCTTCTCCACAATGACTCTGCTCGTCGCGGTGCACTTTTGACCCGCGAATCGGATCGCGCCGCCTGCCACCAGGTTGGCCGCCCGCTCCAAGTCGGCATCCTTGAGCACGACGGCAGCGTTCTTCCCACCCATCTCGGTCTGAAACTTCGCGTTCCTTGCTGCGCAGGCCACCGCTACCCTTGTCCCGACGCCGACCGAGCCAGTGAAACTGACGGCAGCGATTCCTGGGTGCTCACAGAGGGCCGTGCCGGCCGATGTGCCAGCCCCTTGAACCACGTTGAAGACGCCGGCAGGAAGGTCCCGCGCTGTTTCAGCTAGAAGGTGGGCGCAGAGCCCGGACGCCTCTGCGGGCTTGAGGAGGACCGCGTTGCCCATCGCGAGGGCAGGCGCTGCTTTCCACAAGGGAATCGCCAGCGGGAAGTTCCATGGCGTGATCAGCCCAACCACGCCGACCGGCTCGCGGACTGAAAACTGGAGCGCCCCCGGAGCAAGGGCCGGGATCACTTCGCCTATGGACCGGACGGCCTCGCCCGCGTTGTAGCGGAGTATGGCCACGCACCTCCCCACTTCGCCCTTCGCCTCGGAGATCGGCTTGCCAACTTCCTTCATGATCGCCATGCTGAGTTCTTCGTGCCGAGCTTGGATGGCGTCCGCCCATTTCATAAGGAAGTCGGCTCGTTGGGGGCCCGTGAGTTTCCTCCAGGCTGGCTGCGCGGTGGCGGCAGCCTCGACCGCCGTGTCCACGACAGCCTTGGACCCACCCGGAACCAGGGCCAGGGTCTCCTCTGGCCTCGATGGGTTCACAGAGGGGATAAAGCCCTCGGCGTCGGATGGGACGAACTCTCCCGCGACATAAGGGGCCAGGCGCAACGGTTCGGTCATGAGAAAAAAGCGTACTCCAGGCCTCTCACGCACTTCAGGGCCAGGCAATTCTTACCGACAAGATAATTACGGGGCTTTGCCTCGTTTTATGGTGTGCGATGGTTCAGTACAAGCGCATTGGCGACATGCTCCTTGACGCAGGCTTGATCAATCAAGCTCAGCTCGACACAGCGCTGAAGACCAAGATGGGGACGACCCTCAGGTTCGGCGAGATTCTGACCGCTCTCGGGTACGCCACAGAAGAGCAAGTCACCGAATGCCTAGCTCAGCAGTACGGTTACAAGCTGGCAGACCTGACCCACGTGGAGCCGGAACAAGAGGCGATCAACCTTGTTCCGAGCATCACAGCCTTGAGCGGCCTCGTACTGCCCGTCAAGCTCACCGACGAGCGCTTCTATTGCGTCATCGCCGATCCGCTCGATGTTCCGATGACGGACTCGCTGTTCCGACTGGCGGGCCGACCCGTGGAATTCAGCCTGGCACCCCCGTCCGAGTTGTTCGACCGCATTCTGAGCGCATATAAGATCGGCCCTTCAACGAAACGGATTGGGGCTGGAGACAACGCCTCAACGCTGGAGAACAAGAAGCGTACGAACAAGCGCGTGGGCAACGCGGAACCGCGGCCGAAGCGCAAGGTGAAGATTGATACGCAAGACGACAGGTTCGCCCTCCTGGCGGCCTATAGCGTCGTGATGGACAAGGTGGCCTGATGAAAACGATAGCAGTGACTAGTGGCAAGGGTGGCGTAGGCAAGACCAGCCTGTCGACAAACCTCGGCATCGCCTTGACACGCCTCGGGGAGCGAACGGTCGTGTTTGACGCCGACCTCGCGCTCGCCAATGTCGAGGTGCTGCTTGGTGTCCGCGCAGAGCGGACGCTCCAGCACGTCGTCGCTGGCGAGAGTTCGATGTCCGAGATCGTGGCGCGCGGGCCAGAGGGCCTTGGTGTCATCGCCGGAGGATCCGGCATCCCGATGCTCATGCGATCTGGACCAAAGCGGCTCGGCGTGATGTTCGAACAGGTGCAGGAGCTGGCCGCGACGACCGACATCTTGATCTTCGACACATCAGCCGGACTCGAGAACAAAGTCCTGGCCTTCCTTAAGAACGCTGACGAGGTGCTCGTCGTCACAACGCCCGAGCCGGCCTCGATCACGGACTCCTACGCCACGATCAAGACCCTGTTCAGGCAGAAGCCCGACGCGGTGGTCAAAGTGGTTGTCAACCAGGCGAGGGACGGCCACGAGGCCAACGAGGTCTTCGGCGTCTTGTCACGGATCACCCAAGACTTCTTGAAGAAGGAGCTTGAGTTCGCGGGTTTCGTGCGACAAGACGAGGCAGTTTCGCGCTCGGCACGCCTAAGAAAGCCTTACATGATGGCGGAGCCTAAGTCAGACGCAGCAAAGGACACCTCCAAACTGGCTGTGTCCTTCTCATCCGCCCAACCTCTGAAGCTGTCCGCCTAGGAACCCTTGGCGCCGTCCTTGATCCACTCGGAGATCAGCTTCTGATCCGCCTCCGTGAGCTTGGATCTGTTCTTCGGCATACTGGGCCGCGGGCCTGAGATCACCTTGTAAAGCTCGCTTTCCTCTGGCTTGCCGGAGACCACAATGTTGGCCTGCATCAGCGTGTCGAAGGAACTGAGGTCGACCCCGCCCGCCTGCTGATTAGAGCTGTGACAGGGCATACAGTTGCGCTGGAAGACCTTGCTGACGCTTGCGAACGTGGCTTTGGCCACCATCTCCGCCTTCGTTGCTCCCGCTGGCGCCGTGAAAACAAACTTCGAGTTCTCGAGAGCCGCGTCACCCTTGGTCACTTGCTCCGCCAAGACGACCCATTCCTTCTCGCCTGACTTGTAGTTGAAGCCCCAACAGACGTTGTTCTCATCCAAGTAGGCCGTTCCGAGGGTCTCTTCGCCGTCTTTCCACCCGACCGTGACCTCAGTCACCTTGTGGCCCTTGACCGTTCGCTTGCTGCCTGTTTTCGCCGCCTGCGCGTACTTGTAGGGCTCCTTCTCGAAGAAGGAAGCCCATGCCCACACTTCGACCGACTTTGGCACCGGACTGTCCATGGTGGCCACACTGTACGTGTTGCTCGCCTTGTCGTAGGTGGTCACGTTCTGGCCGTCGCACACCCACGTCTTCTCGTTCGTCTCGATTCGGTACTTGTTCGGCTTCGAGAACCAGAAACTGACCGTCATAGGCTCCCCAGGCAAGGGTTGAACCGTCGCCGTCCCGGTCAGCGACGCCGCTTCAACCATGGACTTCGCATGGCTGGCAAGAGGAGCAGGAAGCGAGACCTGCTGGGCCAACACAACGGCGGAAACAGCCGTGGCCAAGATCACAAATGAAAAAGAACGTTGTCGCATGGCAGGACTCCAAGATACTCCATGGAGTTTGCCACGGGTTCCGGCCCAGGGCTCAATCGTCCGGCTGAACGAGCCTCCATTCGTGTATACCGACGGACCAGCCGTCCTGAAGCTTCATGCACAACCGAAGGGCGCGGGTCGTGACGGTCGGGAACTCAACGCGATTCCACTTGTCAAGGGCCACTCCATATCCTTTGGCATCAACAGCTTTCCATTCGCCTCCTTGCAAAGCTTCGATGTGCCAGGCGGCGGGCGGGCGACACTCGCCAAACCCGGTGTCATCGAACCAATAGACCTCGACCGCGCAGACAGGTTCCTCCTGCCGGAAGGTGTACTGCACCCACTCGTCCGAGCCCTTGTGGGGCCAGAAATGGCACAACTGACCCGGATGCTTGTTAGAGGCTTGGACAGGCAACCCGTCGTTGATCGCTTGCGGCGTGCAGATGTTGCTGACGAAGGAAAGGCCGACGGTTGCAGAGGACTCAAGCCCGATCGCTGGTTCGTGGGGAGGGGATGTCCGCAGCCAGACTTCCATTGGGCCCGCTTCGCGATTGTCCCAGGCGTAGTAAGGAATCGCTGTGAACCCTGTGTCCTTGGGTTCCTCGAAGGCGGAATAGAGCTTCCTGCGCCAGTCTGTCTGGCGAGCGATGCTCCCCTTGCCGTGCAGTTCGACAATGCCGCCCAACTTGTCCGAACGAACTGGCGTCAGTTGGCGCCCCAACGGCACGAAGAACTGAGAGAAATCGAATTGATTGTCGACCCCCTCGAGGCAATAGACGATGGGGCCACGCTGAAGGGCGATCCTTTGCGCGTCGTCCTTCACGAGCGGGTTGGCCTGGATCCATTGAACAGCCATTGGAAACTCGACCGAGAACTTGTCTCCAGACCGCCAATGAGACCCGAGGACCAAATAGCCGTCCTCTCGTTCAGGAACCAAGGTCTTGCCGTTGTGGGTCACCACTGCGGACCGAGCCCACCCAGGCATCCGTACTTTCAATCGGAACGGCTTCGCACTGCTCGGAGAAAGAGCGATTTTTCCGTCCCACGGGTAGTTCGTCGTAACGTCCAATCGAGCGTCTTTGCCACCCACCTTTGTCTTGACCGTGCCGCCGACAAAGAGATTGACGCACAGTGAGTCGTCTGACTTGGCATACACGTAGCTCCCGAGGCTGGCCAAAGTCCGAGTGACATTGGGTGGACAACACGCGCAGGAGAACCACTCTTGGCGATGATGGTTCCCGTTGCTGGCTAAGGGGTTCACGTAGAAGAAGTGAGTGCCCTCCAGAGAGACCCCCGCGAGGAACCCATTGTAAAGGGCCCTTTCGACATCGTCCCAATACTTGGCGTTAGCTTCCATGAGCCCCATGCGATGGTTCCAAAGCGCCATAGCGACGGACGCACAGGTCTCTTGATAGGCCGAGAGGTTCGGCAAGTCATAGTCGACGGTGAAGCCCTCGTTGCTTCCAGAAGGGCCAATACCCCCGGTGACGAACATTCGGCGGGTCACGGTGTTTCTCCAGACCCGGTCGAGCATTGTCTTCAAGGTCGGGTCTTTGGTTTCTGTGGCAACGTCGGCGGCCCCGCTCATCAAGTAAGCGGCCCGTACGGCGTGCCCCTTGATTTCCTTGTGCTCCCGAATAGGTACGTCGTCCAACCAATAAGTTCCGTCGAACTTGTCCTTAGGTTCGCCGCGCTCGACCGCAAAGAACCGAGAACCCCGATTGTCGACGAAGAACTTCGCCAAGTCAAAGTACTCGCGCTTTCCAGTAACCCGGTACAGCTTGACAAGGGCCAATTCTGCTTCAGGATGGCCGGGATAGCCCATCCGCTTGCCTGATCCGTCTCCGAAAGTCTTGACCAGAAGGTCTGCGTATTTCGTCGCAACGTCGAGGAGGGAGCGCTTACCTGTCGCTCGGTAGTGGGCAACCGCTGCCTCGAACAAATGGCCTGCACAGTAGAGCTCGTGGTCACTGTTCAGGCGTGTGAAACGCTTCTCCGGAGCGTTGATCTCGTAATACGTGTCCAAGTACCCGTCTGGGCGCTGTGCGGCGGCGATCTTGGCGATGACGGCGTCCACCTGTGCTTCTAGCTTGCCGTCTGACCTTGCCGCAAGCGCGTAGCAGGCTGCCTCAAGGCTCTTGTAGACATCGGAGTCGTCAAAGATCAGCCCCGAGAAACCGGCCCTCGACTTTTGGGCCGCCAACTCAAAGTTGTGGAGCCGTGGCGTGCTGGCGCACATCGCGAGGGTGTGGGGAATGGACCTGGTGCGGTTTGTCGCTTGGCGCGGGGCCCAAAAGGAGTCGTTGATCGTGACTTCGGTGAACGGGACTTCGCTCAGCGACGATGGAAAGAGGTCTGGTTTGGCGATCGACGCGGCAAGAACGAGGGAAAGCATGGGCACGCTCCGTCCTAGCGGACGCCCCTATTATCGCAGGCGCTAGGCCGCTAGGTGAAGCGACCCTTGCTTCTCGGGCCATTTCCTGATGAAGTCGATGGCGTCAAAGTCGCGAAGCGGCTTTGATATCAAATAGCCCTGGACATAGTCGCACCGGAGCGCCCGAAGGACGTCCAACTGGGATCTGTTCTCGACGCCTTCGACGACGACCGACTTGTTCAGCGTGTGGCTGAGCCCGATGACGCCCTGAACCAGAGGAAGGGCTTCTTGGTCGACCCCGAGGCGTGCCACAAACGCCCGGTCAATCTTGACGGTGTCGAAGGGCAATTGCATCAGGCAGTTGAGGGAGGAGTACCCGCTGCCAAAGTCGTCCATGAACAACTGGACGCCGAGGTCCTTCAGCGAGATCAAACGGCGCTTTGCTGTTTCGACGTCTTCGAGGACTCGGCCTTCGGTGACCTCGATCCCAATGCGGTTCGGGCGGACATTGTTGCTGGCAAGGACGCCACTCAAGAGGTCGGCGATGTAAGGCGACATGAGCTGGTGCCTCGACACATTAATGGTCATGTAGAGGTTCTCGTGCTCAAGCACGTCACAAAACTCTCGCTGCTGCCTGACCGCCTGCTCCATCGCCCAGCAGCCGATCTCGTCGATCAAGCCCATGTCCTCGGCGAGCGGCACAAAGACGTCTGGTCCCGCGACCACCTGCCCGTCCCTCCTCCACCGGAGCAGGGCCTCGAAACCCACGATGCGCAGGTTCAAAGTGGACACAATCGGCTGGAAGTCAAGATCCAGCTCCCCGTTTGAAAGTACGTGCCGTAGCCCCGTCTCGAGTTGGAGCCTTGCCAGAGCCGACTCGCGAACCTGTGGATCAAAGACAGAGGCCCTTCCCTTTCCGGAGCGCTTTGCCTGGTTGAGGGCCGATTCAGCGTCGAACAGAAGGTCTTCTGCCGACTCGTAGCTCCCCGTATCGACAACGATGCCGGCCGAAAGGCTGACAATGATGGACTGTCCACTGATTCTGAACTCATAGACAAAGTCGTCAAGCAGGCTCCGCACAGAAGCTTCCACACGCTCAGTGTCGGTGACGTCGTCGATGAAGAGCGCGAACTCGTCCGCCCCGACCCTCGCAAGCGTCTCGTCCTTGGTCAGGAGCTCCCTGAGGCGAGACGAGACCTGGGCGATCAGCAGGTTTCCAGACTCCCTGCCCAAGCTTTCGTTGACGAGCTTGAAGGCGTCAATGTCGAGGAGAACGAGGGCAGAAGGCTTGGCCGCAGCTCGACGGTGGTTCAGCGCGTACTGAACGAACTCAAGGAGGTTAGAGCGGCTATTCAGGCCCGTCAGCGGATCCGTGGTGCCGACGGAGGCTCCGGCTTTGCTCGTGTCGAAGTGGTGGCTCCACTTCTCCGAAAGCGCGACGGCAAGTTGGACAATTTCTTCAGGTTGGAACGGCTTGCGGATGATGATGAGCTTGTCGGTCAGCCCAAGACGGTTCAAAATCTCGTCGTGCGAGTAGTCGCTAAACGCAGAGCTCAGCACCACTTGCAGGTTCGGATCTGCCTTCCAGAGATTCTCGATGGTCTCCAGGCCGTCCCAACCCGGCGGCATGCGCATATCGACGAAGGCGACGGCAAACGGCTCCCGATCCTCGACCGACTTGACGACAAGGTCGTAGCCGTCCTTGCCTTGCGTCGCGCTGGAAACGACGAACTCCGGCACGGATTTGCTGGGTGCCTTTTCGGTACCAAAGAGCGACGCCTCCAGGTCAGCGAGCTCTTCGTTCTCTTGTGACCGGCAGAGGATCTTCTTGTAGTCCTCGATGATGCTCAAATTGTCATCGATGACCAGAATGCGGTTGTTCACCAGCGGTCTCAAGCGGCGGCCTCCTGAGACTCGTGGATCGGCAAGAAGAGCTTGGCGACTGCACCGTGGCCCAATCCCTCGCTCTCGATTTTCAGACTCCCGCCGAGTTCGCGGGCAGACAAGAAGCAAAAGTGGAGGCCGAGCCCGGATCCGGTGGCCTTTGTCGTGTAGCCTTTGCGGAACACCTCTGTCAGCTTGTCGGGAGCAATGCCGCGTCCGTTGTCGGTCACGGAACAGCAAGCTCCGGCCGACTCCTTCGTCAGCCTGACCTGAATATGGCGGTCACCCTGGGGATTATCGAGGAGCGCGTCCTTGGAGTTGGACAGCATATTGATGAGAATCTGCACGACCTTGGTGCGATCCAGCATCAAAACGGGCAGATCCTCCAGCTCCATCAAGACTCTTATTCCATGTCTTTCAAAAGAAGACTCCAACATCGAGACCGAATTGCTCACGATTTCGCCGAAGACCACTGGCTCTACACAGGGCTGAGCGGTCGCAAGGGCCTGATGGGACTTCAAGATCTCGTCGATGTGGGTCAGGTTCAAGCGGAGGTTAGCTATTTCGCCCTCCGTGAGCCTGTGATCCGACCAAAGAGCTTCGGCGAGCCTGGAAAGGTAGGGCAGTACCTGGCTTCCTTTGGGATCCTCTGCAAAGAACGTTGGGAGGCTCTCCTCGTGTTCGCCCAGGAGGTCGACCATGCTGTCCAAGCCCTTCAATCGCTGCTGGCCCAACCGGCTCTCGATCTGGCTGGTGGCCACGCTCATCGAATTGAGCACGTTGCCAACGTTGTGGAGCATCCCGCGGGCGATGTCGGCCATACCCGCCTCTCGGGAGCTTTGGACAAGCTTTGTCCTAACCGTCCGAAGCCGGCCCACCATGTCCTCGAACGATCTGGCGAGGTCGCCGATTTCGTCACGCCGATTGACGAGCCCAGTCGTCGCGCTCAAGTCTCCGCCTTTTCCAATGAGGCCAACCTGCTTCGCAAGCCGCTCCAAAGGCAAGACGACGAGTCTTCTGGCTAACAGAAGGAGGACGAAGGTCGTGCATCCGCCGAAAACGATAAGGAACTGCAGAAACATCTGCAGAGTCAGCTGGCCCTGGGCCGAAATGTCTCGCGGTGTGTCGGACTGTAGCACGGTCACCGGTTCGCCGAAGGGCGACCGCAGTACCGCGTACCCGTGCAGGAGTGACGAACTCGACTCTGACACTTCTCGCTCTGGATGGCTCTTAAGCTGCTTGATGAGCTGCGAAAGCTCCTTCGATACGTGAGAGCCCAACGGGATCGCCTTGAACGGCACGCCTGCGCTAGCCGACAGAGCTTGTACAAGCGAACTGTCCAGGTATCTGACAAGGAGCATAGTGCCGCGCGCCGGACCGTGGCCCTCGCTGTCGAGGACGGGGAGACCGACAACGACGGCGGGCATGCCGTCGACGAGGACAACACCTGCAACCTTGTCGCCCCCTGAGAGGTATTCGCAGGCTGAGTAGAGCGAGGGTTTGAAGTCGGTGAACTTGACAGGCTTGGACTTGGAATCCAGCAATCTTCCCCATACGGTGTTGCCCCGAACATCTAAGACATAGAGCCCTTGAACCTTGATCGTCGCAAGAGCGTTATCATTCAGGTTTTCTTCGACAAATTTCGGGTTCTTGCCCGCAATGTACTCGTAGGTGTCAGTCCAGTTAGACCAGTCTTTCGCGACCGTCTCAAGGTGCCTCAGTTCAGAGTCGACACTTTGGCGGCAGCGATCGAGGTCTTGGACAGCTTTCTTGCGTTCGAGCGCATTGAAGTTGTCGAGGATCAGCTGTCCTTGAACCCCGTAGGCCAAGGCAGCATATAGCCCGAACACGCACACCAGCGCCAGGATGAGCTTTTCCCCGATTCGCATCAAACGATGGGAGCAGCCGGTTTGTCACCGTGCCCCCGCACCCCAAGAATATTCTCGGCATCTCGCAACCAGAACATCCAGAAAATGCCGAGTCATTGCTCCGGGAAGCGAAGAAAACCCCCTCCGGGTTGCCCAGGAGGGGTTTTCTTCCCTGTGAGGAGGGGGTCGCCCTAGCCGCCGTTGCCGTCAGCCTTGAACGGCTTGCCGGACATATCCTTCAGTTTGTCTTTCTGCGCCTGAGTCAAGACCTTGCCGATCTCCTCGTCCAGGGACTTGTTGTTCTTGTCCATGATCTCCTGAACTTGCTCACGATCGATCTCACCGTTCCGAACCTTTTCGAACACGGCCTGATTGGCTTCGTTCTGCTTGGCCTGAAGATCCTTGATCTTGGCGTTCTGGTCGTCAGTCAGGCCGATCTCCTTGGCGATGTCGGGCTGCAGGACCGACCTGTTGCCGTTGATCTGGATATTAATTTCCTTGAGCCTTTTCTGCTGATCAACGGTCAAGACCTCATTGATCTTCTTCGTCATGGCCTCCTGCATCTTGCGGAACTCGGCCATCATCGCCTCGCGATCGCCTTGGAGGTCTTGCATCTTGGCGCGCATCTCTTCGCGCATGTCGCTCTGGATCGCTTCGAGTTTGCTTTGCTGGTCAGCCGTCACTCCCAGATCCTTTCGGACGTCCTCGCGCTGAAGCAGAAAGGCCGCCCCACCGCCACCCATCATTCGCATTCCGCGACCCTGCGCAGAAGCGCCGACGGCGAGGATGAGCGCCATCGAAACCACGAGAAAGAGTCTAGTCTTCATTTATTTTTCCCTTCGTTCGACTTCCCGTCCTTTTGGGGCGGGTCAGTCTGCTTCAGTTGCCGCTGGGTCTGCGGCGACAGCTGTTTCAATTGCTCGTCCTTCAGCTTCTGAGCCTCCTCCGGCCCCTTCACGATCCGAGGCGTTAGGAAAACGAGCAGTTCGGTCTTGACCTTGTCTTTGTCCGTCGTCTTGAACAAGTTGCCCAGGAGAGGGATATCGCCCAGGATGGGGATCTTGTTGACGGTCGATGTCACGCTGCTACGAATGATCCCGCCCAGGATGACGGTCTCCCCGTCCTTCACCGAGACGGTCGTCGTAGCCTGCCGCTGGTTCACGATCGGGGCATTGAAGCTTGTAAAGCCCTGCAGGTCGTTCGCCGTCTGGTCCACGTCCATCGTCACGATGCCGTTCGATGCGATGTGGGGGGTCACGGTCAAGACGATGCCCACGTCTTGGAAGGCATAGTTAAAGGTCAAGTTGCCGTTGGTGTCCTCTCTCGTGCTGAGCACGTAGGGGACGCTTTGGCTAATGTTGATTTGCGCCTGCACGTTGTTCGACGTAAAGATGCGCGGCGTGGAGAGGACTTGGAACTTCTTGTCGGTCGCAAGCGCATTGATGAACCCACTCAGAGTGCCGCCTGTCAGCGTATAGCGAAGGCCTTGAAGTGCCGGATTCTGGTTCTGCAGGCCGAAAGTAGACCCGACGTTGCCCGTCTGGCCGTCCTGGAAGTTGGCCCGATTATAGTTCCACTCGACGCCAAGCTTGGAGCTCGCATCGAGTGTGGCCTCTACGATAATGGTCTCGATCAGCACCTGCTCGGGAATCTTGTCGAGTTGGTCAAGAATGCTCTTGATCATCTCTGCGTTCTCGGGCGTTGTCACGATAATGATCGAGTTCGTGTTCGGGTCTGCGATCGTAGTCACCTGGCCAGTGAGATCGCGAACGTTCACGATGCGGCCCTGCTGGTCTCGTCCCGTCGTCTGACCCGTTTGCTGTGACTGTTGTCGCGCGCCGCCAAACTGGCCCCCGAAAACTTGCGCCATGAGCTCGGACTGATCCACGTCAACGTGGGTCGCCAGTTCGCCGGACTCGGCTTTAGGCACTGCCATGTCGAGGTTGAGGTTCTGCGGGTCGGTTTGCGACTGCAGGCCGCCTCCGCCGAAACCACCTCCCCCGCCGCCGCCACCTCCGCCTGTACGGTTATTGTTGTTGCGATTGTTGGTGTTGTTGCGATTAAAACCGGTTGTTGTGTTCGCGCCGGTGCGGGCACCGTTGCTCGTCTGCCGGGTTCCAAACGCCTGGCTCAGAAGTTGGGCAACCTGGTCGGCCCGTGCGTTCGCCAAGGGGAAGACGAACGTCGTCGTTTGCATTTTGATTTCGGTGTCGAGCTCCTTGATGACCTCGGAGACCAGCCCCAGGTTTTCGTCGGTCGCGGTGACGACCAGTGAGTTCGTGCGGTCGTCAGCGACCACCGTGCCGAAGGCGGCCTGCGTGCCACCGAGGCGGAACGCCTGCTGGAACCGCTGCTCGATCGGCACGTTCTGCGTGCTGATCCCGCCCCGGCCCCTTGGTGCGTTCGAAACGAGGACGTTTTGAACCACCGGCGCAAGATCGGCAGCGACCGCGTAGGTCAGCTTGAAGACCTTGGCCTTCTGGGGCTGATCGGTCTGCTTGTCGAGCTGTTTGATCAAATCACGGACTTGACCCTGCTCTTTGTCCGGAGCGTTGACGATGACAGAGTTCGAGAAATCGTCCGCTGAAGCCCGGACGGTCGGTGTGGACCGGCCAAAACCACCAAAGCGACCTCCGCCAGTGCCGCCGCCTCCAAAGCGCCCCCCGCCCTGGTTGCCTCCAAACCTCCCACCGCCGCCACCTTGGTTCCCAAATTGCTGGAGGATCTGGTCCATTGGGTTGGTGCTGTTCTGGAAGACTTCGTTCAGGACTCTGGCGACCTGGGTGGCGTTAGCAAACTCAAGTTGATAGACTTTGAGCTGACCCGAGCTCTGTTGCCCCATCTGGGCGAAGGCGCTCATATCGAAGTTCTGTTGCGGGCTCCTTTGGCGTGAGCGAATCACGAGCAAGTTGCCTTCCTTCTTCATCTCGAAGCTCTTCAGCGACAACGTCGCGTTGAGAATGGCGAAAGCGTCGCTCAGTGACACCGCGGTGGCGCTTGTGACCGTAATGGCGCCGGTAAGGGCGGGATCTTTGACGATCGTGACTCCCGAGGTCTTCTGATAAAGGGCGAGGACGCTGTCGACGTTCGCGTTCCGGAAATCCAACTTAATGCGAGTCTTGGGATTGAGCTTAAAGCTGTCCCAGGCAGGTTTGCCCGAATCGCCGCCTCCAAAGTCAAATTGAGCGCTCGCGGCACAAGGCAACATGGCAAGAGCCACTGCCCAAATCCAAATGCGGTTCACGGTCATCATGTCCTTCTACTCTGTATTCGGTTCAAAAGGTGCCTGAGCACTGTTCCTGTCGCGGTTCCTTGGGGTTCCCGTCCCGCCTCCCGAGCCACCCTGTCCTTGTCCGATCGGGCCATTAAGGCTGGGCGTGACGGTCAAGGGTACGTTCCCTGACATCGGCGCGGGAGCGGCCGGTTGCTCCGTAAATCCAAGTTTGATGTGCCTTACGGCACCCCCCGGCCCAACCATGATGATTCCCTCATCCTCGATGCTGGTCAACACAGCTTGCTTCCACATCTCGCCGACCTTGAGGAACACCCCCTCGCCCGACGCCGAGTTCTCGACCAAAGCGACCCTCACACCGTCCACCGTCGCCGTTCCAGTGTACAACCAGTTTGGATCTCCGCCGGTGAACGCGGAAGGGATACTGTCGAATCTTTGAGTCTGAAGCTGGTTGTCCTCTCCCTCGCGGACGACCAACGGCTTGAAGGCGTTCTTCGGGGCGGTGCTGACCGGCGTGAACTTGGCCTTGTAATCGGCCTCGAGGAACTGGTCGGCCTTAGCCCCTGGAGCCTTCTTGTGGACAGCTGTGGATTTGCCCTTTGGCTTCTTGTCCGGCTCTGTCAGCACGACCACGGCATAGGCGACCAAGCCGAGCACAGCCGTGTAGAGGATCGGGCGCGAAACTTTCATCGTTTGGCTCCGGTGGGTATGGACTTGGGCTCCACGGCGAAAGCGGTACAGCCGGCTGTCATTGAGACGCTGTCGGTCGAACCGTCCATCGACGAGAACTGGACAAGAGTCACGGCCAGCCGGGTCTCTGGCTTTTCGAGGTCGTTCAGGAACTGGCTGACGGCCAGGTACGGGCCCTCGACCGTGACCAACATGGGAATCTCGGTCATCTCCTCCACCGTGTCCGTCCTCTGGGGCCTGAGGGCTACCAATTTAAGTTTATGTAGGTTCGCCAGTCGGGAGATGGTGTCGAGCGCCTTCGGCCCGATCTGAGAGACCGGGTCGGTCCAGACCATAGACATTCGTTCCTCCCGCGCCAGCTTAAGGCGGTTTTCTGAGTCTCGAGTCTCGAGTTCGATCTTGAACTCGTCCTTGCGCTGCTTTGCGTCCAATCCCTTGATCGTCGGCTTTGGCACCGTCAGCATCGCCAAGAGGGTGAAAGTCATGGTTGCGACCGACACGAGAGAAACGATGGCGGCGGGAAGCCGGTCGCGGTCCTTAAAGTCGAAAAGTCTCATTTCTTCTTCGCCTCGACCAGGGGCAGGTTCCCGACCGGGAACGTGGCGACACTGAATTGCACGACCGGCGTCGCGCCGATCTTGCTGTTGTTCGAGAACACGAGCTTCGTGTCCCGGAACCGAGGGCTCTTGGCAAGGTTCGCCAAGAACCGGCTCACGTCGTCGCTCGACTTTGCCACGCCGCGGATCGCCATCGGTTTGCCCCGCTCGACGCTGACAGCCGTCAACCAGGCACCCGACCCTGTCGCGTTGCTCGTCGAGGTCACGACATCGGTCATGGACTGCGCTGGCTGCATCGCTCGTCGGAGGGCTTGGAGAGCAGAGTTTTCCTTTACCAGGTCGGACTCGACCGCTTTCTGCAGGTTCTTCAGCTTGTTGACCGCGACATTGGCCTTGGACTTCCGCTTGTCAACGCGGCCCTTGGCTTCCATGTAGTCGTTGGCCACGACTGCGACCAATGCGACAGCTGCGAGCGCTAGGAGCACGGCTAGCCGGTTCATTCCCGCGAGCGAGGCCTTGTCCCGTTTAGCTCGGGACTCGTTCGTCTCGAGGTCGATCTCAATCCGGCTGATCGCATACTGGGCGAGAGCAGCAAGTGGGCTCCCATATGCGCTGGCATGGATCGGTGGCACCCCGTTGAGCGCTCCGATCACGCGAGCGTCGGGCTGGAACCCTGCGATTTTCGCCGTACGGGTCGCTTCGTCGTGGGGATCGGTGCCGCTCAAGGCAACGCGGCTGGCGACCAAGCTACCGTCCTTCACCGCATCGATCGAAAGGCCCTCTGGGGTTTTCTCGACGACCAGGGCCTCGGCATCGCCATGCTCGGCGGCCAGGAAGGGAGAGCCAAACGCTGTCGGAACCGTCTTTTGAACTTGGAACCCTGCGGATTTCGCCTCGTCGAGGGCTTTCTGCAGATCAGTGCCACGAATCGCGACAACGAGAGTCTCCCGTCCTTCGGAAGACATTTGATCGGTCGGCAGAAAGTCTATCGCCAGTTCTTCGACGGGCAACGGGAAGGTGCTCGCCGCGCGCATCTCGATAAGGCGCCTCAAGTCTCCCCTTGACGCGTTTGGCAAGGGAATACGCTTAAAGAACGAGCTTCGCCGCGAGACGGCGAGGACGATCGGCCCGCCGCCCGTCTGGCGCCCAGCCTCAGCAATGCTCTCGTACTCGCTCACGGACTTAGAGGTTGGATCGTACATCCTCACCCCGTTGGGAGACCATTCGAGCACCCTGATTCCGGTGGACATGGTGCTTACCTGTTGCCCCCGACCGGAGTCGTTTGGGTCGCTTCGTCGGGCCAGTTCCATCGGGCGGTCATGTCGGCGAACGGAGGCGTCTCGACTTTGGCGATCTTCGGCGCATTGTTGTCGACCGTCACCAGGACTTCCCGGAAAACTCTGGCAGCGCCACAACGGCCCTCGACCCGGATCCGATAGGCCGAGGATTGAACCGTGAAAGCGTCCACCGAGCCCGTCAACGCGTTGCCAGACATACCGGGAACGTCGAGCACGTCGCTCAACTGGGCAAAGCCCTGCTGCTGGCGCGTCAAGATCGCCTGGACAATGTCCGGAGTCAGGGCCGGAAGTGTGTTGAGCACGGTCTCGGAAGCGGTGTTGAGGTTCAATTTGCCTTCCGAGCGCGTCGTTGTTGATATCGTGAGTTCGTCGAGGACTGCTCGCTGGGCCTGACGATTGGCACCGACAGCGGCAAGCACGTCCCCAAGCCGCGCATAGGGCCGCCTCAGGAAGAGCTGTGCTGCTAACTGCATCGGGATGCCCCGTTGGACCAGGCCGTTCACGTTCGCCCCGGCACCGTTGATGTTGAGCTTGGTGGCGCCGGTCGGCGTCGTTTCCGGTGCGTAGGACTCAACGTCAGCCAACTGGTCGAGGGTCGGTTGTTGGTCTGAAGTCCCTTGCACGATCGTCGCGGTCGAAACCACATCGGTTTGAGGCTGGTACAGGGCCTGCGGGCTGAAGCCTTTGACGCTGAGCAAGGCGTCGAAGCTATCGAGCCGCCTCAAGCCGGCGTTATAGCCGCTTTCGAGTTGGTTGTAGAACTCGTCCTTGCCGCCGTCCGCTCTTGGAGCCGTACCTGGCTCCCGCCAGTCGAGAAGGGAGTCGATCTGCTCTTGCGTCAACGGCATGCGCGACAGTTGGTTCTCGGTTGCTGTGTTCAAGTCGATCTTGGAGCCCGCGTCAGTGATCTCCACCCGGAAGGAGCTGCCGGACAAGGTGAACTCTTCCCCTCCGTGTTGGCCGAGGAGGTACCAGTCATCCTGTTGGGTGGCGGGCTGGCCCGCCTGCAGGAGGCTCAGCTCAGCAAGGGCTCTTTGCACGCCGGCGTCCGCTGCGATGGCTGCCGATTCTGACTCCGTCCTTGATAGCAGAGTCTGGAAACGCGCCTTTGCGCTGACCGTGGCTGCGACCAGAACCGTGACCATCGCGGCGAGGATCGCCAGGGTAACGACGAACACAGCCCCCCGCCTCTTCACGCTCCGCCTCCTACCGTCACGGGGTTCGTGGGAGTGGCGTCACTGTGCGGCAAACGGACGATGAGCACGCGATCGCTGTCTTCGCCATCCAGCCGATACGTCACGCGAACGGCGGCAGGCAGTCGCTTGATCCCCATTGTGCGCGTGTCCCATTCCGGCTGCCAGTCGAGCCCGTCGTAGAACTCAAAGCTCACTTTGGTGACGTCCTTGTTCAGAACGGATTGACGGCCACCCTGGGTGGGATCGCCGTCGGCCGGCCTTTGAACTCTGAGGAAGAGCCCGGACTCGTTGCCAGGCGCGTCATACGGCCGCAAGGACAAATCGCACTCCGCCTTGCCACCTTGCGGGCCAAATTGAGAGTTCAGTTCCTCGAATGTGCCCGTCGACGCCGCGTAGCGGTCCGAGACCTTGGAGCCGACCGTGCTGAAGACAAGCTCGTCGGCAAGGCTCCCGAGAGTGGAGTTGGTGGAGACCCCTTGTCCCGGTGCGACTCCGTCGATTGGCCCGTTGGAGCCGATAAAGGTCGAGGACGTGTCGTTCAGATCGGTCGAGAGGTAAGCGCGTGAGATCAGACCGTCGATGGCGCTCTCGAACTCGTTGACCCTTTCTGCGGACGTGGCACCGTCCCGCAGCCTGGACTCGATGCCCATCCCTGCAATGAGGGCCTGGCCACCAGCCAAGGTCAGGAAAACAGTGATAGCGAGCACGGCCAGGAGTTCGACCAGCGTAACGCCGCGTCTCATTGGGCACCTCCCGTGGCGGCAGGAGCAACGTAGGCGAGCGACTCGGCGACGGAAGACTCGTTCTGGTCGGTGCCGTCCTTAGTGACGGTGACGCGAACCAGGTCAAGGTTCTCGATGCCAGAAGGCGTCACTTGAGCTGTCCACTTGAAGTTCGAATAGCCGTTGTCTTTGAAATCACCTTCCGTGTCGGCTTGTTCGATGTTCCCGAGCGCAACGATCTCTTGGAGCTTGCCATTCGCCAAATGCTGGCCCGTTTCGCGTTGCCGGAGGACAGCCTGTGTCGCGGAGATTTGCCCCGCCGACCGCATGACGGCGACCACCCCGATCGACATGAGCACGCAGGCCACGAGGACCTCGACCATCGTGAATCCCTTACTGACGGCGCTCATAGTCTCCTGCCTGCCAATCAAGGTCTTTTTGATCCGGCATCGCGCCGTCCTGGATCTCTGCCCTGCCCTTGTCGTCCACGACGATCGTCGACGGCTTTCCGCCCTCGGAGAGTTGGACAGCGCACGGGTCAGCGCTTCGATCGGCATAGAACCTAGGCTCCCACTGGGATCCTTGAGGGTCTTCTTTGCCCAATCGGAAAGCTGCTGCAGTCACGCCGCCGGGGAGCGCAAAGGACCTGACAGTGTCAGTCGGAGTCGCGGCCCGCCCGGTCGCTTGTACCGGTTGCTGTTGGTCTGTCGTCTGCGTCTCTTGCCGTTGGTCGATGGTCGCGGTGAACGTGTTGGTTGGATCGTCGAACCGGACAACGACTGTCTGGCCCCGTCGAACAGCTTCGGAGGCGCAAAAGCTGAAAAGGTCTCGGAGCTTGGTGGGAGCCAGGCGCTCGTCCTGGCCCTGTCGCATTCGGACCACGTTGGGCACGACCATGGCCGCAACGATGGCGAGCACCGCGACGACGGTCGAAAGCTCCATGAGCGTGAATCCGCGACGACGCATGGGTTATTCGCCTTCGGTGATGTCTGCGTCTTCGGTGTCGGCGTCGCCGCCGGGCTGTCCGTCCCGACCGTACGAGCCCAGGAAATAGCTTTCATTGCCAGTGCCGCCTGGGTATTCGTAAATGTAGGGATTGCCCCAAGGATCGTTAGGAATGTCCTTAGTCGTGTACGGACCCTTCCATCCTGTGGAGTCGGCTGGCGGCACGCGCAGCGCCTGCAGTCCTTCCTCGGTCGTCGGGTACCGGCCCGTGTCAAGGCGGAACTGCTGTACAAGCTGGCTCAGCGTCGCGATGTCGCTTTGCGCCTTCGTGATCTTCGCGTCGCTCGTGCGACCGACGACCTTCGGAATGACCAGAGCCGCCAAGATCGCCAAGATCAAGATGACGACCATAAGTTCGATGAGGGTGAAACCCCTGCGAGCGCCAAGCCTCTTATTCATGCCCTATGCAAATTCTCCGATAGTAATCCGATGAAAAGACGTTCAAAGTTCCAGTGCCCAGGAGCCTCATTTAACGAGTTCTTGTGCGCTGAGAATAGGCAACAAAACTGATATCACGACGAACCCGACGATAGTTCCCAAGAGGAGCACGATGGCGGGCTCGACCAAGGCTGTCAGCCGCCGAAGCGAGTTGTCGACCTCAAAATCGAGGCTGTCAGAGACGCGCGTCAGCATTTTGGGGAGATCGCCAGTCTGCTCACCGATCGCCACCATATGGGTCAGGACGGGTGGGAAAGCACCAGTGTCTCGCATTGCTTCCGCGATGGCACGTCCCTCGCGGACTTCCTGCTCGACCGTTTCAGCCTTCACGAGAAAGACCCTGTTGCCGCTTGCCATTCCGGCTAAGCGGATGGCCTCCAGGATCGGGACCCCGCCGTAGACGAGTGTCGAGAGAATCCGAGCAAATCGCGACACCGTCGCCTTTGTCACGATCGGCCCGACCAGTGGCGTCTTCATGAGGGCATTGTCGCGGGCTAAGGCGCCCCCGTCGGTTTTGACCCACGCGCGGAAGCCGATGACTCCGGCCACGGCCAATCCGAGGAGGACGAGACCGTTCTGGGTCAGAAACCGTGAAAAGCCCATCAACATCTGCGTCGAAGGGGGCAGGGTTCCTCCGAGGTCGTGGAACACGCCCTCCAGCCGAGGCATGACGAAAGTCATCAGGAAAAGCACGACACCGAACGAAGTCACAGTGAGAACGATGGGATAGACCATCGCGGAAACGATCTGGCTCCTTCGCGCGACCTGGTTCTCCAAGAAGTCTGCGAGCCGTTCCGCGACGGAAGCGAACTGGCCGCTCGCTTCGCCCGCTCGAAGCGTCTGCGTGTAAACGCCAGGGAACATCCTCTCGTGTTTTGCCAAGGCGTCACTGACGGGAAGGCCGCCGCGAACGTCCTCCAACGCCTGGTTGGCGACATCGGCGAGCGTCCCGCTCTCGCTCTGCTCCGCCACGACCTGCAATGCGCGGTCGAGCGGCAGGCCGGCACTTGAGAGATCGGCGAGCCGGCGAGTGAACAAGGCTATCTCGCTGGGGCCGACTTTGCCACGGCGACGTCCGTCGCCCTCCATCTTGCGCCGACGCTCTTGCTCCTTGATCTCGACGACGTAACGGCCGTCACGGCTGACGATCTCGATCGCCTGGTCCCGGGTCGGAGCGTCGACGAAGCCCGTCTTCTTCTTTCCTGAGGGCTCAAGGGCGACGTAGGCGTACGTCGTCAATCTAGAATTCCTCCCTCTGACAGACCCGCAGAACCTCTTCCGCGGTCGTGCGGCCAGAGAGGGCGGCGAGCTTGCCGTCGCCGACCAGGGTGCGCATCCCTTGAGCCGCCACGGCGTGCTGCTTCATCTCGTTGGAATTCGACCGGTTGACAGTCATCCGGCGGATCTCTTCGTCGACAAGCAAAAGTTCGTAAAGGCCCTGGCGGCCACGGAAACCCGTCTTCTGGCACTTGTCGCACCCGCGGCCCTGCAAGAACGTGGCGCGAGCCGCTTCGTCGGAAGTCACCCCGAGGCCGATGAGGCTCTCCGGCCTTGGTGTGTAGGGTTCGGCGCAGTGGGCGCACACCCTCCTGACCAACCGCTGGGCAACCACGCCGACGAGGGAAGAAGCCACCAAGTAGGCCTCGACCCCCATGTCCAAGAGGCGGGTGACTGCACCCGGTGCATCGTTGGTGTGAAGAGTCGAGAAGACCAAATGGCCCGTGAGCGAAGCATGGATGGCGATGTCCGCCGTCTCCATGTCGCGGATTTCACCAACCATGATAACGTCGGGGTCTTGGCGAACGATCGAGCGGAGCCCAGAGGCAAAACTTAGCCCGATGTTCGGCCGGACTTGGATCTGCCCCACGCCGTGGAGCTGGTATTCGACCGGATCCTCGATGGTGAGAATGTTTGTCGTAGGCGACCAGATTTCTTGAAGCGCCGCGTAGAGCGAGGTCGACTTTCCGGAGCCAGTCGGGCCAGTGGCGAGAATAATCCCGTAAGGCAGGCTGATCAGCCGCCGGAACTTGGTCAGGCAGTCTTCCTGCATGCCCAGTTCGGACAGCCCGAGCATCGCCGTACCTTTGTCCAAGATACGCATGACGGCCCGCTCTCCGAAGACGGTCGGCACGATGCTGACGCGAATATCGATGGCGCGCCCGGCTACCGTCACCTTGATGCGTCCATCCTGGGGAAGCCGGCGCTCGGCGATGTTCATTTCGCCAAGGATCTTCAAGCGTGACACGAGGGCGGCGTGCATCCGTTTGGGCGGTCGCATCATCTCGTTGAGCATTCCGTCAACGCGCTCACGCACAATGACCTCCCTCTCGTAAGGCTCGATGTGGATATCGCTGGCTCCGTCCCGCACCGCCTGGGCGAAGATAAGGTTGACCATCTGCACCGTGGCCGTCTCGGCAGCCATGCGGGTGAGGTCGGTGAGATCGCTTGTGTCGTCGACGTCGGAGAGCGCGGCCTCCTCGGCGCCCGGCAGCCCACTGATGATCTTTTCGAGGAAGTGCTCCTCGATCTTGCTCTTGAGGGCGTTGGGCTCGGCCATCACGACCCGGATGGGCCTCTGCAGCATGATGCCGAGGTCGTCGACAGCCGACAAGGAGTCGATGCTCGACATCGCGACCACGAGGGTGTCCCCCTCGTACCACAGGGGCAAGACTTGGTGACGCACGGCATATTCACCGGGCGCCAACCCGATCGCTTCGTGATCGGGCTTCAACTCGGTGATATCGACGAACGGAAACTCTGCGTTGGCGACGGGGTCGCTGCCTAACATTCAGAATTCCAATACGGGCCAGACCCCGACAAAGTGCCCCTCAGTTTGTTAGGACCCGGTCGGGGAGTCGAACAGTTGGCGCGCGAACTCGCCCGCGTCGAAATCTCGCAGATCCTCCGGCCATTCGCCAACCCCGATGAGCTTCACCGGGATATGAAAGCGCTCCCAGACACCGATGAGGGCTCCTCCGCGGGCCGTGCCATCGAGTTTTGTTAAGACCAGCCCGGTCACTCCAGAGGCCTGGGTGAACTCTTCGGCCTGCCGGATTGCGTTTTGTCCCGTGTTGGCGTCGAGAACAAGCAAGACTTCGTCGGGTGAGCGCCCAAGCGCCTTCTCGGTCACCTTGGAGACCTTTTCGAGCTCCTTCATGAGGTTGCCCTTGGTGTGCTGCCTGCCCGCCGTGTCGGCAAGGACGTAATCGCAGCCCCGTGCCTTTGCAGCCGTCACCGCGTCGAACAGGACACTGGCTGGATCGGAGTTTGGCAAAGCACCGACGAAGTCTGCCCCGCTCCGCTCCGCCCACATTTGAAGCTGTTCGATCGCAGCCGCCCGAAACGTGTCGCCAGCGGCGAGCAGGACTCGCTTGCCCTGTTGCGTCAGTCTCTTGGCCAATTTGCCGATCGTCGTCGTCTTTCCAACCCCATTGACGCCGACGAACAAGTACACGGTCGGCGGGTCGGAGCTGACCGCGAGCCGGGGGTTCCCGCCTTGGTCGAACCGTCGCCGGATCTCCTCTTGGAGCCGCTCCTTGATGCCTTCTGGAGACGTGACCTTCTCGCTCCGGATCGCCTTCCTCAGGTCCTCGATGATCTCGGTGGCCGTCAGGATGTGAGTGTCCGATTGGAGAAGCGCCTCCTCAAGCTCTTCATAGAGGTCCTCATCTATGACCCCTCGACCGAAAATCCGGTCGACTCTCTCCATCAGGCGACGAAACATCGCCATGGAGTATGGAAGCCAAGGGACGAGAGGGGAGGGGAGGCCCCATAATCACCCAATGCCCAAGATCGCCTTTATCGGTGCCGGATCGACCGTTTTCGCTAGGAACCTGATGGGCGACATCTTGAGCTACCCGGAACTGGCCGATAGCCACATCGCCTTGATGGACATCGACGAGGAGCGGCTCCGTACGAGCGAAATGGTCGGGAACAAGGTCAGGGCAGCGCTCGGGGCGAGCAATAAGATCAGCGCGACGACCGACCGGCGCGAGGCACTCCAGGGTGCGGACTACGTGATCATCATGATCCAAGTGGCCGGATACAAGCCCGGCACCGTGATCGACTTCGAGATTCCGAAGAAATACGGTCTGCGCCAGACCATCGCGGACACCCTCGGCATCGGAGGAATCTTCAGGGCGCTTCGCACGATCCCCGTCCTCCTCGACATCGCCAAGGACATGGAGGAGCTTTGCCCGGACGCCTTGATGCTCAACTACACGAACCCCATGGCGATGCTTTGCTGGGCCATGAACCGGGCCACGTCGATCAAGAACGTGGGGCTTTGCCACAGTGTCCAGGGGACGGCAGGTGAGTTGGCGCGCGACCTGGGGATACCTGCCGAAGAGATCGACTACCGCTGCGCCGGCATCAACCATATGGCGTTTTATCTCTCCTTCCAGCACAAGGGACGCGACCTCTACCCCGACCTCCAGCGGGTCTATCGCGAGCAACGGATGCCGGCGACTAACCGCGTCCGCTATGAGATGCTGCGCTGGCTCGGCTACTTTGTCACCGAATCAAGCGAGCACTTTAGCGAATACTGCCCGTATTTCATCCGACGAGACCGCCCCGAACTAATCGCGCAGTTCAACATCCCGCTCGACGAATACATCCGCCGTTGCGAAGTGCAGATCGAAGGGTGGGAACGACTGCGCTCAGAAATGCTCGCGGACGCAAAGATCGAAGTCAAGCGTTCAAGTGAATACGGTTCGACGATCATCCACTCCTGCGAGACGGGGAATCCCAGCGTCATTTATGGCAACGTGGACAACCAGGGGTTGATCGACAACTTGCCTCAAGGCTGCTGCGTCGAAGTCCCCTGCCTTGTCGACCGTAACGGCATCCAACCGACGCCGGTCGGGGCCTTGCCTCCCCAACTTGCAGCGATGATCATGACGAACGTCAACGTTCAAAGCCTCACGGTCGAGGCTGTCCTGACGCGCAAGAAAGACCACGTCTACCAGGCCGCCATGATGGATCCTCACACGTCCCAAGACTTGCCCCTGGACAGTATCCGGTCACTCGTGGACAACCTCTTCGAGGCCCACGGCGACTGGATACCGCCCATGCACTAGTTCTTCACGAACTTCACGTGCCCGTCGACATAGGCGACACACCTGCCGCCGTTCGTGTCCACATATCCGAGGACCGTTTTGGACGGATCGGCGACGTCGGTCAGTCTCCCGCCCGAGTATGTGTAGACGAAACCATCGAGCAGGCTGTTGTCTTTCAAATAGGGTCCGAGCTTGTCGCCGAAAGAGTCACGAGAAGGCATGAGGTCGTCATTGTCGGTTGCGAACAGCAAGGCTGCCAAAGCGACTTGCTTGGCTCGGGACAGGGCGGCCGTTCGGGCCGCCGCGTCAATGGCATTGAGGACCATTTCCTTGTCCACCTTGACGATCTCGCAGTTGTACAGCCGAGACTTGTCCATGTAGTAAATGGTGCCGAAGTCCGGGGTGACGACCGATTGCCCGTCCATGTCTGGAGCAACGAGGGCGCGATTGTGCGGCTCTGGCTTCGTTCCGACCAGCCAGAGCGCCGTAAGGCCGACTTTCGTACTCTCGGCCGAGATCACCGCAGGCAGTTGTTGGACGATGAATGGCGCTGGTGCCGGACTGGCCGGCTTGTAGGGCGCTGGCTCCGCGGTCGAGGTCATGATCTTTCCGCTAGGAACCTCGAGCAAGGCGAAGCTCGCTGTCATGCCTTTGCCTTCCCTCCTTCGAGAAGAACCCAGCAATCTCAGACCAGAGCTTTCCCACTGGTTCTCGAAAAGGAGGACGTCGGTTGACTGGAACTCGCTTTTCGAGACCTCCCTCCCATCCGCACCGTAGACGACGATTGTGTACTCCGCCTTTCTTGAAGCATCGTTGAAGTCGATCAGCCGAGAACGGACGTCAACAACCAAAGCTGATTTCGGCGCGGCCGCCACTGTCGAACTCATGAGGCTCTCTCGGTCGCAGGTTGAAAGAACTTGGGATTTTTTCGTGGCGAGGTCGATCCGTACCAACCTACGGACCATCGAGGAGGTTGCCGTCGTCTTGACAGTCTCCGTCACCGTGGCGAACAGCGCAAGGGGCGCGACAGTCCACGCTGTTTGCGAAAAGTTCCATTCCTCGCCCGGCTTGCCGACGACCGTCACTTCGTCCTTCACAGAGTCGTAGAGCTTGATCAAGGTTCCCGGCCCCTTCTGTGAGTCGCCCTTTCCCATCTGATGAATCAAATCGCTGAACTTCCCCTTGACGTCGAGCGCCTCAAAGAGCACAAAGCGACCGTCCGGCGACAAGCTCCAGTTCATCACCATGTCGTTCGACACGGTTTTAGGAGGCATGACCAGAAAAGCGTCCTCGCCAGAAAGGAGCATCCTTTCAGCGGACTGGCACGAACCAGCCGAGCCGACCAACACGCCGAGAAGAGCCAAGAACCAGCGCATGCCCTATAGTGTGCACCAGCAGGGGCAAAAGTTCTTAAATGTCGGCCAAGGCTTCCAACAACCACTGGGCGCAAATCGCTTTGCTGGCCCGCGGCGAGCGGATTTCCTTGTCCGCAGTGACCAAGGTCAACTGATTGTCGTCGCTTTCAAATCCGACACCAGGCTCGGTGACATCGTTGACGGCAACCGCGAACACGCCCTTCCGTGCCATCTTAGCCCGGGCCTCGTCGAGCGAGGGTCCAGGTTCCGCTGCGAAAGCGACGACGCGTGCCCCGGCCTTTGAAGACTTTGCCAATGCGGCGATGATGTCGGGGTTAGGCTCGAGATCGAGCCGCGGCACGCCTTCCGAACGACGGATCTTCCCTTTCGTCGGATTGGCCACGCGAAAATCGGCGACCGCAGCCGCACCAATCACAAGATCTACCGACCCTATCACCTCGCTGCAGGCGGCGAGCATTTCTTCCGCGGTGCGGACGCGGACGACTTTAGCCCGGACAGGCAGAGCGACCGAGACGGGCCCTGTCACCAGAACGACCTCGGCACCCATTCGCAGCGCGGCGTTGGCGATGGCTGTTCCCATCTTGCCGCTCGAACGGTTCGACAAGAAACGGACGTCGTCGATCGGCTCCTGGGTTGGGCCGCTCGTCACAAGAACTTTCTTGCCTTCATAGAGGCGCCGCACCCTGACCATTTGGTCGACGACCGCAAGGATCCGGTCGTTCGCGGCAAGCTTTCCTTGGCCCTGCTCGCCGCAAGCGACTTCCCCTTCCGTCGGCTCCACGACCTCCACCATTCGTGAGCGGAGGACATTGAGCGCCTCCTGAGTAGCAGGATTGTTGTACATCGATGGGTTCATCGCGGGCGCAACGACGATCGACCCTTCAAAGGCGAGCACAAGGGTGGTCAACATGTCGTCGCCGACGCCGGCTGCGAGCTTGTTCAATACGTTCGCGGTTGCCGGCATCACCACGACCAAGTGTGCCCAGCGGGCCCAATCGATGTGAGCCATGCGCCCCCGCTCGGGCTCCTCGAAAGCACCAACGAGACAAGGTTGCCCAGTCAGGGCCTCGAACAAAGCTGGCGAGACGAACTCGGTGCCGGCGTCCGTCAAGCACACCCGCACCTCGTGGCCTGCTCTCATTAGGTCCCTGGCAAAGTCGCAAGCCCGGTAGCAAGCGACGCTTCCGCTCACCCCGAGGACGATGTTCAACGCAGTCCCTCCAGGATCTTTTGCAGGTCGCTAACCGTTTGGTCGAGAGTGTCGTTGACGACCTTGTGCTGGTATCTCTCTGCAAGGGCGATCTCGGCAAGGGCTGTGTGCAAACGAGCTTGGATCGCCGCTTCATCCTCGGTGCCCCGTTGCCGGATGCGCTGCTCGAGCACCGCGTTGCTCGGGGGCAGAAGGAAGACGGTGGTCGCGTCGGGGCGGACCCCCATGACGACAATCGCCCCTTGCACGTCTATTTTGAGGATCGCGGTCTTGCCCTCGGACAAGAGCCGGTTGACGTCGCTCGCCGGAGTGGCGTACCAGTTCCCATGGACGAGCTTGTGCTCCAGGAACTTGCCCTCCGCGGCCATGCGCTCGAAGACTTCTGGAGAAACGAAATGGTATGCCTTACCATCGACTTCGCCATCGCGGGGAGGGCGCGTAGTCACCGCAACGACCCTCTCCACCAAAGGGTTGACAACCTGCCACGCGTCGATCACGGTGTCTTTGCCGACGCCGCTTGGGCCGCTCAGGATGACGAGAGTCCCGCTCACAGCAGGTCGGTGATCCTTGCCGCAAGCTTGGCGGGGTCGTGTCGCACATAGTCCATCTCGCTCATGAAATCTCCGATCACGGGCTTGTAGCCCATCGTCGCTGCCCTCTCGTAGTCCGGAACGACGAGGTCCTGCTGGTAGCCTCGGTACTTCTCAAGCGTGGACTGCGAGGGTACACCGGTATTGACGACGACATAGTCCGCCACCTTGTAGTCCACGTTGGCCTCGATCGCGACGAGGTGCTCAGTGGCAGTGAAGGCGTCGCTCTCGCCCCGCTGCGTCATGACGTTACAAATGTAGACCTTCTTTGCCGTCGATGCTGCGATAGCCTCCGCGATCCCCGGCACAAGAAGGTTCGGGATCACACTGGTGTAGACGCTGCCTGGTCCGATACAAATGAGTTCCGCGTCGGCGATTGCGTCGAGGGCGAGGGGGTGCGGCTTGCACTCGGCAGGGTCGATGAAAATCCTGCGGATGCGCTTGCCGGACTCGACAATGGCGGTCTCGCCACAGATTTCGGTCCCATCTTCCATAAGAGCCCGCAACCGGACGTGGTCCATCGTGGAAGGAACGACCCTGCCACGGATCGCAAGGACTTCGCTCGCCATCTCGAGGGCGCGGTCCATGTCGCCGCCGCACTGTTCGATGAACCCAGCGATGAGGAGGTTGCCCACCGAATGGCCGCTGAGCGATCCTGCCCGCGCTTTGAACCGGTGCTGGAACAAGTCGGTCATGTACTTTTCGGCGTCGGCCAAGGCGACCAAGCAGTTGCGGATGTCGCCGGGAGGGATGATGCCCATCTCCTGAACGAGCCGGCCACTCGAGCCGCCGTCGTCGCTGACCGTCACGATCGCGGTGATGTTGGAGGAGTGCTGCTTTAAGCCCCGAAGAAGCGTGCTGAGTCCTGTTCCGCCCCCGACCGCGACGATCTTGGGACCCGCCGCCAGGCGTTGCTTGCGACGCCAAGCCTCCATGCTCGAACTCTTGTCCTTGGGCGTCGCGGGTTCGCTCAACCTACGGACGCCTCGAGTGACACTGGCATAGAGGGCAACAAAGCCGAGCGCCATCATGATGCCGCCGAGCAAGTAGTTGGTCTCGTTCAGAGAGTGGGCCGGAACCAACGGGCTGATGACGTTGTGCCACGCCTGTCCAAGGCGCGCAAGGAGCGGCTGGACGATGACGTTGAAGCACAGTCCGAGGCCCCAGAGGAAGGCGAGAAGCCCGAAAAGGCCCAAGAAGAGATAACGGCGCAAACCCCGGGCAGGGGCCAGCCACATCCGCAGTCGGTAAGAACTAAACCTACTCCTTGTCATCCTTCTTGTCCGGCAAGAAGGCGCCAAGCACGCCGTTCATCGCTGAGTACAAAAGACTGCCGACCAGGGCCGCGAGGAAGCCTTTCGTCTCGAAGCCGAACCGCAAGTTTCCTACGAGAAGGAACATGAGCGCGTTGATGAGCAGTGATGCCAGCCCGAGGGTGAGGCAGTTCAAGGGCAGGGTCAGCAGCTTGAGGAGGTTTCCGAGCGTCGCGTTCACAAGCGAGAGCACGGCCACGCCCACCATAAGCTGAAGGAAATCGGGCACGGTTCCGACCTTGAGGACGAACTGACCGGGCAGCACCATGTTCGTCAACATCGACGCTACGATCAACGAAACAACCAGGCAGATCCATCGAACCAGCAGCAGTCTCATGGCCCTGACTATTCTAGCCCCTTAGAGCTGGATGCGGTTAGGGTTGTCGACGTCCCTGCTCATCCAAGCTCAGCGCTCCCAACCACCGGTATCCTCACAGTCCCTATGCGTCCCCGGACGCCGATGATGCAGCAGTACTTCCAGGCCAAGGCGGCCCATCCGGGCGCGCTGGTGGCCATGCGCGTCGGCGACTTCTACGAGTTCTATGGCGAGGACGCCGAGACCGCTGCTGCCGCCCTGGAAATCACACTCACCGGGCGCGAAGACGCCGAAAACGGGCGCATCCCCATGGCCGGGGTTCCCTTTCATTCGGTGGAGAAGTACCTTTCGAGGCTCGTCTCCCAGGGACACAAAGTCGCCCTCTGTGACCAGCTCGAAGATCCGAAGAAAGCAAAGGGGCTCGTCCGCCGCGGCGTGACACGCGTGCTCACGGCCGGGACTGTGCTCGAAGACTCAATGTTGCAGTCCGGCGCCAACAATTTCCTGGCAGCGGTCTGCGTCATGGACGGGCGAGCCGGGCTGGCGACCCTCGACCCTTCCACTGGCGAGTTCCTCGTCACCGAGATCCAAGGGGAACAACTCGCAGAAAGATTGCTCCAGGAGCTCGCCCGCATCCGACCGGCGGAACTGCTCGCGAGCGAAGACGAGTCCAGGGTCGCAGAGTTAGCGGAGGAGGGCTTAGGCGTCGCCGTCACCAAGGAAGACAAGCCCGCCCCAGACCGTGCCGAGCGCGCGATCCTGAAGCATTTTGAGGTCGCCAACCTTGCTGGTTTCGGAGTCGACGGCAAGCCGAGCGCGGTCGTGGCCGCCTCCATGATCCTTGACTACGCGGCGACCAACGGGCTCGCTCTCGGCCATGTGGACACCCTTTCCACGTATTCCATCGACGCGTACATGAGGCTTGATCCCGCCACGCGGCGATCGTTGGAACTGACCCAGTCCATGACCGACGGGAGCAAACGCAACACTTTGCTCGGTGTGCTCGACCATTGTGTGACGGCGATGGGCTCGCGCCTTGTCAGGCGTTGGATCGAACAACCCCTTCTTGACAGGGCAGACATTGCCGGGAGGCACGAGGCGGTTGGGCGCCTTTGCCAGCACACCATCCCTCGGGGCGATATCCGTCAAGAACTGAAGAAGATCGCCGACATCGAACGCCTGGTCTCGCGATGCGCGACGGGCCTTGCCTCGCCCCGCGACCTTGTCGCCCTCAAGAACTCCCTGATGGTGCTGCCGGTGCTTGACGAGCCTCTCCGCAAAGTGGCGCTCGGGCGCTTGTTCGATGTCCGCAGTCGTGTCGGCGACCACGAGGAGCTGGCCCATCAGCTCAAAGTCGCCCTGGTTGAGGACGCCCCTCTCACGGCGAGGGACGGCGGCCTCTTTCGCCCCGGTTTCGACTTAGAGTTGGACAAGCTTCGCGAGCTCTCCCGCGACGGGAAGGGCTACATTGCTAGGCTCGAATCGGGCGAGCGGGATAAGACGGGCATCGACAAACTCAAAGTCGGCTACAACAGCGTCTTCGGCTACTATCTGGAAGTCCCCGCCGCCCACATCGCCAAAGTTCCAGAGCACTACATCCGGAAGCAAACGACGGCGAACGCCGAGCGCTACATCACCGCAGAACTGAAGGACCATGAAAGCGCCGTGCTGGGAGCGGAGGAAAAGGCTACGGCCCTTGAAAGCGACCTCTTCCAACGTCTGCGGCAGCAAGTCGCGGCACTTTCGCCCGCCCTCCTCCAAACCGCCCGGGCCATTGCCGAGCTAGACGTGTTCGCCTCGCTTGCGGAGGTCGCCGTCCAACGCCGCTACGTCATGCCTGAGGTCGTCGAGGACGATGTCTTGGAGATCATCGCTGGGCGGCACCCCGTTGTCGAGGTCGCCGGGGTCTTCGTGCCGAACGATGTTTGCCTGGGGAACGAGACGCGCGTCGTGGTCTTGACCGGCCCCAACATGAGTGGGAAGTCAACATACTTGCGCCAAACCGCCTTGATCGTCCTCATGGCGCAGATCGGATCGTTCGTACCCGCGGCATCCTGCCGGCTCGGGCTTTGCGATAGGATCTTCACGCGTGTCGGGGCGAAGGACGAACTTGCTCTCGGGCAGTCCACGTTCATGGTGGAGATGGTCGAGAGCGCGAACATCCTGAACAACGCGACGTCCCTCTCGCTTGTGGTCCTTGACGAGGTCGGTCGCGGTACCTCGACTTACGATGGGCTCGCCATCGCCTGGGCGATGGCCGAGCATTTGGCCGGGATCCGCGCCAAAGTGCTCTTCGCCACTCATTACCACCAGCTCAACGAGCTGGCCAGCCAGGTTCCCGTGGTCACGAACATGAGGGTCGCGGTCGAGGAGGTTGGCGACCAAGTCGTGTGGACGCACAAAGTGCTCCCGGGCGGAACCGACCGGTCTTATGGAATTCAAGTTGCCAAGATGGCTGGGGTACCGCCAACCGTCCTGAAGCGCGCTCAGGAAGTGCTTTCTCGACTGGAGGACTCGGCTGGACCGTTGCAAGAAATCGGCCCTTCGCTGGCCCGAGTGCAACTCACGCTCTTCGAGGCCGAGGAGCCGGAGGTGCTGAAGGAACTGTCAGGGCTGGACGTCACCCGCCTCACTCCGATCGAGGCCCTGATGAAACTCGACGAGTGGAAGAGGAAGTGGGGCGAGTAGGGGGGATTTTGGATTTTGGATGCTCCACAATAGGGCATGCGTTGCCTGGCGGCGTTGTTCATTGCCGGAACCCTCTTCGTCTCGCCTCAACAGGAGCGATCGCCGCAGGAAGTCCTTGACTCGTTCGTCGTATCCGGCGAGAACGCTTACTACGTTGCCGCGCCACGGCTCCTACTGAGCGGCAACGTCGTCCTCGCCCGATTCAGCGATGACGGAAGTTACGGTGTCTTGGTTGGGTACGACACCCCAAGGGAATCGAGCATCAAAGAGGTCGCTGGCGACTTGGCGGGAGTCGTTGCGAAAACACCTCCCAAGTACTGGGTCAAAGTTTGGGATGTCCGGCACGACCGCTTGACGCTTGCTTCTAAGCCGGTTTCCGACTTCTTTTTGCTGCGGGAGGATCCTGAGTCAACGGAAATCGACTGGACCTCAGAGCCCGGTGTGTTCCTCAGTTCCTTTGTGTCCGACGGCACCCAGCACGTTCTGCGCTGCAACTTGGCGACGGGCCTGGTTGGCGAAATCGGGAGCGGGCTGTTTGCTACTAACGAACCGCGGCTTGTCTCGCCCCTTAAGCCAGTCTTTGTGACCTATAGCGCAACAAGGAACAAACCCATGGATCCGCGCGACTTGAAGACGACCCTTGAGTTCACGGTCTGCCGCCTGGATGGCACCGTCACCAAGTCGGGGAAGGCGACCGTGCGGGGCGAGGTGTTCCTCACGTCTTGGACGCCCGACGGCCTGAGCCTGGTGGGCAAGAGCAGACGCGTGGAGGCCTTGGGTGCCCCGAAGATCAATGGCACCGTCGTCCTTGACACGAGGTCCGGACAAGTGACGGAAACCCAGGAGACGATCGCGGTTTACTCCTCTCCGGAACCGCAACTCGACCTTCAGCTTCAAGCGAGCCAGGCCAAGCTCGGCGACACCGTCCGACTGGTCCAAAACCTGTGGCTCGTCGCTAGGGAACAGTCCGACCGGCCTCGCGCCTTGATCGGTGCGGGCGTGGATTGGGGCGTGTGGCTCGCCCCGTCCATGGACAAGGTCGCATTCTGTTCCAATGGCCAGTGGTTTGTCAGCGACATCCTGAAGATGGACCTCAAGAGCTTCAATGCCGCGGTGGCGGCAGCGGAGAGGTCGATCGCGATGATGAAAGTGAAGCAGGTCGGGCTCGCCGTCAATATCTATTCGACCGACTACGACGACTTCCTGCCAACGCAGGCGAACTTTCACGACGGCGTCATGCCTTATTTGAAAAACGAGAGCCTTTTGCAAGGGTTCGTCTACACGTTCACCGGTAGCGACGCCAAGAGCGTCGAGCGACCTGCAGAAACAGAGATGGGCTATATCAAGGTCAGGGGCGGGAGGTGCGTCGTCTATTTGGACAGCCACGCTCGGTTCGTACCCGATCCCTAGGGTGCCTTCTTGCCTTCCTGGATTTGCTGGAGCAGGTCGATCTGCAGTTCCTGAACCTCCATCAGCCGCTGCATTTGGTGCAGCAAAAGGTGGTCCATCTTGTCGTGGAGCAACCTGACTTCGAGCTCCGCCTTGAGGTTCACCATGAAATCGTGCTCGGACCGCTTCCTGTCTTTAGCCTCCTGTCGGTTCTGACTCATCATGATGACTGGCGCCTGGAGCGCGGCCAGGCAAGAGAGCACAAGGTTGAGCAGGATGAACGGGTAGGGGTCGAAGCTCTTCGTCAAGAGCGCCACCGAGTTGATCGTGATCCAGGTCAGGATGATGCACCCGAAGGTGATGATGAACGCCCATGAACCGCCAAACGCCGCCACCTTGTCGGCGATCCGTTCGCCAGTCGTGACGTGCTCATCCATTTCGTCGTCAGGATTGACGGCCAACATCCGCCGGTCTGCCATGGCCTTGACGACCTCTTTCTCCAGCACCGACAATTCCCCCTTGTCCCGGTGAAGAAGCTTCTCGATCTGGGCCACGCGCTCCTGTTGCAGGCAGCCCGCACAGAGAAACGATTCGTCCGATCCAGGTCCCAGCTTCTTAGACAGTGTCTCCCGCGTTGGGCCGTGGACGTCTTTAAGTTGTGTGGCATTGGCCCGATCAACCTTTTGGTGACAAAGCGCACATTCCACTTGATCGCTTGCTTGCATGAGAACCCTTTGCCAGCATAAACGATGAGGAAGGCTAAGGAGTTGCTTAGAGGGTTCTCAGGAGCGGTTAAAGCCTTGTTCCCGCGGCAGGAGCGAGCGCCTTCAAATCAGACATGAGACGCTCGAAGCCACTCACGTCCAACGCCTGGGAACCGTCGCTAAGGGCGTGCTTGGGGTCAGGGTGCATTTCCACCATGACGCCGTCGGCGCCCGCTACCATGGCCGCCTTGGCCATCGGAACGACGTACCGGGCGACGCCAGTGCCGTGAGAGGGGTCGACGATGACGGGAAGGTGCGAATGTTCCTTCAGAACAGGGACTGCGGCAAGATCCAGCGTGTTGCGCGTGTACGACCGGTCGAGGGGCATGACACCGCGCTCGCAAAGGATGACGTTCGGATTGCCCTGGGAGAGCACATACTCCGCAGCGAGCAGGAACTCGTCGATGGTCGCACTCGGGCCCCGTTTCAAGAACACAGGCTTCCCGCTCTTGCCCGCCTCGATCAGAAGGGGAAAGTTCTGCATCGAGCGCGCGCCGATCTGGAGAATGTCAACATATTCACCTACAAGGGTGACCATGTCGGCGCTCATGACTTCACTGACCGTCGCCAGGCCCATTTCGTCACCGACCTGCTTGATGATCTTGAGCCCTTCTTCTTGCAGCCCCTGGAACGAATAAGGAGACGTCCGCGGCTTGAAGGCGCCGCCTCGAAGAATTGATGCACCGGATTTTTTGACGACCTCTGCCGCCTTCTTGAATTGGTCGTAAGACTCGACCGAGCACGGACCCGCCATCACGCTGAAAGAACCAGGGCCCACCGTCGCGCTCTTGGCTTGGACGCTCGTCCTCGACCGGTGAAACTCAATGCTGGCCAGTTTGTAAGGGCTCGATGTCTGCGTGACCTTGCTGACGCCTTCGAGCGACCCAATCGCCGCTTCAAGGAAGATCCGATCGTCCGGGCTCAACGAGGCGGGAACGCCAATGGCCATCCGATCCTCACCAGGCATCACAAGGGGTTCGAACCCTCGCTCCTTGATCACCGCGCAGACGGAGTCAATTTGCTCCTGCGGTGCGCCGAACTGCATCACGATGATCATGGGAGGTCGTAGAATACCTTTGTGAACCTAAGAAGACCCTCCCTGATGACCCTGGTACCCGTGCTGGTCTTGGCTGGATGTCAACCCCAGTCCGCTGTGCCTGTCGCCCAAGAACACGGCATGGAGCAGTACGCGAACGACCCGAAGTTCCATGCCGCGCACACGCTCCGCGATTCCAGTGGGCAGGAGCACAAGGGTAAGGAGATCGAGATCGCCGCGGGCGAGTCGAAGGCGAAGGCTTACTGGGACGCGCCAAAGGACGGGCACGACCAGGCTGTGCTCATGATCCATGAATGGTGGGGGCTGAACGACAACGTCCGTGACTTTGCCGACATGTTGCGGGACAAGACCGGCTACGGCGTCCTTGCCATCGACCTCTATGAGGGGAAGGTCGCCAAGGATCCCACCGACGCTGGCAAGTACATGGCGGCGGTGGACAACAAGAAGGCTTCGGCCACGGTCAACGCAGCCCTCAGGGCGCTTAAGGACGGCACCGTGGCCAAGTCGGGCGCGCTAGGGACGATCGGATTTTGCTTTGGCGGCGGCTGGTCGCACAAAGCCGCCATCATGGGCGGCGACAACGTCAAGGCGTGCGTGATTTTCTACGGACTGCCGACCACCGCACCCGGCGAGCTCGAGCGGCTGAAAGCGCCAGTTTTCATGGTCTGGGGGAACAAGGACGGCTGGATCAACAAGAAGGTTGTCGACGGTTTCAAGTCGGCGATGGCGACGGCCGGAAAGTCGCTTGAGACCTCTGAGTTCAACGCTGACCACGCGTTTGCCAATCCGTCGTCAAAATCCTATAACAGCAAGGACGCGGAGGAAGCCTGGTCGCAAGCGATCAGCTTCCTTAAGAAGAATCTCGACTGACGGCTCAGGGCTCCTCGGTATCAACCAGATGGTTGGCTATGCTCGTGTTGATGCGCACCTCGGTGACGCGGCTCGCATGGCTGTCTGCGAAGACAACGCACCGTGACCCGGTCATCCAAGGGGCAGCGTCGAAGAACATGTACGTGCGGCGAGGGTCTTGGATCTCCTTTATCGCCTTCGCTGAAAGTTCCTGGTTGCCGAGGAACTTCGGGCTCGCGTCGTTGTACGATTGGGGCATCGGACTCTTCGCATAACCGCCGATACTGGGCCAAGCCTCGTCGAGCGTTGCCATGGCGGGCGGAAACTTGTCGTCGTGGTCGACTGTGTAGCTCTGGACGGCGATCCCAACGTAGGTCAGTTCGTTCAGAGTGGAACTCTGTTTAGCCGCCACCCGTGCCTGGGCGAACACGGGAAAGAGAACGGCGGCCAGCACGGCGCCGCAAGGCAGGCAGAGCGCTGCCGCACCGATGGCCACCCACACCCATGGGCTGAGCTTCTTAACCGGCAAATTGGTTCCGGCGGGAACGAAGACGGAGCGCTCGTAGGTGCCTCCTTGTCCGTCTTCAATACGGTCTTCAGGGGCCACCGCGCCGGACTTGACCATGGTCGCCATGGCGTCTTCGTCAAAAGGTCCAGTGCGTTCACCGTTGGGCTTGGTGACGAAGTATTCGGCATTCATGCTGGCATTATGTGCCACGGAGCAACTTAAGGGCACCCTGCTTGTCGAGTCCCTCGTTCCAACTCTCGCAAAGCGGGCTGAGGAGGCACGCGGGGCAGCCTTCCAAGCACGGGCACGATGACAACAGATCGCCCGCCTGCTCCCACCAGACGTTCCTCCTCCGAAAGAGAGACTCAGCGTATCCAAGGCCCCCGGGGGCCGTGTCGTAGACGACAACTGACGGTTTCATCGCCTCCGGGCTCATGACGTACCAGCAGCTACCCAGGTCGTTGCGGTCACAGCCGGCCGTCAGCGGCGCGACGAAGGTCAAGGCATGCTGGACGGCATGGATGACCCTGGCGTCTTCGACAGTCAAATCTGGCAGTTCGATCCGGACTCCAACGGTGTCGAACGTCTCGACCGGCGACTCTAAGGAGCTCTCGGCGATCACTGCCCCACGGTCGAATTGACGGGACACGAAACCGGAGACGGTCGTTGTGACCCTCACCCCCGCAAGCAGGAAGTTTCCGTCGGTTTCCAGGGGCACGCTCACCTCGACCAAGGAGTTGACGACCGCCTCGGTGTAATAGGCTGGCTCCGCGAGGGCCATCAACGCCATGCGGCGGTCGAGGTCGAGTTCCTCGACCAAGTACGACTGCCCCCGGTGCAGGTAGACGGCACCAGCGTGCGCCTGCCGGAGTGCACGCCATCGCTCCATTTCACCAATTGGTTGCCCCCCGGCGACAAGTAATATTCTTTCTCCCCCCGTCCCGCGGATGTTGACGTTCTTTGCTGGGCTTTCGTGTGAGGGGTAGAAGAGCCTCCCCGCACTGTCCGCCAGGTCTCCGCTCGCCACGAGCGCGTGCCCAGTTTCTTCAGCAGAACCAGGCAGGAGCGCATACTCTTCCGGACCGATCGGACGCTCGTATGCAGCGCACCGCAACTGGGCTTCGGAGATCTGCCTGTTCAAGGGATCGAGGGACACGGACTCGACCGCTTTTCCAAGCAGGAGTTCTGGCTCCCTGACCAGGAATCGTTCAAGCGGCTCGTCGTGGGCGATCATCAGCGAGAGGCCGTCGCGCTGTCCCCGTCCTGCCCTCCCCGTCTGTTGCCAAAAGGAACTGACGCTTCCCGGAAATCCGTTGAGCACGGTTGCATCGAGGCTGCCGACGTCGACACCGAGCTCCATCGCGTTGGTCGTGGCGAGCCCCCGCAGCTGACCCTTGAACAACCGTTGTTCGATTTGCCGCCGCTCCTTGGGCGTATAGCCACCACGATAGGAATCCACCCAATCGGGATCGCCGCCCATTTTCTCCAGTGAACGACGGGCCGCCATCACCACAAGCTCGGTCGTCGACCGCGCCCTACAGAAGGCCATGCACCTGACGCCGTTCATGGCGAACTCGGCGAGCAGGCCGGCTGTCTCCTTGTTGGGACTGAACCCCTCATCAGCGTCCGGCGGCTCGACCAAGACGATCGTCCTTCGGCTCTTGGGGCCTGCGTCGTCCTCCACCAACTCGGGTGACCGTCCGGTCAGTTTCTCGAAGACTTCGGCTGGGTTGGCTACCGTCGCGCTGCAGGCGATAACTTGTGGCCGACAGCCGTGCCAAGCGCAGATTCTGAGCAGGCGTTGTATGACCCAGGCGACGTGAGATCCGAAAGCCCCCTTATAGACATGGGCTTCGTCCAACACGATCGTCTTCAGAGAGCGAAGAAACGTGCGCCAGTTTTCATGGGAAGGCAGAATGCCGACGTGCAACATGTCCGGATTTGTCAGGACGAGGTGGGCGCTTTTGCGCACGGCAGACCGCGAAGCCGAAGGCGTGTCGCCATCGTAGGTGCCGCAGCGGATTCCGTCCGGAAGAAGGGCACGGAGTTTGCCCTCTTGGTCTTGCGCAAGAGCCTTGGTCGGAAACAGATAGAGGGCCTTGGCCACCGGTTCCCGAAGGCACGTGTCGATCACCGGCAGGTTGTAGCAGAGAGACTTGCCGCTGCTCGTGCCAGTGACGACCATGACGTCCTTTCCATTCCTGGCAAGGTCAAAGGCCCGCGCCTGGTGCTCGTAGAGCGACGGCACACCAAAGGACTCCAGCTTTTCGGCCAACCGGTGGTGGAGCGGCGCTTGTGTCTCTGCAAATCGGGCAGGAGAAGGCTCCAGCACTTCGACATGGAGCGGACGAGACCCAAGGATGCTGTTGACGACCTCGGTCGGTCCCATGTCAGTCCAGGTTGTTCAGGGCGTGGTCTTCATCGTCCCGGTCGCTCTTCGTCGTCAGTTTTACTGCCAAGACCGATCCAAAGAAGAGGATGGTCAAGGGAACTGCCATCGCCAGCATCGTAAACGGATCGCCGGAGGGCGTAAGGATCATCGAAAGGACGAAGATCGCGACCGTCGCGTGACGCCAGGACCGGAAGAGTCCGGAACTGCTGATCACGCCGATCTTAGTCAGAGCGAAGGTGACAATGGGCAATTGGAAACCGATTCCGAAAGCGACGACGAGCTTGATCAGCAGGAAGACCATCGTCCCCGGCTCTTGGTAGAGCACGGAACCCTTGAACGAGTTGAAGAACGAGCAAAACCAGATGATGGTCGGGGGCACCATCACCCAACCCACCCAGCATCCCAAGAGGAACAAAAGGCAGCTCACCGGGAGCAAGGCCACGACCGGTTTGCGTTCGTTTGACTTCAAACCAGGCTTTACGAAGCCCCAGACCTCATACACTGCAAATGGCAAGGAGACCGCGATGCCAAGAGTAATGGCCATGCGCAACTGCAGCATGAAGGGATCGGTGAAGGTTCGGAACACCTCTTGGTAGTTCAACCACTTGGGGATCGACTTGTAGGCAATTCCTTGGAGGATGTCGTAGACGGGGATCGCGACGAACCACCCAGCTGTCGACGCCACAACAAAGAAACCTGCAACACGGAGGATGCGGCTTCTGAGTTCGTCGAGGTGTTCACCTAACGTGGCACGAAACTCCTCAGGGTCTTCTGAGGAGTTTCTGCGATTGGGTGTGCGGGCGAGGGCCATGCGCCCTTACAGGTTACTGCTCGAGTTCCGCGACGTAGGACAATCGGACTCGCATCACCATCTTCCGTGGGCCACTGGCGCCACCAGAGCCTCGCTGTCCAAACCGGCCACCGGGCTGGTTGCCGCCGGGGTTCTGGGCACCGCGCGAGCCCTGCTCGCCGCCGCCTGGCTCGCCGCCGATGCCGCCTGCTCCGGGCCCACCGGCGCGGCCACCGCCACCTCTCTGGCCTCGGCCTCTGCCGACCTGGAACAACGTCATGTTGCCGTTCTCATCGACGTTCGGCCTGAAATCAAACATCTTGCCAACGGGATCGGTGATCATGCCGCCGCCTACGCTTGGGCCGCCGCCGTCGTCACCCGTGCCGAGGCCCATTCGCTTTCCTCCGCCGCTCGAGCCACCTGTGCCGCCAGTGTTTCCACCCGGAGAACCGGCGCCAGCGCCGGAGCCGCCGACCTCGACGAGTGACTCCTGCGTCATGGAGACTTCCATGCGGACGACCGCGCCGCGATCGATTGCGAACCACAGTTTGTTCTCAAGCTTGATGTTTGCCGCATCGCCCTTGATCTTGTTCAGGTTCTTGACGTTCTTGAGGATCTCGGGGCCAGCAGCGATCGTGCTGTGGATGATCGCGCATGGCATACCTTTGTACCAAGTCACGCCTTCGAACTCACCTCGCGCCGGAGCCGATTGGACGAAACTGCTCTGCTCGAACGGCTTGTCCGAGTCAATCTTGCCGAACAGGTAAGCGGCGTTCCAAACGTCGCCCGGCTTCACAGCCTTGGTCGGAAGGACCGGCAATGGCAGGATCGGGAAGTAATCGACCTGGGGCGGCGCGCCGTTCTTCAAGTCCATGCCGAAGTAGATCGGCAGGCTGCTGAAGACTTCACGGCCAACGTCGGTAATGCGCATGAAGAGCGGAGAAAGCTCGTTCTGAGTGACCTTCTTTGCCGCGGTCTCGCCCGGCGGAATGATCATCGCATAGTCCTTGCCCTTGTCGGGAAGGCCTTGAATGCGCAGGAGGCCCTGACGCTCGCCGTTCACGGTGTAAGCGTTGTCAGTAGCGTAGAGGATGCGGAGCTTCATGCCCTCCGTGGACACGGTTGGCGCCCGGCCACCAAGCTGAGCTTGCGCTTGGCTGATGGTGCCGACCTCTTGGTTCATGCTGAACTGGTAGACACGCTGCACGCCCGGCGTGAATCTGTAGCGAAGCTTAAGCCCCTCTTCGGGAATCTTGATCGAAGTCTTGTTGTCGACCTTCACGTTCACGGACGAGCGGTTGACCACCTGAGGCTTGCCGTTAGCGTCCACGAACAAGACGACCTCGATCTTCGCAGGGCCGTCTTCCAACTTGCGGGCCTGCGTGTCCAGCTTGTAGACGTAGTCGTCTCCATCAATGTCCGGCAAGGTCGCTTCGACGAACTGGCCGTTGACATAGACTCCGATGTAACCGCCGTCCGGAATGCTGTTCTTCGGAATGCGGATGCTCGCGACCTCGCGGACGGTCGAGCCGTCGACTGGTCGGCGGATGGTGAACGTCCCTTGTGCCATGGCGGCGGTCGTCGTCACCAAGGCGGCTAAGGCTAGAACGATAATCCTATTCATGCTTCGCTCCGGCCCCGGCATGCCGGGGCGCGTCTTCTTCTCATTGTCGTACGGAGAGACGCTCGGCGTAAGAGCTATGTTACACCAGCGCGGGTCTAATTTGCGACTCCCGACGAAAGTCCGACCGCGCCATGGGCAAGTACAAAAGGGTATCCTCACGTCTACCCATGACCGCCCCGTTCGACTCGACGACGCTCAATCCTGAGCAGCTCGAGGCGGTCTCGCACCCAACCGGGCCACTCATGGTGTTCGCTGGCGCGGGCTCGGGCAAGACGAGGGTCATCACGTGTCGGATCGCCAGGCTCATCGCCGAAGGCGTTCCGCCCAGCCGAATCCTTGCGGTGACATTCACGAACAAGGCCGCCCGTGAAATGAAGGAACGAATCCTGGAAATGGCTGGCCCACAAGCCGGGAGCCTCTGGATGGGGACATTCCACTCGGTATGCGCCAAGCTCCTCAGGATCGATGGCAGCAGCATCGGCCTCGACTCCAACTTTGTCATTTACGACGATGGGGATCAGGTCGGGCTCGTCAAAGAGATCTTGAAGCAAAAGGGGCTGGACGACAAGAGCATCCAACCCCGGGGCGTCCTCAACGAAATCAGCCGGGCTAAGGAGCGGCTTATCGGGCCCGAGAAATATGCCCAACAAGCGGCGGGCTACTTTGAGGGCATTGTCGCCAGCGTTTACATGGAGTACAACGCGGCCCTCGCCCGAGCGAACGCGCTCGACTTCGACGACATCATCATGAAGGCGGTGCGGATGCTCGAGCAGGCGCCGGCCGTGCGAGAGAAGTACCAAGACCGCTTCCTCCACGTGCTGATCGACGAGTACCAGGACGTCAATTTCGCCCAATACCAGTTCGCCGACATCATTTCGGACAAGCACCGCAACATCACCATCGTGGGCGACGACGACCAGTCCATCTATGCCTGGCGCGGCGCGGACGTCTCCCTGATGATGCGGTTCAGCAGCGACCACCCCGACGCCAAAGTCGTCACTCTCGCCCAGAACTACCGCTCGACGAAGCGCATCCTCGATGCCGCCTACAACGTGATCCGCCACAACCGCGGCAGGGCGGACAAAAAGCTTTGGACGGAGAACGACGCTGGCGCCCTCGTAACCTTGAGCGAGGCAGGCACAGAGCAGGACGAGGCCGTGCAGGTCGCCGACGCCATTCTCAGAGAAGTCCGCTCGGGACGGAGGTCATGGGGATCATTCGCCGTTCTTTACAGGACGAACGCGCAAAGCCGCGTGCTCGAAGAAGCTTTCCTGACCCTGCGCATACCCCATGTCTTGGTCGGAGGCCAGAGGTTCTACGAACGCAAGGAGATCAAGGACATGATCGCTTATCTGCGTCTTGTCCTCAATACCTCAGACGACGTGTCCATGCGCCGCATCGTCAATGTGCCCACTCGTGGAATCGGAGCCAGCACCCTCAAAACCATGGAGGAAGCCGCCTCGAGGACGACCAGGCCGCTCTACCAAGCCTTCGCCGATCCGATGCTTCAGCAGGAGCTCACCAAGAAGACGCTTTCGGGTGTCCGAGCCTTGATCGGACTCGTGGAGGACGGTTCCCACTTGGCCGCGGCCGGCCCCGTTACGCCCGTCCTCAAACACCTCTTGGACCGAAGCGGCTACTTGGACGAACTTCGGGCAAACGGAGATGAAGAGTCCGTGTCAAGGCTGGAAAACCTGCAGGAGTTGGTCAATGTGACCGCCGAATACGACGAGTCGACGCCCGAGCCCTCGCTCGGCGGCTTCCTCGAAAACGTGGCCCTTATTGCTGATGTCGACTCGCTCAATGAATCCGGGGAGGCCGTCACTTTGATGACCCTCCATTCGAGCAAGGGCTTGGAGTACCCGGTCGTCTTCCTCGTCGGAATGGAAGAGGGGGTCTTCCCTCACTCTCGGGCCCTGGCCTCGGACACCGAACTCGATGAAGAAAGGCGTCTGGCCTACGTCGGGATGACCCGGGCAAGAGAGGAGCTGCACCTGACCCACGCTTCGCGCCGGGCCCTGTACGGCCAGCCGTCGTTCAACCGAAGGTCACGCTTCTTAGAGGACATCCCTGAGGAGCTGACCGAACCGCTCTTCGGCTCTCGCTCGTACACGTCGCCGATCCGTTCAGTCGCCCCGACGCGAACGGGCCAATACGCCGTAATCGAGCCACGGGAAGCAGCGCCGAAGCCGGCTTGGACCCCGCCCTTCACAATCGGTCAAAAGGTCCAACACCGTAAGTTTGGGGTCGGTGTAGTCGTCGCCTGCGGCCCCCTCAAGAACGATGCTGAAGTGACGGTCGCCTTTCCGGGTGCTGTCGGAGTCAAGAAAATGGTCCAAAGCCTGGCCAAGCTCGAGGCAGTGTGAGGTCAAACCTGTTGTGCCTAGCCTGTGCGCTCGGCTTCGCTGTGGGCTGTGGCGGCCAAGGGCGCTTGATGCCACTGGACAAGGGCAGTCACTGGACGTACTCGGTGCAGACCGACTTTGATACCTTTGTCGACGACGTCAGGGTCACGCGCAGAGTGCCGGTCGGCCCGGTCGAAGGTTGGGAGGTCAAAGGATCGATGGGGGTCTCCTCCCTGGGGTGGTCCGGCGACACCCTAATTGCCGTCCAATTGAACGGACAAAGGTTCGAACCTCCCCTTCCTTTGCTTTCGGGCAAAGGCAAGACCTGGCAAGGCCTCGTTCGGTCTGGCGGCCGGACAGAAAAATGTTCCGCCAATCTCTCGGTGGCCCCGGTCAAAGAGACTGTAGGAGGAAGGCAGGTGGACGGCGTCATGTCGACCATCGCTCTTGTTGGTGGCCCCGCGCCGATCGAACTGAAGACGGTGTTTGTCGCCGACGTCGGAATCGTGCGCCAAGAACAACGGTCGGGCGACCGCCGCCAACGCAGGCTGGACTACTTGACCGGCCCCTAAAAGGCCATGCCTTCGTAGTCCCGCATCAACCCGACGATCTTGCCGATGACACGAGCGTCTTCCCGGTCTATCACGATCGGATCATACGCTGGGTTGCTTGGCATCAGCCGTACTTGAGGGCCGTTGAAGTGGATGCGCTTGACCGTCGCTTCCTCTCCGAGGAGGACGGCAACGAGATCGCCGTGGTTCGCGGCCTGTTGAGGCTTGACCACGACCAGATCGCGCGGGTTGATGCCCTCGCCCGACATCGAGTCACCTTTCACTCGGAGAACAAAAGCACCCTGCATGTTCCGAACCATCTCGGTCGGAACAGGGACGAGGTTTTCGACGTGCTCGGTGGCCAGGATGGGGGCACCGGCTGCGATCTGGCCTAGCAAGGGCAACATGATGACCTTGTTCGAAGCTTGGTAGGCGGGGTGTTTGATCTTGATCGATCGGGGCGTGTTGGACCGTTCAATGAACCCTTTGCGCTCGAGCGCGTCGAGATGGACAGTGACCCCGCGGAGCGATCCGATCTTGAACTGAGTCCCGATCTCGCGGATGGACGGTGGATAGCCCTCCTGTTGAACGTAGTCCGTCACGAACTGGAGGATGTTCTCTTGCCGCTTTGTGAGTCCCTTCGCCATGAACCGCTTTCCTTGCTGGATTTCTACATCCTGCACACCGGATTATAGCCAATAAATGTCTACATGTCAACCCCTTATGACCATGGCCGTGCGCCCTGCCCATGCCATAATCCCAGCCTGGTTCGAATGAACCTTAGGAGCCACGCCAGTTGTCGATCAGCAAAGTCCGAGCCATGTTCGAAAAGAAGGGGTGCCAAGTGCTCGCCTTCATCACGATGTTCTTCGTAGCAGTCGGACTGCTCTTCACGGGGACCTGCCGTGGATTGTTTACGGGAGCGAACGGGCCGGGGGGCGAGGGAGCCGCCAATCCGGTCGTGGTGACTGTCTCGGGCGAGCAAGTGCTCGGGCAAGACGTTCTCGACATGGAGGCGGAAAACCAGAAGCAAAACCCAAGCACGGGCGACCCCAAGCTTGAGTTCTACAGTTTGTGCCGGGCGCTCGACGACTCGATGAACATCGCCGCCACGACCATCCTCGCCAAGCAACGGGGCATCAAGGTCGACGAAAAGGTCATCACGAACGTGTTCAACAAGCAGTTCAAGACCAGCCTCGACGGGCAGAAAATGCAGCTTGTGCAGCAAGGCAAGCTCAAAGCAGGGGCGACCGATGCTGAGTTCGCCGCAGAGTTCAAGAAACTCACCGGTAAGACGCCGGACGAAATGCATAAGGACAACCTCGCCGATCTCCTCGCCAAATTGAAGACGAGCGACGGGCCGAAGATCGAGAAAGCCGTCACAGGCCTAGCCCTGGCGGACAGCTATGAGGTGACGACGAACGTAACGCTCGACCAGCTCAAGCAAGAGTTCGAGACCCTCAACATCAAACGCCTCACGTTCTCCGACCCGAAAATGAAGCCCGAGGACAAGAAGAAGGCGGCCGACAGCGCCCTGGCGGAAATCAAGGCGGGGCTGAAGTTCGACGATGCGATGGCCCGATACGGAAAGGGCCAGCCAACGGCACCGATCGGTTACACGCGCATGATCATTGGGCTGAACCCTGCGCTGAAACCGCTCCTCGATTTGAAGCCGGGTGGAGTTTCAGACGTGATGGACGAGTTCGGCTCCTACTCCATCTACTATCTCGTCGACAAGAAGCAAAACCTGCCCGCAGATTTCGACAAGAACAAAGACCAGTACCTCAGCCAGTTCAAGAGCGAAGAAGTCCGCAAGGCCGTCACCAAGGATCTCGACGCGCTGAAGAAGGACAGCACGCTCAAGTGGTCGAACGAAGCCTGCCATATCGCTTACCAGGTCTACGAGTCAGAGCGGAATCCGGGACAGCTGAACCGTGAGCAAAAGGCCGCGAAGATGAAGGAACTGTCCGACGCGTTGGGCAAGCTCCAGGTCACCGACGTCCTCGGCCAAAGGATGCGCATCCTCGGCCGATACGCCGCCTTCGAGGCATATTTCCTGGCTACGCCCCAGGAGCAGCAGAAGGATCTTCTTGAAGAGCGTTCGCGGGTGCTCGAAGAAGTGACGACGATCACCGAAAGCACCGACCTCCGCCTGGCTATCTACGACAACTATGTCCGGATGGCTGACTATGAGAAGGCCGGCGACGCCCTCCTGGAAGCGGCGAGGAACAACTCAGGCACCGACCAGAACAGTGTCGGGGCTAACAGTAGCATTGTAAGCAAGGTCACCGCCGCCAAGAAGGACGGCAAGGTCAGCAAGGAAATCCTCGAAGAGATCGACAACGAGCTGGCTCGATGGCGGAAAGAGCGGGCCGAAGAGGCGAAGCAAGAGACCGAGAAGCCAAAGGATAACAAGGGCGTGGAGGACGAGTTGAAGAAGCTCGATGAGCCGGCGCCTAACAAGCCTGATGCTTCGAAGTCCGACACGCCCAGCAAAAAGTGAGGCGGCGGTTTGGCGGGTCGTCTTGTCGTGGTGGCCACTCCGATCGGCAACCTTGAGGACTTTTCCCCAAGGGCTAAGCGCGAGCTTTCCGAGGCGGACCTTTGGCTCGTCGAAGACACCCGCGTAACCGGAAAGCTCCAGATGGTGCTCGGAGTGAAAAAGCCGATGCGCGTTCTGAACGACCACACCTCTCCGAAGCAAATCGGAGCGCTCGCCGAGATAGCGGAAGAGCAAGTGGTCGCACTCGTCTCCGACGCGGGCGTTCCCGTTGTCAGCGACCCAGGAGCGGAACTCATCGAAGCCTGCCAAGAGCGAGGTGTAGAGGTCGACGTCGTCCCCGGGCCCTCCGCAGTGACGACGGCCCTCGCGCACAGTGGTTTCTTTGCGCAGCGGTTTGCTTTCCTTGGATTCTTGAGCCGCAAAGCGGGGCCTGCGGCGGAAGCGCTTGCTCCGTTCGCAGAATCTTCTCTAACGCTCGTGCTCTTCGAATCTCCCTACCGGATCGGGTCAACGCTCGAGGCTTGCCACCGGGCCCTCGGCTCCAGAAGGTACGTAGTGTGCCGAGAATTGACGAAGAAGCACCAGCAGGTTTGGCGCGGAACCCTGCCCGAGTTGCCGACCGAACAGCAAGTCCCTCGCAAGGGCGAGTTCACACTTGTTGTCGAAGGGAGGCGCAGGAACCAGCCCTGAACCGTCTGTGTCTAGGTATAATGCAGCGAGTGCGGGTAGGCCCCGTGTCGCAAGGTTGCGGAAATATGTCGCGAATATGGATGTTTGGGATTGCCCTCTTGTTGGCCTCGTTGTGCTCTGCACAATCCCAGAGCGGCACCTATCGGATTCAGGAAGAAGACCGACTTGCCATCGCCGTCTTTGACGAGCCCCAAATGGCGGCGCAGGTCGTGGTCATGCCGGACGGCAACATTTCGGCGCCGTTCGCCGGCACGATCCGTGCGATCGGCAAGACGACGTCAGAGCTTGAGACAGAGCTCGCCGACATTTACAAGTCCAAGTTGCGGCTGCGCAACCCTCGGGTGTCGGTGACCGTCGTAAGCGTTCGCGCGAACCTCGTCACCATCCAAGGTGCGGTGGGCAAAGCTGGTCAGTACGCTGTCCGACCTGCCGCGACAGTTCGCGACCTCATTGCGCTTGGCCAGGTGGACGACCGCCTTGGCGACACACGTCGAGCGACTTTTCAGCGCAAGGGCTGGACCGAGACGATCCCGCTTGACCTTTACTCGATGGTCGCGACGAACAACCTGTCGCAGAACTACGAACTGAAGGACGGCGACACGATCAACGTCCCTCAGAAGAAGAACTCTTACGTCAGGGTCTTTGGCGAGGTCTATCAGCCGAAGAACATTCCTTACGAAGAGGGCATGGATCTCGTGACCGCGGTCACCGGAGCTGGTGGTGCGATCCAGAACCGCGCGCGGCAGAGCCGTATCGTCGTCGTCCGGCCGCGGCCTGGATCGACGGATCAGTACTACATGATCCAATGCAGCCTGGTGGCGTTCTACAAGAAAAGCGACTTTGCTCAGAACATCAAGCTTCAACCGGGTGACACGATATACGTGCCGAACAACGGCAACATCAACACGGACATCTTGAACCAGGTCGCCAACGCGGTCTTCATCCTTGACCGGTTCGGCATCAACATCTTCGGCTCTGGCAACTAAAGCCAGATCCTCTGTCTGAATCGAAGGTGGCGCGGGGGAAGACTCTGCGCCTCCTCTGGTTTGGACAGCCCCCTGCCCGAGCCCACCCAGGTGCTGGCAGTAAAATCCCGTCCCCCTTATGATCATTTTGAAGAAGGAGAGCGAGATCGCCAAGATCCGCGAGTCGGGCAAGATCGTCGCCTGGACTCTAAGAATGGTCAGTGAGGAGATCAAGCCAGGGGTCACTCCTCGTCAGCTCGACGAACTCGCCGAGAAGTTGATCCGCGAAAAGGGCGGGAGGCCGAGTTTCCTCGGGTACCGGGGATACCCAGCCTCGACGTGCATAAGCGTGAACAACGTGGTCATCCACGGAATCCCGGACGACAAGCCACTCCAGGAGGGCGATGTGATCGACCTCGACTTCGGTGTGCTGAAGGACGGGTTCCATGCCGACAGCGCTTGGACGTTTCCGGTCGGCAAGATCTCAAAGAACGCCGAACGCCTCCTCAACATCACACAGGAAGCTCTGATGCAAGGGATCAATCGCGCAAAGGCCGGCAACAAGGTGGGCGACATCGCCTCGACTGTGCAGAAGTACGTTGAAGGAAACGGCTATTCGGTCGTCACCGAGCTTGTGGGGCACGGTATCGGCCGGAGCCTGCACGAAGAGCCGAGCGTGCCTAATTTCGGTCGCCCGGGAACGGGGCCGATGTTGCGGGAAGGGACGACCATCTGTATCGAACCGATGGTGAACGAAGGGAAGGCAGGAGTGGTCACTCTGGAGGACGGCTGGACCATGGTCACAGAAGACGGTAAACTGAGCGCGCACTTTGAGCACACGGTCGCCGTCACTCGAGACGGCCCCGAGATCCTCACGGTCGAATAAACCAAACCTATGGCAGGAAGAGGCAGATATCGCGGCCCGGTCAAGAAGAAGACCGAGGACTCAGACAAGGAAGAGGGCATCGAGTTGGACGGCACCGTCATCGAAAACCTTCCGAACGCTCAGTTCCGGGTCAAGCTCGACGACACCGAGACCGAAATCCTCGCATACATCAGCGGAAAGATGCGCAAGCATTGGATCCGCATCCTGACCGGCGACCGCGTCCGCGTCAGCGTCTCGCCATACGATCTGAACCGTGCACGCATCGTCTACCGCTACCGGTGATGGAGTGCGCTAAGAAGCCTTCTCGTCCTCGTTGTACTTCTTGAGGACAGGAACTAATTTGCGCAGTTCGGAGACCGTCTCCAAGTAACGTTCGAAGTTCCATCCGTCTTCTTTGGCAAGCACAAGCGCATTTTCACGGGTGCCGGATGCGAAACGCCTCGTGCCTGGGTGGAAGTACCCGGTCCACGCGCTTTCGATGCCAAGTTTGTTGATCGTCTTCGCGAACTCGCCGACGTTTGATATCGGAAGAAGGGGCGCCAGGCTAAGACCGGCCCGCACCCCAGACTCCGACAGGCGCCTTACCGCATCGAGACGACGCCCGATGCTGGCGCACAGCGGTTCGTAACGTTTGCGAACTGCGTCGTCGTCGGTGGTGACCGACATATTCACGCGCAGATCTTTGAATCGTAGGAGGACATCGATGTCCTGGACAACGATAGGTGACCGAGTCTGCACGATGACGCGCGGCTGGGGGCTGAGCTTCGCCATGTGCTCCAAGAGCGACCGAGTCAAGCCAGTCTTACGCTCTAGTGGTTGGTAGGGATCCGTGACCGATCCGATGAGGAGACGCGAGCCCGCCAAGCCAGGCTCGCCTCTAAGCAGGTCGAGCGCGTTCTCCTTGACCTCCACCCAGTTGCCCCAATCTGCCGCCTTCGCCTCGTCAGGTTGGAAGAAAGCGGCATAGCAGTAGGCGCAACCAAAGCTGCAACCGCCATAGGGGTTGAGCGTGAAGTCCAATCCTGCGAGAACGCCGGTCGGCTTGGTCAGGATTTGCCGCACCCGGCGTCGAGAGACCCGAGCGTGCCCGATGCGATCCGGCACGTTTAGGCCGGACTCGAGTTCAAACAACGCCATCTGTGCGGACATGTAGACATAATACTCCATATTTGTCTACATGTTTCGTATTTTCTCGTTCTGCTATGCTCGTGTTCTTGACAGGCCCCGATGAGTCGGGGAATGGGGGAAGCCGGTGGAACTCCGGCACTGTGCCGCAACGGTGAAAGTCCGAATGCCCGACCTGCCAAGAAACGGTCACTCACGAGCATGAGGACGGCCTGGCGTGGACAACTCCGCGGCACAGGGCCTCTTGCCCTTGATTGACCTCCGAGCAGAGGTCACATGAAGAACAAAACCGCGTTCACGCTCATCGAGCTTCTCGTCGTCATCGCGATCATCGCTATCTTGGCCGCAATCCTCTTCCCCGTGTTCGCCCGGGCGAAAATGGCGGCCCGCACATCCCAGTCGGTGAGCAATGTCAGGCAGCTCTCCCTCGCATGGACGCTCTACAACGGCGATTCAGACGAGACGGTCATGCGGGCTTGGAGTCTGGGAGGCTCTAAGACCTTCTATTGGTGGGGATCGTGGGACGGAACGTCGTTCAAGGCTGAGGAAGGCTTGCTCTTCCCCTATTCTCGGAACCACCAAATCGCGGTCGATCCCGCGTTCGAAGACCGTCTGAGGACTTCGCTCGGCTTCACGGGTTACGCTTACAACTACGCCTATCTCAGCCCGACCGACTACGATTCAAATTACAACGAAATCGCGCGCCCGCTCGATTCTGGTCAAATCTCCATGCCGAGCGAGACCATCGCCTTCGCAAGCGCGGCTCGGATCAATAACTGGGCGTACGCGGCCCCTCGCCTGGAAGGCAGCGCCCTTATCGATCCCCCTTCCTATGACTACCCCGGATTCCACGGGAGGAACAACGGGGTCGGGGCTGTGGTCTGGTGCGACACCCACGCCAAGACCGTTGCCCCCGCCATCAGGGCCCAAGACTTTGGGTACGGATTCCAGGCAAAGGACTTCCGCGAAGCGAACTTGGGCGATATCGCGAAGCCCGGCTGCCCGGCGGGAAGCTCTTGCCAAGACTGGTATTACCAGGCGAACAAGTGACGCTCTGTCACGAGAATTCGGCTGAGGGCCCTTTCGTGTTCGCGAAAGGCGTCTTCGGGCGGTGACAAATATCTGGGGTTGAATCCGAAGGATGCCATGGTCAACTGGCAGGTGGCTGTTGTCCCTGCCAGAGTCCCGCAGGTTCGGCGGGACCGGGGTTCCCCGTGGTATCATTCCTTCTTGCGCCAGGCATGCTCGTGCCCGGCACACGCCACGTTGCCTTGAACCTATGACGGATCGGGCTAGGCGAAAGATTCGAGTCCCTTCATCGCAGGGGACAGGAGCACACGGATGAAAGTCAGGGCCAGTGTTAAGAAAATTTGTGAAAAGTGCAAGATCATCAAGCGCTCGGGCGTGGTCCGTGTGATTTGCGAGAACCCTAAGCACAAGCAGCGGCAGGGTTGAAGTAAGGAAAAGTTATGGCGCGTATTGCAGGTGTAGACCTACCCAGGGACAAAGGGGCTCTTTACGGGATCCAGTCCATCTATGGCATCGGCCCAAAGCGGGCGGCCGAGATCGTCGAGAAGTCCGGGGTCGACCCCCGGAAGAAGATTCGTGACCTGAGCGACGAAGAGGTCGGCAAGTTGCGCAACGTCATCGACGAGGACTACGACGTCGAGGGCGACCTGCGCCGAGAGATTTATTCGAACATCCGCCGCTTGATCGAAATCGGAAGCTACCGCGGACTGCGCCACCGCCGCGGCTTGCCGACTCGAGGCCAACGCACGCGCAGCAACGCCAGGACCCGCAAGGGCAAGGCCAAGACCGTCGCTGGCAAGAAGAAGGCGAAGAAGTAAGACATGGCACGTAAACCGACCTCTCGAGGCAAGCAGAAGGACAAGAGGCAAGTCGCTCACGGCCATGCCTACATCCACTCTTCCTTCAACAATACGATTGTCACGATCACTGACCCGCAGGGCAACACCCTTTGCTGGGGCAGCAGCGGCAACGTCGGATTCAAGGGCAGCCGCAAAGGCACCCCGTTTGCCGCGCAGTTGAGCGCGGAGCGGGCCGCCCAGAAGGCACTTGACCATGGCATGGAGACTGTCGACGTGTTCGTCTCCGGTCCCGGTGGTGGACGAGAGACGGCGATCCGGTCGCTGAACGCCACCGGCCTCCAAGTCTCCTCCATCCGCGACGTCACGAAGGTTCCCCACAACGGTTGTCGGCCGCCGAAGAGGCCGCGCAAGTAACGCAATGCCCCATATCCAGACCCTAGAATCGAGCAACGAGTACGCTAAGTTCGTCCTGGAGCCGCTGGAGCGCGGCTATGGACAGACGATCGGCAACGCCCTCCGCCGGGTGCTCTTGAGCAGCATCCAAGGCGCGGCTGTCTGCGCGGTCAAGGTCGACAAGGTCTTCCACGAGTTCGCGCCGATTCCCGGCGTGAAGGAAGACACGACGGAACTGCTCCTCAACCTCAAGGACCTCGCCGTCCGTTGGGAGTTCGACGGAGTTCCACCGGAAGAGGCCGTGCTGAGGCTCGACGTGAAGGGCCCGGGCCGGGTCACCGGTGCCGACGTGCAGTGCCCCGAGGGCCTGAGCGTGATGAACCCGGAGTGCTACCTCGCCACTATCAGCGACAATAAAGCTTCGCTGACCGCCGAACTTTATGTCGGCTGGGGCAGCGGCTATGTCTTGCCTGAGCGGCAAGAGAAGTATCGCGGCGTGATCGGCATCATCCCCACCGGTAGCCAGTTCACACCGGTCAAGAAAGTCAACTACATCGTCGAGGCCACCCGCGTCGGCCAGCGCACAGACTATGAGCGCCTGGTGATCGACGTTTGGACGAACGGCGCCGTCCCGCCCAATGATGCGGTGACCCAAGCTGCCCACATCCTGGACAAATACTTCAAGATGTTCTTCGAGCTCGGCAAGGCCGGGATCGACCTTGGCGTCGAGGGCGAAGAGCTCCTGGCGCCTGAACTGGCCAACGTTCCCGATATTAAAGTCGAGGAAATGGACTTCAGCCAGCGCACCTTCAACTGCCTTCGCCGGGCAGGCATCATGAACCTGCGCCAACTGGCGACGGTGAACGAAGCCGACCTCACATCCATTCGAGGCTTCGGCAAGAAGTCGCTGATGGAGGTTCGCGACAAGCTCGCGGAGCACGGCATCGAGCTCAAGGCCGCGAAGGGCGGCTACATCAGTCTCGACCTTCTGGACGACGACGACGACTTCTAAGGAAAGAACATGACGCACAAGATCGATCGACGAAAACTCGGCCTACCCAGCGACCAGCGGAAGGCCCTGCTCACCAATCTGGTGCGCCAGTTCATCCGCGCAGGGTATGTGAACACGACCCTTGGCCGGGCAAAAGACCTGCGCCGCTTGGTCGAGAAGCTGATCACGACGGCAAAGGACGACACCGTCGCCGCCCGCCGCGAGGCTCGCAAGGTGCTTGTCGGACACAGCCGCTCCAGTTCCATGCCGGCCAAGGCGCTCGCCGGCAAGACTGACGCCGAGAAGATGCAAATCCTTCAGGAAAGGAGCCTTATCAACGGCGAGGATCTTGTCAACCATCTCTTTAAGAACGTCGCCCCGATGTACAAAGACCGAAAGGGCGGTTACACCCGGCTGACGCGCACCGGCACGCGCCGGGGCGACGGTGCCGACACCGCCGTGCTGGAGCTTGTCCGAGACTAAGAAACGCCGAGTCAAACTCGTCGTCGCATACGACGGCACCGACTTTTGCGGCTGGGCCCCTCAACGGGGCCACCGGACCGTCCACGGCACCCTGACCGAGACCATCCTTCAGGTCTCCGGAGAGGAGGTCGAACTCCTCGGCGCGAGCCGGACCGACAGTGGCGCCCATGCCCGTGGCCAGGTCTGTCACTTTGACTCGACCCGCTCGATCAAGCCCCTCAAGTGGGTGAGGGCCCTGAATGATCTTCTCCCGCCTGACCTCTCTGTCAAGAGCTGCCAGTTCGTCAACTCAGAGTTCCATTCACGCTTTTCGGCTCAAGATCGGCATTACCGCTATCGGATCCTCACGGGAAAGAGGGATGCACTCCGCGCTCGGTTCACCCACTGGTATGGCCGGCCGCTCGATGTCGCGCTCATGCACGATGCGGCTCAAACATTGGTCGGCGAGCACGATTTCTTTGCATTCACCCAATTGGTTGAGGAAGAAGAGAACACGGTCCGGAAGGTGTTCTCGCTCAACGTCCGACAAGTTCGGGACGAAGTGTGGATCGATGTCGTGGCCACTGCTTACGCGCGCGGCATGATGCGACGGATCAGCGGCGCCCTATGGGAGATAGGAAGGGGCATGCAAGACCCAGCGACCCTTGAAGTCCTCCTCGCGCAAACGCAGAAAGGCAAAGCCCACTGGCCGACTGTCCTGCCCGCGAACGGACTCTGTTTGATGAAAGTCCGCTATTGATCATCGACCCCAGCATAGATACAATGGGCCCGTGCTGGCCCTGATCCTCAATCTCCTGCTTGTTCCTCAAGGCTCCTTGCCTGCCTACCGGCCAACCACCGCCCAGATTGCGGCGGCATACAAGCGGGCGGACACGATTGGTGCCGTCTGGAACTCGCAAGCGTTCCTCTTGAAACTCGAGCCCCACTGGCTGGACGGTGGGAAGTCGTTCTGGTATCGCACCGAGGAATCCGACGGCACAAGCTCATATGTTCGGGTGGAGTCGACGAGTGGAGTGGAGGCACCGCTGTTCGACCATGCCGCCGTCGCCGCTGCCCTTCAGAAGGAAGTGGGACAGACGATGGATCCCAAACGTTTGCCCATCCAAGTCCAGACTTGGCGCAGCGAAGAGTTGCGTTTCGCGTTCAAGGGAGTCCGCTACTCCTTTGATCCGGTGAACCGTGAACTGCACAAGGTCGACGCTAACCGTGACGAGGGGCGCCGACCCCAGGGCCCAGCCTTCGTACAAGACACATGGCCGCCTTCAAGAACGCCCGTAGCCTCTCCAGACGGGTCTTGGACAGCGAGGATCGAGGGTATGAACATCTTGATCAAACCAAAGGGTGGCGATGAAAGACCTTTGACCAAGGACGGATCTGACTCTGCCTACTACGCACGCCTGACCTGGGCGCCCGATTCAAGACGCTTGGTCGCGATCAGGGTCCACCCTGGTGACCGAAAGAAGGTCTACCTTATCCAGAGCACACCCCCCGTTTGGGGGCCAGCAAAGTTGAGCGAAAGGATCTATGACCGGCCCGGCGACGCGGTGGACACGTTTGACGTGATCACCCTCGATCCGAGCGGAGCAAGCGAGCCGGTAGCTGCAGAAGCCGTCGACTACGGCGACTTGCCCAGTCTTCACAAGACGCTCGATGGCGCCTTCACCTACGAAAAGATGGACAGGGGCTACGGCCGGTACCGGATCTTCAGGCTCAACCCAGCAACAGGACAGACGACCACCATCTTTGACGACGATCCACCGACATTTGTGGACAGCACTTCCCAGGTCGTGCGCTACTTGGAGAAGACGGACGAGGTCATCGTTTCCTCAGAACGGGGCGGCTGGCACCACCTTTATCTCGCGGACGGCCACGGCGGTTTCAAACAGATCACGAGCGGCCCATGGGTGGTTCGAAGCGTGGTGAACGTCGACGAAGGCAACCGAAGGATCCTCTTCGGTGCGAGCGGCATGGATCCGACCGAAGACCCTTACTTCGTCCACTACTACCTCATTGACTTCGACGGGAGCCACCTTCAAGCCATAACGCCAAGCAGAGGCAACCACCGAGCATCACTGTCGCCCGACGGAGCGGTCTTCGTCGACACTTACTCGACCGTTCTTGAGGCGCCCGTCCACGAGCTTCGGCGGGCTGATACAGGCGCTTTGGTCAAAGAGCTGGGCCGGGCAGACGTCACCCTCTTGCGTAAGGGAGGCTGGCGACCGCCTCAGCCCTTCGTCGCGAAGGGTCGTGACGGAAAGACAGACATTTACGGTCTCGTCTTCAGGCCCACGAATTTCGACCGGCACAAGCGCTATCCCGTGATTGAGGACATCTACGCCGGCCCTCACGACTCGTTCGTGCCCAAGGACTTCTCAGCGAACTATTACCAACAACGGATCGCCGACATCGGGTTCATTGTCGTCAAGATCGACGGGATGGGGACTCGGAACCGGTCCAAAGCCTTCCACGATGTTTGCTATCGTAATTTGGCCGACGCAGGCTTCCCCGACCGCATCCTCTGGATGAAAGCGCTCGGAAAGAGCGATCCATCGGTCGACCTGAGCCGGGTCGGGATCTTTGGCACCTCCGCCGGGGGGCAAAGCGCCGGAGGAGCCGTCCTCTTTCATCCTGAGTTCTACAAGGTTGCCGTGGCCTCGTGCGGGTGCCACGACAATCGGCTCGACAAGATCTGGTGGAACGAACAGTGGATGGGGGTGATCGGTCCCCACTACGCAGCATCTTCGAACATCGAGAACGCGGCCAAACTCCAAGGCGACCTAATGCTGATCGTGGGTGAACTGGACACCAACGTTCCCCCAGAGTCCACATACAGGTTTGCCGCGGCGCTTCAGGCGGCCGGCAAAGAGTTCGAACTGGTCGTGATCCCGAATTCAGACCACACGTCGGGCGGAACCTACGGCGAGCGGAAAAGGAGGGACTTCTTTGTCCGCAAGCTTCTTGGTGTAGAGCCTCCCAATCCGAACCGTCCTTCCGTGGCTTGATTCGTACCTGGAAGGACCCTGGCCCGGGGTGCCAGTATGGTATCTTATGCGTTCCACGCGGCAAGTTCTGCGTCGTGGCGTCTTTGGCCGCGCGAACCCCGCTTCAGTTTAGGACCAGCCATGAATAGGACGTATACGGCGAAACCGGACGAGATCGACCAGAAATGGTTCGTGGTCGACGCTGCGGGAGTGCCCATCGGGAGGCTCGCGGGCCAGGTGGCACAAATCCTCCGAGGCAAGCACAAGCCGACCTTCACCTACAACATGGACTGTGGTGACTTTGTCGTCGTTGTGAACGCCGACAAAGTGGTGATGACCGGGCGGAAGGGCGACGACCTCATCCACTGGCACTCGGGTTGGCCCGGCGGATTGAAGAACGTGAGCCGCGCGGATTTATTGGAGAAGGATTCAGTGAAGCTGGTCGAGAAGGTCATTTGGGGAATGTTGCCAAAGACCAAGCTCGGGCACGCGACGTACAAGAAACTCAAGGTCTACGCAGGCCCTGAGCACCCACACGCGGCCCAGAACCCCCAGCCCCTGACGATCGGAAAGAACTGACATGGCAAAAGGAGCGATTAGCTACGGAACCGGGCGCCGAAAGTGCGCCATCGCGCGAGTCTGGATCAAGCCAGGCGAAGGCAACATCACGATCAACGATCGTGACTTCAAGGAATATCTTTGTCGACCAGTCCTCGAGATCTTGGTCAAGTCACCGTTCGAGCAGCTGGGAATCGACGGTCGCTACGACGTCGTCGCCAGGGTCAAGGGTGGCGGCACGACGGGCCAAGCCGGTGCCGTTCGACTCGGCATCTCCCGGGCGCTGGTCAATTTGGACGAAAGCCTGCGCAGCGGCTTGAGGGCCGGCGGGTTCATGACGCGGGACGCCCGGGTCAAAGAGCGCAAGAAGTACGGCCGCAAGAAAGCTCGCCGCGGCTTCCAGTTCGTTAAGCGATAATCCGAAAGCCCCTCTGTCGAATAGACGCCCTCGCCCTTCTGGGTCGAGGGCGTCTTTCTATGCGCGCCTCAAGGAGTTGCCCGTATGGGTGAAACAAGGGGAAGCTTCTTCAGGCCTGAGATGCACCACGTCTCACCCATGTATCCGGTGATGTAGAGCTTTGTACCGACCCGGACGAGCTTGCTCGGGGCCGTGTACTGCCCAGCGAGTGGCCAGACCTGCCAGGTCGTGCCCTTGTCGAGCGAACGTTGCACAAACGCGTTACCGCCTCCTTGTGAGGCACCGCAGACCCACAGTTCGTCGGCCACCGCGGTCAAGCCAATGAACGTCTTCCCTACAGCTTGGCGGCCCAGTTGCGTCCACGTTGCCCCTCCATCGAGGGTGCGGGCCAGATAGCCATCGAATCCGCAGACATAGCCAAGTGTGTCCGAAGCGAACTCCATGTCCATCACGGAAGGGCTGGAGCCCTCGTTAAGCGCCAAGGAGAACATCGTGAAGGTGTTCCCGCCATCGGTTGACCTCCAATGCGGCGCCCCGCTCGTCTGCACCCAGACTCTAGATCCTCGAACGTCTACGGCAACGCCCGGAACGTTAGCGCCGGAAACCACCTCCCAGCTGGCCCCTCCGTTACGGGTTCGTTGCGTGTACTTCTTGACGGCAGAATAATCGAACCCGACCATCCAGCCGTTCGATCGGTCCGTAAACTTGACGTCGTTGGCATAGTAATCGGAACTGACCGTGCCATTCATCAGAGTCCAAGAAGCCCCCGCGTCAACAGTCCTTGCCATCCCGCCCCAATGCCCGACAGCGAAAGCGAACGAAGAGCCGACTGCAGAAACTGCCGAGTAGGCAGTGTCGCGTCCAAAAGTCGGTGGGTCGAGCAGTTTGACTTCCCAGTGCCTTCCCGCATCAGTCGTGTGCTGGACATAGCCGTGGTGCCCGACCAGGGCCACGCGGGAGTCGGAAAAGGCGGCGATCCCGTACCACTGCGCTATGCTCATGCCGCGGTTCAATCGCGTCCATGTCATGCCCCCATCACGGGTTTCATAGAGCAGATTTTGGACTCCAGCGACCACACCGTGAAGCGCGTCCCGAAAATCCACCGACCAGTTACCGGGCAGATCGCCCTCGCCGATCCGCATCCTTGCCCAGGTCGAGCCCCGGTCAGGACTGCGCCAAATGTCTCCCCCAGCCGAAACGCCCACCAGGACGTTCGAATCAACGACATCCATGTCCATAAGCCCGGTGAAGACGCTCGCAGAAGCAAGTGACCAGTCGACTCCCCCGTTTGTCGATCGATAGATGAGCGTCCCACTGTCCGCCACGAGGACGCCGGGAGCCGGGCTCACAACATCGTTGCACGACCCAGAGAACACGAGCGTCCAATTTGCCCCGCCGTCGGTCGTCTTGAAGACTCCGCCCGTGTTCGAGGACACCTGATAGCCAGCTACGAAGCCGTTGTTCGCGTCAAGGAAGTCCATGCCGTAGATCACCGGGCAGGTCGGATAGGCAGAGCGAAGGGGCCAGGACTGGCCCGAGTCCATCGTACGGACAAGAGCCCCGTTCGAGCCCATGAACCCAACCGATTGGCTGACGTAGTCCTGGTGATACCAAGAACCACCTAGCGGAAAGTTCGGCACCAGGCTCCAAGACGCGCCACCGTCGGTCGTGCGATAGATGTCCTGAGAGCCCTGGGCAGAGTTGCCGCAAGCAATGCCGATGCTAGCGTTGATGAAGGTGACGTTGTAGACCGGCGCGCTGGGATCGCCAGGCAAGGCGATCTTTGTCCAGGTCAGGCCAGCATCGTCTGTCCTGAACAGGCCCTTCATATCGCCGGCCGCAAACCCCTTTGTCGGGGTCAAGAAGGTCGCTGACCAGAGTCCCCAGTTTGATGGGTACGGTGCGATTTTCGTGAGGGTCTGCGCTGGAGCTGCCTGTAACAAGGCTCCCAGGCTGACAAGTGTCAGAGGAACGCGTGCTAGTTTCATAAAACATCCCTCCGTTGAAGGAGGTCGCCGCTGAAGAACGGCAGGCAATCTCTAGCTTACCGATACTTTAGGAAGTCCTAACGGGTCATCTTGCCAAAGAACAAGCGGCTGAGTCCGACCGCAACCAGTGCCAGCACCATCAGGATGCAGGAGAGGGCGATCGAGACGTCGAGGTCGGTCTCAAAACCCAGGTAGATGGCAAGCGGCATGGTCCTCGTCACTCCCGCCAAACTCCCGGCGAAAAGGATGGTCGCACCGAACTCGCCAAGTGCTCGAGCCCAAGCCAAGGTGCCGCCCGAGAACATGGCACCGCGGACTTGAGGAAGGGCGACCCTCCAGAACGCGACGGCGGGCGTCGCCCCGTCGAGCATGGCGCTCTCCTCTGTCGCCGGATCAAGGTCTGCGAAGGCACTGCTCACTTGTAGGACATGAAAGGGAGACGCGACGAACGTTTGGGCCATGACTACGGCGGCTTGTGTGAAGGCCAAGGTTACGCCTACAGACTCAAGAAGCGGCCCGGCGACCCCTCGACGGCCGAACGCCACCAACATGCCGATGCCTGCGGCGGCCGGAGGAAGCACGGCAGGCATCGAGACGAGAGCCCGGAGAGCCTCCCTTCCCCAAAACCGTCCACGCCCGAGAAGCACGCCGAGGGGAGTACCGAATGCCAGGATCGCGAGCAGGCTGAAGAACGAGGTCTTGAGGCTGACACCAACCGCCTCCCAGGTTTCTGCCGACCGCACCGCATGGCCAAGCGCTTCTGTCGAGCCGCGGATGACCAGCGCGACAACGGGCAGAACGATGAGAACCACTAAGGGCGACGCGGCAAGGGCGGCCCAAAGCCCGCCCGAGCGCCTCAAGAAGATTCGATCCTCCGAATCCACATGATCCAGGTGTCGGGCTTGGAGCCGGGCACGACCAGGCGATAGTTGCCGCCACCTTGGGCCACGACAACAGCCCTTTGCAACGTGCCGGAGGCACGCGTCAGTTCCACGGAGTAGTCGTCGGCAGCCCAGACGCGGGCTAACCTGACACCGGCAGGAAGCAGTTTCACTAATGGCACGCCCCTGAACGCTCTCGTCTTGCCGTCCTCGTCGACCGCGGTGACTTGAACGGCCGGCTTCGAAACAACTTGTTTCCAAGCCACTCTCCTTGTCCCAATTTGCACGCTCGAAACTGGTGCGAGTGGCGAGACGAAGCCGGTGCCACTTAGGATCGCTTGAGAGCCCGGATCGAGGAGATACTTAACAAAGTGCTTCGCCTCCTTCTTGTCCGTAGAACCCGCCATTACGGCCACGGGGTACCTGGCGACGATATTGAACTCGTTGGGAATCGCCACTGTGTCCACCTTCAAACCGGCTGAGCGGGCGTCGGTCTGATAGACGATGCCCGCATCGGCTTCTCCCAAGACGACCTTGGCCAGAACGGCACGGACGTCCTGCTCCTCGCTGACGACGTGCCGCGAGACTGACGCCCTCCAAGCGGAACTGTAGGACTGGGCGGCCAAGTCGAGCATGGCCCTTGCGTACTTGCCAGCGGGAACGGCGGGCGCGGCAAGGACGATCCGTCTTACCGATGCGAGCGCCTTCAAATTTGCGATCCCACCCGACCTCGGAGTCACCACGGCGAGGCGGTTGAGGGCAAAAACCCGTCGGCTCGCACGGTCAAAGGAGGTTGTTTCCAGATTCGTGTCCGATGCGCTTGCGAAGACGTCGGCCGGTGCCGACGCTTGAATTTGCGCGGCCAACTGCTGAGACCCCGCGAAGTTGAGAGAGATCTTGACACCCTTCTCCTGTTCATACTTCCTAGCGATCGCCGTGAACGACTCCTTCAGCGAGGCGGCTGCGAAGACGCGCAAGGTCGGAGGTTGTTCCGCAAGTGACGGAGCGGCCAAGGCGAGCAGAAGCGAAAACAGCACGTTTCGAGTATACGGGAGCCACGGTCGTTCCCTTCCTGGACCTCCTCGGGAGGGACCGGTAAACTCACTCCAACCATGGCCATCAGAGTCGGCATCAACGGATTTGGACGCATCGGACGCCTTTCCCTTCGAACAATCATCCAGCGCCACAGAAGCGACATCGAGGTCGTTGCGCTGAATGACCTGACCGACGTGTCCACAAACGCCCATTTGTTCCGCTGGGACACGGTGTACGGCCCATTCCAGGGGAATGTTTCGCACGATGAGGATTCGATCCAGGTCGACGGTTATGACATCAAAGTCTTCAAAGAGCGGGATCCGGGGGCCATCCCATGGGATTCCCAAGGCGTCGACCTCGTCATCGAGTCCACCGGGCTTTTTACAGACGCCAACCTGTCAAAGGCTCATATGAACCACGGGGTCAAGAAGGTCGTGATCAGCGCCCCCGCGAAGAACGAAGACGTGACGATCGTTCTCGGCGTCAACGACGACATGTACGATCCAGCCAAGCACCACATGGTCAGCAACGCGAGCTGCACGACCAACGGTCTCGCCCCCGTGGCCAAGGTGCTCCATGAGAAGTTTGGAATCGTGAAGGGCCTCCTGACCACCGTCCACGCCTACACCAACAGTCAGTCGACGGTTGATACCGCCCGGAAGGACATCCGCGACAGCCGTGCTGCGGCCGAGAACGTGGTGCCGAGCAGCACCGGTGCAGCGAAGGCCGTGGGCCTTGTCATCCCCGACCTCAAAGGCAAATTCACGGGCATGGCCTTCAGGGTCCCCACCCCCACAGTCAGCGTGGTCGACTTCACGGCCCAGCTCACCAAGTCCGTCAGTACTGAGGAGATCAACGCGGCCATGAAGGGCTATGCGGAGGGCAAGATGAAGGGAATTCTTGCCTACACAGAGGAGGAACTCGTGAGCAGTGACCTGAAGGGCAACCAGAACAGCTCCATCTTTAGCGCGGTCGATACGATCGTCATCGAGGACATGTGCAAGGTGGTCGCCTGGTACGACAACGAGTGGGGCTATGCCTGTCGCATCGCCGATATTGTCGATTTCATCGCCAAGAATGGCGTGTGACACTCTCAGCGTAGCCAAGCGTGGTGCGGGAACATGCCCTTTGAACCGCTGCAGACGGACGAGACAGTCTCGGAGCCCGCTCAGAAAAAGAAGGACTTCGAGTCTCAACTCATGGCCGGCTGCACCACGATTGGCGTCGTCAGCCTGCTCACATATGGCCTGACCATCTGGCCATTTTCGGTCTTTCCCGAGTACACGACGAAGGGCCTCACCTTGATCCTGATCGCTGGGTGCGGCCCAGCGATGATCCTGGGGGCAGTCGCAGGCAGAACGCTGAGGCTTGCAGGAGCTTCAGGATTCTTCGGCGGTGCGATGGCTGGGGCCGTCTTCATGCACCTCCGGCTCCAGCAGACCCTCCTTGGAAAGTTCACCAGAGACCTGCCCAAACCCGACTACGCGGACTGGCTTGCCTGGGCCGTCCCACCGACTTGGTTTGTGGCGGCTGGGATCATCGCCCTGGTTTTCTACCGCAGAGAGCCAAACAACCCCTAAAGGGCCACCCTCGGACCGACCGATAATCAGGTCAGACGTGTCCGGGGCCAGGTTCCAAATCGACCAGTATAAGAAGAGCGCGGTGACAAGTGCGTCGCCGTTGCAGCTCGTCGTCATGCTTTATGACGGCGCCCTTAAGAACTTGGCGTCGGCGCAAAAGGCGATGTCCGAGAAGGACACTTACGCCCAGAACCAGCATTTGCAGAAGGCTCAGAAGATCATCGCCGAACTCATTTCGTGTCTAGACATGAACAAAGGCGGAGAGATTGCGCAGCACCTTCTCGCCCTCTACAGCTTCTGCTACAACAAGCTGGTCGAGTGCAATTTGAACGACGATCCCGAAGGGATAGATCAAGTCACCGTCGTGCTCTCGAACCTTCGTTCGAGCTGGGAAGAACTGGAGAAGATGGTTCGACAACCCAAGGGGACGCAAAATGAAGCCGCATGACAGCGCCGTCGAGCTCGCCCGCCGTTACCACTGCCTGACATGCGTGCTTGGTGAGGCCATGGAGGCGGACGACGCGCCGCTCGTCGAAGACATCTTCAAGCAAAGGCAAGCCATCATTGAATGGCTGGCGCAAGAGCCTCTGTCAGGGGAAGCTTTGGATTGGCTGGACAAGACAGCCGAACTCGAAAACCGGCTGTTGGCGGACTGGAACGCCCGTCGTGCCGCAGTGATCGGCGAGCAGGGCCAAGAGAGCACCCGGAAGCGGGCCATAGGAGCCTACCGGAAACTATCGGCCTGACAAAAAAAGAAACGGCCAACCCTGAAGTTGGCCGTCTCAGTTTGCTGGGCTACTTTTCGACGATCTGGATTCGGATCGAATCCGTTCGAAGCTTGAACGGTGCCGGCGGGACGCCGTTCTTGCGGATCGGATCAAGACCCCTCACCATGACTTTCACCTGCTTGCTGGTGCTGACGTACCGGGTTCCAATTCCGATCGCCGAGCCGGAGTAAGTCGTGTTCGAACCGCTGATCGTGTAGGACTTGATCATGTCCCAGCGGCTCGTGTCCCAGTTCCAAAGGAAGATGTATCCGGTCGGGGTACGAGACGGAGCTACAAAGGTCTTCCAATTGACGACGATGCTCGCCACCGAAAGGCGGTTCTGGGTGATGGTGTGAGTGGTCTGAATGGCGGTGGCATAGCTGCCGTCCGTCTTCTTGACCGTGTCGGTGTCGTAGGTGACCCCGTTGTTGGTCTGAACAGCAGCAAGGTTGCCTGCCGCGAACGTGCCCTCAAGGGTCGATACGCTGTTCGGGAGAACATCTTGCGCCCCACCGCTGCCGCCAGTGCTCACCTTCCAGTTCTGGACGATAGTCGTCCAGAGCGTGTCCGGCCGGTTGTACTCGCCGACGCCCCAGAATGTAAGGTCGTCGGAAGGGTCGACAACGACTTTGAAGTAGTCGCCCCAACGGAAGACAGGCGGTGCCGAGACGGTGCTTGTCGCGATCTGCTTGGGCACACTCATGAAACCAAGGGAGTCCGAGTTGGTCCGAGAGCAGATCATGACGTCGGCCGGGATGGCAGAGCTACATCGTGTGAACAAGATGGACACGTCCTTGAGACTGTTCACATTGATCCCAGGCATGAAGGTGGCCTGTCCGGCGATCCTGACCCGACCTGCTTGACGCAGGGTCGGAGATCCTGAAGTCGGCCAGCTGTTGACCTTGATCTCGTACCAAGCCACCTGAGCCTTGTTGTCGTCGGTGGCAATCGAGTGGGCACCGTATATGCTGCCGGCCCGATACGTCGAGTTAAGGATTCGGTCGGCAAGCGTATCAATTGACGTTGAGCCCGCTTGAACTCGACCTGGGGCGAAATTGTAACTCGGGATCGTTACGTCCTTGAACGACATCGTTGGCGTCGTCGTCAGGTTGGACCATGCGAAAATCCTCAGCGAGGAGTTCGTATGGGCCTCCATGCCGTAGACATTGGCCTGGCTCGAATCGTAAGACTCGCAAGCCTGGATCGTGAAAGATGCGTCGTCGTTGAACTGCGTGACGTTCAAAGCGCTGCCCGCGAGCATCTCGGACTTCTTCAAGACCCACGCGGAAGCGAAGACGCCCGCGTTCTGCGTGATCGGGAACATGTTGCCCGTCACGACGACGGCGTCCTTGTTGAAGCCGTAGCTGGGATAGTCGCTCCAGAAGAGGTTGCCGCTGCGGTCGACCGTGCTGTGCACGCGGTACTTCGTCCAGTTCCCGTTCGGGTCGCCATCGTCCGAGACGGCGATCAGCATGTAGCTGTCCGAGACGCCGGTGACGCTCGTTCCAAACGTGATGTCGAGGATCAGCACGAAGAACCGCTGGCTGATCGGGTCAAAGAAGACCTTCGGGTCGGACTGGTCCGGGAACGCGCCAGTACCGCTGAAGAAGCCGTTCGGACCCATGTTCGACTTGAACTGCAGGGTGCCCGACTTCGTGTAGAAGGCGATCGTCGTGTTCACGACCTGCACGATATGGGTCTTGCTAACCGCCATGTGGCAGTCGGGCGGGAAGTACCCAGTGTATTCGATGCCCTTGAATTTAGGGCCGAGATCGGTCGATGCACTGTTACCGATACCGCCAAAGCCGAGATTGTTCGCGGTCCCTGTTCGGTTTGTTCGGCGAGACTCGTTTGGCGAGCCCATTTTCATGGGGGAGATCGTGTTGTCGATCTGGGGGAAGAAGGAACTCGTGTTCATCCTTACACCCGGTGCCGTGCGGAAGGTTTTGGCGGCAGGAATGGTGCCCGATTGCGCGCTCGCCAAAGCCACGAACGCAACAAGACAAGCAACCACACTCGAGCGCCCAAAGGACAGCGTCAGGCTCATTAAGTTGTTACCCCTGGCGTGGAGGAACACGCCGAACTCTATTGTACTTCGAAACGGGCCCGAATCGCCGGATTTACGTTGCTTCTAATCTTTCTTGCTCAAGGCACGATCCAGCTCCCGACCTCTGTCCTCCACTGGCCTGTCCCGTCGAGCACCTCGCCAACTGCCCAAAACCTCTTCGAGTCGCTCGGGTCAAACGTGAGGCAATAGAAGTCACCCCAACGGCTCTGGGGCTGGCCACTGTGCAAGCTGCTCGCGATTGCGCTCAACGGCCCCATCGTGTTCAGTGCGTCCGTCGACTTGTGGGAAACGCCGTAGAAATCGGCGGTCCGAGTCGTACTGCTGCGCGTCATGATCACTGATATCCCGCCGACGCCGTTCTTGGCTATCGCGGGAATGAACAGGTAGTTAGGAGCGGCAAGACCAATGTTCCCGGACTGCTTCCTCGTCACCACTCCAGACGTGGGCCACGAATTCACCAGGAATTCGTACCACCGGACCATCGATCGGTTGTCGGTCGGCGAAAACTTGACCGTGTGCCCGACAAGGAACGAGCCGCTCCTAAACGTTGCATCCATCAGCCGGTCAGAGATCGTATCGAGCGACCCGCCGCCCGTGCTCTGCGCATAACCGTTGAAACTGATAAACGACGGGATCGTGACATCCGCCTGGGACAATGTCGGCGTCAGCGTGTTCGCGTTCTTCCAGGCGTAGAACGTGAAGGTCGAAGTGTTCTTGATCCTTGCCCCATAAAGGTTCGATGTGACGCCCTCAAAGCACCTGGCGGGCTGAATCGTGAACTCTCCGGTGTGGTCAAAAAAGCTGAAGTGGACTGTGCCGCCGGCGACGAGCTCGCTCTTGATCAAGACGTAGGAGCGGGAGAAGAGAAAACTGTTGGAGCCAAACGAGAACATGTTCCCCGTGATGACGACACCGTTCTTGTTGTAACCAACGCAAGGGTAGTCGAACCAGTAGTTCGTCCCGTTCTTGTTGACCTTGGCCTCCAAGCGGTACTTGACCCAGCTACCGTTGGGGTCTCCGTCGTCCGAAATGGCGATCAAGATTCCGCTGATCTGAGGCGAGTCGTCTTGTTCGAGCGCGACGACAAAAAACCGGTTCGACCCCGGATCGTAGAAACACTTCGGGTCGAAGACGAAGCTCGACGTGGCCGCGCCAGAGAAGAATCCAGAACCGTCCAAGACCTGCTGAAACTGCTTTTGGCCTGATTTATTAAAGATGGCGATACTGGAATTGACAACTTCGACAATGTGCGAAGGCCCGACGGCAATGTACGGGTCGGGTGGCGTCCAGCCAGTGTTCGACATTCCAGGGAACTTCGCGGTCACATCCGTGCGGCTGTTCGAGACCAAGGATCCGATCGGCAGATTGTTCGCGGGCCCGCTAGCGATCCCCGGGCTCAACTTCGGGTTGAGGGGTCGGAGCGATCCTGGGCGAAGGACCTCCTCTATTTGAGGGAAGTACTTCAACGTCGTGTCGTACACCGGCTCCGAGGCCAATCCATGGCCGTCGGCGAGACGGTCAGGCGTTCCGGCCAAGGCCGCGATTGAAGCGCCGAGTAAGAGCGAGGGAAAAATGGCCTTCAACATTGCTTTACATTACTCTAGACTCACGACGGGCCCGGCGGGCCGCGAGTTCTCCTGGAAAGGTATAACGAGCCTCATGCTGACCATAGACCAGCAGGAAGCGCTGTCCGACGCCAAGCGGCGGTTGGACGCTATCAGGGGGCATCTTTGACGTCCCTGCGCTGGAATCTGAACTAACGAAGCTTGAAGACCGGGCCGCAGATCCGGATCTTTGGAGCAACCCCGAGTCCGCACAACAGACCCTTCGCAAGCTTTCTCGCCTGAAAGGTATAGCCCAGCCGTACCGCGAGTTGGACAAACGACGCCTCGAGATCGAAGAGTTTTACGCGCTGCTCGCTGAAGAGCCTGACCAAGAACTGGAGGACGAGGCCGACCGGAACGCGCGCCAGTTCCTGAAGGATTTGGACACCTATGAGCTGCAAACTTTGCTCAGTGGGGAGAACGACGACAGGAACGCCCTCGTCGAAATCAGTGCTGGGGCCGGCGGCAGCGAGGCCTGCGATTGGGCTTCGATCCTCTTTCGGATGTACATGCGTTGGGCAGAGGAAAGGGGGTTCAAATGCGAACTCATGAGCGAGACGCCGGGCGATGTGACAGGCTATAGAAACGTCAGCGTCGAGGTCTCGGGCTCGAACGCCTATGGCTATCTGAAAAGCGAGCACGGAGTCCATCGGCTCGTTCGAATCTCGCCTTTCGACGCCGCCAACCGTAGGCACACATCCTTCTGCAAGGTCGAAGTGCTCCCGGAGACCGAGGAGGCGGAGCTTGAAATCAACCCCGACGACCTGAAGGTGGAGACACTGAGGGCCGGTGGGGCCGGTGGCCAGCACGTGAACAAGACGGAGAGCGCCGTCCGCATCACACACGTTCCTTCCGGGATCGTCGTCAACTGCCAGAACGAGCGCAGCCAACACAAAAACCGCGCAAGCGCGATGAAGATCCTCGCAGCCAGGCTCGCCAAGATCCAAAAAGAAGAGGACATGGCGAAGGCGAACGAGTTGCGGGGCAACACTGGCCCGGCCGAATGGGGGCGGCAGATCCGAAGCTATGTTCTCCAGCCTTATACGATGGTGAAAGACCACCGGACGGGGCACGAGACAGGCAACACCACGGCCGTCCTTGATGGGGACTTAGACGGATTCATGGAGGCCTATCTGCGCCAGCCGCCAAGCGGGGACACTTATATTGAGTAATTGAGCGGGGCACGACCCGTCAATAGTTGGAGCCTGATATGACTGCCTTCCTGTTTGCTGTCGCCCTGGTCGCCCAAGAGGCGGCTCCACCGATCCCCTCGGGGAGCTCTCCAGAGTTCCAAGCAACCGCCTACAAGGTGGAGAAGCTCCTTGCCGATGGGCAGTTCGACCAAGCGGAGAAGTTGCTACAGAAGCTTCCGTCCAACGAGGTCACCATCAGCTGGGACGACCGCAAGGTCCCCGACCTTCTCAAGTCCCCCTTTGCCGCAGGAAGGGACGCAGCCATGGACGATTGGATGAAGGCGGTGCCGGAACTCCAGGTCAAAGTCGCACAACAGGGCGCGATCAAGCTCTCCTTTACAGAGACCCTCCCTCCGGGCGAAGACTCGACGGCTCCTGCTGGCGCCGTCTATTTCTTGTCGGACGATCCAGCCGATCCCCGCGTCGAGGGCGTCATCGCGATCAAGAGGGAAACGCCACCCGTCAATTGCGATCCAAGGAACGTGCAAAACGAAGTCGGGTACTCGATCGGTGCCTATCTGGGGCTTGCAAAGCTGCCTCGGCCGGTCGGATACATGGGCCGCTACGACACGTCGACCCGGCTCGAACTGAGAATGGGCAAGAACGACATCGAACTGGCAAGGAAGAACCTTGCGTTCGTGAAGGCCCTTCGTGACGCCTGCGCGAAGAAGGAGAAACTGGCAGTGACGAAGCCAGAGGTGTTCGTCAACGCGACCGAGCTCACGAAGGAGTCAGCTTCTCAGGGCGACCCGCTCGCGTTCACGGTCGAGGTCTCCAATCGAGGCAACGCGCCGCTGCAGCTTCGGGGCATGCCCGACTGCGGGTGCATCCACATCATGGTGCCAGCGACTGTGGAGCCAGGCATGACCGGCCTCGTGCAGGTTCTCGTCGACACTTCCAATGTTTGGGGCAAATTTGACAAGGCGTTCGTCATTTTCACGAACGACCCCGACCAACCGGTCCGTCGAATTGGAATCAAGGCCAAAGTGGTTCCGCCCGGGCGCTTTGTTCGCACCGAGCCAGGTACCACGATCATCGCCCAGCAGGACGGGATCAAAGAGATTTTCTACCTGGTCATGGATCCTGCCAAGACGATCAGCATCACGGGGATCAACCTGAACGGCATCAAGGGAGTGATCGACTATGAGCCCTGGCAAGGCACATTGGCAGACCCAGAAATGGGTGAAGGGCCGCTGCCCAGAAAGGGGTTCAAGGTCACGATGCTCGCGAGTCCGACAGAGAAGCAAGGCCGGATCCCGATCACGCTTGTGGCGAAGACCGACAGCAAGGACACGCCGACCCTCACCCAGGCTTTCTACATCCAGTGGGGAATCGTCGCTTCCCCAGACCAGCTGTACTTCGGCGAAATCCTTCAGAAGGACACGATCGGGTACTTCTTTATCTCTCGTCCTGGAAAGCCTTTCAAGGTCACGGGTGTTTCGAGCGACAGCCCGTACGTCAAAGCAACGGTCGAGCCGTTCCGCGACGGTGACTATCGCATCGCCGTGACGATCTTGAAGTCGGTGCCGTTTGGGCGCCTCGATTGCAACGTCATCGTTAAGACCGACGATCCGAAGGACAAGCAGATTTCAATTCCAGTCTTCGCGCTCGTCAAATGAAGGGCTTCTTCCCCTTGGCGGCGGGAGGATTGTTCTTAGCGGGGGTGATGGCGCCCGTCAAGCCGGTCGCCACAACCACCCTGGTCATTGGCGGAGACGTTCTCGGTTATCTGGCGCCTTGTGGATGCTCCCAGCCCATGATCGGAGGAGTTAAGCGCTGGGCTGAGCGGGTCCGCGAATTGCGAGGGGCCAACGAAACGATCATCGTCTTCAACGGAGGCTTGGTGAGTGGCAATGGGAGGCAAGACGAGCTCAAAGCCGACATGCTCGCCGAGTCTTTGGGGGCGCTGAAAGTGGTAGCCGTTAACCTGACCTCCAAGGAGGCTGGCTTGACCCGTGGCGAACTCTCGACGGTCGAGCGACTGAGCGGCCATGCTCTCGTGTCATCGAACCTGGAAGCGTCAGAAACGATTGGTGCCCGCGGGTCTGTCGCCTCGGGCCCGTTCCTGATCGGGGCGGTGGTAGAAGACCCCGAGGCACTCGCGAGACAGTTGGGGGAAACGGCGATCCCGACGAAGCAGGCGGTGGAAAGCCTTGTGGAAGAATCGCGAGCCGATGGAAAGAAGGCTGTCCTCCTCGCTTACTTTGGGCTCGATGAGGCGAGGAAACTCGCTCAATCGAACCCGGAATTGGCCCTCATCGTGTACCGCGCAGACTCCCCCGAACGAACCGAACCGATTGTGGAAAACGGGGTCACCCTGGTCAGTCCTGGAGCCAAGGGCCGGTACTCGGTCTCCATCGATTGGGACGGCCACAAATTCGTCCAATACCGCGCCATTCAGCTCGGCCCAGACACCCACGACCATGAGGACGTGGCCCGCTCGTACGACCGTTACCTCGAGCGTGTCACAGAGGAAAAGCTCCTAGACATGGCTCCTCGCACAGAGACCGAAAAATTCGCTGGCAACAAAGCTTGCGCGCGGTGCCATTCGGCAGCTGCGAAGGTTTGGAAGGGTTCGAAACACGCGCTCGCCCTGCATACGCTTGAGGAGGTCAAGCACGATCGAGACCCCGACTGCGTGGGGTGCCACGTCGTCGGCCTCGAGAGTGTCCAAGGGTTCAAGAGCCGATCTCTCACTCCTGGGCTCACCGACGTGGGCTGCGAGAGTTGCCACGGGCCTGGTGACGCTCACACCCTCCGACCACGACAGGTCAAGATGCCCCAGGTGACAGAACGGAAGTGCGTGTCTTGCCATAACAGCGAGAACAGCCCAAACTTCAACTTTTCAAAATACTGGCCGAAAATCAAGCACTGACCTGTGGAGAACTTGGGGACAAGTGGGCAAAAAACGATCCGTGCGAGTTCGTGCCGAGACCATCGCACCCCCTGTCAGCAATTTTTATGTTTAGTGCTCTAAACTTGGGCATATCGTCGAGGTAGTGGACCTTGACCGAATCTTAATGGACTGCGCAAGAATGAGTCGGTCGGTCGGAGGGCACCGGCTGGGTTGGGAGAGTTATCAGGGCAAATCAAGATGTTGCAGTCTTTGATGGAACAGTCAGCGGCAAGTTCGCGGCCAAGGCTCTCGGACGCAGTGGTAGGGCGTTCGAGCGCAGGTTTCCAGAACTTGACCGCTCTTCCGTCGAACATCAGCGCAATCGAGGCAGCGATGCGCTTTGTGGACGGAACGTGCGTCTTTCTCGCGTTGAGCGGCCCCTCAGGATGGGGGAAATCCCATCTGCTTGTGGCCGTCACCGAGCAGCTGAACCGGGCGCACCCTGGTTCGGCGACCGTCGTGAGCGCCTTGCAGTGGCTCAAGCAGTCGGGCCGTGACACGGTGCCCGTCCTCTTGATCGATGACATTCAAGACGTCATGTCACATCCTAGGACGAAGTACCAGTTCAGGCGCAAGCTCGACCTGCGCGTCCGTACGGGCCGACCGACACTGGTCGCTTGGAACCAGGCGCACGCGTGCAAGTACTGTCGTTCCCTCCTTCCTTCCTCCCGGCAGTGGGTGTTCGCGAACATCGCTGAACCAAGGTCCGGCGAACGGGAACTCGTCGTGCTTCAGATCGCGTCGCGCATGGGCCTCCAATTGTCGAAGCCCATTGCTCGGCTCGTCGCGAAGCACCTTCATGGCAACGGAAGGTCGATCAGCGGGGCCCTCCAGCGCCTGAGAATGGCCAAATCAGACTGGACGCTGGACAACGATGTTCTTGAAGCCTGTGGCCTGCTGAGCCCATACCTTTTGGGAAGCGAGGGCTGGGACCCACGGGACCAGGTGCAGGAGGCGGTCTCCGGAACGTTGGGTGGTAGCGAGGGCGGAGTTCGCCCGTCCGATGTCAGTTGCTACCTTTTGCTCGGGGAAATGGGGATCAGTGAGTCGGAAGTCGCAGACTTCATGAGGGTGTCCCCGAGCGCCGTGTACACGAGGGCCAAGAATGTGCGAACATCCTTGTCTGACCCACAGGTGAAAACACTGGTTGACGCCTGCAGAAATGCCGTACTTCGAGGATTTAGAGAGGAGTGAGACCGTTCTTGGCGAATTAGTTGCACACGGATCCCCGTCAGAGGTGTACGAGGCTGGAGCCGACATCGGCAGGCCTCGTGAATCTGTCGCGAGACTCCCCATGAGGACTGTTGGAGACCTCAGCTTGGTCGGGGACCGGGTCGATCCAATTTCGACGGTCTCTGCCGCTTTGCGTCTCATGCAAGAGCGTGGACAGCGTGTCGTCTCCGTCGTCGAGGACTCCCAGTTCCGAGGCATCGTCACACGGGACAGAGCCCTCATGGCCGCGCCCGACGCTCCCGTCCGCGAGATCGTCGAGACCTTGGTCATCGAAATGCCCTCGCGCACACCCGTCAGGAACGCTGCCAGGCTGTTCGTCGAGAACGGGCTCGACTGCGTTCCGATCATGGACTCCGGGGAGTTCAAGGGGCTCTTGCTCGCGAACCACCTTTTGATCGAGCTCGGGCGGTCTTGGGATCCCATGACTGGGCTTTCCTGGAGCGACCGGCTGCGTGAGTGGGGCGCTGAAACTCTCGAACTAGGTTCAGAAGTCACGATCGCCTTCATCGACCTGAACGATTTCGGGGCGTACAACAAGCGCCACGGCCACATCGTGGGAGACCGGGTCCTCAAGGCCGTCGCCCAGGCCCTGACCCAGGTGATCGATTCCTCCGCCGACGTCTTGGTCAGATACGGAGGCGACGAGTTTGCCATCGGCACCTCTCGGCCGCGCAGGGAGCTCGAAGCTGCTATCAAGAGCGTTGCTACCCGTAGCATTCAGGTCGACGGCGTCACCGAACCCGTGAGTTTCGCCGTCGGTTACGCGGGCGGAAAGCGAACCAAGGAAAGGGACAAGGTCCACTACGCCTCGACACTCGACAATCTCATCAACTTGGCCAGCCGGGACGCGCTGACTCACAAGCAGTCACCCTTGTCCATCGAGGCGGCGGAGGCACCGCCGGTAGAGCGACCAACAGAATCCACCACGCCTGCCTCCATCCAGATCGAGGTCGAGCCGACCGCAGACGGATTGCGTTGCATGACGTCCGTGACCCTGCACGGGCAGACCGCCCTAGGTTTCCACGAGGAAAAGGGCGAGGATCGGATCGGCGCTGTAGCAAAGGCCGTCTGTAGGGCCCTGGCCAGGCTCCGCCCTGAGACCTCGATGGCCCTCCAAGACGCTATCGTCTACAGGCGCTGGGACGGTCACCCGGTCGCAGTCATTGAGGTCTCCGTCTCGCAGAGACAGCGGTCGCGAACGGTCAAGACATCGGCCCATTCACCGGAAGGCCCCGACGCAGCGCTGGCCACCGCACTCGTCGACGCGCTGATCAAGGGCTCTGAAGCCCTGGGTCGAGAGTCCAGAATTCTGGAAGATTGACCGCTAGGCCCGGAATCCGGGAGGGCCGATTCATCGTAGAATTGATGCATGTCGTCCCCTGAGCGAAGCTTGAGCATCCTTCAAGGTGCCCTGGCCATCGTGCCTGCCGACCAGCAAAAGCTCCGCTCCTATCTTGAGGCGCTCAAAAGCGAGATCGAGGCAGGCTCGCTTGAAGCAGAGGAGCGGGAGAAGGCGCTCGCCGCCTACCAAGAGGCCTATGAAAAGCTCGTGGCCCCGGCAAACCGCATCGGGCTGTTCGTCAAGCATTTGGACAACGGACTCGTGCTCGTGGCGATGGGGGACACCGAGTATGTGAGCGAGGTCGATCCCCATGTCGAAGCCGAATTGCTTGTCAGTGGCGCTCGTGTCCGCTTGAACGAGGCCTATGCGATCGTCGGCGTTGTCGGGCCCTCAGAGTCCGGCGCCGTGGTCAAGGTCAGCGAGGTTCTGGAGGACGGGCGGCTCAGAATAGGCGGCGATCCCCAGAACCAGCAGGGTCGCCTTGTCCAGCGTGCTGAATCATTGAAGGACAGCGTCATCAAGGCGGGAGACGAAGTCAGGCTCGATCCGACCGGCCGGTTTGTCTTCGAGCATTTCGGCCGCCCCGAAGCCAAGGACTACTTTGTAGAAGACGTGCCCGAGACCCCGTGGGAGGCTGTCGGCGGCCAGGAGGAGGCGATCCGGCTGATCCGCGACACGATCGAACACCCTCTGCTGTTTCCCGACCTCTATAAGGCTTACGACAAGAAGCCGGTCAAAGGCGTGTTGCTCTATGGGCCCCCCGGCTGCGGAAAGACGCTCATTGGAAAGGCAGTCGCCTACAACCTCGCCAAGGAGTATTCCGAGCGGATGGGGCACGAGGTCAAAGAGTGCTTCTTGCACATTAGCGGCCCCAAAATCCTCAATATGTGGCTCGGCGAAACCGAGCGGATGGTCCGAGAGATCTTTGCGGTTGCCCGGGAGAAGTCGAAGGAAGGGCGGTTGGTCGTGGTCTTCATCGACGAAGCTGAATCGATCCTCAGGACCCGCTCCAGCGGCCGGTGGCTCAACATCAGCAACACGGTCGTGCCGCAGTTCTGCGCCGAAATGGACGGGATGGTCGAACTCGACAACATCGTCCTGATCCTGACCTCCAACCGCCCCGACTATATCGATCCCGCCATCCTCCGACCGGAGCGCATCGATCGCAAGGTCAAAGTGAAGCGGCCGGACAAAGAGGCTTCTCGATCGATCCTCTCGATCTACCTCCACGAGCGGTTGCCACTTGACGCAGAGCTCGTCAGAGAGCACGTCGAGCCTGAGTGCGCCAGGATCGCACTCGTGGAGACCACGCTTGCCTACCTCTGGCGCGCGAACAGGGAGACCGAGTTCATGCGGGTTCAAATGCGCAACGGGACTTCCCAGACCCTCTACTGGCGGGACATGGTCAGTGGCGCGTTGCTGAAGTCGATCGTGGACAGGGCCAAGGATCACGCCATCAGGCGATCCATTGCCGCTCCCGACGAGCCGACAGGCCTGACCGAAGCCGACCTCCACGAGGCGACCCGAGCAGAGTTCAGGGAGAACGAGATCTTCCCGAAGAGCGATTCGGTCGAAGATTGGCTCAAGCTCCTCGACTTCGAGCCTGAGGCGGTCGTGAGCGTCAAGCCGGTGCGACAGGACAAGGGCGAACAATTCATCCGCAAGTCGGTTGTCTGACGGATCTTGTAACTCAGTGAGCCGATCCTCCAGATACTCTTCGTCTGCTTGGCGGAGCTCGCGAAGTTCTGACAGCGTCTGCCGGAGCCCATCTGTTCCAGCCAGCGGAGCGCCTGAGACTTGGGCATGCCGCCGGGTCGCCTTGGCCACTTCGTCGGCCATCGACTCCAAGTCTTTCAGGATCGCGTCACAATCGGGGGCGTCTCCTTCCGACATGACGCCCAGCATCAGTGGCGCCATTGCGGCATCGCTCGATGCCATGACCCTTTGACGGAGATCGGCCCAAGTCCGGCTGGCACTCGCCGCTTTCCAGGCGGGCGAATCGAGGGCATAGCGAATCTGGATTTGCCACTTGGCGCCTTCGTTCAGGAGTCTCGCTCCTTGTTCGCCAAGGGTCTCCCTGAGCCGGCCGTGCCAACGGGCAATCAGCAATCGGGTCATCAAGCCCCTCGCGTTGCCCCAAGCGATGGAATCCCGGCGGTTCTTGAGCAAGACCCATGTCGTCATCCCGATCGCAAACGCGGCCCAGGCGGCAAGCGGCAGGAAAAACACCGGGCTATTGGGGCTGATGTTGAGGACGCCACCAAGGATGCCCGTCAACCCTCCCGCTAGACCGCCGACACCGCCAACGGCGCCGCCCCAAACTCCCCAGCGCTGATTGGGGGAACGCCTCGTTTCAGCATCGATCCAGGTGCTAAGTGGCCGCAACGCCTCTTCTTGCCGAAGCCACCAGCTCCTTTGATACATCGTCCCTAGTGTCTCACGGGCGCGGCTACAATTGCGTTTCAGTAGCGCACGGAGACGGGAATCACTGCCTTCAAAATCAACGAGTGCCTGAAGGTTGGAGAGTTGGGATCACCCAAGATCAGGAAAAACTCGTTGCCTCGCTTGCCGCTCAACCGATACGAGAGGTACCAGTTCCAGTCGTCCCCCTGGCGCACCAGCCTCCCGCCCACCGCTTCATACCGACCGATGTCGTAGTTGGCGGACAGGACGACTTGGTTGTCAAACCCGTGAAAATCGACCCACTGCGAGCGGGCCATGACCTGCATGCGCTTGACGGGCTTGTAGCGGAGATTGAACCCGTAAGAGCGATAGTCCTCGCCCCCAAAACGCCCGGACGCGACGCTGAAGCTCACGGCCCGGTATGGGTTCGAGATCGGTCGCGCCAGCTGGAGCATGACAATGTGGTCGTTCGATCCCTCGAACTTGGAGACCTCGGCCGCCAGTTGCACGGAGTAGTCGCTCCTCAGTTGAGCACCGGCTTCTGCGGTCACGCTCTGGCGGTACGCCGAGCCATCCAGATGAGTGAAGGAGTTGGCAGATCCCTGGTACACCCAGCCCTGCACAGGCCCTGACTTCGGTTGAATTTCGCGCCCGTAGCTTGCGGAAAATCCACGCAAGTCCTGTTCAGGGGAGAAACCGAGGCGTGGAAAGAAATCGGGCGTGACTTGGATGAACTCGAAGCTCATGTTCACGCCACCGTTCTGACGGAAGATGCCAGTGTCTATTCTCGAACCGGTCTTGGCGACCTCGTCGTTAGTCATCTGAGTCGTCAAGAAAAGGTCGTACTCCCCGACCCTTTGATCATAGAAGAGGTTAAAGGCGTCGCTGCGCGCCCCTTCCTGCTCGTTGCGAACGTACGCGAGATCGAGCGTCTTCGTCGCATCGAAGCGATGGCCTAGGCTGCCCGCGAACGTCGATTGGTTGCCGAAGTCAATGGTCGAAATGAGCCCAAGCTGGGTGCCGCCCCCGAGGGTTCCGTACAGGTTGAGGCCTGTGTCGAAGTCGTGAATACGTTGACTCGCATAGATTCTCTGGTCGAAGCCGAAGCTGCGGAAGCGGCTGCCTTCTTGGAAGAACGGCCGAGCATCGTCGGCGAGCCGCTCGAAATAGCTGTGGTCGAGCGAAAGGATGTTGTTCTCGATGTTGCGGAAGTCCGGGTTCGCAGTGCCCACCAAGGTGAGGTCGCTGCTGAGTTCCGTCTTCAGGTCGAGGCCGGCGTTGGCGATGTGGCGATTGTCGTCGTCGATTCCGGCATAGAAGTACGGGAGCAGTTTCACCGAGCGCTGGTTCGAGACCTGGGGAACGTCAACACCCGTCCAGTGTGGAAAGTTCTTGAAGTCGTCGCGAGTGAAAACCCACTCATAGGTGTTGCTCTTGTTCGAGCGATACCAAAGGACGTTAAAGACCATGTCCCGAACGCCTGGAGCTGGCAGTCGAACGAGGCTCCACGGGATCCTCGCCTCAACTTGCCAACCCGTCTCCGTCTTCTTTCCGACGGCTTCGAACTCACCCAGCCATTCCGTCTTGGCCGCCCGGCCGCCGGACAGGCGCAGGCCGGTGGCCCCTTGGGCGTTCATCGAGAAGAGGTCTATGTCCTGTCCGCTGTTCAGGCCGTCCACGGCCAGGTGGAAGGCGTCGTTGCCGGAAAGGTCGACGTTCTGCCGATACTCGTCGGCTACGACCCTCTTCGGGTCGGTCCAGGCGCGTCCGGCAAAGTAGACAAACTTGTCGTCGTAACAGAGCCAGAACTCACCTTTTTCGTCGCTCGGATTGCCGGTGTCCTTGTCGGTGAACCCCTCGCCGTGGCCCTTTTCGGGCCATTCTCCTTCGGCAAGGGTGCCGTCAATGACAGGGGCATGGGCCGCCCTTTGCCCCGGCAAGGTGCCTGGGTCTCTCGGAACCAGTCCTGGGGGCGAGGCGTTCAAGCTGTGGGCGAAGAAACCCGCGATGATCGCGGAAGAGACAAGGCGAAGCATCGCTTCGCTTACTGATTTCTAAGGTGTTCAGTTCCGTCCCGGGGTTTATGGGCCCAGGACACCTATAATAACCATGGCTGTGCTGAACCTGATTCCGGCGCTGTTCTTGCTTTTGGTCAATGGGCCCGTGGCCCCCTTGGCCGACGGCGGCATGCCCGGCACCCGGTCCTGCATCGAGCAAAGGCTGAAAGGCGAGGACGAAGCCCGACTTCTCCGATTCGCCCTGTCCCAGTTGGTCGCCCAGCACGAACTGACAGAGCCGGCCGGCCCCCCCGAGTCCGAGACTACGGGAACAGCCACCCAGATTTGCCCTCCCCCGGCGGCAGCCAAGCTGCTCAGCGGGTTTGCTACTCCCGGCCGTACCCGCGACGGCCCAACCAAGGCGTAAGGGCCCCACTGCCCCACAAAACGACCGAGGCCTCCTTGTGCCTCGGATTCTGCCCACGCCTCGACGACCGTTAGTACAACCCCACCATGCTACAGGCCTTACGTAAACTTTTCGACACGTCCGAGAAGGACGTTCAAAACATCATGCCGATCATCGAGCAGATCAATGCGCTCGAACCGGCCGTTCAAGAACTCACCGACGACCAGCTCCGGGACAAGACCACCGAGTTCAAATCCCGCCTCGAGGGCGGCCAAACCTTGGAGCAACTTCTGCCGGAAGCCTTCGCCATCGTGCGTGAAGTGAGCCGCCGGAAGCTGAACATGCGGCAATTCGACGTGCAGCTCGTCGGCGGAGTCGTCCTCCACCAGGGACGCATCTCCGAGATGAAGACGGGTGAAGGCAAGACGCTCGTCGCGGTCGCTCCCATGTACCTCAATGCCTTGACCGGCAAGGGCTCCCACCTTGTCACGGTCAACGACTACCTCGCCCGCCGCGACGCTGTCTGGATGGGGCCCATCTATCACAGCTTGGGTCTGACGATCGGCATCATCCAGGGTCAAGGCGAGGACACCGAGGAACTCGGCGGAAGCTACATTTACGACCCAGACTACGAGCACGAAGACCCCCGCTACATGTTCTGTCGGCCCTGCACGCGGCGCGACGCCTATCTGTGCGACATCACCTACGGCACGAACCACGAGTTCGGATTCGACTACCTGCGCGACAACATGGCTTTCGCCGTCGAAGACCTCTCGATGAAGGAGCTGAACTACGCGATCGTCGACGAGGTCGACTCCATCCTGATCGACGAGGCGAGGACGCCGCACATCATCAGCGGCCCCAGCATGGAGGACACCAGCGTCTACCGGATCGTCGACCTGGTGGTCAAAAGGATGGAGCCCGAGCTCCACTTCACGACGGACAAAAAGAACCATTCGGCCAGCCTCACCGAGGAAGGTATGGACTTCGTCGAGGACGAGATGGGGATCGACAACATCGCGAACGACCCCCGGCTCATGCACCACGTGAACGCGGCGGTGAAGGCCTACGCGATCTTTGAGAAGAACGTTGAATACGTGGTCCGAGGCCAGGACGTCGTCATCATCGACGAGAACACCGGTCGCCCCATGTTCGGCAGAAGGTTCAGCGACGGCCTCCACCAAGCTCTTGAGGCCAAGGAAGGCGTGCCCGTCCAGCGCGAGAGCCAGACGATCGCCGTCATAACGTTCCAAAACCTGTTCCGCATGTACAACAAGCTGGCCGGCATGACCGGTACGGCCAAGACGGAAGAAGACGAGTTCCGTAAGATCTACGGCCTCGACGTGGTGAGCGTCCCGACGCACCGGCCCATGGTCAGGAGCGACCAAGAGGACGTGGTCTACAAGACCATGGACGCCAAGTTCCGGGGCATCGGGCGAGAGATCCTGCGGCTCTATACGAAGCAGCAGCCCGTCCTGGTCGGCACCCGCTCAATCGAAATGTCCGAGCAGGTTTCTGCCCGGTTGACGGCCGACATGCTCCAGAGGCTGATTCTGACCGACCTTCTTTTCGACAGTATTCAGAACAAGAAGGTCGGAAAAGAGGTGAAGCGAGAGTCCGATCCCCTCTTCGAGAACACCCTCGAAGAGCTCACAATGTCGCACATCCAGACTGTGATGACCAGCGCCGGGCTCCCACAGAGCCCGACCTCGAACGAGGTCATGTCTTGGTTCCTTGAGACGCACGGCTTGCCCGCCGAGCAACGCGAGTACCTGGAGGAAGCGCTCAAGCACGGTATCCCCCACAACGTTCTCAACGCGAAGTACCACGAAAAGGAAGCCGCCATCATCAGTGAGGCCGGCCGGAAGGGAGCCATCACGATCGCCACGAACATGGCTGGCCGCGGTGTCGACATCTTGCTCGGCGGTCGTGTCGCGGACGAGACGGTCAAAATGGCCCGTCGGCAAGAAGAGGAGGACGGCGGTCTGGCTTCGGAATACGCGGACACGTTCCTCAGCTTCCGCCGCGGCGGTAAGGAGCGTGCGGCGCCACCGCTGCCGCTCGACAATGCGGAGCGGTTGGGTTTGGCTAAAGAGGTGGCCGCTCTTGGTGGCCTCTACATCCTGGGCACTGAGCGGCACGAGAGCCGCCGCATCGATAACCAGCTTCGTGGCCGCGCTGGCCGCCAAGGAGACCCCGGAGAGAGCCGGTTCTTCGTGAGCTTGGAGGACATGCTCTGGAAGATCTTCAACGCCAAGATGATGGAGAACCCGGTGCTGAAAGCCTGGCCACCGATGGAGGAGGTTCGGGCGAAATTCATCACTGGCATGATCCAGAAGACACAGGAGCGCATCGAAAACCACTTCTTCGAAGCCCGTAAACACGTTCTCGAATACGACGACGTCCTCAACGCCCAGCGCGAAACCATTTACGGCACACGCCGAGAGATCCTGCTCGGCAAGGACTGTGACGCTGACATCCAGGGCGCGATCCACGACGTCATCGTGGGCATCTGCCAACAGGCGCACACTTACGATCCCGAGACCGGACAGCCGGCTTACGACTATGCCAAGGCGTACGAGCACCTCAACGACATGTTCCCACTTATCGACCACATGAGCCTGGCCGAATTTGAGCAGATCGAACCGGCGGAGGTCGGCGACCACATGGCCGAGATCGCCCACGAGGTGTTCGAGCAAAAGCGGAATTCCTTCAGCCCCGAGGTCATGTCCGAGATCGAGAGGCATGTCATGCTCCGGTCGGTCAACGACAAGTGGATGGATCACTTGCAGATGATCGACTACATCCGCGAAGGCATCGGGCTCCGCGGCTATGGTCAAACCGATCCACTCGTCGCTTACAAACGGGAAACCTTCGACCTGTTCCAGCACACACAGGCGGCGATCCGCGAGCAGGCGGTCCGCATGATCTTCATGGCGCAGGTCCAGGTCGAACAGCCGCAAGAGTCGGTTCCTCAGATGATGCGGATCGACGAGGAGGGCTCTGCTGGATCCGAGATGCAAGCCGCCCCTGCCCCCGCGTCGATTGCGGTGATGGAGCCCGTGAACCTGGACTCGGTCGATTGGAGCCGGATTGGCCGCAACGACCCCTGCCCCTGCGGGAGCGGCAAGAAGTTCAAGGCCTGCCACTACCCTGAGTTGCGCGCCAAGGGCGTGATCTAAGAACGGTCCACTGGTGGCCCCGGACAGGGGCCGCCAGACCGGACCGGTCACAATCCGCCTATGGAAAAGAGGCGGCTCGGCAGGACGGGCCTGATGGTCACTCCCCTGGGCTTTGGCGGCAGCCCCATCGGCTTCAGTCTAGAGCCGGGCGCTGATGTGTCCAAGGTCCTCAATGAATTCTTGGACGATGGACTCAACGTGATCGACACCGGCGAGTGCTACATGGACTCGGAGGACAAGATCGGCGCGGCCGTTTCCCACCGACGGGACGACTACGTCCTCCTGACAAAGACAGGGCACGCGGTCGGCGACTTCCCCAGTGCGTGGACGCGCGAAGACGACTGGAACCCGCAGATGATGATGGAAGGCATCGATCGGTCTCTCAAGCGCCTGAAGACCGACCATGTCGACCTCCTTCAGCTTCACAGTTGTAGCTTGGACTTGCTCAAGCAAGGCGATGTCATCGAGGTGCTCAAGCGCGCGCAGGAGCAGGGCAAAACAAGGTTCATCGGCCACAGCGGGGATCGGGAAGAAGCCGTTTGGGCACTTGAGAGCGGTGTCTTCGACACGCTGCAAACGAGCGTCAGCATCGCCGACCAACAGGCCATCGAACTCACCTTGCCGCTGGCGGTGAAGAACGACATTGGAGTGATCGTCAAGCGGCCAATCGCAAATGTCGCGTGGACAGGATCGGACGCCCCGCCTTCGAACTACGCTACCGAGTACTGGAAGCGCTTGAAGCAACTGGAGTTTCCGTTCCTCGCCGACACGTCCGCGTCTGCGGAGATTCCCCTCCGGTTCACCCTTGGCTTACCTGGGGTCAGCACCGCTATCGTCGGCACGTCAAAGCCCGGACGCTGGCGGCAGAATTCGGCGTACGTTGCCAACGGCCCGTTGCCAGAAGAAATGGTCGCAGGAATTCGCGCTCGATGGAAAGAGGTGGCCGAGCCCGACTGGGTGGGGCAAGGTTAAGGCTCAGGCTCCCGGATTGCCCTGTAGCCCGAGTTCGGCCGCATTGGCCTTCATGGCTTCCAGCATGTTGGCGATGTGCTCGTGGAGTTCGAGCCCAATCATCTGCGCCCCCTGTTGCACATCGTCCCGATTGACGCCCGCTGCGAAGGAGGGCTCCCTGAGCTTCTTTGTGACGCTCTTGACCTCAACGTCGAGGATGCTTTTGCTGGGCCGCACGTATGTCACCGCGGTGATCAGGCCAGCGAGTTCGTCGCACGCAAACAAGTGCCGCTCCAAGGGCGTCTCCGGGCGCACACCGGTCTTGTCCGCGTAGTGGCTGGCAATGGCCTTGACGATAACCGGATCGACACCCATCTGCTCGAGCAACCGCATCCCCCACAGGGGATGCTCGTCGGGGTGCTGTTCGTAGTCAAAGTCATGGAGAAGGCCAGCAAGGCCCCAGGTCTCCTCGTCTTCTTCTAACTTACGGGCATACCACCGAAGACATGTCTCAACCGCGAGCATGTGCCGCCGCAAGGAGTCGCTGGGTGTGTGGGCGCAAACGAGCTCGAAAGCTTCGTCCCTGGTCATCGACCGATTGTGGCCGAAATCGCTCGCGCGAGAGCGCTAGGCACTCTTCCGGCGGCGACTGGAAAGCAACTTGGTGCGGTCTCGATACTTGTTGACCGTCCGTCTCGCCACTTGCACGCCTTGCTCCTTCAAGAGCCTCGCGATCGACTCGTCGCTGAGCGGACTGTCTGGGTTCTCACTGGCCAGAATCTCCTCGATCAGCTTCTGAACCCTGAGCGCGGGCTTGAAAAAGACATCGAACGAGACGACCTCACCGGTCGCGATCTCGACGTACTTGCCGTTGGTCGCCCTGCTGACCGTGCTTTCGTGGGCGCCAAGGTCTTGGGCGACCTGGCTCCTTGTGAGGGGCACGAGGAACCGGTACTCGCCCGTGGAGACAAACCCAGTTTGGCGGTCGATCAGGTACTTGCCGATTTCCGCCATGAGCCTCCGGCGCTGGGACACCGCGTCGAGGAAGGCTTGAGCCCGCTCGACGAACTCGCTGATGTGGCGCTTTTCTCCCTTGTCAGACCGCGACTTCTCCAACTCCCTGTACCGCTGCTCATAGGTGCGGTCGATTCGAAGGCTCAGCGGCGACGGGCCCTGAACATCTACGCGCCAACCAGCCTCGTCGCGCTTGAGTGCGATGTCAGGCTGGGCACCGACGACCCGTTCCGTCGACGACGCGCTCGACACTTCAAACCCCTCACCTGGGAAAGGACTCAGGCTGACAATGACTTCAAAGGCTTCCTCAACGAGCTCCATTGGCACCTTGTAAGCCCTGCGGATCGAGCGGGCGTCCCGTTGGACAAGCTCCTCCCATTGGTTCTTGAGGATCAACCGGGCAAGCTTTTCGGCGTCGGACTCTGCTCCGCGCATCTGCAGGTACAGGCACTCTTGTAAGTCTGAGGCTCCCACTCCGGCCGGCTCACAAGACTTGAGGGCCTCGATCGCCATCTCCGCCTCTTCGAGCGAAGTGTCACAGTCGAGAGCCGCCTCCTCCGGTGTGCAGGTCAAGTAGCCCCGCTCGTTGATGCTGCCAACGAGGTACTCGCAGAGGGCGCCACATTGGCCCGGCAGCTTGTGGGACAACTGTGCCCGCAAGTGGTCCCAGAGAGAGCTCTTGATGCTTGCCATCTCGACCCAGTCGAAGTCCGATCCAGCGTCCTTGGGCAGGGAACGCCACAGTTCGTGACATTCGCCAGAGGGTTTCAACTCGCTGGGCGCAACGTGACGCATGATCTCATCGCGAGTGGGGCCCTCCTCGTGGTCGTCGATGCGGTCAAGGGCCGGATTCTCATTGAGCTCCGACTCGACCGCCTCGGAAAGCTCTGCTTGGTTCAGCTCAAGGATCTGGCTCGCCAAGATGACCCGAGGATCGATCCTCAAGGAGGTCGTCGACCTCAAAGATTGCCCAAAACCGGTTCCTCTGCTCATCCTGTCCTCGCTCTTGCGTACTCTTCGAGTTTCGGCGAGTTCAAATTTGGCGTGACCGCAGAATCTACGAGGATGGCCCACAACAGCCAAATGTGCGGGCAATTGAAACCGTAAACTGTCCGTATGTTCACCGGCATCGTGGAGGCCGTGGCTGTGGTGACCGACATTGACCCCGGTAGCCTTGCCGTTGCAGACCCGATGCGCTGGCAAGACGACCCGTGGCAAATCGGAGAGTCCATCGCCTTGAACGGTTGCTGCCTCACCTTGGCCCGCTTCGACGGCCGCTTGGGGTTCGACGTGAGCGAGGAAACATGGAGCCGAACGGCGCTCGGCGACCTCGTGGCAGGGTCGAAGGTCAACTTAGAGAGGGCGCTCAAGGCTGGAGAAAGATTTGGGGGGCACCTCGTTCAGGGGCATGTTGACGAGCAAGGAACCTTCCTTTCTCGACAACCCCTCGAAGGCTCAGAGGTCTTGCGGTTTCGGGTGGCGGAGCCGCGCTATCTCGTCGACAAGGGTTCGATATGCATCGACGGCGTGAGCTTGACGATCGTCCGCCCGGAGGGAGGCGAGTTCGAAGTCGCAGCGATCCCTCACACTTTGGGAACAACGACCCTCGGGGCCCTTCAGCCAGGGGCTCGCGTCAACGTCGAGTACGACGTCATCGCCCGGTACGTCGAGCGGATGCTCAGCCTTCGATAACGACCTGCGTAAAGTCGCCGGCTGATCGCAAAGCCGCCGCACAATCAGAGAGCAGACTGAGCCTGGCGTCTCGAACGCGCGAGTCGTCCACCATCACCATGGTCGAGTCGAAGAATGCGTTGATCGGCGGGATGAGCGGTCGCAGTGCAATGATCAACCCTTCGCAGTGCTCGCTTGCGGCCGCCGATTCGATCCCTAGCCGGCATGCGTCAAGCACCTGGTCAAGAGCCGACCCTTCGGCAGAGTCGAGGGCAGCGCGGTCGCCCGACTCGAAATGAATACCCTTCGCCTTCGCTGCCGAAACGATGTTCGCCGGTCGCGTGGCAGTTTGGACGAAATCCACATCCTTCGCCAGTTCCTCTAGAACCTTGAGTCTGAACCGCACCGAGCGCGGCTGCAAGAGGTGCTCCTCGAGGCAAGCAGCGTTGACGAGGTCGTAGCGGTGGCTTCCCGTCAGCAGGGCCTCGTATCGACTCCGGAAGACGTCCTTGAGGTTGGACATGGCGCCGTCCGCGTCGACGGGTGCTCCTTGGTCACGGTACAGCCCAAAGGCCAGTGAAAACAGTTTCTCCAGGCTTGGCAAGCTCTCAGGCCAAGTCCAACAGGCTTCAATCAGCAAGGTCGCCGAACGACGTAGGCCGTAGGGGTCGCTGGAGCCGCTGGGCGTTAACCCCAAGCCCATGAAGCCAGCGAGCTTGTCTACCTGGTCGGCGATGAGCAGGCGCACCGAAGTACGAGCACCCTCGCAAGCGGGATCAAGGTTCTTTGCGAGGTCGTAGTGGCTGGCGATGGCCCAGCAGACGGCGTCCGGCATGCCCTCTCGCCGCGCGTACTCGCCCCCGATGACACCCTGGAGCTCGTCGAGCTCTGAGACTAGGCCCGTGCTGAGGTCGGCCTTCGCGAAGAGCCCCGCCTTCTCAGCGTAGTCCGCCTCTTCCTGGCTCGCCCCGGACCACACGGCGGTTTCCCTCGCGAGCGCTTCCAATCGGTCAGCCCTTGCCCGGACTGTGCCGAGCTTCTCTTGGAAGTGCATGGAGGACGTCTTCTCCAAGAAATCCGCCATTGTCGACTTGCTATCGTCCTGGAAAAAGAAGCTTGCGTCGTTCAGGCGAGCGTTCAAAACCCAAGCGTTGCCTTCCCTGACGGGGCCCTCCTGCCCACCGTTCCTAACCGAGACAAACCGGTTGACGATTTTGCCATCACCTTCGTAGACGGGGAAGAATCGCTCATGCTTAGCCATGACCGTGGTGAGAACGGCCTTCGGAAGCTGCAGGTAATGCTCAGGAAACGTGCCTTCCAGGGCTGAGGGCCATTCGCAAAGGTAGGCGTTCTCTTCGACCAGTTCGTCCGACTGCTGGGCTTTTCCCTGACTGCAGGCGGCAACGCCCTCTCGGATTCTTGCGATGCGCCGTTCTGGGTCGGGCTCAACCATCCGGGTCCGGAGCGCCTCTAAGAGGCTCTCGAAGGAGCCTGCTTCAAACTCGTCCGGGTGTTCGAACCGGTGCCCGCGGGTCAGTGAGCCCGCGGTAACGCCTTCGATCGTCATGGAAACGACATCGTCGCCGAACTTGGCCACGATCCAGCGAATCGGTCGTGCGAAACGGGTCGATCCGTTCGCCCACCTCATCGTTTTGTCGAAGCTGATCGCAAGCACAGATTCGGTGAGAATCGGCCCCAGGAGTTCGATGGTGGGAACGCCCTTGACCGTGGTGACGGCCCACACGTGCTCGCCCCTCTTCTCGACGGCCCCTGGCTCGATCCCCTGCCCACGGCAAAATCCCTCCAGTGCCTTCGTCGGTGCGCCGGAGCTATCGTAGGCGGCGGCAAGTGCTGGCCCGCGTGCCTCCTTCTCCTTGTCCGGCTGTTGCCCGACGACATCCTTCACGCTCAAGATCAGACGCCGAGGCGTCCCGAGAGCAACGGCCTCCCCATAGCCAATTCCTGCCGCTTCCAACTTCTTGCAGACCTCGCCTTTGAGCTGCTCGAAGGCTCTGCGGACGGAGGAGGCAGGAAGCTCCTCACAGCCTAATTCGAACAGAAGGTCTGGCATGGATGGGCAAGTTTACCGTTCAAGTTGAGCGAGAGCCGGTTGAATCCGGGCCCCGTTCAAGTAGAATAGAAGTTGCTCAATCGGATTTGGGCCCGTGAAGGACTCACGGAGGAGAAACATGAGGACACTGATTGTTCTAGCGGCCCTCGGATCGGCCGCGTATGCCTCAGCTCAGGCTGTTGGCACGCCCACCAACCTGGCCTTCCGGCTCGGATACGCATATCCCATCGACAATGAGACCAGGGACCTGGTCAGGAACTTCATCGGCGTCGGTGCGGACTACTTCTTCGAACGCGGCCTCTTGCAGGGCGGCGAAACGACCATCTCGCTCGACTGGCTCGGCAAGAGCGGAAGCGGTGCCAAAGGCAACATCTTCCCAATCTGCTTGAACCAGCGGTGGTACAGCGTCAACGGCATGGAGCCGGGACGTCGCTCCTACTTCCAGCTTGGTGCTGGTGTCGCCATCGTCGACGTGACGTCGACCAAGACGGTCCTTGCTGGCCGCGCCGGCTATGGCGTCGAGTTCGGGGAGCACATTTTCGGCGAGCTGAACTTCTTCTTCAGCGACGACGCGAACGGTGCACGCGCCACATCGATTGGCGCCTATCTCGGCTACCGGTTCTAAGTTCGACGAGCGAAGGCGGGCGGAGGACGACTCCGCCCGCCTTTCTTTATTTAAGGATCCGTTCGACCGCTTCGCGGAGGTCGTCGTCGCTCATTTCTTGAACACCCTTGCTCGTTAGGATAAAGACCGATGGAAGGATCTTCCTAAAGCCGCCCGTCGCAGAATCGAGATCGGCTGCGATGTCCAACATCGTGAGTGCCTCGTCTAAGACCGACTCGAACCTCCGGGTCGCCCACGGCCCCTTTGTCCGAATCAGATACTCGAAGAGACCCCGGATGCGCTCCGAGCCAGAGCCCGCACAGGCATAGTCTTGACTTTGGAAGCGAGCTCCAGCCGCGTCGAAGAAGTAAACGCCAAAGCGATCGTTCTTGTGGTCATAAGCCGCAGCGATAGGGAGGAACAGACCTGACCCTTCTTGGGCTGCCGGCAGATTGCCTTGAAGCGCCCGTGAAATCTCCATGAGCTTGCCTTCGGTCGAAATCTCAACCAGATTGAGCCGCTCATAGTATTTGAAGGCATGCCGCAGGTAGCGGCTGATCTCGAGCGACCTTGCGTAGGCGCCGCTCACGGCGACCACGGTGCAATCGTCGAGGGGCAGGATCTTCTCAGCATGCTCGTACATGATGAGGTTGCCCATCGTTGCCCGTCGGTCGGCGACAATGAGCACGCCGCGGTCGAACCGCATGGCGAGAACGGTGGTGCCGTGCACTTCGGCGGGAGTCCCTGCCGACGGCGCAAACCCCACAAGCTCGCCAAAGCTTTTCGGACTCGTGACCGTCATTGGCCCGAACGCTGCCTGTACTTGCGGGCCTTGTCCGGGTCGATCTGCCGCATGCGCTTTAAGAGCTCGTTGGGAGCCTTGGGCTGGTCGACACCCGGCTTGGAAGGGCCGTCTTCGTCCCCCCGTTTCCGCTCTGGCTCAGAGCCCTCTCTACGCAATGTTCTTTCGATGCGAATGGTCATCGTTCTTCTTCCAGCAAAGCGATAAAGTCTTCTACGGTTCCCGCCGACTCCATGTCCCTAGCGTAACACTTTTCGGGCGAAAGACTAACTGTCTTCGGCTTGCCGTCCATTTCAAACGTCAGTTTCCCCCATGAAACGCCTTTCAGACTGTCAGCGAACCGGCTCACAGCGACAGAGCGGGCAAGGGCCCGGTTCGTCTCCTGAGGCTTGGCCATTCGAGCTTCGATATCCGCCACCCTTGGCAAGGGATCCGTCATGCCACATTCAACGAGGGCGGCGAAGAGGTCTTCTTCGGGATCAAGGCAATGGAAGGACAAGTCTGCGGAACGGCAAGCCGGATCGTTCCACTCAAGTCCGTCCTCTTCTTGGAAAGCCCTGAGCATGGCCAGTTTCGCAGCCCAGTCGACTTGCCTCGCCGCCAATTCACCGTCTGAAGCCAAGGAGTCAAAGATATCGATCGATGCTTGCACGTGCTGCAAGGCTTCGGCAACCCCTGGGTAGCCCGCGTCCAAGTGGCGTGAGGCCGCCTCCCCCAACGATTCGATGATCTGGCGCGGCGTAGTCCAATCGCTACCGGCGAGTTGGACGCGCCCGTTGCCGGTCAGATCCCTGCTCACGGCCCTCATCGCCCTTTCTGGCTGCTCGAGCGACCATTCCAGGGAGTGGCCGGTTCCTTCCAACCACAGCGCCAACTTGACGAGCGCGCACTTACGGGCGGTGGCCGCCGGCATCCTGTTCGCATCGCCGCTGATGACGTGCAGACGGATCCATTCACCCGGGTTCGCGTGCGGCTCATCGCGGGTGTTGAAGACGGGTCGCCGGTACAGCGTGTCGACGCCTGCACGCTCGGCGAAAAAGTCCGCCCGCTGAGATATCTGGTACTCGCAAGGCTCGCCCGACTCGAACCCAGTCTTGCCTGCTCCGCAGACCACTGTTCTCGCCACAAGAATGGGCACCACTGACTTGTAGAGCCGTTCAAATCCCAGTTCGCGGGGCACAAGGTAACTCTCATGGGTCCCGTACGAGGCACCGTGATAGTCCGTGTTGTTCTTGTAAACCCGGACAGCCCGGCCCGCCTTCTCTGCGAGCCTCTCAGCGGCTCTGGCCACGAACTGCTCCCCCGCCAGGTCTTGCAAGACAAGCTCGCTCAGGCTCCAGCATTCCGGGGTCGCGTATTCTGGGTGCCCGTGGTCGTTATAGAGACGCGCGCCGTTGGCAAGCACACGGTCTGACCGTACGTCGGTGTCGGGAGCCCGGTGGCGGCCCTGATCGTAACGCGCGTCCTCGGGATCCACGTTTAGGCGATCGACCACGTAACCGCGCAGATCCGCCCTGGGCGATTCAAACCTGTAGTCCCAACCGACGAAGCGCCCGTCCGGGCTCTCCCGGACGAGCGCCATGCTGTCGTCGACTTGTTCTGTGGCTCCGCGTCCCTCGACGGTCAGACCGTACTCGGTCTCAATCCCGACGAGGATCGGCCACATTCTCTACCTGAAGACCCCAAATCCCCCGGTTTTCGGGAACGGGAAGTTGGCCGGAGACTGGGCGACCGAGAACGTTCCCTGCCGGATGAGCCCACCCACCTTGGTGAACGAGACTTCGCCAGTTGCTCTCGGGGAGGCCCCTGCGTCAGGCAACTGGTCCAGGCTGAACAGCCTCAGGACACCCTTTGTCGCGCCGGTGGCCTTCATGGTGCCCTGCCAGAGGGCGGTGATCGTGCCGTTTGCGTCGCGATTGAACAACACGACCTGGTAGGTGTCTGTGTTGCGGGACGTCGGCATGGCGATCATGCCGAAGTCGCTCAGGTTGTTCAGGACTTCGGTGTAGGGCCGATAGATGCCCTGGATCGCGACCAATTTGGCGTTACCAAACGGGTCTCGCGGATCTGGCTCGTTCACTGTGTAGATACCCGGGGCTTTGCGGCCACCGACGATCTCCTCCTTCGTCAAGACGCCGGAATCGATCACGATCGGGCTCAAAATGTCGAACAGAGCTTTAGGCTTCGCCGAGTTGTTGAACTGGCCAGAAATTCCGATACTGTCGCCCGAGAAGTGGGCCATGACGGCTCGGCTACCGTCAGTCATCAGCGGCCTATCGGCTGGAGCGAGGGCCGAACAATCGAAGCTCACCATGTCGCTGATGAAGCCTTCGATCTTGTTGTCAGCTGGATTGTAGTTCTCAAGCTTGAACTGGTTCGAGTCGAACACGACACCTAATTGGGAGTCAAACCTGAGCATCTGGTCGTTGAGCACGACCTGAATGGTCGTCTGACGGCCCGGATACAACTGGATGTTCGTATCGAACGAGCCAACTAGCTGTGGCGGCCCAGTGAAGATCGGATTGAACTGACCGCTCTGGTCTTCTTCGTCCATTCTTGCGATCTCAAGGGGGAATAGACCGTAAGTCTTGGACGCGGCTCCGATCGTCATCGGGACATCGAAGACGTACTGATTGAGCGTGTAGCCGTCCAACTGGATGCGGACGCCTGCGCCCGATCCCTGGTGGTCTTTCGGATAGAAGTCAGTACTCGAATTCTTGATAATGATGTTGTCCAGGATCGCAATTTGGGATCCTGGGCTGCGCCGGCCCTGGCCACTCAAATAGAGAACCTGCATTTGTGCGTTGGGACCAAGGTTAGGGGTCGGGATTGTGCGAGTGCCGCCACCGCCGCCGCTTCCGCCGCCGCTTCCGCCTCCGTTCAGGCCATCCAGGCCACTGCCACCGCCGCAACCAATGAGAACGGCGCTAGCCGTAAATGCGATCAACCACTTTTTCAAGTCGATACCTCTGTGCCAAGCCGCTCCAGGCCAAGCGTGAACCGACCATAAGGATAGCAGTCGAGAGGTTCACAAATCAAGCTGGGCCGAATGCAAGCAGGCGTCTTACGGTTTGAATGACGTCACGAGCCCTCCGATTGGTTCAGGCTAGGCTGCCCTGTGAGCGAAGGGGGGCCTCCGGTAATATCCCCTCGGGTTGGCCATGAAACGAGAAGGACTGCTTGACCTGAACGAGGCGGTCCAGCACCCGGGAAAGAAGCTAGCCTTCGAAGTACGGACGGCACTGGACCAAGAAGAAGACCTCGACTTGCTTGAACCCGTCTCGGGAACAATCGAGGCCGTCAGCACGGGAAACCTCTTGCTTTTGACCAGCCGGTTCAAGACACGAGCTGTTTTCGAGTGCGCCCGCTGCGGTGCGCCGATCGAGAAGGACCTCGAATTCGTCATGGACGACCAGTTCGCCGTCGAGGGCGTTCCTTCCGCCTATTCGCGCGAGGGGTACGCTCATGTGGTTGAGGACGAACCTGAGCCCATGTTCCAAGAGAACTCGCTGATCCTCGATCATTACGTCCGACAGGGTTTGATCGTCAACGTGCCCTCCCAACCCCTTTGCTCCGATAGCTGGGACGGCCCTTGCAAGGAAGAAGTCAAAGGGCAGGAGAACGAACGGCTCTCAGGGCACCCAGCGTTCAAGGCACTGCAAGGGTGGAAGAAGGGTGACGAAGAATGAGGATCGCGATCGATGCGATGGGGGGCGACCATGCCCCCGAGCAGATCGTGCGCGGCGTCATTGATGTCGCGCCGTCGGTTAAAGGCGACCTCGTGCTCGTGGGCGACCCGACACGGATACAAGCGTGCCTGCAATCTCCCGTTCCCGACAATGTCGACATCCATCCCGCTACCGAAGTGATCGAGATGGAGGAAAAGCCGATCGAGGCTATCCGCAAGAAGAAGGACTCGTCGTTAGTTGTGGCCGCAAACTTGGTGAAATCCGGTGAGGCCCAAGCGATGGTGTCGGCCGGTAACACCGGAGCTGCGACAGCCGCCTCCCTTCTCGCCTGGCGACAGATTCCGGGCGTGCACCGCCCCGCGATCGCCAGCGTTTTTCCAAACCGCGCCGGACAATTTCTGTTGTTGGACGCGGGCGCGTCACCCGATGTCGATCCCGAACACTTGGTCGAGTTCGCCCTCATGGGGCGGGCCTACGCTCAGAAGGTGATGGGCAAGGAGTCTCCCAAGGTCCACCTCCTCAACATTGGCGAAGAGCCAGGCAAGGGGAACGCCTTCGCCAAGGAGGCCCACGACCTGATGAGCAAACACGACTGGTTCAATGGCAACATTGAGGGCAAGGACATGTTCCACAAGCATTGCGACGTGATCGTCTGTGACGCCTTCGTTGGCAACATCGTCCTCAAGACCGCCGAAGGCGTGGCGGAGTTCATCGCCGACGAGATCCGATCGGGAGTGCCTGGCGGCCTTTCGAGACTGCTCTACCTGCCGATGAAGAAAGTCCTCGCTCCCCTGCGTAAGAAAATGGACTACGCGGAGTACGGTGGCTCGCCATTACTTGGCCTGAACGGAATCTGCATCATTGGCCATGGACGCAGCAATGCCAAGGCGGTCGCGAACGCGGTCAAGATCGCCGCGAAGGCCATCGATGCGGACCTCGTGGGAACGATCCGCGATTTTTTTAAGAGCGAAATGGGGCTGATAACGGTATGACGCGGGCTGTCATCGAGGGCATTGGACACGGGCTGCCTAGCCGGACTATGACCAATTTTGATATCGAAAAATTGGTTGAAACCAGCGATGAATGGATCACTCAACGAACCGGCATCAAGGAGCGGAGGGTCTGCTCGCCCGACGAGACCGCCGCCACATTGAGTGTCTTAGCCGCCCAGGAAGCGATGCGTGCCGCTGGCGTCCAAGGCCACGAAATCGACATGGTGGTCTGTGGGACAGTCACCGGCGACTACACCTTCCCAGCCACGTCTTGCCTGATCCAGGAAGCGATCGGCGCAAAGAACGCTGGGGCCATGGACGTTGGGGCAGCCTGCGCCGGATTCATCTACGCTCTGGACGTCGCGGCCGCAATGATCGAGTCCGGACGACTGAAGACCGTCCTCGTGGTGGGTGTCGACGTTCTCACAAAGTTCGTGGACTGGACAGACCGCTCCACTTGCGTCCTCTTTGGCGACGGGGCTGGAGCTGTTGTGATCAGGGCGCGCGAAAACACCGACCGCGGCGTGATCAAAACCGTGTTGCTTGCCGACGGTGAAGGCGCCAAACACATTGTTTGTGACCTGGGAGGTTCCAAGTTTCCGATCGGTGCCGCTTGGTCAGAAGGCAAGAAAGCGACGGTGTTCATGAATGGCGCCGAGGTCTACCGGTTTGCGGTGCACGCCATGGGCGACGCCTGTTGCCGGGCCCTGGAACTGGCCGGGATGAACGCCAACGACATTGACCTGTTTGTTCCTCATCAAGCCAATCTCCGCATTATCCAATCGGCCCAAAAGAGGCTTGGACTCCCCGACGAGCGGGTCTTCGTCAACGTTCAGAAGTACGGGAACACGAGCGGGGGTTCGATCCCTCTCGGCCTCTATGAAGCTCAGAAGGAGGGGCGACTGAAGCAGGGCGACGTGGTCATGACTGTCGGCTTCGGGGCTGGGCTCGTTTGGGGCGCCAACTTGATCCGCTGGTGATCAGGCCGCACAAGCTTGGAGCGTAAAGGTCAGCTCGCGCTCAAGGAGCCCGTCGGAGAGATCGGTGATATGGACGAGGCACAAGTCATTCCGCTCGAGCATGCGCGCCAAGTAAAGCGACAGTTCCATCGCCTCTCCGCGCGTCAGTTCTACGCTGACATCGCTCAGGAAGCGTCCCGATTCGTAATCCTTGATCCTCATCCTTTCTCCCTCAGATTCTTGGACGGGAGGGCGTGGATTTGAATGGCTGGCTCGCTAAGTCGGGACTATCACCTGGCTCAGATCGAGGGGCTCAAGGACACAGCGCTGGGCCGGAACCTCTAGGCTGGGCTCGCCCCACAGCCGGCGCCGAGCCTTGGCGAGCGGCATCCAAGCATAGAGTGCCCTCTTAAGGGCTGGAGCGGAGGCTTTGCCGATCCTGACCAGTGAGGGCGCGACGCGCCTGGCCCCCGCCATGTCACCGAGGTAGACGAAGATGGACAGAAGATCCATGGTTCCCAAGGTGAGGCGTTTGCGAACGAGCGCCGGATCCGATCCCGAGGCGAACCACCTCCGCTCGTTCTCCAAGATGGCCTGGCGGATCCGCGCCTCCTCAAGGGCTTGCCGCGGGTTGCGGGTGCTTGTATTGACTCCGTGCATCCGCCAGTAGGTCAACCGCTCAGGAACGCAGGCAGCTCTCTTGCCGTAACAAGCTCGCAGGAGTGCTGCCCAATCGCCCGAGTACCTCATGCTGGGTTCGAAGCTAGCAAAGCCTTGCCGGAAGAGCACGCCGCTCGCGAGGATCCTGTTCTCGTGGAGGAGGAACGGAAGGACGTCGGTAACAGGCTCCGTTGGCCAGTCACGGTGGACGTCGTCGGTCAGGTCAGGCTCGCCTGTCTCGTCCGACTTCCAGCCAAGGACGAACGAGAAAGGCGCTTCCGGGTGAGCGTCCATAGCCGCCACTTGGGCCGCTAGCTTGCCGGGAGACCAGTGGTCGTCGCTGTTCAGAACGGCGACGAACTCGGAGTCTTTGTCCTGCAGAGCAAGGGCCTGAGTGCCGTAAGTGCCTAGGTTGCGGTCGTTTACCTCGACCCTAATTCGCGGATCCTCGCGGGCAAACCCCTTCGCGACCTCAAGGCTATCGTCCTGGCTGCAATCGTCGCGCAGGATGAGCTTCCAGTCTTGAAAGGTCTGGGCTTGGACGGAGCCGAGGCAAGCGGGCAGGAAGCGCGCGTGGTTGTAACTGGGGACAAGGACGGTGACCCGCGCCATAACGCCATTGTCCCCCGACTCCCTTGATCAGCTTGCCTGAACTTGCGCCCAGGTGTCCTTCAAGCTTTGGGCGCTCTTCAGAAGTCCTTCCCTTTCGCCATCGGAGACCTTCGGTTCCCAAATCTGTACCGCTCCCTTGCGACCGACGACGGTCGGCATCGAGTACGCAATGTCCTTCACTCCGAACGCCCCGCCTTGAAGGGCTGAGATCGGCAGAACGGCACCGCTATCAAGTGCCATGGCGTTCACGACCTCGGCGATGGACATCCCCACCGCGCGGCCCGCGCCGCCCTTTTGTCGGATGACCTCGGCGCCGCTGGTCTTCGTGGCGGCAAAGATGCCGTCTCCGCGCTCCTGGCTCCACCCGGGCACTGATCCGATCGACGCTCCGCCAACGGTGGCAGAAGACCAAATGGGCACCATGGAATCGCCGTGCTCGCCCAGGATGAGGGCCTTGACGTCGAGAGCATTGATCCCGAGGTCGGCCGCCAAGAGGCTGCGGAAGCGGGAGGTATCCAAGACGGTGCCGAGTCCGACCACCTGCCTTTCGGGCAAGAGGCCGGCTTGAATGGCGAGGTAGGTCAGAATGTCGACCGGGTTGCTGACCACAAGGATGGTCGCCGTGTCCGGCAACTTGACCTTCTTTAGATCGTCCAGAATGCCTTTGAACAGCCCGACGTTGCGGTTGATCAGATCGAGCCGGCTTTCGTCCGGCTTCCGCCGTAGGCCGGCAGTGATGACCACGCAGTCGCTCCCGGAGACAACGCCGTAATCGCCACTTGTGAAGACTTGGCCACCGACGAGCGCAGCGCCATGGCGAAGGTCGAGTGCCTCGCCTGCTGCCATGTCGGGATTGGCGTCCATCAATGCGATCTCGCGGACGACGCCAGTGATTTGGAGGGCGAACGCGGCGTCCGATCCGACCCTGCCGCCACCGCCGATAATGCTCACTTTCATGCTGTGTTGAACTCCAAAACGGCACACACAAATGCCGCTATCTGGAGTTGATTATGCCGATGGGTCAGGCGATGACGTGGGCCTGGGTTCAGGTTCAGCGAAGATCCCAAACGTAGCGGGCAGCGTTGACGATGAGACCGCCCCAGTTTTGATGGACGGTGCACCCGTCCGAAGCCCTGTTCAGGGCCAAGACTTTTACGCTTCCGTCGCCCATTGCGGCCGTGAAGCGGCCGGCGTGCCACGGCCAGATTCCGCCGAAACGAGTTCGCCGATATTGGGCGCCGTCCTCGTCCCACGTGCGTTGACCGGTGTAGATGCGGTCGTTGGAGTAGCCCGCCAGCTCGAAGCTGTCGGTGCGACCGGGAGACATGTAGCGGCAGGGAGGAACGATCAGGTAACTGCCGCCGCCGATCGGTTGGCCGTTCGGCGTGACGTCCCACACGCTGTCCGCGAAGATAAGCGTTTGAGAGGGATCGTTGAGCTCAGTGGCGCCGCGCGGCTTGGCGACCCAGTGTCCGTTCGCCTCCCTCACCAGCGGCGACAGGTAGATGTAGTTGAACCCGGTGTTTGCGCGGGTCGACATCGTGTAGTACCGCTCGAGGTTGTCGCCGACCATCATGTCGGCGTCGAAGACCGGATCCAAGCCGGGACGGATGGTCTGGTCCGACGGGCAACGAGTGGACGCGAACGAACGCAAATAGGGAAAAACGAGCTGAACCCACGTCCGGTCTGTGTCTGCCCGCTCGTAAACGCCGGTCGAGTACTTGCTGACGACGAACCGGTCGTCATAGTCGACTTGGTACAGCGTTGAAGCGAAGTTGACCTGTTTGAAGTTCTGAGTACAGGCGACCTTGCGCGCCTCGTCACGAGCCGTGAGGAACACAGGCGTGAGCAAAGATGCCAGAACCAAGACGATCGTCATGGCTACCAGCATTTCTGTCAGCGTGTAGGCTCGAGCCTTCAAAAGAACATCCCTCCGAAAGGTGCAGACGCCTTAATTATAGCATCGTGATAGGACTAAATGCTCTTTGAGTCCAGACTTTGACACACCCCCTGAATGTTTTCCACATTCTTAGCGTCAGAAGGCGATTCTCCAGCAAACCGCAGGGCCAATACGGCTTGGAAAGATCGCCGCTCCGACCGACAAGTTCGGGCCCAACCTCTGACCCAGAAAGCCTTGAACGCCTTGGGGCGTGAGCATCGCGGAGGCAAAAGTCTCTCCCTGCCGTCCGGTGCGCCAGAGGTCAACGGAAGCCGTGACTTGCAGGTCATGAATCGGGGAGTACACGAGCCCGAAGTACAGCGTAGGGGCTTTGATCGAGGCTGGCGGTTCAAAGGTCTGGCCCTTGAAGCTGCTTTCGAAGAACCTCGCCACCGTCCGTACGATACGGCCCCTCGCCAAAGCGCCTCCGTAGTGCCCCGTCGACAGCCATACCTCTGAAGGTTCACCCAACGCCTGGGCCAGCATACGGGCGAACTTTGGAGGCACGACCGAGTCCAAGCTCGCCGCGATCACCAGCTCGCGCCTGCCGTCGTTCTTGTCTAGGTACTGCGCAGGCTCCACAGCCTCGAGCTCCCGGCGCAGCCGTTCTTCCGTCATCCCCTTTCGGCGCATCTCCTCTCGCTGGGTGACGGCCTTGGAGCTCTCCCAGAAAATACCGGCGAGGTCCACGCCCGCAAGTGCAAAGGAGCCGACCACAAACCGCTTCTCGATGCCGTAAGCGAGACTCGCGACCATGCCGCCGAGACTCGTTCCTGCCAGGGCGACTTTGTTCTTCTCGAACTCCGGCCGGGATTGGATCCAATCGACCGTCCGCCGAACATCGTGTGTGCTTTGCACCATCATGCCGACAAGCCGGGAGGGATCTGACTGAAGGGCCATTTCTCCCGATCGGCTCCCCTTCGGCGTGCGTTGGAGGTGGTAGGGCAAGGTCATCACAACGCCAGCGATGCCGAGGTTGTTGAGCTCCCGCGCAATGTTCGATTCCAGGGACAGGTCGGTCGCTCCCCAGTAGTGAAGAATCACCACGGCAGGGACAGGCTTCTGCACGTCCGTCGGTAAGAAAACTCTGAGGTGGACGTTGGAATTCTCAGGATAGGGAGTAACGAAGTCGCTCGGGAACGTCTCTTCATAGACGCGGGAAAACTCGTCGGAATCGACCTCTTTCCAGGGCGCGAACTCGATGGGTGGGGGAGGGGCCAAGAGGGCCTGCCTCTGAGCCTCGATGGAGTCCTGCGCCAGAATTCGAGCCGGGGTGAGACCCCATATCGTCATGACCGCGACCATCGTCTTCGCCGCCCTCGCCGCTCTTCCCGTCCAACAGACCCTGGAGCCCCAGTTCGACATCGCTCTGGGCCTGGCTGGTTTGACGACGGCGACGGCCCGGTTCGACGATGGCATCCTCCCATTCTATCGCCAGGGCGATGGTTCGGCCATGCTCTTTCAGACTTGCTACGAACATCCGTGGCGCACGCCCTACAACCTGGAGATGACCAGGAAGCAGTTGGCACTCTCGGTCGGCAAGCCCACGGGTCTCATTGAGGGAGCTAGCAGAGCCCTGGGCACCGGCACCAGACGATCACTGTTGGGCGACCCGGCGAAACCTTACACCGACCCTGCCAACGATGCCGGAGCGCTCGACGCGGTCCTCCAGAAGATGAAAGCGGCCGGCGTCATCAAGGGAGCGATTCCACCTACTACCTCTCTGCCCGCCGACGTCAAGCGCGCAGCCGCCGCCATATTGCAGGCGGACCTCGTTCTCGTCGATTACCGACGGGCGGCGTTTTCCAAAGTCGGTGATCTCGCGGCCGCCTACGCCTTGTTTTCAGGCAACCCGGGAGAGCCGGACGGGCCCGCCTCTGAGTCGAGGCAACTCGACATCCAAAGCAAAGCGGACATGACCTACCTTTACGCGGCGGCCCAAGACCTCGGCGCGGTGGTGACTTGGGCAGAGGCAGCGTGCAGCGCAGTGCCGGCGGACAAGTCCTATGAGTTCAGACTGGAAACCGAGTGGGGGCGGATCGACCTCTCAGGCGGCGGTGACTCCACGCACGACGGAGCGGCCACTTTGCTCTGCATCGACACGGGCGGTAATGACACTTATATCAACACGCCTTGTAACGCAAGCGCGGCGAACTGGTCGAGCGTAACGATCGACACGAAAGGGAACGACCGCTACCTCTCCGACCCGGCACTGGCCAAGACCGCTCTGAGCGACTGGCCGCAGAGAAACAAGGGCCGTGGGCAGTCCGGGTGCGCGAGCGCCCTGTTCGGCTTGACCTTCCTTGTAGACAGCCAAGGCGACGACCTTTACAGGTCGTCCCGAAACGCCTTCGGCTCTGCTCGATTTGGGGTCGCGTACTTGGGGGACTACGGAGGGTCGGACAGTTATGACGCTTACGCCGACTCAGAGGCGTTCGGCCAATATGGTATCGGCATTCTTGACGATGCCTCGGGCTCGGACAAGTACTTCGGGTTCACCCAGGTCCAGGGCGCAGGCTTGCCCCACGGCCTCGGTCTTCTCATTGACGGCCAGGGGGACGACGCGTACTCCGCCAACGACCAAGTGCTCGACTTTCCATCGGCACAATCTGCGGAGCACAACAACAGCATGGCGCAGGGGGCGGGCTACGGGTTCAGGGCGGACTATCTCACCGGCCATAGCCAGAGCGGTGGCATCGGCATCCTCTACGATCTTGCTGGAAAGGACACTTACTCGTGCGGTGTCTTCGGGCAAGGGGTCGGCTATTGGGAGGGCCTCGGAATCCTCTGGGACGACTCCGGCGACGACAAGTACACCGGTCAGTGGTATGTCCAAGGCGCTGCCGCTCACTTCGGCATCGGCTTCCTCCAAGACGGTGACGGCAACGACGAGTACCGCGCGCCGATGAACATGGCGCAGGGCGCAGGACACGACTTCAGCATCGGTTGGCTCCTTGATCTCGGAGGGGCGGACTTTCATCAAGCACCCAACTTGAGCCTGGGCGCCGGGAACGCGAACGGCATTGGGGTGTTCGTGGACACGGCAGGTGACGACACGTATCAAACGTCGGGCATCACGCTCGGCTCGGCGGCAGAGGCGCAAAAGGCTTCGCTTCGCGAACGGGCACTCTGCCTAGGCGTGTTCATGGATTTGGGCGGACAGGACACCTACCCCGAAGGAGTGACTTGGGCGAAGAACAACAGCCGGACGGCGAATTGGAACTTGAAGAACGCGACCCCGGCGGAAAGCCAAGTCGGCGTGTTCCTCGACCGGTAGAATCGCCTGGCCTATGATCCCGATCCGCGACAGCAGGTTCTCAAGGGACACGCCCGTCGTGACGTGGACGCTGGTCGGGCTCAACGCACTCATCTTCCTTTGGGACCGGAGCGGGGATGTCTGGGCGGGCAACCAGGCGTTTGCCGACCTGGCGCTTCACCCAAGCGCGGTCACGAACGCTCTCATGGGAAAGGGAGACCCGACCGACATCGGCCAGATTTTCACAGCCATGTTCCTTCACGGCAACCTGGCCCACCTTGTCGGCAACCTCCTGTTCTTGTTCGCTTTCGGACCGAACGTCGAAGCTGCGTTCGGCAGTGTTAAATACAGCCTCTTCTACTTGTTCTGGGGGGTATGCGCCTTCGGCGCACAAATCCTCGTCGAGCCTCACTCGGAGACACCGGTCTTAGGGGCCTCGGGAGCCATAGGAGGCGTGCTCGGCGCGTACTTTCTCTTGTTCCCCGCGAACCGGGTGAAGATCATGATCCCGCCGTTCGTCTGGTGGATTTTCAGCGTCCCTGCCTTCGCCCTTCTCGGAATTTGGTTCTTGATGCAGATTCTATGGCCACAAGACGGGGTCGCGACATGGGCTCACGCCGGAGGCTTCACGTCCGGAATGGCCACGGTGCTCGTTTTGGGCGGTCGGACGAAAATCCTGGCCGGCGCGCAGTTCGAAGACGACAAGGAGTTCGACGATGACTAAGGCGCCTTGGTGGGTCTACGCCTCACTTGCTGCCGCGACCCTCACTGCCCTCGTTGCTTTGGCTTCGAGATACCGGGCCGAAGCTTCGAACAAGGCAGTCGGAACCCTCATGGAGGCGCAGGCGATCCACGAGCTCACAGCCGTCTCGGGCATCCCCTTTGCCACTGCATTGCCCGAGTTGCGGGAGCATGGCCTGACAGGCGTCGCCCTGACCGAAGAGACCGTCGCAGACCTCATTGCGAGCGGCAAGGCGACCGCGGCACCCATGCCCACCGGTGGCGTGAGGTTCACCGGAAACAAAACTGTCATCGCGAGGATCGCGAAGGCGATTTCCAGAAGAGGGGGCCTGACTGCACTGCCAGTGCCGTCGCCAGACGGAACCTTGGACTTTAACGGCGACCTGAAGGCGCTCGTCGCGTCTTCAGCAGGGCTCGACCCTGTCGACGCGAAGGCAGTGACCGACGCTGGAATGGAACTCGTCGCGCGGCATTTCAATGCGGTTGGCGCGGGCCCCGCCTACATCCGTGACCTTCTGGACGAATCACAGCGCCTCGGGGCGATCGCATACCTCGCTGCGGGAGAGCAAGTGCTCGGCCAACGGGAGTCGGTCGACGACACCGCAGCGACGCTCGCCGACCTGAAGATGAAGTACTTGACGCCCGAGTTCGCGAAGATCTCGGGCGATGCCAAGCTCTCGTCCCAAATCCCCGAACTGACCATCCGGTTGCATTCGATGCAACAGGCTGAGATCGACAAGTCCACTCCTGGCTCTGTCCTCGAGCGATATTCAAAGGCGTTCCGCGAAAGGAACATCCGATGGTTGCTTCTGCGGCCGGTCTCTATTGCCGGCCCTGACGCGCTGGCATCGACGCAGCGCTTCCTGGACTCAGTAAGGAACGCCGTCGGTGCGGAGGGAGGTGCGATCAAGCCTCCTCGTCCCTTCGTCGATCCGGGGACTTCCCGCCTCGTCTTCCTGGGCATTGGCGTGTTCGCTGCACCGTGGGTTTTCTGGACTGTGCGCCTGTTTGGATCGGGCCGCGCCGTGAGCTGGCTTGCCGCACTCGCCGCGCTCGCGGTAGCGGGGGCATCGGCGGTTGAATCGCTCCGACCGTTGGCGGCTCTCGGAATTGGCGTGTCCGCTCCGGTGCTGGCTTATGGCTTGTTCCTGAGGGGCCAACTGGGAAAGAGCCCGTGGCTCCAATTTGTCCTTCTCGGCCTCCTCTGCCTTCTCGGCGGCTTCATGGTGGCTGGGCTCCTTAACGGCCTGCCGTATATGCTGCAAATCAAACAGGCCCTGGGGATCAAGCTCATTCTCCTTGGGCCGGTGGTCGCGGTGGGCTGGCTCCTCTTGGTGTGGGCCACGAACCCTCGTGAACTGTACAACGCGACCGTGAAGGTCGGCCCAGCAATGGTCTCCCTCCTGATCTTGGCAGCCGTCGCGTTCTTGGTCATTCGCTCGGGCAATGATGCTCCGTCTGCCGTGAGCGACACGGAACTTCGCTTTCGCGCCCTGCTCGACAAGTACCTTTATACGCGACCGCGCACCAAGGAGATCCTCGTCGGCCACCCTGCGCTGATCCTTGGCCTTATGTTGTGGCGAGAGTCGGCCCGTCGGGCCGCCCTGAAGGTTTGGTCGGCGATCGCACTGGCCATCGGAGCGATCGGCTTGGCCGACATCGTCGACACCATGTGCCACATCCACACGCCCCTCGACATCGGAGTCGCCCGGGTACTGATCGGCATGTTGGTCGGCGGTATGATCGGTGCTGTCCTCTGGCTGCCCCTCCGGTTCGGGTTAAAGAGCGGTGGCGAGGCCTGATCGGCGATGCGTCTTCTCTTGGGTGGTTATTTCGGGTGCGGCAACATGGGCGACGACGCCATCTTGCTCGGCTTCCTGAAAGGCATCGAAGGCAAGAGCTACGACATCAAAGTCCTCTGCAACAACGTTGAAGGTCTGATGAGGAGCTACGGTCTCACCGGCGTCCATCGTAAAGACTTTGGCTCCGTCTCCGCCGCTATCAAGGACTGCGACGCACTTGTCTTCCCCGGCGGCAGTATTTTCCAGGACGTGACGAGCACGAAGAGCGTAGCGTATTACGCCAAGCTTGTTAGCGACGCCAAGAAAGCGGGAAAGAAGGTCGTCCTCCTCGGCCAAGGAGTCGGCCCCCTCAACGGATTCTTCGGGAAGCGGCTCGCCTCCGGAGCCTTCAATCAGGCCGACGCGCTGGCAGTCCGCGATCCTGCTTCCGTCTCTGCCCTGCGAGCCCTCGGCTACAAAGGCACGCCGCGAGTCACTGCTGACATGGCGTGGCTCCTGCCGACGCCCAGCCAGGCGGAGGAATCAGAGGCGTTCGGGGTGGCAGGGACGAAGACGGTCGGTATCTCGGCTCGTCCTTTCGGCAACGACAAGAACAAAGCCGTCATCAAGGTGTTCGGTGGCCTCGCCCAGCTCTTGACCCGCAACGGATACATTCCGACATTCATCGAAATGGACCACGACGAGGACGGCCCGCTGATCCTCGAGATCGCCAAAGCGCAAGGAGGAAAGGTGCCCGACATGCGTAACTTGACCTCGCCCAAACAAATCCAGCAACGAATGGCGCGCATGGAGGGGGTCATCGCCATGCGGCTCCACGCCGGAATCCTTGCCGCAACGGTCGGAGTACCGCCGTTCATGGTGGCATACGACCCAAAGGTCAGCGCCTTCGCGAACGCAATCGGTGCCCCCACCCCTCCTAACATGCAGGGACTCACGGCGGAGCGGATCTTCGAGGGCTTCACAAGCTATATCAAAGACCGCGACCGCACTTCCCAAGCTCTGTTGAAGCGTCGCGAGGAACTTGCGAAAGAAGCCCTGGCCAACATTGATGTTCTTGAAAGCACGCTGCGCGGCTAGTGCCGTCCTCCTTACCCTCGCTGCCCTGGCCTTTAGCCAGGACACCGGCTTGGGCAAGTGGTTCGACGACCAGATCGCGAGGCGCATCGAGATCTCTGGTTGGAGACGCCTCGCCTATCACACCCGAACGGTCAGCGGCGATCTTGACAGCTACGATGCCACCGAATACGGCGGTCGGGGACTCAGCCGCTACACGGACTTTGGCCAAGTTCGCATCACAGGCAGCAAAGTGCTCGGAGTTGCCAACTTTGACCTCAACATTCAGGACAGCCGGTTCCAAGACCCGCAAGCGAACCGGTTCTCGATCGACGTCGACAAGGGTGGTTGGCAGGTCAATCTCGGCGACATTCGCGGCAGCCTTGGCTCAAGCAACAGCTTCGCTCGCTTTGAAAAGTCGCTGACCGGCGGGCAGGTCGGCTACCGGCACAAAGGGTTCCAAGCCAAAGCGGTCTACAGCGAGGTTCGTGGCCAGCCAAGGACGGTGAGCATCCAAGGCAACAATTCGGCAGGCCCTTACTACTTACAAAGCAGCCAGATTCTCAGAGGCTCTGAACAAGTCCTACTGGACGGAGTTGAACAAAGCTTCGGAGACGACTACACGATGAACTACGAGCTTGGATCGATCACGTTCATCAACCGGCTGACATTCGAGGGCAGGATCATCCCGCCGACCAGCACGATTGTCGTCACCTACGAGGTGTTGGGTTTCAACGGCACAAAAGGACGCGTGGAAGGAGCCAACGTCTCCTATGACTTTGGCAAGGCGGGCCGCGTGGGACTGACAAGCATCCGGCAGGTTCAGGGGGTCTCGTCGCGCGATTCGACGTACTACGACGATTTCCTGGGCTTTCTCAAGGCGCCGTCAACAGTGGCGCTTCAGTACGTCCCCCAGAACACGCTGACGGTGAAGGTCTATCTCGAGGGCCGCCTGCTCGTTCAAGGCGTCCACTACTTCTTCGACCCCAACTTGCCCAGCCTTCTCCACTTGAACATTGACGTCCCCTCGGGCAAGGTGCTGCGCGTTTACTACACGCCGAAGGCCGTCAACACGGTGCAAGGCGATCGAAGCGTCATGGGCGTCGACTATCGGCTTCCCCTTGGAAGCCGTGGCGCCATAAATTACAGCCAGTCGGTTGGGCGCTTGACCAACACGTCCACTCCGTCCAGCGGCACGGCCAGGGGTCTGCAACTCAACTATCGGACTGGACCGGCGGAGATTTCCGCATCGGTCAGGGACGTGCCGTCGGGCTTCGTCAGCATCGAGACCACGGGGTTCTCCAGGAACGAGCGGTCGCACGATGTCGCGTTGACGATGCGTCCAAGCGAGCGGTTCAACTACGGGCTGACCGAAAGGAACCAGAGCGTTGTGACCTTCGACGCTTCGAACAATACGGTGTCGAACAGGTTCACTTCGGTTTCGGCGTTCGCCCGTTTCGAACCGAAGAAGAGCGGGCTTCCTTGGAACCTTTCGCAGACGCGGACGGACGCAGAAAGCGCGGGCAACAAATCCACGATCGACACGACCACCCTTGGCACGTCGGGCCATTCAGGGCGGTCCAATTGGAAGTTGGACTTGAGCAACCAGTTCGCCAACGGGCTGGTGACGGTCGACAACGATAGGGAGAAGCGAAACCTTGCGATCCAGACACTGGGCTATCACTTGAACTATCAAGCAAGCCAGGCCCTTGCATTTGACTGGAACTCCAGCTTGAGCCGGGTCAGTACGGCGGGCAAGAACAGCATCGGCCGAGACCTGTTGTTGGGGGCGACGTACCGACCCAGCGACCGATGGTCCTTCCGCACCGAGCTCGCCGACAGCGACGCTGGCCAACTGGCGACCCTTGGATTCATCGGTGGTTACGGACTTGGCTACGACGGCAACGGCTTTAGCAGCGGCACCGAGGGGACGACCGCTTTTAGCGCATCGAACGCGCGGACCGCTTCTTTCACCGCTGCGTTCACGCCGAGCGACAGGCTGTCACTCGGCGCTGGGGTGAACTACTACCGTTCCCAAGGAGGCATCAGCAGCAACAGCGAAACCTTGGGATTTGGGGTCAACGGCAACTGGAAATTCGACCAGTTCTCCGACCTGGACTTGTCCCTTGACATGAGCAACAGTCGCTTCCTCGACTCGCCAGTGACGTCGAGTGCAACGACCATGAGCCTCTACGTGACCTCGAACCCGAAGGGCCGCTTGAGCTTCCGTGGCGGCTTCAATGTCCTGATCACGGGAGGCAACAGCGAGTTCAGCCAAAACGTCTTGGGGTACGAAGCGAACCTCAACTACCGCCTGGCGCCCCGCCACAACCTCATGCTGAGCGTCGACAATGGCAACCTCACTGGATATCAACCGCAGGAAACTCGGAATTTCGGGGTGACCTACCAGTATCAGATCTGGAGAAGCCTTGCGCTGAACATTGGGTACAAGATGATCGATGTGACGAACAGGACTCCGAACATCACCTCGGGGGCCTACAACTCGCGCGGATTCGACATCGAGCTCGAGTTCAATTTTGGCCGCTAGCCACGAAACTTTAGGAACGACCAAACGTATGGGAATTTGCATGAAACCGCATTGGGTTTTGTTGGCCCTCACAGGCGTACTCGTGATCGGCTGCGGAGGCGAGAGCGTCTCGAAGACTTCTAGCATCCTCGGCACCGTGCTGGACATAGATAACAATCCGGTGCGGGACGCACTGGTCACGACGCGCTTTGGCAGCACGAGAACGTCGCCCACCGGCGCTTACACGTTGCCGGCGCAAGGAAACGGCGCGGTCGAGGTCACTGCGAGCCTCAGCAGGAACGGGGTCCAGTACCGTGGCCGGGCCACCGCGTTCGACTATGTGAACGAGCGGACGCAGAGCGTCAACATCATCGTCGGTCCCGTCAATGAGCTGGGCTCGATCAGCGGCAACGTGCAAGACCGGTTTGGGAATGCTCTGCAAGACGCCTCCGTCTTTGCGTACAACGGTGCGGGAAGCAGCGTTCGAGTGTTCTCCGATGAGAACGGTGACTATCAGTTCCGCGACCTCGTCGGTGGAGTGACGTACACGGTCTTGGCCGGTGGCCAGGGATTCCGATCCGACAGCACCCAAATCATCCTCGGCACGAGCGATTCGCGCACTGCCAATTTTGTATTGGATGATCCCGGGCTCCCGAACTTGCAGCCACCACAGAACGTCTTCGCGACCAGTTGGGTCTCACCGTCCGATGCGACACGGCTCCCGAAGGGCAGCCCATACGATGCGATCAAGAAACTGATTGATCCCAAGTACAAAGGCCATAAGCAAGGCAAGGCCTCCCGAGCGCCGAGCGGAATGCAGGTCGAAGTGGACCTTGAGTGGGACGAGCAACGGTTTCCTGACCTGCTGGGATACGGCATCTATCGGGCGGCTTCTTCCAATGGCGCTTTGACCGGAGTCGACTTTTTGCCCGAGCCGTTGGCGGCGTTCTATGTCGACATGGACGTGCAGCCGAACACAACTTACTCGCACTGCCTGACGACGATCTCCGCGGCTTTCCCCGACTTTCCAGACCAGACTGAAAGCGACCTGAGCACGCGCGTCGTTTCACAGACGCTCGACAAACTGAACCTCTCTAACCCGACGCTCAATCCGCTCACTTTCAGGTGGCAATCTGGATCGGGTGCGGACAGCTTTGTCGTTTTTGTCTTCGACGAGTTTCCCGGCATCGGCGTGGACTCGATTTGGAACAATAGTGGCAACCGGGCTACCGGCACTTCGGCCACCTATACAGGACCGCCTTTGACCGCCGGTCAAACGTACTACTACGTGGTGGTCGGCTTGGCGAACAACGACGACAGTCGAACTATCAGCCAGATCGCTTCCTTCAAACTATAAGAGCCCCAAAGGGAGCGCATGGGTACAACTCACGCGCTCCCTCGAGACACCGCCTCATGACATTGCAACGTTGTTTCTTGCTGGCCGCACTGGCCGTTCCGACAATTTGCTCCGCGACTGAACTCAAGGTCGAAATTGGGTCGAACCGATCGCCTCAATCGTGGGAACAAAGGACGGACCATGCCGTCCGGGCCTTCACACTGCAGACTGCAAAGCTGAGTTCGGGATATCGAGCGAGCCTCCGACGGGCTGGCCGGATGACTGCCCCCTACACGCTGCCCCTGCGTGTGGTCCTCACTTCGAACGGAGCGAAAGCAGCATTCAAAGGAAGGGGCGGGGGCGACATCGTCCCGACGTTCGACACCACGGGAAGCAATGTCTTTCCCGACGACTACAAGACCTTCTTGCAGCAGGTGTTTTCCTCCGCCAAGCCGGCTATGAACGCGATTTTTGGCACACCCGCGGTCGGCGGGCCGGTCGCGATCAAGAACTATGACGCCACGATCCAAGACCGGTACGCGGTGGCTGGCGGCTACTACGTGCCGAACGGCACGAGCGGTCCCGAAGTACGCTTCCCGGTCTACAACAATCGTGTCGCCGCGGCGGTCAACTACATCCACACGCTGTTACTGGCGTACATGGCTGACAAGCAGTACCCATGGGACGCGTACAACGAGGGCCTTGTGCGGGCCGCGACCATGATGGTGTCCCGAATCCCCGGAGCGATCCCCGGTAGCCCTGACCCGGACCAGATCGAGTCGACACTCCAGAACCTCTATGACGTGGGCACGTTCTACGATTGGTACAACAAAGTCGGTCTTGGAGGGCCCCAGTTCATCGCCCCGAACTTGCTCGACACCGATCTACCAATCGGCGGCAGCACCGGAGGCATCTTCCTCCTCCGCTATCAGATGGCGGGCACGGCCTGGGCAAAGGTGGCGGTGCGCTCCAACGGCTTCATAGCGGAGTACAACTCCCGCTTTTACGCGAACCCAAGCCTGTACCAGACGACGGGTGCTTTGGAGGCCCTGGGCCAGACCGTCCTCGACTTCCTGAGCGGCACCTCGAACACCACGATCGAAGGCATGACGTTCTCCCAGTGGGCGCTGCGCCAAACGATCCTCGACACGCGACTGACGGCGGGGCTCAAGCTGGTGGCCACTCCCATCCCCGTCATCGCTCAGCCGGGCAGCTCCGACTTCGGCGTCTTCGACATCGTCCTCAATGCGTTCGAAAGCAAGTCGAACGGCGACGAACTTCTGCTCTCCGGCACTGCGTTCCCCATCTACTGGCGGCCCGACTTCACGCGGTTCTTCACTTCCGCACAGGACGACCAAATCAAGATCGCGGGCGCCTATGGCAGCGTCACTCCAAACTTTCCAAGCGACACCTTCACGGGTAAGCCTTACCGGGTCGTCGTCGACCTGCCCTTGGCGGGTAAGAACGCACGGGTCTTTCTGCCGGCAGGGGCCGTTTCGACCGGGGCAAACCCTGACCCTCTTAGCTTCTATGGCACGGTCGCCGGGCTCGCACCCGTCAACAATCTCACCGTCAGCGTGACTTGGAATGGTGGCGCCAAGAACGCGATCCCCGTGTCGAACAATGCTTTTTCGTCCGACATTCAGGACGCGACGTTCCTTCGCCCTGGCACCGTCACGATCAAGGTCTTCGACGGTTCAACCCAGGTGCTCGTCCGCAGCGTCGTGAAGAGCCAAGGCGCACTCGCCGTCGAGCTGATACCCTCCTCGTCCACGATCGCTTATTCGTTCACCCGACCGAACAGGCTCGCTCTCATGGGTCTGCCAGTCGAACCGTTCCGGCCAAACCCTGCCGACATTCTTGGATTGAGCGACGGAGCCACCCTGTTTGGCCGATGGAACTCGAATGTCGCACGCTATGTCCTTTATCCAGATGAAGGCGAGTTCCGACAAGGGAACGGATACTGGGTACGCCCACCCAGCAGTGCGTCGCGCACCGTCGTTGGCCGGTCCATTCCCGGCGTCCCCGTCGCAGTCTCACTAAGTCCGGGGTGGAACCAAGTGACGGTTCCATTCACGACAGGCATGACGACGGCCAACGTCCTTGTGACGGTCACCTCCGAGGCGGTCGGCACTTACGACCAGGCGACTGCGGACGGAACTTTGGGTCCGACGATGTTCGAGTATTCGCCAGACCCGACCGATCCGGATGCAGGCACGATGGTTCCGACCACCACTTTTGCTCCGGGCAAGGCCGTGTTCGTGCGCGCTAACCGGCCAGAAGGCGCCGTTCTCCTCTTCGTGCCAAGTGGAGGCACGCGAGGAAACCGGCCCAACGGTGACAGGCCCCAATATCACTTGGTATGGGAAGACAAGGTGACGCTCATCGACGCGAGGGGCCGGAGTAGCACCGTCTCGATCGGCCAAGCTGGCGGCGCCTCAAATAGTGTCGATCGAGCTCTTGATTCTGAACTTCCGCCACTGTTTGGCGGCATGCAACTGGGCGTCCTGGGGCAGCGCTGGCTCTTCCGGGACATTCGAGGCGGGCCCGATCGGCAGGTCTACACGCTGAAAATGACGGGCCTGAAGAGCGGCCGGCGTTACGCTCTGCGGTTTGCCCCCTCGTACCGATCCCCATACCTCTTCGTCCAGGACGGCTCCAATCGGTTCGTGGTGACAAGCAACACTGAGTACGTTTTCTCAGCCACTTCGCCCAACCGGACCATCTCGGTCGCAATTGGAGGCTCGTGGTGAACAGGTTCTTCCTCGCGTCTCTCGTCCTCCTTCTCGCTGGCTGCGGGGGCGGAGGTGGCGGGGGCGGGGGCGGCACGGCCATGGTCAACCTGCAAGGCAGGGTGATTTGGATCGAGACCGGCTCGGGAACAAACCCAGCGTCCACTGTGCGGGCGGGCCAAAACTCGACGACAACCGACGTTATCGATGGCTTCTTCGAGTTTGCTGCGGCAAGCGGTACCACCAGCGTCACAGTGACCTACGTCCCGAGCAGCGGCGGCCCGATCGTCCGCACGTTCAATTTCCCGGCTGCGACCAATGACGTGGACCTCGGCGACCTTTACGTCGGCCCGCAGGTCGTGTCTCTCAAAGGAAGGATAGTCAGCGCCGCCGACAACTCTGCGGTTCCCGGTGCTACGATCGCCATCGCTGGCAGATTGGCGACGAGCGCCGGCGACGGTACCTTCTCGGTCGACGGTGTGGCCTACTCCGCAGCAAACCCTGCCGTTTTCCTCGGCTTGGACGGCCTCGTCACAGCCACCAACTTCTTCGCTCGACACTTTAGCCCCGAGAGCCTCGCTACTGGGGGCATCGTTCAAATCGGCAGCATCGCCCTCACGCCGGAAGGCTCCAACGATCCGCCACCGCCGCCTTTCGATGTTCAAGGGACGGCTTCACCTGTTGGCCAGGGGGCAGGTTGCCAGGTCGACATCCTCCAGGGCTCGACCTTGCTCAGGAGGGTCAACGCGGACGGCGCGGGCAAGTACACGTTCTGGCTTCCCAAAGGCTCGTATACACTGAAGGCGACGCAGGGGTCCGACGTCGCACAAACGACGTTCTCGGTCACGGACACAACCGTCATAAAGACTGTCAATGTCAGCTTCTAAGCGATCGTTTTGGAAGACCCTGATCGGGTTGGCCCTGGTCGGCGGTGCTTTGGGCTACGTGGGTGTCCTTGTCCAAAGGGCCGTTTCGGTCGACCCTCTCGCCAAGCTGAAGCACGGCCCCCAGCCGGAGTCTCTGCCTGGCGTTGAAATGACCAACTTTGATTGGAAAGCCTTCGATGGATCAACGCTCGTGGCCCAAGCCCATGTGGCTCGGGCTGACGTAGGCAGGAACCGCGAAGAAGTCCATCTGTCTTCCGTGACCAAGGGGCAGTACTTTGACTCCAACAAGCTCGCCTTCGGTTTCGAGACAAAGAGTGCCGTTTACTTTAATGACCGCAACGCGCTCAGGGGGAACGGGTCTTCGCGCGTGTTCAACGACCAGATGGACTTGACGTCGACCGAGTTCTACTACGATCCGAAAAAGAAAGTGCTCGTCGTCCCGACTGCCCTTGCGGGAAAGCTCCAGGGCGGGAGCGTGAAGGCGGAGAACCTGACTTACAAAGTCGAAGACAAGAGCTTTGAGATTGGGCGCATCAAGTGGGAGGGAAAGGTGGCTCAAGACCAGAACAAGCGCAACTGGCACTTCGAGACGCTCGACCGCACCCAAAAGACGACGATCCGGGGGCCCGTCACTACGTTCGGCAAGCTCAAGGCGACGGATGGCGAGGTCATTATTCTTGCCGACGCGGCTGAGTACAACCGCGACACCGACGTACTGACCGCGAAAGGACACGTCCAATACTTCGGCCCCGATGCCAACCTGACCTGCGGCAACGCGGTCGTCTATCGAAAAGAGAAGCGGGCGGTCATGACCGACGCCGTTGACATGCTGGTGAAGCCTAAGGAGGGCAAGGCGGAGGAGATCAAAATCCCGCCCGTCACGCCCGTCGTTCCAGACCAGATCGCAAAGGATCGCCCGAAGGCTCCTCCAGGCGAGAAGTCGAACGACCAAGAGAAGCAGCTCCGAACAGGCGAGAATCTGCGTGACTATCCCATCGCAGTGACGGCTCAGCGTATTGAGTACTGGTACGAGAAAGGCAAGCGGAAGGCAGTGATTTCGGGCAGCCCTCAGGCTCGTCAGGAGTTCCCGGACGGCTCATGGCGCATGATGTGGGCGGATCGGGCCACTTACGACGGTGAGGCCGAAACGTTAGACATGCGCAGCAAGGGCGAGGCGCCCGAAGTCCGCATGTTGAATTCACTTGGCGATGACGGGCATGCCGTCTCCGTCCTGGTCTCGACGAAAGAAGGAGAAGACATGATGGACGCCGATGGTCTGGTCATGGATCTCACGGTCAATGAGGACGAGATTCCGGAGGGCCGAGAAAAGAAGAAGGAATCTGGCTCCCAGAAGACTCCGCCGCCCCTCCAGGGTCAAATCGGGAAACGGAAAGGCTAGCGAGCGACCGTGACCGTTCCTGGATACCCTTCTTCACCTTTCACGGTGATGTGAATCGGCAGGAACTGTTTGATGACCCAAGACATCGTCACTAGGCGCCGCGTCACCCTCGGCGTAGAGTAGACGGTCCGGCCCTCGGCAAGCGCGGCGATGAGTAGCACTTGGTCAGCAAGGAAGGAGTCCAACGTCGCGTCACTTTGGAACCATTCGTCGAACGATCGCACGGCATTGTCCGCCACGGCTTCGATGCGCAACCCACGCTGCCCCAATGCCGTTCCCGAACCTGCCCCTCGCTCGAACTGCGCCCAGACGGTCACGGACGCGCCGGGCCCGCGACTTCGGAGGACCTGGACGTCGACCTCGATCTCATGGCCCCGCTCAGAAAAGACCTGCCGAAGACGCTTCGCCCCCCTCTCTCCAATATCCTCTGAAAGCTCACCCAAAGAGACAGTAGCGCGGAGTTCGAGCAATCGGCCCCGGTCCGACCACTCCAGTGCGGTCGGAACGCTGGGCTCGACCTCGAGCAAAAGTTCGCCCTTTGACGCGCTCCCGAACCCAGCCCACGCCAGAGAGGGAAAGACGCAGACCCCCTGGCTCCGGTGTACAGAGGTGACAACGTGTTCAAGAGCGTCGAACCCCAGCGTGTTCTGGCCGTGGGTCTCGCCTAGGATCGACAAGCGGCTGTAGGCGCCCGCCCGGCAAAGGACCGGCGTCAGAGATTCGACGATCACAGGAGCACTTCCGGAGACGGCTCCTTGCTCGTGAGCGCTCACGTCGAACTGGTGGTCAAGACGTTGTGGTGGCCTCGAGGGAGCGAAGGTCAGTTCCTTGCTCTCCAACTCGTCGCCGCTGACCGCTGCCTGGCAGCTCTCCGCGAGGGCCTGCAAGAACGTCAGGTCTTCCGAGTTCAAGCCCTGTCTCCGCATGGCTCCTCGCACTCCGTGGACACGAAGCGGAAGCTGGGTCAAGGCCGACATGGCAAGAGCAGTCCGCAGGAGCGCGCCACCGCCTTCACCATGGGCACCATTGATCACCACCGTTTGCGCAGGCGAGCGGGCAGTCAAAGGTCAGACCTTGGCTTTGAAGACCAGATATTCGATGAACCGGATGACGTAAGCCAGACCCACGATGAGCAGGGCGATCAGGATGATCTCGCTGAAGTTGATGGTGTTGTCGCCGCCAAGGCCCGACCGGGTCAAGTCGGTGCCCTTTTCGTCCTTGCGCAACGTCGCCTTTCCAACCATCGAGTCGATGCCGGAAATCCCGCCCTTCACGGCCAGGTTCAGGGGCTCGTGGAAGAGGACGTAGACGGCACCCATGCCCCCGATGGCGACCGGCATGGCCAGCTTATATTTGTGTTTCTGGTGCTCGTTGAAAATGACGCACTGCCGACAGCGCTCGGCCTTCTGGTCTGCCGTCAGTTTGTGGTTCTGCGGGATGTACTTGGCTGCGGCAACGGCGTCGGAAGGTATGACCCGGCCCTCCATCGCATTGCGGATCACGGACTCTTCGCACATGCAACCCACGCGCTCTTTCCAGCAGGTCCGGCGCGCGTGATAGATCGGGCATCGTTCCCGAACGAACTTACGGCAGTAAGGCAGCTGCCAGCATTTGCCAAGAAAAACGTTCCGGATGTCCTTCTCTTCCTTAAGGCCCTTGCCGAACTTGAGCTGGTCCGCCTTCGTGCCCTCGCGGATTCTGAGCCTTGTCCGGGTCGCCACATCGGCGATCACGACGATCAACCCGATGATGCCGGCAGGAATGCTTGACCGCTGGATCGTTGTAAGGGCGAACTGTCCCACGTCAGTCGACGATCCGTTGCCGAACATCGAAGGCAAGTACAGGGGCGAGAAGAAGAGCGCCGCCCACGCGATGAGAAGAAGGGGACCAAGCACCTCTTCGCCCCACTGGAGGTAGGACACGGCAAGTCCCGCCAGCACGAGACCGGCCATCATCAATGTCCCGAAGGTGTTGATGTTGGCCGTCGCCTGCTTGGCTACTTCACCAAACGCTTGGTTCGAACTGGCGTAGTTAAAGATGAGAAAGGCCAGACCGATCAGAGCGGCCGCGACGCCGACCGTGAAAACGAACCGGCAAATAACGTCCAATATTGCGGCGAGCTTGTCGCTAGCGGTTTCGACCCCCGGATTACGCTCTCGTTGCGACATCTGAACTCTATTCTAGCCCGCCGCCCGTTGGGACGGCTATTAACCTTTACTGACGCGTTCGATGTACGAACCAGTTCGCGTATCGATTTTGATGACGTCGCCAACTTCGATATGCATGGGTACCTGGACTGGAGCGCCCGTCTCGACCGTCGCGCCTTTCATCACGCCTCCGCTGGCGGTGTTGCCCCTCACGCCAGGCTCCGATTCAGTGACCGCAAGTTCGACAAAGTTCGGACATTCCCAGCCGAGCACTTCGCCGTCCGCCGTCAAGGCTTGAACCTCCGCCTCGTCCTTCAGGAAGCGGGCCGCATCGCCGATGACGCCCTCGGGGATCGAGGTCTGCTCATAGGAGTCCAGATCCATGAACGTCAGTTCGCTACCGGTCCTGAACAGGAACTGATAGGGCACCTTCTCGAGGAAGCATGGGTCGAACTTCTCGCCTGACCGGAAGGTCTTTTCGAAAACGTTGCCCGTCTTCACCTTCTTCAGCCTCGTCCTCACGAAAGCCCCGCCTTTGCCCGGCTTGACGTGCTGGAACTCGAGGATCTGATAGATCTCCCCGTCCATGTAAAAAGCCATTCCGTTCTGAAAATCACTTGTGTCGATCGCCACTCTTCTGCACCTTTCGGAGCATTTTGGCAGGTTCAGGCGATGTGCAAAGGGTCGCCATACTTGAACGGTGAAGAAGGGCACGGTGGTCGCGCTCAGGCTCGGTGTGACCATCGCGTGTTTGATCTGGTTCGCTGTAGTCCGCACGATGAGCCTGTTCGGCTTTTACGGGACGAGCCGGTCGTTCGAGACCGAGTCACGAGCCGCCAACGGCCTTGCACAGCGGTGTGGTTTGATCCTCTCCCAATCCGTGACCGCGAGAAATGGGCTCACAAGTACTTGCGAGGATTAACCGGACTCCCGTTCACGCGGACCTCGAAGTGCAAGTGTGGTCCCGTCGAATAGCCGGTCGATCCAACCGCCGCGATCCGGTCACCGGTCGCCACCTTCTGCCCCGCATGCGCGAAAATGCGTGAGCAGTGGCCGTAGAGCGTGGAAATCCCGCCGCCATGATCGATGATGACCGTGTTGCCGTATCCGCCCCGCCAGCCCGTCGAGATGACGACCCCTGGCCCGGCCGCCTTGATCGGAGTTCCGGAAGACGCGGCGATGTCCTGGCCCGTGTGCATCTTGCGCGTGTGGCTGATCGGGTGGATACGATAGCCGAACGGGCTGCTAAACCGGCCGTTGACCGGCAAGATGAACCGCCCCTTGTAGGGCGAGACACGCCCACCGTTCGTCGCCATGTACGCCCGAATCTGAGCCTCGATCCGAGAGCTCTCGCGCTCCATCGCCTCCAATTCTTCTTGGAGGTCGTCGCGCTCCGATTTGAGCTGGCCGAGCACGACCTTTTTGCGCGACATCGCACCCCGGAGGTCTTGCTCCTGCAATTGCTGGCGTGCCTTGAGCTGGGCGATCTCGTTCACGACAGCGTCCGACCGCTTCTTCTTGGTCGCAATCTCGTCGCGCAGGCTCTTGACCGTGTCGAACAAGTCATGATCCCTTCTCGCGATCCTCTCCAAGAGGGACTTGCGGGCGGCAAAGTCGCCCAAATTCTGGGCGCCCACGAGAACCGTCAGCACCGTCCCGCCGCCGGTCATGTACATGCTGCGCACGCGTCTGGCCGCGATCGTTTGCTTCTGCTTCAGTTCAACGATCGCCTTGCCGAGATCGCCAGCGAGTTTGCTCTGCTCCGCCTTCGACTTTGCGAGCTTCCCCTTTGTGGCGACGATCTTGTCCTCGACAGTCCCGATCTGACCATCCAGCTTCTGAACCTCGGCCGACACGTTCCAGACCTGGACTTTCTTATCATGGAGCTTTTTCTGGACGACCTTCTTGTTCTGCTTAACCTGTCCGAGCTTTGCCTTCAGGACCTGAGTCTTTGCCTTGTTCGAGCTCTGTTGAGACCACCCCGACACCGCCGGCAACACCAAGAAGGCCACGAGGAGCCACGGCCTCATGTCGCCCTCTGCTTGAACTGCAAAGGCTCTCGAACGGCGACGATCGAACAAACGAGCCCGTAGCACGCGCCGGCGATCCCCAAGACGAGGAAGGCCGACTGGACCGGAAAGGCGCCGAGACGGCCGAACGCGTCCATGCTCCGGACCACGGTGGCCTGCACGATCGTGTAGGCAGACCAGAGGACGAACGTCGCGAGAAGGCCGCCCATCAAACCTTGCACCACACCCTCTAAGAGCATGGGAGCCCACACGGTGAAGCGCGTTGCACCGACAAGCTGCATGATCCTAATCTCACGGGTGCGCGCGATGACCGTCATGCGAATCGCGTTGTAGATCAGAATGCCGCTCGTGGCGAGCATCAGGCCGCCAAGCGTCAGCCCGAGCCACGGCACGGCCTTCATCGTTGCGGCGAGGAAGTCCTGCTCTGCGGCGGGATATTTGACGCCGTCCTTCTCGACCTCTCGGTAAGCACCGATCTGCTTGGCGACAGAGTCGAAGACCTTCAAGTCCTGCACCCGGATCTCGTAGGCGTTGGGAAGGGGGTTGTCCACCTCCAGCCCCTTGATGTCGATGTTGGGGTTTGCGGCGAGGAACTCCTTGAGTCCCGTGTCCCTTGGGACAAATCGCACGCTCGCGACACCGGGAACCTTAAGGAACCGATCGCCCAGGGCAGCGGCGGCTTTGTCCGCGACCGTATCCTTGAGAAAGACCTTCATCTCGACCTTCTGGCTCAGGCCGTTCACGAACTGGGCGAGACTGAGATAGACGAACCCCAATCCGCCGAGAAGGAACAAAGCCATGGCCGACGTCGTGATCGCAGCAAACGACATCCAAGTGTTCCGGCGCAAGGCGACCAAAGCCTCGCCCATCAAGAACTCGAGACGGTCAAGCATTTTCGGCCTCCTGGTCGCGGTCGAAAGGCTCGCCGTCCAGCGTTGCGTGGCCTTCAGGCATGGAGAGTGCTCTCGCGATCTCCTCGTGGACTCTGCTGCTGTTGAGATCGGCGGTGTCGGCGACGACCTTGCCCAGTTCCATCAGCAGCACTCGCTTTCCAAAGCGTTCGACGATCGGCATGTCGTGGCTGGCGACGATCACAGTGGTTCCTTTCTGGTTCAGTTGAAGCAACAGTTCCATGACTTCCACGCTGTGATCCGGATCTAAGTTGCCCGTGGGTTCGTCGGCAAGGAGCAGAGGCGGGTCGTTGATGAGAGCCCGCCCTATGGCGACGCGCTGCTGCTCGCCGCCGCTCAGTTCGCGTGGAAAGGCGTCGGCCCGCTGCAGCATGTTGACTTGCTCAAGGATCTTCGGCACCATCTGCCGGACTTCCCGCTTCGTTTTGCCGCAAGCCCTCATGGCGTAGGCCAAGTTTTCCCAGACACGCCGGTTAGTGAGCAAGCCGAAGTCTTGGGGCACGATCCCCATTTGCCGTCTCAACAAAGGCACGTCCCGAGCGGGTACCCGGTTCATGTCCCTTCCCGCGAGGACAATCGTGCCGGATGTGTGCCAGACCTCCCTCGACAAGCACTTAAGCAACGTGCTCTTGCCGCTACCAGTCGGGCCGCATAAGAACACGAACTCACCCTTCTTGACGGTCAGGGAAACTCCGCGAAGGCCAGAGACCAGCTCGTTATAGGCAACCTCTACGCCTCTAAACTCGACATAGGGGGCTGCGCCCTCGAAACTCTCGGGCCTCATCTGTCCTTATGGTACCAGTCGGGTCTGGCAAAGGTTTCCCAAAGCTGGTCCGGCAAGGTTGCTTGTTTCTTTTGCGAAGCAGGCCAACGGTCCAGGGCTTGCACCGACGCAAGGCATGGTGCCCGTGCTCCTTGCGGCCGCTCACTGGGAAGGTCAACTTGCGGTCGACCTCATGCTCGCATCCCAGAAGAAATACCAGGCTGCCCTGCACTTCGCGGGAACCGTCGAGTACAGCTGCACCAAGTCCTCTCACGGTTCAGGGCCAGGCTCAGTCTCCACCGACGCCATGTCTTACCGCTTCGTCCGATCCGGGAAAACCTACGAGGTTCGGCCCAGCGAAGCTGAGAAAGGCTGGCGAGGGGACTCGAAGAGAAGCTCGATCGATCCGTTCATGGTCTACGACCACGAACTGGCGCGTTGGGTTGGATTCAGAAGCAAGCGGCTCACCGAACGGCTCCTGCCATCGGACACTACGGGCCCCCTGTACCTCGTTCGGAAAGAAGGCTCGACTACGACTGTGTTCGTCACCTACATGAGCCAGCGCTACGGTCGCTTCGCTACCGCCTACGCCATGGATTCCGAGACCCTGGCCCTTCGCTCTATCAGCACCTATGGTGTGATCGGCGACGTCATGGGCGACGACGAGCACGACAAGGGTGTCCTTTGGAACGAGTACTGGGAACTTAAGGACCAGTCGTTCTAACCTTCCTTCCCTCCCGGTGCCATAACTTCCTCACATGACACCGGTGACCACGGAGCGCGTTCGCGTCCGCTACGGCGAGACCGACATGATGGGCCACGCCTACTACGCGAACTACCTTTATTGGTTCGAGCAGGCCCGGGGCGCCTGGTGCCGAGACCGTGGATTCACCTACAAGCAGTTGGAGGGAATGGGCTTCAAATTGCCTGTCGTCGAAGTCTGGACCCGTTACAAGGGCGAGGTGAAGTACGACGACTGGATCGCCATCAAGGTGTGGTTGGGCGAACGTAAGCGGGCCGCGATCAAATTCCAGTACGAAGTGGTCAACGAAGAGACGGGAAAGCTCGTCACCGAGGGCTACACCTGGCACGTCTTTGTCGGCGCGGCGATGTCGGCGGTGACGATTCCAGAGGAAATCAAGGCCATGCTGGCACGAGACCCAGCAGAATGGGAGACCCTAGCCTGACCGACGATCCAAGCCCAAACGCTCTGCCGTGACCCCGAGGCGCTCTTTGAGCGCAGCCAGGAGGTCGGTAGCGGCCACTTCCTCTAGCGGGAGCCGAGGCTTGCTCGAAGCGATCACGTCGAGGGCGGCTAGAACCGCCTTGTTCGAGGCAGGCTGAGGTGCCTTTCTGACTGCCCCGATGAGCGGAGCAACCACTTGATAGGCTTCCGCACTCTCGTCAAGCTTGCCTTCGTGCCACAGTCTGACGACCCTTGAAATCCAAGTGGGAAGGACGTTCGCGGCACCGCTGATCGTGCCTGTCCATCCGTTGCTCAGGGCCTCCATGAGAATGGTTTCGTCCCCAAGGAACAGGGCCTTGTCCGAACCAAGGGCACTCCGATAGCCAGCCAGATTCGCCAGTTCCCCGCTACTGTCTTTGACGCCCATCATCCGCGGGTGTTGGGCGAGCCGGGAGACCAGGTCGAAGGTCAGAGTGATACCGGTCATCTTCGGATAGTTGTAAATGATCACGGGAACGGAAGACCGGTCCATGACCTCTACAAACCAACTCTCAATTCCTGTGTCGGAGACGGTTCGAAAGTAACCAGGCGGCATGAGCAGGACTGCGTCGCCGCCGTTCTTTCCCGCCTGCTCACAGAGCCAGACCGCTTCAGACAGGCTGGGGGTCGCGATGCCGAGGACGAGCAGTAGCCGTCCCCTTGCGAGGTTTGCCGTCCGAAGCAGGTCGCGCTTTTCGACCGCAGCCAAGGAAGGACCCTCGCCGTTCGTGCCAGCAAGCACCACGCCCTTGCAGCCAGCTGCGTCAAAGTAGCCGAGGAGCCTTGCGACCGAGAGTTCGTCAAGTTTGTCTTCTGCCGTGAACGGCGTGACCGCCGCAGGAAACACACCTGTCCAGTCCGCAAGGCTCATCACTCGTCCAGTATGCCTTGCGATCCACGGTGTCACCGTTTTGATACAATGCGTGAACAAGCATGGAAGGCGACGCGCGCGTCACATTGGTAGTGAGTCTGCTCCTCCTTGTCGGCAGCGCGTTCTTTGTAGCCGGTGAATACGGCCTCGTTAGTGCCAGGAGGCCAAAGATCGAGGCCCTGGCAAAGAAGGGCAACAGACGCGCGGCAGGGCTCCTCAAGGCGCTCGAGAGCATGACCACCTACGTTGCCGGCACCCAGGTCGGCATCACCCTTTGCGGCATCGCTATTGGTGCAGTGACGGAGCCGTACTTACACCATCTGATCGAGCCTGGACTGAGCTTTCTGCCTTCTTCGGTCGTCCGCGTCCTTTCCATCATCGCTGTCGCCCTGCCCCTCGTGATCCTCGGCGAACTCGTACCAAAGTACGTGGCCCTGAGGAACCCGGAACGAGTCGCCCTCCTCTCTGCGCCCATCCTCAGGTGGGCGGGTCTGTTGCTTGCGCCGTTGGTTTGGCTGACGAGTCGGGCGTCCGCCTTGATCTTAAGGCCCTTCGGTATTCGGCTCGACCAGGCGGCCAGTGACTCGATGTCGCGGGAAGAGCTCGCCATCCTGGTCAAAGAAAGCCATGAGGAGGGCCACTTCGCGGACTCACAGGCAACCGTCATCAACAAAGCCCTTAAGTTCGACAAGCTGGACGCGGCAGACGTGATGATCCATCGCGTCGACATCAAATGGCTGGAAAAGGCTTCCGATCGGGAGTCCTTGCCCGAAAAGCTGAAAGGGATCCCCCACTCCCGCATTCCTGTTTGTTCAGGCGACATTGACGAGCTCGACGGCATCGTCTATCTCCAAGACATCGTCAAGGCTTGGGACGAGCCCGGATTCACCCTAGAGTCCGTGCTACGTCCGGCCGTGTTCGTCCCGGAGAACCTCACGTTGGACAAAGTCATCCAGCGCATGCGCGAGGACAAAACTCAAATGCTGATCGTCCGTGACGAATATGGCGGTACAGCCGGCCTTCTCACCCTTGAGGACGTCGTCGAAGAGGTGTTCGGAGAATTGCAGGACACTCTTGAGGGAGAACGACCTCCGATCGAAAGGATGGGGTCGACCCGTATCACAGCGAGAGCGGATGTCCGGTACGACGAGATCTTGGACTTTCTCGGCTTCGAGCCGGGCAACGAGCCGTATACGACCGAGACGCTGGCCGAAATCGTTGCCAACGTTTTGGAGCGGGTCCCTAAGCTGGGAGACACGGTCGAACTTCCGATTGGCAAGCTCAAGGTGGAGAACATGGCGCGGAGCCGGGTCACGCGGCTCGTCCTTCTTCTCAGCAACCGACCGACAGCACCCGGTGCTTAGTTCTTAGGCTTAACCGACCAGAGCACAACCTGCTTGGCGAAGCGTGCCGCGGACGGAGCGGTCGGACTCGCCACATAGGGGGCCTGGCCCTCGGGCGGAGGGAGGCGATTAAACGTGAGGAGCGAGACGGTTCCGCTCGACAAGATCTGGAGGACGGCAAACCCGAACTGAGGGCCGCCTGGCGGGTTCCAGCCTGGTGCGAAGGCGCCGCCTGCGTTGCCAACGATTACCTGGTTCACCTGGGAGCCCTTCTCAAGCGGGGTCAGGTCGGTCATACCGGGAGAACCGCAGAAGTACCCCACCACCTTGGGGTCGATCGACATGGCCTTTCGCGCCTCCGCGACCGTTGGATCCTTGAGAAATTCAGCCTGCTCCTTGGACGCCTCACCAACAGTGGGCGCAGTTACCGGCCGGTATCCGAAAACAAAGACGTGGAGGGTCTGACGTTCCTTTGCCGCTTTGCTCAATTGCTCTTTGAGCCACGTCGAGTTGATGCCTGGCCCGCTCTCGGTGTCCAGGAACAAGTACAGATCGCCACCCTGGCGAAGGGTGAAGTCCATGGACTTTGATTGGGGCGAAACGCTCGCCCAACCGTTCTTCGAAGTCCAGTCTTGCCACAGCATCCGGGCGGCAGGATCGACCTTGCCGTCCGAACCCAAACCTTCGCAACCGAACGTGCTGTAGAACTTTGATTTGACGGGCCCGTCTTGAAGTGCCGAACGCCAACGCTCAAGCCGTTTGACCATCGTCTGCCCAGCGTCGTCAACCTTGTTGGTGACAAGGCCACCGAGGCTCACCATCATGTCAATGGGCAGTCCGAAACGGCTCACATCGAGCAGGCTCTGCTTCATCTGGACCATGTTGACCGTGCTCGGATCGGCACCCTCAGCGGCGCCCACGGTCGCATTTCCAAAGAGGACGACCAATGTGTTGGGCATGTCCGACGCGGCGATCGAGTCGTTGTGGACCTTGTTGACTTTGATCGGCCTTGCGACCTTTGGCTTGTTCTGGTCCTGAGCCAGCGCAAGGCCAGCGCCAAGCGCCGCCATCGCCAACAAAACGGTACGGAAAGTGCCCATGGGATGTCCTTTCAGTATGACGTCCGACAGGCGGGGCCGTGTTTCCTCCAGCCTCGATGAAGGGCTCTCGCAGGCAGCATTGCGGGCCATTTCAAGCTAAAATGCGGGCTCATGAGGCGCGCGATCTACCCCGGTTCGTTCGACCCACCGACACTTGGGCATCTCGACGTCATCGAGCGGGCAGCCAGACTTTTCGACGAGCTGGTCGTGGCCATCGGCGTCAATACGGACAAGGCCCCGTTCCTCCCTGCGGACGATCGCCTTGCGCTCCTCAAGGAGTGCACTTCGACTCTCGACAATGTGAAGGTCACGACCTTTCAAGGGTTGCTCGTGGACTACGCGCGGTCGGTCGAGTGCGGGGTCCTCGTCCGGGGACTGCGGGCCGTGAGCGACTTCGAGTACGAGTTCCGCGTCGCCATGGCCAACCGCAAGCTCGATCCGTCGATCGAGACCGTCTTCTTGATCACTCGCGATGAATATTCGTTTCTCTCGAGCACCGTCGTACGGGAGGTTGCCCGGCTCGGCGGCGATCCGAGCGGCTTCGTTCCCGAGCCGGTCGCCCGCTTCATCGTCGGTCGGCGCGGTTAGGCCATGTGATCGACGGGGCCGGTGCGGCTCCCGTCCATTTCGCCGGTGGCAACGAAGCGGATCCGCTGCGCAAGGCCGGCAAGAATGGTGTCTGCGGTCTGGACTTCCGCGCTTGAACTCGGCGAAAGGCGCTTGAACGTGTCTGCCGCTTCTCGAATGACAGCGGATGCTTGTTGGACCGCGTTCTTGTCGCAAGTGGAATGTCCGTAAGCTCCGGCTGGGGTCCTGGCCGCTTGGACAGCCGAAACGAAGAGCCTCCGTCCGTCGACCTTTGCGTTCTCAAGGAGGTCCAAGGCCATCGCGGAGGCGGTGTCGAGCAGTCTTCTGTTCGATTCGGCGGGCCTTGGGTCTGAGCTGTTCCTGCAGATCCCGGTGCGCACGTTGTCGACGAGGTCGGCAAGTTGGCTCAAGACAAATCGCGCGCCGAGCCGGCGACGCTCGACGGCGTCAGACCGACTCTCATGGCCTGGCCCCCCCGAGACGAGCATGGTCGGATCGATCAATCCAGCCAGCTTGCAGTCCAGGACGAGTTCAGACGCCAAAGCCTCGCACTGACTATCGTCAGCACGCGGATAGGGTTCCGCCATATGCATGAAAGCAAACGAGCGCCAGCGCGCCCCCAGTGCTTCCTGCCACATCGCGGCTGGTTCCGACCCTGGCGAGTTTGAGAGTTTCGCGCCTAGAAAGTCTCGAGCGTGGGGTCGTTGCTAGGATAACTGCCCAAAATCGTCGTCTCAAGTGCGAAGTCCCGGATCGCTGAGATCGCCTTTTCGAGCGGGCCGTCGGACTGGTGGCCCACGCAATCGACATAAAAGTGATACTCGAAACTGGCGCGGGGCGCGGGCCTTGACTCGATCATCAGGAGATTGACCTCGTTCTCGACGAAGGCGCCCAGAACTCTATAGAGCTCGCCCGGCCGGTTGCGTAGATTGAACATCAAGGTCGTCTTGTCGCGACCGGTCCGGGCTGGCTCGTTGAATCCGAGGACGACAAACCGCGTTCGATTTTGAGAGCTGTCCTCGATATGCTCTGCGAGCACTGTCATCCCCATGAGTTCCACCGTCATTGAGTTCACGATCGCCGCCCCTTCGGGGTCGGCCATGGCCATCTCGGCGGCTCGGACAGTTGGGGCGACGCTGACGATCTCGACTCCGCCGAGTTTCTCCCGCAACCAGTCGCGGCATTGGGCGGCGGGTTGCGGCCCAGCGTAGACACGCTTCACTCCTCCGAGTCCGACGCCGCCGCTCGCAAGGCAGTGGTGCACGTTGATGAAGGTCTCGTCGCAGATCTTGACGTTCGTCAAGGGGAACATATCGAGGGTCTCAGGGACGACGCCAGCGATCGAGTTCTCGATGGGAACGATCCCGTAGTCCGCCCTGCCCTGTTCGACCGATCTAAAGACGTCGTGAATCGAATCACACGGCATGTGGTCCGTCGACCGGCCAAACGTTTGCACGGAAGCGATGTGCGAATAGGTGCCTGGCGGGCCCCAAAACGCTACGTTCAGCGGCTTCTCTGCCGCCCTCGCCGCACTGATGATCTCGCGGAAGATCGCGGTGAGCTGCTGGGGACTCAGAATTCCAGACTCGAGTTGGCTCAGGCGATGGAAGATCTGGTGCTCGCGTTCAGGCGTGAAGAACGGGCGCTTCTGGTCGCCCTTGATCGCGCCAATCTCTTTCGCCAAGCTGACCCGCCGGCCCAGAAGCTTGACGATCTCACTGTCGACACTGTCGATGTCCTGTCTAACATCATCGACGGACCGTTGGTCTTTGTCCTCGCCCACACTGGGCATTATGGGAGTTCGAAGTTGGTTAGAATAGAACCAACCTCAATTGAACGAGCTCTTGCACCGCTTCCGCGACCTTTTGACGCCGGGATGGCAAGGCTTGGTGAGCGTGGCCGATATCTTTTTGGTCACGTACCTGGTCTACCGGCTCCTTAAGCTCGTGCGCGGAACCCGTGCTTGGAGGGTCGTTCTCGGCGTGATGGTCTTCATCATCGCCTGGTTCGTGAGCGACCTCCTCGGCCTAACGACCTTCCACACCTTGCTCGACAAGGCGATGTTGCTGGCCCCTGTCGCTCTCGCGATCCTGTTCCTCCCCGAACTGCGGCAGGCAATTGAAGGGCTCGCCCGATTTGGACTCTCCGACCGCCTTGTCGGCGCAGACAATGTGATCGGGGGCGACGCACTCGAGGAAGTGGTCGCCGCAGTCGCCGAAATGGCGGAGCAGCGGATCGGCGCCCTGCTGGTGGTCGAGCGGGGTACCCAGCTCGACGACGTCGCAGAAAACGGCATACCCGTGCGGGCGCAGGTGACCGCACCGTTGCTCGGTGCGATCTTCAACGAAGGCAGCCCCTTGCACGATGGTGCCGCCATCATCCGCAATGGCCAGATCCTAGCGGCCGCTTGTCGACTGCCGTTAAGCGAGAACCCCCGGATCGACCCTCACTTCCACATGCGGCACCGGGCTGGCCTTGGGATCAGCGAGCAGGCCGACTGCGTGGCGGTCATTGTCAGCGAGGAGCGGGGACAGGTCAGCATCGCCATCGATGGGCGCTTTGTCCCGCTCAATAGTTTCAAGGAATTGAGAGACCTGCTGAACCAAGAGTTGCGCGGTGGCTTGGGCAGACGGCGCTCGCGGCGCAACCGGAAGCAAGACGGTTCGCCGCTCAAGAAGGTGGGCCTCGGATGACCCGTGAAAGCTTTCTGATGCTGGGGGCGTCATTTTTGATCGCGGTCGGCGCGAAAGTCGCCCTTATGCCGAGTTCGACACCGACCGAGCTCCTATTCGACGCTCGTGTAGAGTTTCAGGGACTGCCCGCCTCGATGACCGTCGTGGGCGGCCCCCAAACCGTCCAAGTCGTGGCGTCGGGGTCGAAGGAATACTTGGACCAGTTGGACAAAAACTCGGTTTTTGCCGTGGTCGACCTGAGCTATGCGAGAGCGGGCCAGTACCGCTTCCCGCTTGAGATCCATGCCCCTTCCAACCGCCGCGTCACAGTCACGCCCCGCGTGCCTAACGTCCGCATAAAGGTTGAAAACGTATCTTCCAAGGAAGCGGCGGTCGAAGTCGAGCCGACCGGCCTACCGCCACGCGACCTCATCTATGACGGGGCATCGGTGCTGCCCGAGAGGGTGACGATCATCGGTGCAGAGAGCAAGTTGGGAAGTGTCAAGAAGGTGCGTGCTCTTCTCGACCTGGCCCAGGTGCGGGCCGGCGGCATGGTCAAGGTTTCGGTCGAAATCCTGGACGATGCGAACCGTCCGATCCCTTACGTCCGAGCCCAGCCCGCCGAGGTCTCAGTCAGTCCGGCCGTTGCGGCAGCGCCCGCGACAAAGCGCGTAATCGTCAACCCACAGTATGTCGGTACGCCGGCGTTTGGCTATCGGGTGACCGGAATCGAAGTGAGGCCCGCACAGATCCAGGTGAAGGGCGAAAGTGGAGTGATGTCGAAGACCTCGGTGGTTGAAACAGAACCTGTCTCGTTGACGGACGCGCTGGCGACGGTCAGCGTTGTCCGCAAAGTGCGCTTGCCGGCCGGAGTCCGACCAGTCGGCCCGGCGGAAGTGCGCGTCACGGTCAAGATAGAGCCCGCGCCGGGTACGGAGAGGCCGCAGCCTTGACCGTCATCCGGAGAATTCAGGATGCAGAGTCAGAACCGTTTCTCGACCTTCTCTGCACCGTCTTTCAACTTGACATGAACAGGGCACGGCCCGTTTTCTACGACCCTGTCCTCTTCGACTTGACTCGGAAGTGGGCGCTCTTCCACGACGGACAAATGTGTTCCATCCTGACGACGACGGGCCTCACATTCGGTTGGGGCCGCTGCATCGGGATCGCCGGAGTCGCCACCGTGCCCTCTCACCGAGGCAAGGGGTTCGGCCAGCGACTCCTCGAGACGGTCTTGGAACACGCGGAGCGAGAAGGAGAGGGCCCGGCCATGCTGTTCGCCCACGAGCAAACGCTTTATCGAAGGCTGGGCTTCCGCCTCGTGGACGAGGTGGTCAGGGGGCCTGTCGCCGCTGATCGGCACGTCCCGCCAAGCCAGCCGCTCGACAACCGGGAGATTCGGTCCTTCTACGAGACGTGGTGCGCGCAGAGCCCCGACCGGCTCGTCCGCACAGCCGACCGGTGGCGCTACTGGGGGCTCGCGTGCCGCATGTGCGAGTCGTTTCTTGGCGGCTACTTCTGTGCCGAGCCAGGACTCATTCGCGAGGCCGTGTGCCTTGAGCCAGCAGACCGCTGGCCCGTGTCGCCAGGAACCGAGTGGTATGGCCTCCGCAGCGTGACCAAAGCCTGCCAGGTTCCGATCAAGAAGCCAAAGGTCGAGCTTCTTTTCATGACGCGCCAAGTCCCTGGCGAACCGCAGATGTTCATGACCGATCAGTTCTAAGATCACCACACACGAAGAGGGGCCCTCCCTTCGAGGGAAGATTGACGCTAGGTATCCTGCGGGTTCACCCCCGGACTGCAAAAGCGATGACCCGTATTTACACCTCCGAGAGCGTCAGCGAGGGCCACCCTGACAAGGTCGCCGACCAGATCTCAGACGCTCTCTTGGACGCCTTCCTCGACGAGGACCGCCGGCTCCACAAGGATGGGGCGATCAGCCCGGAAGACCATTGTCGCGTTGCGATCGAAACGATGCTGGCACACGGAGTGGCCGTGATTTCCGGCGAAGTGACGAGTGCCGGCTACGTCCATGTCCAGAACGTAGTCCGCGAGACAATCCGATCAATCGGTTACACCGACACCAATGTTGGGTTTGACGGAAGCAACTGCGGCGTCCTTGTAGCGATCCAGCCCCAATCGATGGACATCGCCATGGGCGTGGACACGGGCGGTGCCGGCGACCAAGGGATGATGTTCGGCATGGCGACGAACGAGACGCCGGAGATGATGCCGCTGCCGATCGCCATCGCTCACGCCTTGATGCGCCAAGCCAAAGCCGTCAGAGACAGCGCGGAAAACCCGGGGTTCCGACCGGATGCGAAGGCGCAAGTCTCTGTCATTTATGAAAACGGAAGGCCCAGTTCGATCGAGACCATCGTCGTCTCTCAGCAACACGACGAGCAAATCGGCGACAACATGAAGCATCTTATTCGAGAGCACATCGTCAATCCCGTGCTCGCGCAGTACAAGCAGTACGACAGGGGCGGAATAAAGGAGCATTACAACCCGACCGGCCGATTCGTCCGCGGCGGTCCCGCTGGCGACACTGGCCTCACTGGGCGAAAGATCATCGTCGACACTTACGGGGGAATGTGCCCGCACGGCGGCGGTGCGTTCAGTGGCAAAGATCCGACGAAGGTCGACCGGTCAGCCGCTTACATGGCCAGGCACGTTGCGAAGACTGTGGTCGCAGCGGGGCTCGCAGACAAGTGCCAGGTGGCCCTTGCCTACGCTATCGGCGTCCCCGAGCCGGTCGCTGTCAATGTCGAAACATTTGGCACCGAGAAGGTAGACGAAGACCGCATCGCCCGCCGGATCCGCGACGTTTTCGACATGTCGCCGAAGGGCATTATCAAGCAGCTTGGCCTGTACGATGCGCGCTATCGCGAAACAGCCCGCAACGGCCACTTTGGGAACTCTGCGTTCTCTTGGGAGCAGCCTTCAAACGTCGCTGCCTTCCAGGACGCGCTCGCGAGTGTTTAGCCACCCTTGACGATCTTGAGCACTTCGCGGAAATCCGGGTGCTCTGATGTCCGCATCCATTCGTAAACCACCGACTCCGTGTGCGAGACGGCGGCGCCTTCGTCCGCGCACCGTTTGAGGCCGTTCCGATGCATGAGCTCAGACCGGGCACTGGTCGCGTCCTCACACACCAACACGTCGAAGTCCTCATCCATCAAATCGTGCGCGGTTTGGCACACGCAAATGTGCGTCTCGATGCCGACCAAGACGAATTGCGTGCGCTGAAGCTTGTTGGCGGCTTTGACGAACTTGTCGTCCGCCCAGCAACTGAAGGCAGCCTTGGAAATGGGTTCCGTCTCGCCAAGTAACGCCCTCAGCGACTCCTCGGTGCCTCCCATCCTGGCCGGGACTTGCTCGGTCGCCAAGATGGGGACGTCGAGGGCCTGGGCGCACTCTACGAGGAACTTCGTACGCGCGAGCACCCGATCCCTTTCCCAAATAGGATCAAGAAAGGCAGGCTGCATGTCGACCACGACAAGGACGCTGTCCTCTAAACGAGCGAGCATTCGTTCATTTTCCCCACAACGGGCGCTAGACGGCGGGAGCGACCGTGCCCGAGCAGTCGCCAAAGCCCACCCGGAATCCATCGCCTTGCGCGTAGGCACGCATGGTCACGGTGTCTCCATCTTCTAAGAACGTCCGCTTTTCGCCAGTCTCGTCGAGCGTGATCGGTTGCTGTCCACGCCAGGAAAGTTCGAGCATGGAGCCGTAGGTGCCCTCCTCCTCACCACTTATGGTTCCTGTGGCATAAAGGTCTCCGAACTCGACCGGCGTGCCGTTCGAAGTCTGGTGCGCGAGCTGCTGGGCCAACGACCAATAAAGGTTCTTCATGTTCGACCTGCAAACGAGCTGCGGCTTCTTCATCTTCGCGCTCTTCAGCCAGACTTCCAGCCCAATGTCAAAGTGAGGTTTACCGTGGTTTCGCAGGTACGGCAACGGGGCCGGATCCTGTGCCATGCCATCGATGCGGAACGGCTCGAGCGCGTCCAGGGTGACGATCCAGGGAGAGACCGTGGTTCCAAAGGACTTGGCGAGAAACGGGCCGAGCGGTTGATATTCCCAGCGCTGCATGTCCCGCGCGGACCAGTCGTTGACGATCACAAGCCCCAGCATATGGTCTTCGGCGGCAGTTGTTGTTACCCGCTTGCCGGCCTCATGGCCCTGGGAGAGATAGAAGCCCATTTCGAGTTCGAAATCCATCTCCCGGGTCGGGCCAAATTCTGGCGCAGCATCGTTCGCGCCTTTGGTCTGCCCTTTTGGGCGGATGATCTTCGTACCGCTTGCGTAAACCGACGAAGCACGACCGTTGTAGCCGATGGGCAACCACTTGTAGTTGGGCAAGAGCGGCGGCTGATCCGGCCTAAACATCTTCCCGACGTTGCTCGCGTGGTGGACACCCGAATAGAAGTCGACGAACGAGACAGGCGGGATCGGCACTTGCAAGTTGGCCTTTTCAAGGGGAACAAGCGCGTTCTCCCGAACCTTCTTGTTGTCGCGTAGCCGCGGATTCGATTCTTCCAGAAGGTCGTAGACCGCCCTTCTCAGGTCAGACAGTCTGCCTTCACCCAGCTCGATGAAAGAGTCCAGGAGCGGAAACTCCTCGCCGTCCAAGTAGCCCGCCTCGGACAGTACCGAGAGGTCAAGGGCCCAGTCACCAATGGCGACGACGACGCTCATGTTCCGGCCCTTGGGGTCGGCCAGTCCAAACGGTAGGTTCTGGATCGGAAAATCCGACTCAGCGGCGACAGGAAGCCAGCTCTTGGACGAAGCCGGGACGGTGAAGCGGCTCACGCTTGGACCCCTTCGAGCAGCCCCAGGCTCCGCAATCCATCAAGCGGCTCTTGGACTGAGCACGAACCAAATCCGTGGAACACCTCATGGAACTCGTCAATCTCGTCTGACTCCAACCAGTGGTCGCCGACCTGAATGTCATCCACGCCGAAATGGATGTCTGCGGGCTTGTCAATGTTCAATATGCCTTCGATCTCCCTGCGGCTTAGATCGGCGGTGACGGCCAATGCCCCCGCCACCATGGCATTGAGGAAGCCGTGATGGTAGACCCCGAGCGCCTCGTCGTAATAACGGACCGGCTGGTGCAACCCGGCGGTGAACTTGAACGGTGCCTCGAGCGCGGCGCATTCGCTCAGGAATGACGCGAGCGAAGCCGATGACGGGAATGCGTCCGCTGTCACCCCGCCCGTCCGGGCCTTGAAGCCAACGTCTTCGACCGAGTCCGCGGCGTCGTGCATCGTGTCGATCATGTGCTCGCCCCACCCTGGCTCCACGAAGACTTCGATGTCCTGGTCTTGGGCCAGGCTGGGAAGCTTTCGCAAGGCCGCAAGGGCGGCCTCTCGCCCTTCGCCTTCGGGAATCCTCACTTCGTACGCTTCGATTTGGACGAGCCCACGGGTGCGCGCTTCCTGAATCTCTACTCCGTCGTGCCGCACCCGCGCCGAGGGATCTCCTTCTAACGGGCTGCCCACCACCGTCACTGCTATCGGTGACGTCGTCTTGCCACGCAGCTCTTTCGCCAGTTCGCCGAGACGAGATGCGCTGCAAACGAAGCGGTTCACGATCCAGGCGTCAGGTGAACCTGTCACTTCAAGATATTCGCGGACGGCGGCGGCCATATCGAGCTGGGCCGGTGGGTACAAGCCAGCGTAATCGATCGGGTGATCGAGCAATCGGCTCAAGGAGGGTCTCATGCTGCCAGTGTATCCGTTGCCAGCGAGCCACACCGGACATGCCGCTCATGGGCCCGCCGCGGGGGACTGGTATCCTGATTGGAGGTTTGCGGCAGCGTCGCCCAGGCTGACGGAGCGACCAAGTGCGTGTACTCATTGCCGACGACGACCCGATCATTCGACTCGACCTCAAGCAGATGCTCGAGAACCTGGGCTATGAAGTCGTTGCCGAAGCCGAAGACGGTAAGGCTGCCGTCGATCTCGCCAAGACCCATCAGCCTGACGTGTGCGTCCTCGACGTGAAAATGCCGGTCATGGACGGGATCTCGGCAGCGACCATGATCTCGGAAGAGGGCCTTGCCCCTGCGATTCTCTTGACCGCCTATTCCGAGTCCGAGCAGATTCAACGTGCTGCCGAGGCGGGAGTCTTCGGCTACCTGACAAAGCCCTTCAAGCCGAGCGACCTTTCGCCAGCCATCGAGGTCGCTCGGGCACGCTTTGAGCAGAACCAGCAGTTGTCGAAGGAGGTCGCCTCCCTGACCGAGCGCCTCGAATCGCGAAAGCTCGTGGAGAAAGCGAAGGGTGTGCTTATGAGCACGGAGGGACTTTCAGAAGCCGACGCCTACCGAGCCATCCAGCAGAAGTCGATGAACCAGCGCCTTTCGATGCGCGAAGTGGCGGAAGCCATCATCATTGCCCACGGAGACTGAACCCAGAGGTAACCTCGCCTCGATGTCCGAGCGCCTCTGGGCACCCTGGCGGTTCGAATATGTTCAGGACGCAGACGCCAAGAACAAGGGCGGGTGCATCTTCTGTGTCCTCCCTGGCGAGGACAACGACCGGGACAACCTTCTCCTCTTCCGCGGCAAATCTGCGTTTGTGATGCTCAACGCGTTCCCCTACACGAGCGGCCACCTCATGGTGAGCCCGTTCCGTCACGTCGGAGAGATGGGAGGGCTCAACGACGAAGAACTGCTCGAAATTAACCAATTGGTGAAGAGGTGTTGCGAGTGGGTCAGTAAGGTCTACAACCCGGAGGGCTTCAACATCGGGGTCAACATCGGACGGGCGGGCGGAGCCGGCATTCCGGGCCATATCCACTGGCACATCGTGCCGCGCTGGGCCGGGGACACGAACTACATGACGACCGTGGCCGACGTCCGCGTGATCCCGCAAGACTTGCGAACGAGTTGGGACCTTCTCGCCGGGGTCGTCGAGGGCAAGAAGTGAGCGCTCCGTCCCTTGAGGTCGACCTGGCGGATCTGCGTACGGCGGCGAGCACGTGCACTTCTTGCGGCCTGTGTGAGCGGCGCACCCATGTCGTTTTCGGTGAGGGTAACCCGGCATCTCCCCTCGTGTTGGTTGGAGAAGGGCCCGGGGATGAGGAGGACAAGACCGGCCGACCGTTTGTCGGCCGGGCCGGCAAGCTCCTTGACCAGGCGCTCCTTGACAACGGCTTGACCCGGGAGCACGTTTACATCTGCAACACGGTCAAGTGCCGGGCGGCGGACTGGTCGACGGGCAAGCCGGTGAACCGCGCCCCGACGGACAGCGAAACCCTCGCCTGCCGTCAATGGCTCATCCCTCAACTCGCGGCGATATCGCCCGAAGTGATCCTCTGCATTGGAGCGCCCAGTGCGAAGAACCTGATCAAGAAGGATTTCAAGATCACTGTCGAACGGGGTCGATACTTTGCCAGCGACTATTCCAAGACGATCCTTGCGACGCTTCATCCGGCCTACATCCTCCGGCAGATGAACATCTCCGGCGATGGCGGTTACTCGCTCCTCGTTGGTGATATTGCAAAGGCTTGGGAGGCTGCCCAAAGGTTGCGGGAGAAGAGGGCCATGGCACCGCTGATGGTCGCAGAGACACAGTTGGGATTCGAACTTTGAGACTAAAAACTCGAAACCAAAGCGAACGACAATCCGGAACCCCTTCCCTGGACTTGCTAGGATGGTTTGTGCCTTGTGGGTCTGGGGGAGGGGCAGGCGAGGGGGTCCGTGACCCTCGCTGACTTCTTGGCACTGCTGAAGGAGTGCCCTCTGATCGCATCGGTTCAAGCCTCTCCAGGCTCTCCGCTCGACGATCCCGAGACCCTTTTGAAGCTTGCACAGGCGTCTTTGTCCCAGGGCGTCAAGGTCTTGCGGCTGGAGGGGGTCGAGAACATCAAACGGATCAAGGGCGAGACGGGCGCTACCGTCATTGGCCTGATCAAGCGTAAGTATCCGGATTCGGAGGTTTACATCACGCCAACGATGCGGGAGGTGGAGGAGCTCCTTGAGACGGGCTGCGAGGTCATCGCGTTAGACGCAACGCCGCGCTCCAGACCGGGAGCAGACCTTCGTCACATTGTTTCAGCGGTCCACGCAGGCAGCGCACTAGCGCTAGCGGACTGCGACCGGATGGATTCAGGCCGCCACGCCATCGCGGCGGAATGCGACTTACTGTCTACAACCTTAGCGGGGTACACGCCCGACACAACCAAATGCTCTGAGCCCGACGTTCCACTTGTCGCAAACTTGGCGATCCTGAATAGGCCTGTGCTTGCGGAAGGCCGCTATTCCAGTGAGCAGCAGATACAGATGGCAAGGATAGCGGGTGCATCCGGAGTCGTCATCGGTGGTGCCATCAATGATCCGATAAAGCAGACACACAGATTCCTTTCGGCGGCAGTCAGTGCTGCCGCACCCGTCGGTGCCGTCGATCTTGGAGGAACCTGGATCCGGTTCGCCAAGTTTTCGCCTGACTTCCAGTTGTTGGAGAAGTCGGCAGTGAGGCGTCAGGATTCCAACAAAGAACGGTTAGATTGGATTAGTAGGCAGTGCCAAGAGGCAGAGGTCGCTTTGGTCGGAATCAGTTCGGGAGGAACCATCAGTCCGCGAAGCGGCATGGTTATGGAATCTAAGGACACGATCCCTGACAATCTCGGGTTCTTCGAGTTGGCGAGAGCTCACATTCTTCCCAAGGCACTCAACGACGGTTTGGCGACAGCTTGGGGCCACGCTTGTCATCCCAAATACCTTGGCTCAAGGGTGCTCACCCTTACCATGGGGACGGGCGTGGGATGCGGACTCGTCTCGGATCACCGATTACACGTTGGCCGAAACGGGGAATACCCGCGCGTCAACGACTTGAGCCTTTCTCATGGACGAACTGTCGAAGAACTTCTCGGCGGACGTGCGCGCGACGCCAACGATCGCAGACTGACGACCGCCACACTGGACTCAATGGCACGCGCAGATCTGCTTCAGACGATTCACCTGCTCCAAGGACTCTACGCGCCGGACCATATTGTGCTGGCCGGTTCTGGTGGCCTGAACGAACAGGTCTCGGGGCAACTTGTAGCCTCCGGCATCGTAGACCTCTCTCCTTTCGGAGAGGATGCTGGTCTCTATGGCGCAGCCGCGCTCGCCCTCTTCCCACCAATAGGGGTGTTCCCAGAGTGAAAATCGCCATCGTCGGCGCCGGCATCCACGGGCTCAGCACGGCGAGAGAGCTCTCCAAGCGCGGACACCAGGTCACGGTCTTCGAGCAGCACCGTCCGGGCAATCCCTTTGGTTCCAGCTTTGGTCGCACTCGGATCGTCAGGCAGGCGTATCCCGACCAGTTTTATACAGAGATCCTTTTGGAAGGCCACGCGCTTTGGTACGACCTCGAGGCTGAGTCCGGCGAGAAGCTGATCCACGAGGTAGGGCTGCTGTTTGTAGCGCCCCAGGACAACGAAGAGATGCGCCACGAGTTGGACGCGCTCGACAATCTGAAGTTGCCACACCGAATCCTGACCCCCGGCGAAATCAGAGAAGTCCATTCCCACATGGTGCTGGGCAGTGACGAAATCGCCGTCATGACCCTGAGCGCAGGCTGGGCCGATGTTCCCGCTGTACTCGACGCGACCCGGCAGATCGCTGAGTCTCACGGTGCCTCGTTCGTCCAGGAGCGGGTCGTCGACTTGGTCGGCCTAGGCACCCGCTTTGACCGGGTCGTCCTCACCGCCGGTGCCTGGATCACCAAGTTCATCGACCTCCCTCTCGCTACGACGCTCCAAACCTTTGGCTACATTGACCAGGAAATGCACGGCCCCGTTTGGATCGAGGGGTTTGGTGATCATATGTACGGCTTTCCGAGCGAACCCGGCGCTCAGAACGCCAAGATCGGCTTTCACACCGCTGGCCCAGCCACAGACCCTGACGACCCAGACCGAAACCCACAGCCCGATGCGCTCGCTGCGGTGTGTGAGGCAGCGAGGAGGCGCTTCGGACTGGCTGTCCCCTCGGTCGTCGAATCGGGTTGCTGTCTGTACACGACCGCTGCCAACGAGGACTTCAAGGTGTTCTGGTGCGACGAGCGCATCTTGGCAGCAAGCCCTTGCAGTGGGCACGGGTTCAAGTTCGGCCCATGGATGGGTAGATTCCTGGCAGACATCCTCGAAGGCAAGGAGTCTCTCGGCGACTGGCCGCGCTTCGGATTCTGAGTCAGCAATGAGCGTGAACATCCTTTGGTACCGCACGGCGGCGTTCCTCGCTCGCTGCGGGTTCCGTTGCCTGGGCGGGCTCAAAGTCGTTGGAGCGGAGAGGGTTCCCATGAGCGGCCCCCTCCTCGTGGCGCCGATCCATGTCAGCCACTTCGACCCGCCGATCGTCGGCGCGACCTGCCCTCGACCCCTCCGTTTCATGGCCAAGGAGGAACTGTTCAGATCGAGACTGTTCGGTGGGTTGATCCGGAGTCTCGGGGCTTATCCCGTGCGTCGAGGAGAGAGCGACACGGCAACGATCCGCAAGACCATCGAGTGGTTACAAGAGGGTTCCGCCGTCCTCGTCTTTCCCGAAGGTTCGCGGGGCAATGGAGAGGAAATGAAGGTGATTCAGTCCGGCATCGCCGTCCTCGCCAAACGCACCGGTGCGACGATCTTGCCAGTCGGCATCAATGGCACGTTCCAGTCCTATCCAAGAGGAGCAAAGAAGCCCAAGCGGGCGAAGTTTACGGTCGTCTACGGCGAACCTTTCCGGTACGCCGACCTCCCGACCACTGGCAATGAGAAACAAGACCGGTCGCAGTTTGCCCAAGAGCTTAGGGAGCGCATTGCACGCGCCGCCAACGAAGCCGGGTTAGCGGTCAAAACTTCGTGTTCAGCGACAGACCAAACTGGGTCCCGCCCGCCTCAAACACCGTCTTGAAAACGATCCCTGGCCGCGCGCGCAACTCAAAGCCGCCAGCGAGCCTCTTGCTGTTGTGTTCCCCGATCAAGCGAAACGTCTCGCTGAAGGGCAAGTTCACGCCAAAGAATGCGAGGCCGGTCTTCCTCGACCAAATGCCGAGGGTCAGATCAGTCGGGATGTCCTGGTTCAACGCCCCTTCGTTGCCATAGCGATAGGTGACCGCCAGAAAAGCTGCACGGCCCTCTTCGGTGACGTTTAGCGCGTCCTGGACGCCGATGCTGACGCCCGGCGCAACATCCATGATTGGAGGCGAATAGTTGTACGAAAAATCGAAGCTCGACCGCCAATCTGTGTCCTGGCCGCGCGACGACGTCAGTTCCAGATCGAAGGCTTTGAGAAATCCGGCCCCCAGCCACGCCCGTGTTGTCCGCTCTCCTGGCACTCCGAGAATCTCTGCGCGAAATTGGCCGTCAAGGAGCTTTCGACCCTTGGGAACCGTGATCTCGTGGTCGGCGAATGCGCTGGCAGAGGACGCCAGGGACGCGATGAGAATGAGCCGGCGCACTGGAAGTACATTACCTGCCACGACGGGCCAACCGTTCCAGGGTGGCTTTCATGATAGGCGTCGTTTGAGCGCTGACGGTGTACACCAAGGCTTCTCGATAGACGCGCTGCGCATCGTGGTGGATGCTGTTGGCTGCCCCGCTCGACGCGGCGACTCCCGCGTGCGCGCAGCGGACGGCAAGGTCGATTGCCCACGCCCTGACCTGGAGTTTCTCCTCCGTTGTCATGTCCTCTGTCGATGAGTCTTGGGCGCGAACCATGGCTGCCCGGCACTCGAGGACCTCTGCTCCGAGCTGACGGTGGGCGTCCATCAGGAACTCAGCTGGCCTCCGCTCGGCGGCACGGGCCAAGACATCGAGGCCTGCCAGCGCGCAACCGATTGCGAAGAAACCCTGGATCGTGATATTGATCAGGTCGTTTTCATGGATCCAGCCGGATGGCTTTGTGAAGGAGACTTGGGAATCAGGCACGAAGAAAGACTCAAGGTTCGCCGAGACGGTCTGAGGCGACTCCATGGCGGCCAGCCGCATGACGTCTCCGAAACGAATACCGTCACTTGGCACGAAGGGCACGATTCCAAAGACCGCGACCCCGTCAGGCAAGCTGGCTCCGACCAGGACCTCGGCATAAAATCCGAATCCAGTGATCCAAGGGACTTCGCCCTCGAGCACGTATCCCCCGTCGACGCGTTCGGCCCTCAGCAGAGGAGGGCCCGGCCGACGCAACTGGCTGAAACCGATCCCGACGAGTTTTTGACCGTCGCCCATCAGCGGCAGGTACCGCTGCTTCAAGTCCTCGTTCTCACCCTTCGCAATGAGGCTTACCGCGCTTTGGTGCTGGGTCTGCAGAAAGGCCAAAGACCCCGACGTCCGGGCCACCATCTCCTGGAAGGCGCGAAACTCTGCTTCCCCAAGATCGGGCCCACCGTACTGCGCAGGTCTTCGTAGGGCCATGAGGCCCCGGTCGCACAGACCTGAGAGCGCCACACGGAGGGCCTCCCGGTCTTGATCCATGACGTTCGCATGCGGGGCGACGGACTCCTTGAGAAAGTCTGCCGCAGACGCCAGAATGTCGCTCACTGCCACCTGTCCTCAGGGTCAAAGACGAGCTTGGCCGCTCTCGTCAAGCCGGGCTGGAGATTGTCGCTCCAAGCCTGCCCCGCTGGCCCGATGATCCAGCCCTCCTCGGGCGTTGGTGGTCGCACGTCGCTCCAAAGTGTACACGAGGCCCTGTCGTGGGCCACTAAACCTTCCGCTCCTTCCAGAACACGGTCGAACAGTGTCGGCAGTGTCCGCAAAATCCAGACCGGTAAAGCCGCGGCGCGCAGGCGAACCGCTGACGTGCCCTTCAGCGCACGGATCGGGCAGGTCTTCAGCGTTACTTGCAGGAAGGGCGCCATCTGTCCCCAGGTGCCGCACAGGAACTTGTGCACATCGTAGCCAGCGACATTCTTCACTACCTTCGCTCCGCATTGAGCCTGCTGTCCGCGGAAGAGCACATCAGCATGGAGCAGCCAATCGCGCGGCTCTCCGTGCTGGGAGGAAAGGCCGCTGGGCAAGTTCGCAGCGAGAAGACCTCCGACGGTTCCCGGGCATCCCGCCAGCTCCTTTCCGAACTCGTTGGGATCAAGCAGGGGCAGAGCTTGCCCGTGGGTTGCGAGCTCTTGCTGCAAATGACTGACTAGGGTTCCGGCCCACACCGTCACCATTTGATCCCCCGGCGAGACGCTGACTATGCCTGAAATGCTTTGGGTGCTTATGGTGAGGCAGTCTTGGGGTGCGGCCTTCATGAACGTCGCCTTCGTTCCCGCACCTTCGAGGCGGACACGAGGTGCCAACGCAACAGCCTGAATGAACTCCTCGACGGCCATCATGTGGCTGCCCCGCGCCAACGCTTCACGTGCTCGACGCAACCCTTTTGATCGGGCAGCACCTTGCACGGGTTGCAAAGTCCGCTGACCCCGAAAACGTCTCGGACGGCCATTTGCAGGTCACGGTCAGCAGGTGACAAGGAGTGGCCCCAGACGCCTGCCTTCTCAACCCCGATGCCGTGCTCCCCCGTCACCGAACCTCCCAGTTCGAGGCACTTGCGGAGGATCTCCTCGCCAGCGGCGACGACTTTCTCGATCGTGCCCGGGACACGGTCGTCAAAGTAGAAGCATGGATGGAGGTTGCCGTCTCCCGCGTGGAAAAGATTGGCGACCCCTACGCCGATTTCGCTCGCCTTCTCGTACACGTAGGCGAGCATTTCGGGGAGCCTCGTGCGTGGAATGACTCCGTCGTGAGTGACGATCGTGGGGGCGAGTCGGCCCATGGCGCCGATTCCCTTCTTACGAGCTGTCCAGAGTTTCGCCCTCTCCTCCTCGTCTTGGGCGACACGGACATCGATGGCACCGGATGCGCGGCACACCGCGAGGACGGAATCCAGCTCGTCATTGACCGGTTCTTCACCGTCGCACTCGACTAAGAGCAGTGCTCCGGCTTCTTCGGGAAACTCCAAGCCGAAAGCGGTGCGGAGCGCCTGCATGATGTTGAAGTCCATCATCTCGAGTGCCGCTGGAACCACGCCTTCCTCGAGGATTGCGACGACGGCCTGCGTCGCTGAGGAAGAATCGGGAAAGGCGACGAGTGCTGTCGCAACGTGCTTCGGCAAGGGCGTCAGGCGCACCCACGCCTCGGTCACGATGCCAAGCGTGCCCTCCGAGCCGACGATGAGCGAAAGGAGAGACGACTCGGGGCCGTTGGCCACCCGCGAGCCGAGCACGACGATCTCTCCTGAGCAGCCCACCATCGTCGCCTGAAGGACGTGCTGAGCGGTGACCCCGTACTTGAGCGTATGAGGACCGCCCGAGTTCTCGTTGATGTTTCCCCCCAGGGTCGACACGGTCTGGCTGGAGGGATCCGGCGCGAAGTGCAATCCGGCCGGAGCCGCCGCTTGGGACAAGCGGATATTGACGGCGCCGGCCTGGGCCAAGAGGCACCGGTTCGGCAAGTCCACCTCAAGAATCCGGGACATCTTCTTCGTGCTCACGACCACGCCGCCGAGAGCGGGCATGGCCCCACCGCTCAGACCTGTGCCCGCGCCTCGCGGCGTGAAAGGAACCGAGCTCTCGTTGCACCAGCGGACGATTGCCTGGACCTCCTCCGTCGATTCGGGAAGGACTACGCAGGTCGGGGCAGAGCGGTCGACGGTATAAGCGTCGCAGTCGTAAGTCCGGTGGGTGGCCGAACCAGCGAGGACCTGGCTAGGAGAGAGGACCTCGCTCAGCCCAGCAACCATTTCGCGCTCGTCCATCAAAGCCGGCCGAATTGTATCCGGAGTATCCTCGGCTCGTGTTCGTCACCCTCGAGGGCCCGGAAGGTGCAGGAAAGAGCACCGTCGCGGCCTTCTTGGCCGAGAGGCTCGAGGCTGTGGGCAAGAGCGTGTGCTTGACCCGGGAACCGGGGGCGGGCGACGTTGGGGGGAGGATTCGTTCGATCCTGCTCGACGGCGAATCGCTCGACACTCGATGTGAGTTGTTCCTCTTTCTCGCGGACCGGTCACAACACGTTGCCGCCGTCATCCGGCCCGCGCTTGCATCGGGCAGCGTGGTCCTTTGTGACCGATTCGCCGACTCGACCATCGTCTATCAAGGGTACGGGCGCGGATTGGACCTCGCCGCCCTCCGAGCTTGGAACACCTTCGCGACGAACGGCCTCGTGCCAGACCTGACTTTGCTCCTCGATCTGAGCCCAGAGGCCGGCCTCGCAAGGCAGACCGCGAAGGATCGCCTCGACAGCGAGCCGATCGAGTTTCACCGTCGGGTTCGTGAGGGGTTCATCGAGGAAGCTCGCTTGGATGCGGCCAGATGGGTCGTGGTTGATGCCTCGATGCCTCCGGAAGCGGTCGCGAGTGCCTGTTGGACAGCGGTCACGGCAAGACTTTCACCATAATCCGGGCAGAGGCAAACTTGACACCCATTTGCTTGGCCGTTTCCACCGTGCTCATCACGACGAACACTCCTTTTCAGAAGGCCGAGGCGCTCTATAAATCGGCGGCCGGAGCAAAGATGGAGTTCACCCTTGACGTGACGGGCAGAGGTTCTGGGAGCGGTGTCTGGGAGTTCCGCCGACCTTCTTTCCAACGCCTCTTGTTCACGGACAAGGGAGGCCGAAACGAGTATCTGCAAATGGGCAAGGCGCGGGTGGCGTACCTCCATGGCGAAAAGGAGTACGTCTGGTATCCGCCTTCGACCCCACTCTCGGAACCGCCGCCCGAGTGCGGCTTCCTCATGAGGTGGGCTGATCCGATCTTTCTGTTCAACGCCCCTTTCTCGAAGATAGCCCCGGAGTCGCAATGGAAGTCATCGGGGACAGAGACCATTGATGGGACAAAGACAGACGTCCTCGCACTCCCCCAAGGTGACGACCCCGAAATGGGCATGAAAATCTGGATCAGCCCCAATGGCCGTCTGCTGCGCATCAGGACCGGAGTCCAAACACCTGAAGGGAAGGTAATCGGCCTAATCAATTTCAAGAGCGTCTCGTTCACGACGCCTAGCGCAGAAAGGTTCGAGATCCATTTGCCACACGGGTACGTGCCGGCAAAGCCACCGAAGATGGCCGAGAGCCCCGGCCCTGGTGAACGTGCCCTTCTCGGCAAATGCGTGCGGTGGCCCAGCGGTACTGCCGCCGACCTTGCCCATGCACCGGGTTTCGGCCCGCTTGTCGTCTTGTTCACGTCCGTCGATCTTGAGGGCCCGACTGTCTCAACCGCCCAAATCAACGACCTCCGCACCAGATTGAAGAACCGCGGTGTTCGGTTTGTGCAGGTCTGGCTCGGCGAGAAACCACCCAAGACAAGCCCGACTTGGGAGTGCTTCTGGGATAGCGAAGGGAGCCTTGAAAAGAACTTTGGTGCGGCCGGTACCCCAAGCCTCTACGTCTTCGACAAAGGTGTGCTGAAGGGCGGATGGTATGGCTGGGCGGAAGGCGACGCGCCACAAGCCGCGAACGTTTTGCTCAGCGCCTTGACCAAGAAGGGCTAATCAGAGAGGACGCGTTCAGCGAGAATGAGCGCGACAAAGTCGTCGACCGGATCCTTGGGCGTCTGGAGGGTCGCCGGAATGAGGCGTCGCCACCCTCGCCGCGGGTTGTGCTCCCAATATCGCTCTCGCGCCTTCATCGTCGTGTCCCTTTCGTCCACCACCAAAATGCCGACACTAGGGAGCGTCTCGCGGATTCGACCAACCGTCTCGGTTGAGCGTGTGCCCGACCCAACGATCACCATTGAGAACGGATGCTCCTGGGCGATCTGCTCGATCTTGGTCTGCAACTGCTCGGTAGGCACGACACCTCGCCACACGAGGTCGATGCGACCGGCGTTCGATCGAAAGACCACTGCCATGCCGCACTTGCTGCTCCCGGGGTCCACGGCAAGGACGGTCTTTTCGCCAAGGCTGCTCATCGAAGTCGGAACTCCAACTTAAGTTTGTCTGCCGCACGCGCTTCGACTAGCGACAAGAACTGGACTCGAATGACCCGGTTTGAACCCTTGATCTGGCGCACGAGAGTCAGCAGGTCGTCGGGCGGAATTTCGCCTAGCGGGGCGGCCTTGCCTTGCTCGGGAATGATTCCGTCCTTGATGGCCTTCGGCCCCAACTGGTTTTGAATGAAGTCTGTGAGCACCGACACAATCTCCTCTTCAGAGCGCTGGCCGTCGATTCGTGTCTCGATGATCATTTCGTTGGCCTTGTAGACAACGGGATTGAGGACAATTTGCACGTTCAGCAGGACAGCCTCATCCTTGAACGAGTTGAAAAGCGCCGAATAGAGGAGGACTTGCTCCGTGTTCTTTCCTGCAAGCCTCTGCGCCAACGCGGCAATCTGCTCTTCGGCTGAAATCGTCCGCTCGTGCTTCGTATCACGGAGTTCCCGTAGGAAGGCTGCCCTTTGGCCCTCGACCCCTCCCTTGGCCCCTCGTGCCTCCGCCTGGTTCGCAGAAGCCTCGAGACCGGCGAGAACGTAGTTCTTCGCCTCCGCAAGGGACAGGTTGCGCCCAACAGGAATCCGGGTCAATTCGTCGCCTCGGGAAAACACGATGGGAAGGACGCGGGACGCGTTGCCGGGCCCACTGATAAACGCTGACAAAACTTGTCGCGTCCGCGCCAGCTCCGAGTTGGCGTCGTCGACGTCGGTTTGCAGACTCTTCAGTTCCCTTTGGTATTGCAAGAGCTGTGTGTCGAAGGCTTCTTGAGCCTGCGTTTTCGTCTTCTTCAGGTCTTCAATGTCCGCCTTCTGTCGCTCAATGTCGCCCTTGAGGGTCTCTGCTTGCCGCTTTAGCGAATCAACCTTCTGGACAAGATCGAGGTTCTGCTTTTGGATTTCAGCGTATTGGGTCTGCGCGTATGTCTTCTGTGTCGTGAGCTTGCCGACGTCGGCTTGCAGTCGATCGTATTGAGGCTTCAACGAATTGAACTGCGCCTTGACCTGGGCGAGTTGCACCCTGACCAACTGGGCCTGTCGCTTGAGTGCGGTCGAGGCGTTTTTCAGCCGTGTCAGTTCCGTCCGCGTAGTCGCGAGGCGCTTCTGCTCGTCCTGGACTTTCTTGCGCTCTGTCTGGACTTCACCGCGAGTCTCCTCAAGCTCCTTCTGCCTGGCTCCTAGGCTTTCATTGGCAAGCCTGTTCCTCTCCTTCAATGCGTTGATCTCGCCCTTGAGCCGATCCCCCTCAAGGAGCATGACACGGACCGGTGTAGAGAGCCATAGGAGGAGGGTGATCGTCATGGCCGAGGCCAACATGCCAAACAAAGCCGTGAACAATGCCGCCGTATGACGGGGGCGTAAGCGCTTGATCGTGTGACGGCGCTTGCCGATCTTTCGGCCAATGATGTCGCCGTAGTAAGCGAGAACTCCGCTCATGACGATCATGAGCAGGATAAAGGCGATCCCCGTCGGGCTCATGCTCTCACACGTTGCGCCGGTGGATCAAGAACCCTGCCACCGCGAGTCCGATCGCAATAGGCAGAAAGCTGGCCACGAACGCTGGTATGCGCCCTCCTCGCGCTAAGATCGACATCACGTTCGCCATAAAGAAGTAGGCGAGAATAATAATGACAGCCTGCCAGAAGCCCGCCGAGGCCGGGACCCGGTGCGAGCGGATTCCCAGGGGCGCGCCGACAAGGCCGAAAACAAGGGCCGCCAATGGAACAGCCACCTTGTTCCAATAGCCAAACTCGAGGTTCGCGATCTTGTCCTTCAACAGGCCCGGCTTGTCGGGTGTCGCCTTGAGCTTCTCGATTTGCTTCCCCATGACACCCATCGGCAGGGCGTCGAGGTCGGTGATGAGTTTCGCCTCCAGTTCTTCCGGAGTCGCATCCATCCTGGGGACGATGGCTGCTTCAGGCGAGCCAGACTCGAACTTCTGGGTCATGCGACCGTCCGCGGACGTCGCCGTGCCGCCGCCTTGCATCACCCACTCCTTTTCGGACGTGTACTTGAACTCGTTGACGAAGATGTAAGCGCTCGGCATTTGTTGCTCGTCGTACACCGTGATTTGCACGCGGCTCAGCGTCCGGTTCAGAAAGTTGAAGTCTGCTGCCCAAAAGGACGCTCGAAGCTTGCCTGTTTTTTCGTCGTACACAGCGTGGGAGATGTCTTGGGCCGCCGTCCCGTTCCTCGCCTCCTGGAACTCCTTCTGCTTCTTGACCGCGACCTGCGTCGCACTGGGAACGACGTTTTCGGTCACCAGGAACGTGGCAAGGGCGACAACGATCCCAAACGCCGCCACCGGGATCATGAGCCGCCCGAGACTGACTCCGGCAGCCTTGACCGCCACGATCTCACTGTCGCTGCTCAAACGGCCGAAGGCGAGGAGCGCTGAGAGAAGGACGGCCATCGGGAAGGTCTTGGCCATCACTCCCGGCAGGAGGAGCGCCATGAGCTCCATGACGCTCAAGAAAGGCACGCCCTCAGAGAGATAGCGGGTCAGCTCGAACAAGAACGAGCCCGCCATGATCAGCACGGTGAACATGGCGACGCCGAACGCCCAAGGTCCGAACAGCTCCTGAAGGACGAGGCGATCGAGGCGCTTCAATTCTCGGGCCCTTCCGATGGAGGCTCGTCCGCGCCCGCTTCGGCTCCCCTGAATCCCTCGCCCAAGTAATAGCGTCGGACGTGGGCGTCGTTACGGATGGTTTGCTCGTCGCCTTGGGCCTGGATCTTCCCATCGATCAGGATGTAGTTGTAATCCGTGATCGAAAGGGTGGCGTCCACGTTGTGATCGGTGATCAGAATTCCGATTCCCTGCTTGCTCAGCCGCCGGATGATGAGCTGGAGCTCTTCGATCGTCACCGGATCGATCCCCGTGAAAGGTTCGTCCAACAGAATGAACTTCGGCTCGGTCGCGAGGGCCCGTGCGATCTCGACCCGCCGGCGCTCGCCCCCGGAGAGCACACCGCCCATGCTGTCCATGATGTGGGTCATGTGCAAGTCCTCCGTCAACTCCTTGATTTTGGCGTCGGCGACGGACTTCGGCACGTGGTTCATCTCCAAGACCAGCCGCAAATTGTCCTCAACGCTGAGGCGACGGAACACACTCGACTCTTGGGCGAGATAACCGACTCCCTGCCGTGCCCTCTTGAACATCGGCCAGTTGGTCACGTCCTCGTCGTCAAAGGTCACCCGCCCGCCGTTTGGGCGAACAAGGCCGGTGATCATGTAAAAGGTCGTCGTCTTTCCGGCTCCGTTCGGCCCGAGGAGACCGACCACCTGCCCTTGTGAGAACGAGAACGTCACCCCGTCGACGACTCGGCGCCCGCGGTAAGCCTTCGCCAATCCTTCCGCGTGAATGATCATCCGCCGTCCTTGTCGCGAATCGAACCGGTCCCAGGGTTCCCCTTTGTGGAGATCTTTTTGATCTTGTGATCCTTGTCCATTGTAATAGTGGCAGCGCTCACATCCATCGTGCCGAGGAAGCCGCTGTGCTCAGCGTCGGCCTCGCCCTCGCTGGTGACGTGAACTCCACCGGTGATCGAGACGACCTTGTCGTCTCCTTCGGCGCGCATCGTCAAGTCAGCCCCTGTCAGCGTGTAGAGAGTCTGCTTGCCCTTGGCGTCGACCTGTGTCACCGTGACCTTGACCGGGCCAGACACGGTGGCCGAAACGAGTGGGTTCTCGTCCTTGACAGCGAGCGACTTCAGCTTGAAAGTGGCCTGCGTGCCCGTCAGGGTCAGGTCGCGTCTACCCGTATCGCCGGTGTGCTGGCTCGTGAAAGTGAACGCACCGGGAACAACCACATCGGCGGTCTCACCATCGTCTTCAATGCTTGCCTTGGCCGACGTGAACTTCGACGTCCCGTTTTGATCCGTCACTGTCACAGAGACGTTTCCGGTCATCGTTCCTTTCCGGAGCAGCAGCGCCCCGCCCTTTGCCTTGTGCAACGTACCGTTCATGCTGAGGGACGAAAACTCCAAATTCTGATCGCGCGAGTAGCCGTGCACCGGATTTCCGGTGGCCTCGAACACGGTCGTGTCTTTGTCCGGGAATTCAGTCGATGCCTCCGCGAACCACATTGCGAACTTCTGCGCCTTGTCCGCCAGTTGGGGCTTCGATTGAACAGCGAGGAGGATCGCGGCCGCCGCGACGCCCAAGAGTGTCAGTGTCTTTCTCATTTGAACTTTCCGGGGGTCGCGATCTTTGTCAGATCTGGGCTCGCCCACAACTCGGGCAATGGGCCCATCTGCATCGCCTCCGAGGTTACCGTCACGGAACCCCTCGCTTCGATGCGGCCCTTTCCTTGGTCGTAGAACACCGACTCCGCCTTCAGCGTCAGGCCCCGTTCTAGATCTGTGACCTTGACGGCGGACTTGAGCAGAAGCGTGCCTTTGTCCTTGTCGATCAACGCGCTGGGAGCCTGGAACCTGCTGAGAACCTTGCCGTCCTTCTCGATCCGCCCGTCGACATCGTCAAGCCCGCCGCTCGTCGGCCCTGCGGCACCGACCGTGACATTGGACTGCTTCGCATTCACCACGAACGCAGACCGCTTGTCCTCGGAACGGACCGTGATTTCTGGGTTTGTCGTGACAATGCCGCTGACGGGAGGAGCACTTGGGCCGGCCCCACCAGGACGGGTGACCTTTGGTGCGGGCCCGCAAGCGCAGGCCACAAGCGCAAGAGCTATGAGCGCAAGGGAACGGTGGACAATGACCTCCTGTTTGCGAAGCGACCCGTGTGCTGCCCCGCGAGCTGGCCGCAAGCAGCGGCGATATCGTGCCCCCTCTCAACGCGCTCGGTCACATTGACCCCGCTCGATTCCAAGACCTTCCGGAAAGCTTGCACCCGTTCCTTGGAAGGTCGCGCGAATCCTTGGCCCGTGTCCACCCAGTTGAATGGGATCAAGTTGACGAAGCAAGGCATTCCTTTGACCAGACGTGCAATGGCGCTAGCCTGTTCGCGCGTATCGTTCACCTGGTCGATCAGCAGATATTCGAAGGTCACCTTTCGGCCCGTCGCTCGCTGATAGTCCCGCATCGCACCCACGACGGTCTCAACCGGCCACTTGTGATTGACCGGCATCAGACGGTTTCGAATCTCGTCAAGGGGCGAGTGCAGGGACAACGCCAGATGGATCGGCAGCTTCTCGGCTGCCAACTGATTGATCTGCGGAACGAGCCCAACGGTCGAGACCGTCATGTGGCGGTAGCTGAGGCCAACTTCCTCGTGCAGGATCTTCATCGCCAAAAGTAGGTTTCTTAAGTTCAGTAAGGGCTCGCCCATGCCCATGAAGACCACATGACTGATCCGCCGGGCAGACAGTCTTTGGAGCGCCAGGTACTGGCCCACGATCTCGGAAACCGTCAGGTTACGGTCGAAACCACCAAGGCCGGTCGCACAAAAAGTGCAACCCATGGGACAGCCGACTTGGCTGCTCAGACAACAGCTGACCCGGTCTTCATAGGGCAGCAGGACGCACTCGTACACTTGGCCGTCGCCGTTGTGGACCAGGAGTTTGTCGACGCTGTCGGACGAATGCTTGTGCTCTGCCGTCAGGAGCTCACTGACAACGTAGCGGGCAGCGAGCGCGTCGATGAAGGGACGGGGCAGGTCGCGCATCTCGTGGAACCCCGAAGCTGCCTTGCCGTAGATCCACTTGGCCAACTGGCGGCCCCTGTACCGCTCGAATCCGAGGTCGGCGGCAAGGTCCTGAAGCTGGGCCTGGTCCAGGCCGACCAGCACGGGCCGGTCAGCCCGAGCTTCCGGTTCTTCAGCCGGTGCGCCGTCCACAGGTGCGATGGTACCAGTCGCCCCATCCTGACCCCAGGCGGAACGGAGCGCACGGCGAATTGGTATAGGAGAATTGGACTCATGAGCAGAGGAAAGGGCGCCGTCATCATCGTCGCAGCGTTCGGCATCGTTTTTTGCGGTGTCACCGCAGCGATCCAGTTCAACAAATGGCTTGATGCCAGGCGGGAGCCCCTGAGCGCCTTCCGGCCCCAGACGAGCATGCTTCAAAACGCCAAGCTGGACCAGGTGGCAGGAAGCAGCGACTTCCGTGCCGCCGCGAAGGCGATCCTTCCCAGCGTCGTTAGCATCGACACTCAGGTCGAAGGCGAAAACTGGCTCGGCGAGCACGTCGTCCAGGACGCAGGGCAAGGCAGTGGCGTGGTCATTTCACAGGACGGATACATCGTCACGAACAACCACGTCGTCCGCGTCAACGTCGGCTTTGGCCAGACGCAGATCGTTGACAAGGTCCGAGTGACGTTCTTCGACGGCTCAAGCGTGTCGGCGAAGATCGTCGGAACAGACCCACGGTCAGACCTCGCGGTGCTCAAAACGGAGAAGACGGGCCTCAATCCGATCGAGATGGGCGACAGCTCGAAACTGGAGGTCGGCGAGTGGGTCGTGGCGGTGGGCAACCCGCTCGGCTTCGCGAACACTTTAAGCGTAGGTGTCGTGAGCAACGTCGGCCGTCAACTGCCAGGCAGCAGCGAGGCGGTGTTCATCGACGGGATCCAAACTGACGCCGCGATCAACCCAGGCAATAGCGGCGGCGCGCTTTGCGACGTCGAGGGCCGCCTGGTGGGGATCAACTCCTCTATCGCGACCACCACCCGGGCCAACATTGGCATCGGCTTCGCGATTCCTGTGAACCGAATGCGGCAGGTCGTTGACGATATCGTTAAGTTTGGATACGCTCGATATGGACAAATGGGCGTCCAGGTGCTACGTCGTCCAGGGATTCTTGGGGTCGCTGAGGCGCGCCAAGAACTCCAGAACAGGACGAACTCACCGAGCGAACCGCCGAAGGAGGGGGCCGTCGTCCTCCAGGTCTCGTCCGGGTCGGTGGCGGCCCAGGCCGGGATCCACTCCTTGGACGTCATCACTGAGATCAACGGTAAGAAGGTACGAGACGTCGAAGATTTCCAAGAGATCATGTCTCCCTTAAAGCCGGGAACTGTCCTCGATGTGAAGTACTGGTCAGTGGGCAAGGCGAAGGAAGCTAAAGTGACTTTGGGAGACGTCGGAAAGGCTGACCTTTGAAGTTAAGAGACATCGACCCAGTAGGTCGAACAGGATCAATATTCGCCGCCCTAGCGTCAATATAGTGGAACAGAGCATGTCTTTCCTACACGACGGGCTCCCTCAATTGCTCGACATTCTTCCTCCGGTCGTCCGTGAGAAACTCATTACAAGCCCCGACTTGGGCAGTCTTGTCGAGGTCGTCTTGGACTACGGTCGTCCGGCGGAAGCACGTTACAAGGACAGCGTCGAACGCTGGCCTGGCGTCATCGTGAGCGAGCACGACATCGAATGGGTCGTCAAGAACATAGGGGAGTTCGGCGAAGACAACCGTGCCGGCATCGAACGCACGCTTCATCGCATCTCGGCTATCCGTAACCGACAGGGCAAGGTGATCGGCCTGACCTGTCGCGTGGGACGGGCCCTGGAAGGAACGATCGACATCATCGATGACATCGTCCGCTCGGGCCGCTCGATCCTCATCTTGGGTCGTCCCGGCGTCGGCAAGACCACAAAGCTGCGCGAAGTCGCCCGCGTCTTGGCGGACGAGGTGAACAAGCGCGTGGTCATCGTCGACACGAGCAACGAAATTGGTGGCGACGGCGACGTCCCGCACCCCGCGATCGGCGGGGCAAGGCGCATGCAAGTGCGCAATCCTAATTTGCAGCATGCCGTGATGATAGAGGCCGTGGAGAACCACATGCCCGAGGTCATCGTCATCGACGAGATCGGCAACCAATCCGAAGCGGAGGCCGCTCGGACCATCGCGGAACGCGGCGTTCAACTGATCGGAACGGCACACGGTCAGACGCTCGAAAACCTCATGCTCAACCCGTCCTTGTGCGACTTGATCGGCGGCATCCAAGCCGTCACCCTCAGCGATGACGAAGCGAAGCGGCGAGGCACTCAAAAGACCGTCCTCGAGCGCAAAGCGCCTCCCACGTTCGACGTTGTGATCGAGCTTGTCGACTACGACCGGCTCGCCGTCCACCACGATGTCCAGAAGACAGTCGACCTCATGCTGAGAGGTATCCAGCCGCGGCCGGAAGTCCGTGTAAGGACAGGATCTGGCCAGGTCGAGGTCATCCAGAAGGAAGAGACCCGCGAGCTCGACGAGCCCGGATTCAACGAGCGGTTTCCGTCGTTGGCCAAGCGAGAGGATGAGGAGGCACCAGAGAAGGGTTCCGGGCGGGTTCCCAAGATCCGCACCGAGCAACCTCGGCCAGAGCGTGACGCTAGGCCTTCAAAGCCCGTCGTCCGCGTCTTCCCTTACGGCATCGCGCGGACTCGTCTTGAGCGCGCGATACGCGAAAAGAAAGTGCCGATGGTGATCACGAACGACGTGCAACAGGCGGATGGGATCATTGCGATCCGCTCGACGGCACAGGCCAAGCCGGCCAAACTGCGCGAGGTCCAGAGGCCCATCCCGACCATCGTCGTCCGCTCCAACACGTTTGCCCAAATCGCATCGGCTGTCGATGACCTTATGCGCGGGAACGGTCGCGACAAGGACCTTGAGGCGGAAGCACTGAAGGAAGCGCAGGAGGCTGCGGCAACGGTGCTCCACACTGGCCGACCCGTCGAACTGATGCCACAAGACGCGAGGATCCGCAAGCTTCAGCACCAGGTGGTGGAGACCAAGAAACTAGCGAGCGAGAGTGTCGGGAACGACCCCAACCGCAGGTTGAGAGTGCTTCCTACGCGGATTGCCTAAAGAGTCTTGACCTTGTCCCTGATGGCAACCGGGGCAAGGTCTTTCTCGACATGGTCGAGTTCGGCGCGTCCCCTTTCGACCTGCTGCAACACCCGGGCGACCGAGTTCTCGAGATTGCTCAACACGTCATGGGCATAGCGGTCCGCCCCTCGACGCATCTGACTGCTCTCGCGTTCGGCTGCGTTGCGGACTTCGTCAGCTTGGGACTTCGCCAGCTTGAGCACCTCACTCTCGCTCACCATCTGCTCTTGCTGCAGACGCGCTTGGCTCACCAAGCGGTCCGCCTCGGTCTTCGCTTCTGCGATGACTCGCTCAGCCTGGACCTTTGCTTGGTCAAGAGCCCGGTCGGCGTCCTCCTTTGCCGACTCCATGATCCGGTCGCTTTCTTTGGCAACGCTCGCAGCGTCCTTGACTTCACGCGGAAGGGTGGCGCGGATCTTCTCGATCTGCATGACCATTTCCTCGGCGTCATAGCCAAAAGCGACGCCCAAGAAACTCTTCGGCTTTTGGGCGAGCGTCCGCAAGTTCTCGAGTAACCGGAGAACGTCGATGGTGGGGTCTTTCCGAATCGACATGAGAGGCCTCGCAAAAGCTTTGCGAACCAACAGTTTACACGGAGAAGGTGACCCCTGGGGTTCGCACGATCCAGGCTAATGTGCCAGAAGTCAGGCTAAAGGCTTAGTTCAGTCGCCCAAACGGGCTCGAAGCCGGAGAGCCGAACCGGGACGTCCTTGGTACGCCTTCCGTGATCCACCGTTCGAGGGCGTTGAGCGAGGAACTGACTTGTGCCCGGAACTCGGCATTGTCGCTCTGAGCGATGGCCGTCGTGAAGTCCTCGTAGGCGAGCATGAGGTCGCCTTTGCTCAGGTGGGCCATGCCTCGGGTGTAACGATAGCCAGGTTCGGACGGATTCAGTCGCAGGAGCCTGCTCGTCGTCGATACGACCGCGTCGTACTGCCCGCCAAACCACTGCGCCTGTGCAAGCACTTCGAGCGCCCCTAAGTGGTCAGGGTCCGCACTCAACATACGTTGAGAGGCCTCCATCGCTCCTTGCCAATCATAAGCCTGCATCATGCACCTCGCGATTGTCTCGTTCAGCAACGCGTCTTCGTAGAGACGCCGATCTGGCCGCGAGCCTGGTTGGCGGGCAACAGCCGCCAGACCTCTCACGGACTCCTCCGTGCCAAAGAGACGAAAGCTACTTTATCAGGTAACCCCGCTGGTCTGATGCAAGGAAAACTGCTGAATATGGGCATTAGGCAGTCGCTTCCTTTGAAATCTGGTGTGATTGCTGGGCGATCAGCGCCACCTTGGCCCTCAGGGCAAAGGGCAGTCTCGTTTGGCCGTCCGGTGTGGTCAACGACGTCATCGCCGCCGTGGCCACGGCATCGTTCGCCCAACTGCGGGCGAAGTCACCATCGTTGGACCTGAGATAGACCATGAAATCGCCTTCAGCGCGGCGGCACATCAAGCTGTCGACCGGAAGTTTTGTGCGCAAGCGTGCGGCAAGGCGTCGGGCTGCGAAGTCGACCGCGACCCGCCCGTAAGATTCGACAAGCTCTTCGCGGCGTGGCACCTCGAGATACACCATGTGCCCGGTGCCGTTCGCCCGGACCAGTTCCTGGAACTCGAGGGGCGATGCGAGGCCCGAAGCGTCGCGGTGCCCGTTCTCGATGCGGCCGAGCGCTTGGCTCATCTCCGCGGCCACAAGCCTGATCGTCTCAAGCGTGTCCGCCTCGACTCCCAAGACGCGGTGGGTGAACGCGCACAACACGCCGTAAACCGATTCGTTGAAGGAAAGGGGCACGGCCACGAAACTACCGATCCGCCGTTTCAACGACTCTTGTTTTGGAACCCTTTCGTCGTCTCGCGCATCAGGCAAGACCACCTCGGGCCCCCCGGCAGCGATCCACCCCTCAAGGCCAGGGCCCGACGGAAACGTCAAGACTTCGAGGAGCTGTGATCGCGCACCCTGATGGGCGGCGACAGCAAGGTCGCCTCCATCGAGGAATTGGACGGAAAGATGATCCAGACGCAGGGTTTCCCAAAGTTCGCGCACCACTCGTTGGGCCAAGGTGGACGGGCTGTCGGCACCTTGACACGTGGCTGCCACTGTGTACAAAAGCTCTGACTGCCGCAGGCGTCGCGTCTCTTCTTGACGCGTGTTCATCAACTTCAGCAGCCGGGCGACGATTTCAGACGCTTCCTTCAGAAGGTCGCACGCTTCCTCGAGCCGACTGGGAATCCCATCGAACATGGCAACCATCCCCACGATGCGGCCACGCTCCTTGAGCACGACCGTCGAGGACTGCGACGCTTGATCCGGTGTCTTGAGAGCGTGCAAGGTTGCGTTGAGGCGCTCCCTGAGCTGCCACTCGCTCATGAACTCTGGCAGGTCGACGGCTGTGTCGGAAACGGTGTTCGGCACTTCTCCTGCGATCGCTTGCACGATGAGTCGGTCGAGGCTTTGGGAATAGGCGTAGAGGGTCAAGCCTTCGACCTTCAAAACCTCGCGCAGCCGCTTTGCGAGCGCTACCGGGCCTTCCAAGCCCTCCTCGTTCGTTTCAGTGAGCTGCACGGTAAGGCGGTCCCGGCGTGAGCGTCGCTCAAGGTCGCTGGCATGGTTGCGCAAGACTCTGAACTTCTCTCGCAGCTCGAAGAACTCGTTGGGAACAGGCTCGCTCTCAACCCCTTCGTGCGAGACCTCGACGTACTCGGTGACTTTGACGACCCGTTCCCGGCGGGCACCCAACAAGCCCACGGCGAGCACTCCGGCCGCCTGCGCAAGAGCAAGAGGAGTCCATCCAGGGTTTCCGAAAAGGTTTGATCCAATCAGGATCCAAGCCGCGGAAATCGGGGCCATGGAGACAGCGTCGGATCCGAACCTCAGCGCAGCGAAGGCAGGCGGCACCAGGGCGAGGAAACCGAGTTGCTCGAGCAAACCAGAAGCGGAAAGACAGAGGACGACAGCTGCCGAATCGGCGGCAGCGACAAGGCCGGCCACGCCTGCGTTCCGCGCCCCTCTCTTTTCCAAGGCGTAAACGAGGAACGAGTAAGCGGCAAAGAAGGCCGCCTCCCGCCAGGCGATGTCAAAGGGCGGCTTCCCGGTCGCACCGGATACAAGCAGGAGCGCTGTCGCCAAACCTATACGCAGGACGAGTTCGAACACGATCTTCTGCTTTAGGTTTCGGAACTGAAAACCTGAACTGGAGAGTCAGCGTTCTGAATACCGGCAATCTTTCTGGGGCGGCTGACGCTGGCCACCGTGGCTTTGTCGGTAGGACTTTATACCCGGTTATCCCTTGAGAGTAGGGAAGGTGAATGAATAATGGGTCTGTGAGGAAACCGAAGTACACGCTCCCTGACTTCTTGGAGCAGTTCCCTGACGACGACGCGGCCCTTGAATGGCTCATGGGCTTCATGTATCCGGCTGGTGTTAAGTGTCATGTCTGTAAGAAGGTGACCCCGCATCACAGGGTCAAGTCTAGGAAGTCGTACTGTTGCCACCTCTGCGGTCATCACGTCCATCCGATGGCAGGGACTATCTTTCACAAGTCAACGACCCCGTTGCGGTTGTGGCTCTACGCCATCTTCCTTATGGCCTCTACTCGGACGGGAGTCAGTGCCAAGCAGTTAGAGCGTGAGCTTGGCGTCACCTATAAGACCGCGTGGCGGATGTTCAAACAGATTCGCTCCATGCTGGACGAGAAGCTCGGGCCCGTCGGTGGCGAAGGCAAGACCGTCGAGGTTGACGAGACCCTCCTGTACCCGCGTCCTAAGCGTGACCGCGAGGGTAAAGCCGAGTTCAAGCCAAAGACCATCATCATTGGAGCCGTCGAGCGTGGCGGGAATATCAAGACCGAGATCATCGGCTATCAGAACCGAGAGGTTTGTGAGGGGTACGTCGTCGCCAACGTCCTTCCAGGCTCAACGCTTTACACCGACGAATTCAAGGGCTACTACTGGCTCTGGAAGAGGGGCTACAGCCATGCCACAGTCCGTCATGCCGTCCATGAGTACGCGGTCGGAGATTGTCACGTCAACTCAATTGAGGGGTTCTGGGGCAACTTCAAAACAGGCTTGAGAGGTTGCTATAAGCATTGTGGACTGGCTTATCTACCCTCGTACCTCAATGAGTACACCTTCAGATACAACCGCAGGTTCTCGGACGTGGCGATGTTCAACCACTTCCTGGCTAGGATTGAAAAGATGGGTTGGTGGGTTCCCTACTCTGAGCGCGGACCCAGGTCCTTTTCAGAAATCGTTTAGGGCGAAATGTTGAACTTAGACGCCAAAAAACGGTCTAGACCGCTCTCATCTTTCACATGTGAAACTGTCAATGTTGCCGTGACGCGAGGTACAATGCCGAGAAGCCGAAAAGCCGCCCAATGGACGGCTCTCGGCGAACTTTACAACACGGTCAGTCCCTCTCAAGACCGATCCGGTGCCAACCTCGGGCCACTAACCTTGGGTTGACAAGGTCGATTATATTCTATCGACCCGGGTCCTGTCAATGAGAGGGGTCTACCGTGCCGGAAAAGCACGATGCAGTACACCCTAGCAATCATTGAACACGAGATCGAAAGCACTCCCATCCACCAGCGAGCGTCAGACGGATACGTGAACGCCACAGCTATGTGCAAAGCGGCCGGCAAACTCTTCGCCGACTACGCCCGGACCACCACCACCAGGGAGTTCTTAGACGAGCTTTCTTCCGTTATGGGAATTCCCATAACGGGCCTCATTGAGTCCAAGCAAGGAGGGACCCCAGACCTTCAAGGAACTTGGGTACACCCCAAGGTAGCCATCCACCTTGCCCAGTGGTGCTCCCCGAAGGTGGCCGTCGCAGTCACCGAATGGGTACACGATTGGATGACGGGCAAGATCAAGGGCAAACTCCCCTACCACATCCAGCGGTACATCGCAAACCGCGAGGAAATCCCACCAACGCATTGGTCCATGCTCAACGAACTGACGTTCGCCATCATCGCACCGCTTGAGACTGAGGGGTACACCCTCCCCGAGAACATGGTGCCGGACATTTCGACCGGGCTCCTCTTCTGTAAGTGGTTGCGGGCAAACGGCATCGACACGAACGCGCTTCCGACGTACACCCACCGCTACGCGGACGGGCGTGCAATCCCAGCGAAGCTCTATCCCAACAGTGTCCTGGCGGACTTCCGCGCCTACCTTCACGGAGATTGGATCCCAAGGCGTGCCTACAAGTACTTTGCGGACAAGGACCCCAAGGCACTACCGCACCTACCCAAGCTCTTGCCTCCGCCCCCCGCAGCGTAGGCAGGTGCGCGATGAGAAAAATTCCTCCTGAGCGGGTCCGATCATATGCCGGACCCGTCCAGTAGGTGGGACAGGTGGATAAGTGACATTTAGCCAAGGCACCTCCACCTCGTCCCTGAATCGGACCTCACGGGCAGACTCGGACCTAAAGACGACGTCGCGCAAGGGTTTGGTTCACCCTTCGGCGGAAATCGCGGGACGGCAACCCGCCACTACGCAACGACAAAACACTAATGAATAAACCTGGATTCCACGTCTACCAAGACACGAAAAACGAGTATCGCTGGAGCTTCCGCGCCGACAACTACGAGGTTATCGCAGTGTCGAGCGAGGGCTACAAGAACAAGCAGGACTGCGTGAACGCGGTTCTACTCGTCATGGATACCACGCGAAAGACGCCCTACTACGATCACACCAAGTGATCTGACTTCGCCCTTCGGAACGTCGTCTTGAACCATACAAAGGCCTTGGCGGCAAATCCGAGGTGTGCAGGAACGACCATCACGAGGCGGCCTAGATAGGTCGCCTCTTGCATCCTGCACACCCTCTGCCATGCGTCCGCCTCCGAAGTTGCGGGAATGTCGATCTCCCAAGATTTCCCTTCGTGTCGGTATCGGAAACTGTGAAGTTCAAAGTCTGAGCCCATGACCATTGCTACTCTTCCATGTGGTGGCCCGAAACATCAACCGCAAATGCGCGTCCCGGTGGTGTTTAATCGTTCGCGCCGGGCTCTGCCCTCACAAGGCCCATGTATCCAATGTCTATGCCCAAGTCGTGGCAGTACTCAATGACCTGCAACTCGGTCATAGGATGGTCGCCACCTGGGAATGCAGTGTCGAGCGTCCTTACGGGGCCTCGGCGCTGCAGGGCTATCATTGGCCCCTGTTCGTCGTCGTAGTCCTCCCTGGTCATGCCCGCGAGCTTCATGGCCATGTCTGCGAACTCGGTCCCGGTTCTTGGCCTACGCGGCGGGTTTGATCTCAACTTCGTAGGACACCCGCTCCTGTGACTCTTGCCTCACAGCGTCTTGGAAGGTGTGTCCTAGCCTTACGGCCTTGCGGTACATTCGGGCGTACTTGAGCGGTGCCGGAGGACGAGACAAGATGGCCTCTATCCCTCCCAACTTCATGTAAGCATCGAGTACGCGCGTGATCTGGTTCGGAAGGTCTTCGACCGTCCGGCTTGACGCGAGAATCTTGTGGTCTATGCCGTACGCCAGCCATGTGCCCTCGTCCTTGAAACAGACGAACCGTAGCCTTACCGTGCCCCTCACTTGCACTCCTTGACCTTCCTGGCCACCTTCTTGAGTGCAGACGTGAATTCCTCACGAGTAGTTTCAGCCTCCTTCTCGGGAGGATCAATACGTCCATTTGGGTTCTTCGGGCTGATCCGCTCAGGGTCTCTCGGCTCTTTCTTTCTCGGTTGGTTGGGCATGGGTTACATCCAGGGTAGACCCACTTGTCCCTGACAGTTGTCTATTGGCAATAGATAAGGGCTAATGACCTGGCCCCAGGTTCGCTTCAACCTGGCTCCCTACCGTGAGGGGATAACCGGGACTTTATACCTAAAATGATGCTGATTCGAGTCTGATCCCCATGGTTCCCGAATCAGATTCCGTCCAATTCATGTCCCAGAGACAGGACGTGGTCGAACTCGCTCATAGAAGAAGCGAGAAGACCCTTCTGGAAAATTGATAAGTACCGGTTTGGTCTGTCCTCTCCGCCAAACCGGTCTTTTTATTCTTGAACCCAGTCCCAGAGCCTTTTCACGTTGATCGCGTGATGAGTGTCGGCTTCTGGCGTCTCCACCAAGATCGGGATAGTTTGCATCCTTGGGTCGTTCACAAGGCATTGGAACGCTTTCGGCCCCAATTCTCCTTCGCCTAGGTGCTCGTGCCTGTCCTTGTGCGAATCGAGTGGAAACTTGCTGTCATTGCAATGAACGGCACGGAGTCGGTCGAAGCCAATGATTTCAGAAAATCGTTCGAAGGACTCGGCATAGGATTCCGGTGTCCGCAAGTCGTAGCCGGCAGCGAAAACATGGCAGGTGTCAAGACAAACGGCTAGCCGCGGATGTCCCTTGCACAGGTCTAAGACTTTGGCCAACTCTTCAAACTTGCTGTTCAGCACCGTCCCTTGTCCGGCTGTCGTCTCCATCAAAAGCGTGACATCGTCGGGAGACTGACCGAGCACCTGCAAGGTGGCCTCGGCGACCTTCGTGAGTCCTAACTCGACCCCTTGGCCCATGTGGGCTCCCATGTGTGAGACGAGGAGGGGGATTCCATAGTCGTGACAGCGTTTCAGCTCTCCTGTCAGGCCTGCGATGCTCTTTGATCGGAGTTCCTCGTCGGGCGCGGCCAGGTTGATCAGGTAGCTGTC
>JAFDWS010000004.1 GCA_018268375.1 Armatimonadota bacterium | reverse complement strand
GGCGGCCGAACCGTCGGCGCCGGCACCATCTCGAAGGTGTACGAATAAGAAAGCAGGAAGGCCCCCTCAAACAAGAGGGGGCCCTTTCTTCTTAGGAAGCAGTTTATGCCAGCAGCACCCACAATCAGGATCAGGATCCGAGCCTACGACCACAGGATCCTCGACCAGAGCGCAGAGAAGATCACCGAGTCGGCCAAGCGGACCGGCGCCCGTATCAGCGGCCCGATTCCCCTCCCGACCCGCATCCGCAAGTTCTGCGTCATCCGCGGCGCCCATATCGACAAGGAGTCGATGGAGCACTTCGAGCTCCGTACCCACAACCGGCTCATCGACATCAAAGAGCCGACGAACAAGACCATCGATGCGCTCATGAGGCTCGACCTCCCCAGCGGCGTCGATATCGAGATCAAAACGGTCTAAGGTCGCCGCGCAATCCAAGCTTAGTTAGCCCCCGATGGTTCGGGGGCTAAGTGCTTTATCGAGGCCCTGATGTCGAAGAAAACCCCGATGTCCAAGGTAGCCCCCGATGTCCAAGGTAGCCCCCGATGTCCTCATCGGGGGAAGACCAAAAAGCGTCCATTCGGTAACCTCGAATCCTTGTGACGGCCGACCTTGCCACCCTCTTCAGATTCGACCGGTGGGCGAACGGGCTGTGGCTTGAGTGCCTCCACTCCAAGGGTTGGCCGGATCCGGACACAGCGATCCTTCAGCACGTCCTCGCAGCGCAAGCCGTCTGGGCACTACGGTTCACTGGCGAGTCTCCTGCCGCGCCGCCTCAGGTCGAGTTGACGACCAAAGAGCTCGATCGGGTTCACGAGGGTTGGTTCTCGATCATCGACAGGAACGACGACCCGGTCGTCCACTACAGGCGCTATAACGGTGAGGAGCAGTCGCTGCCGTTGTCAGAGATCGCGATGCACGTGGTGAACCATGGCACGTACCACCGCGGCGAGCTGCGGGGACTGTGTCTGGCACGGGGCGACGATGATTTCCCCGAGACCGACTTCATGCTCTACCGGATTCAGGGTAGCAGCTAGAGCTCCAGCGCCATGTAGCGGACGCCTTGGTGCGGATTGAACACGTAGGGTTCGGCGTCCACAAAGCCCAGTTCCTCGTAGATGGCCTGGGCCGCCGCCATCGAGGGCAACGTGTCGAGGAACATGCGGCGGTAACCGGCCGTACGGGCTTCTTCACAAATCTTCTCTGTCAAGCGCCGCCCGAGCCCCTGGCCCCTTCCCGCCGGCCGCACATAGAGCCGCTTCATTTCACAGTCGTCGCCCGCCACCGGCCTCATCGCGACGCAGCCCACGGGCCGATCCTCGTGCCAAGCCATCAACAGGCTCCCGCTGGGTGGTTCGTATTTGCCGGGCAGCCCAGCGAGTTCGTTCTCGAAGTCCTGGAAGCAGAGGTCGACCCCGATGCTGTCCTGGTACTCCCGGAACAGCTCGCGCACCGTCTCAAGGTCTTCCGGGAAGCGTGCGGGTCGGATCTCGGCCACGGATCCATGTTAGCCTGGGCGGTCCCCCTGCTGCGGGCAGCGGCCAAGTCCCGAGTCCCGAATCGCCAATCCCCGCCGTGCGGGTATAGTCTCTGAGCTTGACCACGAGCATGGCTTCGAGCCGTGCCGTCCGGCGACCCCGATGGAATCAGGGCAACGCCAAATGGGGCGGCATGGGCAGGGAAGCTGAATGTGGAGCTTCTCCCAGGGCGCGTCCGCGTCTACGGGAAAGGAGAATTTGTGCTACCAGGGATCTTAGGTACGAAAGTCGGTATGACCCACGTCTTTGACGACGAGGGGCGGTTCATCCCGGTCACGGTCATCGAGGCCGGGCCGGTCTATGTCACGCAGGTCAAGACTGAGGACAAGGACGGCTACACAGCTGTCCAAGTCGGATACGGCGACCAAAGCGACAAGCACATGAACTGGCCCAAGTACGGCCATCTCAAGAAGGCCGGCGTCGGTCGGAACCTCCGCCACATGAGGGAGTTCCGGGTCGAGAAGACAGACGGTTTCGAGGCGGGCCAGGAAATCACCGCGGAGATCTTCGCCGCAGGCGAGAAGGTGACGGTGACGGGCACGAGCAAGGGCCGCGGTTTCGCTGGAGGCGTCAAGCGCCACCACTTCAAGGGCCAGCACATGACCCACGGCTACATGACCCACCGACGACCGCTCTCCAGCGGCGCGACGGGCCCGCAGAGAGTTTTCAAGGGCACTAAGAAGCCCGGCCACATGGGTGACGAGCGAGTGACCCAGCAAGGATTGAAGGTCGTTTCGGTCGATGCCGAGCGGAACTTGATCCTGGTGAGCGGCAGCGTCCCCGGTGCGAACGGCAGCCTCGTGACCATCAACAAGGAGGCCAACTGACCATGTCGAAATTCACTGACACATTGAAAGGGCTGGACGTCAGCCCGAACCTGCTCCACCGCGTCTTGGTGGCTGAGGAGGCTAACGCGCGGCAAGGCACGCAGAGCGCGAAGACCCGAAGCGAGACGCGCGGCGGCGGTCGCAAGCCTTACAAGCAGAAGAAGACGGGCAACGCCCGACAGGGCACGATCCGCGCCCCGCACTATGCCCATGGTGGTATGGCGCTCGCGGTCAAGCCCCGCGACTATAGCAAGAAGGTCAACAAGAAGGAGCGCAGGCTCGCCCTGCTCGGAGCGCTCGGAGCCAAGCTGAGTTCGGGCGACCTGACCGTCGTCGATAAAATTTCCTTCAAGGCGCCGAAGACCAAGGAAGCCCAAGCGCTCCTTGCCAAGAACGGTGCCGGAGACGCGAAGCGCGTGCTCGTGATCTTGGCGGCCCACGACGAGCCGACGTTCAGGAGCTTCCGGAACATCGAGGGTGTCGAAGTCCGTGTGGCCCCCAACAAGGAAGGGAAGGGCGAGGCGTTCAGCACTCGCGACCTCCTCGTCGCTCACAAGGTGTTGGTCGCTAAGGACGCGATGGAGATGATCGAGGCCACCTATTCCGCCGAAGAGGCGCCGGCCAAGCCCGCAGCTAAGAAGGCCGCGAAGAAGGAGACCGAAGCGTGAAAGACCCGCACAGCATTATCATCCGTCCCCACATCTCCGAGAAGACCGTGGCCATGAGCTACGGAGATCCGAGAGTGAAGGACGAAGGCGCGATCCAGCGCAAGTACACCTTCGTGGTGGCGAACGACGCCAACAAGATCGAGATCAAGGCGGCGCTGGAGTCGATGTACAACGCGGGCAAGCGCGACAAGGATCCCCGGATCACCGTCGAGTCTGTCCGGACGATCAAGGTCCACGGCAAGATGAAGCGCCGCGGGATGCGCACCAGTGGCAAGCAGCCTGACTTCAAGAAGGCTGTCGTGACCCTGGGCAAGGGCCAGATGTTGGAGGATTACGGAGTCTAAGATGCCGGTCAAGAAGATGAAACCGACCTCGCCAGGTCGACGCCACAAGATTGCGTCGACTTACAGCGAGGTGACCAAGAAGAAGCCCGAGAAGAACCTGACGGTCGGGTTGTCGAAGTCAGGCGGGCGTAACAGCACCGGCCGAACGACGATGTTCAACCGCGGCGGTGGCAACAAGCGCCGCTACCGCATCATCGACTTCAAGCGGCTCAAGGACGGAGTCGAGGCGACGGTCATCGCGATCGAATACGACCCGAACCGGACCTGCCGCATCGCTCTTCTGGAGTACAACGACAGCACGAAAGCTTATATCCTGGCCCCGAAGGGCCTCGTCGTGGGCTCGAAGGTCAGCAGTGGCCCCGAGTCGGACATCCTCCCTGGCAACTGCCTCGCTCTGAAGAACATCCCGCTTGGTACGATGGTTCACAACATCGAGCTGCAGCCGGGTCGCGGCGGACAGATGGTCCGCAGCGCAGGCGGCGGTGCCCAGGTGATGGCGAAAGAGGGCGACTACGTGACCCTCAGGCTACCGAGCGGTGAAATGCGGATGGTCCACATGGACTGCCGCGCGACCATCGGTGAGGTCGGCAACGCCGAGCACGAAAACGAGCAGATGGGCAAGGCGGGCAAGAACCGTGGCCGTGGGCGCAAGCCGCACGTGCGCGGCGTCGTCAAGAGCCCGAGAGACCACCCCCACGGTGGTGGTGAGGCAAAGTCGCCGGTCGGCCGTAAGAAGGGCCCGGTGGACCGCTGGGGCAACAAGGCTTTGGGCCGCAGGACGCGCAAGAACAAGCGCACGGACAAGTTCATTGTCCGGCGGCGCCACGACGTGAAAAAGTGAAGTAGGACACTATGGCGAGAAGCTTAAAGAAAGGCTATTTCATCGACGATCACCTGGCTGAGAAAATCCAGGCGATGAACGCGTCGGGAGAAAAGCGAGTCATCAAGACGTGGTCGAGGCGCTCGACGATCACGCCCGACATGATCGGGCACACGATCGCCGTGCACAACGGCAAGCAGCACCATCCGGTGTTCGTGACGGAGAACATGATTGGCCACAAGCTGGGCGAGTTCGCTCCCACCCGGACTTACCGAGGCCATGACGGGTCGCTTCCCGAGAGGGGGACTCGCATCAAGTAAGTCCCGCGGCGGCGAACCTGGCTCCGGTACAATCCTGAGCCTTGCGCCGCCCACAAAGGACGCGGTCCGACGGTTTCCCCGTCTCCTGAAAGAAAGACGAAATGGAAGTAAGAGCAGTCGCAAAATACGTGAAGGTGCAACCGCGAAAGGTGCGGATTGTGGCCGACGAGCTGCGCGGGAAGCCCGCGGAGCAGATGGCCCAAGTGTTGCGCTTCCATCCGAGCAAGGGCGCTTTCCACCTGCGCAAGGTGTTGGTCAGCGCTATCGCCAATGCTCAGGAGAACCACGGGGTGAATCCGGGGAACCTCCGGATCGCCACCATCATGGTGGACGAAGGGCCGAAGACGAAGCGGATTATTGCCCGGGCGATGGGCCGCGCCAATCGTGTCTTGAAGAAGACGAGCCACATCACGGTCGTCGTCGAAGAGTATGCGCCGCAGGGCGCGATCAAGGCGCACGGCACGAAGGCGAAGGCAAGGCCGAAGTTTGAGGCGCCAAAGCCCAAGAAGGCAGCCAAGGTAGCGCCCGTCGCCGAGGAAGAGGTTGTGGCCGCGCCGGTCGAGGAGCCAATGAACGAGGCCACGGAGGCCGCCGCAGAGGCACCGGTCGAAGAGACCCCGGTCGAGGCGACCGCTGCTGAGGAGTCCCCGACCGAAGAAGCCGCCGCTGCCGAAGAGACCCCGGCCAGCGAGGAGGAAACGAAGTAATGGGCCAGAAAATCCATCCCGTCGGATTCCGCCTAGGCGTGATCCGAGGCCATGACAGCCACTGGTACGCGAACAAGAAGACGTACCGCGAGACCTTGGCGAGCGACCAGCGCATCCGCAAGTACTTGCGAGAGAAGTTGGGCAAGGGCATCGTCAGCCGCGTCGAGGTCGAGCGCGCCGCCCAGAGGGTGAAGGTAACCGTATTTACGAGCCGGCCTGGCGCGGTCATCGGTCGTGGAGGCAAGGGCATCGACGAGATCAGCAACGAGCTGAACCGCCAGATGCGCAAAGAGGACCCGACGAGTCAGGTTCAGGTCAACGTCACCGAGGTTCGACAACCAGAGTTGGACGCCCAGCTCGTGGCAGAAAACATCGCCATCCAGCTTGAGAAGCGAATCAGCCACCGCCGGGCCATGCGCCAGTCGATGACCAGAGCCCAGCGCATGAGCGCCCGCGGCATGAAGGTCATCGTGAGCGGCCGCTTGAACGGTGCTGAAATCGCCCGCGTCGAGCAAGAAAAGTTTGGCAAGGTGCCGCTGCACACGCTGCGAGCGGACATCGATTACGGATATTCGATCGCCTACACGATCTATGGCACGGTGGGAGTCCGGGTCTGGATCTACAAGGGCGAGGTGCTTCCTGAGAAGCAGCTGATGGCAGCGATCGCCGCCGAAGCCGCCACTGAGATGAAGCGGCCTCGACGCCCGCGCCCTGAGCAGCGGGAAGGCGAGGGTGCCCCGATGGAAACGGCCGGCGAGACGACTGGCCCGGAGGTGACGAACAATGTTGATGCCTAAGCGGACGAAGTACCGCAAGCAGATGCGCGGCCGGATGTGCGGTCGGGCGAAGGGCGGCGCCGAAATCGCTTTCGGCAGTTACGCGCTACAGGCCGAAGAGTGCGGCTGGGTCACAGCCCGCCAGATCGAGGCCAGCCGTATCGCCATGACCCGCCACATCAAGCGCGGTGGACAGGTCTGGATCAGGATCTTCCCTGACAAGCCAATCACGAAGAAGCCGCTCGAGCAGAGAATGGGCAAGGGCAAGGCAGGCGTCGAGGGTTGGGTCGCGGTCGTGAAGCCGGGCCGTATCCTCTTCGAGATGACGGGGCCTGCGCCGGAGGTGGCCAAGGCGGCCATGCGGCTCGCCCAGTACAAGCTTCCGATCAAGACGCGGTTCGTGATCAAAGAAGGCTACGTTTGGACTCCGCCCGAGAAGCCCTTTAAGGCACCGAAGGATGATTTTGACGCTCCTGTGAGCGCGACGGCCGAAGAGGCGGCGACCGAGTCGAGTGAAGAGTGAAGACAAGATGAAATCTTTGAAACCAGCCGAACTGAGGGACAAGAGCGTTCCCGAGCTTGAGGAATTGGTGCGTCAAGAGCGCGCCGCCCTCTACAAGGCTCGTCGCGACCTCGTGTTCCGGCAACTCACCGACACGGCCAGCCTCAAAGTGCGCCGCCACAACATCGCCCGGTTGCTGACCCTCATCGCCGAGAAGAAGAGCGGGGGAGACAAGTGAGCGAAACCACTGAGAGGAACTTTAGGAAGACCAGGCGAGGCGTGGTCGCGTCGAACAAGATGGACAAGACCGTCGTGGTGCGGTTGGAGCGCTCGTTCCAGCACCCGCTCTACGGCAAGACGGTCCGCAAGTCGAACAGCGTCAAGGCGCACGACGAAATTGGATGTGACATAGGAGACAAGGTCGAGATCATGGAGACCAAGCCCATCAGCAAGGAAAAGCGATGGCGGGTGACCAAGATCGTCGAGAAAGTCAAGTGACGATGCGGACTGGGCGACCAGTCCGTTCTGTCGAGTCAAGGCCACGGCCGTAACTGGCACCGCCCTCTGACAAGGAGCAAGAAGAAGAGATGATTCAGCAGTTCAGCAGGCTGAAAGTTGCGGACAACAGCGGAGCACGCGAAGTGATGTGTATCCGTGTGCTCAAAGGTTCGCAGCCGAGGTACGGAGGCGTCGGTGATGTGATCGTGGCGAGCGTGAAGAGCGCGACCCCGAACATGCCGGTCAAGAAGGGCGATGTCATTCGCGCTGTGATCGTGCGGACCAAGCGGCACATTCGCCGCGCAGATGGGAGCACCCTGCGGTTCGACGACAACGCGTGTGTCGTGATCAACCCGCAGAACATGGAGCCCAGAGGCACCCGCATCTTTGGCCCGGTAGCCCGCGAACTTCGCGACGGCAACTTCATGAAGATCGTCTCGCTCGCTCCGGAGGTGATTTGAAACCATGCCGACCAAAGCAGAACTCAAGGCCAAGAAGGCGAACGTCAAGCTCCGTGTCCGCACCGGCGACAAGGTCGTCATCATCGCGGGCAAGGACAAGGGACAGAAGGGCTTCGTCGCCGCGGTGAGCGCGGAGAAGATGAAAGCGATCGTGCTGCAAGACAACGAGGAGAACCCCGAGCAGCCGATCCCGCTGAACGCGGCCGTCAAGCACTTCAAGGCGAAGTACCAGGGCCAGAAATCGGCCCGTATCCGCATCCCCGTCCCGATTCACGTGAGCAATCTCATGGTGATCGATCCGGCGAGCGACCAACCGACCCGCGTTGGTCGGCGCAAGGAAGAAGGCAAGATCGTCCGCTATGGGAAGAAGAGCGGCAAGACGATCAAGGACGAGCCCAACATCTCCAAGGGAGAGTAAGGCTCCGCACGAATTAGGAGGCTAGGACATGGCGAAAGAGAAGAAGGAAAAGGGCACGCAAGGGAAACTGCCACCGGCCAGGTTGCGAAAGGTCTACAAGGACAAGGTCGTGCCTGCCCTGATGGAGCAGTTTAAGTTCAGCTCGGTGATGGAAGTTCCCCGGCTCGTTAAGGTGGTGGTCAACATGGGCACCGGAAACGAGGAGAAGGAGCTGGACAAGTCCATGTTGGACATGCAGGTCATCACCGGCCAGAAGCCCGTCTCGACGACCGCCACGAAGTCCGTCTCTAACTTCAAAATTCGCGAAGGCATGAAGGTGGGTTGCCGGGTCACTCTGAGGGGTGACCGTGCCTACCATTTCTTGGACAAGCTCGCCACGGTGGCTCTGCCCCGTATCCGAGACTTCCAGGGTCTCTCGCCGAAGAGCTTTGACGGACGAGGCAACTACTCCCTTGGACTTAAGGAGCAACTGGTCTTCCCTGAGATCGACTACGACTCGTTCGACAAAATCCGTGGGATGGACATCACGATCGTCACCACTGCGAAGAACGACGAGCAAGGGCGCGCGTTCCTCAAGCTCATGGGTATGCCCCTGCGCGAAAAGTAAAAGTTCGAGAAGATTCGGGCCAGGTAGCCCCCGATGTCCCCATCGGGGGTTTTCTGTTAAGGCGCCGATGTTTGTCTCCGGGTGATAACATGCACCCATGGTCACAGGATCGAGCACGACGTGGTGTTACGTCACCGACATGGATCGAGCCATCAGGTTTTATCGGGACGTGCTCGGGCTGAAACCGGGGGTTCAGTCCCCCTACTGGAGCGATTTCGAACTCGGAACTGGCAAGATCGGGCTCCATCCTCTTGGCGGCGCAGCTAACGGGCCGACGGGTGTCGAGGGGAAGGGCTGGTACTTGGGGATGGCTGCCGACGACCTCGTTGCCCTTCGCAGAGCGGTCGAGGCTTCAGACGGCCAAGTCGTCGGGGACTACCACGATACGCCGGCGGGCGTCGTGCTGACCTTCACCGACCCCGACGGCAACCCTGTCCAAGCGATGCAACTTGGCGTGAAGGCGGCGGACCTACGGGGCCGCTAACTTCGCCTTCAGGCACTTGATCTCGAACTTGTGCAGGTCAAGGTTGGCCGACCGTTGCGTCACCTTTAGTGGGGCAAGCACGTCCTCTAGGAAATTGACCGAATCCACCTTGGCCACAGCCGGTGTGAAAGTCAGCACTCCCTTGGAGCCCTGACCGCCAGCGTCGAACAGATGGACGATCAGGTCGTCCGATTTCTCGCCCCGCTTGATGCCGGTCACGAGGACGTTGGGGTCGGTGGCGTTCAACATTGACCATTGGAGCGGGGCTGAGCCGTGCGCGTCGAAGGGAACCGTGGCGCTGAGGAGCGGCTGCTGGAACTCGTAGCCCATCCTTGGCAGCGAAGCCGTGCGCCAGTCGCCCTTGTGGGGCACGATGGCGTACCGCCAATGGTAGTGGCCCTGGTTAGGCGCAGGGTCGGGGCCGGTGCTGCTTCGGATGAGGCTGAGGCGGAGTGTCGATCCCGAGCACGAGTATCCGCTCTTGGAGTCGTTGAGGACAGCGATACCTGTCTTGCCGTCGCTCGCGTCGGCCCAGTTCAGGGCGGGGTACTCCTTGCCGTCAACGGGCCGGGAGAGGGCGCCAAATGGGACCTCGTACGTTGCTTTGGCGTTCTGGAGGCCGGTGTCGAAGGCGACGCGGAGGAGCGGTGCGGAGTCGCCAGGGGTACCAAGGGCGTGCCAGTCGCAGTCGACGTCCACGATGATCTTGTCGCCCTCGAGGTGGAAGGTCTGCTCGACCGTGCTCTGGCCGGTCTTACGACCGGTCCACGGGACTTCGTAGCTGAACTTGAGAGCAAAGTCGCCCCCAGGATCATAGATTGTCTTTTCCCCGCTATTGATGCGGTCGACTACCAGCTTCGGTCGATCGGGCTCGACGAGCTTGCATGGCTCGACCTTGGTTATCTTGCCGAGTACCCATGCACTCATGCCGTCGTCGTGCTCTGTGTGGATTTCGGGGAGGCCGAGGGAAATTCCCTGCATGATGTTCGGCCCGCCACCTTGGTCTTTGACCGATAGAGACTTGATCGTCCCGCTTTGCTTGTCGAAGTCGACCTGCATCCGATCGTTGATGAGGACGGGCTGTTCCTCTCCCATCATTGCCATAATCAATCGAGGATCTGGTCCGGTGATCCTCAGCCCTCCGTTCTTGATCTGAAATACCTTCCATCCAAACGGAGGAATGTTCCGCGCCTCGAACTCGCCGAGATGGCTTTCGGGATCGATCTCGCTGACAGGTGCTGACGAACCTGAGGCGTCTGTCGCCATGCAGTTACTCGGGTTCAACCCCTCGCCCCCGTCCCAACCACTCTTGACCAAGTAAGTCCTGACCATGCCCGACCGCGTCCACCCAGAAGGGTTGAAGACCATGACGGAGAGCCCGCCTTTGGCGGGAGTGACCCGCACAGAGAGCGTTTCTAGAGCCCGCGTGACAATATCCTTGTCGTCGGCTAGAACCCGGCCAAGAACGGTCTTGGTCCGTTCATAGGGGGCGTGAATGCCCGAACCGGGAAGGGTGTCATGGTGGTGGTTGAACGTGATGTCCTCCCAGTTCTTGCGAAAGGCGGCGCGGGGATAGTTGAACCCGAACGCCGAGGCGACCGTAGCGACCGCCTCGGCGGAGGTCGTGGCGTATTCGGCCTTGCGGTTGAGCTCCTTGACGTCCGCCTGGCTCGTGTAGCAGCCATCGAACACGGGGTTCAGCTCTTGGTCGACGACGGGGATCTTCGTGAGGTCGTACTTGCGGAGGGCGTCGAAGAACTGGGTCGCGGTCGAGAACTTGACCTTCGGCTTGGTCTTGTCCTTCATCCACTCGAGAGCCGTCTCGATGTATTCGCGCGACGGCCCTCCGCCGTGGTTGCCGATGCCGTAGACCATCAGCGAGTCCTTTGAGCCTGTCGCCTTCTGGAAGTCGAGCATCTCTTGGAACTGCTTATAACTGAGGTCGGAGTTGTACCAGGATCCTGTGGCTGGTTCGTCGAAGCTCAAAATGCGGGTGCCGTCGAGGCCCTCCCACCAGAAGAGGGGCTTGCCCTTCCCGCCCCGGCAGAAGTAGTACGAGTCGCATCCGCCGAGCTTGAGGATCTGGGGCATCTGCAGCGTGTGGCCAAAGGTGTCGGGCTCCCATCCGACCCGGGCTGTTTTGCCGAAGTTCTCCCTGAAGTAGCTCTGGCCATAGAGGAAATGCCGGATATGGGACTCGGGCGAGATCATGTTCGTGTCGCCTTCGCAGACACGACCGCCGACGATCTCCCACTGGCCGGCCTTGACCTTCGCCTGCATCTTTTTGAAGAGCTCCGGCCAGTTCTCCTGGATCGTCTGGTAAAGGCAGGAAGAGGACTGGCTGAATGTGAAGCCAGGGAACTCGTCCATGAACTTGGTCGCCTGGTTGAAGGTGTCGTAGGCCGAGACCATGCCTTCCTGCCACTCCCAAAGCCACTGGAGGTCAATGTGGGCGTGCCCTACGAGGTGACCGGTGTACTTCTGCATTTCCGGGTGGGCGTGGCTCAAAGCGTGCTGCGCTGTGTGGAGGACCTCCTCGATGTACTCGTCAGACACCACTTCGCCCTGCATCTTGGAGAGCATCTGCTCGGCCTCCTGAAGGTGCTCGGCCAATTCGGGGTCTGGGTTCTGCTCCAGGAACTTGCGGGCGAAGGCCAGGTCTTGCTCGATCTTGGCGACCTTGGCGACCTGCGCTCCAAGCTTATCAACGAACGCCGCCGCCTTGGACGCGTCCTGGGTCACGAGGTTGGAGTCCACCACGACCAACACTGGGTACTGCGTATAGCCGGCATGAACCGAGAGCTCTCGCTTTGACGGCTTGCCTCCGCCGTAGACGACCGTCTTTGACCCGTCCCCGTGGAGAACGTAGACATCCTTGACGTACTGGACAAACTTGCCGTCTCGATCGGCCTCCTCGACCACTTGCCAGTCGGCCGTCGTTCGCCCGGTGGCCGCTTTAAGCGGGATGTGTCGCGTGTACCAGTGCCCCAAGGCTTGGTTCAGGATGCCGTCGCCGTGAGCCCGGACGCCTTCCTGGTCGACGGCGCCAAGGTCGCGCAGCGCGTCGCCACCATCGGTGAACTCCGCGTCTACGCCGCCCTTCGCTTCCGGGTTTGCCTTGTCCAAGTAGATCGTGTAAACGAGGGTGTCGTCGGTTTTGACCGTCACCGCCTTGTTGGCGAAGGTGTAGTACGAGTACCAGTTGCCGTTGCCTTTGGCCAGGTTGGTGGTCACGTAGGCGAGGCAGTCCCCCTCGTTCTGGGTCGCGCTAAGAAGGAGTAGGGCTGCGGCGAAGATCACGGGCCCAGTCTAGCCCGTATGTCTAACCGGTTGTTCCCTGGAAAGCTTGAACTAGCGAGTCCGGGGGACTTGGTTCGGGTACGACTTTCCTTCCTTCTTGATCCGATCCTGGATCTTCTGGATGCGACTGTCGAGGGCAGGATGGTCACTGATCCACTCGGTGGTCCTTCCTCCCCCGCCTGCCTTCTTGAGGACCTCGAAAACGTCCACCATCCCCTGAGGGTTGTAGCCCGACGCCGTGTCAAGTTCGAAGCCCACTTTGTCTGCCTCTGCTTCGTGCTTGCGGGAATAGGGGAGTTCGAACACCAAGGCGTCAGAGACGGAGGCAATGTTGAAGGCCGTCTCGTTCGCATTGAGGACAGAAAGGATGACCAGGAGCCCAAGGCGGCGCTTCTGGTTGTCGGCGTAAGCGCTCGCCCAGTGCTCGTTCCGGATGTGGGTGAGCTCGTGAGAGATGACGCCTGCAATTTGATCCTTGGTGTCCAGCTTGTCCAAGAGGCCCGAATAAATGAAAATTGGGCCACCAGGGAGGGCAAAGGCATTGAGATCCTTGCTGTCGATGACCTCAAACGAGTACTCGAACGGCTTCTTCTTCCGCTCGTCGGCTGGAATGTGGGCGAGGAGCCCTTCACCGATATGCTTGACCTCGATAGCGCGGGGATCGGTCTCTTTCAGGACCTTTTCTTCCTTTCGAACCTGTGCCGCCGCCCGCTTGCCGAGCGTGATCTGATCCTTGATTCCCGGTTTGAACATGTCTGCCGAAGCGAAACAGGGAAGAAGGCATATGGTGGGCACGACCAACCGCGCGAATCCACGATGCATGAAGTTTAGGACGGCAAGTTGCGTTCTGGAGTTTCCGGTCCCGTGGAGCAGGGAAGTTGCAACAACCCGGTATTCCTGCGAGGTTCGTAAGAGGGCTCCAAATGGAACAGCCATTCACAGGAGGGCCGAAGCGCCCAACTCCCAAAGAATCCTGTCAGTCCGGAGGAACGAACTCGAAATGAAGCGAACGAACAAGAAGCGCAAGGGCTTCACCCTCGTCGAGATCATGATTGTTGTCTTGATCATCGGCATCTTGCTGGCCATTGCAATCCCGAACTTTATCACGGCGCGGCAGAACAGCCGAGCCCAGACGATCATCGCCACGCTCCGCCAGGTCGAGAGCGCCAAGGACCAATGTGCCATGGACAAGGGCTTGACGACGGGCGACGCCTGTCCCGACTACACCCCGTTCCTGAAGAAGTGGCCGCCGGACTTCCCGGTTAGCGGTGCCTTCGCTGAGGGCAGCGTCGGTACTGATCCGACCTTCCGCGGCAAGACTGCCGATCAGTGGACCGCCGACAAGTCTGGCCTCTAAGTCAGAGCGCTACGACACGCTTAAGAGACGGTGGGCGGCATTGCTGCCCACCGTCCTCTTTGCCTCTCCTTCTAGGTTCCCAATCGAGAGCACCCATGAAATCAGGTTCGAAGACCCGTGGCGCATTGCTGACCGAAGTCATGTTTGCCATTGCGATCGCGCTTGTTTGCGCCCTTCTCTTCGCGGCGACCATGCCGGTTGCCAACAGAAGCCGCGCCAAAGCCGATATGATGAATCGAGCGATCGGCCTCGCTCAAAAAGAGCTTGAGGCGATGAAAGGGGTGGATTCAAGCCTGAACCCTACTACGCTCAAGAACGCTGGGATTCTCGACAGCGAGGTTCCGGTCTCGCCGAACAAGTACTCCTTTACAAACGCGGACACCGCTGCGTTCGACAACCCCGCCAAGGTCCTGCCGAACGGCAAGGGCACCGTGACGATCGAGCTGATAGACATTGAACTGCGTCGCGTGGTAGTCGAAGTGACCTGGAAGGAGAACGGCAAGGACCGATCCTATAAGGTCGGGACCCTGGTTGCGAATTTAGGGAACTAAGCTATGAAGAAGCATTCCGGTGCCACCCTTCTGGAAGCCGTCGTCGCATCCAGCATAACGGTCCTCGTTCTCGGAACGACCACGACGGTCTGGCTAGCAGGGGCTAAATCGTGGTACCGGGGAGCGGGCAAGATCCAAGCCGAGACCCAAAGCCGCAGAGCCGTCCGCACAGTCTGCAATGAGCTCTCGGAGGCCATGTCTGTCACGGTCGACGCCGATGGAATGGGCATGACCTTCCAAAAGCCCGCCAAGGACGCGAGCGGCGACTATGTCTGCGACGTCCAGGGCCAACCGGTTTCCGACGGTTTCAACCGCCGAATCTATTTTCAATCCGGGAAGTTGCGGTACCTCACGCCGACTGGAACGAGGCTATTGAGCTTCAACGTCATTACCACCGACCCCAATTCGCCAGGTGGGACGACGCCCTACAAGATCTTCGTGGCAGGAGCAGGGAAGATCACTCGACAAGTCACTGTAATGGTTGCTACGCAAACGACCGGCGCGAACCGCGAGATCGTCAAGGGGCGCAACCGCGAAGTCGCCTTCCTTCGGAACATCTACGACACCACCCGCTAGGAGACCATATGCCACCCAAATTTAGAAAGCAGAGTAAGAAGAAGGGCGCGGCTCTCGTCACCACCTTTGCCGTGATGACTCTGGTCGCGCTTGCTGGCGTCACCTATTTGGACTGGTCTACCCAGACCGTCCGCGAGTCCATGCACAACGGTCGCGACATTTCGACCACACACCTTTGCGAGGCCGGCATCCAGGTCGTTACCAGGGAGCTTTGGAGACCCTTCCGGTCCAGCCAAAAGTTCAACACAATGCAGTCCGCCTGCAACGGTGCCGGACCGGGTGCCGAAAAGGTTGTCCGGTCGGGAGAAGTCCCAACCGTTGGGCGATACATCGCTGCCGTCATTGGCTATAACCAAGTCAACAACTACCTGGCGGTCGTGAAAATCAAGAGTGTCGGGTACCTTGACCGCAACAACAACGGGCAACTCGATCCTGCGGAGCCGTTCAAAGAGGTGAACACCGTGGCCCGCTTCGAGCTCTCCCGTAGCCAGATCTTCGACTACACCTACTTCATCAACAACTATGGCTGGATGGACGGGTTCGGGGTCAACGACCTGGTGGTGAACGGTGACATGAGGGCGAACGGGAACTTCGACTTCCTCAATGGCTCTCCGACAGTCAACGGAACAGTCATCGCGGCGGCGAACGACAAGCTCGACCCGAAGGTTCCGGGCTTTATCAATACGCCACCCGTCAAGTGGACGGACGCCACGTATCTTGCCAACAGCAACAGCCCGGCCTATGGCGACCGACAGCGCTGGCGCCAGGTTTACAACAGCACCAAACACGGTGTTCCCGGATCGGCCGAGTTCAACACGTGGCGCGACACTGTGTTCGAGTCCAACGGTGCCTGGGTCGACGGTAGCGTCGTCAATGGCGCTTATGTGCCGCCCAGTTCGTTTGGCGCCGTGCAAGCCGATTCGCGAGGCGTTTACGCTTGGGACCGAACCTCAGTCGGTTCGGCTGGCTCTAAGACACTCTTGGACACGAGGCCGACGAAGGAAGTCGTCATGCCGGACCTCAACGACATCAATCAGTACAAAACGCTGAGCAACAACTTTGCCTCTGATCCGGGCCAGTACCAAAAGGCCAATTACGGTGACGGCTCAGCGAATCCCAATTTTGGACAGCCTCCCTATGTCGAGGTCTGGAACACGACCACGAACAAATACGATCGCATCACAGACTCCGGAGGCGTCATCAACGGCAGCGCGGTCCTCGTCGGCACCAATGCCCATCCTATCAAGTTGTACGGGCCCGTTACCGTTACCCAAGACATTGTCATCAAGGGCAACGTGAAGGGACAGGGCACTTTGTATGCGGGCCGGAACGTCCACGTTGTCGGAAGCGTGCGCTATGACCAGCCTCCCTCTTGGGCCGGCGTCGATCCCCACGGTGCAGACGTTGCGAACGAGAAAAAGGACATCGTGGCTTTTGCTGCCCGCGGTTCGATCATCATGGGCGACCCGACCACGTTTGCCAATCCTTACCCGCTGTACTACATGATGCCGCCATTCACTCATGGCCGCTACGACGACAACGGGACGTACATTCCTGCGTTCAATGCCATGGACACGGACTCAACGGGACGCCGCAAGTACCAGAGCGTCGTTCCGGACTCCACTATCCATTCTTTGGCCGAGGGAATCAATCAGATCGACGGCATCATGTACACCAACTACGTTGGAGGCGGCAACGTCGGCACGGGCGGTGGTGGCGTGGTCTTCAACGGCACCATCATCAGTAAGGACGAATCCATCGTGACCTGGAGCCTTCCGATCAAGATGAACTATGACAACCGCATCCGCGAACGCGGGCCGGACACTCCGCCCCTCATCGACCTTCAATTGCCCCGACAGCCCACGCTGATGCGCAGCACATGGCAGGACAAGGGCTTCTATGAGAACGGAACGGGAGGTGCCCATTGAGACAGTTCCTGATCCTGTGTGCGCTTGCCTGTGCGACCCTGTCACTCGGTCTTGAGAAAGACCTGCCGAACGGGGCTAAGTTCTTCCCTGAGCAAGGCCAAGACCAGGTTGCTCAACAAGCCAAGCTCCAAGGAGTTGTGCCGGTCGTGGGCTCGAGCGCTCCCGACCCGATCTCGACCAGGCCGCAGGGCTCTCTCGGGTCAGACGACTCCAAGGGCTCGTTTCAAAACGCCAACATGGCCAAGGATCAGGCTTCCTTTGCGGCAGCCACCAACACGATGTCCGAGAGCAAGAACGGTCGGCCCTGGTGGTCGGTCCTCTTCCTGGTCTTAGGAGCGATGATGATCCTCGGCCTCGGTGCAAAGGCCTATATGGACAAGGTCGCTCCCGTGCCCGATCGCATCCGGGGCTGAGTCCGTCGCAACCCGGGCCCATGCTGAGCCGTCCTTGGAGCAGCATGGGCCACTTGTTGCGCGGTGCAAGCCTCCTCTTTCGGAGCCCCGGCCTTTGGCCGGTCGCCGGTGCGCCTCTTGGTCTCGGACTCCTCGGATACGTGGGTCTCGCTGTCGCGTCGTTTTGGCTGGTTGTCCCCAGGATCACTGAGGCCCTGTCCCGATGGGTTCCCAACGGGGTCGGCTGGGCTACAGGCAGCGTCGCCTTCGCCATCGTTTGGCTCGTGCTGTCCGCTCCCGTCTTCCTTGTCCTCGTGTGCGGACTGTCCATCCCCGCTTGGGAAGTCCTCAGCAGAAAGGTGGAGCAGAAAGTTGTCGGAACGGTGACGGCAGAGCGGGTCGGAGTCGGAGTCATCGCTGCTGACGGGGCGGCTCGAATCATGGTGGCCCTCGTTGGTGGTACCGCCGCCCTCGTGCTGAGCTTTATCGGGCTTGCCTGGATCGGCGCCCTCATCATTGGCTTGATCTTGGTGTTCGACGCTACGGCGCCAGCGTGCATGCGGCGGCAAGTCCCTTATTGGAAGCAGCCGGGCCTGGTTCTTCGCGACCCTTCCTTTGTCGGCATGTGGTTGGCGGCGGCAGTTGTGTCGTACGTTCCCGTGCTCAACCTCCTCGCTATGCCCTTCTTTGTGTGTGGAGGAACGTTGATGGTCGCGCAAGGCAGGGCGAAAGGCGACTTGGCCAGGCCAGAGCCCGTAGAATAGTCTCCGTGGCGGCTGAGGCATCGACTTCTCCCGGTAGGTTTGGCCCTTATGGCGGGCGCTATGTGCCCGAGACCCTCGTTCCGGCTCTGGATGAACTGGACGCCGAGTTTCGACGCGCTTGGTCGGATCCCGTCTTCAGGGAGGAGTTTGAGAACCTGTCCGCTCATTACGTCGGCCGGCCCACCCCGTTGACCGAATGCCGCCGGCTGTCCCAAGAGACAGGTTTGCAAGTCAGTGTGAAACGGGAAGACCTCTGTCACACCGGAGCACACAAGATCAACAACGCCCTGGGCCAGTGTCTCCTCGCAAGGAGCATGGGCAAGGACCGCATCATCGCCGAGACCGGCGCTGGGCAGCACGGAGTGGCGACCGCAACTGTCTGCGCCCTGTTCGGCATGAAGTGCGAGGTGTACATGGGCGAAGAGGACTGCGCAAGGCAGGAGCTCAACGTCTTCCGTATGAAGCTCCTTGGTGCCAAGGTGATCCCGGTCTCAAGCGGCACTAAGACCCTCAAGGATGCTTTGAATGAAGCGATGCGAGATTGGGTCACCAACGTCCGCGACACCCATTATGTGATCGGGACGGCGGCGGGGCCCCACCCATATCCCACGATGGTCCGCGAGTTCCAAGCCGTGATCGGGCGTGAGGCCCGGCAACAGTACGTGAACCGGCACGGAAAGCTCCCTGACGTCGGCGTCGCCTGTGTCGGTGGAGGATCGAACGCGATTGGCTTCTTTCACGCGTTCATCAGCGATTCGACGCGGCTCATTGGGGTCGAAGCGGGCGGGCTCGGCATACCGAGCGGACAACATGCTGCCCCGCTGAGCGCAGGTGAGCCGGGCGTCCTCCACGGATCGTTCAGCTACATGTTGCAAGACGAGGAAGGCCAGGTCTTGGCGACCCACTCCGTGTCGGCTGGATTGGACTACCCCGGGGTTGGAGCTGAGCACTCGCACCTAAAGGACATGGGGCGGGTCGAATACATGGCGGTGACCGACGATGAAGCCCTCACGGCCTTCAAGGAACTGGCAAGGCTCGAGGGTCTGATCCCTGCGTTTGAATCTGCCCACGCCTTCGCTGCCCTTTGGAAGAATGGTCTGATCGAGCCGGGCGCGCACGTCCTCGTCAATATGAGCGGCCGGGGCGACAAGGACATGGAGCGCGCGGCCCAACTGTTCGGATATTGAGGCGGCCCACTGCGCTTTGCCCATGTCTGGTATCCCCTTGCAACAATGGGTGACGGTCTGACGGTCGCAGTGCTGGGCGCAACGGGAGCGGTGGGGAGGGAGTTTCTGGACCTCTTTGAAAAGCGCTCTTTTCCGGTCAAGGAGCTGAGGCTCCTCGCCAGCGAGCGCTCGGCGGGCACACGCATTCCCTTTGACGGTCGCGAGGTCGAAGTCCAGGCTGTCTCCGCTGAATCGTTCGCCGGCGTCGATGTCGCGTTCTTTTCGGCGGGCGCTACTCGGTCAAAGGAATGGGCCCAGGTTGCGGTCGACCATGGCGCCGTCGTCATCGACAACTCGAGCGCATTTCGGATGGATCCTTCCGTGCCGCTCGTCGTGCCCGAGGTCAATTTCGGGGCGGTCAAGCCGGAGGACAAGCTGATTGCGAACCCAAACTGTTGCGCGATCATCCTTCTCATGGCGGTCGCTCCCTTGCGAGAGCTCGGCCGGATCGAGCGGCTGATCGTGAGTACCTACCAGAGCGCGAGTGGCGGAGGAGCAGCGATGATGCAAGACCTTCTCGACCAAACCACCGATTATTTGGCCGGGCGCGAGGTCAAGCCGAATGTGACACCGCATCCTTACGCCTTCAACCTCTTTAGCCACAACACCGCGATCAACTCGGAGGGCGCAAACGACGAGGAAGCAAAGGTCGTTGCCGAATCCCGAAAGATCCTGGACGATCCCAGCCTGAAGGTGAACGTCACGTGTGTCAGGGTTCCCGTGCTGCGCGCCCATTGCGAGTCGGTCACCGTTGAGTTCGATCGGGCCGCCCCCTCCGAGGAAGCGGTTCGGAACACTCTGGCCAAAGCGGCCGGTGTCAAAGTGGTCGACGACCGGGCGGGGAACCACTTTCCAATGCCTTCCGAATCGAGCGGCCAGGACGATGTCCTGGTTGGCCGCATCCGCCGCGACCCGAGCAACCCGAACGCGCTGTGCCTGTTTGTGAGTGGCGATCAGTTGCTGAAGGGGGCCGCTTTGAACGCGGTTCAGATCGCTGAGCGCTTATTCGCCAGATCTCCTGTCAGGGTCTGAACGATCCCCGTCCGCTCCCGCTTTAGGCCAGGGAAGACCTTGTCGACGCTCGGCGAATCAAGCCTTGCTTCGAGCAGGTCGGCCAGTACGTTGCGATAGTCAGTCGTGACCGCGAGGTCGCCCGGCCCGACGAGCGAGTCCGTAACAAGCCCTGGCCACTTGCCATAGACCTTGCCCCCTCTCACGCCCCCACCGACCACCAGCATGGCTCCTCCATGGCCGTGGTCGGTGCCAAAGCCACTGTTTTCCTCGAGGCGGCGACCGAACTCTGTTTGCACGACAAGGGTCACTCGCTGCGAGGTCGGCCCAAGGTCACGGAAGAACGAGGAAATGGCGTCCGAGAGCTCGCCCAACAGGCTCGCCTGCCAGCCCGTGGCAGCACCTTGCGCCACATGGGTGTCCCATCCGACCGATTCAAGGCAAGCTGTCTCCAGGCCAACATCATGCTTCACGAGGTACGCCACGTCTTTGAGGGCTTGGGCGATTCCGCCCGTGCCATAGGCTGCGCCGAACTCTGGCTTGTACTGTCGAGGGTCGCTCTCGCGAAGAATCTTAAGGGCGTTGAGGGCCCGATTGCCGGATTGAGCAATCTCGTCGTTTCCGCTGTACAGTTGGGCGAGGACATCGTGATAGCCCTCGTCGGTCGAGGCGAGTCGGTACTCGCCTAGGTTCTGCACGGCGACAGCGTTGATGGCGCCAGCGAGGGAGTCGGGCATCGTGCCGCCGATCGCTACTGACCGCATCGGGCCCGATCTCGCGGGCGTTGAGGCAATGTGTCGCGCGAGCCAGCCGCTTGCCGTCCCCCTCACTCCGTCGGCTTGGCCACGTTCCATCGTGCTCATCGCCTCGAAGTGGGAACGGGTGCTGTCACCCGACCCGCAGGCATGGATCCAACAGGCGGAGCCTGTCTCGTAGAGTGGGTGGAGAGACGCCATGGCGGGATGAAGCCCGAAAAAGCCGTCGAGGTCGATCAACCGCCCCGTCACTCGCTTTACCGGACTGGGGAGGGCCAGGGTGGGGCGGGCGCGGTAGTACGCGTCTTCCCCATAGGGCGCGACAATGTTGAGGACGTCGGCCCCGCCGCGCAGGAAGACGACGACAAGGACGTTGCCCTCGTGACCAGCACGGAAGGTGGCTTGGGCGAGGGCGCTTCGGGCATGGTCGAAGAATTGAACCCCGGCACCGAGCCCAGCGGCGATCAGCCGCCTCCGGCTCGTTGAGCGCCATTGGTCGAATTCTGGGCAGGCGAATCCTTGCTCATTCATCGGGCTACCTCCATTGGAATTCAGGGGAGGAGATACAAAGGGCGACCATTTGCTTGGGGTCTTTCACCTTGGCGACCACTTTCGCAAGGTTCTCTGAGGCTCCCTTGGTGAGCGAGCCTCCAAAGACCGACGCCACCGCGTCGGCGGGGTCGTGGATTCCGCCGGGCAGACCCTTTGTGTCACGGATCTGGCCCTGTGTGAGTGCGAGCGCGAAGTTCCAGCGAGCGAGCAAGGAGCCCGACCAAGCCTCGGCGTCGACAGGATAGCCATCGGGCATCGGCCACTGGTAGAGCGGTTGTCCCATCTTCCGCAAGTGGTCCTGCAAGTCCTTCCCGCCTCCGGTCTCGATTCCGAGGGCACGGATTGCGCTCACGGCGAGGTCGAACGGACGTTTGACCACGGGCGCGTGTAGCCCCGACTTGTAGAGCCGGTACACCTCCTTCATCGTAGACTTGATGTCGCCTCCTGACTGAAGGAACGCCTTGGCAACGGCGGGCGCTTGCTCGGTGCTCCCAAGGTACCAACGGGCGAGCTTTCGGCCGATGTGTCGCGCAGTGGCAGGGTGCGCGGCGACAATCTGGACGACCCGTTCTCCATCTTCCTTTCCGCCGCCTGCAGAGATGCGCTGGCCGAGGACAGCCTTTTCGCCACGGTCGTGGAGTGCAGGATCAAACTTGAAGCTGCCTTGGCGTTTGAGGAAGCCGCGCTCCTCGGTCCACCCTGTGAAGCAACGGGCGGCCTCCATGACGTCTCGCTGGGTGTAGCCCTCATCGACACCGAGCGAGTGCAGTTCCAGGAGTTCACGGGCGTAGTTCTCGTTCGGGTGCGCCGAGGTGCTCGCCTGTTGATCAAGGTACAGCAGCATGGCCGTCGAGTGGGCGCTCGCCATCAACATGTCCGGAAAGCGGCCAAGAGCGTGGTCGCGCACGACTCTGCGTTCGTCTTCGGGCTTTCGGTAGCCAGCAAGACCCTTTCGACCGTAGATGTTGAAGTGGTCAGACCAAAAGTGGACGAGGCGCTCCCGAACCTGCCAGGGCGAATAAGTCGCCCGCAAGAGCGCGGCCTGTTGCATTTGAGCAAGGACTTCGTTCTCAGGAAGGTCGCGCAATTCCCACGCGCTCAGATTCTCGATGGGGAGCCTGGCGAGGCTAGCTTGGAGGGCGAACGGCTCTCCGTGCCCTGCTGCCAGCTGTTCTTCGAACCACGTGTCCTGCCCGATCGACTTGATACGGTCTAAATCCTCCGCGGTCGGTCCGAAGCCGAAACGTGAAAGCACTTGGACATCGGGATCTCCCACGGCGGCCCGGCGGGCGTCGAGCGAGCGCCGTGGCGCCGCGCAACCAGTCAGAGCGATAGCCCCGGCACCGCCGAGGGCAACGAGGGCCTCTCGACGGGTCAGGCTCACTGTGCCTCCGTGAGGACCTGCTTGACTTGGGAAGGGCGTCGCATGGTGCGGACACCGGCACCAAACGAGCAGACGAGCATCAAGGGCGCGAGCAGGAACCATCCTGCCAATGGTAGAAGCGATGTCCCAATGACGAGCGCTGATCCCATCGCGACCTCTGGCAATGACTGGTCGTCGATGTGTCCCCTCTTGATGCGCTGACCGACAAGCCGGGCGAGGCCGCCCGAGCCGGCGGCTGCCACGAGCACGACCACCAAGGAAACGATGACTGCGGCCGTACGGGCCAGCGGGTTTGGCACTTGGAACAGCGCGAGACAGAGGAGGAGTACGGGCACCATCACCACGAGGCCGCTCATGACGCACTTCCAGGGATGGCTTTCAATCTGTCGGGCGGCGCGGGTTGTCCGCTCGGGGAAAAGGAGAGCGCTCAAGACCATGGCGCACAGGAGGGCGATTCCCGTGGTCACAACGAGCGAGAGAACTGCAAGAACGTCGCCGATGAGCATGGTTGTAGACCTTTGCGGCCTACATTAGAGAAGGGTTGCAAATTTGCCAAAAGCGTCCCAGGGAAAATGGGGACCAAGCAACGTGAAATCGGGGCCGATGGCCTATCAAAGGGGAATGGTAGCGACGGACAGACTCGAACTGTCGACCTGACGGGTATGAACCGTCTGCTCTAACCAACTGAGCTACGTCGCCCTACCGAGGGAAATTATGGCATCTTCAGTTCGGTGTGCGACGGGAAGCAGCCTTGGGGTCAAGGAACCACTTCGAACACTCTTGCCCATTCGATGAGGTTGGCCCAGCGCCAGACAACCGAGTTGTAGGGCGTCTCGCCGCGCTGCATTTGCCGCCAAAGGGCCAGTGCCTGTTCGATATCGATCACCTTGAGCGAGCGCGCGGTCTCGCTCTCCAGCCTCTGTTCGATCCAAGGAGCGATCGCCCTTGCCCACTGGCTTTCGGGCGTTTGGAACGCCACCTTGTCCTTGCGGTTCAGGATGGCGTCGGGGACGATGCCACGCATGGCCCGCCGCAAAACGTGCTTGGTCTCGCCCTGGTTCGAGACGAGGTAGCTCTCGGGCAAGGACAGGGCGTAAGACATGAGGGGCTGAGAGAGGTAGGGGACACGGGCTTCGACGCTAAACGCCATCGAGTTGTGGTCTTCGTAGCGAAGGAGGTGGGGCAGGCCTGGACCAGCAAGGCTCCTGCACAGTGCTTCGGTGACCAGGTCGCGGGACTCCGCCGTCCTGTAAGGATCAGGGGAAACGCCGCGGCTGTCACACCAGCCAGAATCGAGCCAAAGCGGGCTCAGCGTCCTCCCTGCCGATTTCCTGGCGAGGCGTTGGACGTTCGGAGGCAGCAAGTAGTCGAGCGCGTTCGACCAGTGCGTCTTCGAGCTGAGTCCGTGCATGCCGGCCGCTGCCGTAGCGAGCTTGGTGGCTGCGCCGATCTTCCTTTGTTTGAGCAAAGAACCGACGCGGGCACCAATGTGAAACCCATAGCCGCCGAAGAGTTCATCGGCGCCTTGTCCGTCCAACGTCACCTTCAAACCCTCTGCATGAAGGGCCTCGAAGACCCGGTATTGGGCGAAGATGCTGGTCGTCGAGAAGGGAACTTGCTGCGTCCTGATGAGCGTGGGGAGCCGATCTAAGAGATCTTCGGGCGTGGACTCGACCTTGTGCGGGACGGTGCTGAACTGCGCGTTGATGACGTCGACGAACCGCTCTTCGTCGTGCGGTGTGCCCCGAGCCACATGGCTGAACGTATGAATCTCGGCCGAACTGCCTCCCACGTAGCGCATGAGAGCGACCAGGGTGCTTGAATCGACGCCTCCCGAGAGGCAGTTGGCAACCGGGACGTCGGAGCGAAGGTGGAGGTCGACGCTTTCAGTCAACTTGTCACGCAAGGTCTTAGCTGCTTCGTCGAAAGGGAGGTCGACCTTCGGTTGCGGTTCTGGGATCCACTGGCGGGTCACGTGAAAGTGGCCAGGATCGCCGATCGGCACTTCGAGCACTGAGCCGGCGGGGACGTGTCCAATTTCGGCGAACATCGTCTCTGGCAGGTGGTCGGTGAACCCAAATCGCAGGTAGTCCACGACCGCCTGGGGGTTCATTCTTCGTTGCACATCGGGCCAATCCAGAAGGACGGTCGGCTCTGAAGCGAAGGCGAACCCGTGTCTGTTACAAACGGTGAAGAGGGGCTTGATGCCCACGTTGTCGCGCACCAGGGTCAGCGTGTTCGCCCTTGTGTCCAAGACGGCGAACGCGTACATGCCCGTGAGCTTCGGGATGCATCGAGAGTTCCAGGCTTGCCAAGCGGCGAGCAGCACCTCCGAATCGGACTGGCTCTGAAAGACGTATCCCGTGGTCGCCACAAGTTCAGCCCGTAGCTCCCGGTAGTTGTAGATCTCACCGTTGAAGATCAGGACGTAGCGGCCGTCGGGGGTCGCCCTCGGTTGTCTGCCGCCGGCCGAGAGGTCGATAATGGAAAGCCTTCTATGAATGAGGCCGACGTGCGCGTCCGGCCCTATAGTGGACGAACCGCCCGAAGGGCTCCAGGCGAAGGCGGCGTGGTCGTCCGGACCGCGGTGGGACAAGGCACGCGTCGCGTGGTTGGCCCAATGCGCGTACTGGTCGCCAGGCTGCGTAGCGACGAATCCAGCGATGCCGCACATGAGAGACCTCTACTCACGACGATACCAGTACGGATAGTAGAATCTTCCGTATGGTTTGGGCATTGCCCGTCTGCTTACTTCAGGTCAACGCAGTCGAACAATTGGACACTTTCGCAAAGGCGAGAGACATCAAGGGGATCGAGTCGCTTGCCGCCCCAGAATTGGTGAAAAGAGACGCCTTTCGTTTCCTTCAAAGAGGCGGTGCTTATGGTGTTGGGCGCTATCCTTGGTCGGTTGTCAGACTCAAGGACGCCGGTAGCGACAAGCAATACGCCGTTTTTACAACACGCCTCACGAACGAGGACATTGGGGAGCAGGTCTTCGAACTTAAGGGAGAAAAGCTTGAACGAGAAGTTGACGAAGGCGACAACATGGGCTTCCAAGTCAAAAGGTGGGACTTCGACGTCAGTTTTCGGCCTGAGACGAAGCAAGCGTTCATTCTGGCCGAGACAACGTTCCACCGGTTGCCTGGAGCCGGGCAGAGTTTGCAGATCCGGCTTTCGCCGCACTATCACATGGGAAAGGTCACCGATTCCTCGGGGGCCGAGGTGCCATTTGAGCAAGGCGGGGGCGTCGTCTCCATCAAAGCCGCAAGCACGGACACGTTCACTTACACCCTGAACTATTCGGGCGAAGTGAACCAGCCTGGGTTTGCCGGGAACATCCAGGGCGATGAGGCGATGCTCACCGAGGATTACTGGTACCCGATGATCGCGAGGGAACCCGCTCCGTTCAGCATCGTCGCCCATGTCCCTGAGGAGTGGGCGGTCGTAGCTCAGGGCCGGATGGAGAGCGATCAAGTAGCGTCGGGGGTCAGGACGGTTAAGTACGTCATGGACGTTCCTGTCAGCTACTTGAGCTTGAGCGCTGGCAAGTATAAGGTCGCACAAGTCGAGTCGGGAGGAAAGACTTATCGAGTTTGGTCGAAGGTGATGGCCGACCAAGCCATGCAAGACCAAGTGAACATCCTGCCCGCTATCTTCGACTACTACAGCGAGACGTTCGGAGCAAACCCCTTCCGCGGGTGGGGCGCCCTTGTGACGAGGCTGTACTCCGGCGGCGCCTTGGAGGCCTATTCCTTCGCGACGTACGGGCCGGGGTGGCTTCCCGCCAACGAGGGACACGAGACCGCGCACACATGGTTCGGCGGCCTCCTCGTCAACACCTACCTCAAGAGCTTTTGGAACGAAAGCTTCGCCGACTGGGCGGACGGCCTCTACCACCGGCGGGGCCCCATTGGCAACCGAGCGGAAAAGGAAGTCGCTTCGATGCCGGCACCGTTTGCGGACCCCTCGTACAATCGGGCAAGCTGCGCGGAGGCTGGTGCTGAGGCTGGGCCCGTCGCATCGAGCGTCGGATACGGCAAGGGCGCGGACGTTCTGCTGCAGATGGAGCAGGAGTTTCCGCAGATGCTCAGCTGGGTGAAGGAATGGGTTCAGGAACGCCCGGCCCAAAGGTCTTCAAACTGGGAGGATTTCGAAAAGGTGTGCGGATCACAGACCAAGTGGTTCTTCGACCAGTGGATCAGGGGGAAGGGATATCCCAAATTCCAATGTACGAACGTGAAGTGGGCCAAGGGAGAAGTGACCGGCAACGTCAGCTTCACCGGGAGCCCGTATCGTTTGACCACTGACGTCCTGCTCACTGTCAACGGCAAGAACCAGTTCAAGAAGGTGGTTCTAAACCCGGACCGCGTTCAGACAAGCTCGTTCCGCATTCCCTGCGCGAAGAAGCCGTCAATGGTTGCGCTGGATCCCTGGGACCGACTCCTGACGGATCGAACCGGAGCTGACCCAGACCGGATTGCCGAGTTCTTCGGCCACGCGAAGTGTTATGTCGCCGCAGGATCCGAATCGTGGCTCACTCCTTGGCGGTCACTCTTAGGACGCGCCAACCCGGTCAACACCATGCCTTCGAAGCTCGACGGATGGCTCCTGATCACGGATCCCTCGCGAGACGCCCAGGCGGCCAAGCTTTTGAAATCGGTCGGATTTATTGTCAAGGGGAACAAGCTCACCTATGACGGGACGACTATCGACCTCAACGCCGGTTGCGCCATCGCGATGGTGGCTTTGCCGGACGGCGGAAAATGCGCGTTCGCTCTGGGCAAGAGCAGGATCACGCCTGAGGTGGGCAAATGCAAGCTTGGCTTATTCGACGTCTACGGCAGGATGCTCCGGGCGGTCAGCGATCCACGCACAAAAGGGAACCTGGCGTTCAAGCTCTAGAGGCTGATCCCCATCTTGCGGAGAATGCCTTCGAGTTCGTCATCGGAGTAATAATCGATGCTGAGGCGTCCTCCATGGGCGCGCGTCTCAAGCTTGATCTTGGCCCCCAAGAAGTCGGAAATTCGATTTTGCACGGCGGCTAAGTCGGGGTCGATGACCTTCGCGACCGCTTCCTTCGGAACCTGCGGCGAGCGGGCCTCACCGCGCGCGATCCGCTCCGCCTCGCGGACTGAAATTGCCTCCTGGACGATGCGGTCGAACAAAGCTGCTTGCTTGATCGGGCTCTCCACCATGAGAAGCGCCCGGGCGTGGCCCTCGGTCAGGAGTCCACTGGCGATCGCTTCTTGCATCTCGCTCGGCAGCTTTAGGATTCGCAAGGTGTTGGCGATGGCCGCCCTTGTTTTGCCCACCTTCGACGCGATCTGATCCTGTGTCAAACCGAAATTATCAACGAGGGCCCGATAAGCCAAGGCGCATTCCAGCGCGTTGATGTCCTCTCGTTGCACGTTCTCGACCAAGGCCACCTCGAGAGACGCTTGCGCGCTGGCTGAACGAACCGTGATGGGTACGGCCTTAAGGCCGGCAAGCTTCGCCGCCCGGAGCCTGCGCTCCCCGGCGATCAGTTCGTAGCGGTCGTCCTGGAGTTGCCGGACGATAAGCGGTTGGATGACGCCGTGCTCCTTGATGCTAGCGGCGAGCTCGTCCAAGGCGTGTTGGTCGAACTCCCGGCGCGGTTGCCTCGGATTAGGGACGATCGAATTGACCGAGACTTCGCTGACCGGGGCGTCGGCCTCGTCTCCGAGCAGTTGGGACAGTCCTTTACCGAGTGCGCGACGCATGGGGTGGAACCATTATGGCCGGAGAGAACTGTCTTGACAGTGGCCAGGAGGAGGCACGACCCTCGGGGGCCCTCTCAGATGGAATCGCTCCGGCACCTGGTTTTTGTCCAGGAGGTGTCATCAAGACGCCGGTGAGGGGCCGATCCACCGGTATCGGACGGCGGCAGGCATTTATCACAGGCCCGCCGCCTGGGCAACTTGTACTTTCACTCACCTGCACTCAACAGGGCTGCTTCATCAACAATTACGTGGAAGAACAAACGGCCAAAGAAGACAAGAAACCAGCTTGAAAAACTGGGAACGTCCTCAACCACCATGACCTTGTAGGCAAGGGTTTGGCCAATTACAAACGGCCCGTTGTGCAATGGGCTTGGCCAGACTTCATCGAAGCGTTCCTTGTTCCGGCGCCCGTCGTACCCGTAGACATCATAGGGTGCATTTGCCGCGAGAATCCTGTCGGTGTGCCGAAAGAACAGGCCGCGAACGACCCAAAATAGTGCTGCCCTCATCCTTGCGCTGTCACCAGTAATGGTTGCAACGGGAACCACATCACCGGATGGAGTCACCACGTGCGACAGCTGGAATGTTCGCAGGAGCGCCCGAGCTGGAGAACCAAAGGAGGAATCGAGCGCCGATCTGGTTGCAGCTTCGTGCATCCCTGACAGTTCTGCGACTCCTGCAGTTTCGATTCGGAGGGCCATGATGTCTCGCAAATACTGGTCATCCTTTGATTTGCGGGTATTGCAGTCATGGCACGACGCTACCTTCACTCGGTTCGTGCCGGGGAGAAGAAGGCATCTTGCCACAACGTCCTCCTGCTCTGTAGCAAGAGCTCCGCAATAGGCGCACTGCCCGGGGGCGGTCAAACCGTTGCTCTTGTCTTCGCGATGACGCTCTCGAGGAAGGCAGCGTTGTTCGGCATGCGCTTGAGCAGCTTGATGAGCTGATCCGTGGCTTCCACACTGTCCTTGCTGTTCGCGAGGATGCGGTGGAGTTGGTAGACCGCCTCAAGTTGCGACTTGTCGAACAGGGCTTCTTCGTGGCGGGTCGACGACGCTCGCACGTTGAGGGCCGGCCAAATACGGCGCTCGGCGAGTTCGCGGTCCAGCACGATTTCGCTGTTGCCAGTGCCTTTGAGCTCTTCGAAGATGTTCTCGTCCATCTTCGAGCCTGTCTCGATCAAAACCGTCGCAATGATCGTGAGCGATCCGCCCTCTTCGATGTTGCGGGCAGCACCAAAGAAACGGCGGGGCCGATACAGCGCCGCCGGGTCCAAACCACCGGAAAGGGTGCGGCCGCTCGGTGCGATCGTCAAGTTGGATGCGCGGGAAAGTCGCGTAATCGAGTCGAGAAGGATCACAACGTCGCGACCTGCTTCGACCAAGCGCTTGGCCTGTTCTAGACAGAGCTCAGTGACGCGCATGTGGTTCTCTGCTGGCTCGTCGAAGGTCGAGGAGATGACCTGGCCCTTGACCGAGCGCTTCATGTCGGTGACCTCTTCGGGTCGCTCGTCCACGAGCAGGACCATCAAGTAAGCCTCAGGATTGTTGGAGGTGATCGAGTTTGCGATCGATTTGAGGATCGTCGTCTTTCCGGCCTTGGGCGGTGCGACGATGAGTGCGCGCTGGCCCTTGCCGATGGGTGCGATCAAGTCGACGATCCGGCCAATGATCCTGTCGGGGTCCGTCTCTTGGCGGAGTCGCTCGGTGGGGAAGAGGGGGGTCAGTTCGTCGAAGTTGCGCCGGGACAGCATTTCCGGCGACTGGGTGCCAAAGCCGTTCACGCTCTCGACTCGGAGCATGCCGTGGTACTTCTCGCCTTCTTTCGGCGCACGGACATGGCCGTAGACGAAGTCGCCTCCTCGAAGGCCGAAACGCTTGACCTGGGACTGGCTGACGTAAACGTCGTCGGGCGATGGTTGGTAATTCGGTTTGCGAAGGAAGCCCCACCCATCAGGGAGGACCTCCAAGATGCCTCGCCGGTAGAGGCACTCGGCGTTCGTGGTTTCCAAGAGCTGCTCGATGACCGTCGAGCGGTCCTGATCGATGCTGATCTTGTGCTTCTTCGCGACTTTGGCCAGTTCCGTGGCCGTCATCTTGTCGAAGTAGGTGTAGTCGATCTCGGGAAGGTTCTCGAGGTCGCTGGTGAGATCCATCCGCTCTTCGCGGGGCCTGCGGCTGCGATGGTGGCGTTTTCCGCCCGAGCCGCTCTCTGACTTGCGGGGTCTGAAGACGTGCGTCATAGGGAGTCCGAGTTCCGAAGACTCATTGAGAAGTTCTCTTTAGGGGAGGAGTGGATCGCGTCTCAGTCCTTGAGGACGGCGATGTACGGAAGGTTTCGGTAACTCTCCGCGTGATCCAAACCGTATCCTACCACAAATTCGTTCCCGATCTCGAAACCGACGAAATCGAGTAGGGCCTCGTGCGTCCTTGCCGCGGGCTTGCTGAGCATCGCCACGACGCGAAGGCTGGCGGGGCGACGAGTCTGCAGAAGCTCGCAAAGGTGAGCGAGGGTGAGACCGGTGTCCACGATGTCCTCAACCACTAAGACGTGCCTGCCCTCGATATTGATGTCGTGGTCCTTACGGATCTGCACAACGCCGCTGCTCGACTTCTCGGCGCCGTAGCTGCTGAGTTGGACGAAGTCGATTTCCACGCCGCAGTGGAGCCGGCGGGAAAGGTCGCTGAGGAACTGATAACTTCCTTTGAGGACACCGATGAGGACGACCGTCTCGTTGCCGTACGTCTCGTCGATTTGCCTCGCCAGTTCGTCGCACCGTCGTTGCATAGCTTCAGCTGCGAAGAGGGGCTCAAGGATCGGCATGTGCTGAAAGTTTGGCACTCAGCACCCATGTGAGGCGGCTAGGTCTTAGGCTTGACAATCTGCTGGCTCTTTTGTTCCAGTTCTGCCCGCCATCGAGTCCACGGAATGAGCCCCGTCTTTGGCGACTTGTAAAAGCCCTTGATGCCAATGCGGTCCAAGGAGGGGCCATCCTTTTCACATAGGCTCGTCCAAGCGTAGATCTTTCGCTGGTTAAGCGAGGCGTAGGCTGGCATGGGGTACTTTGCCGCCGCCGCCATGAGCATGCACGTTCCCACAATTGCCTGGCTCCTTGGGCCGACCGGAGTCTTCATGGCAATGCCCTGAAAGGTCATTTTCCGACCGTCCTTCAAGGTCACCTCGCTTGTACAAATGGCTTGATCGTGGTTCACGGTGCACTCTGCCGGCCCTTGCGAACCCACGTTCATGACCGGCTTAATCAGAGCCTCGAAAAGGTCCCTATTCGACTCTCTGGTCAGGGAATAGGCCGCCCTCTCATCATCCATCGCGAGGTCGAACACGCAGTCGGCGTCGGCTCGGATCGAGCAGTCCAACGCTCTGCGGGCAGTCGCCTCGACGCTTGGCGCGGTCAGTCTTGGCAAGTAGATCCATCCCAGGACCAGGGCGCAGATCGCCAAGGCTGCCACGGGCCAAAGTCTTCTCAGTTTCTCCATTCTCACTGCCTCGGTGTCAGGCGCAAGGCGTGCTGCCGTCGCAGATACCACCGGGCACGTAGATGATGTGTACTTCGTCAGCATTGCCCCAAGGCAGTACGCAAAATCTCTCCCGCTTCTCGTAGTAGTTACAGCCTGTAAGAGTGTTGCAGGATCCGCAATATGAATATGGCGTGGAGGTTCCCGGGCCCCAGATCGTGCAGTCGCGGGCGCTGCACGCCGCGCACCAATCGGTGCATTCATCGGCAGCAACCGCGATCGCAAAGGTAACCCCAATTCCACAAACACAAAGTCTCACGAGTTTCTTCATAATGTTCTTTGTCCCAATTTATATATCGATCATCAACGAAATATATTGTGCTACCAAGCTGGCAATCCCCACCATTCCGCCCACTCGTAGCGGCCCGTTCCTCTTCTCGCCTTAAGTTGGCCCGAGAGAAGGACTCCAAGGACGTACTTCTCGTCATAGGGATTCTGTGGATCGCTACCCGGCGGGCTACAGTTAGTGTCCATCATCAAGGGCGTGTTCTCTCGATAGAGGACGATGTCCTCGGACCAGGGGTAGCCGTCACCAGGGCAGTATGCATACCACTCAGAGTCACCTTTGATCAATTTGGGGTGGCGGCCGCAGGGGCTCTTCCAAAAATCCCAGGTGAAGCCTAGTCTCGTGTAAGCAATGTTGGTGAGGGTGGGCAGCCCCATCGCGGCCGGCGGTCCGTAGCAGCCGTCACCGTCATATTCCGAGCGGTACATGGAAAGGGCAATGTGGAACTGTCTGAGCCGCTGAAAGGACGAGGTGACCTTTGCCCTTAGTTTCAGTTCCGCAAGGGCGGGCGCAAGGAGCGCACCTAGAGTGATTAGGATGGCTATCGAAGCAATGGTCTCCATAAGCGTGAAGCCGCTACGTTTCAAGTTTGACTCCTCACGAGGCGCAGGACAGCCTCTTTTCCGAAGGCGCTCTTGGTCACTCGACCGTTGGAATCAAGGAGGGCGGCGCACGGCGTATCCTGCCGGACACCATTGGTGAGCGACCAGGCTTTTGCCAATAAGACAAAGTGTGCTCGTCGGTGCCACAAGAAGGCGAACCGATTGCGGACAATTTGCGGCTCTTCGTATGACACGAAGACCGTACTTCCGAGATTCACTTTGAAAAGGTCTGCCTCCGAGATCCGAGATAAAGTGCAAGAGTCGCAAGATGGTAGCCAAACGATTAATCTGGGCGAAAGTTTCAAGGCACTGCCTGAGTCGTCTCTGGCTGGCATCGAGAGGGTGTCGGCCACCTTCGGGATCGAGACCTCCATTTTGAAAACTTCGGGCCGTGGCTGCAACCGCTCTTCAGCGACACTAAAGAGCCAAGCGAACAGCAGAACGCTACTCATTGCAGTGACAACGAAGGCACTTAGTCGCACTTATTTTCTCCCTGGTGCCCATCATGTTACGGGCATAATTGGGGGGGACCTTTGGCCCATCGATTATGAAGAACAGAGATTTATCAGGCACGTAGCGCAAGAGGAATGTGTCTCCCAGACGCTGACTGCGAGAGTGCCTGGGCCAAGAGATTTCGCAAGCTTAGACGCACAGGCCCTTGCGACCCATTCAGCAATGTTCTCCGCCGTGGAATAGAAGGGAACCTCAAGCTTCTTCAAACCCTCGCGGTCGAGGAGCGCGCGCATCTCGGCGTCCCAAGGATCGAGCATGAAGGCGTGGTCCATCTGTTCGATCAGGGGTCTGACAGCTGTGGCGATGTCGGCGAAATCGACCACCATGCCATGCTCGTCCACCTCGCCTTCCACCTCCACGATCATGCGGTACGAGTGTCCGTGAACGTTCCGGCACATCTCGTGGTAGGGCAGACGGTGCCCCATTTCCCACCTGAACTCTTTTGAGACCTTGACCGCCATTCAGGCCGTATTTTGTGCCCGATGGGCGCTGCCTAGTGGGACAGAAGCGTTTTCTCGTCGAGCCCGCGGAAGAACGCCTCGCTGAAATTGACGTTGATCTTCGCATAGAACGCGGCCGCAAGTTTCACTTTCTTGGCAAGCTGGGGCGCACCGTCAACGAGCTCCCAATAATCCTTTCTGCCACTGAACATCCCTTCGACCACCAGGTTGAAGTCTTCCTCCTCGCTGGCTTCCCCGTACTCTGCGACAAAGCCCTGCTTCGCCAGTTCCTTGTCGTAGGCGGTCGAGGAGTGTCCCGTACGGAGCGCGTCGGTGCCCCCGTGTCCGTATTTGAACAATTCGGGGTTGCAGGCTGCCCAAGCGTTGGAGTCCCAGAACTGCGGATAGTTGCGGAGAAGGATGCTGCTGAACTCGTGGTTGAAGCTGCCGAACAAGTAGCTGTCTGAATAGCCGAGGCGGGCGCCCTTGTTCGCCAAGTACACGGTGTCGAGCGAGTTTGTGCCCCCGTATTCCAGCCCGTAGAACTTGATCATCTTGCAGACGTAGACCTTTTTCAAGTTCTCCGTCAAGACGGACTTGGGATAGATGCTCATCGCCTTCTTGACCAGCAAGAACGAGCGGTCGGCCTCGCCGTGGTCGAGGGCTTCTGCTTCCGCCTTGATCTCCCCGTTCATCCAGGAGTCGGGGAACATGCCTGTCTCCACGTTGGTGACGATCGGAATCCCGGTGCGGGGGTCAGTGTCGGTCGTGTTGGCCCAGCCGAGGCTGAGCGTGGCCAAGACCACCGCGATGAGGCTCATGACTCTCTTGTTCCGCATATTCACCTGGATTTGATGACGGATTATTCCCATTCGATTGTTGCCGGAGGCTTGCTGGTCAAATCGTAGAGCACTCGGTTGACGCCGTTGACCTCATTCACGATTCTGTTGCAGACGTGCTCAAGGAACTCAAATTCGAAAGGAAAAGCTTGGGCGGTCATCGCGTCCTCGCTTTGGACGGCCCTGAGCACAATGGGGTTCTCGTAGGTCCGCTCGTCGCCCATGACCCCGACGCTCCGAACGTCGAGAAGGGCCGCGTAGGACTGCCAAATCCCCTTGTTGAGGCCGCGCGACTTCAGCTCGGATCGAAAGATCCAGTCTGCGTCCTGCGTAATGCGCACGCGCTCAGCAGTGACCTCGCCGAGGATCCTGACTGCTAATCCTGGGCCCGGGAAGGGCTCGCGGTCGACGACGTCTTCGGGGAGCCCCAGCTTGCGTCCAACCTCGCGCACCTCGTCCTTGAAGAGCCATTTGAGAGGCTCGATCACTTTCAGCTTCATCCAGTCCGGCAGGCCCCCCACATTGTGGTGGGTTTTGATCTTCGCTGCTGTCGGAGACCCTGACTCGATCACGTCGGGATAGAGCGTTCCCTGGGCGAGCCAAGTGCATCCGGCCAGCTCCTCGGCGTGGAGCTCGAAGCAACGGACGAACTCTGCGCCGATCACTTTGCGTTTTGCCTCAGGCTCGGTGACTCCAGACAGGGCTTCGAAGAACAGCTCTGAAGCATCGATCTTGATCAGGTTCGGATGGAAGGTCTGCGTGAAAGTCTCGACAACCTGCTCAGCCTCGCCCTTGCGGAGCATTCCGTGGTCGACGAACACGCACACGGCTTGGTCGCCGATGGCCCGGGTCAGCAGGGCAGCCATCACACTGCTGTCGACGCCTCCCGAGACCGCGCACAAGACCTTGTCGCTCCCGACCTTAGCCCGGATGCGTTCGACCTCATCGTCGATGAAGTTCTGGCTCGACCAGTCGCCCTGAAGGCCGGCCTTTTGGAACAGGAATCGGTGCAGGACGGTCCGGCCGTCCGGCGTGTGACTGACTTCGGGGTGGAATTGGACGCCAAACCGGGAGCCTCCAGCGTCCTCGAAAGCGGCGATCGGGCATGTGTCGGTGGCTCCCGTGACCGAGAAGCCGTGGGGAGGGGCCTCGACCTGGTCTCCGTGGCTCATCCACACCTGGTCGCTCGACAGATCGCTCACGAGCGAGCGTTCGGCGACGTTCGCAAGGTGCCGCCGGCCATACTCCCGGTCGTTGGCGCGCTCGACCCGCCCACCGAGGCGGTGGGCCATGAGCTGGTGGCCGTAGCAGATTCCGAGGGTCGGGATTCCTTCGATCAGGCTGAAGTCAAGGTCGGGAGCGCCGGGGTCGTGGACAGAGCGCGGCCCTCCGGAGAGGATGACGGCGTCGGGTCTGCCTTGGGCGAGCTTTTCGGCCGCGCCAGTCCAGGGAACCATCTCGGAATAGCAACCCAGGTCGCGCACTCTGCGGACGATGAGCTGGGTGTATTGCCCACCGAAGTCGATGACCAGAACAAGCTGGTGCCGCATGAGAAGGGAGGGAGTTTAGCACCCGAAATGTGCTGGCATCGGGCCAATTGGCACGGAGATTGAACAGTTAGGTCGGCATGGTGTTTCGAACGGCCGCTTTTCTCACCTTCTTGGCTGTAGGGGTGGCGGCGTTCGCAAGTGGGCATTTGCCCGTGTTGGAGAGGACAAAGGACATGGCGGGTGGAGTTCTTCCACTCGCCATGGCCATTGGTTGTTATTTTGCCCGGCGCATCGCCGTTTGACTTAAAGCGGGGGCTTGTTGCCTCGTCCGCCAAAGTGCATGCCCGCCTTTGACATTTCTTCTTGAGCTTTCTTGACAGCATCCAGAAAGTCGCTGGGAAGCTTGTCGAATGCCACTGCCGTGGCCCCCGAGGGCAGCCAGAAATCCTCATAGTCGTTCTTGGCGTTGGCGCCCTTGACGAACTCGCGCTGCAAAGTGACCTTGAACCCTTGAGCTGGGACGTATGAGTCGTACTGCAGCATCTTTCCAGCTAATTCGGGGACAGAGTTGTTGGCCTGCATGGCGCGCATGCCCCCAAGGGCCCCCGCGGTCAAGAACTGACCGTTGCGGGCGTTCTTGAAGAGCCCCTGGACGGCGCCCATCGGACTAAAGGTAAGGCCGACCTTTCCCTCGAGGGGCAAACCATTCGGCATGGCTTCTGTCGGTTCGTCCGCGAGGCTCGGCCCCTTCGGCTCTTGGGGCGGGCTATCGCCTGAATTGATGCTGATACCGACGAAATCTCCGAGGCCGATAATGCCTCCGAACCCGTCGGGCCCATAGGCGTCCCGCTCAAGGTAGGCGCGTTGCGGTGGCGAGAGACTGGCCACGGTCATGTCATTGTTCTTGTTAAGGCCCTCGAAGACCGTCGGGTTGAATGTTCCCAAGAACTGGAGAAGTGCAGGGCGCTGCTCGAACGCCGCCACAAACGCGGCTTGAGCAAAAGGATCAACGGTTTGCAGAGTGATCAGCCCCAAGTTGTCGGGGACAAGGCCGATGGCGAAGGATTGCGAGTACTTGGCCAGATCGTAGAGGCGCGGATAGCCCTTGCTTGTCAGGACGCCAAGGAGCCGGCCAGCGGCGGCACGGTCCATCTGCTTCGAAGCCGAAGCGATCCGGTCGAGGGGAGAGGCGAGGATGCAACCGTCGAGCTCGGCGACCCGGGCCTTGGCTTCTTGGACCTTGTCCCACACTTGCCCGGCCTTGACCGGCTGGTTAAGGGCGCGTGCCAGGGGAAGGACGACCTCGTCGGGCAGGCTCGCCACCAAGTCCCGGTGAAGCGCTTTTGCCGAGGACAGGAGGGCTTCGGAGACAAACGTGGACTGAGGGTCGTTGCGGACCGGGTCGCTCAGAAGGGCCAATGCCTCCTTGGAGATCGAGGGTCCGGGTGTGGGGCTGTCGGAGCCGATCCGAAACGTTCCCGAGTCGCCGCCGAACACGAACACGTTGTTCTGCGCGCCGTCGTTCGCCCGTCCGTTTACAAGCGCCTTCGCCACTTCGAGCGAGAGCTCGCTTATGTTAACGTCATCCGCGGACTCGAACTTGGAACGGTCGCCAGTCTCGGCGGGCTTAGCCTCGGGCTGGAGCCAACTGTTCGCTTGGCCGATGATCGCGCCCGATGAGTCGGCGAACTTCAGGACGCACGAAATTCCTTCTGAGTTTTGGCTCCGGGTGAGGATAAGGAGCATCTTCGTCACCGGTGCACTGATCGGCTTTGCACCAATATCAAGCCCGCCAGTGAAGTGGACGTTGTCGGGAACGCCCGACTTGCCGCCCGACAACCTGGCAAGCAAGTTGTGGGAATCCACGAACCGGTTGATGATTCCTGCGGTGGGGAAGGGCAGGCCCTTCTGCATCCTGGTAGGCGAAGAAGAGAAGACCGCTCTTGTCCCCGGAGCGACGCTTGCCAGAGCGTCGGACGGCAAGTGCTTGAGGACTTCGATCATTGCCGGAGAAGCCGGCGAAGAGGCTCGCGACGAGCCCTTCATAATATTGACCCTGGCCGTGCCGATGTCAGGGTTGTTCTTCGCGAGGTCTTCAAGCAGCTTCGACCGACTCTCCCTTTCCTTGTTGATCAGGTCTTGGACGTACTTCTCGTTCCACGCTGCCTCGTCCGCGTGCTGCTTGACGTACTGAGCAACGGCGTCCTTGAAGCCAGCCGACCTCTCACTGAACTTGGCAGCGGTCAGAGCCTGCAGCTTTTCCTTGTCCCGCACCAGCCGGTACGTCGTTCCGCTTTGCTCCCACTTACCGAGTGTGACGGAGGCTATGCGATCCATCAGTGCCTGGAGGGTCATGTCGTGGACAGCGAGGATCAAGGGTTCGTTCGCAAACTCCGGACCGGCCTTGAGGTCGGCGTTGACGGCTTTAGCCAACGCCTCGATGGCCTTAGGCGCGGTAGTCGCTTTAGTTTCGAACGTGACCTTCTGATCGAGCTGCGGCCTTGCCAGGGCCGCCAAGAAGGCAGTGAAGAGAAAGACCGAAATGGCGCGTTGCGCGTTCACAGTCGTAGAATACGCTCAAAGTGGCCCGCGTAAGTTCCGTCACGCGCTTGGCGTCAGCTAGGCCGTAGGTTCGCCGGGACTGGATATGGGTGGTATAAAGAACTGGGCTCCCCAACGGCGCGGCGCTCCACTCTCAACTAGGGAATCCCATGCCCAAAGCCAAGCTTGAACAACCTGTCGAGACGCCCGCGCTGCTCGAAGACTTCTATCGCCAGATGCTCTTGATCCGGCATTTCGAGGAGAAGTGCAACTTCGCCTACAGACAGGGCAAGGTCGGCGGATATATGCACGTCTACATCGGGATGGAGGCGACTGCGGTCGGTTTCAACAAGGCATTGCGGCAGAAGTGGGATTATGTGATGGCCGCCTACCGCGACCACCCCCAGCCTCTCTTGATGGGGAGCGACCCGGTCGCTGTCATGGCGGAGATCATGGGGCGCAAAGGCGGCCTGAGCAAAGGAAAGGGCGGCTCGATGCACATTTACGACATCGAGAAGGGCTTTTTTGGCGGCTGGGGCATCGTGGGCGGTCATACGGCACTTGCGACTGGCCTTGCGTTCGCCGCCAAATATCGCGAGGAGGACCGGGTCACACTTTGCTACTTGGGTGACGGCGCAGCCAACGCGGGGGTGTTCTTCGAAGTCCTCAACATGTCTTCACTTTGGGACTTGCCAATCATCTACATCATCGAGAACAACGAGTTCGCGATGGGCACGCGCTTGGAATACCACGCGAGCGACACCGAGCTCTGGAAGCGGGGCCTGCCCTTCGCGATGGAGTGTGAGCGCATCGATGGGATGGATGTCTTGCAGGTGTACAAAGACGCCCAGCGCTTAGTCGAAAAGACACGCAAATCCTCGCGGCCGATGGTGGTCGAGGTCATGAACTACCGCTTCGCTGGGCACGGGGCGGCCGACAACGACCGACGGCTCTACCGGACAGCGGAGGAAGAGGAGACGGCTATGCACCGCGACCCGCTTCCCCGACTCGAGAAGGTTCTGCTCGATCGCAACGTCATGACAAGGGAAAAGATGGAAGCGATCGACGAGGAGATCAAGGCTCAGGTTGACCGTATCTACGAAGCCGCGGACGCGGTGCCGTTCCCCGATCCCAGCGAGGTGTACGAAGACGTCTACACCGATATGGGGCCCGAAAAGGGCCACTGAAGCGCGTTCCTCTTGCTCAAGGAGCGAAGGTCGCCAAAGGCCGGTCCGATTGTTGGAAGAACGACCGTCGATAGCCTGGAGAGGTGCACCCTTGTTGAGGGGCCCAAGCGAGAGCGGCTAACAGCCCAATTTGTACCTATTGCGCGAACCCATCCGGGTATCATTCTCGGGTTGAGTCCCACCTTTCCCACCCTTGGCCCGCGCGTTCCGGTCGTCGCGAGCTATGAAGGGTGTGTTTTGGGCTCTATGGCGTGAAGCATGGCAGAAACGAACCTATTCGACAAAATCCGTATCGGAGTCGCAAGTCCGGAGGACATCAAGAGTTGGTCGCACGGGGAGGTCAAGAAGCCCGAAACCATCAATTACCGCACCTTCAAGCCTGAGCGCGATGGCCTGTTCTGCGAGCGAATTTTCGGCCCCGTCAAAGATTACGAGTGCGCGTGCGGCCGCTACAAAAAGATCAAGTACAAGGGCATCGTTTGCGAGCGCTGCGGCGTCGAAGTCACACGGAGCAAGGTTCGACGCGAGCGCATGGGCCACATCGAGTTGGCGGCGCCAATTTGCCATATCTGGTACCTGAAGGGCGTCCCGTCTCCGCTCTCACTGATCCTTGACATCAGCCCCCGCCAGCTTGAGAAGGTCATCTACTTCGCCAGCTTTATCATCATCGACCTTGAGATGGAGAAGATCCAGGAACTGCTGCCAAAGATCCTGGAGACCGTCGAGCAGGAGAAGGTCAACATTCAGGAGCAGATGCGCGACCTGGAACTCGAGTCTCTCCAGCGCTTGTCGCGGGAGATGATCGACAACCCGGACGAGTATTTCGACGAGAGTTTCGTCCGCGAGCGCATGAAGGCCAATTTCGACCGCATTCGGGCGGAGTACCGAGACGCGGACGAGCGTGTTCGTGACCTCGACATCGCCGCCGACTTGCTTGGCAAGCTGGAGGTCAACCAGCTGATCGAAGAAGACAAGTGGCGCGCGATCAGCAAGATGCTCGACTCGGTCAGCCGAAGGCTCAAAACCGACCTCAGCACCTTGGTCCATGCGAACATCGGCGCCGATGCGATGAAGGAGCTGCTGCGCCGTGTCGACCTCGACCGCTTGGTGCGCGAACTTCGCCAAGAGATCGTCGTCACCACCAGCCAGCGCCGGGCCAGAGCGATCAAGCGACTTGAGCTCGTCGAAGCGTTCACGCAGTCCAAGAGCCGACCCGAGTGGATGATTCAGGACATCGTTCCTGTCATTTCCCCCGAGTTGCGCCCAATGGTACAGCTCGACGGCGGCCGTTTCGCCACGTCGGACCTCAACGACCTTTACCGCCGCATCATCAACCGCAACAACCGGTTGAAAAAGATCATCGAGATCCAGGCGCCGGAATCGATCATCAACCACGAAAAGAGGCTCTTGCAGGAAGCCGTCGATGCGCTGATCGACAACGGCCGGCGAGCTCGGCCCGTGGTCGGCAGCAACCAGCGCCCGCTGAAGTCGCTCAGCGACATGCTCAAGGGCAAGGAAGGTCGGTTCCGCAAGAACCTTCTCGGAAAGCGCGTCGACTACTCTGGCCGTTCGGTCATCGTCGTCGGGCCCCACTTGAAGCTTCACCAGTGCGGATTACCTAAGGAAATGGCGCTCGAGCTCTTCAAGCCGTTCGTCATGAAGACCCTCGTCGAGCGGAAGATCACCCAGAACATCAAGACGGCGAAGCGGATGATCGAGCGGATGCATCCGGCTGTCTGGGACGGCTTGGAAGACGTCATCAAGGAGCATCCGGTTCTTCTGAACCGAGCTCCGACGCTCCACCGCCTGGGCATCCAAGCCTTCGAGCCGATCTTGGTCGAGGGCAAGGCGATCCAGCTTCACCCGCTGGTGTGCCACGCCTATAACGCCGACTTTGACGGAGACCAGATGGCTGTCCACGTGCCGTTGAGCATGCAGGCCCAATCCGAGGCCCGCGTCTTGATGCTGTCGACGCAGAACCTGTTCTCTCCGGCAGACGGTAAGCCAGTCGTTTCGCCGATCCAGGACATCGTCCTCGGCTGCTATGCACTGACTTTCACGAACAAGGCCGGGGCCCAAAAGCTCAAGGCGATCGAGGACGCGTACCAGAAGAACCCGGACAAGAATCCGGCGCCGTACACGTACTCCAGTCCGGACGAGGTGCTCTTCCATCTCGACACGCCAAACGCCGAGAAGCTGCCTTTGAACGACCCCGTGCGGGTCAGGGTCAAGCGCCCGCTCTTCCGCCCGAACACTGAGGTCGACTTCCGCGACCCTGAGACCGGCATCGAGTACAAGTACGAGACGGTCGAAAACGAGTTCGGCGAGGAAGTCCAGGAGCTGAAGCCGTTGGAGCAGGAGTTCGAGTCCTTCGTCGCCACGACGACGCCGGGTCGGCTCATCTTCAACCAGGTGCTTCCGCACCCGCTGCGGTTCAGCGACAAGTTCCTTCAGGTGGAGCTGACGAAGAAGGCGATCGCCGAGACTATCGTCACGTGTCACAAGCAGGCAGGATCGAGCGGCACCATCAAGTTGCTCGACGACATGAAGCACCTCGGCTTTACATGGGCCATGAAGTACGGCATCAGCATTGCGCTGACCGACATGGACCCGCCCAAGCGCAGGGACGAAATGCTTGGTGAAGCCGACGCCAAGGCGAACAGGGTCCTCGAGCAGTTCCGCCGAGGTCTGATCTCGTTCCGCGAAATGCAGGAGTCGCTGGTCCGGCTTTGGACGGGCACTTACGACGAGATCGGCAACGCTATCGTCGACGCGATGACCCAGGAGAACCCGCTCTCGATCATCACGGTCAGCGGAGCCCGAGGCTCGATCAAACAGCTTGCCCAGTTGAGCGGCATGCGCGGCTTGATGTTCAACCAGTTCAACGAAGTTATCTACGAGCTGCCCGTCAAATCCTCGTTCCAACGGGGCTTGAGCATGCTCGAGTTCTTCGTGACCACGCACGGCGCACGTAAGGGTCTGGCCGATACGGCCCTCCGAACGGCCGACGCGGGTTACCTCACGCGCCGTCTGGTCGACGTCTCTCAGGACGTGATCATCCGCGCTCAGGACTGCGGCACCGGCGACGGCACCGCGGCCTGCCGCCTCATCTTCGAGGGCAAGGTCCTGGAGACGATGGGAGAGCGCGCGTTTGGACGCGTCGCCCTGGGAACGGTCACCGACCCTGCAACAGGCGAAGTCATTCTTCAGCTCGACGACACCGTCTCGGAAGACATGTCCAAGGCGCTCGACAAGGTCGAGCTCGCCTATTGGGACGAAGTTGAGAAGACCGAGGGCGACCTGCCCGCTAAGGCGATCGAAAAGTACGAGGCAGCCGGGTTCAAGATCGACGAGCACGGCCGATTGGGCGTTGTCCTGCGGTCACCCATCACGTGCGAACTGGAGCAAGGCATCTGTGCGAAGTGCTACGGAATCGACCTTGCCAGCCAGAAGATGGTCGAGGAAGGCGTCGCGGTGGGCATCATCGCTGCGCAGTCCATTGGCGAACCAGGTACCCAGCTGACGATGCGCACCTTCCACACTGGCGGTGTCGCCGGTTCGAAGACCATCGCCCGAACGAGCCAGTACAAGACAGGCAAGTTCGTCCGCCAGTTCCAAGAGGACTTCTGGGCGGCCACAAACGTCCAGGACGTCGGCTCCTTCGACCCCAGCAAACTTTTGGAGAGCCAAGAGTCGGTTGTGAAAGCCCTCTTCAAGTCGAACCCGACCGAGGGCGGCGAAGCCGAGGGCAAGAAGAAGACCGCCTCCGCACGAACGACGAAGGCGGCTGAGAAAGCCCAAGAGAAGATGGACACCGAGAGCCGCAAGCTTTGGGAGCGGAGCCGAAAGACGTTCTTCTACTCCTGGACTGGTGAGTCGAGCGGTATCGTCCGCGTCGAAGAAATCTTCGAGGCCAGGCGTCAGCCACGTGGCAAGGCGATCATCTGCCCGGTGACGGGCACGGTCGTCGACGTCCAGCGGTCGAGCTACGGCCGGTGGGTCGTCGTCGAAGCCGAGGTCGGCACTGAGATCAGCGCCCAGAAGCACGCTTACATCGCGACCGAGCAGAACTGGCCCAAGGACAAGAACGGCGCCTACGATGGCGGACTTGACCGAGTCCTCGGACAGAAGCTCACGACGCAAGTCCTTCAGCTTCTCAGGAAGAACAACATTGAGAAGGTCGACACGTTCTTCACGATCCTGGTGCCACCGCTTGGCAACCTTCCTGTCCAGAAAGGCAGCCGTGTTATCAAGGGCGACCCCTTGACCGAGGGACCGCTTGATCCTCACGAGGTTCTGGAGTTGGCGGGCGCGACAGCGGTTCACGAGTACTTTATCGAGAACCTGCAGAGCGTTTACAAAGACCAGGGCGTCGACATCAATGACAAGCACCTTGAGGTCATCGTCCGACAGATGCTGCGCAAGCGACAGGTCAAGGAGCCGGGCGACGCCCCGTTCCTCCCTGGCCAGATCGTCGACCGCTTCCGCTTCAAGCGCGAAAACGAGCGTGTGCGGCAGGCGATCGTGGCGGGCACGAAGATCAAGTACATCGATCCGATCGATGGGCAAGAGAAGGAGCGCGACCCGAAGGAAGCGACCGGCAACTGGATCCTGCTCGGCATCACCGAGGCATCCTTGGCGACCGACTCGTTCCTCTCCGCCGCATCGTTCCAGAAGACGACCCGTGTCCTTACCGAGGCTGCAGTCCGAGGCAAGCACGACGTGTTGGTCGGACTCAAGGAGAACGTCATCATTGGCCGCTTGATCCCCGCTGGCACCGGCGTGAAGAACTATCGCGACCTTGCGATCGAGGTCGACCGCACGACGCCCACCTGGGCGCAGCAGTCGCTCACCGCGCTCGTCGAGGCCGAGGAAGTCGACGCGATGCCGGGCGGTGGCGCCTTTGAAGGCATGTCCCTCGCTGACTTGGCTGCCGCGGAGTCTGAAGAAGCGAAAGAGTAGCCAGCAGCGATAGTCGAGGAGTAGCCCCCGGTGTTTCACCGGGGGTTCGTCTTTCTCGGGCGATCGCATCCCATCTGTCTTTGGGTCCACGCCACCTTTTTGAGTCAAAAGGAGTACTAACCTCCATATGCAAACCTTGAGGAACATCGCGCTGACCGCCTTGACCGGCGGCCTGCTCGTGTGGGCGGTGGCGGTCACGTTGCCTCCGCGGCAAGCCAGCGCGAAGCCTGTCGAAGTCCGGACGGCAATCGCGGAAGTGGCCGTTCGCGAGGACTCGATCCCGATCGAGGGCAAATTCACGGCAAACAGCGAAGACATTGTCCTCGTCGGCTTGGCTTCACCAAACAAGCTCAAGGCTCTGCTCGTCAAGCCAGGCGACCATGTCTTGCTGGGTCAGGCCCTCGCAAGGATCGACGTTGGCGTGGCACCGCTGCCGGTACGGCACGTGACCAAGCAGTCCGAGGCGGTGCACGCGGAAGCACTCTCGAACGCTCTGGGGGGAGCTCTTGAGGCTCATCAAGCTGCGATGCAGGCAGCAACCAGAGAGTTGGAGGCTGCGAAGGCAGACCGAGACAAGGCCCTTGCTCAGGCGAAGGCCGAGATGGACAAGGCGCTCGCTGCGCCGGTCGACGGGCTTGCCAAGGCGCAAGGTGCGGTGGATGACGCTCGTAATGCTCGTGACAAGGCCAAAGCCAAGGCTGAGAAGGAGCAGTACGGCTATGAACAGGGGTGGATAGCGCGCAACGAGGCAACGGCTGCGAAAGAAGCTGCGCAGCGAGCCGAGGACTGCCTCACCGCTGCCGAGAGGGTGCTCCAAGACGCTCAGAAGGCTGCTTCGGAGAGCAATGCCGGCAACGCAAAGGCTGCGTATCAGAAAGCAGCTGAGGCCGCAGAGAACAAGGTCAAGGCAGCCCTTACCAAACTCAATTCCCTCCAGTCCGGCGGGCCCGATTTCCAGACAGCGGCGCCACTGGTCGCCGACCTCTCGTCACCGATGGTCTTCGGGCGTATCACTGGAGCCGGTCAGCTTCGCTCGCCCGCCGCTGGGACGGTTGTGAAGACAACGTCCAAGGCTCTCGTTGCGATTCTTAAGGATGGCGCCCCCTTCATGCTTGTCGGAACCGTGCCGGCAGACAAGGCGGCCGTTCTCAGAGCCGGAATGGTGGCGCGGTTGGCGAACGGTTCGACGGGCACGATCGTCGAAGTCGGCGTGGCGGATCCTGCGACGAAAGTATGCAAGGTGCGTGTGTCTTGCCAGCCGGTGGCCGAACTCGAGAAAGCGGGACAGGCGGTCGTGCCCCTGGCGAGTTCAAGCCGGTCGATCCAGGTTCCCTCCTCCGCTGTCACGAACCTGGATGGGCATACCGTGGTCTTCGTCGTCACGGAGGGCCGAGCGGTCGCGAGGCCAGTGACCGTCAGGGCAGGGTCCGCTTCGAGCCTTGAGGTCGTGGCGGGTTTGGCCAGAGGCGACGAGGTCATTCTGTCGCCTGAAGGAATCCGTGACGGCCAAGCTGTGCTCGTCAGCCATTGAGCCTTGGGCGACGGGGAGCGGCTAAACTCTCGCCATGCCCGCCACGTTCGCCGGATCCCACCGCGTGCCCCTCGCGGAGGCAGACCGTGCCGTCTACGAGTTGACCCGCAAGGAAGAGGCGCGCCAAGAGCACAACCTTGAACTGATCGCCAGCGAGAACATCGCGAGCCAAGCCGTTCGTGAGGCGATGGCAAGCGCGATGACCGACAAGTATGCCGAGGGCTATCCCGGCAACCGGTACTACGGTGGGTGCGAGGTGGTCGATGAGGTCGAGGAACTCGCACGAGCACGGGTCAAGGAGCTCTTCGGAGCCGAATACGCGAACGTTCAGCCCCACAGCGGCAGCCAGGCGAACATGGCCGTCTATTTCACGTTCCTCCAGCCGGGCGACACGGTGATGGGTATGGACTTGAGCCAAGGTGGCCACCTCACCCACGGGTCGCCGGTGAATTTCAGCGGCCGCTTTTACAACTTCGTGCCGTACGGCATCGATCCCACGACTGAGCGCTTGGATTACGACGCAATTGCGGAGCGGGCACAAGACGTCCGCCCGAAGATGATCACGGTCGGTGCCTCCGCGTATTCACGGGAGATCGACTTCGCGCGCTTTCGCAAGATCGCAGACTCAATCGGAGCGTTCTTGTTTGCCGACATCGCACACCCCGCAGGCTTGATCGCGAAGGGAAGGCTCCAAAGCCCGATCCCTTATGCTCACGTGGTGACATCGACCACTCACAAGACGCTTCGCGGCCCCCGTGGCGGCATCATTCTCATGGGTAAGGATTTCGAGAACCCATGGGGGCAGGTGGCTCCCAAGAGTGGCCGCACCAAAATGCTCAGCGAGCTCCTCGACTCGCAAGTCATTCCTGGCATCCAAGGGGGGCCGCTCATGCATGTGATCGCCGCCAAGGCGGTCGGATTCGGAGAGAACCTGACCGAGGAGTTCGGCGCATATACGAAGCAGGTGATCGCGAACGCGCAAGCGCTAGCCGCAGCCCTGATAGAGCGCGGCTTCCATGTGCTGAGCGGCGGCACCGACAACCATTTGATGCTGCTTGATTTGAGGAGCAAAGAGGTGACCGGCAAGGCGGCGCAACTCGCCTTGGACAAGGCGAACATCACCTGCAACAAGAATGCCGTGCCTTTCGACGACAAGTCACCGCTTGTCACGTCCGGCATCCGCTTGGGTACTCCCGCTGTGACGACGAGGGGCATGGTCGAGGGGCACATGGATTTGATCGCTGACTGGATCGACCGTGTTTTGTTAGCCCCAGAGGATGAGCGGGTGATTGGAATGGTGAAGGAAGAAGTGCGGGGACTTTGTGAGCGGGACTTCCCAATTCATAGGGTTGGCTCCGATCTTTGAGCGCACATGGCGAGGGCCGACGGCTAAGCTTCGCGCCAATCACCAAGAGAGCCGCAACCGGAAAGAGACTGAAAAACACAAACATGAAACAAAGAAAAATTGCTGATCGAAGCGTCGGGGCCGTGGGCCTCGGCTGCATGGGTATGTCGTGGCTGTACGGCACTCCCAGCAAGGAGGAGTCGCTCGCGACATTGGATCGAGCCCTCGAGCTCGGAGTTGACTTCTGGGACACAGCGGACGTTTACGGTGCGGGCGACAACGAGCGGTTGCTGGCCGGTGCTCTGAAAGGGAGGCGCGACAAGGTCTTCTTGGCCACAAAGTTCGCCAACGTCTACGACCGCGACATCACGAGCCACCAAGACCAGGTCGCTGCCGGCAAGGACTGGATCGTCGACGGGACGCCGGCCTACGTCAGGAAAGCGGTGGAGCGCAGCCTTGAACGACTCGAGATCGAAACGATCGACCTCTATTACCAGCATCGCGTCGATCCGCTCGTGCCGATCGAAGAAACGGTTGGAGAGATGGTGCGGCTCAAGGAGGAAGGGAAGATTCGTCACTTGGGATTGTCGGAGGCCTCAGCTGCGTCGATCCGGCGCGCCTACAGCGTCCATCCCATCGCCGCAGTGCAGTCTGAGTACTCGCTCTGGACTCGCGACTACGAGAGCGACGTGATTCCGCTCTGCCAAGAATTGGGAATCACCTTCGTCCCCTACTCTCCGCTCGGTCGGGGGTTCTTGACCGGAACCATCAGCAAGGCGGACGACTTGGAGGAGAGCGACTGGCGCCGCAACATGCCCCGGTTCCAACCCGAGAACATGCAAGCGAATTTGGAGCTTGCGGACAAGGTCAAGGCGGTCGCTAGCGAGGTTGGATGCACACCGGCGCAGGTCGCGCTCGCCTGGGTTCTCGGCAAGGGCGAGGACATGGTTCCGATCCCCGGGACGAAACGGGTGAAGTACTTGGAAGACAACGCGGCGTCCGTTGAGGTGCGATTGACCGCTGAGCAAGTCGAGCGGCTGGAAGGTTTCGAGACGGCCGGCGCGCGGTATGCCCCCACGGGTATGTCCTATGTGAACGGTTAGGTCAAGAGTAGGGCGGGCTGAACGCCCGCCCTTCCCAACACGTATGATCTGAGCGTGGGACTTGCCCGCGACCATTATCAGCGCCCTTTGCTGACAGACTCAGCCCTCTCGCCCGAGCGCTTTGGCTACGTCCATCCCGGATTGCCTTGGCAAGACATTCTCAGGGCGTACGACTTGGACCAACTCGACCTCGCGATGCAGATGATCGATTCTGCAGGTGTTGGGCTCGGCGGTAACCAACTCGGCACGTTGCGGATGATCGGGGCGGAGGCGGAGGCGCGTTCCCGGGCGCAGCAGCTCGGTGGGCACGATTGGCTTTCCTATGAACTCATCGTCGAAGAGGCGGCAATGGCGCCGGAGGAAGTGGAAGTGCATGTCCGAGGAGCCGTCGACGACGTTGGAAGGCGGTTTGGCTACTCTCAGCGACCGCCCACCTTGGTCACGATCCTGCCGCGCGACTCGTTCGACCAGTGGACGCCGAGCCGTTACGGCTATCACATTGCGAAGCGGGAGTTTGACAAGGTCTGCCTTCCTGGCAGGCTGACGGACGACCCTGCGGAATTCAGCGAGGCCATGCGGCACGAATACGGCCATGTGATGGCGTTCAACCGGACACTGGGTCGGTGCCCGCGTTGGCTCCACGAGGCGGTCGCGATGGTCGCAGCGAACGAGGGCCCGAGTCGGATGGTTCCGGAATGGTTGGGTCCTCACGAACTGGACCGTGCGTTCCGGGCTGACGATTCCTATGGCGAGGGAGAAACAAGGGTTTGGTTTGCGTACCAACAAGCACACGAGATCGGTCGCTACCTGAAGGGGCTCAAGGGTGAAATGGGCCTCGGGACGCTGCTTGATGCGTTCAGCGACAACTCAGCGTTGAAGAACGTTATCATGGCCGTGATCAACCAGGAATCCGAAGACGAAGCCTTGCGCCAAGTCTATGGACTGGGGACGAGGCAGGTGTTCGAGAACGCGCGGCCCGCTTCGCATTAGAATCCTCTTGTCTGGTACAACGTCGGCGGTATGACGTCGGCTCGGCGGAAGACTCCGCTCCACACCCGGATCCTCATCGGTCTTCTGCTTGGAGCAGTCTCTGGGTTGCTGGCCCAAGCGTTGCTTCCCGATGGAAGCAAGAACGCAGGTCTGAAACGCCTGAATGAAGACGTGATGCAGCACGTCGGAGCTGCCTTCCTTGCGATGATCTTCATGATCGTCGTGCCATTGCTCTTCAGTGCTCTCGTTCTTGGTGTTGCCGAGATCGGAGAGGTCGCCAAGGTCGGCCGAATCGGGGTGCGCGCGCTTATCCTCACCGTCGTCTTAAGTGGCATCGCTGTCGGCATCGGTCTCGCCGGTGTCAATCTGGTCAGGCCCGGCGAGGTCATCCCCTCTGAAAAGCGCCAGCAGTTGTGGAACGGAATCAACGTCGAGGAAGCCAGCAAGAAGGGCGCCGCCGAGAAATCGGCCGATGTGGATCCTGCCGTCTTGGGCATCGTGCCGAAGAATCCTCTGCTTGAGGCCTCTAGGGCTCTGAGTGGTGGCCTTCTGCCTTTCATGTTCTTTGCCCTCGTCTTCGGCCTTGCCCTAGCGGGCGTGCCGGAAGAGCGGGCGCTCCCCGTGCGGTCTTTCCTCGAAGGTGTGTTCGCCGTGTGCCAACGTGTCGTCGAGATGGCGATGTGGTTCGCGCCGTTCGGCGTCTTCGCCCTCGTCTTTCGAACAGCGAGCGTTCTCGGGCTGAGTGCTCTTGCGGCGGTGGGCGCTTATGCGGCCCTTGTGATCGTGTGCCTGGCCGTGCACATGTTCGGAACCTATTCGCTCGTCCTGAAGTTGATCGGCAAACGAAATCCGCTTGAGTTCTTCCGACAAGTCCGCTCTGTGATCGTGACGGCTTTCGCCACCAGCTCGTCAAACGCTACGCTGCCGGAGGCACTGAGGTGCGCCCAAGAGGACGTTGGCTTGCCGCGCGACACATCGACGTTCGTCCTTACCGTGGGGGCCACCGCGAACCAGAACGGCACAGCTCTTTTCGAAGGCATAACGATCCTTTTCTTGGCCCAGTTTTATGGGATCACGTTGGACTTCGGCCAGCAAGTGACGGTCATGGGTTTGGCGATCGTCGCCGGGATCGGCACGGCAGGTGTCCCGGGAGGATCCTGGCCTATGATCGCGGGCGTGATCCGCCGATTTGCAATCCCCGCCGAATCGATTGGCGTTGTTCTGGGTGTGGACAGGATTCTTGACATGTGCCGGACGACACTCAACGTGGTCGGGGACATGACAATCGCCGTCTGCGTCGACGCCCTTGAAGGCGGAAGGACGGAGCTACCCGAGGTCGCCGAGGGCTAACTGCAAGACTTCTGCCGGGCTCATCCCGGCGGCTCGCAGCGACCGGACCGTCTCGGCGTGATCCCTCTTCGACAGCTTCTTTCCGTCGGGCGCGAGCAGAAGTCGGTGGTGGAAGTAGCTGGGCGGTTCAATTCCAAGCAGGTCTTGAAGCAGTCGTTGAACGTGGGTGCTGGAGGTGAGGTCCTCCGCCCGGGTCACCAACGTGACGCCCTGCAAATGGTCGTCGACCACCACGCAAAGGTGGTAGCTGGCGGGCGTCTCCTTACGAGCAATCACCACGTCGCAGAACTTCTCTGGGGTGGCCGTTTGCCGCCCGAGGCCACGGTCGTGCCAGGTCAGCGGTCCGACCCGAGCCAGAGCTGATTCCACGTCGAGGCGCACCGCGTACGGCAGTCCTCTGTCCATCCGGGCGATCCGCTCGAACTTGGACATTCCACGGCACGTGCCAGGATAAATGGGGCCTTCAGGGCCGTGTGGGGCTTCGCCAGCCCTGCTCACCTCGGCGACGATCTCGGCACGTGTGCAAAAGCAAGGATACGTGACGCCGAGGTCTGCGAGCTTCTTCAACGCCGCACGATAATCGTCGAAGTGTCCTGACTGCCTTCGTACGGGGCCGTCCCAGTTGATACCGAGCCAAGCGAGGTCGTCTTCGATCGCAGCGTAATATTCGGGCCGCACTCGCGTGGCATCAATGTCTTCGTGGCGGAGCAGCATGCGGTCGCCATGCTTTCTTGCGAACGCAGCCGCGTAAACGTGCCCGAGGTGAAGGAAGCCCGTCGGACTTGGGGCAAAACGGGTCGTCTCGATGACCTCCGAGTATGCCTGACAAGTTTGTGACGCCACTCGCGTCCTTGCTGGTAGAGGCTTTATGCGTAACTTGGTCACAGAGTTCGTTGGCACTTTCTTCCTGGTTCTGGTGGTGTGCCTCGCCGGAGGCCAGCCGATGGGGTGGCTCGCCATAGGTGTCGTCTTAATGGTCATGGTGTACATGGGTGGCCCCATTTCCGGCGGCCATTACAACCCGGCGGTCTCAACCGCCGCTTTGCTGGCCAAGAAGATGCCGTCGAAGGATTACGGCCCCTATGTGCTGTCCCAGATCGTCGGTGGCATTGCGGCGGCCTTCGTGGCCTACCTCGTGTCTGGGCACGGCTCTGGAATCAAGCCGAGCGTAGGAGCTTTGCCGGCGTTTCTTGTCGAAGTCGTGTTCACGTTCGCGTTGTGCCTTGTCGTCTTGAATGTGGCGTGTTCCAAGCGCTCTGGAGGGAACAGCTACTTTGGGCTCGCCATTGGCGGCACCGTGCTCGCGGCTGCCGCGGCTGGGGGCGGCTTGTCGGGCGGTGCCTTCAATCCCGCCGTCGGGATCGCCTTGACGCTCGGCGGAGCCTTCTTCGGCCAAGGAGGACAAATGTACTTAGCACCGGGGGCGAACGGCGGAGGAGCTGGCGATTTCGCCCACGTTTGGCTCTACATCCTGGGACCGCTCCTCGGGGCCGTCTTAGCCGCGCCCTTGTTCCGTCTGCAAGAAGAGGACGGTTCGGGAACCGAAGCAGCCTAGTTGGGATAGGATAGGCCATGGCATCCCTGAAAGAGCACATGGCCAAGCGGATCGAAGAGGCGCGAGACTCGTACATCAAGGACTTCGAAGCCCTCGATGAGTGCGAGCTGGGCCGTTCGTTGGGCGGTGTGGCGAGAGTGCCCTACGATTTCACGTACGAGGTCTTGTTCGTCAACAAACGGATCGCGACCAGGCTCTCGGGGGGAGACCCGGGGCCGTTCAGCATGGAAGGTTGGATGAAGGCGCCCGAGGAGTACCGCGACTCCAAGCGCATGATGGAGGAGTTTCGATCCACAGCAGACGAAATCCTGCGGCTGTGGAACGGGACCCCGGACGGCGAACTCGAGAAGGAGATTCCTCTGCCGAGCGGCAACACCACGTCGCCCCTGGATCTCGCGGAGTTGTGCGCCAGCCACATGATGTACCACGACGCGCAGTTGAACTACATCCAGACGCTGGTCGGTGACGCAGAAATGCACTGGGATTAGAACGAGCCTGCCTAGCCGAATCCGACAAAAAGCAGCACAAGGACGCCGATCAGCAGGTCCAGTCCAGACGCGGCGAGCAAGACCGTCCGGACCATGCCCGGCCCTGTCGCCACGAACGCAAGGATAGCAAGCAGAGCGGCTGATCCGAAGAGGGCGAACGAGGCGATGACGCGCTTGGCCAAGTTCGCCTGAGTCTACCTATGGCTGATTCCCGGTAATTTCATCACTCGAATCACCCCGGTTCTCCTGCAAACTAGAGAAAGGCCGGCGCAGACCGGTCGAAGGCGGATTCATGAAATTTGGGCTGTTTTCCTCGGCTCTCGTCGTCGTCATCGCTTCTGCATGGCACTTTGGCAGTCATGCGGGGCCATTCTCGGGTGCCAAGGGATCATTGATCTCGACCGGCGCAGGTGAAGCCGAGGAGGCTGAGCCGATCGGGGTCGTCGCCTTGCGCCACCGGTATATGCAAAGACTGAATGCCGACGGACACATGCCTGCCGACGGCATGATCCTCGCGGCCAGGCAAAAGGCCGACCTGCTCAAGGTCCAGGGCAATGAGATCGCTGCCCCGCAGTGGACTTTCCTTGGGCCGAACAACGTGGGTGGGCGTGTGCGGGCCGTTGTGCCGCACCCGACGATCGCGAACACGATCTTCATCGGCTCGGTCGGCGGCGGCATTTGGAAGACGACCGACGGCGGGGCGAGCTGGATGCCGATGAACGACAACTTGCCGTCACTTTGCGTGGGAGCGCTCGTGATCGATAAGAACGATCCGAACGTGCTGTACGCCGGAACGGGCGAGAGCTATTTCAACACGGGTTTTGGCGAAAACAACAAGGCAGCCATCATTGGGGCCGGCATTCTGAAGTCGACGGACGGGGGAACGACTTGGACGCAGCTGCCCTCGACCGCGAACGCTGACTTCAATTGCGTCGCCCGACTTGCCCTCAGCCCCGAGCCGAATCCCGTCGTGATCGCAGCGACCAACACCGGACTGTTCCGATCGACCGACGCGGGCCTGACATGGACCAAGGTGCGCAGTGGGCGCATGATGGACGTCGACTTTCATCCCACGGATCCGCTGAAAGTCGTTGCCGGGTTTGACACCGCACCCGGCATTTGCTACTCGAGTGATGGTGGCCAGACGTGGACAGACTCCGCGGGCATCACGGCCACGCTCCGGTGCGAACTGTCTTGGTCGAAGAGCGTGTCCGGCAACGTCTACGCGGCCGTTTGTAACGCCAACGCGGTCAAGGTCTGGAAGTCGACGAACAACGGGCAGACTTGGACGGTGAAGACGACGGGGAGTGGCACCGGCAATTACGACGCCTACAACTGTGCCTTGTGGGTCGATCCGACGAACGACAACAACGTCGTGATTGGCGGCGTCAACTGCGCCCGCAGCACGAATCAAGGCGCCAGCCTATCGAGCGCGTTCGGCAACGTCCATTCCGACCATCACGCCATCGTCGAAGAGCCTCTGTTTGACGGAACCACTCGACGCCGGGTCTGGTTCGGTGGCGACGGCGGAATCTATACCGCTGCCAACGTCTATACGAACACCGTCTCCGCGTTGAACAACCAGCTCGGGATCACACAGTTCTATGGTGGTGCGGTCAGCGATTCGACGGGCCGTGTCGTGGCCGGGGCGCAAGACAACTTCACCCAGGTCTATTCCGGCTCCCTGAACTGGACCGGCGTGATCGGAGGCGATGGCGTCTATTGCGCCAACGACCCGAACTTTCCCGCCGTGTTCTACGCGGGTTACTACTACTTGAACCTGTTCCGGAGCACGGACAGCGGGGCAAACTTCCCGACCGACATAACCGGCGGCATTTCCGACCGTGGTGGCAACACGAACTGCAACTTCGTGCCCTGGATCGCCCTCGACCCTAATCAGTCCAATACGATGCTTGCAGGAGCCAAGCGGCTATGGCGAAGCACGAACGTCCGAACCGGCAACCCGCCGACCTGGACGGTCATCAAACCGCCTACGACCGACAGCGCGGGAGGCATTGACAAGGGACTGAAGCTGGATCACTTTGACCCCGAGAACCCACTCAATATCAGCACCTTCGCGATTGCAAAGACAGATTCGAACGTGATTTGGGTCGGCCACAACAACGGGCAGCTCTTCAAGACGATCGACGGCCTGGGCACGAGCCCGAGTTGGACGCGTGTCGATCTGAACGGGCCACTGCCCCAGCGCTGGATCGCTTGCATCGTCATCGACCGTAATAATGCGGACCACGTCTACGTGACCTACATGGGCTTTGCTCCCGACAACGTCTGGGAGACGACAGACGGTGGCGCCTCCTTCCACCTCGTCGTGGGATCCGGCGCCCGACAGCTCATCAGCGCACCCGTGAGTTCCTTGGCCGTCGATCCACTTAATGCGGGCCACCTCCTGGCGGGGACGGATCTTGGCATCTTCACGACATGGGACAATGGGGCGACGTGGTCAGCGTCCAGCCAGGGGCCGGGAACGGTGCCCATTGACCAGCTGGGCTGGAGAAACGACACGCAGCTCATGGCCTATACGTATGGCCGGGGAACCTGGCAAGGCAATGTGACGCCCACCCCGGTGACCCTGTCAGCGACAAGCTTCTCCATCTTACGGGGCGTGCTCGTCTCGGGAACGGTGGCCGACACCGTCAACAGCGACGACCAGTATTTGGTGGTGAAGAACGGCGTCACGCTCAATCCCAGCGAGTCACCTGTGCAGGTGGACTTCAAGACGACGGCCCCGAACACGGTCGCCCAGCAAATGTCGATCCGGCTGGAGCTAAGCGTCAGCACGGTGGGCCTCCAGAGCAAAGTCAACGTTTTCAACTACGACACGAACGCCTGGGAACTCATGGATACGCGCGGTGCGACACTCGCCGACCAAGTGATCGACATACCGATCAACTCGAACGCTTCGAAATACATCAATCCAGCGACCCGCGAAATGAAGATCCGGGTCGAGGTAAGGGTAAACGGCTTGGTGGGAAGCGCAAGCTGGAGCGGCAAGTTCGACCAAGTGCGCTGGACGTTCAACGACTAGCGAGTTCGTAGGGCCTTACTTGGCCCTGAAGGTCACGCCGGGCTCATGCCCGGCGGGACCTTGCTTCGTTTTCAGCTCTTCCAGCTTAAGGGTTTGGGCTTCCCAAGCGGACATGCTGGCAGCCACCTCTTCGACAACTCGGGAGTGGCTGCGCGTGAGCTCAAGCACATCGGCTGTCGGCGGCAGGTTGGCGAGTTGCCTTTCGATGTCGCGTTGTTCGCGCTCGGCCGTGGCTACCTCCTCCTCAAGCTGCGCAACGAGCTTCTCAAGGCGTTGAATCTCCTTGCTGAGTTCGCGCTGGGAAATTCCGGTGGGTTCTGGGGCCGAGGCGGGTAGCTGTTTAGCAGGTTGGGGCGGCTTGGCCGCCGCGCGGTTGCGGTAGTCGGTATAGCCGCCTGGGAAGATGACGGCGCCGCTACGGCGGACGTCGAGCAAGTTCTCCGTGACTTGGCCCAGAAGCCAGCGATCGTGGCTGATCAGGACGAGCGTGCCCTTGTACTCTCTCAAAACCTGGGCGAGCGCCTCTCGGCTGTCCATGTCCAAGTGGTTGGTGGGCTCGTCGAGCACGAGCAGGTTGGGCGATGCCTGCGTCAAGCGCGCCAGTTCCAACTTGTTCTTTTCGCCACCGCTGAGGGTTTTGATCGGCCTCAGCACATCGTCGCCGGAGAACAAGAACCGACCCAACAAGTCGCGGGCGGGCCCCGTGTCCATTCCCTCGTCGTAGGTCATGACGCTGAGCGGCGTCGCCTCAGGGTCAAGGTCGGTCACATCCTGGCGGAATAGGCCGCAAACGACGTTTGAACCGATTTTGTAATCGCCACCTAGGGCGGGAACCTCGCCGAGGATAGTTTTCAGCAGAGTGGACTTGCCAGCGCCGTTTTCCCCTATGACCCCCCACCGCTCACCCCAGCGGACCGTCCAGTCAAGGGGAGGGAAGAGGGGCTGTCCGTAACCGACAGAGAGCCACTTGCACTCGATGACTTGGTCTCCCGACCTGACGGCCTTTCCAAATCCAGCCGCCATACCCTTCTCGTTTTCTCGGCGGTCGACCTTGTCCTCTATCAGCTTGAACATTTGCTTTTGGCGGCCCCGGGCTTGGGCGGTGCGCTGGCTGTTCATGAACCGGCGGACGTACTCGTCGAGCTTGGCGATCTCGGCCTCTTGCTTTGCCGCAAGTGACGCCCGTCGAGCGTCGTCCTCAGCCTTGACCTTCATGTACTGGTCGAAACGGCCGCTGTACGCTTTGACCGTGCGCTCGCGCAGGTCGAGGAAAGAAGTCGCTGTGTTTTCCAGGAAGACACGGTCGTGGCTGACGAGCAAGACGGCGCCGTGATAGGCGTTGATCCAGCCTTCGAGCCACTCGGTCGCTTCGAGGTCGAGGTGGTTTGTGGGTTCGTCGAGGATCAGCAAATCCGGTTCCTCCAGGAGCAACCGCGCGATCGCAAGTCGGGTCTTCTCGCCTCCGCTGAGGACGCTGGTCGGCTTTTCGAACTCGTCCTCGGTGAACCCCATGCGGGCGAGGACGGTCCGGGCGTCATGTTCGAGCGAATAACCCTCGGCTTCAAGGAAGTGCTCGTGGACGAGCGCGTACTCCTCAAGGTCCTCCTGTGTAGCACCCTGCTCGATCCACTTCTCGAGCTCTTCGAGTCGCGCCTTCAATTCGAGTTCGTTGCTTTGGCTGGCCTGCGCCTCTTGGAGGACCGTCCGGTCTCCGGAGATCGCGTCTTCTTGCCTCAGGTAGCCAATCCGTGCCCCTCGCGCCAACTGCACAGATCCGGTGTCTGGCTCATACTCGCCGGTGATGATGCGCAGGAGGGTGGTCTTGCCAGTGCCGTTACGACCGACAAGCGCGACCTTTTGGCGGGCATCGATCCGGAAGGACACGTCCTCCAGGATGATGTCGACGCCAAAGGATTTTGAAACCCCGTGCACACCAAGTAGCACGGGGTGGAAGTGTACAGGCTAGCGGTCAGTCCTCTCGGACCAAGTCCCCGCTACCGATGACCGATTTCTCGATTGACGGATTGCCCTTGTAGTGCACATCGCCAGAGCCCACGATCGAAACGTTCAGTTTCGTAAGGGGCCGGATGTCGGCGCTGCCCGATCCCGCGATGTTGATCTCGACACTGTCGGCTTCCAAGTCATACGCGTGGAGATCGCCCGAACCAGCGACGCTGGCTTCGACCGACTTAGCCTTGCCGGAGACGGTCAGGTCGCCCGATCCAGCAATGCTGGTGGACAACGAGGTGGCTTTGAGCCCACTTGCCGTGATCGTCCCGGATCCCGCGATGCTGAGAGAACTGGGATCCGCACTGTGCACCGTGACTTTGACCGTTCCGTGGCTGTGCTTGCTCGTGACCTTGAGGTTCAGGCTGTCGCCCTCGACCTCGTACTTTGTCTTCGCGACCAGATCGGCTGGCCCACTCACCTCAAAGCTGGTCTTCGAGTCGCGAACCCAAACGACGTCGATCGGGCCGGCGACGCTGATGCCGTGAATCTGGCTCTTGAGCGGATTGCTGCCCATTGCGACTGGTAGGCCCTTGCCGTCACTGAAATCAATGTCCATGCTCCCGAGCTCCTTGACCGCCGAGCGCACGCCGTAGAACGCGCCGCCGATCATCGCAAAAATGAGCGAGACCATGCCGACCAGGACGGCTACCATGAAGAGAATGGCAAGCAAGCGCTGTGGCTTCATGTCACCAGTTTACGATGGTTTATTTGAAAAGGTTTCGAAGTCCCTGGCTGCGGTCTCGCCGGCGACAAATCCGGTGGCGAAGGCAGCCTGAAGGTTGTATCCTCCGACTGGCCCGGCGACGTCCAGAATCTCCCCGGCCAAGTACAGGCCCGGGCAACCCTTTGACCGCATCGTTTGGGGGTCGACCTCAGCAAGGGAAACGCCTCCAGCCACCACCTCACCTTTGGCCAGCGGCACGCCCGTGACTTGCCCGAGCGGGAGGCCCTTCAAGGTCTCGACGATACGGTTCAAAGCCTTGGCCGACAGGTGTTGAGCAGGACCCTCCGGGAGGGCGGCGATCCTCGACACTTCAGGGCGGAGACTCTCTGGAATGTAGCCTTCGAGCAAGGCGGACGCCTGCTTCCGTGGGTTTCCGGCAATCTGAGCCCCCAGGAAACTTGATAAATCTTCAAAGCTCTGACCGGAAGCAAGATCGACCTCAAGGGTGACCAATCCCGATTCCATTCCTTCGGCCACCTTACGGCTTACCCCGAGCGCACAGGGGCCCGACACACCGTGATGGGTCATGAGCAGGTCGCCGTTCCAGCGATCGGTCTCCCTGCCCCCAAGTCGCGCCTTGAGCGTCACGCTCCGTAGGGCGACGCCTGGATGCCGGGTCACCCAAGAACCCGACAAGTCGATCGGAGCGAGGGCTGCCCTCACTTTGGCGATACGGTGGCCGCTCGCCCTCGCCCAGCCCCATCCGTCCCCTGTGGTGCCCGATTTGGGGTAGCTGCTGCCGCCCGTTGCAAGAACGAGATGGCGTGTTGGGATCATCCCCTGCTCGGTGGCGACTCCTGCGATCTTCCCACCTTCCAGGACTAGCCCGAGCACAGCGCACTTGAGCCGCACATCGACCTGCGTTTCCCGAAGGTAGGAGGCAAGGATGGCAACAACGTCCTTTGCCGTCTGGTCCACCGGAAAGATGCGGCCGTCTTCACGGGTGTAGACGTTCAGTCCGCGCTCGGTGAGCATCTTGACGATCTCGGTGTTGGGGAAACGGTAACAGGCCGGTCGGATGAAGCGGGCCTCTTCTGGCCGGAAAGCGCGCAGCACGTCTTCGAGGGGGCCGTCGTGGGTGATGTTGCACTTGCCGCCACCTGAAATGAGGATCTTGGTACCCAGCCTTTCAGTCTTCTCGATCAGGATGGTCTTCGCGCCGAGCGAAGCTGCACGCCACGCAGCGATGATTCCCGCCGCGCCGCCACCAATCACGACCACATCCATGAGGCGGGGAAATTATGGCGGAGGTAGGCCCATCACAGTTCGGGCGACATCCCCTATCCTCTCTTTCATGCCTTGGTTGCAACCCGTCACCCTTGAAAACGATCTCGTGCGTCTAGAGCCGGCGGGGGACGAGCACTGGGCGGATCTGCTGGCCTGCAGCTCTCCTGAGACATTGAAGTACTTCGTGACCATGCCGGAGACTTGGGACGCTGACGGCATGCGCGACTGGATTTTGACGCGTACGAAGGAGCCATTCCTGACGATGGTCGTCCGCGACCAGCGAAGTGGCACGGTCGTCGGGTCGAGCACATTCTTTGACGTGTTCGAGGCCCACCACAAACTTGAGATCGGTTACACCTGGTACCAGCCTAATGCAAGGGGCACCTACGTGAATCCCAGCTCCAAACTGCTCATGCTTGAGCATTGCTTCGAGACTCTGAAGACCGTCCGGGTGCAGTTGAAGTGCGACGATCGCAATGCGGCCAGCAAGGCAGCCATGCTCAAAATGGGGGCCAAGGCCGAGGGGATCCAGAGGTCGCACATGGTGCTTGCCGACGGCCACCTTCGCAACACCGCCTTTTTCAGCGTGATCGCACCCGAATGGGAAGAGGTCCGTGCATCACTTGTGGAAAGACTCGAAACTTTCCGCCAAAAGGCCAGTTGAACTGCAACTGCAACGAATGTCTACTATAATGGAATCCCCTTTGCGTGGGGGAAACCTGTGAGCAGGACACCGGGCTAGGTTGCTGAAATCTGTCCCCAATCGACCGGCGGCGGCAAATGGGTAGGCGGACACGTCCCTACTATGCTAAGTCCCCATGCTCCTGACATCATTCTGATCCTCGATGGCCGTATCCCGCTTCACACCTCCGCAAAAGTCTCTCGACGACCGCGTGCCTCCGCACAGCGTTGAAGCGGAAATGTGTGCGCTCGGCACGATGATCCTGAGCGAGCGCGGCGCGGAGGAAGTCCAGGCGATCCTGAGCGAGGAGGACTTCTACCGTCCCTCCCACCGCGAGATCTTCAAAGCGATCCGCCAGCTCATGTTGCAAAGCAAGGCGATCGACTGGCTGACCCTCGAACACGAACTCAAGGTCAGGCAGAAGCTGGAAGAGGTCGGGGGCATGGAGTACCTCATCCAGATCGCTGACGCCGTGCCCAGCGCCCACAACGCAGCGTATTACGCCCAAATCGTCCAGGATCTGGCCACGCTCCGGAGGCTTGAGGAGGCGGGACGGGAGATCATCGGACTCGTGCACGATCCCGACCGGGAACCTGACGAGAAGGTCGACGAGGCCGAGGACATGGTCTTCGAGGTCGGTCGCAAGAGGCTTGGGAAATACTTCTCCCCGGTTCGGAGCTTGGCGAAGGACTTCTTCAAGGACGTTGACCACCTGCTCGAGACCGGCGAGCCCATCCTTGGCGTACCCAGCGGCTTCACTGACCTCGACACGCTGACCACCGGTTTCTACGGCGGCGACTTTGTCATCATTGCCGCCCGCCCGGCCATGGGCAAGACCTCGCTCGTCATGAACATGGCGGTCAATGTGGCGCGCCAAGGGAAGGGCAACGTTGCGGTCTTCAACTTGGAAATGAGCGGGCAACAGCTCGTCCGTCGCATGATCTCCACCCTGGCTGAAGTGCCGATGGGCACGCTGAAGAAAGCGAACCTGAGCCCAACGGTCTATCAGAAACTGACCGACGCTTGCGAGCGGCTCTACGAGCTCCCGATCTTCATTGACGACTCGTCCGACGTTTCACCGATCGAAATGCGAGGTAAGTGCCGGCGGCTCAAGGCCAATGGTGGCCTCGCCCTTGTCATCGTCGACTATTTGCAGTTGATGCGTGGGAGCAGGCGGACCGAGAACCGGACCCAAGAGATCTCGGACATTGCCCGCGCATTGAAAGCCTTGGCAAAAGACCTCGACGTGCCGGTGATCGCTTTGTCGCAGCTCAATCGAGGAGTAGAAAGCAGACCAGACAAGCGCCCTCTCTTGAGCGACATCCGGGAGTCGGGTTCGATCGAAGCAGAAGCCGATATGGTGATGTTTATATTTCGAAAGTTGTACTATGAGCGCCGTGAAGCGCCCAGCGATTCAAGTTTCAACCCGGACGTGCCTGAGCCCGCAGAACTGATCATTGGTAAGCACAGAAACGGGCCTACGGGCACCGTGTTGCTTGGCTTCAAGCCGGCCTTCACGCAGTTCGTGCTCTTGGACGAGCAATCAAAGAGCGAGTACTTCCGTGCCCTCCGCGCCAAGGGCACCGACGAATAGAGTCCCTTATCGCTTGCGTTCCCAAGCGTCCAGTAGGGCCCATGCGGCCATCGCGCGGGCGTAGTAGTGCCCGCATTCAGGCTCATTGAACGGGTTGCGGAACCGTCCGTCGTGACGATCCCGAACGGCCTTGGCCATTTCGAGGCCCTCCTGCTTGAAACCGTAGTCTAGACAGAGCACTGCGGCTTGGTACTCAAAGCCCGTCATGCACTCGCCCCAGTAGGGAAACGGGACTGCCGGCCGCCCGCCGTGGGGATACGAGGCGATCAGCGTGCCTTGCTCGTCGGCGGTCGCAAACGTTCGCATGTTGTTGTAATGGTCGCGGAAGTCCCGCTTGAAATTGTGGGTATGGACTGACTTCACAGCGTGCTTGATGTGATAGGTGTCGAAGAGGTCACCGAGCCCGACGCGATTGGCCTTGTACTGGCCGACGAGCTGGTCGACAAGGCACCCACGCCCGATCTGGAACGGCGGATCAGCCTTGTCCCATTCGTGCCCGAGCGAGCTGAATTCTGCCGGCTGTCCCTCGAACGAGCGCATCTTTTGTTCGTAATATTCGCCGTTATAGAGGTGCTCGTCGACCCAGGCACGTCCGCGTTCGCGGAGGGCATCGAGTTCTGAGGCAAAGTCTGGCTCTCCGACCAGCCTCGCCATCGCTGCGACTGCGGCCAGTGCTGCATGGTAGTAGCTGGTGCACATCGGGTTCGGGCCAAAGAACTCGACGTCGTACGTGTTGTGCTGACAGCCCTCCATGACTCCATCTTTGTCTGCGTCCCACCCGCCTTGCACCCAGGCGTACTCGAGCATCCTTTTTGCAACCGGATAGTTGGCTTTGAGCCATTCAAGGTCACGATCGTGCAGGTACTGCTCGTAGACTCGCACGATCAGGCCCATCTGCCCGTCGGCAGCCGCTCCATTGAAGCCTTGCTGAGCAATGGGGATGCAAAGACGGAAGCGCTCGGCTCCGATGGGCGTCATACCGCGCTGCAAGTGGCTTTCCACCATGCTGCGGTGGAGGACGGGGAAGAGGTTGACGGTCGCCTCCTCATAGTTCCAAACGTGGGTGCACGACCCGAAGCAGCAGCCGTTGTTGTCGCCGCAGCCTTCGCTTGCCATGAACGTTCCGTCCTCGATGCGGAAGCATGTATGGGTGTTCAGCGTCGCCAGGTTGAAGAGAGCAGCTTCCTTGAGCGGCTCGGGTGCGTTGCGGTTGACCACGGAATTGGTGAACGTGGCCGTCCTTGCTTGGAGGTCTTCGAGTCTCGGCAGCGATTGCCGTGCGACGTCTTCTGCGTCCCCAAACTTTACAGCGTAGTGGTTCTTGACGAGGCCTGCTTCGTCTCCCCGCCAATCCCAGCCGTACTCTTTCATGTTCCGCCAAGGGAAATGCCATGCGATGAGGAGGCGGATTCTTCGCGTCTCTTTTGGCGCAAGTTCGAAGAGGGCATGGATGCTGCTGTCCCATGTGTCCTTAGGACTGGGAGGGCACGGCTTCCCCGGCATAGCGTCCTCAATGAAGCCCTTCTCGAGGAGTTCGTCCATGATCCCGAGGAACTCGCCGTTCCAGGGACGGTCCGCAAACTTCCAGGAGCGCGCCACTCGGACGTCCTGAGTGTCGCAAAGGACGCACATCGTGCCGTTCCTCGGGTTCTGGTCGCTGCGAGCCTTCCACCACTTCATGCCTTTCCAGCCCGCCACTTCGCAAAGTTCGGTGACGTTGTCCTTCAGGTCGAAAGCAAAGCCGTCGCACCCGATGAAATTGGTGCCGAGGTAGCTGAGCGAAGCCTCCAGGGGAGATTCCGACCGATTCGTCAACGAGACCGTCAAAAGCCCAAAGGGAAGGCTCGAATCGTGTGTCGCATGGGGGATCAATGGGTTGAACGCCTCGATACTGGCCGTGATCGGTGTCTTGGGGTCCGACAGGTTGATCCGGCCAAATGGGTAGGCGGCGTCGAAGCTGGCGTCTCTGAACCTGGGAACGCCGGCGAGGATCTCTGGCTGGCCGCTACCCCCTTGACGTCCTGAGGACAGGTCGGACTCGATAATCCTCAGGAACGGCGACAAACTGGCCCCGTGGGCAGCTTTGCCCCAAAGCGCGAGGTGGGCGTACATCGGGCGCCATCCCAGGTGAGGACGTCCCATGAGTTGCCAGTCGGTGAGGCGGCCTCGGCCGTCAATGCCGAAGAAACCCGTTCCAATGCCCCCAATGGGCATCATTAACTCCTGAAGGTGTTCTCCAGAGAATCGGCGGAGCGGCGTCCACTTGGCCATGGCCGATTATGCGCCGCAAAGGAAGGGAACGTGCCGCAGCCCGGATGTGAACTGCGGCACTGATGTCACCGGTGTCAGGGAGTCAGGCGCCAACCGACTTGGTCGTAGGAGACGCACCAAGTGGCAACGCTCGTCGGGCCTGTTGCGCGCACCCGAGCACGCGCCTTAACGCGGCCCGTGCCAGCCAGGACATGGCTTGCCGGTGTTCCGACAATGGTCGTCACGACTTCGGTCAAGCCGAGGGCTGTCTGGGTCGACGACTCCCAAGCACTGGTCGTCCAATTGAAGAGCTCAGCGTCTTGGGTCAGTCCCACCGTGTTGGCCTTGGCAAGCGTGCCGAAGTTGATGCCGCCGACGGGGAAGTTAGCTGGAACAGTCGCTTCGAACTCCACATTGATAGGCGGCACCGTGTTGTTCGGAACGATGAACTTGCAGACCTGATAGTAATCGTTGTCGTCCCTGGTCAGCGAGTTCAATTTGCCGGCGTTGAGGCGACCCAATCGGACTGTGGCAGTGTCCGGGAAGAGGTTGTAAACAGCCTGGAGTCGATAGGCGTGGGCGACGGTTCCCCCGGCAGAGTCTCCCCTGCCGCACACGATGACGCCGCCTCCCGCGAGTGTCTCGATGTCGCCTGGGATGTCGTAGAAGCCGGGCCCAGAGTCGAATCTCCACTGGTACAGTTCGTTTCCTGCCGGATCGAGCTGGCAAACCAACCAATCGGCGCCGACCTTTCCTAGGATGCTGACATGAGACAAGGTCGTGATGATCCCATCGGCGCTAACCGCCATGTTGTCGAGCAGGTTGCGATCAAGATTGGGAGTCGTCACCACGTTCGACCACACGAGCCCGCCAGCCGTCGTCAATCTTGAGACGGTGGTGTTGAACGGTGCATCGTCCTGGGAAGCGGCAAAGAGGATGTCACCGTTTGGTGCCTGGCCAATCCTGACGAAGTCGGCGAGCGGCGTGTCGTAGTTCCACTGAAACGCGCCAGCCACATCAAACTTTGAGACCCGGCCTAGGGCATTGACCGTATAGACGGATCGGACATAGGCCAGGTACGCGTTTCCGAAGGGATCGAGCACAACGCTCGGGTCGCCGTCATTGTCGTTCGGCGAGCCAATGGTCTTTTGGAAGATCGGAAGCCCGTTGGAGTCCAAGAGATCCAGGGCCACGTCACCCTGAGTGCCGTTCTGGATGAGCCCTGCGACCAGAACCTGGCCGGCCGCGTTGACATCGAGGTCCGTGGAACCCTGTCCGATCGTTGCGGCGGGGTCGCCGAAGTAGTACGTCCAAAGTGTCCCAAAATTGGGATCCATCTTCACGACGATCGGCTGGTCTGTAGAGAGGCCGTCTCCCGTGAAAAGGACGTTCCCTTGGGATCCGATCTCCATGTCGGAGACCTGGTCGTTCGGATACTCATCCACCGTGCGGTCCACTACGAAGTTTCCGGCTCCGTCGACCGCGAGGAAATAGAAGTCGCTGATCGTCGCGTTGCCGGAGACCTCACTGGCGACGTAGACGTTGCCGTTTGTCGCGAGCGCCGCCCTCACGGGGAACACGTCGCCGGGCGCGCCAGGCTTCGGATAGGTTCGGGACCAAACCGTTGTCCCGGACTGGGTCATCCGGACAATCCAGAGGTCGCGGTTAATGGCTTGCTTGCTGCCGACCATGACGATGTCTCCGTTTGGCATCGTCACGGATTGAGCAAGGTCCGCGTCTTGACCGGCAAGGAAATTGTGCCACACGACGTCGGCTTGACCAGCAAACCCCGCCGCAGACGCGGAAAGTGCCACAGATGTGGCAAGCATTTTCATGAGTTTCATCATCTTCTCCAGCGGACCAGTGCCCGCGTAAGAATGATGGGAAACCCACCGTCACAGACTCGTCACAAGATTCTTGGGGACGTCCCCGCTACCCGCCCACCTTCCAACGTGCCGCATCAATGCTGATCGAGTAGTTATTGGTGAGTGCGAGGTTCGGAAACTTGACCTTGACGCGATAGCGGACCAGGCCGGTGCCCGTCTGAACGTATCGGGCGACGTTGGTTCCCGTCATCGTCACGGTCGCTTTGGCCGTCGGAGCGGCGCCCGTCTTGGCATCAGTGCTATCCCAGGCGTTCGCCGCAAAGTCGAAGAACTCCATCGTGTACGCAAGCCCTCCTGTACTGGCCCTGAAGGTCAAGTTCGCTTCCATAGTGCCAGGAGCAAGGAGCGGCGACGTGGAGTCGAATTCGACGTTGATCGGATGTTCTCCAGGGAAGAGCGTCAATCCGTTCTTGACCGTCAACTCGTCGTTGTCGACAGAGGCGAGGCTGCCCAAATTACCTCCTGTCTGGTTGCCTCGGGCGACCCGGTAAGCGGTCGGCACGAGAGTCTTGGCCGGGGAGAACAAACCCCCGCGGACATTGCGGGCGTGATAGGTCGGCCACTCCAAGCCCGACTTCTGATAGTGCCAAGGCAGGGTGTACAAGTAGAGAGTCACCGTCGTGTCGTTGTATGCGACGACCCCCAACTCGTAGTCGCCGTCGTTGTCAAGGTCACCAATCGTGGCCCCGTTCATGTATGTGAAGCCGTTGGTGCGGAGCGGGAAACCCGGCAGGTTCTGCCCGGTGGAGGTCAAACCGTACAAATACCCTTGGTTGTTGACCATCTCGTTGTGGTCGGCGAAGATCTCTTGAATCCCGTCGCCGTCCACGTCTGCGACGTTGAGGGGCCCTTCGCACCCTCCTCCGTGGTCGATGACGAAGGGGAAGCCGCTCTTGGCCTGGCCTTGCGTGTTCCAGACCCAAAAGCCGTTGCTTGGCCCGCTCACGTACCCGGCTTGGCCGTCGAGGATCTCCAGGCTGCCGTCACCTTCAAGGTCGGTCACAGTGGGAGGGCAGTAGCTCCAAGTCTGGAACAGCTTTGGCCAGCCCGGCATGAGAGTGCCGTCATATCGATAGACATAGCATCCGGCTCCCGTGTTGTGGGCCCCGACGACGATCTCAAGCTTGCCGTCGTTGTCGAGATCAGCGAGGGCTGCCGACTGGTAGCTAAAGTTCGCGTTCGGGATTTGCTTCGGCCAGCCTGGCATGATGGTGCCGTCTCGCCGGATGAGGTACATGGAATTGTAGGAGCAGTAGAAGACCTCCTTGTTGCCGTCGCCATCGACGTCGCCGACCGAGGCGGTCATCGTCGGCACATGATCGATGGTGACGGGCCAGTTGCCGCCCCATTCGGTGCCGTCTTTCTCAAAGACGTGCAGCCGTCCGATTGGATAAGCGCGCTCTCCGGCGATGATCTCGAGCTTGCCGTCGTTGTCGAGGTCAGCCAAGGTGGCGCAGTATTCGATGTTGTTGTTATTGATGTTCTTCGGCCAACCGCTCAAGACTTGACCGTTCTTGTTGAACACGTAGAGCCGACCGCCGTTCGTGAAACCGCGAGTGGTTTGGACGATTTCGACCTGGCCGTCCCCGTCCAGGTCAGCGACCGTCGGCGGATACTGTGGAAACCCGACCGTGCTGACGGGGAAGCCAGGAACAAGCGATCCGTCCAGCTTCCACGCGTACAACTGTCCGAGGGTGCAAGGGAGCAGGATCTCTGGCGTTCCGTCACCGTCGAGATCAGCGAACGTTGCGCCCCGGGTCGGCACGAAGTTCGGATGGCGTCCCGTCGTGACCGGCCACCCCGGCATCTGAGGTGGCTCGTCTTGGATCCGAGCCTCGCTGGCCCCCGAGCCGGGAACGGAGGCGACGGCGAGCGCGCCCGGCACTTTGGATTCAGCGGGAGAAAGTGCCGCACCCTTTACGACGGGTTGGGAAGCGACGAGAACGGCGGCAAGGACGAGCGAGAGCATGGGGACCTCATCGGTCATTCTATCGCGACGCACGCCGAATGCGGCCTAGTGTCTTTGCCGGGAGGGCGGTCCCATGCCGGGAACCCTATGGAGGGTGAGTCCATTCCCATAGCGTGAGGAAACACTCTTCTATGAGGAAACTAACCCTTCTCTTTGCTCTTGCTGCATCCGCCGTTGTGGCGCTCGCGACCGTCGTCTTTCCGCAACAGCTCACGGTGGTCCGTGGGCAAGTCGTCAGCGGCAGTCTCGCCAGTCTCTTCGATAGCGACGACAACCGCCTCGTCGTGAAAGGCGGCCCGAAACTTTCACCCTACGACACGCCGGTCAACCTTGAATTCGCCACGCTTTGTAGCACGCCCAACCCCCAGCGATTGATCCTCACGCTTGAGACGAGCACAAACGCGTCCGGCCTTGTCCAATACGTTGACATGTTCGAGTGGCAGACCAACACCTGGGTGCCTTTGGACCAGCGCGAGATCACCAAGACCGATTCGACTTTGACCCTCGATATCCCGACTTGTTGGAGGTTCGCAAAGTCCGACACCGGAGAAATGAGGCTCCGGTATTGGGTCTCGCACTTCGGACCGATCTCCCAGAAATCTTGGACGATCGGCATCGACAAGATGACCTGGGAAGTGGATCCTCAGTAAGCCTGTCTCCTGACCGTCAATTGGGTGTTGAGCGTTTCGCTCAGCGCCCTTTGACGTTTTCAGCTGCCTGTTTAGTGTGGTAGCCGTCATGCCCCAGGATGGTGACGACAAGGTCGAACATAGTCACATCGCCGATGCCGCCCCTGTGGCCGACCCTGTCCCACTCGCTTTCGCTCATCGACCGCAGGAGGGCGACGAGTTCCGGACGGCTCCCCTCAAGTCGTCTTAGGTTCTGCGTCGGCGACTGACTCGCATAGTCGCGCTCCTTCGCCAGTTCGCCCTCATCGACGCTTTCAAGCATTGGGTTGTCCTCGGAGCGAAGCCGGCTGACCCGCTGGAGAAAAATGGGGTCCCAATCGGCGACGTGGGCGATCATCTCGCGCATCGTGAAGCGCTCGGGATCCGGGCGCTCGTCCCAGCGGGCATCGTCTTCGCGCCAGTCTGCGAAGAGGGATTTCAGGACCGCGGGTGTGCCTTCGATGCCAGTGACGAGGTAGTTGCGGACGCCTTCAGCCGGGGGCATGACTGGATTATGGGGGGCCAGTTTTGTGTCGTCGGGCCAGTCGGCCCGAGGAGCTGGTAAAAAACGGAGTGCATGCCAAAACCGCTGTTGGCCCGCGGTAATACTAGGTGTGACTGTGTTTCCAATCGCGCCTGCCGCGACGTGCCCCTGTTCTAATCAAGACAGCGGCTAATTGGGCATGTTGAGAAGCGGGGCGGGCGATCTCCTGTATCCTAACTTAGTTCGAGAATGTTGCTCCGAATCGAGAGGCGGGAATTGAACAGTAAAGCAACTTCGGTTATCGTGCTTTGGCTCATTGCGGCCGGCGCCTCAGCGCAGTACACGCTGATGGATCATATCAATGGGACGCGAAAATCCGACATCGCAGTCCTTTCCCAAGTCTTCGGTGACTTTCCGACGTTTTCGTCATCCGCTGTCGATGACTACACGGGTGGCGGTCGGATCATCTTGGCCCAGGCTGAGATGGCACTCTTCAATTCCCCGTATACGACGTTTTCGCAGTGGGATGCGGGTGGCCGTCTTTACCGGCTCTCCACCTATGCCAGCCTCACGGACGTCAGAGATAACGTCGCGGCGGATCGGATCGATGTGACTGCCAACTCTTTCATCCAGGATCCTCAGGGATTTGGCCCATGGACAGCCCGAGTGACCTTTGACGGACTATCGCTCGCTGCACCACTCAACGGCTGGTTCGGTGTTCAAGGAATCGGAGACTATGGTTCTTCGGGCGAGATTGGTGTGCTCGGCGCGGGCTACGGGTACGGAGGACTGACCAACAACGCTTACTTCGTCAACCCTGGCGGTGGATTCGGGCTTTTCAATAACATGCAGTCCTTTTCCGATATCGGGGCGTTGCCGAACGCAAAGTACCTGTTGGTTGCGGTGCCGGAGCCCAGCCTGGTGGGCACAGCGCTCCTGGTAGGTTTGTTGGCCGGCGCCAGCCGCAACCGGCGGGGCGAGAAGGGGGCCGAGCTGATCTAGCCTTAGCTCAGGGTCGAGCCTTGGCACCGTTAGCCCTTTGCCGGAAAGAGGAACTCGAGGATCATTCCCATCCGCTTGGCCCATGCGTCCTCGTTGTGCACCGCACCGGTATCCACGTAACATGCCAGGTCTTTGCCCAAAGTCCACCCCTTCTTCTGAAGAGTCCCTTCCATTCGCTTCAGTTGGTCCACTGAGTCGGCGCCTTCCTTCGTGCCCATGTCGATCCAAATGCGAAGTGGGAGCTTCTTGGGCAGCTCCGCAACGCGTTTGGTCATGAGTTGGTCGTCCCACCAAAGGCTGGGAGAAACGACGGCGATGCGGCCGAACACGTCCGGTCGCTGAAGCCCCATGTAGAGGGTGACGACGCCGCCAAACGAGGAGCCGCACAGGCCGGTGTTCGCGGGCCCCTTCTTGGTTCGATACGTCTTGTCCACCCAGGGCATGACCTCATCGGTGACGAAGCGCAGGTACTTGTCAGCATTGCCGCCCCAGGCCCCTCCGTCATCACGCTTGAGCCGGGTCGGGAGGTACTCGTCCGCGCGAGCCATGCCCGCGTTGTCGATGCCGACGATGATCAGCTCGTCTACGAGACGTGACTGCATGAGTGCCGTGCCGGTCTCGTCGACCCTCCATTCGATGTTCGGGAGGTAGCTCGTCATGCCGTCGAAGACGTTCTGGCCGTCGTGCATGTAGAGCACCGGGTAGCGGCGAGACGGACTTGATCCGTAGCTCGGCGGGAGCCAGACGCGGATCGGTCGGTCGTTGCCTAAGACCTTGGAGTGAAAGGCCGGCTCGATGCGAAGGTCGCCGACCACAGAGCGCACCCGGTCTTGGCTCTGGACTGCGGCAATCAACAAGAGCGGGCTCATGAGGGGATTATGGCCGTTCAGGTTTTGGATTTGGGAACGCGGTCAATTGCCGGAGGGGTCGTTTTGAACCTGCATTCTCATTCCATTCTTATAAGGGGGTGGGAGCGGAACCAAGCGGTCATGTTTCGCATCCAATGTCTGCGGTGCCATTGCCGAGAGACGTCAACCAGAGGTTGGTGGGCGGAAGCAAGAAGCGGCCCGGCCCGCCAAAGGAGCGAGCCGGGCCTGAATGGGTTGGTGCGGACTTACTTAAAGGTGGTCGCGACCATGTCGAGCTCGGCGCCCAGCACCTTCTTGCTGATCTTGTCGAGCTCTTCGCGGGGACCGGAGAAGTGGAAGGTCTGGCTGTAGTGAGTGTGCGAACCTCCAGGCCCCAAGTTCATCGCGGGTGACGAGGTCTCCAGTTCATAAAACGGGCCAAGCGGCTTGGCACCTGGGCTCGGCGGGCCGTCGTTATAGCTGTTGACAACGTCACCACCGAACGGATTGTCCTGAAGCTCCCACATCGAATTGACGTAGTCGCTCGCGCTCGCGTCAAACGTGTACTTGACGATCGTCAGCATGTTGCGTGAAGCGTCGTAGCTGCCGACAACGTCCTTGGCGCGCGATGGCGGCAGGCCGATCTTGGTCCGCATCTTGCCGTCCCCACTGAAGAGGACGAGACCGTCCTGGACCTTGAGGCGGTTTGCGGGGACTTTTCCAAAGTACGTGTCGTTGACGATGTTGCCCGAGCCCGCTGTGTTGTAGGGGGCGATGACTGTCGTCTGGTCGCTGGGCTTGTACATGCCGAGGATCCAGATCGAGAGCATTCCGCTCAATTTGTCCCACATCGTCGAGCCCACGTTCGTGACCGTGTTCTTTGTTTGGAAACCGACGTATTTGATGCCGGGCATGTCGCCGATACCGAGCGCCGTGCGCGCGTCCTGCATGGACATGACCTTGACTTGGCGGTTCACGTTGATCTGGAAGAGAGATCCGGAATAGTTGACGAGTCGGAACTGGTGCGAGCACGTGATGCTGTCCGTCGTCTTGTTCACGACCTTGTAGGCGTCCGTATCGATCGGTGCCGGAGTCTGCCAGTGGGCCAGGTCGAAAACGCTCAAGTTCTTGAAGAAGATCGAGAACTGGCCGCCCTCGGGGCCGAGCCAGAACCTGTCCTCACCGCCGAACACGTTGATGTGTGGCACCGTCTTGCCCGTTTGGATCAGTTTGTAGTTGATCCATCCTGCGCCTTCACCGGACGCGGCGTCAGCAGTGCTGGTCATGACGCGGCACTGGTATTGCGGAATGACCACGACGGCCGCCCCGCCCTCGCCTTTCAGCACGGTCGCGTTCGTGTGCTTCTTCAGGAAAGCAACGTCTTCTGCAAAGCTCTTCTCTTTGGCGCTAACGGCCATCGCTGCTCCCAAGACCACGACGCCCAAAGCAGCTCGATTCCATCCTGTCAGTTGAACCATGTTCCATCCTCGACCGCGCAAGGTTACCAGGCTCCCTGCGTAGAATACGCACGATGTTGAGCGCCGCTATTTTGCTTCTGCTGACCGACCAGAACAAGGGGCAAGCCGAAGAGAACTACCCTGTCCCAAAAGAGGCCGTCGAGCAGCCGGGCGTGCCCAAGGGTCGAATGGAGCAACAGCCTCGGCTCACCAGCCAGGTCTTTGGCGGTACTTGGCATGACTGGTGGGTTTACACGTCGGCGAACCTGGATCCGGCCAAGGAGTCCAACCTCGTCGTGTTTCAGGATGGACAATGGTCGCACTCCTATGCCCCGGTTTTCTTCGACAACTTGGTCGCGCAAGGCGACCTTCCTCAAACGGTCGCCGTGTTCGTTACTCCAGGCACCTTCACAGACGGCAAGTCCGACCGCTCGCGCGAGTACGACACGCTGAGCGACGCCTACTCTCGCTTCTTGCTTGATGAACTCCTGCCGCTGGTGGAGGCGAAGTACAAGATCACGCATGACCCGATGCGGCGCTGCGCGGCAGGTTTGAGTTCAGGCGGCATTTGCTCCTTCACCGTCGCCTGGCATCGGCCAGACAAGTTCGGGCTCGTGATGTCCTGGATCGGTAGCTTCACCAACATCGCTTCCGGCGAGTCCAAGCGGGAAGGCGGCCACAACTATCCTGCTTTGATCCGAAAGACCGAGAAAAAGCTCATTCGTGTGTTCCTCCAAGACGGCGAGAACGACCTCGACAACGAGCACGGGAACTGGTGGCTCTCTAACCAGCAGATGGCCAAAGCGCTCCAATTCAAGGGCTACGAATTGATGACGGTTTGGGGCAAAGGCGGGCACAGCGACAAGCAGGGGCGTGCGGTCATGGCCGACGCGCTCCGCTGGCTGTTCCAGACAAAGCCGAAGGAGTCCAAGTAACATCCCGGTCATGAGGGTCGGAATCGTGGGCTGTGGCGGGATGGGCGGGGTCCATGCGAACAAATACGCCCAAATGGACGGTGTCGAGGTCTGGGCGTTCGATATCGACACCGAGCGGCTAGACAGTTTTGTCGAACAGCGCGGCGCGCTTCGCGCCACCAGTTTGACTGACCTCTTCGGAGCAGTGGACGCGGTGGACGTCTGCTTGCCGACGACTGTCCACATGGACGTGGTTCTGCGGGCGATGGACTCTCAGAAGCCGACCTTGGTCGAAAAGCCGATGGCCCGAACAGTCGAGGAGTGCCAAGCGATGATCGACTCCTCGAGGGCAAACCGCACAATGCTCGTGCCCGCCCATGTCGTCCGTTTCTTTCCCGAGTTTCAGGCTGCGCACCGGGTCATCGCAAACGGAGAGATCGGCGAGCCAGCTTCAGTGCGCTTGCGCCGAGGGGGCGGTGCTCCAAAAGCCGATTGGTTCCTCGATATCGAGAAGTCCGGGGGCATCCTCCTTGACTTGGCGGTGCACGAGTTCGACTGGCTCAATTGGACTCTGGGAACTCCCAAGCTCGTTTGCTCACGGTCCGTGAGGTTGGGAAACACGGTCGAAGGGACGGAGTTTCGGGGCGACTACGCCCTCACGACAATCACGTACGAGAGCGGGTGCGTCGCCCATGTCGAGTCCACCTGGATGGATCCAGGCGGCTTCCGCGTGACCATCGAGGCAATGGGCAGCGGTGGGGCAGTTGAGTACGATTCGCGTGTCAATTCCACCCTCCGCGTCAGCGGCGGAGCGACGGAGAACAATTACGCGTCAGGGGACGATCCTTATTTCCGACAACTGACTGCGTTCCTCAAAGCTGTGAGCGGCGAAAGCGAACCCGCTGTCACCGCGGAGGAAGGCATGTTGGCCGTTGCGGTGGCACAGGCAGCAATTGAGAGCGCGACGACAGGTCAGCCCGTTTCCCTGTGATTAGCGCCCGACCTTCGGGAACTTGAAGGGCTTGCCAAGCATTTCCTGCCATTTCTTGAGCTGGCCTTCGGAGAGCAATGCCAGGATTTTGTCGTTCGTGTCCTTTTGGAGCTTCTCCATTGCGGGCTTGTCCATCTTGTGCGTACGCTGGACGGCCATGAGCAAATCCATACTGGCCCGGTCGAACTCTTTGCCGATCTCCTTGACCTTGCCTGTCGTCGCCTCGTCCAATTCGAGCGTTGCCGCAACCGATGGCTCACTGATGGCGAGCGGGCCGTTGTCCTGGAGCCAGAGTTCTTGGAGCCTGGCGCGCTGGCCCTCGTCAAGCACCTCGACGACCTTGACGTCGATTGGCTTCAGCATGTAGTGCATGTCCGGCATGCCAAATCCGGTGGGATCCTTTTGAGCCTTTTGCTGAATCTCCCGGATTTGATCCTCCTGCTGCTTAGTCAGCTTCAGCTCCTTCTTGACCTCGAGCATCGCCAACAAGACGATCTTCCCGTTCAGACCGGGCATCATGTGCTGGCAGAGAGCGACCGAGAAGAAAGGCAACAGCACGGAAAGAGCAAAGAAGCGTTTCATCCTTCAGAGTCTAACGCCGCTTCTTCCTTTTCTTCGCTAGGGTTTTCTTAACCGGCTGTTTCGCCTTCGCCTTCGTGGACACCGCCTTCGAAGGGGGCGCCTTCAGAAAGGGGGCATCTTTGCACCGAGGCTCGTAAAGAGCTCGGCGAGCCCATTTTCGTACCAGCTCTTCTCCGTGCGAGGCGGCGCTTTGTACACCGGCCCTTGGTAGACCATCAAAATGTCCTCACCGAGCGGGAACGACTTGGAGATGTCGTCGTAGGCTGCGTCGATCTTGGCGTCGCCGAGGAACGACCACCAACCCAGCAAGAACGTGCCGGAAAGCTCGTAGGGGCCATATCCCTTGTCCTTACCGATGTCGTCGGCGGATCCAAACCGGTAAACGCCGTTTTGGCCGCTCATGAAGTTCGTCAGGCGATATCCCTTGAAGTCACCACTCGGCTTCTGAAGGACGACATCGTCCATCTGCTTCGCAAGGCCCGCTCGGATCTTGTCGTAGAACTTATAGTCGGCGCTGCCGGGCTCGTACGCATCGCGCAGTGAGACGACGAACAGGGCGAACCGGTGAAAGTGCGACGTGTCCATCGTGATGTCGTTGACCTTTCTCTGTGACATACCGGGCATGATCTCGGCGTTGCCCGCATAGAGCAGGTCGGGGTGGTCGGTCCATTGTCCGACGTCGAACAACCAGCCTCCCTTGCTCGTCCACTTTGTTCGCGACCTGATGACGTCTCCCGCAGTCCGCATGATGTCTTGAAGCTCGCCGTGCTCTGGATTGCGAGTGCCGGTCTTCTTCTCATAGGTAAGTAAGTCGGCTGCCTCGGCGAAGAGGAACATCTCCTCGTCCGTGATGGCGCTGAAGTAAGACTTGGCGGGATTGACGAGGGTCAGCTTGTGTTCGATCCGCTCCTTCACTCCGTGGAAAGGCGCATGGTCGAACGCGATGGCGTCCTGGTTCAACCACCGGTCGACGATCTCGTCGGTGAGGTAGGTGTTGAGCTTGTCCTGGACGTCCGCCTTGTGCCCGGTCTTAGCGCTCAGCGCCAAATAGCGGGTGCCGACATAGAGGTACTGCAGACGCGAAAGCGGGTTCTTACAAAGCTTGTCGTGCGGAACGTTGACAAGCCGATTGAACTGCGCTTCGAACTGTGCTTGCCAATCTTTCTGGTCCATCAGCATCGCTGCATGCAACGGAACCATCATAAAGTGGCCATGCAGGTACGCGAGCGAGTCGTTCCATGAGTCACGCGTCAAGTAGAGACCAATGTTCTTCTTGAACAGATCGTTCTCGTGTGAGGTCACCGTCGGTGTCTGGACCGATGCGACAAGCAAGGCGACGCCTGTGAGCCAGCTCATGAGATGTTTGACGCGCCGGGCGTGGTGAGAGTGCCGGTATGTGAGAATTCTTCAACTCCGCGCTGGGTCTCTCGGACTTCGATTCCGCGGTCTCGGAGCGCCTGGATGAAGGACAACGGTTCCGTCGCTTCCTCGCATCCTTTGCAGCCGGGCTCGATGGAGCCATAAAGGATTTGGGCGGCAACGATCGCAGTCGAAAATCCTGTCGTCCGTTGCATCGCGGTGAAGCCGGTGCCCGGGTCGTGGCGGTCGATCAGGTCATAGCCTGACGTGCCAGACGGGCCTGACGCTTCCACGCGCGCGACGACGATGTCCTTGGCAGCGGGATCGACCATATGCCGCTCCATGATTTCCAACGTGGTCTTGAGCGCCTCGCCTTCCCAGAACCCGGCGTCGCGCAGGAAGCGCATGGCGCTCCAATGGCCCGGGTACCGCAGGGTCTTGTACTCGTAGGTGTCGAGCTGGCCCTGGAGGGCGTAAGGGGCTGTGCCTGTGCCGCCCGAGGTCGTCGCCGCTTCCAAGATTCCGACCCCAGCGAACTCGAGCGTCTCAAGGTCTTCAAGCGGCTGCGATCGCACAATCTGTCCATTGCGTAGCGAGTCGACTTCGTCAACATACTCGCCTAACAAACTCTCGACGCTGAACTCGACCTTATGGAAGAAAGGTGGGCCGGCATGGGTGGGCAGCCCTCCGCAATAGAGTCGCACGCTGGTTGTGTCCGGTTGGCGCTGCAGGAGCGCCATGGCGAGGATGTTGACCGAGCCCGGAGCGATGCCGCAGTCGGTGACGATGCAAATCCCCTGTTCCTTGGCCCTTTCGGATTTTGCGTGGATCGCTCGAGCATCCGGAGTGTCGACCCCCATGTCCGCAACGTGGCACCCCGCCTCAATCCCCGCATGGCAGATGTTGGGGTTGATCCGGTAGGGAGCAGCCGCGACAGCGAGATCGTAGCCTGTCAAGAAAGAGGCGAGACGGCCGGTGTCCGTCGCGTCGACCTCTGCCGCCAAAACTTCGGTCGTGCTTTGGAGTGAATTCAAGTTTTGTGCTGTTTTCTGCGCCACCTGCAGGTCGTAATCGGCGACCGTGACCCTCGACCCTGGTTGCCGCGTCGCAAGGTCATATGCAGCCGCCGGGCCCTGGCGGCCGGCACCGACCACAACAATGTTCATGGCCAGCAGTGTACAGGTTGCCGCCACTCGTCGCAGGCCCGAACCTACAGCGGTCGCGCTATCCTAAACGTCAGAAAGGTATGAACCTCGCCATTCTTACGATCGCCCTTGCAGGAAGCCTAGCGATGCCACAAGAGAACGTCAGCGCGAAGCGCAACAACCAACTCGTCATCGAGTGGATGTCGAAGCACCTCGAACAAGGCGGCCAAATCGTCAACCCGTTGCCGATTGACGATGCGTGCATGCTCAGACTTGTGCCCTTGACGTTCCACTCGCTTCGCTACCGCGAGTACCCAGTCATCGTAGCGGGCCCAAAGCCGATGGCACAGCGGAACGTTTTCATGGTCGATCGTGCCTGCACCGTTCACGTCTTCACCAAGCGTGAGGCGCTGAGAAAGGACTTCCTTGCCCAGAAGGTGTCTGCCAGCGGCGTCTCGGCCGCGCGCGAAGTCGCGCTGGCTTACGCGCGGGCCTCAAGCGAGTTCAGCCAAGACGGCTTCTTCCAGTTCCTCTACGAGTACGACCGCACGTCAGGACAGAAGGACGGGGACAGGATCGTCGCTGTGGCCAAAGCTCCGGTGGTCGAGAGGTCGGGCGACAAGGGAGCTCTCGTCGTCACAGTGACCTTCGTGAGCACACAAGTTGGGAAGTGGGTTGTCCAGGACATCGTTGAGAAGGACACGGTCCAGCCCGGCGTTCGGCCTATTTGTCAGTGCACGCTCCTCCTCGATCCTAACCCGATCGTGAGGAAGATGGCCGAGCGCGACCTGCTCGTGATGGGCCGCGCGGCTTTTCCCTATATGGCGGAGCAGGAAGCCTTGGCTGGGCCTGAACTGCAGAAAGAGATCCAGCGTGTCCGCCAACGCATCCTAAGAGGTGAGCGCTAGGCTCACTTCCAGTCAAAATCGACGATTCGACCAAGGCCGCTCTCCAGCAGTTGCCCGTCTCGGACCGCGAAGCTACCATTCACGAGCGTGTGGATTGGCTTGCCGTGCAAAGTGCGCCCCTCGAACGGAGACCAGGCGCACTTGGATTGGAGCCACCGTTGAGTGACTTCAAAGGTTGCGCCGAGGTCGACGACCGCTATGTCGGCCCAGTGTCCAACCGTGATCGAACCCCGGTCTCTCACCCCGAAAATCCGAGCCGGGTTTCGAGATGTCATCTCGATCAAACGGGAAAGCGTCAAGGCACCCTTTGTGACCCAGTCGAGCATGACGGGCAACATCGTTTGCACACCTGGAATCCCGCTCGGCGAACCCGGATAAGGTCGGCTCTTCTCCTCATTGGTGTGAGGGGCGTGGTCGCTCCCAAGGACATCGAACAGCCCGGTTCTGACCGCGTTCCAAAGTGACGCTTGATGAGTGGCGTCGCGGATCGGGGTGTTCATCTGGATCTTCGTCCCCAGGCTCTCGTAGTCGGCATCGGTGAACGACAGGTGCTGGGGCGTGACTTCGCACGTCGTCCCGAGCCCCTCTTCCTTAGCCCTTGCCAGCAGGGGCAACTCATCGGCTGTCGAGACATGAAGAACGTGGACTCGCCTCCCTGTTTGGCGGCTCAGACGAAGAACGCGCTCGGTCGCTAGACGGGAGGACTCGACGTCGCGCAGATTGGGATGCTCTCGGACATGGGGGTGTTCTGAGAGGAGGGCCTTGCGCTCGCGTAACCGAAACTCATCCTCGGCATGGATCGCCACCGGTCGCGTGCCGTTCTGGAGGACTTTGAGCAGCGACGCATCGTCCGCCACAAGCAGTGGGCCGGTCGAACTGCCCATAAAGACTTCTCCGACGCCTGGTGTGCCAGGCAACATCTCAAGTTCGGCAAGTTCATCCAGGTTGTCGTTTGATGCGCCGACCCAGAAAGCCGCGTTGCACCAGATCCGGCCGCGGGCGACATCGATCTTGTCTTCAAGCGCTGCGCGGGTCGTCGTCGTCGGCTCAACGTTCGGCTCGTCGAAGAATGAGGTGACGCCGCCCATGACTGCCGCGCGGGAACCGGACTCGAGGTCCTCCTTGTGCGTCAGACCAGGCTCTCTAAAGTGGACTTGGCTGTCGATCACGCCAGGGAGAATATGGAGGCCCGTTACGTCCACGACCTCGCCCGCCTCATCGGGCCGAATGCTCCCGAGCGCCGCGATTCGGCCCTCAACGATTCCGACATCGCTCACTTCGGTTCGCGTTGCGGTGGCGACGGTTCCACCCTTCAGGACGAGGTCGTACACGGTCGAACCGAGTGTACTGCGCTACCAGCCACGATCACCGGTATCCTATGCGCCTGTCCATGCCTGACACCGGCACGCCCGACGTCACCATCCTTGTCCCGGCAAAAAACGAGGAGAACACGATCCGAGAAGTCGTCGAGCGCGTGATGGCTGTTCCTGTGTCGAAGCAAGTCATCGTTATCGATGACGGAAGCACGGACAAGACCCCGACGATCCTGGCGGATCTCGCCGGCGAGGTCGTGGTGCTTCGTAACGAAGCCTCGATCGGCAAGGGTGCCTCGATTCGCAAGGGCTTGCCCTACGCCATCGGCAAGGTCGTCGTTATTCAAGACGCCGATCTGGAATACGCTCCCGAGGAGCTGGCTAAGTTGGTCGAGCCGATTGTGAGGGGCCAATACGGGGTCGTCTACGGTACGCGCTTCCTTCACGGCTTCCCAAAGGGGATGGCACTCCCGAACAAGCTCGTGAACAAGCTCTTGGTCTGGGCGGTCGCCCTTCTGTTCGGAAGAAGAGTCACGGACGAAGCGACTTGCTACAAGGCGATCCGGCGGGACCTCCTCGAAGAGATGGACCTCCAATGCCAGCGGTTCGAGTTCTGCCCTGAGGTGACAGCAAAGGCGATCCGGCTCGGGGAGCCGATCCACGAGGTTGCGATCAGCTACGAACCAAGAACCAAGGAAGCAGGGAAGAAGATCCGGTGGACGGACGCACCGGAGGCGTTCTGGACGCTTTGGAAGTATCGAAAATGGCGGCCGTAAGTGGCTTGGTCGGGATCTTTGTCACTCCCGAAGCCTCCAGAATCCCGCCTTCCAACTTGATGCGGTCGACCGTGACGGCGTCGTAGAGCCCAAGATCCTTGTCGAAATCGACGACCGGGTTGAGGGTCTGGAGCAAGGTCTTGGTGGCGAGGGCGTCCGCCTTGCGCCAGTCGAAGTAGACCTTGGCGTCGGACAGCTCAAGTTTGGTGCCTAGCGCCTTCAGGTCTGCAATGACCACGAAGTTCGACTTGACGATGAGGAACTCTCCGTAACCTTCGACCCAGACAACCCCGTTGTAGACCTTCACCTTGACCTCTTTGATCTCGTGGTACTTGTGCAGGATGAAGGCGGCCAAGTCTGATTCCCGGATGCGGACGGTGCCACGGCCGGTGCCGCTCTTGCTGAGCCGGAAGGTCTTGCTCTTCCAGGCTAAGCTACGGTCATATCGGCAGGCAGGAATCTCCGAGTGCAGCGAGGCCACCTTGAGGCCCCGTAGCTCGAACTCCTTGAGATCGATCACGAGCTTGCCGCAGCGGCCCGCCTTCGATCGATCGGGCTCGGTGAAGAGGGGAAGTCCGTCGACGCTGAAGTCGCGAGCTTCGATCGTTGCTGAGTCCAGGGCTCCCCAGAGGACTCCAATCGGGTCGGGCACGACCTGCACCCTGACTTGAGCGTCGGGCCCCTGAAGCTTGCCCTTGATCTCCTTCGCGGCGGCGCGTTCGAAAACGTGGATTTCGCGGTCGCCAAGACCGATGGCGGCTCCAAAGGCGGCGAGTGCGAGCAACGGACCCATGATCAACTCAGGCGGGCGGCACAATGGCCTTGGCCATGCCGGACTTGGAAGGATACAACGAACTCCGCAACTCTGCCGCAAAGATCTACTGGCCAGGACTGGAGGCATTCACGTTGCGGGGGGCTGACGCCGCGGAATGGCTGCAGGGCCAAGTCACAAACGACGTGCGGCTCGTTGCCAAGATGCCGTGGCTGGATGCCTGCGTGGTGAAGCCAACCGGCCAGATTGAAGGCGTCGTGCGAATCTGGGCCCGTAACGAAGAACTCCTGCTCGTAACGGACGCAGGAAGCGTTCTGCGAGACCGTGTCGAGAGGTTTGTGATCCTTGAGGACGTCGTGCTTGAGGAACTCGGCCCCATCGCTTGCACGGTGCAGGGCCCCCTGGCTGAGAAAGCGGTTGTCGGCTGTGAAGCCGTCCCATCGCCGAGACTCGGCGGAGAGGGCTTCGACGTCCTATCGGGCGAGCCTGACATGCCTGCGGCCGGCTGGAGCACGGTCCTGGTGAGGAGTTTAGAGGAGGGAGTGCCTTTGCCCAATGTGGACATCGACGCAAGAGCCTTCCCGGCGGAGTTTCCACCACCGTTCGACTCTGAGCACGTCAGCTACGAAAAGGGATGCTACACCGGTCAAGAAGTCCTCATGCGGCTCCATAGCCGTGGCCACACGAACCGGGCCTGGAGAGTGCTTGAAGGTTTAGAGGTCGTGGAGCCGGGCGCCCCGGTAACAGTTGGGGAGGAGACGGTCGGGCATGTCGTTCGGACCGCTGAGAGCCCAACCATGGGCTTTCTTCTGAGTGCCTACCTCAAGGTCGATGCGGCGGGAACGGGCACGCAACTCCAGTGTGCGGGCAAGGCTGTTCGAGTGAAAGTCTAGGCCTCCGTCTTCTTCTTTGCCAGCATGTGACCGAGACCAAGCGTCGCGAAGACCACCACGGCGAGGGCAAGGTTCCCAACCGCCATCATCGGCGATTTGCCCTGTGCGGTCACCTCGGTGATCCTGTAAACCCAGAATGCAGCGAGGGCGAGGGCGAGGGCTGCGGCGGCCCGGAAGGCAAAGCCAGGCTTAGATCCGGCTATCGCGGCAAAGACCAATAGGAGGGCGCCAGCTGTGCCACCGACCACCAGCGACCAAATGCTCTTCACGTTGGGCATCACGAAGGCCATGACGCCCCCGAGGATGTTGATGACGCCGTAGATGCCGATCAGCCACCGGTAAAGCATGTTACGAGACTACCCGTGAGGGATGCGAGGAACTGGGCAAGTGAGCCACGGCAAGATATACTGAGGGTCGATGACCCACCCCGACTCCTGGCACATTGACCGGCCAAAGGAAGAGTGCGGGGTCTTGGGCCTCTATACACCCGAGTCTCAGGCGGCGAGGCTTGCGTTCTTCGCGCTCTTTGCCCTCCAGCATCGGGGTCAAGAGTCGGCTGGAATTGCCGTCAGCGACGGCCACACGGTGCGCATGCACCGAGGTATGGGCCTCATCAGCCAAGTCTTCAACGAGGAGCAGTTGCATGGCTTGCTCGGCCATTTGGCCGTCGGCCACACGCGGTACAGCACGTCGGGCGCGAGCGTGCTCCGGAACGCGCAGCCGATCTACTGCACGAGCGTCGTCGGCGAGATCGCTGTCGCCCACAACGGGAACCTCATCAACGCCGCCGAACTGCGGAGCGAACTCGAGGAAGAAGGAGAGCGCTTGAACACGACCGCCGACAGTGAAGTCATTGCGCGGTTGCTTGTACGGAACATGCACCTGGGCCCTGAGAACGCCGTGGCGGCAACCATGAGCCGCCTGGAAGGGGCTTACAGCGTCACCGTTCTCACGCCCACCATGGTGATGGGCTTTCGCGACCCGAACGGCGTGAGACCATTGGTGGCCGGCCGCGTGGCCGATGGCTATATGGTTGCGAGCGAAAGCTGCGCGTTCTTCCCCGTGGGTGGGGAAGCCGAGCACGAGATCGGCCCCGGTGAGGTCGTCATCATCGACGAGAAGGGAATGCGGTTCGCTCAAGCTGTCCCGAAGCGCCGTGAGACAATGTGTCTCTTCGAGTTCATCTACTTCTCCCGGCCTGACTCCGTTATGTACGACACGGAGCTTTACACCGCCCGCGAGAACATGGGCAGACAGCTTGCGCGCGAGCACCCGGTTGAAGCGGACGTGGTCGTCCCTGTTCCGGACTCCGGTATCCCGGCCGCGCACGGTTACAGTAAAGAAAGCGGCATCCCGTTCCACGAAGCGATGATGAAGAGCCGCTACATCCATCGGACTTTCATCCAGCCTGACCAGCGCATGCGCGAACTGGGCGTCCGAATGAAACTAGCCCCGCTACTGGGCCAGATCAAAGGGCGACGGATCGTCCTCGTCGATGATTCGATTGTGCGGGCCACAACGACCAACCAGATCGTGAAGCTGCTTTATGACTGCGGAGCGGCGGAGGTCCACGTCCGGATCACGGCCCCGCCGATCAAATTTCCGTGTTTCTATGGGATCGACATGGCTTCGAAAGGTGAGCTGGCCGCCGCGAGGATGTCGATCGAGGAGATCAGGCGCCACCTGGGGGCGACGACACTCGGTTATTTGAGCATTGAAGGGGCCGCGCGGGCGGTAGGGCGCCCAACCTCGGATTTCTGTTTAGCGTGCTTCAACGGCCAGTACCCCATTCCAGTACCTGAGGGGTTGTCCAAGATGGCCTTCGAGTCTCCACCCGACGTTGGACAACTAGCAACCGTTACGACGGGACAGCTCCGCTTGATCGAAGACTAAGCTCCCTTGTCCCTCAGGAGGCCCAATGCTGCCGCATGGCGCTTCAGGATCTCGTGGGAGTGCTTGAAGACGGCCTCGGTGAGCGGGTTCCAGAGGTGATAGATCTCGGGAAGCTCGTTTGGCGAGAGCATTTGCCGGCCAAGTGATTCCGAACCCTCGGGAATGTCGACCAGGTCGGTGACCCGGGCGGCGTAGACATCGGCCCACCGGACTTCGCCGCGCTCCGTGATGCGGTAACAGCCGAGGTATAGGACGTCTTGCAATATAGCGCCGGCCTCCTCGCGGGCTTCTCTGACGGCAGCCTCGAGCGAGCTCTCGTCGGGTTCGACTCTTCCGCTCGGAATGCACCAGCCCCGGTCCTCGATGTTGCAAATGAGCACCTTGTCCTCGCACCAAGGAAAGACGAGTGCTGCGAATGCCCTCAGTGGCGCGCGAAACGGCGCGGGGTGGAACTCCAGGCTCTGGCGTCCGTAGCGACCAGAGGGGAACTTCATGCCGAGTCCTTCGGGCGGCCCGAGTTGCCTACGAAGGACGCCACCGCCGAGGCGAGGACGCCAAGGACGGAAAGGCTCAGAATCGTGTACAGCCAGGACTCCCGGCCATAGATGACAACCTTGCCCAAGATGTCGGATCGGTCGATCGGACCAAGATCGCGGCTGTCCTGGGAGACCGGCCTATTGTCGCCGAGCACGTAGACGGTCCCTTGGGGCACCTTGTACTCGCCACGGCCAAGTTTCCAACTCGTGGGCGTGTTCATAAAGTCGATGACGTCGCCTGGCAGGCCCTTGACTCGCTTAATGAACGTCTCACCGTCCTCGACCTTGATGACGACGATGTCATCGATCCTGATAGGGCCAACGAGCCAATAGGCGTTGCTCATAAGAAGCCGACGACCGGACTCGAACGTCGGTTCCATGGATTCTCCCTTGACCTCGACGGTCTTGAAGTTGACATAGAAGAACAGGACGAATCCGAAAACGCCCAAGAGGAACACGCCGAACCCGGTCATGAGAATGCGTCGCTTCCCAGGTTTTTGACCGACAGGATCAGGACTCAACACAACGGTTATACTTCATGTATCGGCTCTTCTAGCCTCGAACTATGGACGTCCTCCTCGATAATCTGAACCATTCGCCTGGTGCCGCACTCTTGGGGACGATCGCGGTGTTGCTCGCCTTGGTGGTGACCGTCACCATGCTCGCCTTGAGGGCCAAATCCCAGAGGGACAAGTGGGCGAGGCTGATGCAGGGATCGGACGGCGGGAACGTGGAATCGCTCCTCGAGCGACACCTTGCAGAGAGAGAAGAGCTGGTCGACAAACTGAGGGACTCTCACGAGAGGATCGAGCTGCTGGAGAAGAAGATCCGGTCGGCCAAGCGCTATGTGGGCCTCGTCAATTACGATGCCTTCGACGACGTCGGCGGCAACCAGAGCTTTGCGGTAGCGATCTACGATGAGGAAGGGAACGGCGCTGTCCTGACCAGCCAGGTCGGCCGAGAAGGGTGCCGCGTCTACGGGAAGTCGCTTACGAACGGCAAGCCCGACCGCCACTTGAGCACCGAGGAAGAGCTTGCCATCGAGCAGGCGACGGCACTTCGAGGGAGGCCTCGGATCAGTCCATGAGCCAGGCTTTCGACGACGCCGTCCTCATTCGGCAATGCCAGGGAGGAGACCGGTCGGCATTCGACGCCCTCGTGCGCCAGTACGAGACCCGAGCCTTCCAGTACGCCTTTCGATTGACCCACGACTCCGACGAGGCCGCCGACATCGTCTCGGAAGCCTTTGTCAGGGTCTACAACGCCATCGGTAACTTCCGGGGTCAAAGTGCTTTCGGCACTTGGCTGTACCGGATTTTGACGAACTGTTACCTCGACCACCGGAAGAAGGACAAGAGCCGGTTCCACACAAGCCTTGAAACGGGCGTCCAGGTGGAAGGGGGCGAGGTCGAGAGGCAGATCGAGGACTCTGCGGCCGGCCCCGGCGAGGAGATGGAGCGCAACGCTCGGGAGCACGCGGTCCAGGAGGCCCTCGACCAGATGCCCGACTACCAGAAGTCGATGCTCATCATGTACCACGTGGAGAACTTGTCCTACGAAGAGATCGCTGAGGCCCTGGATCTGCCCCTTGGCACGGTCAAGAGCCGGCTGAACCGGGCTCGGCTGGCCCTTCGGGACCTTCTCGCCACCAACGTGGAACTTTTCCAGCTGGGATGAAGTCGAAGCAGGCAGAACCATGAATGTCGACAAGGCAAGAGAACTCTTCTCAGAGTACAGAGAGAACTCGCTCAGCCCTTCGCTGCGCGAGTCACTGGCACGTGCCTTGGAAGACGATCCGTCCCTCGCGCGAGACTATCGCGAGTTCGACGGACTGATGTCCAACCTTGAGAGCGGCGCCTCTCGTGAAGCTGAGGTGCCCTTCGATCTTCACGAGAAGATCATGGCGAGGGTGGATAAGAGCATCTTTGAGACTTCGCGCAATGCCAAGACCGGACGCTGGTCGAACCTGCGCCTCGGCCTGATCGGCGCGGCGGCTTGTCTGGCGATCGTCAGCACGGTCCTCGCGATCAAGAACCAGGGCAATTCGACCGTCAACACGGGCGACATCGTGGGCTTGCCGAGCCCCTCCGCCAAGCTTCAAATAACGGCCAGTGAGGGCGTTTTGACGCTGAGGCACGCTCCGAGCGACTCGGTCGTGGTGGTCAAGGAAGAGGCCACCGGCCGATTGGTCGACAAGTTCCAGCTCGACGGCAACGGGCTTGACAGTCCGGTGACGAACAATGGCCCTCACGCGGTCGTCGTTCGCATCGAGTCTGACCAGGAGACGACCTTGGTCGCCCTGCCGGGCACCGAAGTGGGAGTTGCTGGGGACGGCAAGGGATCGCTGAAGGATCTCGCGCGAGCGATGGCTGACCTCTATCGAACGCCCGTCAGGCTCGGGGCGACCGACACCGGTGCGCTGATCAGCTGGACCCTTGACGGCGTCGATCCCTTGAAGTCCCGGGCTAAAGAAGGCACGTTCACGGTCGACCGCAGGGGCGACTTGCTGTTCTTGACGAACTGAAGCGACTGCTTCAAGACTTCCAGACTGGACTTGTATTTCCCTTCGGCTCGCATGGCGAGCCTCGCCATCGTGCTCGCCGTGATGAGCGGCGTCGGCGTCGACCTGTCTTGGGTGATGTTCCGCAACACTTGCGCTGAGTTAGGGCCGGGTTCTCCCATCGCCTGAACGAACTGCCCATAGGTGTCCGCCAAGGCAATACTGACGTCGGCTTGGCCACGCTTGCTCAAGCTGAGACTGTGCATTTCCTTCAGGTGGGTTGCAATCGACTGCAATCGGCCGTGATTGGTGTCTAGCCTTGAGAGCTGCTCGAACGTTTCCCTTTGAGCCCGTTCGGACAGGAAGGGGGCGAGTTGGTTCAGTTCCTCGGCGGTCTTTGCTTGAATAAAGGCAAACTGCTGGACCGCCCCAAAATCGGAGTACTTGTTCACGTCGGCCACAAGGAGGGACTGCGTCAGCAGCCTAGAGGCGGTCTCAGGATCCTTTGACTTCCGCGCTTCTTGCTCAAGGGCGAAGATCAGCGACTGCTTGGCGTCACAAATCTCGCCTAGCACCGTGTTCTGCGTAGGGACATCGATATCGACAGGTGTGACCGGCTTCTTTTCGTCCAGGAGCGCGATCCATTGTTCAGTGGCGTCTTTCAATTGGGCGGAACTCGGCGGCTTGCTCCTGGTGCAGATGTCTTCCACGATCCCGACGGGCCGCACGAATTTCAGAAGCCTGGCGTGGGCGTCGGCCCCGAACTGAACTTCATCGATCATCGGGGGAGGAGTCCTTCCGTTGACCCCGATCGCAATCAGCAATGCGATCGGCCCAGCCATCATGAGCTGGTGAGAGAGCCTCCGTGCCCACATAAGGAGGATGTTCGGTCGAGTGGCTGGTAGAACCACAGGGTTGAAACCAAAAGCCCAGCAATAGGACTTGTGGAGCATTTTTGACGAGAACTTTAGGATTTCGGACCTAAGACCTCAGAAATTCGCCATATAGTAGGGGTGTGCAAGGCACATTTTCAGAAACCCGAGTTCCGAATTGGGAACAGCATCTTGTCGAAAGGGCGCAGTGTGGCGAACGGTCGGCGATGGAACTCCTCGTGGAGAACTATCGTCCAGCGGTCCGGGCGCACGCGCTCCGGATGCTGAGGGACGCTGAGGACGCCAACGACGCGACCCAAGAGACGTTCGTCAAAGCTTTCAAGGCTTTGGCCTCGTTCGACTCGTCGCGCCCCTTCCTGCCCTGGCTCATGAGAATCTGCTCGAACTGTTGTGTCGATCAGATCCGTGACCGCAGAAGGACAGCCGAACCGATCGAAAAGCACGAGTACTCCCTCTGTGACGAGACCGTTGACGTCGAAGGAGGCGTCGAGGACCGTCAAGACAGCGAGACCGTACAGAGCGCGATCACGAGGCTGCCTGACCGCTATCGCGAGATCATTGTCATGCGGCACTACCGCCACATGGACGTCAACGAGATCGCGAGCGCGTTGAACAAACCGGAGGGCACAGTCAAATCCTGGCTGTTCCGGGCGAGGGCCCTTCTCCGTAAGGACCTTCAGGTCGCGATGGGCGTCTGACCCCCCAGCGACCCGGTGTCAAGATTTGACCGGCGTAGACGGCACCAGCGCTGTCCGCCGGTCCGGATTTTCTTCCCGCCCGAGTTTCCAGACTCCGTAACATAATGAGGGCATGCCCGTCACCGAGGCAGCGATCCTCGAGACCCTTCGCGCAGTCCAAGATCCCGATCTCCACCGAGACATTGTCAGCCTGGGCTTTGTCAAAGACATTGAGATCGCGGGCGACATTGTGCGGTTCAAGATCGAACTGACTACCCCCGCCTGTCCGGTCAAGGACCTCCTTCAGGAACAAGCCCACGACCTGGTGGCGGCCATGGACGGGGTCGCGTCGGTCGAAGTGGAGATGACGGCCCAAGTGCGGCAGCGCAATCCGGAACCTCAAGACCTGATTCCCGGCGTCCGCCAATGCATAGCGATCGCCAGTGGCAAAGGAGGCGTGGGGAAGAGCACCGTCACCGTGAACCTGGCCATCGCATTGGCTCAACAGGGGGCCAAGGTCGGTATTTTGGACGCCGACGTCTATGGCCCGAGCATCCCTCTGATGATGGGCCTGACCGAGGAGCGGCCCCTGACCCGGAACTCCAAAATCATGCCGATCGAGCGGTTCGGAGTGGCGACGATGTCCCTCGGAAACTTGCTCGAAGACGGACAAGCCGTCCTTTGGCGCGGCCCGATGGTTGCCGCAACCGTCAAACAACTGCTCGAAGACGTCATGTGGGGCGACCTTGACTACCTTCTCGTTGATTTGCCGCCTGGTACGGGCGACGCGCCGATGTCCTTGGCTCAACTCGTGCCGTTGGCCGGAGTCGTCATCGTGGCCACTCCGCATAACGTTGCCGCCAACATTGCGGGCAAGTCGGCCCAACTGTTCCGCCGGCTCAATGCGCCCGTGCTCGGCGTTGTAGAGAACATGGCGACGATGGTTTGCGAGGGCTGTGGCTCTGAGCAACGCGTGTTCGCGGGGATGCCCGGAGCCACCTTGGCCGAGATCCTGGACACAGCGTTCTTGGGAAGCGTGCCACTTGATCCGATGGTCAGTGAGGCTGCAGACCGCGGTGTACCGTCTATCATCGCCCACCCCGAGCGGACCCAGGCCGAGGCCTTTCGCCGGATTGCCGGGCAACTTGCAGCCCAGACGAGCATTCTCGCTGAGGCTGCTACTCGCGACCTTGTTGGAGAGCCGGCATGAGCTTCGAGCAAACCTATCCTCGCCGCAAAACCCGTCCTTGCCGAATCGGATCCGTGACGATGGGTTCGGACCATCCGGTGGTCGTCCAGAGCATGATCACAGAGGAGACTCGCAACGTCGACGCGTGCGTCGAGCAGATCATCGGGCTTCACCGGGCCGGATCGGAAATCGTCAGGGTCACGACGCCGAGCCTGGGCGAGGCTCAATGCCTCGAAGAGATCACCTCGAAGGTGAAGGAGCAGTACGGGGTCGTCCCGATGACGGCGGACGTCCACCATCAAGGCACGGCAATAGCAGTCGAGGCGGCGAAATATGTCGACGAGATCCGAGTCAACCCAGGTCTGTTCGTGTTCAAGCGCCATGGGACGCGCTCTGAGGAGATCGGGCAGGGGGACAAAGCCGACCTGAGAGGACGGGAAACCGAGGAGATCGACACCCTCCGAGCAGAACTTGCCTACGATCCAGCGGAATGGTCCGAGGAACTGGGCGCGATCGAGGAGAGCTTCGTGCCCGTCATCGAGGCCTGCCTCCGCCATGACCGGGCCATGCGGGTGGGCGTCAACCACGGGTCGCTGAGCGAGAGGATTTTGGTGACCTATGGCGACACGCCGGCAGGCATGGTCGAAAGCGCACTTGAGTACCTTCGGCTCTGTGAAAAACACGGTTTCTTCAATCTGAATATCAGCGCTAAGGCCAGCCGGGTGCCGGTCATGATTGCAGCCAACCGCTTGATGGCGGAAAAGATGGACGCTGAAGGGATGAACTATCCGCTTCATTTGGGAGTGACCGAAGCGGGGGACGGCCAATACGCGCGGGTCAAGTCAACGGCTGGTATCGCCACGCTGCTGATGGAAGGTATCGGTGACACGATCCGGGTCAGCCTGGCCGAAGATCCGGTAAACGAGATCCCGGTCTGCTACGAGATCCTGCAGGCATGCGGGCTCCGAAAGACGCAGGTCGAGTACATCGCCTGCCCTTCCTGTGGGCGGACCAAGTTCAACCTGCCCATCGTGTTGCGTGAGGTGAGGGAAGCCACAAAGCACTTGGTGGGCCTCGACATCGCGGTGATGGGCTGCATCGTCAACGGCCCAGGCGAGATGGCCGATGCGGATTACGGGTACGTCGGGGCGGCGGGCGGGAAGATCACCCTTTATCGCAAGCGGGAGGTCGTGAAGAACGGGATTCCGCAGGAGCAAGGTGTCGCCGAGCTTGTCGCGCTGCTCAAGGAAGACGGCATGTGGGTCGAGCCCTCAGAGTCAACGTCGACCCTTCAGCCGTTGAAGGTGGTCTGACGAGGCCGAACCTGGCGCTCTATGAGAAAACTGCCAGACTCCGAGTCCTGATTGCCTCCCCGCCGCTCGGTTGTGATAAATTGGCTCCATCTCTTGGGAGTTAGATCAATGCTTCGAAAATCCTTGTTCATCTCGGCGCTAGCACTTGCCGGAAGCGCCATGGCTCAGGAAGGCTGGTACCAAGTCCGCGTCTCGGTGCCCGACCAGCAGACCCTCACTCGACTCACGAATTCCAGCCTCGACACGATGGACTGTGTCCCACACTTGGGCTCCGCCGATGTGGCGATTGGCCCCGGGGAACTCAGCAAGCTCCTCGCTGGCCGGTTCCAGTTCACTTACGTTCGGCCGTTGGAGGATCCACGGAACTGGGAGGAGAGGCACAAGTCAGGCAGTTCGATCCAAGTCGACGACTATCGGTTGCACTACTTCGATGCCGACCAGATCCTTGCGTTCTTCGAGAACCTTCGAGCCCAGTACCCGATCCTGGTGACCCGCAAGCCCATCGGCACGACCGTGAACGGTGAACAGATGTGGGCTTACCGGATCGGCAGGCCGCTCCAGCAAGGGTCGTTGCCCATCAACAACATCGTGATCGAGGGACTGATCCATGCCCGTGAGTGGATCACGGGAGCGTCGATCATGCACATCGGAAAGATGTGCGTCGATGGCTTGACTTCGCCGCAGCCTCAGGCCTTCATGCAGAACCAGGCGGTCTGGATCGTGCCGATGGCCAACCCGGACGGATACCGTTACACGTGGACGACGTACCGCCTCTGGCGGAAGAACCGCAAGAACAATGGCGGCGGGATCTACGGCGTCGATTTGAACCGCAATTACTCGACCGGTTGGGGCCAAAACGGTGGCAGCAGCACCAACCCGGACTCCGAGACCTATCGAGGAACGGCACCTTTCAGCGAGCCAGAGGCGGTTGCTGTTCAGGGCTTGGTCAACAGTGTGGGCAGAGTCGGCGGATTCATTGACTATCACAGCTATGCCCAGTTGATTCTGTGGCCCTGGAGCTACACGACGACCCGCCCGCCGGACCTCGCTATGTTCCAAAACGTTGCGCCTCAACTTGAGACGGCCATGAGCTCGACCGGAACTAACTACGACCAGGGCCAGTGCGCACGCATCCTCTACATTGCTTCGGGGACGTCGAACGACTGGGTCTACGACATTTATCGCAAGCCTGCGTTCGGAATCGAACTTAGAGATACCGGCCAGTTCGGATTCGAGCTACCCGAGAACCAGATTTTCGGGACTCAAGACGAGGTGTGGCTCGGGTTCAAGAAGTTCCTGACTATCGTCGGCCCTTAAGCGTTCCTGTGACGCTCGAGAACGGCGGCGTAGACCCCCAAGGTCCGCGCCGCCATTCTTTGTGCGGAGAACTCGGATGTGGCGCGCTGCCATGCTTCTTCGCTCATTCGCATGCGGCGCACCGGGTCCCTGAGGAGCTCGGAAACCGCGTCCGCCATGGCCACGGGGTCCGCCGGAGGGACAAGGGTGCCACATGCCTTTGTGACCACCTCGGGAATGCCGCCGATCTTTGTGGCGACGACAGGGAGGCCAGCGGCGAGCGCCTCTACAATCGAGATTCCCATCGCCTCGCGGAGAGAAGGAAAGAGGAACAGGTCGAGGGCAGGCAACAGTGCTTGGACGTCCTCGCGGTAGCCCATCCAGTGCACGTTCTGCTCGATTCTTAAGCTCTGGCAGATTTCGGCTAAGCGCTGATGGTCTTCGCCGTCACCGAAGACCACGTAATGGACGTTTGGGAAGTCTTGAGCGACCCTTGCGACGGCGTAAAGGGCGTGGTCGACGCCTTTAAGGGAGGTCAGCCTGGCGGTCGTTCCGAGGACAAGTCCATCGGCGGGAATGCCCAACTTCTTGCGTGCCTCTTTCTTCGGCAGGTGGAGCGAGGACGACATCACGATGCCGTTGGGGACGATCGAGATCTTGGACTCGTGGACTCCTTGGGCGATGAGGTGGGAGCGGACTTCGCTGGAAACGGCGATCAAATGGTGGGCTGCGAGGAAAGACTTCTTTCCGCTCATGCCATGGACAGTAGCGACACTGGGGAGCCTTGCCAGCCTGGCAGCGATCGAGCCGTTGACGGAGGATGTACTCAAATGGGAATGGACCACGTCCACGCCGGTGCGCTTGTACATCTTCACAAGTTGGGCGATACCGATGGGGTCAATTTTCAACCGGACACTGACTTCGCTCGTAGGGTAACCCAGGGCCCGCGTGGCTTCGCCCAGTCCTCGGCCACGAAAGGTCGCGAAAGTGACTTCTTGGCCCTGCTCCCGAAGCTGCCCTGCCAGCGTCATCATGCTTGTGACGGCGCCATAAGTGGCAGACCTCGCCGAACAAACTTGAACGATCCGCAGATGTCGGTCTAGCGCAGTCGGCTCTGTCGGAGGAGCTTCCAGAACAGAAGGGGCCCTGACGTGTCGCTGCGAACGTTCACCCTCTTCAACTGGAACTGGTCCGTCGTCTTGTCGTTCCATCCTTTGCCTACCCCGCAGGCTGCCCTGTATCCCGCCGCGCGCACCGCCTCCCGAACCCGTGCGTCGTGCGCGCCGTAAGGGTAGCAGAAGATTGGCACGTCCCTTCCCAGTATTGCGCTTAGGATTCGCTTGGACTGGGCCACCTCGTGAAGCATTGAGTCGTCATCGCAGGTAGGCAGCCTCTTATGGGTGCAAGAGTGTGAGCCGATCTCGATCCCCATCGTTGTCGCAGCTCTGAGGCCATCTGACGACATCAGTCGCTCGGGAACGTCACCGAGCTCGGTGTCCCATTCGTTCGACGCTCCCAAGAGCTCGGCTACTGCGAAGACCGTGGCCGTCATTCCGGCTGCTCGAAGAACAGGCAGCGCGTTTGTCGCGAAGTTCTCGTAGCCGTCGTCGAAGGAGAAGTTGACGACCCTGTCCGTGTTCTCGTATTCAGCGTCAAGTTCTTCGAGCCGGATTGCGCGGAACCGCGCTCGGGTAAGAGCGCGGACGTGGGCTTGAAAACGCTTTGGTGAGACGTAGTGGTGCGGCACCAGCGAGCCGGCTGGCCGAGGCGCAACCTTGTGGTACATGAGGATGGGAATCCGGCTCAAGAGGATCTTGGGGAAAGGCAGAAGTGGTAGCCGTACTGGTCTTCGATAAAGGCCTCGCCGCCTTCCTCACGGAGAAGCCGACATCCACGGGCTAAAAAGTGCGCCTTGGCTGTCTCGAGTTCATCGACATCAAGGGCGAAACAAGGTGCGGCGTCCTCGTCCAGGCATAGATAGAAACTCATCGGCCCAGCCACCATTTGAATCCAGTTGGTGGTGCTTTGCCCGCGCTTCCAACCGAAGTGTTCTCGGTAGTACGTGGCCGCGGTCTCTAGGTCGTCGACCGCTAGTGCCACGTGGGGCGTGATCTCTGGGTTCATGCCGCGAGGATACCGGGCAGGGGTAGATTGAGGCCGTGATCGTGCCTCCCCATCCACGAGGATACGTCTGCGTGCGGGCTCAAACCCCGCCGAAGCTGACGGGCAAGCTAGACGACCCCGCTTGGAAGCACGCGCCTTGGACATTCGACTTCGTCGACATCGAGGGTGACATCCGCCCGAAGCCGTGGTTCCGGACGAGGGTCAAGATGCTTTGGGACAAAGACTTCCTCTACATTGGCGCAGAGATGGAGGAGCCGCACTTGTGGGGAACGCAGACGCAGCACGACTGCGTGATCTTCCACGAGCACGACTTTGAGGTCTTCATCGATCCGGACGGGGACAACCACAACTACTACGAGTACGAGATCAACGTCCTCGGCACCGACTGGGATCTGAGGCTCCCCAAGCCATACCGGGATGGCGGCCCTGCGCTCAACGAGTGGGAGATTCCTGGATTGCAGAAGGCCGTTTATTGCAATGGGACTGTGAATGATCCATCGGACACGGACGTAGGATGGAGCCTCGAACTAGCGTTCCCTTGGAAGGTCCTCGGAGAGTTCGCGAACTGCCCGTCGCCGCCAGCCCCCGGTGACCAATGGAGGATCAACTTCTCACGCGTGGAGTGGGATCTCCGTGTCGTCGGCGGCGAGTATGAGAAAGTCCCCGACCACCCGGAGCACAACTGGGTTTGGTCGCCCCAGGGCGCCATCGATATGCACCGACCTGAAATGTGGGGCTACGTCCAATTCGAGGACGAGATGAAGCCGTTCAAGAAAGATGTCCTCTGGGAGACGAAGATGCTCTTGATGGAAGGCTACTGGGCTCAGCGCCGCCACATGGAAAAGCACGGAGGCTACGCGAAGAACATCGAGGATCTTGGGCCGGAGTTCCGGAAGCTCTTCCTCGAGTCGACCGACTCCGGGTACACGCTGGGGGCAATCAGTCACGGCTCCTGGGTCTTTGTCCAGCAAGACTCGCTGATGGGCGTCCGTCGTTAGTCGCTCTCAGGGCGAGCCGAGCGCTTGGACGTTCGCACTTTCGCCGCCAACGGCGATCCGAAGCCGAAGGACCGCTCCGCGGTGTCGCATTGTTCCAGCGCGCCATCAACAGAAACCTCGTCGCCATGTATGTCATGCATGTGGCTCAAGGCTACGTCCAGGTTGTAAGCCTGCATCGTGCTTAGGGCGCTCGACCTCAAGTCTTCGACCGAGCGGATCGAGCTGGCAGAGCGGGTCTCCTCGTAGTCGATCGCGTGCCTATTGAGCTCCACCAAGAACAACGTCCCTTCGGGGCAATGATAAGGAGCAAGGACCTCGAGCTTGCCGATCCACTCTCGGGCGCCATCGTGGTCTCCAACGGCCAGCGCGAGCCGAGCCATTTGCAGCATGGCTATGCTTTGTGACATTCCCGGCCGGAGGGAGTTGACGGCCGTGGCAAGCTTCTGGATCGCAGAAGGTTCGGGGCTCTCGCTTGTCCCTGAGACTGATCGCACCATCGCCAGAGTAGATCGCAGAAGCACCTTGTCGCTGAGGTCGACGTCCCGTCCCGTGAGAGCCGTCTTGAGGGCTGGCCAGACCTCGAGGATAGTCTTGTGCTCGCCCATGATGAGGAGGCCATGGAGGACGTTCCAAACGTCGGACGACCCAAAATCCTGGGTTAAGACCACCCTTTCCAATAGCTCGTAGACCCGGAAAGAGGCCATGTTGTCGGGGTCGAGGAAATCGGCAGAAATTTCTTCGACCGACAGATGGGAACCGGGCGGCGCCGTGACTCGGTCGAGCAAGGCTTGCACTTCGGCAGCCGAACAGCCTGCGGCTTTGGCGAGAAGGGAGAGGTCTTCAGGGTCTGGCTCGCGTTGCCCGGTTTCATAGCGATGGATGGTTGGTACGCTCAAACCGGTCAAATCAGACAGATCGGCCAAGCGGATGCTGTTCTTGCGGCGTCGACTGCGGAGGAAGCGCATAACTGGACGCTCCGCAAGCATTTCCTTTCGCTCACGGAAACCGGTCGGCGCGATCCCTTCTTCCACGACCGAACGGCACAAGGAATCTGCAGGAACACCCAAGTTGTCCAGGTAGGACTGCAGGTCGGCACGGGGCGGCATGCCCTGCCCAGCCTCCCATCGCTTGATTGTGGCGGGTGAGACGCCCACCCGCGTACTCGCCTTCGCAACCGAAAGGCCAAGCGATTTTCGTGCAGCGCGAATGGCCGCAGCGTATGTCGTGGCGCCCACTTGCTCTCAGTCTATAAGAATCTGGTGGCCCTTTTTCCGTTTTGTGATCCGATTTGCCTCGGCGCAGGCATAGACCTGGGCGGTCTATCCGCGTGTATGGCCCGAAACGGCCGCAACAACGAGTGAAAGAAATGAAGAACATCGTCAAAACCCGAATCTCCCTCGCCCTCAGCGTCGCCGCCTTGTCGAGCAGCGCGTGGTCGCAGGTCATCAACCCTAGTTTCGAAACCGGGGTCGCCTACCCGAACGGCCCCTCAATCTGGGTCTCAGGAACGCCTTCGCCCTGGTATGCAACGTCCTATACTCCCGATTGCTACGACAACACCGGCGCCGACGGATGGGGCCTGGGAGGCATCCCGGCTTACAACAACATGTTCCAGGGCATGGTCGCCGCCGACGGCGACCGTTTCATCGGCTTTGCCGCCGGGGCGGGCTTCCAGGAGTCCTTCAAGGAGACGATGGCGCCGCTGACGGCCGGAAACCAGTACACGATCTCGGCCCAGATGGCGGTCGACGATTTAGGCAAAGCTGTGTCCTTCGGTGGCCCTTACTTCGGCCGTGGCGAGATCGACGTGTTGATCAACGGGTCGTCAGTGGGCAAATTCAGCCAAAACACGATGTCCCTGACTTGGGAGACCAGGTCGGTCACCTTCGTCGCCCCGAACGCGAGCAGCTACGACATCGAATTCGTGGCCAAGCCGGACCCTCTTTTCGGTCATCCGAGCTATATGGGCCTGGATGACATCAAGGTCGTGCCCGAGCCCGCCTCCATGCTGTCCTTGGGGCTCGGTTTGGTGGGCTTGGTTGCGAAGCGACGACGGGCCGGCCGCCAAGCAGCTTAGGTAACCAACCTCTTCGCAGGACAAGGGCCGCTTTAATCAGGCGGCCCTTGGTTATTTTGCTGGCCCCGAAGTCATCGCTCCTGGCTTTTGGAAGCGTTGGCTAGCCTCCGGCCGGTAGCTCCAAGCCCGCTCACGAGGCTGGTTGTAGAGCTCAGGCTGCTGGTATGTGCCCTTTTCAAGACCCACTTTCTCAACCTCCACCGGCGCTCCGTTCTTTCGCATCCAGAGGTCGTTACGGATTGCCTTCACTTCCCAACACACCTCGATGTAAGGAGCACTGGTCATGATCATGAATCGATTGCCTTGGATCTTCCGCGCGACCTTGACTTGCACGAAGGTGGGGCTGGCGTTGTCGTCGACAACCGTCAGTTGGTACCGCGGTTCCTTGTTGATGTCCTTGTAGTAGTCGGGTAGCTCCACCCAGGCGACTCCCTTTGCATCCGTCTTGACTGTGCCGTTGTAGATGTTCTGTGGCTCGGGCCCCTCGGCGCTGTAGTGAAGCAGATACTTGTTCGTGGGGTCGGAAGGATGATCAATTCGGAAACTCTTCGTGCCCGAAGCTCCTGTACGGCCAAGGGAGTAGAGGCCATAACCGTTTGCGCTCAAGGACTCCCCAACGACGCCGTAGTTCGTTCCGATGGTCGATGTGGCCACAGAGTGAATGCCTTGCGCGGCTGAGCCCTTGGCCGTAAAGTAGCCGCCGAAGCTGCCGCCGTTGCTCGTGTCCGTGGACAGGCCTGCAACGGCCACGCCTTGGAAGCTGTTGACAACCCCCTCGACGCCGATCGTGCCTCCGGACGATGACGCTGCAAGGCCCAGAACACCAACACCGCTCGTACTCTCCACCAAGCCATAGGTTCCAGTCGTGCCGCCCGAAGTCTTTGACGCATATCCGAAAACCCCGTAACCGGTGCCGCTGTCAGATTGGCCGTACAGGCCGACTGTGGTACCGCTGGACGCGCTGGCCCAGCCGTATGCGCCTGTACCGCTCGTGCTGAAGCTCCTAAAATAGCCGCCGTAGTTCGCGCCTGTGGTCGACACGCCCCAACCGAAGACCCCACTGCCGGTCGGCTGGTCGCAGCGGCCGAACACGCCTTGGCCACCTCCGTCGCCGAACACACCCGACGAATTTGGCCCAAAAGCGGAGAAGTTGCCCCCTTGGCCCCCTCCTGCCGAACCGCTCGCTCTGCCGTACACGCCGATGCCGTTGCCAGAATGGACGCCGATGACTCCCATCCCGTCGCTTCCCATCCCGGAGTTGACGCCACGGACGCCGGCCGAATTGACCCCCGGTGTGGTTGTATTGACGAGTCCAAGGACGCCCGAGGCGCCCGGATAAAGGCCGCCTGCGGCGGTCGAATTGGTCCAACCCTCGACGCCAGAACCGACGCCTGTGGAGGCAGAATGCTTGCCGAAGACGCCGATTCCGTCGACTGCGGTCAGCGACTCGCCAAACGCACCGTAACCGGCGCCCGTGCCAGCGTGCTGGCCATAGACGCCTGCGACGCTGAAGCCGTTGGAGTCCATCCTGCCCTTGATTCCGTAAGCCTGAGAGTCGGTTGTCCCGTTCTGGACGATGAGGGCGGCGTTCCCGGCCCCGCTCGAGTTGCCGATGATGAACTCGTTGCCAGCGACCGTCAGGGCACTGAACGGACTGTTGATGCCGATACCGACGTTGCCAGATGGGGTCACTGTGAGCCGGTCAGAGCCACCCAGGCTCACGTTCCAGTTCCCGGAAGACCCGTCGACATAAGTGAGCCCCTTAGACACGCCATTTGCGGCATAGCCGTAGAAGGGAAGCCCGGTTGCCGACTGCGTGTTCACGAACATGCCGCCCAGGAGGCCCGCACCGGTGGGGGTACGGACATCGAGGAAGCTCGTGCCGTTAACGCCCGAGCTTGTACCGATTCTGAGAGCCGTACCGAACAAACCCACGCCGGAAATGTTCGAGTTACCGGTCTGAACCGCGCCCGGCGAAGAGCTCTGCAGCTTCACGTAGCTGGGCTGCTGGCCTCCGAGCTGCGGGTAGGCGGGCTTGGACGCGATCACCAGGATCGAGACGGCAAGCGACGATGAACCGAGCCAAAGGGCCGTCCGGCCCCAGTTGGTGTATTGCATGGGCTACTCCACTCATGTGCGAACAAGGTGCACAGGAGCAGTATAGGGTGTGCCGATCACAGCGCCACACTGACTATCGTCAGGGGTCGAAGATGCGAAAAATGTGCTACTCGACCGCTTGCGTCGAGACCGCCTTCATGACTTCGTCAGGAGTGGTGATCCCGGCGAGGACCTTGCCCTTCCCATCGTCTTGCATCGACTTGAACCCTTGTTGCTTGGCAGTGGCCAAGAGTTCTGGATAGCCAGCGCCATTGTGGATAGCTTGCTTCAAGGGCCGGTCACCGACGATAAGCTCGTAAACACCGATTCGACCCTTGAATCCCGAGCCGTTGCACTCGGAACACCCTTTGCCCTTGAGCAGTTTCGCGGCTGGCATGTCCGATGCTGTCACACCCAACGATTCGAGTTCGTCGCGAGTGTAAGGGAACGGTTCTGCGCACTTCGTGCAGTTCCGACGGACCAGGCGTTGGGCCATGATGCCGACGAGCACGCCGCTGATCAAATACGGCTCAGCCTCCATGTCGACCATGCGTCCAATGGACTCGATGGCGTTGTTGGTGTGAAGCGTCGAGAGGACCAAGTGGCCAGTCAGTCCGGCTTGGATTCCGATCGCCAACGACTCTGGGTCGCGCATTTCGCCGACCATCATGACGTCCGGGTCTTGACGAAGGAAGCTGCGCATGACCCGAGGGAACCCCATCTTCTCGGTTACCTGAACCTGTGCGATGTTGTCGTCGAACTCGTACTCGATCGGATCCTCGACGGTCACGATGTTACGTTTCTTACGGTCGAGCAGGTTCAAAGAAGCGTACAAGGTGGACGTTTTGCCTGAACCCGTAGGGCCAGTCACCAAGATAAGGCCGTAGGGCACCTGGATGAGGTCTTTCCAAGTCTCTTTGACTTCCGGCGGCATGCCAAGTCCCTCGAGGTCGACCTTCATCGCCTGTGGGTCGAGGAGCCTCATGACGAACTTCTCGCCGTTCAAACACGGCACGCAAGAGGCGCGAGCGCTGAGCTTGCGGTCGTCGTACTCCATGTCGATGCGGCCGTCTTGGGGCTCGCGCTGCTCGTCGATCCTCATCCCGGCCGCGAGCTTGAGCCTGGCCAAGACGTTTTGCGCCTGTTCGGGTGGGAGCTGCCCATTGTCGTGGAGGATGCCGTCTTGTCGGAACCGGATGCGCAACTGTTCGCGCTCGGGCTGCAGGTGAATGTCGCTCGCCTTGAGGTCGAGCGCTTGCATCATGATGTTGTCGACGATGCCGACAGCGAGGCTCATCTCGTTGCCGCCCATTTCGCGGGCTTGGCCCTGCTCGCGGATGATCAGTCGAAAGCGCTTGGCCGCGCCCCAGTTGCCGTGTTCGGAAACGCCCATGGAAGGTCTCTAGTGTGACGGTTCGACGGTAGTACGGTCAAGCAGAGTTCGCGACGTGGGAAAATTACATTTCCGTGCTGAGCCCAGAACTGCTGTCCCAAGGCTATGAAGCAGGCATCTTTCCCATGGCTGACCGGCTGGGCAGGATCGAGTGGTATGCCGTGTCGAGGCGAGCGTTGTTCCCACTCAGCGGTGTCGGGATGAGCCGTTCTCTCCTGAAGGTGATCCGCCAGGCGAAGTACGAGGTCAAGTTCGACACTGACTTCGAAGGGGTCATGCGGGGTTGTTTCCGGCCCGGCGACAATTGGCTGACCGAGGAGTTTGTGAGCGCGTACACGGCGTGCCACCAGCAAGGTTGGGCGCACTGCTCCGAGGCCTGGTACGAAGGCAAGCTGGTCGGCGGAGTCTACGGATTGGCGGTCGGAGGTTGCTTCTGCGCAGAGTCAATGTTCTTTCGAGAACGGGACGCAAGCAAGGTCGCGCTAGCCGCCCTCGTCGAGGAGTGCAGGATGCTCGGTTTCACGCTCTTCGACGCTCAAATCATGAACCCACACTTGCGCTCGCTCGGGGCCTTCGAGGTCGAACTGGCAGAGTACGAGTCCAGACTCCGCGGAGCACTGACCGTTGTCACTCCCTGGAGCCTTGGTCGACCATAGCGACGAAACCCGGCAATTCCGCAGAGAGGCAGGGTCAATCGGTGCTCCGATGATCCTATCGTGTCCCCCATGGACGGGGCGCGGAGGGCATGGATGGCTCGGAGGCAGCTTAAGGTCGTCAAACTGATCGAACCCGATCTCTGTATGGAGTGCCGGTTTGCGCAGATGGCGTCTGTGGAGATGAAGGACGGCACCGTCCAACGGATGATCCACTGCAAGCGCCTGGACTGCGACAACTGGGACTACAGCACTGCCGAGGCCGCGAAGGGCGTCCAAGTGGACGAAGACGTCGCCTAGCCTTGGTAGATGCTGTAGGGATCCCAAGCCGGATTCAGCTTCAACCTAAGCGCGCAGATTTGGCCGACATGATAGGCATCGTGCAACGCGATGTAGGCCATCGAGTCCTTAAGCGCCTTTTCCTCTCCCGCTGGGCCGAGGGACGCGATCGCAGCATCTCGGTTCGACTTCAGCTCGGCGATCATGCCGTCTCCGTCTGTTGCTGCGAGCTTGTAAGAACCCCACTCGTAGGTGCCTCCTTGCTGCGCGGCGCGGTAAGCCGCATAGCAGTCGCAAAGATGGGACACCGTTTCCCTCGGGCTCATTAAGTGGGCGTCCGCCTTCGCATCCCATTGATCGGCCGATAGACCGTCCAAGGATTTAAAGAGTTGATGGCCGGTTTCGTCCATTGCGTGGCGGGCCAAATCCTGGGCTGTCATGGGGCTATGCTACCAGGCGATGTCGAAGACTTCGGGCGATTTCTGGCGAACGTCGGCCGAAGCTTGGACGAGGCGCGTTGACGAAGGGGACGCCAACCGCGACCTGCTGCTCGACCCCGTCATGTTGGGCCTTCTAGGCGACGTCACTGGATCCAGAATCCTTGACCTAGGTTGCGGCGAAGGGCGCTTTTGCCGGATGCTGACCGAGCGCCACGCCGTTCCAGTTGGAATCGACCCGACGCCCGAACTCATCGCCGAAGCGGCTGCCCGCGACCCGAACGGGCGCTATCTGCTCGGCGAGGCCGAACAACTCGAATTCGAAGACGGGTGTTTTGACACCGTCGTTTCCTACTTGACCCTTTGCGATATCGCCGATTACAAAGCAGCCATAAGCGAGTGCTTCCGAGTCCTGAAGCCAGGCGGAAGGTTGCTCCTTGCAAACATCAACTCCGTGTTTGGTGGTTCCGCCATCCGGGGATGGCTATGGAGTGAAGAGGGCGAGAGGTTGCACGTTCCGGTCGACCACGTGACCTTCGAATCGGGCGCGCGGATCGAATGGGCGGGCATCCACATCGTCAACTTCCACCGGTCGACAAGCGACTATCTGACCACCCTCCTTGACGCCGGCTTTCAACTGACCAACTACTTAGAGCCGGTGCCGACACCCGAAGCGATCAGCCTGCACCCGGGCTTGGCCGATGGGTTGCGAGTTCCTAACTTCGTGGTCATGGCTTGGGTCAAACCTGATACCAGCAATTGAAAAAGACCCGCATCTTGGTCAGGATGGAGCACGGCCGCTGACCCAACTATCCCGTTAGGACAGTGAGGAGTGGTCTCTCACACCCCGAGTCACGTCCAGTGGAGGGTGCTTTCAAGGGCACCAAGTCCGTCTGGATCGTAGACTTTGCCTTGCGGCATGCCTATTTCTGGGTTGCCGTGATGGCGGCTTTGTACCTGTGCGTGGTCTGGACGCCCGGTGCGACCCCCGCTCAGATCAAGCCGTTCCTGGATCTGATCTACTATTCGGCCCCAGCACTGGCACTGGTGGTTTACGCTTTGAATGCGAGATCGAACTCGGATCGGCCGCGCTACTCACAGCGGTGGTGGGCCTGCACCTTAATGCTGGCCGGGATCTGCGCGACGATCGGCGCCGACGCCCTTGGGAACGTCAAGGGACTCTTCGGCCCGCTCGCCGACACGATAGGCGGTTTTAAGGACGCGCTCTACATCGGAAGCTGCTTGCTTCTCGCCGCAGGAGCCCTTCGAATTCCACGGCACAACGTGTCCTCACAGGTTCGTGCTCGGGTCCTCATGGACGGCCTGATGGTGGCGTCCACGGTGGCCACATTCGCCTGGTATTTCCTGATCGGGCCCGTCTTTGTGGACGGAATGCAGCACGGGAAGCTTGACGTTCCCGGAATGTGCTACCCCATGCTCGATCTTGTCTTCGCCTGCGGGATCATCAAGCTTTGGATGGAGGGCGCAAACGAGTCGGACGACGTTAAGGTCCACCTCCTCTTTGCCGGCCTTTTGTGCATGATCTTGGGCGATGCGATCTACACCCTGCAAGGGACGATCGGCCTCTTCAAGAACCTCGGGCACGCACTCGACATCAGTTGGCAGATGGCGTATTGCTTCCTGATTCTTGGGGCGATTTCGGTCTGGAACGGGCCGGAAAAGAGCGTGCGCGCGTGGTTCAAGCCTGCCGGCTTCCTCCACGTGGTCTTGCCGAACCTCTCGGTGCCCGTCATCTTCGCGCTTCTGGCATCGGGAATTTGGGGCAACGCAGACAAGCGATTATTGCTCGGCGTGGTGATCGGAGCGATCCTCAGTTTGCTTCTCCTTGTGTTCAGACAAATCGCGGCACTGAGTGAGTCGGCAAGCCTGGTTGGCGAGCTCTGCACGGCCAACGACAAGCTCCAGAACCAGGCGACTCAGATCGAGGCCCAGAACTCCAAGCTCCGAAGTTTGAACGAGGACCTTGATCTCGCTTTCCGAGACCTTGAGGACGCCAACCGGCAGCTCAACGAGCTTGCGACGACGGACGGGCTCACTGGCCTTGCGAACAAGCGCACATTTCACGAAAAGCTCCTGACTGAGATCTCGAGGACTGAGCGAAACGGCCTTCCGCTTTGCGTGTTGATGATCGACGTCGACCACTTCAAGGCGTATAACGACTCTTTCGGTCACCCGGCTGGGGACAGGGTTTTGAACTCGGTCGCTCGCGTTCTCAAGGACAAGCTGCGGCTCGCGGACTTTCTGGCGAGGTATGGAGGCGAGGAGTTCGTCGTGATTCTGCCCGAAACCGACATCGAGTCGGCTGCGGCCGTCGCCGAGAGAATGCGAACTGCGGTCCAGGACATGACCGTCGACCATCGCTCCGTCACAGCCAGTTTTGGGTGCGCCGCATATTGCGACGATCTGAAGGGAGCCATGGAGCTCATCGAACGAGCGGACCTTGCCCTCTACACCGCCAAGAGGCAGGGCCGGAACGCGGTTGTGCGCTATCAGTCTGGGATGACTGCTGGCCAGAATCCCGAACCCATAGAGATCACGGCTAGGGCCGTTCGGCCAAAGGCGACGGGAGCCGCTAACAGGGCCGTCGATCTGGCGGTAGCACTCGATACCAACGGAGCCTGGGGCTCGGGCGTACGCGGAACCATGGACGCCTTGCTTGGAGCCATTGAGTTGGACGCGTGCGAGGACATTGGTCACATGGAGCGCGTGGCTTGGATCAGCCTCCGAATTGCGCTCGAAATGCACAAGCAGAAAACGGGTGACCTGACTGTGCGCTTGGCGCGACAACTTATCCTCGGCGGGCTGCTTCACGATGTTGGGAACCTGGGCATTTCGGACTCGGTGCTTTCCAAAGATGGCGAACTAGACGGCTTTGAGATGGTGATTGTGCGGCGGCACGCCGTACTCGGAGCGAAGCTCGTCGAGAAGTTCACAGAGCTTCACGAGGCCCTGCCTGTTGTCCGCCATCACCATGAGCGATGGGACGGCAAGGGCTATCCCGATAAGCTCGCGGGGAACGAGATTCCCGTATCTGCACGGATCTGCGCCGTAGCCGACGCGTTCGACGCCATGGTCAACGGGCGCCCCCACAAGCCGGCAAAAACGATCGCGGAGGCCTTGGAGGAGATCCAGTCGCTGGCGGGCATGCAGTTCGACCCAGACGTCGTCTCCAGCATGGGTGGAATCGAGACCGAGGAGTGGGTGAGGATCACCCAGGGATCCGTCGTGAGCTTGTTCGAGGAAATCCGATCAATCGCGACGGTCAAGAAGTCGGCATAGAGCCAGTCCACTCCTCGAAGGCTGCGCGAGCTGCCGCCAATCTGAACGCCCTGACATCGGCCTTTGCCTTTGGCCGTGGATCGGGCTCGGGCAAGAGACCCCAGTTGATGTTCATCGGGGCGAACTCGCGTTCGGTCTGGTCTTGCAGGTGGGACAGAAGGGAGCCGAATGACGTCGGCCTCGGCGGCAGGGACATGTCCCGTGCGCTCAGGACGCGCTCAGAGACCGCAAGCCCGGCCCAGATCCCCATAGCGGCACTCTCGACGTAACCCTCGACGCCCGTCAACTGGCCCGCGACAAAGACGTTCGGCACTTCCCTGAGTTCGAGCCACGGCGTGAGGACGCCGGGTGCATCGATGAAGGTATTGCGGTGGATCACACCATAGCGGACGAACTCGGCTTGCTCGAGGCCGGGCACCATCCTGAAGACGCGTTTCTGCTCGCCGAAACGGAGCCGGTTCTGACTGGCGACCAGCGAGTACAGGGTCTTTTCGTTGTTCTCGGGCCTGAGTTGGAGCGCCGCGTATGGCCTGCGCCCGGTTCTCGGATCTGTCAGCCCCACCGGCTTGTAGTTCCCGAACGCGAGGCTACGTTCGCCTTTCTCGGCTATTGCCTCGATCGGCATGCAGCCAGCGAAGTACTTCACCTTCTCGTAGAACCCCTCTTCTCCGAAGGACTCCCCGTCACGTACTCCGCCCGCCTCGAATGCGTGCAAAGGAACCCGTTCTGCGTCAACGAGGGCGCGCACGAACGCTTCATAGCTTTCCTTGTCGAAGGGGCAGTTCAGGTAGTCGTCGCCACCCTTGTCGTAGCGGCTTTGGGCAAACGCTATCGTTCGGTCGATGCTGGCGGCCTCGACGGTCGGGCTTACCGCGTCGTAGAAGTGCAGGTGCCGCTTGCCCGTGACTTCGGCAAGCCAGCGTGATACCGGCCCGGTCGCGAGCGGCCCTGCGGCGATCACAGTTGGCTCGGATCCAAGCCTGTCAGGAGTCCATTCTTCCTCGACCACTTCGATCAAGGGATGAGACCGGATCGCGGCGGTGATAGCCGCGCCGAACGCTTCCCGGTCGACCGCGAGTGCCTCGCCGCCGGGTACTTGGTGCTCACGGGCCGTCGCTAAGACGAGCGAGCCGAGAGCAGCCATTTCAGACTTCAGCAGCCCGGCAGGCGAATCGGGGTTTTGGGACTTGAGGCTGTTCGAGCACACGAGCTCTGCGAACCATTCCGAAGTATGGGCCGGCGTGGTCTGATGCGGCCGCATCTCATAGAGCCGAACTTTGATCCCGCGCGAGGCCAGAGTCCAGGCCGCTTCGACCCCGGCAAACCCCGCTCCGACCACAATGACCATTCTGCGGATTGTGACCGGTAGAATCCGCGTCAGTGAGGCTGAGGAAGGGACTGGTCTTGGCAGCGACCCTCCGGACGGCGCCGGGCGTCTTCGAGGAGCGGCACGCAACATGGCTCGAACTCTTTTACGACCTGGCCTTTGTGGCCGCCATCAGCCAACTCTCGAGCTCGACGGCCCACCACATGGACTGGCACGGGATCGGGAAGTTCATGGTCCTCTTCATTCCGATCTGGTGGGCTTGGGTCGGCCAGGCGTTCTACCTGTCGCGATTTGATTCCGACGACCTCGTGCACCGTTTGATGGCGTTCCTGCAGATCTTGATCGTAGCTGCCATCGCGATCAATATTCCCGCCGCTTATGAAGGAAACCCCCGCGCCTTTACGTTTTGCTATGCAGCGATCAGGCTCACTCTTATCGCGGAGTACTTGATCGCTGGTTGGCAAATCAAGCGCGCGCGCAAGCTCACAACAACGTATGCCATCGGCTTTGGGGTCGCGGCGGCCATTTGGGCCGTCTCGACCTTCTTACCGGCGGCTTGGATCCTGCCGGCCTGGGGACTGGCGATCGTGATCGACTTCGCCGCGCCGTTCGTGCGGGCCCAGACCTCGATCGATATCCCTCCCGACTATTCACACATCCCAGAGCGGTTTGGGCTTTTCACGATCATCGTGCTGGGCGAGGCGATCCTGGCGGCCGTATCGGGCATGCGTCCGGAACGGTTTTCGGCCAATGCCTGGGTGATCGGCCCCCTTGGCCTCCTTCTCTCGTTCGGCCTCTGGTGGATCTATTTCGATGGAGTGAAAGGGCACCAAGTCTCGATCCCGCGAAGGACGAGGGACATTAAGAGGCTGATGGTCTGGCTCTTCAGCCACATGCCCTTGGCGGCCGGGATCGTGCTCTCAGCCGCCGGAATCCGCGAGGCAATGCTCCTGGACAGTGCCGGCGGGAGTTCGGGAACCGTGAACCTGATCCTGGTGGTCGGCTTTGCAATGACACTGCTTTCCATGCACGCCGTGTACTGGTCTGGCCTCAATCCGAAGTTGGCCAAGATGTCCCGGCGGATCGGCTGGCCCCATGCCGCGACCACCGGAATGGTCATACCGGTTGGTGCCGTCGCCCCTAGTTGGCCGGCGACTTCGATCGTTGGCTCGCTCTGCACCCTGGCCGTCCTCCATGTGTTCTGGACGTTTCGCGACTTGCCTGAGCTGGATGAAATCCTGAACAGGGTGGAATCGGCCCGCCATCAAACGGCCAGCAACGTCTAGACCATTTTTGCGACGACCGCGTCGCCCATTTCGCTCGTGGAGACGAGCTTGGTGTTCGCTTCGAAGATATCGGCCGTGCGGAGTCCCTCGCCAAGGGCTGCCTCGACGGCTGCCTCGACCCTGTCTGCCGCCTCGGGCTCGGCGAACGAGAAGCGAAGCATCATCGCGGCACTCAAGATGGCTGCCAACGGGTTTGCCCGTCCTTGACCAGCGATATCGGGGGCGGAGCCGTGAATGGGCTCGAACAAGCCATAGGCCTTGCCGTTTCGGTCGTCGCTGAGGCTCGCGCTCGGAAGGAGGCCGAGCGAGCCCGTGATCATGGAAGCCTCGTCGCTCAAGATGTCGCCAAACATGTTCTCCGTGAGGATGACGTCGAACTGGCCAGGGTCACGAACGAGCTGCATGGCGCAATTGTCGACGAGCATGTGCTGGACGCTGACGTCCGGGTTTTGGGAGGCGAATTCGTCAACCACCTCTCGCCAGAGCCGGGACGTCTCCAACACGTTCGCCTTGTCGACACTCGTCACCTGACGGCGTCTTCCACGGGCAATCTGAAACGCCTGTCGTGTGATGCGCTCGATCTCCGCCCGTGTATAGACGCACGTATCGATCGCTTTCTGGCCGTCTGCCGATCGGGAACGTGGCTCTCCAAAGTAGATGCCGCCCGTGAGCTCGCGGACGACGACGAGATCCATCAGGTTGCGGCCCTCTCTCAGGGGCGAGGCATGCAACAGCGGTCGCAGGGTTTTAGCGGGGCGGATGTTCGCGTAGAGGTTAAGTTCTCGCCGTAAAGCAAGGAGGCCGCCGATTTCCGGTCGCATGGCCACTGGCTCCACCCTGTCCCACTTCGGGCCTCCGACCGCTCCCAGCAGTACAGCGTCACTGCTCTCGCAAAGTCGGATCGTTTCAGGGGGGAGTGGGGTGCCTGTCTCGTCATAGGCCACGCCACCGAGCAGGCCGTCTTCGCACTCGATGTCGATTCCGCTCGCCCGCACCACCTTGACCGCTTCGTCGATCACTTCAGGGCCGATTCCATCGCCGGGCAAGACAGCGACCTTGTAGGGCATGGCGTGGATTATGGACTTTCGTTCAAGGAAAAGAGGGGGCAGACGGTCAGAAGGGCCCGAACCGACGAATGCCAAGCTCCACAATCCTAGGCCGTGCCCTCGGCTTTACTCATTGACCTCGACGGAACGCTCATCGACTCGGAGCCCTGCTACAAGAGGACCGAGGTTTTGACGATGAACGAGTTCGGCGTGCCGATCACCTTGGAGGAGATGGAGGAGTTTACGGGGGTGACCTTTCCGGTATGGCTCCGGGCTCTGAACGAGCGGTACGGAGCCGAGATTCAGCGCGAGGCGTTCATGGAGGTTTACCGTCCACGGATGGAGAACCTTGTCGCAAGTGAAGTGCAAATGTTCGAGGATGCACTTGCTTTCATCGACCGGCACAGGGGCGTGCCGGCGGCGCTCGTCACCTCGTCCATGAAGTGGTATGTCGACTCGGTGCTCAGGCGGTTTCCTGAGATTGGCGACGCGGTCGAGACCATCGTCTGCGAGGCGGACGTGCAGCGTGGCAAGCCGGATCCAGAGCCGTACTTGATCGCGTGCCAGCGCCTTAAGGTGGCTCCGATGGACGCCGTTGTGTTCGAGGACGCCCCAAACGGTGTCAAGTCCGGAGTGGCGGCCGGTTGCCAGGTCTACGGCATCGACCGGCACGGACTGGGACACTTGCACATGGCGACATCCGTCGTCCGCTCGCTCGACAGCATCACTCTCCCATCACCTTAACGATCACGCGCTTCCTCCGTTGTCCGTCGAACTCCGCGTAGAAGACTTGCTGCCACGGCCCTAGGTCGAGGGCGCCGCGAGTGATCGGCAAGACGACTTGGTGGTGCATCACGAGGTTCTTGAGATGGGCCTCACCGTTGTCCTCGCCCGTGCGATGATGGCGATAGTCCGCCTTCGGAGCGAGGCGGTCGAGCCACTCCTTGATGTCCTCGATCAAACCATCCTCCCAGTCGTTGACATAGACCGCGGCCGTGATGTGCATGGCGCTCACGAGGACCATGCCTTCCTGGACGCCCGAATCGGCGACGGCTTGTGCGACCTGGTCAGTGATGCGGACGAACTCTTCCTGCTGCCGGGTATCGAACCAGAGGTAGACGGTGTGAGACTTCATCGGTCGTCAGTGCTCCCTGGACTTGCTGCGAGGGCCATGTGCCGGATTTTGGCGCGGCTCACTGGTATCCTCAAGGGCCGATGCGCAGTGGGAAACCTTCGCCAGCGGGCCGGTTTGTGCAGTGTCAGGGGTGTAAGAAGACGCTGTTCGCGACCGACTTCGAGGCCAACTTCAAGGTCTGCCCTTACTGTAGCCACCACCATCGTTTGAACTGGAGCGAACGGATCGCTTACACGTTCGACGAAGACAGCTTCCAAGAAATGGACGCAGACCTCGTATCGTCTGACCCACTCGCGTTTCCTGACTACAAGCCAAAGCACGATGCCGCTAGGTCTAAGACAGGGATGGAAGACAGCGTCGCATGCGGGATCGCTAGGCTGATTGACATGCCGGTCAGCGTCGCGGTCTCCGACTTCCATTTCATGGGGGGTTCCATGGGCTCGGTCGCGGGCGAAAAGGTCACCCGGACCTTGGAGCGTGGCTGCGACATGCGATGCCCCGTGATCATCTTTTGTGCGAGCGGTGGTGCCAGGATGCAGGAAGGACTGGTGAGCCTGATGCAAATGGCGAAGACGACGGCGGCCGTCGAGCGTTGTCGCTCGCACGGGATCCCGTACATTTCGGTCTTCACCGACCCAACCATGGCAGGCGTCTTGGCGAGTTATGCGTCGGTCGCCGACGTCATTCTTGCCGAGCCCAAGGCCCTGGTCGGGTTTGCCGGTGCGCGGGTCAGCAAACAAGCCCAGGTCGTGAAAGCGCCCGACGACTTCCAGCAAGCAGAATGGGTGCTTCGAAGCGGGATGCTCGACAGGATCGTAGAACGGCGAGACATGCGGTCGACGCTCGGTGAGTTGGTGCGCATGCTGGGTGCCCATTTGAGGCAGGGGGCGGCGGTCGTCGCCTAACGTCGGATGGCTAAGTCTTGGCGCGAATGGATGAAGGAACTCCTCCACCTTGAGGAGCTCATCACGCAGATGCGGGCGACGGCAGCACGCGAAACGGACTCGCACAAGGCCGAGGAGCTGAGCCAACAAATCGAGGCCTTTGAGGGCAGGCGCAAAAACATCATCAAGCTCATCTTCTCCCGGCTCGGGGCTTGGGAAGAAGTGCTGTTGGCGCGGGCCGACCCTCGTCCGTACACGCTGGACTACGTCAATGCCATTTTCACTGACTTCCTCGAGTTGGAGGGCGACCGGAGATTCGGCACTGACCATGCCATTGTGGCGGGCCCGGCGAACCTAGAAGGTCAGCCGGTCATGATCGTGGGCCACCAGAAGGGAAGGAACTTGAACGAGCGGACGTTCCGGAATTTTGCGATGGCGAAGCCGGAAGGCTATCGCAAGGCGATCCGAATGTTCTCGATGGCGGAGCGGTTCCGACTTCCGGTGGTCACGTTCATCGACACACCTGCGGCCGACCCTGGCGTCGAAAGTGAAAGCCGTGGCATCAGCGAGGCGATCGCTGCGAGCATGTTGTCCATGTTCGAACTGACTGTTCCTGTCGTCAGCGTCGTCATTGGTGAAGGCGGCAGCGGTGGTGCGATCGGCATTGCGGCCGCCAATACGGTTTTGATGCAGGAGCACGCGATCTACTCTGTTATTCCGCCGGAAGGTTGTGCGGCGATCCTCTGGCGCGACGCAAGCAAAGGCAATCAGGCGGCAGCGGCACTGAAGCTCACCGCCAAGTCGGCTTTGGAAATGGGGTTGATCGACCGGATTCTCCCCGAACCAGAGGGTGGCGCTTACGCCAATCCTCTCGAGGCTGCGGAGACCGTCAGGGCAGCCATCACGGGGTCGCTCCAAGAATTGAGCAAGATGAGTCCCGTGAAGCTGAAGGAACACCGCTACGCCAAGTTCCGCTCGATGGGCGTGTTCTCCTCCTGAGACTCGATCCAACCCTTTGCCTTGAACAAGAAGAAGGTCAAGCTCCCCATGCCCGTTCCGAGGAGGGCAGCGGCGAACACGTCTAGCGGGTAGTGGACGCCCATATAGATTCTGGACAGGCCGACGAGAACAGCCCAGAACACTGCGATGGCTGCAACGTTTTGCCGATGGCTCCCGGCGTACACCCAACTGAGGAAAGCCGCGATGCCGAACGAAGTGGTCGCGTGACCACTGGGGAAGCTCGAAAAGCCGTAGAGGTTCTCGAGAGGCCGAGCAAAGGGCAGGTTGCTCGGGCGCTGACGGTCGACGAACGACTCGACAACGAGCCTTACGAGCCCTGAGGCGACCAGGGCGAAAAGTGCCCCGATGACGACCTTGCGATCGAGGAACAGGGCCACGACGCAAAGGGCAGCCACGGCGAAAAACGCAGGAGCATTCTTCTCGATGGCTATGGCGCCCAGAGAAGCGACGAGAATAGCGATGCCAGTGCCCCAAGCTCCAATTTTCTTGTCATAGATGCTGACGACGCACGCAATCGCTTGAACGTAGCCGAGACCTGTGAATGTGACGGTTCTGACGTAAGGGTCGAGCCAGTCTCGGTGCAAGCCAAGGTGAATCGCCCGGAACGCGTCTTGGTCCCATTGCCAGAGCGGCATGCCAGCGATTATGACGACCCCTTCATGGTGACGTGGATCGTCTTCTCGTGGTCGTAGACGGCCAAGCCGGCGGCAGAACCACGCGGCTTGCGGACGTAGCGCTTCTGGGTGTAGTCCACGGCGACGTAGCTGGAGTGCTTCTGGGTCGAGTTGCGAGCGGCGGTCTGGGCAGCGAACTCAAGATCCAGATTCTGCACCCGGGCGGGCTGGTTGTTTGTGCAGAGGATCACGTGAGCGGACGGCCCGCCGCGGACGTGGAACCAGAGATCGCTGGGGCGGGCGAACTTAGTCGTCAGGTAGTCGTTGGCGGTCGAGTTTTGTCCGACGAGGACGCGCCACCCTCCTGGGGAGAGAAGTTCGCGAACGGCGTGGCCCTCAAAAGGGCGCTCCGACTTCTTAGTCGCCGCTCCGTGCTTGGCCAACCAACGGCTCCTTTCGGCCAGTTCGACGATCGGCTCAAGGTCGCGCATGGACTCGGCTGTCCGAGCCTGGCCCAGGGCGGCGTTGAGTGCTTCGGCGTCTGAGCGCAGCTTTTGCTCTTGGCCCTTGAGCTCCTCGGCCCTGCCCTTTGCTCGCTTGGCTTTTGAGAACAGCCGCTCAGCGTTTTCGAGCGGGGTCAAGTCTTGGCGCAACGGGATCTCGACCTCTGCTCCTTCGTAGCCCATGACTCGTAAGGCGCTGTCGCCCGGCTGGATCTGGTGCTGATAGGCGAGGATGAGCTCTCCGTTCTGTTGGAGGCGCCTGGCGTTGCGGGCTGCGTCCAGCGCTTCGGCCAAATCCTGCAGAGCGACTTCTCTCGCCAAGAGGACACGCTCCAATTGGGCAACGAGGCCGGCCCTGGCTCTCGTGACGTGATCAGTTTCGACGAGTTCAGCAAAGTGCTGCTCAAGGGCAATGCTCACCGATGATCGGGGCACCTCCTCCAAACCCAGGCTCCCCACGCTGACCGGGTAGGCGCCGTTGCCGGGGCTGTAGACCGGCTCGTAGCTGCCAGAGGTGACGGTGCTTTGGATCGTGGCGAGGGGCTGACCAGACGCGACGAGCTTCTGAAGGAAGGGAGATGCTCCTTCGACATCGCGCAGATCGTCACCTTCTTGCACGCTCAGCAGACTCCGCATGACGGGAAGCGGCGGTGGCGCGTAGGGCTTGCTGGCGAGCACAGGGCGCGCCGTCTTGTTCTGGCCCTCGTATATTGCCGCGGTAGCGACCATGCCCGACTCACCGACGAGAATCAGGTTCGCGTGCTTGCCCGTGAGCTCGGCGTGCAGGACGGAGCGACCGGATGGCCCAGCGAAGCCGATTTCGAGGAGGCGGTCGAACCGGACCTGTCGTATGAACTCGACCTCGGCGTCCGTCAAGAGCCGACGCAGATCGGAGCAAAACCGACCGACGTTCTTCTGGGCTTCGGGTCTCCTTGTGACGAGATAGGCCCGGGGGGCGAGAGCATCGACGCTCAGCAGAAGCCAGAACTGTCCGTTCCGATACGTCCCGAGGACGACGGTCTTCTCGTCGACCTCGAGAGTGCGCTCGACACGCGAGCCGACCATCGGTTGGGCTTCCGCCACAACCGCTGCCAAGCACAAGCTGTCAAAGGGAATCCGCACAGGTCCTTCGCAATGTATCCGTTCGTCTCTTGAGGAGGATGCCGAAGGCGGTCTTTTGGTACGGGGTGTTTTGCTTCTTGGCGGCGCTCCTGAATCTGGCTCTTCTGGGAATCAGCGTCTGGTTCGTTGCAAGGCACGATGTGCTTGCCAACGAGTACGTTTCGAGCCGCCTCGTCCTGAGCGTCGGCCTGTTGTGCGGGCCGTTGAGCCTCGCCATGGTGGTGCTCAATCTTTGGCTCGGGCTCACGAAAAGGCTGAAGAACGCTTGGTCGATCCACCTGGGCAACATTGCGGTCGGGATCATGACCCTGTTCTTGTTGCCCATCGGTGTGCCCCTCCTTATCGCATGGTTTCGGCCGGAAGTGAGGGCGTATTACGCAGGGCTAGAAAATTAGTCGAAAATGACGATCTGCGAAACGAACTTTTCCTGCTCCCTGTCTTTCTAACAGTAACTCGGACAGTTTCGGGGGCATCAGAACGGATCCCCTTTCGAGTATTTCGGGGGTACGAGTTGGCTCGAAAGGATCCCGGTTGGGGGCGTGACACTGTCCGGCAAAGGCGCCGAAGATGGCACTCATGAAAACTTTGTCTCCCAGGCAAAGGGAACGGCTCGACGATGTCGATCTCGAACTCTTGCGCATTCTTCAGTCCAACGGAAGGATCACAAACGCCGACCTCGCGAGGCGGGTCGGCCTGTCCCCGCCCTCAGTCCTCCAGCGCGTCAGAAAGCTGGAAGAGTCGGGGCTCGTCTCCCGGTATGCCGCGATCCTATGTGCGGAGAGGCTCGGTTATAACCTTCAAGTTGTCGCCATGATCAGCTTGGCCCTTCATCAAGAGAAACCAATCGAAGGCTTCCGCAAGGCCGTCCTAGAGATTCCGGAAGTGTTGCAGTGTCTGCATGTGAGCGGCGACTTCGACTACCTCCTGAAGATCGTGATCAGGGACATGGCGGAATACGAGAAGCTCGTCACGGAAAGGCTCAGTGCCATCCCGGGCGTCGGTAAGATACAGAGCAGTTTTGTCTTGGCAGTGACCAAAGACACGACTTCTCTGCCTCTATGAGCGTCGCGGTCGTCAGGGTAACGGGTTCAGAACTCGACAAGTGGCGGCACGTCGTCTCTTGGGTTTATTCCCACCAGGCGCCGAGTCCAACGCTTGAGGCTGACGACGACGATGGGGAAGCCAGGTTCCTCGCACTTGTAGATGGCGAACCGGCGGCAGCGTGCAGCGTCATCGACTACACCGTAGCGCGCGGTTGTTCTGATCTTCGCTGTGGTGGCGTCGCGGGAGTGGCGACGCTTCCTGAGTGGCGGCGGAGCGGCGTGGCCCATCAGTTGATGACCGAGGTGGTTCGCGCCATGGACGAAGACGGCTTTGCTGTCTCGGCCCTCTACGCCTACAAGGACAGCTACTACCGCAAGTTCGGTTATGCGTCCTGCGGCTGGCGTTGGCAGGTGAAGTGTCCTCAGGCCCGCCTACCTGCTTGCGAGTCGAACTATCGTGTGAGACAAATCAAAACGGACGAGCTCGGAGCCCTGGACGCCGTCTACACGCCTTTCATCAGGAGTCGTTCCGGGTCTGTGCTGCGGACCCGACAAGATTGGTTGCACCGAATGGGAAAGAAGCCGCCTATGGTCTACGCCATAGGAGAGCCTCTGGAGGCTTACCTGTGGGTCACGCTCGAGGAATTCTGGGGGGAAGCCAACATCGGGGAAATGGCATGGTCGACCCCAGAGGGTTATCGGGCCGCCTTGGGCTTGATCCGGTCGCTTTGTTCCAACCAGCTCAGCGCAGTGTGGAACGAACCTCCTGACGGACCTTACGCCGCACAGTTTTACGATCAAGGCGCAAGTCTGACGATGGCGAGGCCGACCATGTTCCGTGTGGTCTCGGTGGCTAAGGCGCTGGGTTCACTAAGGACCGAGCAGCAGGGCAGCTTCTGCGTCGGGGTCGAGGATACGTCCGAGTGGAACCAAGGAGCGTGGACGGTGGACTTCTCACCAGCAGGAACCGAAGTCCGGGCCGGTGGCAAACCAGGGCTTGGCGTGAGCGCAGGGAACCTCGCCCAAGCTGTGATGGGGCAGCCTTCGCTCGTATCGTTGCGAGAGACAGGAGCCGTCAGGGTTCAGGACGAAGCGCAGTTCAGTGCGGCGTGCAGCCTTCTCACGGCGAAGCCGGTGGTCTGCATGGACTTCTTCTAGGCCCAGCGTCGAACCGTGATCCGGGTATCATCGTTCCTCCTCAAGGATCGACCAAGGAGTCGCACCATGGCCAAAGTTTGTCAAGTCAGCGGAAAACGAGCGAACAACGCGAAGCACATTCGCCACCGTCACTCTGGCCAGTGGAAATTCCGGGCTCCTAAGAAGAACCGAACCCAGGGCGCGAACTTGCAGAAGGTTACGATCAACACCCCGAACGGTAAGGTTCGGTTGACCGTCTCCACTGACGTCTTGAAGAGCCAGGCCTTTGCAGCAGTCCTCTGCGGCCTGAAGCCAGTGCCGAAGGAATGGACAAAGAAGTTTGACTACGGAGTCTGACAGCAGGACTCACTCACTTGAGAGGGCTTGGCCAGGTGGCCAAGCCCCTTTTGTTTGTGTTCAAACGTGGGCTAAGCGCCCCGGATAGACCTTAAGAGCGGCCTCAAGGCAGTCCATGGCCCCGGCGATACGGTCACAGTTCAGGACATAGGCGACGCGAGCCTCGTCCCGGCCAAGCCCAGGCGTCTCATAAAACCCGGTTCCAGGGGCGAGCATGACTGTTTGGCCGTTGTGGGAGAACTCCTCAAGGAGCCACTGGCAGAACCGATCGGTGTCGTCGATCGGAAACCGCACCATGGCGTAGAACGCCCCGTGGACGTCTGCGCAAGCCACTCCGTCCATTGCCCGGAGCCGAGAGATCAGGAGGTCGCGGCGGGCCATGTACTCTCGACGGACGTTTTCAAAGTAGACAGGGGGTGTCTCCATCGCTCCAAGGACACCGACCTGTTCCAAAGTCGGAGGCGACAATCGTGCCTGGGCGAACTTGAGGGCGGCTGCGTTGAACTCAGCGTTTCGGGAAGTCAAGAAGCCGATCCTCGCTCCGCAAAGCGAGAAGCGCTTGGACACGGAGTCCGCCATGATCGCGCGGTCCTCGAGCCCTGGCAGTTCAAGGACGGAGCGGATGGGCTTGCCCGTGTAGTTGAACTCGCGATAAACCTCGTCTGCAATGAGATAGAGGTCGTGCTTGATGACGAGCTCCCTAAGCCCTTCGAGCTGATCGTCCGAATAGACCGTGCCGGTCGGGTTGTTAGGGTTGCAAACGAGGATAGCCTTCGTGCGACTGGTCACCCGTTTCTCGAATTCCTCAACAGCGGGCAATGCGAAGCCGTCCTCGATCCGGGTGGTGATGGGAACGATGGTCGCATCTGCCGCCCTCGTGAAACCGAGGTAATTGGCGTAGAGGGGCTCAGGGACGATGACCTCATCGCCCGGGTTCATGATGCTGAGGAACGCGAACGAGAGCGCCTCGGAGCCGGCGGTGCACACGAGGACCTGGCTCCAATCGACGTCGATGCCGATCGACCGATAATGCTCGGCAACGCGTTTTCTCAGGGCCGGCTGGCCAGCCGAATGGCTATATTCCAGAACTTTGAGACCGGAGTGTTCGACCGCGTTCCAAAACTCCTGAGGGCTCTCGATGTCTGGTTGACCAATGTTAAGGTGATGGATGTGGACGCCCTTCGCCACCGCCTTGTCGGCTGAAGGCATCAGTCTCCTGATGGGCGACGACGGCATCGCATGGGCACGGTCCGAGAGTCCAGGCATCACTGGCTAGGATACATCGCAAGGTTGGGACAAGGGCGGGCGGCTCGGGCCGTGCCGTGCCAGAATGAACCAATGAGGCTTGTTCCATTGCTCGTCGCCGCGTGTCTTGTGTGCGGTTGCAACTCGCTTGCGAGCAAGGAGGATCCGGATCTGATGCCGGTGAAGCAGGCCACGCCGAAAAGTTCGGCAGCCTGGCCCGACATGCCTATCCATCGCAACGCAAAGGGTGATGTCGAGTGTCCGATCATGCACACGTCGATCGCGAGCCCGGACAAGACCGTAGGATTCCAGGACTATAACGACAAACGATATTACTTTTGCTGCGATATGTGCCCCGAAACATTTCGCAAGAATCCGGCTTTATACGCAGAACCGCAAACAAAGCCCGGGTCGAGCCACTGAGCCGTCCCCCTGGTAACGGGCTTAAATCCGATAGAATCGGCCCTGACATGAGCAAGGGCTTTTCCACCCGGGCGGTTCATCAGGCAGGACTCAAAGATCCTTCCTCGAAGGCCGTCACGTTCCCCATCTACCAAACGTCGACGTTTGGCCAGGACACGCCTGGCCATCCGACGCAGTACATGGGAAGGGCCCTGAGCTACGGCCGGTCCGAAAACCCGACGCGGACTGCTCTTGAAGAAACGCTAGCCGACGTCGAATGTGCTGCATACGGCCTGACGTTCTCGACCGGGCTCGCTGCGATCACCGCGGCGATGAACACGCTCAAGACGGGTGACCGCGTCGTGGCCTGTGCCGACCTGTATGGGGGAGCCTACAGGCTCTTCACCCAAGTGTATTCAAAGTTGGGCATCCAGTACGAGTTTGTCGACACGACGCGTTTGGACTGCCTTGCCGCAGCACTCGAGGAGCCGACCCAAGTTGTTTGGCTGGAGACTCCTTCGAACCCCCTTCTCAATGTCACCGACATTGCCGAAGCCTGCAAGCTCGCGAAGAAAGCTGGGGCCCTTTCCGTCGTAGACAACACTTTTGCTACGCCCTGTCTTCAGCAGCCGTTGAAGCTAGGGGCGGACGTCGTCCTCCACTCGACCACGAAATACCTGAACGGGCATGGCGACGTGGTCAATGGCGCGTTGCTCACCGATCAGAAGGAACTTTGGGACAAGCTCAAGTACGTCCAGAACGCGTGCGGGTTGGTGCCGGGGCCGCAAGACTGCTACCTTATCCTCCGCGGCCTTAAGACGCTGGCTTTGCGAATGGAGCGGCACTGCAGCAACACGCGACAGATCGTCGAGTGGCTCGTGAAGCACCCCAAGGTCGCGAAGGTCTACTACCCGGGCCTTGCTGACCACCCCGGCCACGAGACTGCGAAGAAACAGATGAAGGACTTCGGGGCGATGCTTTCATTCGAGGTCAAGAGTGGGGAAGAGGGAGCGAGGAGAGTCCTGGAGTCGTTCGAACTCTTCACTCTTGCCGAGTCTCTTGGTTGCGTCATGAGTCTCGTCAACCATCCAGCGTCCATGACGCACGCGAGCGTGCCAAAGGAAGTTCGCCACCAGGTCGGGATCAGCGATGGTCTGATTCGGGTGTCCGTGGGCATTGAGGACGTCGAAGACCTCATTGCTGACCTTGACCAGGCGCTTGCGAAGGCGTGAGCAAGCACGTCCGTCTCGGTCTGCTCGGGCTCGGAACCGTCGGTTCTGGGCTTGTCGAGCTTATCGGAAAGAACGCAGCTTCGATCGAGTCGCGCTCAGGCGTGACCATGGAGATTGCACGCGCCCTGGTGCGCTCGAAAGGGAAGCCTCGCCCCTTGCCCGACGCCCAGCTGACGTTCGAGCCCGAAGAGGTGCTCAGTGATCCGTCGATTGACATTGTCGTCGAGGTGATGGGCGGTATCGAGCCGGCAAAGAGTCACATTCTTCGTGCCTTGGAGATGGGCAAGAGCGTCGTGACCGCCAACAAAGCTGTGCTCGCTGCTCATGGGGCAGAGATCTTCGAGCGGTCGACCACCACCGGCAAGCAGCTCGGGTTCGAGGCGAGCGTGTGCGGCGGAATTCCGATCATCCGTGCCCTAAGCAGCGGCATGATCGCCAACGAGGTCGATGAGCTGGTCGGCATTCTGAACGGCACCTCGAACTACATCCTTACGCGGATGTACAAGGAAAACCTGTCGTTCCATGGCGCCTTGAAGAAGGCGCAAGACAATGGCCTGGCCGAGGCGGATCCGAAGTTCGATGTCGAGGGGATCGACGCCGCCCACAAGCTCATCGTGCTGACCGAACTGGTCTTCCAAACGAAGGCGAGTCTGAAAGAGATCGAACGGGAGGGAATCGCTCAAATCGAGCCGGTGGACATTCGGGTCGCCGACGAGTTCGGGTTTGTCATCAAGCCGGTGGCGGTCGCCCGGCGGAACGGCTCTCTGCTCGACCTCAGGGTCCATCCAGCCCTCGTTCCGTTCGAACATCCCTTGGGGCCCGTGAGTGACGAGTTCAACGCGGTGATGGTTCGTGGTGACGCGACGGGTGAGATGATCTTCCATGGAAAGGGCGCCGGCTCTCTGCCCACGGCAAGCGCGGTACTGTCCGATATCATCGAGATCGCGCGCAACCCAGGTAGCGGCGTGATGTGGAACCCGGTGTCCAGCCGAAAGCTTGAGCACTTCGAGGGCCGGTCACGTTATTACCTGCGGTTCCCGATCCATGACCGCCCGGGCTTGATCGGCAAGATTGCGACCGTGCTCGGCGAACACGGTATCTCTATCACTCATGCCATGGCCAAGCTCTTGGACACTGACACGGGTGGCAACGTCATGATCATCACACACGAGACGGCCGAGTCCGAGGTCGCCGGTGCGCTTGAACAGATTCGGTCGGCGGGATTGCTCTCCGGCGATCCGGTCTCTCTGAGAATTTTGGAGTCCTGACTCCTACCACGTGCTCGGATCGGGCCGCCGTCGGTGGAAGTCGGCTGTGCCCTGAATGGCGTGGGCCACGGCCGCCGCGACAGGCTCTTGATAAAGCCGACCGAGGACCGAGACGCTCCGCGCCTCATCGCCCTTTGTGCCCCAGGGGATGATCGCCTGCGGGTGGCCAGTTCCGTTGCAAATGGTAAACGAGTCGTCCCAGAAGTGATCGGTGACCACGACGTCCAAGTCGCCCCACTCTTGCTCGAACTTTTGGCTCATCAAGGCGCGTGCTCTATGGGCGTTGATGTACTCGACCGCAGGCATGTAGCGCGCGGCCAAGAACTCCGGCGGCCACAACTTACCGATCTTGTCGATATCCGCAGTGCGGGTCACTTCGTCAAAGGTCGCCGCAGCTTCCGCGACGAGCAGCGCCCAAATTCCTTCGGGCGGAGAAGAGAACTTGACGGGCTGAAGTTTCGCACCCAGTCTTGACAAGTTCTGGGCAACGTCCGAGGCCTTCAGGGGCCCGAGGTCGGTCACGGCCTCCTTCTCCCCGTAGAGGAACCCGATTTTGAGCTTGGAAAGGTCGACCTTGGCGTTCCAGCGATAGGGCCGGTCGACAGCCGCCGGATCGAGGGGGTCGCTTCCGTGGATAGCCGCGAGAACGATCGCGCAGTCTTCGGCGGAACGGCAGATCGGGCCCACCTTGTCCATCGTCCAAGTGAGCACCATGCCTCCGTACCGGCTGACCCTCCCATAAGTGGGTCGCAGGCCGGACACCCGGCAGCGGTTCGACGGCGAAATGATTGAGCCGAGCGTCTCAGTTCCGATCGAAAAGCCAACCAGGCCCGCCGCCGTCGCGCACGCGGAGCCAGCCGACGAGCCGCTGGAGCCCTGCTTCGGGTTCCAAGGGTTCTTGGTCTGGCCGCCCCACCACACGTCGTCATAGGCCAAAGCGCCGCACGACAGCTTGGCCAGGCAGACGGCGCCCGCCTCCGTCAGCTTGCGCACGACCGTCGCGTCGTGGTCAATGACCTGCTCTTTGAAGGCCTCGGCGCCCCATGTCGTCCGATAGCCCTTGACCACGAAGAGATCCTTGATGCCATAGGGGATGCCATGGAGCAAGCCGCGGTAGTGGCCGGACATGATCTCTCTCTCCGCCTGCTTGGCCTGCTTCATGGCGAGTTCTGGGGTGAGCGTGATCACACACTTCAACTTGTCGCCGTGAGCTTCTAGGCGCGATAGATAGAGCTTGGTCAACTCGACAGGGCTGACCTTCTTCGCTTTGACAAGGGCGGCGAGATCGACAACCGACAAGTAGGCAAGGTCTTCGTCCTTGGCCGGTCGAGCTGTGACTCTTGAAGTGCTCGCCTTGACCGACACCGCAGTACCCACCTTCGGTTGCCTTCCATGGGGGGTGAAAACGAGTTGCGGCTCGACAGCGTTGCCCATATGGAGGTCGCGTATTCCCGGGTAGTTCTTGACGTTGGTGCGGACACCCGCGAGGGCAAGCTTGCGATGGGCCTCATCGAGAGCGATGCCGGCCACCTTTTCGGTCGTCTCCAGGTCCCCGAGCTCGATGGCCGCGCCGGGCTCTTCGGGCAACGGTCCGACGGTGGCAAGGGCCGCCTTTGGTGCTGCCACGACTGTGCCAACGATGCCGAGGAACTGCTTGCGCGTGAGGTTGCCGTCGATGCCCATGGCGGGATTGTAGCCCTGCGGCGTGTCAGCTTTGCCATGAGAAAGTACCCAGACAGATCGGCCAACGGTGGAGCTGCCAGTAGCGGCCGGGCACGAGGCAGTAGTATGAGGCTCTGTGACGATCTTCGAAAGCAGCCTCGGATGGAACAACAACCGGCCGCGCACCCTCGTTGTTGCGTGCTCGGACGGAAGACTCCAAGTGAACGTGGACGAGTTCTTGGAGGGCTGCCTCGAGGTCACGAGGTACGACCGGCTGTATATGCCGGGCGGCCCTGGTGCGCTCGCGACGAGCGGCGTCGAATACGTCAGGTCTGACCGGAACCGGCAAGAAATGTCGTTCCTTCTTTTGGCGCACAAGATCGAACTGGTCGTGCTCCTCTTCCACGGGCCGGCGCCAGGGGGACCGGATGAGGCGGCGTGTGCGGACTACCAGCGCATTCTCGGCGGCGTATCGGGCGAGGTTCTGTCGAAGACCCAAGTCTCGGACTTCAAGGAAGTGAGGGACTTCATCCAGTTCAAGAAGCCGGGCACTGAGGTTAGAGGGTTTCGTTGCGAAGTAACGGCTGAGCGGACGATCCGCTTTGTAGAACTCTTGAGCCTATGACTTGGTCGAACCGGTGCTTGGCACCTTGGCCGCGACCTGTTGGTCGGCCGCCTTCTTCTTTGCTGCTTGCCAAATGCGGAGCATCTCTGGCACGGTGACGAAACGATAGCCCTTCTTTTCCAGGGTCGCGAGGATCGCGGGGACGGCAGCCGCAGTGTGCGACTTCACGTCGTGCATCAGAATGATCGCGCCCGGATGCGCTGCGGCCACAACGTTTCGATAGACCACTGCCGAGCTCGTTGTTGCGGTGTCTGCGCTGGAGCCCGTCCAGATCACCGAGGGCAACCCCTGGGCTTTGGCCAGTCGTGCAGTCCAGGAATCCATGATGCCTCCCGGGGGGCGGAAAACTGCAGGATAGAAGCCAGTAACTTGGTGGATGGCTTGGTTGGTGCGCCGAACCTCGTCCTTTGCCTTGGCAGGATCCGGGTGATAGGGGTGAGACCAACTATGGTTCCCAATGACGTGACCCTCTGCCATCATGCGGCGCAACAGGTACTCGCGCCGGTGGATCATTTGCCCAACCAAGAAGAAGGTCGCCTTGGCATGGTGCTTCTTAAGGCTGTCGAGCACGGTTGGGGTCGTGAATGGACTAGGGCCGTCGTCGAAGGTCAACGCCACGACTTTCTCCGTCATCGCAGGCTTGTTCAGAACAGTCCGGCCTGCAAACATGACCGGAACCTTCATCGCTGTTTGAAGCGAGGAAAGGTAGGTGCAAGCGGCGATTGCGGTCGAGACCAGCATCGGGGGAGCCTCAATACATGATACCAGGCCAGCGACGAAAGGGCCGAAATGCCGGTTGAGCGCAACGCGCCTGGCACCATCGCCATAGTAGGCGGTATGCGACTGCCTCTTCTCGCCTCCATCGTGCTCCTGCCGGGTGTGATCTTTGCTCAAGACAAAGCGACCTACACGTGGCCGGTTGTCAAACCCGTCGAGGGCCAGCTCATCAAGATGCAACTCGACGTCGCCTTTCAAGCCATGGGGCAGGATGCGAGCGTCACAGGCGTGGTCAGCCGCAAGGTGACCAAGGTCGAGTCAAACGGTGACTTTGAAGTCGAGTCCGGTGTCGAGGGCGTCAAGGTCAAGCTTATGAACGACGTCATGGATCAGGAGTCACACTCCTCGACCAAGAAGTTTCACGCTGACGGAACCCCGTTCGAGAAGCGGACGTTCGAAAACGGAATCGACGAGGTGCTTGCCGCCCTGACGCTCTCAAGGTTCTCTGACAAGCCGGTGACGGTCGGCGACAAATGGGTGCTCGATCCCAAATCCGGGCTCCCTGGCAAGGGGACCGCGACGTTGACCGGCTTAGGAGAGAAAGCCTCCCACCAGTGTTTCCTCATCGCAGTCGAGTACGAGTGTGGAAACGAGGGCGGCTCGATGAAGGGTGACGTTGCGTTCGACCAGAAGACAGGTGACGTGATCGATGTCAGTGGTGCGTTCAAAGCGATCAAGATCGGCGGGGGGATCATTTCGGACGGTACGATCAAGCTTGCACTCGTCAATGCCCTCCGGAACTAGCAGGGCGAGACACTTGTAGAGAAACCCAATGAGAAGATTCCCGCTAACCATCCTCGCCCTCGTGGCCCTGAGCGTCGCCGCATTGGCAGACGCCACCGGAAAGTGGACGGGCACGTTTGTGATCGAGGCAGACAAGGCCACCAAAGCTAAGATCGATGCCCAGACCAAAGGAAAGGTCCCCACCGTCGTGCTTGAGCTCAACAAGGACAAAACGTTCAAGTCCACCCAGAAGGGCGCTGGCGACGGCAAAGTCCACACCGTCGAGGGCACGTGGAGCCAGTCTGGCAACACCGTCGCCATCAAGCCCAAGAAGCGGGATGGGCAACCTGCCACTGGCCAAGGAGCCGCGACCCGCAGTTACGTGCTGTCCAAGGACGGGAAGACGCTGACGCTGGACTTGACCTCCCAGGTTCAAGCGCAAGCACCCAAGGGTGGGGGAGTCCCTCCTAGCGTCAAAGTCCGCGTCGTTCTCAAGAAGGGTTAAGTCACAGGGCAAACAAAGAAACGGCCCTCGAGTTGAATCGAGGGCCGAATTGATAGGAAGAGTCACTTACCGACGATGTCTTTCTTGGTGCCACCAATGGCGCCGAAGATCTCGCCCTGCTCTTTCTCCGGCACCTTGAAGTCGTCCAGGACGTTCTTCAGGATCTTGGCGGTAGCCGTCCACTCGTCCTCCGTGATCATCAAGCCCTTGTGGGCGGTCGCCATGTCGCGGCCGCTGTACTTGGCGGGGCCACCGCTCGCCATGACGAGCTGTTCGACAACGAGGAACTTGATGCCGGCCGCCGTCACCTTGCCGCTCGAGAGCGACTTCACAACGTTCTTGTTTCCGGTCACCACGGGGTCGCCAGCCAAACGGTTGACGAACTCGTCCACGACCGCAGCGATAGCAGGCGCTCCTCCCAGCCGGCTATAGAGCGACTCCTTGGGCGCCATCGGCATCATGAAGTCGGTCGGGCCGTCCATCTTCATCTGCTTGCGGAAGGTCATGAAGAACTCGCCCACCATTTTCTGCTCCTCCATCGGCACCATCATCTTGTCGAGGACCATTCGGAAGGTCTTTTCGCCTTCCATCCATTCGGAGTCGGTGATCTTGGCCGCGCGGTGCCATGCGACCATGTCCGGACCCATGTATTTCTGCGGCCCGCCCCAACGGTCGCAAAGCCACTGGGTCATCTCGTACTTGAAGAACGGCAACGACCCCTTGCTGAACGCCTGCTTGCAAGCGGGGTTCATCATGACCTTGTCGTTCATGGACATGCGGTTTCCAAAGTCGTCGACGATCGCCGCGACCTTGTGGACACCACCCAAGCGGGTGTAGAGCTTGTCGTAAGACTTCGGCATCCAGACGTCGTCGTTCTGAGCCATGGCGCCTGTCACCATCGACAGGGCCACACATGCGAAAGCGAATACGCGTTTCATGACAGAGGGAAGTTTCGGACTCCTTGGTGTCAGTGGTTTGACTCGAAGATGAACGCAGGATGAAAAGAGGCCGGGCTCCCCTCACAAGTGCCCGAACGGTTGCGCCTGGCCAGCTAGCGGTCCAGTGACGTTGGGGCGGAAGGAGCGACCTAACTCCAACCCCGTCGCATCAAACGCCTTGCTTCCGAATGCGCTTGCTCGATTTCTTGGCGTCAAGCTTCCTTGGCGTCAATTGTTCAGGCGTCGAGGCGTCGGGTTTGTGCTCATGGAGGGCGTCTAGCTTTTTCCGAATCTCCTTCCTGGATGGCCGTTTCATTGTCAGAAGTTACTCTGAAGGGACTAGGAATTGCTCGGCCGTAACAGATCGTTTTCTCGCGCGTTAGGGTTGAATGGTAATAAGGTGTCGGTCGACCGTTTCCAAGCCTCTCCCGTAACGAGGAACACGCCAAGCAGAATTGGCTCGTTTGGCTTCGGTCTTAAGGTCAAGGCGAACCAGGCTCGACGCCTCGTCCTGAACGCCCTCCACCCCGTCCCAAGGCTTGACCAAGTAGGAGAAGCGCTACCGACCGAGCTGCTGGCGGAGTCGCGTTCCCGGCTGTACGTCACCAATGACACCCGCGAGCAAGCGTTGGAATTGGGAAAGGTGCACAACTTGCGAGCCGCATGTCGCCGGCTTGATCGGACGCGCATCGATGCTGGTGAGACGTTCAGCTTCTGGCGCCAATTGGGGCGCACGACGCGTTGCAAGGGCTTTGTGAAAGGGAGGCAACTCCAGGAGGGGTGCTTGGTGCCTGCTCGCGGCGGGGGGCTGTGCCAACTCTCCAACGCACTCTATCAGGCAGCTCTAGAGGCAGGTTTGGAGATTTGCGAGCGGCATTGCCACACACGGATCGTCCCGGGTTCGGAGGCTGCGGTGGGGCGCGATGCGACCGTCGCTTGGAACCACATTGATCTGCGGTTTCAAAGCGAACACGATGTCGTCCTCGAAACGAAACTGACTGCCACCGAGCTCATCGTCCGACTTTGGGGCAGCCATCCGCCGGCCAAGTCCGTTCTTCCGCTACGCCGTGAAATGTCCCAACTCAAGATGGCGAGAGGCTGCGACAGTTGCGGCGAGACCGAGTGCCACAGACATCAACCGGGCCAAGAAGCGCATACGATGACCGCTGCGTTGCACGGCCCTTTGCCGTCTGAGTTCCTTTCATTTGTCGGGACGGCGGGGATCAAAGCGTACGTGCCTCGGACGGAGTCTTCACAGGATTCAGCGGCAAGGGCGTTCCCCCTCCTGTCACTGTGGAGGTCTGTCGGCCTGCGCTTTCGATCCAACTCTCCACCACAAAGACGGGCGTTCGAGCTGAAGGCGGATCGGTCACTGGCTCTCGCGATGGCCCGAGCGCTTGGGCCCGAAGCGACCCACATCGTGATCGACGTGCGCTACCTAGCCACTCTTTGGCGGGAGGGTGTGCTGGGCGGGAGGACTTACGATGTGCTCCTGACCCGTTGGCCACTTCGTTTGATTCATGGTCGCCTCGACGAGGCGGCGGAGAAGAATCCTGACCGGGTGCTGCTGTCTGACTTCCGCGCTCGGGAAGAGGAAGTGGACGCGGAGTGGGCCGCGATCCAAGGGGCCGACAGGGTTTTTACGGCCCACTCGTACGTTGCAAAGGAACTCGGGCCCAACGTGGAGAAGCTTGCGTGGGCGTTGCCGGAAAGGGCGCCTGTCCAAGCGGGAAAGGTTGTGGCCTTCCCGGGGCCGACGGCTGCACGGAAAGGGGCTCACGATGTTCGGCAGGCCCTCCGAGAGACCGGTGCGCATGCTCGGATCTTAGGTTCGCAACTGGAAGGGCCAGGTTTTTGGGACGACGTAAAGGTCGTGCCTGTTCGGCCGGGCGAGCACTGGCTAGAAGGGGTCGGCTTGGTCGTGGCTCCTTCAGAAGTCGAAGAGCGCCCTCATAGGCTGCTCGAGGCACTCGCGTGCGGCGTGCCGGTCGTCACAACGCGGTTTTCGGGTTTGGAGGGACAGCAGGGGGTAACAATCGTCGAGCCCGGCGACATCGGGGCCCTTGTGGACGCCATCGAAGCGCTTGTTTCGCGAACAAGCACTGTGGATTAGTCGGCGTCGGTGCCAGCGTAGGGCGAGGAGTAGTTCGGCGGCTCCTTGGTGATCCAGACGTCGTGGGGGTGAGATTCACGCAGGCCAGCGTTGGTGATCTTGACGAACTCCGCCCGCTCCTGAAGGTCGGTGATTGTGCCCGCTCCGAGATAGCCCATGCCGCTCTTGATGCCACCGATGATTTGGGCCATCGTGTCGCTCAGCGGACCCTTGAACGGGACGCGGCCCTCGACACCCTCTGGGACGATGACTGTCCCGGACTCTTTAAGCGAGAAATAACGGTCGCTGGAACCCTGGCGCATCGCTCCGATGGAACCCATCCCTCGGTACACCTTGTAGGCGCGGTTGCGATAGATCTCAGTCTCGCCGGGCGATTCTTCGCAGCCAGCGAACATGTTGCCCATCATCACAGAGTCGGCGCCCGCGGCCAACGACTTCACAACGTCTCCGGAGGAGCGCACGCCCCCGTCGGCGATCGTGCGCAAACCCAGCTTCTTGGCCTCCTCGCAGCATTCCAGGACAGCCGAAAACTGGGGGACACCCACACCGCTGACGACCCGGGTGGTGCAGATCGAGCCGGCCCCGATTCCAAGCCTAAGGCAGTCGGCGCCGACTGCATGGAGGTCGCGTACACCTTCTTTGGTCGCGACGTTCCCGCTCACGACCTTGAGGTCGGGCAGCTTGTTCTTGAGCATTTTTGTGCATTCGATGACGCCGATCGATTGGCCGTGGGCGGCGTCGATGACGACAAAGTCCACACCAGCATCGAAGAGTGCCTTGGCCCTTTCGTAGGGCTCTCGCAAGGGGCCGATGGCGGCTCCGACCACCAACCGTCCCTTGTCGTCCTTCGTGGCGTGGGGGTGGCGCTTGACCTTCTCAATGTCCTTGATCGTGATAAGGCCCTTGAGCATTCCCGCACCATCGACGATGGGGAGCTTTTCGATGCGGTGCTCGGCAAGGAGCGCCTGAGCCTCGTCGAGCGTCGTGCCGGGCTTCGCGGTGACAAGGTCCTTGCTGGTCATGCGGTCGCGGATTTTGATGCTGTAGTCGGTCACGAAACGGATGTCGCGGTTCGTGAGGATGCCGACAAGCTTGCCAGCCGCGTCTGTGATGGGCACTCCGCTGATCCTGAACCGGGCCATGAGGCCGACGGCGTCTTGGATCGTGTCGTCCGGCCCGAGTTTGAAGGGGTCGGTGATGACGCCATGCTCGGAGCGCTTGACCCGGTCGACCTGGTCGGCCTGCTCGTCAATGGTCATGTTGCGATGAATGACGCCAACGCCGCCCTCGCGGGCGATTGCGATGGCGAGGCGCGCCTCAGTGACGGTGTCCATCGGCGCGGAAACAATCGGGGTGCGGAGGACGATTCCGGGAAGGAGCTCGCTCGAGGTGTCGACGTCGTTCGGAGTCACTTCGGAGCGTTTGGGGAGGAGGAGAACGTCGTCGAAGCTGAGTCCTTCAAGGAACGAAGCCATATACGAGTATGTCATCCGGGCCGGGCGGAGGACAAGGGAAGAGTGGGGCTGAGAGGGGCATCCGGCCTATCGCGCCCGGGCGTTTTGAGAGGCCCCGCAAGCAGGCAATAATCCTTGATTGTTAGTGTAGAGGGTCTTTCGGGCTCCTAACGGCGGAGTTCCCGTTGCGATTGGTCTTGACCTGGTGTAGAATAGGTTCGTCGAACCTGCTTGGGGTGCGTTTTCGAGAGGATGTTTGCCCGCTCTCCGCGTGCCTCTTTCGAGCAGTTCGACTTCGAACGAGAGTGAGACTATGAAGAAAATTGCCCTCCTCGGGCTAGCGCTCACCGTGGCCCACGGCGCTCTTGCACAGACGCCCCTGTTCCACGATGGCGCAGTCCGAACAAACTTTTACGGCCCTGCAGGTGCCACAGTCACCTGGGCCGGTCAGGATGGCCTGACCAACTGGGTCTCTTGGCCGGAGCGCGGCGCTGAGATCGTTTTGGCGCAGGCTGGTCCGGTCGACGAGATTTCCGTCGGCTACTTGAACTATGCTCCTTTGACTGGCGGCGAGACCATCACGGTTCGCGTTTACGCGAACGATGGCCCTTCCATGAACGCCTACTTGGCGAACGGAACGCAGGTCAACGGTCCGTATCCTTCGCCTGGCACGCTTCTCTTCACGGGTGTGGCTCCGGTCAACCCGATCAAGGACGACGCCTACGCTACTTTCAAGGTTCCCCACACGAACTTCCCGCAGAACGTCACCGTGACGTGCTTCTTCAGCGGCGGATTCTTCAACACGGGCAACTACGCGACGAACCTCACCAACGGCGACGCCGCTGGCTTCCGGTTCAACGGTACGCCGACGGTCGGCAGCGCTCCTGCGTCTGCCCACAACGTCAACGCGCAGACGAACAACGGCCGCCTGTGGCGCCGCGTCCAGACTCCGAGCGGTTGGAGCCCCTTCGCTTGTAACGAGACGACGGCGTTCCCGCCCTACAACCCGACCACTCCGGCTGCGATCCCCTATTGCATGGCCGTTTCGGTCTGGCAGGGTTCCGCCAACACGTACGACAACACCTTTCAGCAAGGCGAGTCGGGTGCTTACCGCGCCCTTCCTGAGCTCGACCAGTTGACCGGTGCTGTCAGCGTGGACGAGGAAGCTGCTTTCGCCCACATGGAAGGTGACAACCTGGCCATCAGCCAGGCCACCATCGACATGGCTGGCGACACGACCCAGAACCCCAACGCTACCTTCCGGCTCCGCCTGTACTCTGCCGCCGACAACGGCGCCAAGAACGGCAAGATCCCCGGCACGGTGATCTGGGAGAGCCCGGACCAGTCGATCCCGAACGGTCTCGACCCGAACACCGCCAACACCTTCACGGCTGTTGTCGCTGTTCCGAACGTGGTCGTCCCGCGCGAGTTCTTCTGGGGCGTCAAGGTCAACTTTGGTAACCCGCAGGCTCCGAACCCCGGCAACGCCGGTCTCACCCAGCGCATCACGAGCACTTCGCCGATCATCGTCGGCCAGGTCGCTCCGAAGCCGGGTCTCTCGAGCTACGTGTTCTACCAGTACGACATCCCGTCCGCCACTTGGGGCGGCTTCTTCTATCCGCCGAACGGCTGGGCCTCTGGTGGTCCTGGCTTCCAGGTCGAGTACAACGGTGAAGCCACCGTCCTGTTCAACCTGACCAGCCCGACGGAGACCCTGATTCCGAGCGCTCAGCACATGACCCTCGGCCAGATCAACAGTGGTGACTTCCACAACCTGTCTGGCGACGACGGCAGCGCCGAGCGCGTTTGCCGGTTCATCCTGCCGAACCGCACGAGCCCGTTCGTTGTGACCGAGCTCACGTACACGACCACGAAGACGACGCTCAGCGCCGTTCAGATGAAGGTCAAGGCGAAGATGACCCTCGCCGGTCAGTTCGCCATCAAGCTGGGTCTCAAGGACCAGACGCAGGCTAACGTCTACGACGTGATCCTTCCTGAGACCTCGATCGGCACCGCCTACACGGTCTACACCGGCAACGCCTCTGGCTCGCTGGCGAAGTACCGCGGAACGGGCGGCGTGATGAACGGTCAGATCAGCCTCCGCAACACGGGTCCTGTCCCGGGCAGCGGCAACTGGTGCACCGACATCGACTATGCCTGGCTCCTCGTTTCGGGCAGCTAAGCTAAACTCTAGTCACACAACTCGAGCCCCGGTGGTATCCACCGGGGCTCCGTTGTTTGAAACCTCTTAGGTGTTCATCTCTCGTTCAGAATGGAGTCAAGAACTGGTCAGCCAGAACAACCAGACTCCTTGAGGGTGCCTCTCCTTTTGCAAGATCCCGATATCGCGATCCGACCTGTCGTCTCAAGGGACGCCAACTCTTTGTTGACGGCCATGCTGAGGGCTTCGGACCAGGGCGTCATGTTGACGGACCTCGAGCACCAGACCATCGCCTGCAACAGCCGCTTCGGCGAGATCTTTGGCGTCGACATTCAAGAGGTGGTCCACTCCGATGCGCTGGAAGTGCGACAGATGGTCGCTCACTTGATCCCGGACATGGCAGAGTGGGAGCGAAACCTCGACCTCGTTTACCGAGACCCCTACCACACGCAAGAGGACGAACTGGAGCTACTTGGCGAGCCGCCGCGCACGATCAGGAGGTTCACCGGGCCCGTGACGGACATGGATGGAAAGCTCGTTGGCCGACTCTGGACCTTTTTGGACACCTCAAAGGAAAGTCGGAGCCGGCGCATGAGGGACGTGCTCTACACGGTCAGCACCTTTCATCGAAGCGACCCATCCGAGGTCTATTCGAAGGTTGTTGACGAAGTCGCCCAGTTCTTCGGATCGAACGCCGTTCTCTCCCTCCTTAAGGAGGACTTCCTGGAGTTTAGGGCGGTCAGTAGCCCGATTGAGGCGCTTCGTGAGTTGAGGGGGAACGACCTGACGAGTTCCTACTGCCAGTTCGCCCTTTCAACGAACGAGCCGTTCCAGGTCCAGAATGCGAGTCTCGATCCTTTGATGTGTACTGTGCTTCCCGCTCGCCACGGCTTTACGCGTTACCTCGGTGTCCCGCTCAGTTCGCCCGAGGGCGACTTGATCGGAACACTCTGTATCCTTGACGGCAAATCCACGGAGCTCCTGGGCGACGAGGACACGCAATTCATGTCCATGATGGCGATGAGGGTGAGTGCTGAGCTGGCGCGAGAAGCGCACATTTCCGAAAGGATTGCTGAGAAGGAGTCCGCACTTGATGCACAACGGCGGACGCTCAAAGAGACAAGGGAAGTCCTTCAGGCCGTTAACAAGGGGTTTGAGCTACTGGGAGCGCAAGCGAGCGTCGACGGATTGATCAGAGAGCAGGTCAGGTTGCTCTGCGGGGTGTTGGGCTATCACGGCATCGCCCTCGTGCAGGAGTCAGGCGACCACAAATTCAGCGGGTATGCGATGCGGGTCGGCGACCCTAATCCGGCTCGATGTGAGGCGGCGGGGAACACAGCGTTGGGGAAGCTGGTCAGCGCCGATCGTCTCGTCCTTGTTCCCCTGAAAAAGCTGGAGACGAGCGTCGGTTACTTGGTCTTGGGCTCTGACCAGCCGCTTGAAGATGCGGACGAGTTCCATGAAACGCTCTTGGAGGCCATGCTGGACCAGGTGTCTCTCGTAGTCGGCACGAAGGTCTTACAGGCAGAACTCGAAGGCACCCACCGCGAGCTTCGCGACACACAGATGCAGCTTGTTCAGTCTGAGAAGCTGAGCGTGGTGGGGACGCTGGCAGCAAGCACCGCCCACGACATCAAGAACATCCTTTCCTCGATCACTCTGGAACTGGGGTTTGGTGTCGAAAGCCCGGAGCGGGCGCTCGCGTCTGTCAAGAGCCACTTGGACCGGTTCTCCGTTTTGGCGCACAGGCTCCTCTCGTACGCGAAGCCCCGCATGGTGGCGATGCAGCCGGTCGACCTCAACGACGTCGTTTTGAAGGTCCTCGCACTGACTAGCGCGCAGACCAGGATCGCGAGTGTCACCGTCGTCTGGGAGCCGAGCCGGTGTCTTCCACCTGTGCTCGGTGATCCTCACCAGTTGGAGCACCTGTTCGTCAACCTCGTGCTCAATGCGGTGCAGGCGATGAACACAGGCGGTGGAACCCTCGTCGTCAAAGCCAAGGACACGAAATCGGGGGTTGAGATCGAGGTCACCGACAGCGGCAAGGGAATCCGCAAGGAGCTTGTCGACAAGCTGTTCGAGCCCTTCACTTCGGATCGTAACGAAGGCTTTGGGCTTGGACTCTTCAGCTGTCGCCGTATTGTTGAGGGTCATGGAGGCAAGATCGGTGTGAGGTCAACGCTAGGGCAGGGGACGACCTTCAAGGTCACGTTGAGGCAGGCATCAGCATGAGCGCAAAGATTCTTGTAGTTGACGACGACAAGTTCCTGCTCGAGAACTTAGACCGCCTCCTCTCTGCCCAAGGGTACGAGGTGCGGACAAGCTCGTCTGGCGAGGAAGGTCTCCATGAGATCGTCAAGGAGGCCCCCGACTTGCTGGTGCTCGATCTCGGCTTGCCTGGTGTCGACGGTGTCAGTCTGTGCCGTAGAGTGAGGTCAAAGTGGAGGTTCCCCGTGATCATGCTCACCGCCAGGACCGATGCGATGGACAAGGTCATCGGACTTGAAGTCGGGGCAGATGACTACCTGACTAAGCCGTTCGAGCCGAGCGAACTGATCGCGAGGGTGAGGGCTCAACTTCGCCGGGTTCAAGAGTATCAGGTGGAAACTCCGCGATCGGCGCGAATCGAGGTGGGAGACCTCATGATCGACGAGGACTCGAGGGACGCTTTCGTGAACGGGGAAGCGGCCGGCTTGACCACCAAGGAGTATGAGCTCCTGGCCTATCTGGCCCAGAACAAGGGCCGCGCCTTGAGCCGAGAGAGGCTCTTTGAAGAGGTTTGGGGTTACGACATCGAGTTCAGCAGCAATTCGCTGGACGTCTTCGTCTACCGCCTGAGACAAAAGCTGCCCGGAAACACCGGCACGATGTTGCAGACGGTCCGGGGCTACGGCTACAAGTTGCAGACGCCGTGACCACTGAGCCGTCTCAAGGGGAAACGACGCTCTCCAGGTAAAACTCAGCGCACATGCAGGTTCAAGTCGCCGAGTTCGCCAAGAAGCACCGGGTGAAAGAGGCGTCCGTTCATCGGGCGCTGAAGGAACTCGAAGTGCCAGTGGTGAACGACGCCTTCGAAGCGGACGAAGAGACGCTGGAACTCGTCGCCGAACTCGCCAAGGAGTATGGCGGGGACGAGGACGTCGTCATCCTGTCGCCTAGCAAGACCACTCCAAGAGACATCGCGGCCGCGCTGAACCTGCCTGACAAAGACGTCCTTAAAACGCTCATGACCAAGGTCAAGGTGATGGCGACCTTGACGACCAATCTCGCCCCTGACGTGGCGGAGAAGCTGGTCGGGGCGTTCAACAAGAAGGTCCGTTGGGAAGAGGCTGCAGCCGCGAAACCCCAGGCGGCCGCCAAGAAGCCTGCAGGGCCGGGCCAAAAGCTCAAGCGACCGCCTGTCGTGACGATCCTGGGCCATGTTGACCATGGTAAGACCAGCCTCCTCGACTTCATCAGGAAGACGAGCGTCGTCAGCAGGGAGCACGGAGGAATCACGCAGCACATCGGTGCATACCAGGTCACCCTGCCTGAAGGCCTCATCACGTTCTTGGACACGCCCGGCCACGCCGCGTTCACTGCGATGAGGGCACGCGGAGCGCAGGTGACGGACATCGCCATCCTCGTCATTGCCGCCGACGACGGCATCATGCCTCAAACCGTCGAGGCGATCAGCCACGCGAAGAACGCGGGCGTGCCCATCATCGTCGCCATCAACAAGATCGACAAGCCCGAGGCGAACGTCGACAAGGCGAAGCAGCAGCTGACACAACACGAGCTGGTGCCCGAGGACTACGGTGGAGACGTCATCGTTTGCCCCGTCAGCGCGCACACCGGAGAAGGTGTCCCGCATCTCCTCGAGATGATCTTGCTCCAGGCCGACATCATGGAGCTGAAGGCCGACCCTCGTGGAACTCTGGAGGGCGTCGTCATCGAAGCCAAGCTGGAGAAGGGCCGTGGGCCCGTCGCGACAGTGCTTGTCGAGGAAGGGACGCTCAAGGTCGGCGATGTGATCGTCGTGGGCAACACGTGGGGCAAGCTCAAGGCGATGACCGACTGGCAAGGGGAGCGAATGGCTTCGGCGGGCCCCTCGACGCCGGTCGAGGTTTTGGGATTGAACGAGGTGCCAGGAGCTGGCGACAAGGTGGAGCCGGCCAAGGACGAGCGAGAAGCCCGAGAACTGACCGATTCGCGGCTCGCGGAAGAGCGAGCAAAGGCGATGTTCTCGCCCAAACGCCGCGTCAGCCTCAAAGACATCCGAAAGAGTAACGAAGAGGACGAGGTGAAAGACCTGAACCTCATCGTGAAGGCTGATGTGCAGGGAAGCGTCGAAGCCGTTCGCGGCATGCTCGACAAGATCGAGAACGACGAGGTCAACGTCCGTGTCATCCACTCCGGCGTTGGCACGGTGACGGAGAGCGACATTCTCCTTGCTAGCGCGGCGGACGCGATCGTCGTCGGCTTCAACGTGAAGGTCGAGCCAGGCGCGAAGAACGAATCAGAGCGGCAAAAGGTCGAAGTCCGAACCTATAACATCATCTACGAGCTGCTCGAAGACATCGAGAACGCGGTCAAGGGCATGCTCGAGCCCAAATTCCAGGAGGAGTATCTGGGCACGGTGGAAGTGCGGGTCGCATTCAAACTCTCCAAGGCAGGAAAGGTCGCAGGATCGCACTGCACGGACGGCCGCGTCACGCGCAACGCCAGCGTCCGGGTCAAAAGAGGTACGGAGTTGGTCTACCAGGGAAAGGTGGCTTCGCTGCGCAATGTAAAGGAGGACGTGCGGGAGATCATCGCCGGTCAAGACTGTGGACTCAAGTTCGAGGGCTGGGAAGACTTCAAAGAAGGCGACATCGTCGAAGCCTACGAGCTTGTCCAGGTCAACTAGGCCGAACGTTTGAGCTTGGCGACCACATGGTCATAGGCAAGGCTTTTGACAAAGGTGTGCCAGGTGTCCTCGTCCCCATAGTCGTTTTCAATAGTTGGCAGCGCCACGCCGAGCGTGTTGTCCTGTACCCAGCCGACGATCGCAGGCTTCCGAAACCGGATCGCACCTTTCTCGCCGGAGACGAGCAGCCGGTCGCCAATCCCCAGGGTGCTTTCAAGTTCTTCGCCCGCCCTGATCTTGGCGCCCTCCATGCTAGCGTCCATGATTTCTGCGGGGATGGTCGACTCTCCTATCTCCAAGCGTACCGGCACTGAGTTCTCCGTTACGGTGATGCGGTAAGACTGGCGCCCATCGCCCGAGACGAGCATCTCGGGGAGGCTCATGACGAGTGAACCCTCTGACCCTCGCGACATCGCCATCGTGGCAAAGCTCAGGTTCGCACCCTTAAGAAAGACATCGAACCGCCAGGAAGACAGCGAGACATAGTCCCGAGGGACGACGCCGAGAAGCTGGATGGTGAAGGTAGTTTCGGCGACCGAGTCGACCTTGGCATGAGTGCCGGTGGGCAGATCCCGAGCGGTAACCGAGACGGCCTCGCCGGTGTGCGAGAGATCAGAGAGGAGGTCTCGGATCAGTTCCCGGTCCATGAATACGAGCCGCTTGTCCCGAATGATTCTCATTTGCCCAACAGGCATTATCGGTTCATGGGCCGGGGTCTCGGAGCCACTCGACATCAAAAGTGCCGCCTTCAAATGTGCCGTCGCCTTTTCGAACTCTGCCTCGGTTCTTCACATGGCTGTCGCACGCGACAAAATTGAAATGGCCATTGTGGCGCGGGTTGCCGTCGTCTCGCGCTTGACGCACTTTGTCGCGCTCTCCCCAGACCCAGTCGACCACGTGTCGGCCCTCGCCGTTGCCTTGGCCGGGGTCGGCCGCCAGCGGCCAGCCTTCCGTGAACTCGATCGTGTCAGCGGGTTTCTTGATTTCGCCGCTCGGAGCCCCGGCTACCCCGATGACCGTGTCCGTGTCGTCAAGGACGCCATTGAACGCGTAGTTGTAGCTCCAAGACTGGGTAGTGCGATCTGTGCCGAACTGAAGGTGGGCGGCATCGGACGGGCAGTTCAGCAAAGCAAAATCCCGGGTATAGGGATAGGTCAGATCGCCCCAGAGGACAGGCTGGGAGCCGCTGGTCTCAGCTGGCGGCAGAGTGTCGTCGGAATCCGAAGCATAGATGCCGACAGCCAGTCCGATCTGTCTCAAGTTGGTCAGGCACGAAGACTGTTTGGCAGCCTCCTTTGCCCGGGAGAACACTGGAAAGAGAATGGCGGCAATGATGGCAATGATGGCGATCACCACTAATATTTCGATGAGGGTGAATGCCATACGTTTTCCAGAAAGATTAGGGTTTTCAAAACCTAGACGTCTGGCGAAAGAGTGAGAACTTGCGAGCGTCTGTTTCAAGTAACTTCATGGAGCATACGATGTCACGAGCACTTAAAGTTCTGCTTTGGCCCACACTGCCCTTTGTTTTGGTCGCTTGCCAGCCAGCAAAGGCGCCTGTTTCGGCTGTCCCTGCCCCCGTAAAAGGCAGTAAGCCGTCACGGGTGGCCGTCAAGCATGGTCTAGACGCGGGCGCTTCGAGGATCAATATGACCGCTCGGGACATCACGATCGAAGAACTCATGAAGCTTCAGCGTCCTGCAGGTTTGGCCGACGACATTTCTTCGGCGGACTTTCAGGACAAGCGGATCGAGCCGTTGGAAAACCAAGTCTGGCGGCTCAAGGCGCACGTGAAGAGCATCATCAAGCGGCGAGACGGTGACTATTTCTTGACGCTTGAGAGTCCTTCCGGGGCGACTACGGTGGTCGAGGTGCCAGACCCCGAGCTTTGCAAGGGCAGCCCCTTGGAGAAGGAAATTGCAGCGTCGCGCGCAGATTTGGAAGCTAGGTTCCATCCAACCGACAAGGCTAAAGGCGTGAACCAGGATGCAACGATCGAAGGCGTGGGGTTCTGGGGCCAGAAGGGCAGGCCGGGTTCAAGCTCGCAAAGCAATGGTGCCCGACTCATGCCGGGCACCAATTTCAAGTTTCAGTCCAAGTAGGACTGATTTCTTCAGCTCACCACTTCTCGGAGCCGTCTTGAATGTAGGGGAACCACTGCGGACAAGGCAAGGTTTCCGCGAAGACGACGTCGCTCCACTGTGCCTTCGTGTAGTTCGCCCACCAGTTCGGCATCTTGTGGTAATGCGCGTGTGTGTCTGCGTAGACATACACTGAACCATCGTTGTGACGGTTCAAGATGGGCTGGCCCGAGGGTGTCAGCGCCCGATTGGGATTGATCAGCTCATAGCTTGAGTTGCTCCCGGACTCGGTGATGAAGATCTTGCTGGCTGGCGTGGTGATCTCGCCCATGTTGCCACCGGTCAAGCCGCCACGGAACATAGTTTGACCACCGTTTCCGTTGCCATCGTCAACGAAGTGGTCCAGCTTAAAGAAGTAGTAATTCAAGGCGTACGACAGGATTTCGCCAGGAACCGTCGGCCCATTAGGCTGGGGGTCGTGGTTCAACCCGGTCGAATCGCCCGGACACTTGAAGACTTGGACGTTCTTCACGTAGGGCATCAAGATGTCTGCCCAGTTCAAGCCAGCGACGCCAGCACCCTTCTGCCAAGAGAAGATCGTGTACGGTGGTCCGACGTACTTGGCGTTGTAGTTCGCCATCGGAAGCGTGTCGTCGGAGTCCGTCAGATAGATGTAGAGGCCTGTTCCCATCTGCTTGGCGTTCGAAAGGCACTGCGTTTGTTTAGCTGCCTCCTTGGCCTTGGCGAAGACGGGGAAGAGGATTGCCGCCAGGATCGCGATGATCGCGATCACGACGAGCAATTCAATGAGGGTGAAAGCTCGCTTTTTCATGAGATGTTTGCACCTAAGGAGCCCAAGTATACGGTTGCAGACCTCTAATTGTCCGGTTTTGCCGATGGCCGGTCACAAGGGTCATGAGAACCGGTATGTTTGACTGCAAGGGTTGGCAAGAGTTATAGATTTGTTAGGGTTCGCTAATAGGATTTATATAAGAAATATTTGTGGCCCGAACTTATAGTGGCCAGCCCTAGAACAAGAACGGGCCACCACCCAAAGGTGGCAGCCCGTAAGTGGCTTGAAAGGGTAGCGAACTACTTGAGCTCGACCTTTCCGCCGGCTTCCTCG
>JAFDWS010000003.1 GCA_018268375.1 Armatimonadota bacterium | reverse complement strand
AGCCGCCGACGTCCCGTCGGGGGATCCGCCGCTCGCCTCGCAAGAGCTCGGGCCCGGTCGGGATGACACGTCCTTGCGACATGGCAGGGTAGCCGCCGACGTCCCGTCGGGGGATCCGCCGCTCGCCCCGCAGAGCTCGGGCCCGGTCGGGATGACAACGTCCTTGCGGCTGGAAGGTAGCCGCCGACGTCCCGTCGGGGGATCCGCCGCTCGCCTCGCAAGAGCTCGGGCCCGGTCGGGATGACACATCCGCCACACCACACCTTGTCATCCCGAGCGCAGTCGAGGGATCGGTCGGGACGACACGTCCTGGCGGCACAGGGGTAGCCGCCGACGTCCCGTCGGGGGTTCCTCCGCGTCCGAGGACCGCCACCGCCACCTTCTCGGCTAAACTAAAACCGTCCGATGCTCGAGCACCCCTTCTTCCTGCAAGACCAGTTCAACCGGCGCACGTTCCTCAAGCGGTCGGGCGGGGTGGGGCTGGCCGCCCTTGCGAGCATCATCGGCACCGACGCCCTCGCCGGCGGCATACCGGTCATTGACGAGGAAAAGCGGTTTGGCGGGCTGCCCGGCGTCCCCCACTTTGCACCGAAGGCCAAGCGCGTCATCTATCTCTTCCAGTCCGGCGCGCCCAGCCAAATGGAGCTCTTCGACCCAAAACCCGCGCTGACCCAGCACCGCGGCGAGGACCTCCCAGCCAGCGTCCGCATGGGCCAGCGGCTAACCGGAATGACTTCTGGGCAGGCGAAGTTCCCGGTCGCGCCCTCGATTTACAAATTTGCCCAACACGGCAAGAGCGGCATCTGGCTCAGCGAAATCCTGCCCCACATGGCGGAGATCGTCGACGAGATCACCGTCGTCAAGTCGCTCTTCACCGAAGCCATCAACCACGACCCCGCCGTCACCTTCCTCCAGACCGGCAACCAGCTCGCCGGCCGGCCGAGCATGGGCGCCTGGCTCAGCTACGGCCTCGGAACGATGAGCAACGACCTTCCCGCCTACGTCGTGCTCACCAGCATCGGCACCGGCCGCAAGGACGACCAACCGCTTTACGACCGCCTCTGGGGCTCCGGCTTCCTGCCCACCACCCACCAAGGCGTCAAGTTCCGCAACTCCGGCGACCCCGTGCTCTTCCTCAGCGACCCCCACGGCATTGACCGCGAGACTCGGCGCGAAATGCTCGACGACCTGCGCGGGCTCAACGAAGACCGCAAAGCCGTCATGGGCGACCCCGAGATCGAAACGCGCATCTCCCAGTACGAGCTGGCGTTCCGGATGCAGACCTCGGTGCCCGACTTGCTCGATATCAAGAACGAGCCGAGCGCGGTGCTAGAAATGTACGGCCCCGAGGTGACGCGGCCCGGCTCCTATGCCTACAACTGTCTGCTCGCGAGACGGTTGGCCGAGCGCGGCGTCCGCTTCGTCCAGCTCTTCCACATGGGCTGGGACCAACACTTCAACCTCCCCAAGGCGATCAAGCTGCAGGCGGAGGACATCGACCAGCCTTCGGTGGCGCTCATCAAGGATTTGAAGCAGAGAGGGATGCTGGACGAGACGCTGGTCGTTTGGGGCGGCGAGTTCGGCCGGACGGTCTACTCACAAGGCGACATGAGCGACACCGACTATGGCCGCGACCACCACCCCCGCAACTACTGCGTGTGGCTGGCGGGAGGCGGGATCAAGAAAGGCCTGTCCTACGGCGAGACGGACGACTTCTCCTACAACATCACGCAAAACGCGGTCTCGGTGCACGACCTCCACGCCACGATGCTGCACTTGCTGGGCATCGACCACACGCGGTTGACGTACCGGTACCAGGGCCGCGATTTCCGACTGACGGACGTTTTCGGGGATGTGGTGACGGACGTGTTGGCGTAACCCCTGTCCTTCATTGCGTCTGCTCGAAAACAAACCTTGGCTTGAGTAACTCTGTCGATGGAAATCTCTCGATGCTATATCTATCGACCATGTGAACAAACCCAACCTTGCGCTTACTCAGCATGTCTCCTTCACTGAGGACGCCCATCGATAGCTGAAACAGTGACATACTCCGGGGCACATTGCCCGTCAGCCCCTCTATCCCTTCCTTCAACGCCGCAATGGCCTCTCCTATCACTTCCGATTCATCCCTATCCCTTTCCCTATGCGCCAACACTAATGAATATATGTTATCACCCAGTCTAGACCAGTCTTTGGGAAGCAACTCTTCGGGCAACCTTCCCTCATTAAACAGTCCTTTCAGTGTACTGATAATTCGACCGACGTTCGCAACGCGGCGCCACTCACTCTCATCAATCTTCGCAGAGACTTCCTCGAAACCCAAGAGAACACTATCCATTTGCTCGCATACCGCCTTCATTTGAGCGGCCATTCGCTGTCTTCGCCAGGATGGATTGTCCGTCTTGTACACAAGAGCATGTGTTGCCACCGACCACGCGTGATCAAAGGCGCTTCGAACTTGTACCTCAAACAGAATCGACGAAACACGCAACGCCTGCCCTTCATCAACAGCTGCGCTAAGTTTCGCAATGACTCGTGTTGCGTCAAAACGGAAAACGTCAAACGACTTCATGGTCGATGCCCTTCGCCTAACATCCACCACTTCAAAGAGCCTGCCAAGGTCGCTTATCACCTGACCTTCGTCGGCCAAAGTTGGAACTACTACCGTTGCCGCTACCAAATCGTCAACAGCCTCCCAAGTTGCGATTCTGCCACTCTCGACCTTTTCACTCAAAGAACCAAGAGCCTTCTGACGTGAGAGAAAGGCAAGACCATTCACCTCACAATAGTTGAGCAGCGTGTCTCTTACGAGGGAGCGAAGCCTTACCAAGGCCGGCTCAATTCTGTTGTAAGCCTGCTCTAGATCACTCGATACGATCATTCGTTTGGTATCCAAGAACCGACTATGACCTCTGATAGAATCATTACCCGTTCCTTTCTTGGGCCGCTGTCGTTGCTTGCCGATCTGGCCATGTCGTAGTACAATGATGCTTGTGGGTCATCAGTTCGCTTTTCTTGGTTATCGACAACATTGATAAAAGAAGCTAGGCGTTTTACGACTGTATTCGGTTTCATAGTACAGAAGGAAATATTTTGGTTGACAGCTCCTACGAGAGAGTAAAAATCAGCCTGGTTCTTGAGTCGGCTGTCCCTCAATAGTTTGCCCTGCGTCTTCGTGAAGAGCGACTTGATTGTTGAGATCGCCCGCGAGTATGAAGCGACCACCTCCTCCTCCACCGACCAATCCACGTCACGCTCGGTGAACGCAGTGTCTAGCTCATACCTCGACCAACCTCTTGGGCCCAGCTCGATCAACAGTAGGAGGTTGGCGACAAATTCGACATCTTTCATCTGTCTCAGTGCTGCCGGTGTGAACCTGGGAATTCCCTGTAGCTGTTCGAGAGTCCACTCTGCGAGCTTTTCGCATCTCTCGATGAAGAGGCCGTCGAAGCGTGCGTGACGCAGTTCCTGGGAGGTCAATTTCGCTACATTACGGTTAATACGATCGAAGATTGCGCCGATGATCGAGGCGTCATTGGTAGGTAGATACTCGACGCAGAAGTCATAGAGCCATACTTTTGGCTTGTTCTTGGCATCCAGTTGTTGAAAGAATTTGCCTCGAAGAGACTCAATAAGGCTCTTTTCGCTGATTGGGAACTGGTTGGCAATGAACTCGAAAACGGTAGTAAGTCGCTGTTTTCCGTCGACAACTGCGTACTTCGTCTTCCCCGTGTCATCGTCGACTTCCTCGTAGAGGAAGATAGAGGGCGCCGGGTAGTCTAAGAGAATTGTGTCGATGAAGTCGTCCTTATACTGCTGATTCCAGACACTACGCCGCTGATATGGCGGATCCAAGTCGAGGAGGCCCCGCGTATAGAGGTCATTGAACCATGCTACCCTTTCGAAGTTCTGCCTTCGTTTCCTCATGTTGGTACCAAGCTTACTATACATATTTGGGGGCGTGGCCGAACGGAAGTTACTTTGGAGCACCGCCGTTCATCGTATCCCGGTCGAGGTCTACAGGCGCGTAAGAAGCGTCTACCCCAACGTCGCCTTCGACTCTTTCCCCCCAGATCGCAGCGTCCACGGCCCACGAGGCTTCTTCTGCTCGACCGTCCGATCCAGTTCCATGATCTTGAGCACCGTGTACTGGAACCAACCGTCGTTCCCCTCGATGAAATCCGCATTCACCCCAAGCAGTCGACCGATTTCACTGTTCCGCAGACCATCAGGATGCTCTAACAGAACCCGGATGATCGCCGACTTCATCAGCGTCACCGCCTCCTGCGCCATCTCGTAAGCCTCTACGTTGAATCCGGGATCACCCATAGAAGGAATTATGCCTTCAGACCGGTCCAAAACTGCGAACTCCGCACTCCCCTCCCCAGTTGACCATCACCCCCTCTCGCCACCACTAAGTCGTGGACTACCCGACCCTCCGCGAAATCGAGGCAGAGACCGACCCCCTCACACGCGCGACCATGCGCGAGCAGCGCTACGCCCTCCTCGACCACATCCTCCACCCCATCTACGAGCACGAACCGCGCGAGATCGATTGGCTCGTCAAGGGCCTGATCCCCAAGGGCTATCTCTGCATCCTCGCCGGAGAACCCAAGGTCGGCAAGACCTGCCTCGCCACCGCCCTCGCCCTCGCCGTAGCCACCGGCACATCCTTCGCTGGCGCTCCCACCGAACAGTGCCCCGTCATCTGGCTGAGCCTCGAGGAAGGCCCCGACGAGCGCCGCCTCTTCCTCCGTCAAAGCCCCCTCGCCCAACCCTCGACCCCGCTCTACACCTGCTACGAACCGATTGCCGTGGACAATGAAGAGGGCCTCGACATCCTGGAAGATTGGATCACCAAGACCGATGCCGGGCTTGTCGTCGTTGATCCCCTCCATGCCGCCACCTCCGGCCGCTCGCTCGCCGATGGTTGGGCCGCGCGAAAGACCTTGAAGCATTTGAAACGCCTTTGCTCAGCGCGCCAGGTCACCGCCCTCGTCCTCCACCACGTCCGCCGCCCCACCCACCTCCACCCCCGGCCCACCGTTGCCGAAAGCGCACAGCTCCGCGCCACCGCCAGCATGGAGGTCGTGATGACGAGCCGCAACGACTCAAGGGGGCTGCGGCTGTCCCCAACCGCCAAGGACGACCACCCCGCTCCCCGCTTCGTCACCCTCTTTCTCAAGGGCCGTGGAACCTTTGCCAACCGGACCATAAGCCTCGTCAGCACTGGCCCCCTCGATTTCCAAATGGCCTCCGAGCCCGACATCGAAGCCGAGGTCGAACCGATCACCATCGGTTATCTCGAACGGATGCTCTTGACCATCATCGAGCGCAACCCTGCGACTGCCAACGAGATGGCCGCCGCCACCAACCACCACCCGAACTCGGTGAGGAACGCCCTCGCCCGCCTCCGCACCAAGGGCCTCGTTACCGCCATCCGCAAGACAGAGGACGGCTCGCGGATCTATTCCCTGGCGGACCGCTCGTCCAAAAACATCGCGTGAATCGTGAATGCCGGAATTCAAGGACTCACGCCCGTCCCCCATTCCCGTCCCCTATCCAAAGTCAGGTCCGCGCCACGACGTTCCTCCCTTACAATGCCGTCCATGCGAACGCGCACTCTCATATTTGCTGGCACGAGCCTCTTGGTTCTCGCTGGCGTTGCTGTCGCCCAAGACCAGGGCGTCCAGTCTGTCATCGGCAACGTTTTCCTGCAGAACACGACCCCGGGAACGGCCCAGATCGGGCATGCGACGATCACCGGCACCTTCCGCGCGGGCCAGGTCTTTGTCCAGCAAGGCAGCACCGCCACGATCCCAGTGGTCGGCAACAACATCTCGCCGACCGGTAACACCTTTGGCGGCTCGTTCTCGGCAGCCAGCCCCAGCGGCATTGCCCTCCGGGCGACTGCGACCTCGATGACCGGCGGCACCAGGGGAATCATCGCCGAGTCGCGCTCAGCCAGCGGGGCCGGCGTCGAAGCGAGCGGTTTCAGTGGGGTCCTCGGGCACGGCAGCGGTGAACAAGGTGGCTTGGGAGTCTTTGGCAGCGGCCACACCGCCATCTGGGGGCACGCGACGGGAGCGGTCGCTGGCGCCGCCGGCGGCTTCTTTGACTCGGCTTTGGCGGGGTCGAACGCCCTCGCGGTCGCGGCTTCCAACACGGCGCGCGGCATTGACGTCGGCCAATTTTCGAGCGGGACTCAGGAATCGATCCGCTGTACGAACAGCGATGCAACGAACACGGGCGTCTGCGGGAGGTTCGTCCACCTCGGACCCGGCATCGGCGTCAAGGCCTTTGTCATCAACACGACGGGTTCCACCTATGGCGTCTGGGGCGAGTCGGACAGCACCGTGAACGGCACCGGCGTCTTCGGCTTCTGCCCGAACAACGGCAGCAACGTCAATGTCGGCGTCTATGGCCGGTGCACAAGCCCAACCGGCTACGGCGTCTTCAGCGACGGCCGCACAGGCGCAACCGGCACCAAGAGCTTCGTCATCGACCACCCGCTCGACCCCGAGAACCGCTACCTGATGCACTACTCGGCGGAAGGACCAGAGCCGAGGAACCTCTACGAGGGCTCGGTGGTGACCGGTGCCGACGGCTTCGCCTGGGTGACGCTGCCTGACTACTACGAGAGCGTCAACCGCGATCCGCTCATCCAGCTGACCGTCTACGATGCCAGTTCGGACTTCGTGATGGCCAAGGTCACCAAGGACGTGCAGAACGGCCGCTTCCAAGTGCGCACCAGCAAGGGCCATGTCAAGGTGGCGTGGCGGGTCGACGCGATCCGGAACGACCGCTGGATGCAGAAGATGGGCAGCCAAGCCGAGCCGATGAAGCCGAAGGGTCTGCGCGGAACCTACCTACAGCCTGAGCTCTACGGCATGCCGGCGTCACGCGGCCAACTCGTCATCCCGGACGACAAGGCGAACACGGGCAACACCCAGCGACCCTAACCCACTTGACCGAGGAACGCGTGGAGGGCGGCAGCGATGTCGGCCTCCACGTCCTTTTTCGTGCGACCCGATGCGCGCTTGACGTGATAGCTGTGGTCGGCGCCTTCGATCCAGACCATGCGCCAGACACCAGGGTCGAGCCGCGTGAGGACTTCCTGCATCAAGGCAGGGGTGCAGAAGTCGTCGTTGGTGCCGTTGATCTGCAAGGTCGGAGTGGTGATCTGCGGCAGGTGGGCGTCGCGGAGCTTCTCGGGTTGGCCGGGAGGATGGAGGGGGTAGCCGAAGAGCACGAGGCCATCGGCGGTTTGGCCCTCTGACTCCACCATCGAAGCGACGCGTCCGCCCATGCTGTGCCCACCGATGACGAGGCGTTGGGGCTTGAGACGCTCGCGGACGCTGGCGACGACGCTGCGGTAGGTGTCCACGAGGGTCGGCATGCGGTCGGGCATTCCCTTGCCTTGGACGCGGTAGAGGAAGTCGAAGCGGACGACGGAGGCACCTGTAGCCTCCCTGATCTGTGAGCTCAACCAGAGGAGGGTGGGATGGTTGGCGTGGCTCCCGGCCCCGGGGGCGAGGACAACGACGGTGGGCTTGGTCTCGCTGTCGGCGAAGACGGGGACGTCGCCTTTAGCCGTCGCCGCTGTCCAGGTGGGCTCGGTGGTGCTCACTTGGGCGGGAAGGATACCGGGCGTCCCCCGTCCCCGATTCCCTGTCCCGGTATCCTCGGCGGCATGAACGAGACCACTCTTGTGCTCATCAAACCTGGCGGAGTCAGCCGCAACCTGATCGGCGAGATCACTCGTCGGGTGGAGGCTCGAGGCCTGAAGGTGAGCGGCTTGAAGTTGATGAACGCTTCGCGTGCGACAGTCGAGGAGCACTATGCCGAGCACCGAGAGCGACCCTTCTTCAAAGACGTCTGCGACTATTTGACCTCGGGGCCGATCGTAGCGATGGCGGTGAACGGGACGAACGCGGTGAAGGCGATCCGCGCGATGATGGGTGCGACGAACCCGATCGAGGCTTTGCCGGGCACGGTGCGCGGCGATTTGGCTCTGACGATCGACGACAACCTGACCCACAGCAGCAGCGACCCGGAGGCGGCAGCCCGCGAGCTGGGCTTGTGGTTCCCGGAAGGGACGATCAGTTAAGCCGGGTTGGGGCACAGGCTAGGGAGGAGGGGTACCTGTATCCTCCCACGCCTTATCCTAGGGAGGGGTTGTTAGGGGAGGGATACCACGAGGACAGCTCGGGAGTCCTCAACGGTAGTGACGACGAGCCTGAGCTCCTTCCCGCCTTCCTTAAGCGGACAGAGCAAAACCAGGCTCACAGGGCTCTTGCCCGCGACGACCCGGCCCAGCACCGAGTCGAACAGGTCACGTTGCTGATCGGGCCCGTCTCGATCGTCCCAGAAGGAGAGGAGGCGCTCGGCTCGGTGTGTGCTGGCCAGCAGCCCTCCTTCTTCGTCGAACAGCAGCGCAGCCAACGGCAGGGTCTGGAAGAGTCGCCTGCCCGCGCCCTTGCGAACCGACTCGGCAGCGACCCTTTCCACCGTACGCAAGAGCTGACGGTCTCCCTTCTCGCGCCCATAGGCTGCAGTTAGGGCGCCCCGCGTCGGCATCCCGGTCTTCTGACGAATCCTTGACCAATAGGTGCCGATCGTGCAGGGCGCTAGCCCAAGGCACCGGCAAATCATGGCGTCGGTCATGCCCTTGGCCGCTAGCCGGAGCACTTGGCGCTCTCGTGACGACAGATTTGACAGAGGGGTCTGCCCCTCTCCCCGTTCCATTTGAAATTCTCTCCCTTGCAGGCCAAAGCCCGCACCATCATCTTGACACGGGCGTGCACGAAATGTCTACATGTTTGCCTTTCACTTTCCGCCGAGGCCGGAGAGTTGGATGCCCTCGGTGAAATAGCGCTGGCCGAGGAGGAAGACGACGACGACGGGAAGGGTTGCGAGGGCAGAGAAGGCCATGACGAGCCCGAACTCGCCGCCCTTATCGGTATGGAAGAGTTGGACGGCATAGCTGACGGGAAGCTTGTCCACGGAGGAGACATAGATGAGGGGGGTCATGAAATCGTTCCATGCGCCCATGAAGGTCCAGATTCCGATGACGGCGAGGGCGGGGCGGACTTGGGGGAGCATGACCTGCCAATAGGTCCGCAGTGGGCTACAGCCATCGATCTTGGCGGCGTCCTCCAGTTCCTTGGGGACGGTCTTGAAGAACTGCCGGAGAAGGAAGACATAGAACGCGCTGGCGGTGAAGGTGGGGAGCCAGACGGGTACGAGGGTGTCCACGGCGCCGAGGCCCTTCCAGATCAGGAAGCGGGGGAGCATGGTAACAGCGGTGGGCAGCATCATGGTGGCGACCATGAGGCCGAAGAGGGCGCGGCGGCCCGGGAAGCGGACGCGGGAGAAGCCATACGCGACGAGTGAGCAGCTGAGGAGGGTGCCGAGGACGGAGAGGACGACGATCCAGAGGGTGTTCTGGAGGTACACGAGGCCGCCATGGGACTCGGGAGGGAGCCACTCCAGGGCCTCGGAATAGTTCTGCCAATGGAGACCGGGGCGGCGGACGGGCTCTGACTCGCCGGGGCCAGCCTGGAACTTGCGGTCTCTCAGGCTGGCGGGTTCGAGGACTTGGAGCTCGCGGGCACCCCCGACGATCTCTCGGGTGACGACGGCGCGGACGGGTGTGCGTCCGAGGGTGGCGGTGACGACGATGCCTTCTCGCTCGGTGGGTTTGGTGGAGTCGGGGTCGGCCTCGAACGCGTTGCCACGAAGGGGGAAGGGCCGCTCGACCTCAAGGTCGAAGTTGCCGTTGGGCTTCTTTCCGACGACGGAGGCGAGTACGTGCTGTCCGTTATAGGAGGCTTGGACGAGAGGCCGTTCGGGGTCGGTGAAGCGGTGGGTCTCGGTGACCATGGGCACCCAGACGAGGCCGGTGGTGGAGGTGTTGTCCTGCTGCTCTTTGAAGCTGGTGAGAAGCATCCAGACGAGGGGGAGGCAGAAGATGGCGGACGCGAGTGTGGGGAGGACGAATCTTGCGCCGTCTACGAGTCCACGGTTTTCTGCCGCTCGGGAGAGCTCGCGCATAACGGGGGTGACCATCGCGAGCAGCGTGATAACGCCAATGCCAAGAGCCGGGGTGACCGGCAGCGCTCCCCGAACGAGCGTGACGGGCTCATGCATCGCGATCAGCCATGCGACATTTGCAACACCGAAACCTGCCCATCCAACAAGGGCCCTGAGGTGACGGGCTCGCTCCTCGCTGTTCAATGCGGCGCTAAGCCGGGAACAAAGAAGGACAATCGCGAAGGCAGTCGCTACGAGGAACCAGGCGGGAAACGGCATCACTGGAAGCGCGAGGGGCACCCACGCTTTCGGTGCGGGGGCAACGCCAGTCGGCCGCGGAAGCGTGCTGGAGATAATAAGGAGGATTGCCCCAGCAAGGCCACCCCACAACCTCTGTCTCACCAACGAGCGGGAACGGACGATCGGTAGGAGCCAGAAGCGGACGTAGAACACGACCCCAATCCAGAAGGAAGTCACATTCAGCGCGTACAGAAGGTCAGCGTTCAATCGTCCACCTCGTAGTGCACGGTGTGCCGCCCAAGCCAAAACTGGACGGCGGTGAAGGCCATGACGACGAAGAACACCACCCAGGCGAGGGCCGAGGCATAGCCCATGCGGAAATAGGCGAAGGCGTTCTGGAACAGGTGGTAGACGGGGACGAGGAGGGAGTCGCCGGGGCCCGCGCCGTAGCCACCGGTGGAGACATAGATGCTGTCGAAGACCTGGATTGAGCCGATGAAGCCGGTCACGACGTTGAAGAAGACGAGGGGGCTGAGCTGGGGCAGGGTGACGGTCCAGAATTGCCGCCAAGGATTGGCCCCGTCGAGCGAGGAGGCCTCGTAGAGTTCGTTGGGGACGCCCTTGAGCCCGGCGAGCCAAATGATGACGCCGCCGCTCGCTCCGGCGAGGCTCATCAGGATGAGGCCAGGCTTGGCCCATGCCTCGCTGGCGAGCCAGCCCGGGCCGGGGACGCCGAAGACGGGAGTGATGGTAGCAGCCCAGACCGCATTGAGGAGCCCGAGTTTCGGGTCGGGGCTGAGGATCCACTTCCAGAGCACGATGGTGGCCACGCCGGGGACGATCGTGGGCAGATAGAACATCGTGCGAAAGAACGCCTTGCCTCGGTTTGTCGCGTTCAGGAGCAAGGCGAGGCTGAGGCCGGTGACGATACCGAGAGGGACGCCGACGACGGCCATGGTGAGAGCGTTGGCGAAGGCCTTGGTCACAAGCGCGTTGTCGGCCACGACGACGTCTGTGTAGTTCTTCCAGCCGACCCAGTGCGCTGGTTGCAACACGTTGTAATGGGTGAAGCTCAGGACGATCGAGACGAGCATGGGGCCGAGGGTGAAGACGAGGAAGCCGACGACCCAAGGCGAGACGAAAGCGTAGCCCCACGTGGCCTCCTTGCGCGCCATCGGGCCGAGCCGACGTCTCCCAACCGCCCACATCCCTAGGCACAGACTAGGGAGGACACCTGCACCAACGATAGCGAGAGTGCGGAGGTCGGCAACGGGGTACCGCTCTTGTTGGTAGTGCTCGTCGAGCACTCGCTGAACACTGTCTTGAGCTTCCTTGAGCGCCCCGTGGACGGTGCTGGTGCCGCGAAGGATGTTGTCGCCAGCGCGGTTCGATTCGTCCCAGAGCACCTTGCTCGCGAGAGAGACGGGCCTGACTTTGGCGGTCGGCAGGAGGTCGAAGTGCCAGAGGACAGCGGCGGCGAGGCGGGGGTTCTTGGGGAGAAACTCCCTCAGGCTCTGTTCGTTGGTCGCGATCTGGGCCGTGAGCCTGGGGAAGGTCATCTGGCCTCGGGCGCGGTTAAGGTCGTCCTGCCGACGCACTTCCATCATCCGGCCTTCTGTGCTCGTGACCCACTTGATGAACTTCCAAGCGGCTTCGGCGTGACGTGCGCCGCGAGGAATGCAATAGGCAAAGCCGCCCGCCCAAGTCGTGTAAATGTCCTTGACAGATTGGAAGCGGCCACGGCGATGGAAGCGGTCGTCGGGCACGGGAGGAGGAGCGGCTCCAAAGTCCAAGGTCGGGGCATAACGGGCGATCCCGGCGAGCGACCAGTCACCGTCGATCTTCATCGCCACCTGGCCGGTGAAAAAGGCATCGTTTGATTCGCCGCGGAAAGTGGACTGGTATCGGTCGGCGTTCTCGATGCCGCCCAGGATCTTGTAGCAGGCGGCCATAAACTCCATGGCCTCAGCGGACTCCGGATTGTCGAGGGTGCAAGTCCGACCATCGCGGCTCATGAGCCGCGCCTCGTTTTGGGCCGCGAACATGTAGAACCAGGCATTGCCGAAGTTCGGGATGAAGCCCGCCCGTTTGAGCGTTCCGTCGGCGTTGAACTCGGTCAATGCCTTGCTGTAGGCGAGCACTTCCGACCATGTCCGAGGCGGACGGTCAGGGTCGAGGCCAGCCTTGACAAGTTCGGCACGACGAGCCCGAAAGGCGTCCTTGTTCCAGACCAAGATGCGGTCGTCAGCCATCCAGGGAACGCCGTAGACCTTGCCTTCGTAGGTTGCCTCTTCCCAAGTGGCTGCGAAATATTGGTCTGGGGTGGGGGTGAGGGGGTCGGTCTTCTTGTCCCGCTCAATGAGGTCGTCGAGTTGGCGAAAGGCGCCCCGCGAAGCCCAATCGGCGAGGGTGAACCGGTCTTGGTAGACGACGTCGGGCGGCACGTCCCCGACGATGGCGGTCATCAACTTCTGGGGGTTCATGCCCCCGGAGCCCATCATGAGGGTGTCGACTTTGATGCCCGGGTTGCGGCGTTCGAACTCGCGAAAGACGTCGGTCTGCCCCTTGTCGTTCGGGCCGAGGTTGACACCCCAGACAAGGAGGTGCACGACTTGAGAGTCTCTTTGAGGCTGACAAGATGCGACAAGAAGGAGCCCGAAGCCGATTGCGAAACTGGCTGTGACCCGCCTCACCGGTGTGCTTATACACCTTGGGGCTTTCGAAAATCTCGGGCACGAATTGGGGGAAAGAGGTGTATAATCTTTTGTGGCGGCACTTGTGCCGCCGATTCCAAGGCCTAATCTCGGGAAACCGGGAGCGGGGGACCCGTTACTGGGGTGAATCCCGATCTTTATCGGGAAGGGTGGTTCTTGGCCCTAACCCGGCAGCTAACTTCGCAGGCCTATGCAAGAACCGGGCGTAAGTCCGGAGGAGGAGTCGAGTGATTTGCACGCCTACCGCGTCCGTCCTTGGCCTCCGCGAGAGCGGAGCGTCTTGCGTCGTGCGCAGAGGTGTTGCGCCATCCAAGGCACTGAACGATCCCTGCGGGCCGCAAGGCGCGCGGGCCAGTACCCATGAACCTCCTGCGAGTCGGTCGAGCGCGACGGCCTTTTGTCACCACTGGGGCCAGTCGGGGTAGAGCGGCTCAAAAAACCTCGCTCCTTCGTGGCGGCGTCCTTCACCGGTGAAGGGCGCCGTCCTTGTCTTACTCGGTTGGCGCCTTATCGGGAGTCCACGGCGTCAACTCCTTCTTGCGTTTGACCCACTTGGCGGTGGCACCGCCTTCCATAAGGATCCACCACGTCACCCCCTTTCCGAAGCTGGTGACCTGCGAGACCTTGGATGCGGTCTCGTTGCAAAAGTCACTCTCGTGTGGGACAAAGAGAGGCGGCTTGAACACGAGGGCGAGACCTGAGCCAATGCCTGTACCACCAGGCGATCTGCGATCGAAGGCGTATGCGCGAAGCAGGCCCGGCACCTTGGCCGCGACACGGGCAAGACCCTCCCGTTCGTCGTCGCTGAGTTCTCGTGGAGACAGGCTGTCCTTTTGTGTGAGGATCTGAGCTGCCGGCTCACTGGGAACCTCGGTGGCCATCAGAGCCTCATAGGTCTCGTTCGCGTCGTCCGCCATTCCTGCCTGCCGGAAATACTCGTAGAGTAACCGTAACGCGCCGACTCTGTAGTGAGGGTCATTGAGCAGGCTTCTCAGCAGTTCTACGCCTTCGCTCCTCCCGGTCTGCACGGCGCAGGAGCCCGTGGCAAAGCGAGTCTCCGGGTCCGAAGGGTTCGCTTTCAGAGCCTGCGAAAGTTCATCCCAGGCTGCCTCGGGGCCGCTGACTTCCCAAAGTGCCCGAGCAATGTCGAGCGGATCGTTCGAAGCCTTCTCCGCCAGCGCCGCCTCGGCCTCCTTTTGCGTGCGTCGCTCTTCCGCCCACCAATCGCTTGCTTGTTCGCGCCAGAACTCGTCGAGCTCTGACCGGATTGAAGGCCAACTGTCGCCCAAAAGATCCTCGCCCGCAATGGAGTCCGGTGGCCCTGCAAACTTCTCGACTAAATTCTCGACGGCAACCCCGTCGTCAGGTTCGCAAGAAACCCCGAGTGCCCTTAAACGCTCGGAAAGGGAAGGATGGGAACTGTCGAACTCGCTCCTGAGCCTTAACTCCTTTGTCAACTGGTCTGCGACACCCTCTGTTGAGCCTCCTTGTGCGATTTGTTGCATGCGCTCAAAGTAATCTGAAGGCGGTGTTGGCAACTGACGCGGCATCGACCTGAGCTCAGAGAAGTAACGCTTCAAGCGGACGTCTTCGTCGGCAGTCAGCCTGACCAACGCGCCTGCCGCAGCCTCTCCTTTGAGTTCCTTAGCGGTCGCGTCTGCCTCAAATTCATGTCTCTTTCTGACGGCCACTGTAACCGCGTCCAGTCGGGGCAAGTACCAACGCGCGAAGGAAGCGATCGGCGTGACGGTGACGCTCCGGATCTTTGAGAGGCTCCGCACCGTCTCCTGCCAAATTTGGAACGCTATTGCGGTCTTGGTGCCCATGACCGTGTGCCGCCGAGCATGATGGCCCAGTTCGTGGGCCTGCACGGCAAGGAACTGATCCGTGGGCATCATCGCCAGCAAGGGAACGCCGATTCCAACATGGAGGCGACGCCCGAAGGGGCCGAATCTGGTGGAAATGGCCGCGAACGCCGTCACCCCAGTAACGAGCACTACGGAGTGAACCCGAGGACAATTGATACGCTCGCGGACCCGATCCAACTCTTCAAACAGGCGTGGAGCCTCCTTCATTGTCAGGATGCGGCCAACGGGCGGCTCGAGCCTGACAAGGAGGGATCGCACGAGGGCATAAAACAAGACGCCTCCTATCAGCCCCAAGCGCCAGAGACTGCCAATAGTGCCCGCACGAATCGCTAGCGCGGTCAAGCATAACAAGACGAGGCTCGCCGTCAAGCAACAGACATAGAAGAGTGTTCCAACGGCCAGCCACAGGCTAACCGAGCGTTCATACGCTACCGAATCCTCCAGCGCCAGCCGTCCATAGCGCTCGACCCAACCCTTGTACTCGTCCGGCTTCACGTCGCCTGGAGTATGGCAAAGACGGAAAGGGCCCCGACCTCAGGCAATCACCTGTCACTGGTCGGGGCCCTATGGCTGATCCGGCGGACTCACGAGCAAGCTCCTTGTGCAAACGAGTGCACGCCATTGTCGTTAAAGTCTGACTTTCATCACGCCGAGCCGAATCCTACAAGCGTCGTTGTCTCCCGCCCCGATGCGTTCGAGGATCTGGTTCGTCCGCCCGTAGAGGTCCCCGCTTAGGAGGCCCGTTTCTCGGTCGTACGTGAAATCAAGGTCTTTCTCGCCGCCCAGGGGGTTGATGTCGCCTTGGTCGGCGTTCTTGTCCAAGCCTCGGTCGGCGTCCATGATGCGGACGTGTACATGGGAGAGGCGGGTGTGGTCGTCCAGGGGAATCTCCCAGTTGGGCCAAGCATCGTCACTTGAGGCCGGGCGTGTTTCGGTCTTCACGCCGTTGACGGTAACGATCGCATAAATGTCGGTGCGATCCTTGGTGAACCGGGCGTCCCTTGCCAGGTTGTCAAGCTGACCAATGCGTTGAATGAGCAGGTAGGGCTTGCCAACGATGCTGGCGACGTAGTCCTGGCTCTGCTGGGCGAAGGCACATACCATCAAGGCGGTGGCGCCGAGGGCCAATGTTCCTTTTGCGCTCTTCATGTGTCCTGATACGCCCGGTTGTGGCCAAGAGGAACACAGCAAGCCAGTCCCTGCCCCAAGTTCTGGCGACGGTACCCTCTGGAGCAATGCCCGACCGCGTCTTTAAGCTGTACGACACGATGAGCCGACAGGTGAAGGAGCTCCGCACGGTGGAGCCCGGCCACCTCAAGTTCTACACCTGCGGGCCAACCGTCTACAGCTACGCGCACATCGGCAACTTCCGCTCGTTCCTGCCCGCCGATCTGGTCGTGAGGACGGCGAAGGCGCTCGGATGGCGGGTCACTTGGGTCACTAACATCACGGACGTTGGCCATCTGACCGAGGACGATGTAGCCGATGCTGGAGGCGAAGACCGCATGGAAAAGGCCCTCCGAAGCAAGGAGGGCGAGCATTTCTCCAACATCTGGGACTTGGCCGAGTACTACACCAATGCCTACCTGAAGGATTGGAGCGACTTGAACATGACCGAGCCGCACGTGCGTCCCCGGGCCACGCAGCACGTCCGCGAACAGATCACGATGACCGAGGCCCTCATCGACAAGGGCAATGCCTACGAGACGCCAACCGGCGTCTATTTTGACGTCAACTCGGACAACGAATACGGCAAGCTCAGCGGCAACACGCGGGACAAGCTGAAGGAGGCTGTCCGCGAAGTCGTCTTGGACGACAACAAGCGCCAACAAGCCGATTTCGCGCTCTGGAAAAAGGACGATAAGCACCTCATGCAGTGGTTTTCTCCCTGGGGCTGGGGCTTCCCTGGGTGGCACATCGAATGTTCTGCGATGGCGCGCGCTTATTTAGGCGACACCATTGACCTCCACAGCGGGGGCGAGGACAACATGTTCCCCCACCACGAGTGCGAGATCGCTCAGAGCGAGACGTTCACCGGCAAACCGTTCTCGAACCACTGGATGCATGTCCGCTTCCTACAGGTAGAAGGCGAAAAAATGGCCAAACGCACTGGCAACTTCTACACCGTGCGCGACCTCATCGAACAAGGCTATGACCCTCTGGCCGTGCGCTATGCCTTGATCAGCGTGCCCTATGGAAAGCCGTTCAACTTCACGTTACAGGGGCTGAAGGACGCCCAAGGCAACGTCGAGCGGTTTCGGGAGTGCTGGCGTCGCGTCGAGGATCCTACCGGCGCTTCCGGCGACTCTAGCGCCTTTAAGCGCGACCTCGAGCGGCTCTATTCCGAATCGCTGGACGCCATGTGCGAAGACCTCAACACATCGGTGGCCATCGCCAAGGCTCTGGAGGGCGCCAAGACGATCCTGCGGGAACAGGGCTTGGACTCTGCGCGGGCATCGATCGCACGGGAGTTCCTGACCAAAGTCGACGGCCTCCTTGGTATTTCCCCCCAACCGCGCTCGAAGGACACGGGCGAACCGACCGCCTCGCCTGTGATCGACGGGAAACCGATCGAAGTTTGGATCGAAGAGAGGGCGTCCGCGAAGCGCGCGAAGGATTTTGCCCAGTCCGACGCGATCCGCGACAAGGTCAGCGAGGCCGGCTACGAGTTGCGGGACAGCCCGGAAGGCACGACGTGGACGAAGAAGCTGGGCTAGCAGGTCGGCTCGACATCGAAGTCTGGCGGGGAGACATCACCAAGCTCTCGGTGGACGCAGTAGTCAACGCAGCTAACTCAAGCCTCCTTGGTGGCGGCGGGGTCGATGGCGCAATCCACCGTGCCGCCGGGCGGGGGCTCGTTCTCGAGTGCCTCAAGCTCGGCGGGTGCAAAGTCGGCCAGGCGAAGATCACTTCAGGACACCGTCTTCCCGCGAAGTGGATCATCCATACTGTCGGCCCCTATTGGCGAGGCGGGGAACACGGCGAACGTAGCGCGCTGAAAAGTTGCTACGAGACTTCACTGGCCCTCGCTGAGAGCCACTCTTTAATGTCTATTGCCTTTCCAGCGATCAGCACGGGCTTGTTCAGGTTTCCGGCTGACTTGGCAGCTGAAATCGCCATTGAGACACTCAAATCCCATAAGGGATCATCACTTGAACGCGGCATCTTCGTGGCGTTTGACAGTCAGACCGAGGCGATTTACAAGAACCTCCTCGGCCTGTTGTGACCACTCCCTCATCGGACCGAAATGTCGGTGAACGGCACAGTCCCGTCGCCGATCAAAGACGGTTTGCCGTTCCACTTGTCCAGGGCTTTGCGTTTGAGCTCCAGCCTACGAAGCGCGATCGCTTTGTCGCCCTGGAGCGCCTTGAGACGGTTCACTTCCGCGTCCCGTTCGGCATTGGTCAGCATCGTCTTGGCGTCGATGCGCGCCTTCTCCAAGTTGACCTTGGCCAGCTCTAGCTCGTTGCGCTTGCTCACGCGTTCTTGCACCTTGGCCAAGATTTCGTCAGCGGGATAGACCTCGCCGATGTAGACCTCGTCCACCACGATGCCGTACTCGTTGAGCAGGGGCTGGATGAACTTTTTGACCTCCGGCCCGAACTGTTGACGTTCCTTGGCCGTGAGGTCGAAAATCGAGCGTATGCCGGAGACAGCGTTCACCCCATAGGTGGCGATGAAGCGGATGAAGTTCTCCTGGATGTAGTTCATGTCCTCCGTGCCAAAGTTCCGAAAGGCAACGGTGGCTTCGGCGGGATCCACGTGCCAGGCCACGGTGACGTCCACGGGAAGGGTCGCGCCTTCGATCGTAGAAGCTCGAATGGCGTCGTCGCCTTCTCGCTCGCCTTGCTTGGCGGCGCGGACGTAGCTGGCGTTCTTCATCGAGGTCGGATAGATGATGAGCCGCTCCATCGGCCCGACGAAAGTGAGCTGCGGGCGCACCAGCTTTTCGGAGATGCCGGAACGGGCGTTGAACCGGATGCCCACCGAGGCAGGCGGAATTTGCTGCCAGCAACCGCGCAAGGTGCCGAACAGCCAGATGGCGGCCAGCACGAGCACGACGTTGCGAACGATGGTCTTCGGAATCTGGATTTTAGGAAGTTGCGGGGTTTCCACTCTGCTTCACCTTTGCTCCTGCGGAACGACGAGACGTCCGTCTGAAAGCACGATCGTCTGCTTGCCATCTGAGCGGAGGGGTGAGAGCTCACCGTTCCATTTCTCGATGGCCTGCTCCATCAAGTCGAGGTTCAGGAACGAGATCGAACGGTCCTGAGTGCCGGCGGCGGCGAGCGCGTTGGCCTTTTGCGTCGCCTCCGCGTCGACAACGCTGATCTGCCGGTTGATTTCCGCGATCTGGTTCTGGAGTTGCGAGATCTGCAATGCGGTGTAGCTGTTCACTCGACTATTGATCTTTTGCAGCAAATCGGCCGAGGGGTGCGCGCCGAGGATCATCGCTCGCTCGACAGTGATGCCCTTGCTGGACAATCGCCCTCTTAGCTCTTCGGTGAGGGCCTCGCTCGCCTCGACGCGCTTCTCCCCCATGAGCTGGAACACGTCGTACTTGCTTCCTATCGCGCTGGCACCGTCGCGGACAGCCCTGCGGATGTGTTGGCTTTGGATGTCCTCAATGGGAATCGCGCCGTAGGTTCTGAACACCAGAGGGACGTTTTCTGGCAGGACACGGTAGAGGACGCTGATGTCAAACGTGGTGTTGGCGTTGTCACTGGTCGTGATCAATATGCCGTCGGCGGCCTTAATCTCGCCCGCATTTTGGTCTTGGGTGTAGACCGCGTTCTGGATCTTCGTTGGGTACGTGTACAGCTGCTCGAACGGCCAGACGATGATTGCCCTCGGTGGGTGAACTGTGTTCTGCAGCCCTTGAGAAGCGCTGTAGATCACACCGACTTCGCCAGCCGCAATCCACCTGATCATGCTCAGCATCCACAGACCGATAAGGGCCAGGGGGATGCCGACGAGAATGCCGAAAAGCTTGAGCTTGGTGCTCGGTCTGAGTCTCATGTCTCTTGGGACGGGTCGTGCTCCCGGGTTTCGCCTGCAAGCAACTTGAGTTCCTCTTCTGCCTTCGCCCGCTCCTCGTCCGAGATGTGCTCACGCGCCTCACGGACTGCGTAAGACTCGTCGGCGCGCTCGATGGCGCCGCTTGCGCGGTTTCCAATGGGGCGAAGGAGGAACCACCACAAGAGTCCGGTAATGATGAGCACTCCGAAGAGGCTGACTAATGTGGCGAACAATGCGATCAAGGCTTTCCCAGACGCTTTCGCGTCCCGTGTCTCCATTCAAGGAGACGGGACCGATTCGCCCTAGGTTGCGGGCATGGGGCTCCAAGGGCCCCATGCCTTGTGTCAGCCGCGACGGCGCATGATTTCGGTGCTCGCGATGATCTGGTTCGGATCCAGGTCCAGCGCCTTGCGAAAGGCATCGATCGCTTCCTTCTCAAGCTCCTGCTTGCGCAGTGCGACCCCGAGGAGTGCGAACGCTTCCGCGTAATCCGGGTTGATTGCGGTCGCCTCGCGAAACTCCTCGATCGCACGCTGGGTCTGGTCGGTCTCGAGCAGCGCCTGCCCGAGCCGGACGTGAAGATCCGGATAGCCGGCCGCCAGTTCGAGGGCGTTCCGATAGCACTCGGCAGCGTCTTCGTAGCGCTGCTGCGACATCATGCGATCGCCGCGGACGATCAGAAAGTCAGGATCGTCCTGCCCGGTCGGCCGAACCTCGCGCAGCTTCAAAGCAGCTTCCTCCCACTTCCCGTCATCAGCAAGCGCGATCGCCTCTTTGAAGAGGGCCGTCTCGAGACGACGATCTAGCGAGACAGCCTGGACGGCCCGAGCCAGTCCATTGGCATGATCCCCGCTCTTGATCATCATCGATGCCTGGAACAGGACGGCAGCCCCGTACTTCGGGTTGATCCGGAGCGCGGCCTCGACCTCTTCGTTCCGCTTGTTGTACTCGCCCAGAGCCTCGTGCGCCATAGCGAGCGACATGTGCAGGTCGGCATAGCGTGGGCGTAAAACCACGGCCTCGCCTAGGTAATCGATAGCCTTGGTGTGGTCACCGTCCGCCACGGCTGCCTTACCGAGTCGCCCAAGGGCGCCTGCCAAGTAAGACTTCGCCCTTTGACGCATGGTCAGGTCGGTCTCGTGCTGACTGACGTGCCGCAGCGACTCCGCTGCCTCTTCGAACTCGCCGGCCTCATAGTGCCGAAGCCCCGCATCGAACTGTGGGTTGCGTCCAAAGCCAAACCATCTGCCAACAAATGCCATGTGTTCCTCGGAGTCTGCAGGAAGGTCAGCGGCCGAACTGGGCCCGATAGGCGACGACCGCCGCCGCCACGTGCACATTGAGCGACCTGCCCTTTCCTAACATCGGAATGTAGACAGCCGCGTCACAGTGCTTCATGACTCCTCCGTAGACGCCGTTCACCTCGTTGCCGAGGACGAGACAGGTCTTTTGAGGGAAGTGGAAGTCGAAGTAAGCCACAGCCCCTTCTGCAATCTCTACAGCGATCAACGTCCATCCGGCTGCTTTAAGTTCCAAAGCGCCAGCCTCGTGGGACTGGTGGTGCCGAAAGGGGATCCGGCGGTGGTGGCCCAGGCTCGTGACGCCGATCATGGGGTCGGGCGGGTGAGGCGTGTGGCCCGTTGTGACGATCAGACTGGCACCGACACCGTCCGCGACCCGGAACATCCCGCCGACGTTGTAGGCGTCGTCCCAGTCTTGCAAGAGGAACGCTAGCTCGACCTGAGGAGGGTGGAGCTTCTTGAAGTCCTTGAAAAGCTGGCGGACGGGGGTCTTCCCTCGGATCGTCTTAGGGGGACGCTCGCTCACACTTCGTCACTCAAACCCCGAACCAACCGATCCACTCTGAACTAGCCGAACTGATCCGAACCACCCAACGCCTCCCTCGATCCTCGAAGGGGAGCGGCCATCCATAGCCCTCGCCCGCCACTCCTTTGGCCATGAGAAGGGACGGACCGAAGTGCAGAAAGGGAGCGCAGCCCTTTAGAGTCGGCAGCTTGAACGAACCGTCAAGTGAAAAGGGCTCAGAACTCGACCTTCAGCCCGTCGTAGCCTACAACGACGCCCAGCGGATTGAGCCGGGCTTCTAACTCGGCGTGAGTAGCGTCGCCGTTGTGGCTGTGGTGGGTCGTCACGATCTTGGTGCCGTCAGTGACCGTGCCCTGCTTGCGCAGCCGTTCGATCACCTGCTCGAATTCCTCGATGTCGAGGTGTCCGTTGTAAGGCGTGAGGACGAAGCCCTCGGTGCATTCCAGGACAAGGCAGTCCAGGCGGTGGTCCATTAGGAAGGCCCAAGTCGGCTCGTCCCAGATGCCGGTGTCGGTGGCATAGAGCAGAGTCCGGCCCCCTTGCTGGATGATGATGTTGTGGGTGTCCTCGTCCGGCGATCCGTGCCGGGCCTTGATCGGTGTCAGGACGTAATCGCCGCACGATGACTGGCAAAAGCTCTTGGTAGTGACGATCTCAAATGGCCAGTCGGGATAGCGGCTTCTGATCGCCTCGCTGATGAGGTTGTTGCCAAAGATTGTGAATCCGGCCATCTCATAGTCGTTGAAGGGATAGAGGACGTACTGAAGCTCTTCAACGGCGAAGTGGTCGGCGTCTGAGTGGGTGTAAGCGACCGCGCACCACTCCCTTGCGTCCAAACGCTCCCTTACGACTTGAGACCAGCTGTCGGGGCCAAGGTCGAGCTTGATCACTCCGTCCACAAGGGCAGACGCACGGCTGCGGACGTCTTTGCCGCCGTGTTCCCTCGCGTACTTGCTGACCCTCGACTCCGAGTAGAGGGCCGGCACCCCGTCCGCACCACCGGTTCCCAGGAGGTGGATGACCATGTTTACCTTAGAAGTCTTTCAGCGACCAAACGACGAGGCCACTGAGCAACTTTGGGTTGTAATAGGTAGATTTTTGCGGCATCTTCTCCCCTCCCAGGGCAATTAGCCTCATATCTTCGACGGTGGGAGGGTTCATGAGGAAGCTCGCCGGGGCCCCATTTTCGACCGCATCTACCGCCTCCGACTCGATTCGGGTGTAGCCGAAGAAGTCGAGACCAGTCAACCCTAGCATCTTTTCGAAGATGAATCCATGGAGGACGCTGACGTCCAACTCCTTCAGCATCGCGCTTCCCGGCCCATCGATCTGAGCGGCGATGGCGGCAATGTTCGACGTCGAAGCCACGAAACCTGCCCCGCCCGGCAAGGCGATCCCGAAAGCCCTCTTGCCGGCTGCCCCAAGCGCCTCGATCCGTGTCATCAGTTTGGAGTTCGGAGCGTCCTCAACCTCGAAATGGGCGGCCATCTTTGCCCGAAGATCGGTGGCAGAACCGGGGAGCGTCTTGAGGATCCTGTGTGTCGGGAGAAGGACAAGCCCGGGGTCGGTCATGCTGTCGACCGCCATCATCATGAAGTCCTCCGGAATCAGGCCCTGGTTCGGCCCTGCTGCCTCGCGAAACGCAAGCGCGGTCTCGTAGCGATGGTGGCCGTCCGCGATCCAAAGTCTCTTGTCAGCCAAGGCTTGCGAGATGGCCTTCGTTGTGGCAGGGTCGTCAATGACGTCGAGGGTTTGCCGGATACCGTCCTCAGGGGTGGTGATGTCCGCCACCCTCCGACCGCTTGCACCCGAAACCAGCTTGTGGACGGCGTTGTCGTCGTCTTCGTAAAGGCCGAAGATACACTCCAAGTGGCTGCGAGTGGCCTCGAGCAACCGGAGCCTGTCCTCCTTGTGCTTGGGGAAAGTCTGCTCATGAGGCAGGACGACCCCCTTCTCGTAGGGCTCGACCTTCAGGAGCACGATCAGGCTCGTCCGGGTGAACGCCTCGCCACCGCCGGGGACGTTGAACGTTTGCGCGTAACGGTAGAAGGAGGGTCGGTCTTCCAGCGCCATCGCACCGGTTCGTCGCCACTCCTCGAGCCGCGCGGCGCTTCGCGCATACTTCACGAACTTCGAACGGTCGTCCGGCAACTGCTCCGGCAGTGTGAGGTGGACCACGTTGTGCGTGCTCTTGGCTCCGGACTCTTCCCGCTGCGCCTCGTTAAGGACGTCATACGGCGGAGCGACCAGCGCGTCCAAACTGCCTGCGCTCTCCTGGAACCTGAGACCGCGAAACGGCCTGACTGTCGCCATCGTGCGGGCAAGATACCAGAGCCGCTGGTAGACTGCCGGGAGTGTCCGGTGAAGCCCGTCTTAGGGCCTATCGTTCTTCGATCGACCAACGCCTGGCCGAGATCCTCCCCAAGGAGTCCCAAGCTCCAGAAGCCTTGCACCGTGCGATGCGCTACGCCGTCCTGGGCGACGGCAAGAGAATCCGGCCCGCCCTTGCCATGGCGTCGGCGCTGGCGGCAGGCGGAACCGAGGCACAGGGGCTGGAAGTCGGTTGCGCAGTAGAGCTGGTCCACTGCTTCTCCCTGATCCACGACGACCTGCCTGCCATCGACAACGACGACCTCCGTCGCGGGCGGTTGACCGTCCACAAGGCCTTCGCCGAGTCCGTCGCCGTGCTGGCGGGAGACGCCCTCTTCGCCCTCGCCTTTGAAGTGCTCGCCTCCTCGTGCCTGTCGGATTCGGCCAAGGCACGGGCTAACGCCGTCCTCTCGCAAGCAGTGGGTAGCCAGGGCCTCGTCGGCGGAGAGATGCTCGACGTCCTCTCAGAGGGCGAGCCGCCCAAGATCGAGACCGTGCGCCGTATCCACTTGATGAAGACCGCGAGCCTCATCTCTGCTTCATGCGAGTTGGGCGCGCTTGCCGCCGGAAGCGGAGCGACTGTCCAGTCGGCCCTCGGCACTTTTGGCCGCCACCTCGGACTCGCATTCCAGATCATCGACGACGTCCTCAATGAGACGTCGGCCCAGGAAACCTTGGGCAAAGCCGCGGGATCAGACCGCGACCGCCTGAAGATGACTTATCCGGCTTGTCTGAGCATTGAGGATTCTCTGGACGAGGCGAACGGGGAACTCGCGGCTGCCTTACGACAGCTCGAAGACGTGCCGGGGGACACGGCTCCCGTCCGCGACCTGGCGGACTACTGTGTGGCGCGGGATCGATGACGAGCTTCGGTCCGATTGCCGAGCACTACGACGTCTTGATGTCCCACGTGCCCTACGACATGTGGGTCGGCTACTACCAACTGCTGCTGGCGCAGATGGACGTCAATCCGCGCAAGCTGCTGGACGTTTGCTGTGGAACCGGGCTGGTCGCGGAGCTACTCGCACAAGAGGGCTACGAGGTCACGGGCTTCGACCTGAGCGAGCCGATGGTTCAACAGGCAAGGGCCAAAGCGGCAAAACTCGGTCTCCCTTTGCGGTACGAGGTCGCCGACGCCGCCACGGTCGACCTAGGCGAGACCTTTGCCGGCGCGTATTCGTTCTTCGACAGCTTGAACTACATCACGGAACCGACCAGCCTCAGCAAGGCGATCGGGCGCGTCGCACGGCACCTTGAGCCCGGCGGGACGTTCGTTTTCGACGTGAACACGGCCTACGCCTTTGAGCAACGCATGTTCGATCAGCGGGAGCGCAGTCCCAAGGCGCCGATCCGATACAAGTGGGAGGGCGACTACGACCCGAAGTCCCGGATCATCAGAGTCTCCATGGAGTTCGAACGGGACGGTCACCACTTTCAAGAGACCCACGTGCAGCGAGCCCACACGCAAGAAGAGATCGTTCAGTTCCTGAACGACGCTGGATTCGAAGAGGTACGGGCGTACGACAGTTACACCCTCGATCCGCCGAGGGCGAAGAGCGATCGCCTCCACTACACCGCAAGGCGCGGATAAACTGCCAGCATGTTTCTGGGCATCGCCTTGGCCGCGCTCTTGCCATTCGCCGGGCCAGCAGACCTCCAACCGATCGAGGACACCTACGTCGACGCCGATGTCCCCGAGTTCAACCTTGGTAGGGACGGGCTCCTGGTCGGAGGCGTAAAGACCGCCCTGCTGTTGCGGTTCCCGGGTCTCGAGTGGATTCCCTCTGGGCAGCAGGTCGATTCCGCGATGCTCACGCTGCACCTGCTTGACCAGTCTGAAGTCAAGCTCAAATCGGTCAAGCGCGTGCTCGTCCCATGGAACGAGGGCGCAGGTCAACGTGCCCCCATCGCCCGACCCGGCCAACCCTTGTTCCCCAAGGGCGGGGCGACGTGGCTGAACTCCTCGGGTACAGCCAAGTGGCACGGTGCAGGCGGTAGTTCAGATCAGGACGCCGTGCCGATTTCGGGTGTCACTGCCCTGACGGAAGGATCTAGCGTGCGCTTTGTGGGGCTTGGCCCTGCTCTTGAGGAAATGCGCAAAGACCCCGCGCACAACTACGGCCTCCGCATCGAGTTCGAAGGCAGCTGCGTGTTCTATAGCAGCGAAGGCCAGGGTCCTGGCCCTGAACTGACACTGACCACCAAGAACGCCGGAAATGGAGCCCGGCTCGTCATCCTGGGGATGGAGCTTGAACAGGACGGAAAGTGGACGGCCAAGATCCAAAACACGGGAGACGCGCCCGCCACGGGTTGGAGCAGCGAGTTCAAGATCGGCGATCGGAATCTGGGGCAAGACGCTTCGCAACGGTCTTTGGCGCCGGGAGACACCGTCTCCGTCACCACGAAGGACGCGATTCTGGCCAATGCCCCTGACCCGCGGAACGACAAGTTGACGCTGAACGTCCGAGCGGCAGGCAGTGACAGCGCAGGAACCTCCATGGCCGTTTCCATAAGTGGCCTGCCCGTCAAGTTCGCCCTCTCGCCAGCGGCACAGGCACTGGTCGACAAGGAGCGCGGCGACGAGCCGGTGGACAAGTTCTATCAGCGGATCATCGCGGCTGTGAATGAAGGGGTGTTCGCCCAAAGCAAAGCGTCATTTGCGCCAGAGGGCTGCTTGGAGCGGCTCAGGCTCGTTTCCGGTGACAGCCCCGCGCTTATCGTCCATGGAGATTTCACAGCCCTCGGCAAAACGGATGCCTTTCACTCGTTGTTGAAGGACACCGTGCGGGCCGTTTCGCCGCTGTCCGGCAAGTGGACGAACCCCGCCGACGCACCGGCTACGCCAGACGTTTCGATCGGTTGGATCGGGGACACGCGTGACGATTCCGCCTGGCCATCGGCCCTCATGTTGCCCAACTATCCATGGGGAGAGCCTCGCGGCACCCAAGCCCCCTTGCCGGCTCGCGGGCTTCTTGGCAGGGCTGAGGTCGCGGCCATCAACAGCTTGGTTGGCAAGCCCCTGGCGGAACGCGGCGCATACTCGCCCAAGCTGCCCCAACTGGTCGTGCTCGCCATCGTTGACGGCGCCGGGAACCCCATCTCAGGGGCAGACGTCGAGGTCTTCCCTATGGCGGATGGCCAACTCCAGATGACTGCCTTGTACAAGGCGAAGTCGAACGACAAGGGTTACGTCTACCTGACGGCCCAGGGCGGTGCGACCCTGTTCGGCACTTTGAAACCAGACGGGACGAACAGCTTCGCTCTCGTTAGGGTCACCTCAAACTTTGTGACCGAGAACGATTGGCTCTCGGCCACCAGCCTTGTCAGCGAAGCAGCCAGAGGCAATCTAGGAGCGGCCTTCCTGGAACTGAAGTTCCTCCTACCGGGCGGGCCGATCAACGAAACTGAAGACCTCGCGCAATCCAAGATCGTCACCGACTCCCTTCAACGCTTTCCTGCCGAACTCACTTCCCTCGTGGACGGCAACAACGATACGAGTGTCAGTCTCCAACCTGGGGACGCAGCACCGTCTTGGGTCGAGATCGACCTGGGCAGAGACCGTTTGATCGCTGCGGTCGAGATCGAGACGACCGGCGGAATCTGGGACCGGTTCGAGATCGCTACGGGCAAGACCGGGCAAAAGTCGGGCGAGACCAACCCCTGGATCGTCGAACCGGCGGGGCCGCTTCGCCTCCTTGAGCGCGGCAAGAAATCGGGCACGCACGATGTTCTGACATACGTATCGACGCCAGTCCGGTCGCGATACGTCCGGTTGATTGTCAAGCAGGGCGGCAAGGTCAATGTTGCCGCGATCAGAGTGCGCACGCTCCAGCAGAACTAACTGGTCCAGCCGGCATAAAAGTGCTCGCGGGCGAGCTTGGCACGTTCGACGCAGTCGGAACCGACGACGTTGATGTGCCCCATCTTGCGACCGGGGCGGCTCTCAGCCTTTCCGTACCAGTGCACATGAGCCTCCGGAACGGCCTCCAGCGCGTGCCGGATCCCTGCTTTGTAGTCACCGGCCCCCGGCTGGCCCAACAGGTTGGCCATACACGTCTCTTGGCCCTCGGGTTTCTCGCACGGCCAACCCATCACGAGCCGGACGTGCTGCTCGAACTGGCTCACCCCGCCCCAGTCCAGCGTGTAGTGGCCCGTGTTGTGGGGACGGGGAGCGATCTCGTTCACCTGGAAACTGCCGTCTTCAAGCTCAAAGAGCTCGACGCCGAAGAGGCCGTAGCCGTGGACAGCCTCCACCGCTTGGATCGCGATCTCGCTGGCGTCCACACCTGCCGGGAAGACAAGGTCGCAGACGTGGTCGGTTTGGATTGTCTCCATGGTCGGGAAGGTGCCGACCTCCGTCTCTGAGCGATAGACCATGACCGCGAGCTCTCGCTTGAAGGGGACGAACTGTTCCGCGTACCATTCCCAGGCTTCCATCAGAGTACGGAAGCTGTCGAATTCCTCGGCTGTTCGGACAGTGCGAGTCCCCTTTCCATCGTAACCTCCAAATCGTGACTTGAGAATCACTGGAAATGATGGGGACTCAGTCAAATCGAACGTGTCCCACGCCTCAGGGGACGGAACGCCGGAGGACTTCATCATCAACTTCTGGGCGTACTTGTCCTGGATGTGCATTAGGGCCACCCAAGTTGGCAACACACCTACCCCGTCCTCTCGGCCCGCAATGATCTGCGATTGTTCGATAGCGCCTGCTGGAATGAATTCGTTCTCAAGCGTGACCCTTGCGCACTTCAAAAACACTTCAGGTAGCACGGTAAGTTGGTCGAGGGGCCCCACCAACGCGTCGGCAATTTGAGATGCCGGGGTGGCTTTCGACGGGTCGATGGACAAGCACCTTAAGCCCATGCGCTGGGCAGCCTGGATCGACATCCGCGCCAACTGGCCGCCGCCGAGGAAACCGATGTCGTACTCGAACCCGCCCAAGGCACCAATGTACCGTCAGACTCGAACGCCCATGGGCACGATCTGCTCGGGCCGCGGGTGCACGCGTGTGGCGTGCTCCAGGTCGCTCGTTCTGATGACCCCGACCAGCTCGGTGAAGGCGACGTCCGCGCCGAGAGAATCGGCGGCGACAGAAACGTACTCAAGGATAGGATCGACGGGAGTCAGGTCGGGCAGCGTCATGGCCAGGCACACTTGCGACATTTCTCGAGTGGGCAGGGGCACGCCCAGTGCCTTGACGCCAAGCATCCGGGGATCGCCGTCGGACCTCATGTCCCTGATGCGTTGGGCGATCCTTTGCGCTGCAAGAGGATTACCGCTCGACAGGTTCACGTTCAGGGTGATGACGAAGTCCCGCCACCCCATGAGCGTGACACCTGAGTGAGGGTGCAGAGCAGCAGGGCCGAAGTCGGGTTGGAGGTCCTTGTCGAGCAGGCCGCCGAAGCCACCGTTTCGCAAATTGGCGATCTCAGACTCGCTCCTGCCGCGCTCCGAACGCTCGTACAAGAAGACAGGCACCCCGAACTCCTCCGCGAACGACCGTCCGACAGTCTCGATCCATTCTTTGAACTTCTGGAGCCGCAGCTTCGTCTTCGGCGACTCAAGCGGAGTGAATGGACAGACGTCCAGTGCGCCGAGCCGCGGGTGGACGCCGACGTGGCGGTTCAAGTCGATGCCCGGCAAGATCATCCCCGCGAGCGCAAGCAGCAGGTCTTTCACGTCCTCAAGTTCGCCCGAGAACGCGGTCACAGAGCGGTTGTGGTCAATATCGCTTTCGCAATAGTGGGTGTCGACAGGAGCCGACAGCATCGCGTCGCGGCAATCGGCGAGCAACCGTCTGTCCCGACCAAACGACCATTGGGGAACGGCCAAGACTTTCATCTGGCCGTCTTCCCCCCTTTGTCAAATGCCGATGGTGTTGTATCCATCATCAACGAAGACGATCTGACCCGTGACTCCGCGGGACAGGTCACTTATGAGATAGACGCATGTCCCGGCCACTTCTTCTTGACCAAATGGTCTTTTCAAGGGAGAACGTTCATGGACGGTCTCGATCATCTCCGTCAATCCCCTGACGCCGCGGGCCGCCACGGTGTTGATGGGGCCAGGGCTGACGGTGTTCACGCGAATGCCTCGGACACCGAGATCACCTGCCAGGTACCGCACCGAGGACTCGAGCGCTGCTTTCGCCACGCCCATCACGTTGTAGCCCGGTACGGCTCGGGTGCTACCCAGGTAGCTCATGGCCATCACGCTCGCATCGTCGGCAATGACCGGCTCTAAGGCTCGGCACAAGGCGACCAGGGAGTAAGCGCTGACGTCCATGGCGAGCTGGAAGCCGTCCCGGCTCGTTTCAATGAAGCGGCCCGCGAGGTCTTCCCGCTTGGCGTATGCGGCGGAGTGGATGACGAAGTCCACCATGCCGTACTTCGCGGCCACTTCGTCACGCAGAGCCTCGAGTTGGTCGTCGAAAGCAAAGTCAACCATGAAGGTATCGAAGTTCGGACGGCCTTCGATCAGCTCTTCGACCTTCCCCTTCAGCTTCTCGTTCTGGGCGCCGACTCCGACCCTGGCACCGTGGCGGTTCGCCGCCTCTGCGACCGCCCATCCGATGCTGTGTTTGTTCGTCACATTGAGGACGAGACCCTTCTTGCCTTCCAAGAGCATGGGCCCATTATGTCAGTCGCGCCGCAAGAACTCTTTGACCGTCTCAGCTTGACGGAGGGTCAAGGTCGGCACCGCGGCAATCTCCTCGACCGTAGCCCGCCTGATGCCCTCGATCGATCCGAAGGTACGGAGCAGCAACCTGTGCTTTTTCGGGCCGATGCCAGGGATCTCGTCGAGGACGCTGCCGTGAAGACGTTTGTCGCGCACCTTGCGATGGTAGGTGATCGCGAACCGGTGGGCTTCGTCTCGCAGGCGCCGCAGCAAGACGAGCCCCGGCGAATCGAGCGGAAGGACGATGTCGCGGAACCGGTCTGTCTTTGTATCGATGACGCTGGTGTCCCGATCTGTCGCCATGAACAGGATCTCCTGCTTCTTGGCAAGCCCGACCATCGGCACCGTCAGTCCTAGAGCGTCCCTTGCGTTCATGGCCGCCGAAAGCTGCCCTTTGCCACCATCAATCACCATCAGATCGGCGAGCTTCGAGAACTTCTCATCGCCATCAAGGTAAGCGCGGAGCCGTCTCAGCACGACCTCGTGCATCATGGCGAAGTCGTCCGGGCTCTCCGGCTGGTACCTGACCTTAAACCTCCGGTACTCCTTCTTAGCCGGTTCGCCGTTTTCGCAAACGACCATCGAGCCGACTGGCGCCTTACCTTGGATGTTCGAGATGTCATAGCACTCGATTCGCATCGGAAGGGTCGGAAGCGCCAGGGCCTCCAAGAGCTGGGTCATCGCGAACTCGGCCCACTGCTCCTTCTGTTCGATCTCGGCAGACAGGACGTGCAGGGCTTGCTCCGCGTTCTGAGCGGCGAGATCCACGAGCCTCAGCCCCTCTCCGCCTTGGGGAACGTCAACGCTGACTGCCGCGCCGCGCCTTTGTCGCAACCAACGCTCGACGATCTGTCGCTCCAGAATCTCGACCGGCAACAGCACCTCCCGTGGCACTTCGGGGACATCACTGTAGTACTGCTTGACGAACTCTCCGACCGCCTCGCTCGGAGACGCTTCCTTGCTGCCGTCCAGGAAGAAATGTCGCTGGCCGATCAACCTTCCGCCCCTGATGTAGAGCATTTGGATCGCAGCGCCTCGGTCGTCCTTGACCACTGCGATGACGTCCCGGTCGGTCTCCTCGCCGCTCAAGACCTTCTGCTTTTCAAGGACTCCCTCGATGGCTGAGATCCGGTCCCTCACCGCCGCGGCTTTCTCGAATTCCAGGGCTTCGGCCGCTTCGGCCATTTGGGCGCGAAGGTCGTCCAGAACCTTCGTTTCCTTGCCTTCCAAGAACCGCTTGACCTGATCGATGACCCGCGCGTATTCCGAGGCAGGCGAGAGACCAGCGCACGGACCGAGGCATTGACCGAGGTGGTAGTAGAGGCAGGGCTTCTGTTCGGCCTTCCCGCTCCAACTCTTGCCGCAGGGGATGAGAGGGAAGACCTTGTGCAACAACTGCAGGGTGTCGCGTACCGAGTAAGCGGAGGTGTACGGCCCGAAAACCTTCCCGCTGCTCCGTTTTGGGTTCCGCGTGAACAGGACGCGGGGGTACTTCTCCTTGGTGACGACAATGTAGGGGTAGCTCTTGTCGTCCCGCATGATCACGTTGTAGGGCGGGCGGTGCTCTTTGATCAAGTTGCACTCGAGCACGAGGGCCTCGAGTTCACTGTCAACGACGATGAACTCGATGTCACGCACCTTGGCGACCAGCCGCTCGTTCTTGCCGCTGTGCTTTGCGCTGGGCTGGAAGTACGACCGGACACGATTGCGCAGGTTGACGGCTTTCCCGACATACAAGACGTCCCCCCGCTCATCGCGATAGATGTAACATCCTGGGCGGGTGGGTAGCGTCTTTAGCTTGTCGGTCACAAGCTCTGGAAGCGGATTCCGGCGCATTGGGGCTGCCATTTGACTCTACTCGGACTCATCCGCTCTATACTCAGAGCCCTATCATAGCCATGCGTAAATACCTGCTCTTATTACCCTTGCTGCTTGCCGGGTGCACACCCGACGATGGCAAGCCGGTGGGGATCCGCCCATCCAAAAAATCGGGCCCGACAATTACTGTGTCGGAGCTTGAGAAGATCGTCGCGCCAGAGCTCGGCGCCAACCACAATGACTCGTTCCTTGCCCACTTAGGGGCGGACGAACTCGCCTACGGCGACGACAAGATGAAAGACGAGTTCGCCAACGCTGGCGAGCCCAATCAGCCCTGGCAAGGAGGTGCGGGGATGGCCCGGCGCCGCACGCTCGTCGAGTTCCTCAAGAAGGCGGAGTCGGCCAGCGCTGAAGCCGCCGCCACGACCAATATTGCTTTGCTCAAGGGCGGCAGTGCCCAGAATTCGGGCCGTAGGATCACCGGGGAAGCCCTGCTTGCCCGGTGTCTCTTGGAAGAAGGCGACTCGAAAGGTGCCGCCGATGCCATGGTCCAAGCCCTCAAATGGACGGACAGCGGCCTCCGCGACTCCCAAAATGTCGAAGGTGGCGCTCGGTTCCATGTCGTGCGTGAACGGGTGCTCAAGGCAGCCCTGCAGATGGCGAAGAACCCTGCTCTCAAGGCCGAAGACCACGTACGCATCCTTGACCAGGCCAAGGCCATGAGGTCGATGCGGACCGTGATGATGGACAACATCGCTTGGGGCTTCCGGTTCGAGGTCCTGAACGGTATCTACAACATCACGGCGACACGCGGCCAGATGCGCGTCGCCGCCAACATCATCAAAGGCGATCAGGATCCGAAGGCGGCGGAGGAGTTCGTGGCCGAGGTGCTCAAGGATCACAAGCAGCCGTGGGACGCCCACGGCGTCGCCAAGATGTCCTCCGACCAGGTCATGGCGATCGGCGAAGCGATGAAGGGGCCCTGGCCAGAGTGCAAGAAGGTTTTGGTTGGCGCCAAGGCGAAAGCCGCCGAGGTCTGGGGCGTGGACATCTTCCATATGCCGTCCTCTCAAATGAAAGACAAGGCCCTGATCGCGAAGGTAAAGGAAAAGATCGCCTCGGTAGACAATCCGATCGGCTATCTGTCGGCTTACATCTACACGAGCGATTACAACGCCCAGGCTCCGCGCGCTTACACGTTGGAGGCTCAGGACAACGCCTATGTGAGCGCGATCACGCAAGCTCTTGCAAAGAAGCAGGGCAAGCCCGTCAGTGGCGTTGAAGGGGTGGTCGACCCCGTCTCCGGCCAGGCGTTCGTCTACAACCCGGGAGCGGGCACGTACGCTAGTCCTTACAAGCCTGCGGCGGACGATCCTCAGGACATCAAGACCTTCGTTTCGACCCCGATCAAGGTCTGACCGCACCGAGACTGGCTGGGGGACGTCCCGGCCAGTCCATCTTTAACCAGCTTGAGACAAATTCGAACCATCGCGACCATCCTTCTCTTTGCCGCCCTTGCCGTCGCTGGGGTTGGCCAGGATCCCGAGATCGCCTTTTCGGGCAGCGACGGGCACCTGCACACGGTCAGTGCATTGAGCCACAACTGCACGCTCGTCCTCTACTTTGTCAAGCACGATTGCTCGCTGCTCAAGCGGTCGTTTGCCAGCTACAATCAGGTTGGGCGCGCCGCCCAGGGGAGCCGCAAGTTGGCGTTTTTCGGTGTCATCAACGGAACCGACCAAGACTACAGAGCCTTTGCCAAGCGGTTCAGCCCCGCCTTTCCTTTCCTGCTGGACTATGAGAAACGCCTGGTCATTGCCAACGGCGTTAGGAACTCCTCAGAAGTCCTCGTCGTGAAAGACGGCAAGGTTACGGAGAGAATCAAGGGCTTTTCCAAATCGGGCATGAACAGGATCGCCGCGATCGTTTCGAAGGCATCGGGGCGGAAAGTCAAGGCGGACACCACGACCGCCCCCGATTCTGAAACGCTCGGATGCCACTATTGAAGGCTCTGCCGCTCTAGCTGCCGGACTGACCCTGCTGAAGCCTCTTTTCGAGTTCGTCGAGTTCGGCTTCGACGTCGCTTTGCGGTGCTGCCGCGGTAGTCGTCTCGGTCGCTGTCGCGACGGGCGTGGAGAGCCCAAGCTTCTCTTCGAGCTTCTTCAGTTCCTCGTCCGCAGCCATGTCCATCGCTTGGTCCTCCATGGACATCATCTTGCCCTGGACACTGCCGGAGAACATCTCCTGGCGGGCAGCCGCCTCGGCTTGCTTGTCGGCGATCTTGTCCCTGGCTGCCGCGAATGAACCTTCGTACTCGTTCTCGAAGGTCAGGCCCTCTAGGGCTTTGGTGATCGAAGACTGGATTTGGGACTGCTTCCACTGGGCCTTGAGGGCGAGCGCCTCCGCGGTCTTCTTGCGGACCTCTTCCTCTTGGCGCTTGATGGCGACCTTGACCTGCTCAACGGTCTCAACAGCTTGAGCCAACGTGGTCTTCAGGGTCTCGATCGTCGCATCGTTGGTGGCCTTCTCACGAAGGAAGCCGCGAGCAAGGTCTCGATTGCCAGACTTCAGGGCCGCGGCGGCTTGCTGCTCTAACTGGTTCGCCTTTCGCGTGGCCTCGTCCAGCATCTGCTGGAGACGGTTCTTTTGGGTGATAGCCTGAACGGCCTTCTCGCGGTTAGCGACCAGTGCCTGGGTCATGTCCCGCCTGGCCTGGTCCAGCATGACCTCCGGATCTTCCAGCTTGTCCATTCCGCGGTTGAAGATCGCGCGGAGCCATGCGAAAAAGCGCTTCATCGTCGATGTCCTGAACCCGCCCCTCGGGGCGACGGATCATTATACTCGCGGGCCCTGCGGGCGGGTTGCGCCGGGCCAGTCTGCATCGGACTCTTGGCCGTCCGCCACTACCGTCGCCGCCAACCCGAGACCCAATAAAGGCCGTAGGTAGACTGCCGACAATACACCTAAGGACTCTAAGACCGTGACGGACAGCTTCAGCACTCGATCAATGGTCTCCCTCGCCGGTCGCGATCGAGCCATCTTCAGCTTCCAGGCACTTGAAGGGCAGGGCCACAAACTCAGCCGCTTGCCCTACTCCTTGCGCATCCTCCTTGAGAACCTCCTGCGGACAGAGGACGGGGTCAAAGTCAGTAAGGCGGACATCGATGCCCTTTTGGCCTGGAAGCCCGCGGCAACGCCGGACAAGGAGATCGCTTTCACCCCCGCCCGCGTCCTGATGCAGGACTTCACGGGCGTTCCTTGCGTCGTTGACTTAGCCAGCATGCGAGACGCCATGGCTGAACTCGGCGGAGACCCAGCAAAGGTCAACCCGCTCCAGCCGGTCGAGCTCGTCATCGACCACAGCGTCCAGGTCGACGCCTACGGGAGCGACGCCGCGCTCCAGATCAATCTCGACCTTGAGTTCGACAGGAACGCCGAGAGGTACGCGTTCTTGAAGTGGGGGCAACACGCGTTCGACAACTTTAAGGTCGTTCCTCCCAACACCGGTATCTGCCACCAAGTGAACTTGGAGTACCTGGGCCGCGTGGTCTTCGAGGCGGGCAATCTCTGCTATCCCGATACCCTCGTTGGGACAGACTCGCACACGACGATGATCAATGGCCTGGGGGTCCTTGGTTGGGGCGTCGGGGGCATCGAGGCAGAGGCGGCCATGCTCGGTCAGCCGATCTCCATGCTCATCCCGCAAGTCGTCGGGTTCAAGTTGACGGGCAAGCTGAAAGAGGGGGCCACGGCAACGGACCTCGTGTTGACCGTGACGGAAATGCTCCGCAGGCACGGAGTCGTCGGCAAGTTCGTCGAGTTTTATGGCGCCGGGATTTCCACGCTCCCCTTGGCCGACCGCGCGACGATCGCGAACATGGCGCCCGAGTATGGTGCGACTTGTGGAATCTTCCCGGTCGACGAAGAGACCCTCCGCTACCTTAGGGTAAGTGGCCGCTCCGAAGAGCAGGTTGCTCTCGTTGAGGCTTACATGAAGCACCAGGGCATGTTCCATGACCCTCACGGCCCCGACGCTGAGTATTCGAGCACTTTGGAGCTCGACTTGTCGCAGGTCGAACCCAGCGTCGCCGGGCCCAAGCGGCCACAAGACCGCTCGCCCCTGAGCAAAGCCCGAGATTCGTTCTTTGCCGCCTTTCCACCTTCGCAGCCATCCGGCGGCGGAGCGACAGACGGTGGTGGAGCAGCCGTCATGGAGCGGACAGCAGTTGATCAGTTGACTCATGGCTCTGTAGTGATCGCGGCGATCACGAGCTGTACGAACACGAGCAACCCCAGCGTGATGATGGCTGCAGGCCTGGTCGCCCAAAAGGCGAGGGCGCTGGGCTTGAAGCCAAAGCCCTGGGTGAAGACCAGCTTGGCACCCGGCTCAAGGGTCGTCACCGAGTACCTCCGCAAGTCAGGGTTATTGGACGACCTCGAAGCAATCGGCTTTAACGTGGTTGGATATGGCTGCACAACTTGCATCGGCAATTCCGGCCCCCTGCCTCCCGACGTCGCGAAGGCGGTCGAGGACCAAGACCTGACAGTCGTCAGCGTGCTCAGCGGCAATCGCAATTTCGAGGGGCGAGTCCAGCAGGCAGTCAAAGCCAACTACCTTATGTCGCCACCGCTTGTCGTCGCTTACTCGTTGGTGGGCAGCATCGACGTCGACCTCTTAAACGATCCGATTGGGACGGCGAAGGACGGCAGCACGGTCTATTTGCGCGATGTCTGGCCAACCCAACAGGAGATCTCGGACATGGTTCACGGCCACATCACGAGGGAGATGTTCACACGCTCCTATGCGGGGGTCTTCGATGGTGACGACCAATGGAAGGAGATCGAGGTGACCGGGGGCCAGCGCTACGAGTGGTCAGAGTCGAGCACCTACGTTCGCCGCGCCCCGTACTTTGAGGGGATGCCAAAGGAGGCTCCAACTGCCGTCAACGACCTGTGTGGACTGAAAGTCCTCGCTCTGCTGGGTGACAGCGTGACCACGGATCACATCTCGCCGGCCGGTTCGATCAAGCTCAACTCGCCAGCAGGCGAATACCTGACCGCAAAGGGGGTCGCTCCTGCCCTGTTCAACAGTTACGGCAGCCGAAGGGGCAACCATGAGGTCATGATTCGAGGAACCTTCGCCAACGTTCGACTCCGGAACCAGCTGGCGCCGGGCACCGAGGGTGGGTTCACGACTTATCCTGCGGGCGGCGAAGTCACGACGATCTTCGACGCTTCCACCCGCTACGAGGCCGCTGGCGAGAGCTTGATCGTCATAGCGGGCAAGGAGTACGGCACTGGTTCCAGCCGCGATTGGGCGGCCAAGGGAACCATGTTGTTAGGAGCCAAGGTTGTTTTAGCTGAGAGCTTCGAGCGGATCCACCGTTCGAACCTGATCGGCATGGGTGTGTTGCCTTTACAGTTCAAATCGGGTGATAATGCCGCCAGTCTGGGCCTGACAGGAGCGGAGACGTACTCTCTTGTGGGCTTGAGCCAGGCGTTCCAAAGCTCGTTTGCGGGCGGCAAGACGCTGGTAATGACGGCGACGGACTCCAACGGAAACACGAAAACTTTTGACGTGCTCGTCCGGTTGGACACGCCGACAGAGGCGGATTATTACCGCCACGGTGGAGTGTTGCAGTACGTATTGAGGCAGTTGATCAAGTCGTAGGAAATTGATTTTGGACAGGAGGGTGTTTTACGGGGCCGTGCTTGCCCTGATGGTCTCGGCCATCGGGTGTCTGCCGCTTGCTGAAGGCTCAATCGTCTACCGGCCGCCCCTCGGGCCCTCCCCCGCAGGGCCAAACGAGAGAGCGGTCGAACAATACGTTGTCGACAAGGCCCTTGACGAGGTCGAGCCGATGGTGTCGGTCGAGCCAAGCGCCCCCGACGCCGTGAAACCCGAATCGCCGTTGACCAAAGCGGCGGCAAGCGCCAAGGAGCCGCCATGGAAGCTGGTGAGAGGCAACCCTGCGGTCAAGAAGATTGCCCTCACGTTCGACGATGGCCCCCACAAGATGTTCACCTCCCAGTTGCTCGAGGTGTTGCGGACGTACGGGGTGAAGGCGACCTTTTTCATGATCGGCCGGAACGTGGACGCCGAACCTGACTTGGCAAAAGCGGCGGCGGACCAGGGGATCGAACTTGCTAACCACACGTACACCCATGAGCGGCTTCCTGCCCTGACCGACTCGGAGATCGTGAGCGAGATCGTGCGTGGTGCCGACGCGATCGAGAAGGCCACCGGCGTGCGCCCGACCTTCTTCCGACCACCGGGCGGTGAATATGACGACCGCGTGGCGAGGGTCGTGAAGGAACAGCACTTGACGATGGTGCTTTGGACGAGCGATGCTGGCGACTTCACCACCGTGCTGGGCAATCCCAGCCCGGAAGCTATCACTCAAAAGGTGTTGCGGTACGTGAGCCCAGGTGGCATCGTGATCATGCACGACCCGATGCCGAACACCCTCGAGGCCCTCCCGAAGATCATTCTGTTCCTAAAGTCTCAAGGGTACGAGTTCGTCACCGTGTCCGAGCTCGCAGCCGATCCCAACGCCGTTAGGACGGGCGGGCCCAGGATCGTTCAGCGCAGTGGGGCAGGCGTCCATGTCTTGGTCGAACCGACAAGGTATCCTCGCCCGAAGCTCAACGAGGCACAGTATGCGAGTCCGAAACAAGGAACTGAGAACCCGCCGAAGACGGAAGGAAAAGCGGATCAAAGAGTTGATCCTGGAAGCAAAGTCGTCCAAGGGCGGCAAGGCCAAGACGTCGGCTTCCAAACCAGTGAAGGCAGCCGAAGCCAAGGCCCCAAAGAAGGCGGCAGCGAAGGAAACAACGGCCGAAAAGCCCAAGAAGGCCGATAAGCCAAAGAAGACGGACGCGCCCGAAGCCCCTGAATCGGCAGAGTCCGGCGAGTAGGCCCCGGACCCGGCGGCACCTCTCGCACACTGTGAACGTATAAGCCCGTTAGGGTGCCGCTTTGGCTTTGACCCAAGAACAAGAGCAAGCCCGCAGACTGCGGGACGTGGACGCGTTCGTCGACTTCCTCCGGCGCGAGCGGAACTTTCGTGACGATGACGCCCCGTTCTTGGCGGACAAGTTTGGACTCGATCACGAGCTTGTACGGCACGTGTTGAACGGGCTCGGCGCCCCGTCTGCCCAACGGACGGGCTACGAATCCTTTCTCAAAGCCATCAGCTGTGCCTTTGACCAGTTCTTGGCAAAGCTCAAGGACATCTGGCTTGTTGCCTCAGGGAACGCCATGGTCTTTGTTTTGGCTTCGGCCTTTCTGGGCGTGGCCGTCGCCTACTTCCTTCAGATTCCTGCCCTAGGATTAGCACCGGTGTCCGTTTCGAACGCAGTCAACAACGTCCTGTGGCTGATCGTTGCCCTTCAAATGGCTTGCTTCGCCAGGCACGGCAGGATGCGCTACCCCTTGTACGCCGGGGCAATCTTGGCCGGAATGTTCGTCCTGGGCAGTTCGAAGTACATGCTGGAGACCCTCCACTTGGGCTTAGGGCGCTTGGTCAGCCTCGGGCTGACCGTTGGCTTCTTCTATGCCGGATTGGGCAGCGCGGCCGCCCTCGTGGGCGGATACGTCGCCATGGGGCGCAGGGCGCGGACAAGGGTCGGGATGACCCGCCAGGAAGCGCTTGAACGGCTCCTCGTGGTGAGAGACCTACTTGAGCGCCGTGATGACTTCAAGCCGCAGCGCCAACTCAAAACGTGGATCGACCGTTCGCAGGAAGATCCCCGCTGGCCCTTGGCTGCCCTCCTTGGAGGCCTCGCCTTAGGTGCCCTCCGCGTCTTGGTTCTGGGCGGGTATGCCCACGTGTTCCGGAACTTTGACCTCAACCAGGATCCGGTTCTCATGACATTGCGAATCATGAGCGTGATCGTCACCGCCATAGGCTTCCTAGGCATCGGTTTCTTGGCTGGCGGCGTGCGCAAGGCTCTGTTCAGCCAAGGACTGGCGTTCGTCGGTTTCGAGGCGACCAACTTCATCAGGCTCGGCATGTTCGGCCCTGACCTGGCCATGCAACAGCTGCAACTGCCTTACCTGGCCCCGGTTGTACTCCTCCTTTTGGTCTCAGGGCTCCTCTCCGGCATCGGGGCGAGGATCGAAGACGCCACGAAGCGGGAACGCAGACTCGACGAGAACGATCCTGCCGCGCTCCTTGCCGAAAGGATCGTCCTGGAGCGTCGCCTTAACGCCCCGAGCGGAGCGAGTTGCGTCGTGAGCATCGACGTCGCCCAGAGCACTCTGATGAAGGAAGGGCAGGACAGGCTCAAGGTCGAATGGAGTTTTCGCGAGTTCCAGAAATTCCTGACCGAAGTCTGCGAGCAATCAGGTGGACACATCGTCTCCACCGCCGGGGATGGGGCGATCGCCACATTTTGTGACAGCGAAGATGCGCTCAACGCCGCGCGCGATGCCCAGACCAGGATCGCTTGGTTCAATTCGAGGGTCAACAGGTTGGATTCGCCCTTCCGTGTACGGGTCGGCATTCATTGCGACGAGGTCCAGGGCGAGGTTAACGACGTTCAGTTCACCCAGGTCATCGACATCGCGGCCCACGTCCAAACCCGCGCGCCTGTGGGCGGCATTCTCGTGACAGCCGAAGCTACCGTGCAACTCCCCGAAGAGGAGTTCACTGAGCTCAAAGACCCTGTGCAGGGCCACAAGGTTTTTGTGGTTGCCAACCCCACGCTGAGCGCATGAGGATCGTCGACCTCGGACGTGCGGGCTACTTGCCCGCCTGGGAAGAGCAGAAGCGGATCGCCGCCGACGTCATGGAGGGAGCGGAAGACACCCTCGTCTTGGTCGAGCACGATCCCGTTCTGACTTTGGGCGCGAGCTTTCACGAGGAGAACCTGCTCTTCTCGACCCCGGAATACGCAGAGCGAGGAATCGAGGTGGTTCGGACGGACCGCGGGGGCGACGTCACCTACCACGGGCCGGGGCAACTCGTCCTCTATCCGATCTTCGACCTGAAGCGGCACGGACAGGACCTCCATAAGTGGATGCGAGACTTGGAGGAAGCCGTCATCGTCGGAATCCGCCATTTCGGGCTCGAGGGATGGCGGTTCCCGCCCCACACAGGCGTCTGGCTCGGGCAAGCGCCTCCCAAGAAGGTAGCGGCCATCGGCGTCAAAGTCAAACGGTGGGTCAGCTTGCACGGAATAGCCCTGAACTGCGCCCCAGACGTCTCAGCCTTCGATCTGATCGTTCCGTGCGGAATCGTGGGCTATGGCGTGACGAGCCTGAGCCAAGAGACGAGCGCACCAGTCTCTGTCGAAGATGCGAAGGCGCCGTTGTCGGCGGCGTTCTGCCAGGTGTTTGGCTAGAGCACGGAGAGTCGTGTAAAGCTCTCGCCCAAGACGACGCCGCTATCGACACCCATCCAGTCATCCAGCGCTGTCGCGTAGACCTGCCTGAAGTCCGTGGTAAAGGTGACGTCCCCATCATCAAGCCGTTGCAGGTCTGGCTTCGGGCCATGGAAGCCGCCCTTGACGCTTTGGCCGATCAAGAGCATAGGAGCAGCCTTGCCGTGGTCCGTGCCTGCGGAGCCGTTTTCATAAGAGCGCCGGCCAAACTCGCTGAAAACGAGGACAATGACCTTCTTGGCCTTGCCAAGGGCTTCAATCTCGGCCTGGAAGGCGCCGACCGCTTCGCTGAAGTTCTTGAGCAAGCGCGCATGAGAGTCAGCCTGCCGGCTATGGGTGTCGAAGCCCCCGGCACTGAAATAAACGACCCGAGTAGCGGGAGACGAGGCTACGATCTGGGCGATCTGCTTGAAGCCTTGCCCAAAGGCGTCTGGACCATAGGTCTGCTTGGGCGCAAAGCCCGCCAGCTTCGATTTCAATTCCGTCATGGCGTCGAGCGCGCTTTTGTTCGCTTGCTGGATCACTTTGGTCGAGCCGGTCGCGTCCGAGCCTTGGATCTGCCGCAACATCCGCTCCGTATCGGGATCGCCTACCATTGCCTGGATATCGGCCAGGCTGGCGAAGCATGGAATGCTGGCATGATCGGCTTGGAGGGCCATCGGTTTTTCGACGGACAGCCCAATACCGGCCACCGGTGACAACGCGTTCTTCTCCGAACGAATATCGAATGCGCGTCCGATCCACCCGTACTTGAGCCTGTTCCCCACGGGGTCGGCCGATTGCCAGATGTCCATGCTCTTGAAGTGCGACCGGTTGGGATTGGGGTACCCCACGCCTTGGATCACAGCCACTTTGCCCTGCTTGAACAACTCGGCGACGGCGGTCATGGAAGGGTGGAACCCCATCTGGTCATCGAGCTTGAGGACCTGGTCTTCTGGGATCGCCAAGGTCGGACGCAAGGTCCGATAGGTAGCGTCTGCCCAAGGGACGACGGTGTTGAGGCCGTCGTTGCCGCCTGAGAGTTGGCACACCACGAGCACGTTGTCCGGATCGACCTTCCCGCCCTTGGACTGCCTGATCACATCGGCCTTGGCGATCGCTGCGAGCCAAGGCGGAGCGACCAGGCCGACCGCCAACATGCTCCCGCGTCCTAGAAAGTCCCTTCGGCTGAAATCGTTGCTCATCTGTGCTCCTGCCGGTGCCTCACACCATTGTATGACGGAAGAGACGCAGGGAAGGGCTTGTGGTTCATTGACACCGGTAGAATCCCGGTATGGCGAGTCTGAACAAGCAGTCCGCCTCGTACGTCTCGGCCGGGGTGCTTGCCGTGCTCACGCTCACGGTGTTCCTTGCTGAGCAGTTCGCGGGCCCGGCGAGCGCGGTCACCCGCTTTCAAGAGGCGCTCATGCGGCGCAACCCCAAGCTGCTCCAGTCCGTGACCGCCGAGGACATCCGGAGCCAGGCGACCGCCCAACTCGCGAACATGGTCTACGCGTTCATGGCTCCTCCCGCGACTGCTCAGATCACGACGACAGAGAAGCATGGCAACACAGCGAGGGTGATCGTTTACTTTCGCGGGCCCTACGGCACTGCGGTCATTCCCTATATGCTCGTGAAGCGGGAAGGAATGTGGCAGGTCGACCCCGCCGCCACTGTAAGAGAGTCCTTCCGGCAGTCCTCGCCTGAATCAGGCTAAAATCACGTTCGATGCGCCGAGCGGGCCGTGGCAACTGGATCCTCATCTCCCTCATCTGCCTGGTTTTGGCGATCATTGGAATCGTTGCCCTTGCCGGAGAATCGCCTTCGAACGTGGGCAACCGGTTCATGAGGGCGCTGGCCCGAGCCGACGTCGACACCCTGGTCGACCTCAGCTACTTTAACCCACCCCTGAGCAAGGACGAGATCCGAAAGGAGTGGACCAAGACGCTCGACATCTCCAAGTACTACCGCTTCGTTTATCAGATCAAGGGGAATGTACGGCCGACGCCCGACCGTGCCACGGTCTCGATGATGGTGATGCGGAACGTCGAACGCGGGATGGCCTACGAGGAGAACTTCTCGCTCGACATGGTTCAGGTCGATGGAAAGTGGAAGGTCGACGTACGCTCGATCAGCCGCGAAATGTATCCGGCCCTGCCGCGATAAGTCGTTGCGCAACCGAATCAACGCTCTTCGCGTCCCATCTGACACATGCTGTTCCTCGTTGGCGGGCTCTGTGTCCTGCTCCTCGTCTGGGGCCTCAAGGAAGAAGACATCGGCTGGATCGGAGCGCTGATCTACTTCGTCATCGCAGCGCTCTCGCTGGCAAGCGGGTTTCTGAATTGGTTGCCGATCTTTGTGGGTATTGCAGTCACTGCTGTGATCGATATCATCTTGCTGTTCCGGTGCGGGATCGCCGACGCTGTCGTCCGTCCCTAAGCGACCGGGCCCAATCTTCGACCAGTTCGGCTCGCCCGGTACAATCCTCCCTCGCGTGGGGGCTTAGCTCAGCGGCGAGAGCACCTGCTTTGCAAGCAGGGGGTCACCGGTTCGAATCCGGTAGCCTCCACCAGCCTCCAGTCCGAAGCCGACTTGCTCAGGACTGTACCGTTCCCCTCGGAGCCCAGAAATGAACTCGCTTTTCGTGATCGCGCCCTACCGATACCTTGGCATGTGGGTCTTTGACGACCCACGGGTCGGGCTGGTGCAGGAGCCCTTTGTCGGTGGCACGGACGCGATCATTGATCAATTGACTGCCTCGATCCCGGATGCGGAGAAAGGGTTCCGGCTCATTTTCTCGTCAGTTCCCTTTCCGGACCACCAAGTTCGGTTTGTGTGGCTACGGGCGGAGATGAGCGGAAATGTCTACCGGGCAGAACCTCTCGAGGCCGAGGGATGGCTCTGCCCAGCCCTGCTCAAGTACTTCGACGAACCTCCTGCCGAGATTTACGCAAAGTTCGAGCCTCTGGCGCAAGTCCATTCCAATTGAGCCTGTGTATACTCCTTGATCCCGGTGGCCACGATGAGACAGGCCCGTATTTTTATCGCGCTCCCTTGTTTCCTGACCGCCGCCTTGGCGTCCGGCCAGAATGCGACCAATATCCTCCCATCGCCAGATCTCGCTGGATGGGTCCGCCGGGGCGGTGCAGCGACCTATGCGGTCGAGAACGGCGAGTTGGTTGGCCGTTGCGTACTGAACACCCAAAACACGTTCCTCTGCTCGGAGCGCACTTATTCCGACTTCGTGCTCGAATACGACTTCAAGGTCGACCCCAGGCTCAACTCCGGAGTCCAGATCCGGAGTGAGTGCTTCGACCAGCCGACCCAATTGGTGTGGAACAGCCAGAAGATCGACGTGCCGGCGGGCCGCGTCCACGGCTATCAGATCGAGATCGACCCTGACCCCAAGCAAGACCGCTGGTGGACAGCCGGCATTTATGACGAAGCCAGGCGCGGATGGCTCTTTCCAGGTTCTCTCGGGGGAACGAACAAAGCGTTCACCGACGAGGGGCGAAAGCTCTTCAAGCAAGGCGATTGGAACCACGTCCGGGTCGAGGCGAAGGGAGATGCGATCAAGACGTGGCTCAACGGCACGCCCTGCGCGTCGATTCACGATGCGATGACACCGCGCGGATTCATCGGGCTCCAAGTCCACACCATTGGCGACGACACCACAAAAGTGGGCGCGGAGGTGCGTTGGAGGAACCTCAGGATCACCGACTTCACTCCGAAGGACAACACCTTGACACGCGGGGAGAAGGCGGCTGGCTGGCAATTGCTCTGGGACGGGAAGACGACGAAGGGCTGGAGGGGGGCGAAGCTTACGACGTTCCCAACCAAAGGGTGGGACATTCGCGATGGTGTCCTGACGGTGCTGCCTTCGGGGGGGCGCCGAGTCGGCTTCAGGCGGAGACATCGTGACCACAAAGCGTTACAGCGATTTCGAACTCATGGTCGATTTCAAGATCAGCGAGGGCGCGAACAGTGGGATCAAGTACTTCTGCCGACCTAACCTCGACCCGATCACTGGCACCGGGGCAAAGGCCGCTACGGGCTCCGCGATTGGGCTTGAGTTCCAGATTCTTGACGACGCCCGCCATCCCGACGCCAAGCTAGGCAGGGATGGCGACCGTACGGTCGGCTCGCTCTATGACCTCATTCCGGCAAGCGCACAGAAACGTACCAATCCGGTTGGAGCCTGGAACACAGCACACATCGTCGTCCACGGCAAAAAGGTCGAGCACTGGCTCAACGGCGTCAAGATTCTGAGCTATGAGAGAGGCTCGAGCGCGTTCCGTGAAGCAGTGGCGCAAAGCAAGTTCAAGTCGATCCCGGGTTTCGGAGAGTGGGCCGACGGCCACATTTTGCTCCAAGACCACGGCGACCGCGTCTCCTTCAAGAACATCAAGATACGGTACACGAGATCGAAGCCATGAGTAGCAAGAAGGTTGAATCCAATCCGGGCGGAAGGATGAACCGCCGGTCCTTCATCAAAGGGGTCTTTGCCGCTGGAAGCACGCTGGGGTTGCCGCCCGGGGTCTTCGGCGCTGCTCAACGGCTGGAGAGCGTCTCCGCGAACGACAAGGTCAATCTCGCTTGCGTCGGAATCGGCAACCGAGGCGGCGACATCCTCAAGGCGCTCAACGACACGGGTCTGGTGAACATAGTCGCCTTATGCGACACCGAGATCGGCGCCAAGCACACGACGGCGGCACTTGAGAGCCACCCTGGCGCAGCACGATTCCAGGACTTCCGCGAGATGTTCGACAAGATGGGCGGCCAGTTCGACGCAGTGAGCGTCGGCATTCCCGACCACGCCCACTTCGCGGTGACGATGCTTGCCATGTCCGAGCGCAAGAACGTCTACGTCGAGAAGCCGCTGGCCCACAGCTTCCGCCAGATCGAGCTCTTGATGGCGGCCGAGAAGAGGCACAAAGTTGCCTGCCAGATGGGCAACCAAGGTCACTCTGAGGCGAACTACTTCCAGTTCAAAGCCTGGACCGAGGCGGGCATCATCAAGAACGTCACAAAGATCACCGCCTTCATGAACAGCCCGCGAAGGTGGCACGGGATGGTCGTGACCGACTACGCGCCAGCCCAGCCGATACCTGAGCTGATGGACTGGGACTGCTGGATCGCCACCGCGCTTGAGCATCCTTTCAACAGCACCTATTTGAACGGCGACTGGCGGTCTTGGTACGACTTTGGGAACGGAGCCCTCGGCGACTGGGGCGCGCACATCTTTGACACCGCCCATGAGTTCCTGCACTTGGGATTGCCGCACGAGGTCGATCCCGTGCTTCTTGAGGGCCACAACCCCTTCATCTTCCCTCAGGCCTCGACGATCGCTTTCAAGTTTCCTGCTCGCGGAAAGATGCCACCGGTCGAACTCAGTTGGTACGATGGCGTCAAAAACCTTCCGCCCCTGCCTCCCGGATTCGACGTCAGCGTCGACCCAAACATGCCAGCGCCCTCAGCAGGCACGATCGACACGAAGGTGCATCCGCCGGGCAAAGTAATCTACGGCGACGGCTTGACCTTCAAGGGCGGTTCCCATGCCTCGACCCTTGAAATCATTCCCAGTGCTGCTTCGAAGGATCTGAAGTTTCCGGACGTGCCCCAAACCACTTCGAACCACTTCCTGAACTTTGTGAGGGCTTGCAGGGGAGAGGAGAAATGCCGGTCTCACTTTGGCGTTGCTGGCCCTCTTTGCCAGGCCATGGCTCTCGGCATCGTTTGCCAAAGGGTCAATGCGAAGCTCGAGTTCGACGTGGCCCACAAGCGGATCACCAACCACGGCGTAGCGAACGATCTCCTACATGGCCCGCCGCCCAGGAAAGAGTGGGAGCAGTATTACAGGCTCTAGAATTTCGCTCCCAACTGTATAATCGACGCTCTATGGCCCGCAAACAGGAGACAAAGAAGGCCCCGCGGAAGCTCACGAGCGACGATTTCAAACGCCTGCCTTGGCGCTCGATTGGACCCGCCGTCATGGGCGGGCGAGTAAGCGACCTCTGTTTCGAGCCAGGAAACGCAAAGTGTTTCTATGTCGCCTATGCGACTGGGGGTCTGTGGCGGACCACAAATCGCGGCACAACGTTCGACCCGATCTTTGACAACGAAGCCACTTCATCTGTCGGATCGGTCGCGGTCGTAAAGCGGAAGGGCAAGAAGGGCGAGGAGGGCGTTGTCCTTTGGGTCGGCACCGGTGAGGGCAACGGCAGGAACTCCTCGAGTTGGGGGAACGGCGTCTATCGATCTGAGGATGGCGGCAAGAAGTGGGTGCATTGTGGTCTGGAGGACTCCCACGACATCCCGCGAATTGCGGCAGATCCACGTAACCCAGACGTCTGCTTCGCGGCTTGCCTCGGTCACTTGTGGGGACACAACCCGACCCGTGGCCTCTATAAGACGACCAACGGCGGCAAGACCTGGAAGGCCGTGCTGCAGATCGACGACAAGACGGGCTGTTGCGACGTGGCCATCGACCCCGCTAAGCCCGACACCGTTTATGCGGCGATGTACGAGCGCTTGAGGACGCCATGGAGCTTCCAAAGTGGCGGAGCGGAAGGCGGCATTTACAAGAGCACCGACGGCGGTAGCACCTGGAAGAAGTTGGCCAAGGGGCTGCCCGGGCAAACCGGTCGGATCGGCCTCGATGTCTTCCTCGGCGATCCAAAGACAATCTTCGCAGTGGTGGAGAGCACTGAAGAGGGGGGCAACTCCATTCGAGACGATCGGATGCGCGGGGGCGGTGTCTTTCGGTCTGACGACCGAGGCGAAACGTGGACCCGCTTGAGCGTCCGCTCACCGAGGGCGTTCTATTTCAGCAAGATCAAGGTCGACCCGAAAGACGCCAACCGCGTTTACATGCTGGGCTGGACACTTGAGACCTCTGACGATGGCGGCAAGACGTTCCATCAGGGAGGGGGCAACATCCTCCATGCCGACCATCACGCCATCATCATTGATCCCAACGATCCCGAGCACTTGATCGACGGCACCGACGGTGGCGTTTACCAGAGTTTTGACCGCGGCAAAACGTGGGACTTCCTGAACACGATGGCGACGGGCCAGTTCTACAATATTTCGCTCGACATGTCCGATCCGTATCGCGTGATCGGTGGCCTGCAGGACAACGGCACGTGGATGGGGCCCTCTTCGACGAACAGGCTGGCGGAGAAGGACGAGGCGGCTGGGATCCCTGCCACTGGAATCACAAACGCTGACTGGACGAACGTGTTCTGGGGCGACGGGTTCCATGCGGAGTTCGATCCCGAGGATCCCGACGTCGTCTACGCCGAATGGCAGGGCGGGCACATCACGAAGATCGATATCGAAACCGGCGACAAGCGCTACCTGTCTCCCGAACCGAGGGAGGGCGAGCCCAGGCACCGCTACAACTGGAACTCACCATTCTTCGTCTCACCACACGATTCTTCCGTCGTCTACCATGCCGGCAACTTCGTCTTCCGGCTCGACACCCGGTCGGGGGCCTGGACGAAGATCAGCCCCGACCTGACGACCGCCGACCCCGCAAAGATGGAAACGGTGGGCTCGAACGCGGAGACACATTGCACGGTGGTTTCGCTTGCCGAGTCTCCCTTGACCGCAGGAGTCATATGGGCTGGGTCTGATGACGGCCTCATCCACGTGACTCGCGACGGAGGTCAATCTTGGAGAAAGGCGACGCCGAAGGATGTCCAGGGGCGATATGTCTCCCGGATCGTTGCCAGCGCCCATGCAAAGAGCAGGGCTTATGCAAGCATCGATGGGCACCGGACGCACGACTACGACCCTTGCATCCTCGCGACGGAAGACTATGGAAGGACTTGGACCGATCTCACGGCGAACTTGCCGAAGGGCTGGGCGGTCAAGGTTGTGCGAGAAGACCTGCTCAATCCCGACGTGCTCTATTGCGGCACTGAGCAAGCCTTCTTTGTCAGCGTTGATCGAGGGCAGACGTGGGTCAAGGCGCACGGCAAGGCGTTACCGACCGTGCCTGTCGACGATATCCGGCAGCACCCCCGCGAGAAGGACCTTGTCCTTGGTACTCATGGCAGGAGCATCTGGATCCTTGACGATGCGTCGATGGTCAGTGGTTTGACTCAAGAGGTGCTCGACTCGCCTCTGCACCTGTTCGACATCGCCGCTTGCAGCCCGAAGCGCTACCTGAACTACAACGGAGTTTGGACCCACAAAGCGTTCCGTGCGCCCAATGCCCCGCGAGGCGTCAGGATCAACTACTGGATCCGGGAGTACACCGGCGACGACGTCAAGATCAAGATCGAAGGCGAGAAGGGTGTGATCGTCAAGGAACTAACAGGATCTGGGGCGGCAGGACTCAACCGCGTGACTTGGGACTTGGTCCCACCTGAGCATCTAAGACTGAACGACCAAGGCGAAGAGCCCTGGATTCAAGAATTCTTCATACGTCCGGGTGAATATAAGCTCACTATCTCGATGGGCGAGCACAAAGCCGAAAAGATCATGACTGTTCTTGCTGCTGTTCAGTAGGCGACGGCCTTGTTCAGGGTCCGATCAAGGACGTGGATCACCCCGCGCTTGGTCTCGATGTCTGAGCGGATCAGCTTGCTGGTGTCAACGTAGACGGTGCCGTCTTTGACCGACAACGGATATCCCTGCGCCAGCATGGGTATGCCTTGCATCTTGACAAGGTCGGCTTTGCGGAGCGTGCCATTGGAGACATGCCTGAGGACGAACGCCTTCATCTCCTCCTTGTTGGACTTGAGCCTTCCCAAGGCATCGGTCCCCATCGCTTGGATTGCCCCGTCCGTCGGAACGAAGAAAGTGTGAGGCATGGCTTCGAATACGTCCTTAGCAACGCCACACTCTTGAGCCATTTGGAAGAAGAGGCCAATGTCTTTCTGAGCGGCCACCACGCTTGGGAGTTCGGCCGTCGATTTCACTGCGATGGGCACTGCCTTTTCGGCGTTCAGTGGTTTGGCGACCCTAGGCTTGTCCGTCGGATCGCCCTTCGATGCGCCTGTGTTCGGTGCGTTTACAGGGCCACCTTTGGTCACCGGCGTTGTTGCATTAGCCGAATTTGCCGCTCCCTGAGCCTTGGGAGTCTCGGCGGGAGGGGTCGCCAGGGTCTCAGGCTGCTTTGCACAACCACCGAGCAAAAGCGCAACGACAATGAGGGCGATGGCAGGCAACGAGCGTCGCATGAATCCCTTTATCCCTCACTGAGCCCTTGGTTCCGGGACCCCCGGCCCTGACAAAAACAAGGAGGGCCCATCGTAATGGGCCCTCCGAGACCAGGAGCTTGGCCTGTTAGTTGTAGTTTCCTTTGCCGAGCGACTTGCTCTTCTTGTAGTCGCCCATCGGATCTGGGGACCGCTGCAAGGAGGTGGCCGGGGAGGCCGCCGTCGCCCTGTTCTCGGCGTTGACTTCGACCGCCGTCAAGAAGAAGACGATCTCGGTGCGCACGCGCTGGTTGTTCGTCCGGCCGAAGATCTTGCCAATGACCGGAAGGTCGCGAAGGACGGGGATGCCGCCATACGTCTTTCGGTCGTTGTCAAGGATCAGACCACCGATGGCGATCGTCTCACCGCTCTGCATGTTCACGAACATATTGCTCGTTCGGTCGCTCGTCTGTGGCAACTGGCCGCCGCCAGGAACTGGCGTGAACGCGGTCAGGATGCTGAAGTTCTGCGTGAGGTCGAGGGCGATCTTGCCGGCGGCACCGATCTTCGCCTTGATGTTGAAGAGGGAGCCAACCTGCAGTTCGTCGGTGATGACGGTGATGCCAGATTGGGTCGACTGCACCTGTTTGACGTAGCGGATCGTGTCACCAACGAAGAGCTTCGTCTCGCGACCGTGCGTCACCAGGGCGTTCGGACGTGCGATCAAGTTCCTCGAGTTCGAGATCTGATCGAGCGTCGCCAACGTGCTGACGTTCTCGAAGAACGGCTTCCCGTCGACCCCGTTTGTCTTCTGTCCGAAGTTGGTGGTCGTGTTGAAGGTGCCCGGCGTCGAGGAACTGTCTCCCAAACCCTGGTTCAAGTGGAACAGGTTGGCGCGGCCACCGGCAAGGATGCTCCAGTCGATACCGACCCTCATCGCGTCCTCTTTCGTCATCTCCATCACGCGCAGTTCGATAGCGATCTGGCGGGGAGCGACGTCAACGAGCGCGATGTATTTTTTGGCTTCTTCGATGGTGGCTCTGGTTCCGCGAAGCATGAGGCGCATCGGCTCACGGCCGAGTTCCTTCTTGAGCTCGCTCTTCTGGCCTTCTGGGGCCTTGCCACCGGCACCACCAGCGTCCGTCGGCGCCTCTTCCTTCTTGCTCTCGCCTTGGCCGAGCAATCCGGGGGTAGCAGCGTCGGGAACAACGGTCACCCACAGGTCTTTGAAGCGACCCTTCAAGTCTTGTGCGGCGACCACCGGCTCAACATACTGGAGCTCGACGATTTCATAGTCTTTGACCATCGCTGCCGGGTCGTTCTCATAGTTGATGCCAAGCGGCTTGCACAGTTCTTTGTCGAGCGCGACAGCAAAGCTCCGCAAAGTCTCGAGTTCGGATTCCGGGCCGATCATGAGCAAGAACTTGGTGGCTTGCTCGCTTTGGTCGAGTTCCTTCACGGAGGTCTCTGTGATGGAATAGTCCCTGGATCGCGGGTTGTCGGACAAGAGCTTCTCGATCATGGTCTTGATCTTTTCGGTCTGGCCGCTCTGGATAGGAACGGCCACAGTGCTCGTACCCTGGTTCCTGCTCAACGAGAAGCTTCGGGCGATGTCCATGTCCAGCTGTCGGACGTAGGCTTCGACCGCGCCCAGCCGAGCCGGGTCACCAACGATCATCAGGTAATAAGCGCGGCCCCGAGCATTCGGGTTTTGCTGACCTGGGGCGCCCTGAGGTTGTTGCGTGTTCTGCTGACCGCCGTCGCCTTCGGGCTGGGCGCCCGAGGTCTGGCTATTCGGCATGACCATCGCCATCTCCTCGTTCTGACCGGGGACGATGATTTCGTAGAACCCGTTCCGCCCGTCGGCCGGCATCGCCTTCAACGTCGTCTCCTTGATCTTGGCGGCTTCGCCGCTAATCAAGTTAATGACCTTGGTCTGATAGTTCTCCGAGCTTCGCTCCATGATCTGGCGCATTGCGGAGGAGAACGTGGCGGCCGGGGTCACGACATAGGTCTGCCCGACGCGCGCATAGCGGAGTCCGGCCATGGCCGTGACATAGGACAATGCGCTTTCCAACTCGACGTTGTTCAGTGAGATTGTCAACTTGGTCGGCTTTTCGGCAGGGCTGACGTCCGGTGAGGTGACAATGTTGACACCGGCTTGGATCATCAGCGCCTTCAGGATCTGGACCACGTCAGTACCCACGAAGTCCAAGGAGACCTTCTGAGCGAAGTTCTGTTGTCGCCCCGTGTCGGCCGCTTGGCTCGCAATGACCGGTCGCTCAGGCTGAACGGCCGGCAACGTGCCGATATTGCCACGCGGCGCGGTCGTCTGCGGCGCTGTGACGGTCGCTTGAGCGGCAGTCACAGTACCTGCAGCGTCCTTGAAGGGCTTTTCGACGCTGGTCGTGCCAGTCGCTGTGCCCTTCAGTTCGGCCTCCGCTGTCTTCATCGCGTCGAGGTCCTGCGAATGCAGGTCCTTGATCGAAGGGCCAGCCTTTTCGGTGATTGTGTCGGCGGGTGTCGCCAAAGCGTCTGTCCCCACCGTGATTACGTAGTTGCCGCCCTGTTGCGACAGGACTGGGTTCACTCCCTCGGCCACCTTGACATGAACGCGGACAATAGGCGGCTTTGCGCGGTACCAGCCGTATTGCACGAACTGGACGCCAGCCTTGTCCACGCGCTGAGTGACCGGCTTGCCAATCAGATGAGCGTTGAACTCGACGATGTACGAGGTGTTGTGCATCACGCGGATAACCCGCGGATTGCTCAAACCCTCGCCGTTGATGACGATCTGCAGGCCGTCGCCGACCTGGTTGGTTTGGATGCCGGTCAACTTGGCCTGTCCCAAGGCGCTGGTCGCCAGGACAGCCATGAGGCCGACTGTTAGTGTTTGTCTCTTCATTTACTGTCCTTCCTGCGGACTGAGGGTCTTTTCTTTCCCTCGGTGGACGATGCGGACTTTGCCGCGCTCAACTCCGACGACCTTGCTGTCGCCGTCGATCGAGCCTCCGACCGGGACCAATCGCTGGTTCCCGCTGTCGTCTTCGAAAACTGCCATCGGCTTGTGGCCGACGATCACACCCGTGACCTTGTAGGCGAACTCACTCGGCTGCCGGAGAGGCGGAGCGTGAGACACGTCCATGCCTGGCGATGTGCCGCCGTTGGGAAGTGTCCCAGCAAGCGGACTCACTGGTGCCGAGTAGGCAAAGCGCTCTGCGGTCGGCCGGTGAACCGGCTTAACAGGCTGCTGAGGCGCCGTCTGGACAGGCTGCGCGGGGGTAGTGTCCGGGGCTCGGTTGTCCTGCGACTCGAACGGATCCCGGCGGGGCAGAGGATTCTTGACCATTTGGAGCAAGACCTGCCGTTGAGGATCTGTCTCAGCTTCCGCTGTGCCCGTTGCTCCTGCCGGGGTCGCCGCGGGGCTCTCGCCCGAGGGCTGACCATTTGAAGCCGACGACCCGGTCGCAGCTGCGGCAGGCTGTGTCGTTCCTGATGTTGCGGATGACGCGCCTGTCGACGCCTTGTGGGCTGTCGCCTCCTTAGTCGCCTTTGTAACGGCGGGTGCCGGCGGCGGCGAGCCCTTACCAATGAACTGGAAGGCCCCAACGGCAAGGAGAGCTACCCCCAACCCGGCCAAGACGATCATCTTCTTCTTGTCGTTCTTCACGATGTGGCTCCTTGCGAGGCTTGGGTCTCGCTCCCGGCTTGAGGCATCGGGAACAGGTAGGCGCGGATTCGGACTGTTGCGTCAAGGACAGGCGCTTTGTGCGCCTGCTGATCGGTCGCCGTCACCGAAGTGTCCTTCTTGGGTGTCAAGCTGACAGTGACGATCTCAACGATCTTGGGAAACTTCTTGATCGCATCGACCATCGCCATGACGTCCGAATAATTGCCACGGCCGTTGATGTCGATCAACATCTCTTGGTAGCCTGCCTTCTTCTGGCGCTCGCCACTCTTCTTCTCAGAGTTGTCCTTCTGTTCTCGTTCGCCGATCACAGGACGCACTCCAGTCATGAGGATGTGGTGCTCAGCGCCGAGGCGCTCCATTTCGGTCAACAGCGTCGGGACGTAGGCGAGGCTAGGAACCGACTGTTCGAGGTGCTGCAACTGCGATTTGGTCGCGTTGATCTTGTCCTCAGAGTCAGAGACTTGTCTCTTCAAGTCTCCTTCGTCGGGCACTTCCTTGGCCAGTTGGTCGTATCGGGCTTTGCCGTCTTTGCTGGTGTTGTAGGCCCAGTAGCTAATGCCGCTACCGACCAAGACAACGCCCGCGCAGACGAGCACTGCGATCCTGACGGATGGGATGTGGCTCATGCTGATTCCTTCTCCTTGATCTTCTTGGTCTTGCGGCTGCCCGCAAGGTAGGAGTTGATCTCGAATTCGAGGACTTGCGATTTGTCCACTAGTCGCTCTTGGCTGTACTTCAAGGTCACGCCCTCAAGGTCGGGGCACGCTTCCAAACGGAGGAGCAGTTCGCCGATCGCGTCATGGTCAAGGCTGTAGCCGTTGAACACGATCGCTGTACCTGTGTCTTCACCGGTCGTGATTTGGGTGCACTTCCAGTTATAGAGCCAGGTGCCCTTAGGTACATTCACCGCGATGTGGTCCATGACCCGGTACCACTGCTGAGTCGCCTTGGTCGCATCGGACAGACTCGTCAGCTTCGGTTCCAGCACCTGCTGGTCCAGTTCGTTCTGTTTGAGCTGCTTCAGCATGGGAGCGAGCGCTCGCTTTTTGGCTTCGAGCGTTCCCGACATGACTTGGAAGCGGGCGGTGTTGAAGAGGAAGTAGCTTGCGGTGAGGAAGGCGACTGCGCCGAGCCCGACCGAAGCAAGTCCGAGCACGCGAACTTGCTGCTCTCGTGAACGGATCAGTTGTCGTTGCTCGTGGATTAAGTTGATGAATGGCATGTCTTGTTCCTCCTCAAGCCGCCTTCGCAAAGGGCCGCATTGCTAGTCCCGAAGCTACGGCGAGGTCGAGGCCCGAACCAGGATCGTCAGATCCTGCGTACACGAAGCGTGGGTTGTCGAAGACACCGAGCATCACCGTCTCGATCCCGAGCTTCTGCTCGATGTAGCCCTGCACTCCTTTGAGCTCGGCCCCACCGCCACAGACCACCAACTTGGTGACCGGGCTGGACTGGCCGCCCTCGTTCTGTTGCGACTGGTAGTAATTGAGGGATCGACGGATCTCACGGATTTGGTCGTCCAAGAACGGCTGGATCACCCTGAGAGGCGGGTTCTCTTGCGGCTTGGACTCGTCCAGCAGGACGTTCAAATCCAGCTGGGCTTTGCCTGACTCCGCATCCTCGTCAGAGAGCTTGAAGTAGCTCTTCAGAGCGTCTGTCAGCGTCGATCCCGCTTGCGGAATGGAACGCGTCATCGCGAAAACGCCGTTGTTGACGACGCTCACGTTCGTGGTGTGCGAGCCAATGTCGATGACGGCGATCGTCGCGTTGCTGATGTCCGACGTCGGCTCGGACTCGATCAAGGAGCGGAACGCTGCGAACGCCTCAATGTCGACAATCTCGACGTCAAGGCCAGCCGCCTCGCAAGCTTTGACCCTGCTTTCGACGATCTCACGGGGCGCCGCTACAATGAGCACCTCCATGTTGTCGTCGTCGGCGGGGCCGAGGATCTCAAACTCGATGTAGCTGTCCTCGATGCTTGACGGCACGTACCGGCTCGCCTCGAACTTGATCGACTTGCGCAGGACGGCCTCAGGCATCGTCGGAATCTTCACGTTCCGGACAATCACCGAGCCACCGGAGGCGCCGATGACCGCCGATGTGGCGTTCAGACGGTGCGTCTTCATCATGTCGTGGATCGCTGTCGAGAGAGCGTCCACGTCGGTGACGACGCCGTCCTGGATCGAGCCCTTAGGCGTCGGGAAACGGACAATGCGGCCGATCTTCCAACCAGCCTGGGTCTTTTCGATCGTGACAGCTTTGATGTGGCTCGAACCGAGGTCGAGCCCAATGTAAGACTTGGTGCGAAAGATACTAAGCGACATCCTGTTGTTCCTCCCCGGCCTCTGGGTGGCCGATGGTGGTAGCGAGCCATTCGTCGAGCGTGCTCTTGAGGAACCGCCACTTGCCGTCGATCTCCACGGCCGGTAGTTCCCCATCGTCGGCCATCTTCGCCAGCGTCTGGGGTCGCACGCGAAGGTAGTGGGCCGCCTCGGCCACGGTCAGGACGGTGTGTTGCCCCGTCATGATCGCGCGAAGGAGGTTAGAGGTTTGCTCGTTCGACATGAAGAGTTCGATGCGAACGACGTTGCCGCCGAAGACGGAGCTGTGGGGCAGTTCGGGCGCGGCGCCGAACGCCACAGTGGCACTAGGCTCGACCGAAGTGACAGCACTTTGTACGTGCTCGTTCTCGGGTTCGACAAGCCTCGGCTGAAATGCCGTCGGAACCTGGCCGATCGTCGGCAAGGAACCATCCTGCGCAGCCTTGCGAATGGCGTCGGCTAAGTTCATGCCGCAACTCCGGTGTATTCCTCGGCGACCTCGTGCATCAGGAACGCGTCGATCATCTCTTCCTTCCGGGCCATGGCCATGAGGAGAGAGTTGTCGGCAAGCTGGCTGATGACGCGGGGCACACCACCGGAAATCTGGTGGATCTTGTGGACTGCATCGGGCGTGAACGGGCTCTTTTCGCCGGTGAACCCAGCGACCCGCATCCGGTGCAAGATCATCTCGCCCGTGTCGTGCACGTCGAGCGGCTTCAGCAGATGGCGCACGGCCAACCTCTGCTCAAGCGCAGGAACCTTGGCGACCTTTGGCTTGAGTTCGTTCTGGCCAAGCAGGAGCAGGCTCAAAAGGAACTGGTCGTTCATCTGGCAGTTCAGAAGGAGACGAATCTCTTCGAACGTACCGATGGATCGGATGAGATGAGCCTCGTCAACGATGACGACGACCCTTCGCCCTTTGTCGTAGTACTCGAGCAACGCCAGGTGCAGGCGCTGGACCAACACCTGACGGTTGCGGCTCGAGATGTCAATGTCGAGCTGGGCGAGGATTTCCTGCAGTATCTGTGTGGGCGTCAGGATCGGGTTGACGATCATGACGACCTTGTACTGCACCGGGTCGAGCGTCTCGATCAGCTTGCGGCTGATCGTGGTTTTGCCCAACCCAATGTCCCCGGCCAGCATGGCTGCACCCTTGTTCCGCGTGACTGCGTAATGCAGCATCATCAACGCGTCCTCGTGCGCCCGGCTTAAATAAAGGAAGCGAGGATCGGGCGTGAGCGTGAAGGGCGGCTCGTTCAGTCCCCAGTACTGCTCGTACATGCTAGTGTGCTCCGGTCGAAGTGACCCGGTGTTTTTATCGGCGTCGAGCCAACCGAACCTTAGGGCATTGGTCGAGGTTTTCAGACTGGAAGAACTGAGTTAGGGCTCTAGCCCCGACGCCCGTCGCTGAATTTAGGAGGAATTACGAGAAGCTTTAGAGTAACCTCGGCTCGCCATGAATACACTCACGACGATCGGCATTTCGGCTTTGACTGGAGCCTTGGCCGCGGGCGCGGTCTCGATGGTCTCTTATGTCGAGCTTCAGGCGTCGACGCCTGGTTCGCAACAGGTCGGCCACTCTAATATTTCCGGCTATAGCCTGGCCAGTCGCTTTGGCGCTGGTGTCAGCCCGACCTTGGCGCGGGTTCAGATCAACGAGACGGGGACGGCCCAGGGAGTGCGGTCGATCACCAACTCCGGGGTTGCGGTCTACGGCCAGAGCACGGCGACGGTCGGCCTCGGCGCAGGCGGCTACTTCACGAGCGCGAGCGGCGGTGGGCGAGCCCTCGTCGCCGAACAGTTGAGCACCAGCGGCAGTACCGTCGGTGGATTGTTCTATTCGCGAAGCAGCACGGGCACCGCATGCTGGGGCAAAGCGACCGCCACAACAGGCGCTAACTCCGGCGTTTTTGGCGAGTCCCCCTCCGTCGACGGCTTCGGAGTCCGGGCAACCAACACGAGCGGCGACGGCACCGCCATCTCCGCCACCAACGTGTCGAGCAGCAGTGGAAGGGCGGCTATCTTTGCAAATGATCCTTCCACGACGGGTGCCTGGCACCGTGCCATCCATGCTCAAGGCGGCGGCGACAACGGCGACTGCGCGTTCTTCGAGTGTCTGAACACCGGGTTCAGCTACGCGGTCAAGGCCTACACGGCCGGCTCAAGCGGACGTGCGATTGACGCCCACGCGACCGATTCCAGCGGATCGAACTTTGGCGTCTACGGCGAGAGCGACAGCGGAACGAACGGCTACGGCGTCTTCAGCAACGGCAACACCGGCGCGACCGGAACCAAATCGCTGGTCATCGACCATCCACTCGACCCTGCCAACAAGATCCTGAAGCAGTACTGTGCTGAAGGCTCCGAGCCGACGATGCTCTACTCTGGCATGGTCCAGCTCAACGCGAACGGCCAGGCTAGCGTCTCGCTGCCGGATTACTTCGACGCGATCGCCAAGAACCCGCGCTATACGCTGACCGCAGTTGGCGCCCCGATGCCCAACCTGTACGTTTCCGGACAGGAAGTCAACGGCGTCTTCAAGATCTCGGGAGGCAAACCGAACGGAACCGTCAGCTGGACCGTTATGGCGACCCGCAACGATCCTTGGGTCCGCGCCAACGGGGCCCCGACGGTCATCGCCAAGCCCCAGGCAGAGCGTGGCCACTATCTGACGCCGAAGCTCTATAACCAGCCAGCTTCCAAGGAATTTGGAATCCAGCCGGCTCAGCGAGCGCAGAGGCAAGCCGACGAGCGGACGGCCCGCCCGTAAGGCTCAGGCAACTCTGAACGCAAGGCCCCCAGCAGTCAAGCTGGGGGCCTTGGTGTATTGGGGCGCGGTAAAAACAAGGCATGCGGTTGCCCGGTGTCTTGTCGCTCGCCCTCCTGGGTTGCTTGGCCTTTGGCCAGCTGCCCGGGTCGGCGACTTTTCAACTCGCCGACACACGCATCCAATTCCTGAGCAAGTCGCTGGTGAGGGTCGAGCAACGTGGCCCACAAGGGTTTGAAGACCGCCCAACCTTCATGGTGAAGAACCGGGACTGGCGGGGAGCCGGTTATTCCTTCTTTACAGGAACCCATAACAGTTTTCCGGTTGGCGACGTCAACATCGAAATGTCCAATCTCGGCCAATTCGAGAGCATTCGGATCGACGGCGTGGCGGGGTTTCCGAAGGGTTTCTGGCCGAGCCATGATGCAGCTCCGCCTCAGTTCTTCCCGGCTCCCGGAACGAAATGGAAGGCGTTCGTCGTCGCGGACGACCCGAGGATTGTCCCTGCACCGTGGGGAGCGACCCCAAGCCCCGCCCGTGCGCGGACAGAACTCAATGAAACAAGCGGCTGGGACACACGGAACCAGGCAAAGGACTTTTATGTATTCGTCAACCGCGGGGGTGGCTATAAGCAGTTCATCAAGGACTACCTGAAGCTCACCGGCAGGATCGAAATGCCGCCACTCTACGCGCTCGGCCTCATGGACAGCCGGTATCACCCGTACAGCCAGCAACAGGCGCTGGACGTGATCGACAAATACCGGGCAAAGGGCTTCCCTCTTGACGTTTTCGTAGTCGATACAGACTGGCGGGTTGGCGCGAGCAAAGGCTACGGCATCAACACAAAACTGTGGCCCGACATGGCCACCTTCCTTGCCGAGGCACACAAGAGACAGGTGCGGGTCATGTTCAACGACCATCCCGAGCCCCAAACTCTGAACGCGCTCGACCCCGCAGAGATGAAGTATCGCTGGGACGGCTTAACCAGTCTTCTTGCGCTTGGTGCCGACGTTTGGTGGTACGACCGCAACTGGATCACCCGACTTAGGGAACCTGCGCCCGGGCTTAAGCCCGAGATCTGGGGACAACGCCTCTTTCACGACATCACGGCAAAGTTCCGTCCTGGAACCCGGCCCCTGATCATGTCGAACGTGCAGGGAATCGACAACGGAGTCCGCAACGGCCCACCACAGCCGGGCTTCCACCGCTATCCGATCTACTGGACAGGCGACACGAAAGCCCAGTGGTCGTTCCTCCGCGCTGGCATCTCTCATGCCGTCGACGCCGGGGTTGACAGTCTCCTCCCCTACATGAGCGAAGACCTTGGCGGCCACATTGGCAAGCCGACGCCGGAGCTATACATTCGGTTCCTGCAATACGGATGTCTTTCTCCAATTGCCCGCATTCATTGCACGGCTGGCGAAAGCCGCTTCCCCTGGGACTTTGGAGCAGAGGCTGAGGAAGTCACACGCGAGTACGTCAAATTGCGGTACCGGCTGCTCCCGGTCATCTACTCGGCCGCGCGACGGGCTTATGAAGAGGGAACTCCGATCCTTCGCCGGTGCGACCTCGAATGGCCAGAACATGAGGCGGCTAAGGACAGCCAACAGTACATGCTTGGCGACGACATCCTGGTCGCGCCCATCAGTGAGAGCAAAGACGGGTCTGCTGTCGACATTCCACCGAGCATGCTTCGGACCAAAGACGGTGGGAAGGGGCTGCGGGCTGAATACTTTGGCAACACGAAGCTTGAAGGACAGCCGGTCGTCACGCGGATCGATCCGCAAGTCAATTTCGAGTGGGGCCAGGGGGCACCCGACGTCAAGCTTGGATCCGATAACTTCTCCGTCCGCTGGACGGGGAAGCTTGGCCCCGTGCCCGAAACCGGCGAGTACGTGATCGGAACGCGTACTGACGACGGTGCCAAGCTCTACCTTGACGGAAACATCGTGGTCAGCAAGTGGTCGCCGCAGGACAACGTCGCCAACATCAAGCTGATCAAGCTCGAGAAGGGCAAAAGCTACGACCTCGAGTTCGATTATTTCGAGCAGACGGGCGATGCCCTCGCCCATCTGGTTTGGATCGTTCCGAGCCAAAGAAGCGACCAAGTCCGACGCCGACTCTGGCTGCCTCCGGGCTCATGGACCGACGCTTGGACCCATCAGCCCCTGAAGGGGCCGAGCCAAATCACGATTGGCGTACCGGTATGGAAGACGCCGATGTTCGTCCGCGACGGGGCCATCCTGACGCTTTGCGATGGTGTCAGGAGCACCGCAGACGGCATCTGGCGCAACCCTAAGCTCGAATGCTACGTCCCTGAGCACTCGATGAAGACGTCGCGGACGATGTACGAGGACGACACGAGGTCGTTGGCCTATGCAGACGACGCGTTCGCCAAGACGACCGTCACGATGGAGCGTCGCGGAAACTACCTCAAGCTGCGCATTGCACCACCATCAGGAACTTACGGCGGCATGCCTCGCGAACGCCAGTGGACGATCCGGTTCATCTTGCCAGAAGGCAGTGTGGGGCGTAAAGTCAATATTGATGGTCGCCTGGCCCTTCCTCGCCTACCGACTTCCGAGCCGGAGTCCATCTATCCGTTCAATGCATCGAGAGGAATCTCCGTACCTGTTTCGGGTATCGGCCATGGCCATGTCGTTGAAATGACCCTTGTCAAGCCGTGATGGAAGAGATATCCTCGAACGACATGCCGGAGACCAACGAGCCCTCGGCCCCAGAACCGACTCCGGACGTCGTCGCACCGCCTCCAGTGGTCGAACCCCAGACTCGTGCCGTCTGGGCGTGGTTCGTGCTCGGCGCCATTTTTATCTTTCTCATTAGCTCCGAGCTCATACCAGATCCAAAGCCGGAAAAACCGGCGTCTGCGGCGGCTCCTGAACTCGTCGTCAAGCTCAAGTCAGCGCTCGTCTTCAAGGACGCTGCCATCGGCGCAAGCAAGACCACACAGAAAGACCCCCTCGGCGACCTGATCAAGGAGGCCGAGGAGGATGCCGACAAGAACTCCGAGGCGTCGCAGGTCTCGCTCGCTGCCGGGCTCGAGGCTAAGACGCCCTTGAGCACGAAAGCGCTGGATCACCTCAAGAGAAGTTCTGAGCCCCTGGACCAGACCGTCTACAAGATTTATTCCAGCGACAAATTGGAGGAAAAGTGGGTGCGGGGCGTCGATTCCCAGTTCCCTGAAAACTTTCTGGGAAGATTGATCCGCGCCCACGCTCTGGCAAAGGCCGGGGTCACTGGTGCTCGCTCCGCGGTTGTCTCGGCGACCGACCAAGCCTTGTACGTGCTTCTCGGCCTCGGATTTGTGTTCGGTGCGTTCCTGGGGCTCATTGCCCTCTTTGGAGGGATCATCGCGCTCGGGGTCGCGAGGATCAAACCAGTCGGCTATCCCTGCGGACCATTGACCAAGCTGGGCGGCGACCGCCTGGCGCTCCGAATGTCCGTGTTCTTTCTGCTTTTTTTGGTCATCCCGTCTGTGGTCGCCATTCTCCTGCACAAGAGGCTGGTGCCGGGGGCATCACTTTTCATTGGCGAAGTCCTGCTCCTTATCAGCCTCGTGATCGTCCAGCGCACGCCTTTCTTTGGCGTCGCGGACCCGGTCAAGAAGATCATTGGCGACACCCGCAGGTGGCCGATGCACATCCTCTATGGCTTGACCGGCTTCTGTGCGAACATTCCCGTCGTCGTCATCTTGGCCCTCGGTGGCCAAGCCCTCTTCCGCAATGCCCCTGAACCGACCCACCCGCTGACCGACCAGTTGGAATCTGGCGCGTCTCCTTTGTCATGGTTCTTCCTCTATCTGCTTGCGGCGGTGATGGCGCCCATCCTTGAGGAGATCTCCTTCCGGGGGCTGTTGCTTCCGGCCTTGGGACGGTTCATGAAGCCCGTTTACTCCATCCTCTTGACCGGGTTCCTTTTTGGCGCGATCCACCCGCAGGGGCCCGTGCTCTGGGCTGCGCTCGCGTCGGTTGGGGCCATGTCGGCGGTACTGGCTTACTTCTCAGGGTCATTGATACCGTCGATGACGATGCACTTCATCCACAACAGCGCCATCATGTTCGCCCAGTTCGTGCTGTTCACGTGAAGCGCATTTACCTCGACCATGCCGCCACTACGCCGCTTCTTCCCGAGGCCCGCGAAGCGATGCTGCCCTGGCTCGGCTCACCTGCCAATCCTTCTTCACTGCACGCAGAAGGGCGCGCTGCACGAGCCGCTGTCGACAACGCCCGCGAGGTGGTTTCGGGAGCGCTCGGCTGCCTCTTCGGCGAGGTCGTGTTCACTTCGTCAGGAACCGAAGCCACCAACCTAGCGATCCTTGGCGCGGCGCTGGCAAATCAGGACTCTTCACGAAGGCGCGTCCTTTTCAGCGCGGCCGAGCACCATTGCGTCCTGAACACGGGGCCGATCCTCGAACGGCTTGGATTCGAAGTAGAACTCGTTGCCGTTGATCAAGAAGGAAGGATCAATGTCGCAAACCTGGTCGATGACGATGTCCTTCTCCTCGCCGCGATGGAAGGGAACAACGAACTGGGGACATTCAACGACGTGAAGCGTCTCGGAGCTCAATGCCACGAAGTAGGCGCTCTCTTCTTCTGCGACGCGGTGCAGACCTTTCCGTACGGCCTTAACGTCGATGCATCGAAGGCGGACATGGTGGCTGTCTCCGCCCACAAGCTGTATGGTCCGGCGGGCGCTGCGGCTCTCTTTGTCCGCGCGGGCACTCCCATCCGGGCGGTTACGGTCGGTGGGGGCCAGGAGCGGGACATGCGGGCTGGCACCGAGAACGTCGCTGGGCTCGCTGGCTTCGCCGCAGCCGCCTCCTGGTGCCTAGGACACCCCGAAGTTCAGGACCGCAAACGGAAGGCGCGGGACGCCTTCGCGGCGTTGCTGTCGGACTCGGGATTTGTTCCGACCGTTGAAGGCGCGAACCTTCCCGGGCACTTCCACTGCCGATATCCAGGAATCGACGCGAGCACGCTGCTGATCAGGCTCGACCGTGCTGGAGTCAGCGCATCCAGCGGCGCCGCTTGCAGCAGCGGGAGCATCGAACCGAGCCACGTTCTCCTTGCCTGCGGCTACTCCGAACTTGAAGCCAACGAGGGCCTCAGGTTCACGTTTGGAAAGGACAGTACGATCGAGGAAGCGGAAGAAGCCGCGCGACGGGTGATCGAGTGCAAAGACGCCGTACTCAGCGCGAGAAGTTAGCGAATTGATTGGTCGGGGCAGCGGGATTTGAACCCACGACCTCTTACCCCCCAGATAAGCGCGCTACCAAACTGCGCCATGCCCCGACTAGGCGAGAGGAGGATACCCGCTCACTGAAAGACCGGCCCGCAGGGGCCGGTCTTTGAACCCGACAAGTCGTCGTCAGGAGCCGGGAGTTATCAGCAAGGGAATGCGACCCTTGTTGAAGAAGTACTCCCAAGCCGTCCTTCCGGTCGGATACGGCTTGCCACTCAAGCCCTCCGGATCGATCTTTTCCGCCTTGCGGACCGACTCCTTGGCATCTTCACGCAGGTTGGCGTCGAACTGCGCCGCGGCGTAAGCCCATTGGGCGGCCGCGTACTCGGGGGCAGCGGCGGTCGCCGCGCGGCCGAGGCTCACCGCGTCCGCTTTTCGCCCATCGAGGAGCGCGAGGGCACAGAGACCGGTCATGGCTTCGAACGACTCTGGCTTGGCCGCTTGGGCCGCTTCGAAGAAGGCCCGGGCGAGCGCCCGCTGCCTCTTCGCGTAATCCGGGTCGTTGTCGGTGTTCATATCGTCGCGAAGCGAGAAGTACACAGCTTGGTTGCCGCGCTCAACGAGCGTGTCGTAGCTCGCAGGCTCTGCGAGCATGGCCGTCTCGAACCGGATCCGAGATTGGTCGAAGTCGGTGACGACGAACGCTAAAGCGCAGATGTCGTAGTTGACGACAGGGTTGTGGCCCTCCTGGTTGGCAAGCGAGGTCAGGATCGAGGTCGCTGCCTTCAACTCCGATCCCCGGAGCGCCAAGTACGCTTGGGCGGTCTTGACTCCAAGTCCGGTCGGATCGTCCAAGATCGCCTCCTTCTCTGCTTCGGTCGCCTTCGGCTTGTCTCCTAAGTAGGACATCAGGCACGCCCTCAACGCAAAGCTGAAACCGTCAGGCGAACCGTACTTGCGAATGTTCTCAAGCGACTGGAGCGCCTGGGTAAAGCGGCCCGCTCTGATCTGCGCGTAAATCAGGCGATTGGCGACGTCAGTGTTGCGGAAGTCCTTTCGCAGAACCGGCTCCATCTCCGCGGCCACCCTGGAATACTTCGAGGCCATCAGCAAGGTATCGCAATAGGCCATCCGATTGCCGTCGGTGACGTTTCCGAAGCTGTCGACCATCATGTCGAGAGCCGTGCGCCGCATTTCCGCTGCTTTCTTGAGAGCTTTGCCGATCGCGACCGCGCTCTCCATGGAGTTGCCGCCGGAGCCCATTGTCATGAACGCCCGCTTCAAATTGACGGTGCTGACAAGACTGAGGACGGCCGGGCTCTTTGGCTCGGCCGAATAAGCGTCGTCGGCGTACCTCTCGGCCAAGTCGATCACGCCTTTGCCAAGGTTGGCGCGCGCCATAACGATTCGTGCGGGGTTGTTCTTGGGATCAATCTTAAGGGCGACCCGCGCGGCGTCGATGGCGTCGTCCCATTTTCCGTTGACGAGCGCGTCCTCGCCCTTGGATACGTGGAAGGCAGCACCCTTGTCCAACCCGTTGTCGACCGTCAGCTTAAAGGTCTTCTTTGCCGATTCGCCTGACTTCGTATATGCGGCGAAGGTGACCGTGAATGCTCCCTGAGTCTCCTTCAGCGTGTCGATGCTGAACTCGTACGGGGTGCTCTCGTCGGTGTCCCGTAAATCTTTGTCGACATAGAACTCGACTGACGTCACAAGGCTTTCGCTTTGGACCCCGATCTTGAAAGTGAACTCGCCCGAGATCACGTCCCCGTCCTTGACGTTGGCCGTCAACTCCACCTTGGCCAACGCCGCAGACGAAAGAAGGCTCGTCAGGGCGAAAACAGGTGCAAACCGCGCTAGCATAGTTGTTTCGTGGTGCCTCGCAGGTGATTATGACGCCTCGGACCAGGAAACGCTTCCCGATGCACGGGTCAAATGAACCGGAAGCGTCTCCAATGGAGATAGACGCGGACGGTATAGGTCGTAAAGTTCAGGAGATCGCGGTAGAGGTCCGCCACCGCCGCTGCCCCTTCGCCAAACCGCCGACGTTTGACCAGCATCGAAAGGTCGTACGAGAAATAGAAGAGAAAGGCTGAGCCAAGGACGAGCCCCAACCAAGCCGAAGTCGGAGTGAAATACCCGAACACCCTCGCCGTGACGACGGCGACAAGTTCGAACGCACCCGTCAGAACGAACATCCCGATGTAACTGAAATCGTTCCCACAAAGGAGCGCATAGAGCCCGGTTCCGAAGACCACCGGAACGAGAGCAACGACTGGGACGCCGGTTCGATGGAGCCATTCGAACCATTGCGACAGAAAGAAGAGTGTCGGCAGCAACGCGCTCGTACTTAGGATGTTCTCGGTCTTCCCCCCATCGAAGGCCCGGCGGACGAGGGTCAGGCCGATCAGGCATGCCAGAAACCCGATGAACGCCCATTCGGGAGCCATTTTCATTGGGAAACCGAGTGCCATGGCGACCACGGCCGCAGAAGTCGAAAAGTGCCAGCCCACGACCTTGCGAATAAACGCCACTCGAGGGCGGTGCTTCGCTTCGGACACGTTCTCGGAGACGGTCAAGGGTTCGGGGAAGTAAGGCTGGATGGGCACTCGTCCCGATTCTATCGTATGAGTCGCGGCAACCGTCAGCCTGGTATCCTTGGGGCGGCACTTCCCCCTTTTCTTTCCTTCGACGCTATGCGCCAGCCTCGATTCCAACACTTCGCCTCGGTCACGACCGGGTGCCTCGCCCTCACGCTGGTCACGGTCGCATCCGCGCCCCAGAGTCGGGTTGTCGTGTTTCCAGCCATGGCCCGTTCTGAGCCCGAACAACTCGTGAGGCTCGGTCGGCAGCTCTTCCGCGACAAGAGCCTGTCGAACCCGCCGGGACTGGCGTGCGTCTCCTGTCACGCGCCCGAGAGCGGATACAGCTACCCGAACGGGGCCATTAACAAGTTCGTCGGCACAGTTCCGGGGGCGGTCAAAGGCCGCGGAGGCAACCGGAGGCCCCCCTCCCTGGCCTACGCGGCGTTCCTTCCAACGGGAGTGCCTCACTACGACACAAACGCTATCGCCTGGGTCGGGGGCCTGTTCTGGGACGGGAGGACGCCAAGCGCGGAGCGGCAGGTGGTCGAACCCATGTTCAATCCGAACGAAATGAACAACAGGGCGGGAGGAAAGCCGAGCCCTGAGATGGTCGCACGCAAGATCATGGCATCGACCTCGGCCCCTCTGTTCGCAGAAGTTTTCGGTAAGGACGTCTTCAAACGTGCTGCCACCGAGATTTGCGCTTTGGCAGCCAAGGCGATCGCCTCTTACGAGCGGTCGCCGGAGGTCTCGCCCTTCACGTCGAAGTACGATGCCTACCTTGAAGGCAAAGCTCAACTGACCCCCGATGAGCTCAACGGCATGCGCCTCGTCACCGGCACGCTAAACGGCCGACCGAACGGCCTTCCGTTCAAAAAATCGGCCCACTGTGCCGACTGCCACTCTTTGAGCAAAGACCTCTCGAAGGCACCGGACATCTTCACGAATTCCTGCTTTGCGAACCTGGGAGTGCCGCCTAACCCGCAAAACCTCTTCTACAACATGACCGACAAGGCGTCGAATCCGGAAGGCTTCAATCCCAGTGGACCGGACTATGTCGACCTCGGCATGGGAGCGTTTCTCTACGAACACTACGGCTGGCCCAAGCGAACGGCTCATGGGCCCGATCCGCTCCGCATTCTCGGGACATTCAAAGCACCGTCACTCCGGAACGTCGATAAGAGGCCGCGCCCAAGCTTTGTGAAGGCTTACATGCACAACGGGGTCTTCAAGAGCTTGAAGGAGGTCGTCCACTTTTACAACACGCGGAATCTGACCACGCAAGAAGGCGAGGTGATCGATTTCACGCGCCCCGATCCCTATGCTGATCTGAAAGGTAAACCCCTTTGGCCCCGACCGGAGTATTTGGATGCAACGACCCTCATCAACCCGACGGGAATGGGCGCGGGCCCTGGGAGCCGGACACCGACGATGACAAACCCGGGCGGACTGCCCGATTTGGACGCCATGCAGATCGGCAATCTGCTTCTCAGCGAGAAGCAGGAGTGGGCAATCGTCTCGTTCTTGAAGTGTCTGTCGGACGGCTACTTCGAGCGGCCCGCGCCACCAAGGCCGGAACAAAAGAAGAAGGCGACCCGATAAGGGCCGCCTTCCTTGCTATGTGACTCTCCAGAGTTACTGGATCGTCCAGTTGAGCTGGTCGACGTTCACTTTCCAGCGGGCTACAGACGTCGGGCCGGTCGCCAAGTAGGAGACAAGGCACCGGACTTCGCCAGTCGACTGGTTCACGAACCGGGCCAGATTGCCCCCGCCGTTGACGGTGACGGTCTGGTAGTTGGTGGTGCCAGCCCTTGTATCGACAACTTCGAACGCGTTTGTCTGGAAGTTGTAGAGCGAGAGGTTCTGAGTCGTTCCATTGGTGATGACGTTCGCGGTCATCGTAACCTGGAAGGAAGCCGGCGCAAGGGTCGGCGAGGTCGCGCTGATGGAGACCTTGACGGGTGCCTCGGACGGGGCGACGACCGGGCCAGTAAGAACGCTCAGCGGATCACTGTCGATATTGGCCAAACTCGCCACGTTGCCGCCAGCCAAGGCGCCGCGAATGATCGTATACGACGTCGGCACCGTCACGCTCTGAGTTCCGATCGTGATGGCACGGGGCGCGGAGGCGATACCGTTGCACACCACTTCGATGGTCGAGGGGCCGAGCTCGATGCTGGCGGGGACGTCAACGTTCGTCGAGACGGTCGCAGAACCGGTCGCCACCGCCATCGTGCTGTGGTCGTGTGTGCGGCAGTACTTGACGTGGCCCGTGGCGTTGTTCTTGATCCGAACGATGGGGTAGTTCGTCGCGTTCGTCGAGTCGTCGCCGTAGTAGCTGCCCTGGGAGAGGCCGTTGAACTGCGTGCCCGAAATGACGAACGACTGACTCGCTCCGACACTGCTCGGACACGTCGTGATCGTTGGCCGCCATGCGTCCTGCGGACCGCCGGTCGGCGTGTAGATCTCTACGTCGTTGCTGAAGTCGGTGTACATGATCTGCCCGTTCGGGAGGACCAGGAAGTTTCCGACATAGCTGGAGTTGCCCGGGGCGTTCGGCACGGCGGCGACCTGTGTGAACGCGGAGCCGTCGTACTCGAAGAAGTGACTTGGCGGGTTGAAGATGCCGGGGCTCGCCACGCAAAGGACGTTGCCATTCGGCAGGAGACAGGCGGGGCCGTCAGCGATGTCAAGCTGGCCGCTGATGATGGGGAAATCAGGAAGCGTTTGCCACGTCCCGGGGTCGGTGCCGACGCCAGGCGTGTAGAGCGCGTTGTGGCCGGTGGCGCCGAAAGCGAGGCACTTGCCGTTTGCCATCAAAACCATCGGGCCAATCTCCTGCGAGCCCGGATCCTCGAGACGGACGATCGTGCTTCCTGCGGAGATCCAACGGTCTTGGGAAACGATGTACTTCTCGGAACCCGGAGCGTTGAGCGCGTCGACGGTGATGAGGTTGCCGTCGGGCAAGAGGGTCCAGCCCTCCTCGTCGTGCCGGTCGGCCTTGTTCTGGCTGGTCAGGTTCGTCCAGGTCATTGTCGACGGGTTCAACCGCGCCATACGCGTATCGAACGGCATTGCCATCAGCAAGGTGCCGTCCGGCATGACCGAACATTGCGCGTCGCCGATGTTGCCCCAGCCTGACGGCGGGTTTAAATTCGTCCAAACGTTGGCGACAGGGTCATACCACGCACCCTTGTTGGTCCAGACACCGTTGCCATTGAGGTTGTACTCACCACCCGCCACCATGACCCGCCCGTTGGCGAGGACGGCCGAGGCGTAGTACAGAGGGCCGTAGCCGGTAGGCAGGCTCGCCACCTGGGTGAAGGTGCCGTTCACGTAGCTGCCGTTAATGTCTGGAGTCAGTTTGTAGAAGTCACGGGTGAGCGGGTTGTGCAGGAGCACAGTCCCGTCCGTCAGGAGAAAACTCATGCCCGAGTCCGCAGTGATTCGATTTGTCGTCCTCTGCCAAGTTCCTCCAGCGGTGATGGTGTTCCCGTTGGTCTTTCCTGGCCGAGCCTGTCCTAGTGAGATGGCGCTGGTGAGTGAAAGTGCCAGCCCCAATAAAAGTAATCGATTACAACACACCCTCTGAGGATAACTTTGAGCGTTCAAATGGTTCGATTAGAAGCCTCTAATATATGCCTTTCGGCCCGGTTATCTGGAAGGAATGCCGGGATGACACCTTAACAATTTCCCAAAGGGTCTCGGCAAGCACGGTTGACTCAGGGCCGTACGCGCCACTCGATGCGGTCGTAAGCTGTCCACCAATCTGAGCTCGAGGCGGGGCCGGCCTGGGTGACGGTCACCCGCCCCCTCATCAAGCCGTCCGACCGCCGATACCTTCCGATGTTGCCCGTCGCCACGAGGCTCTTCTCGCCAAACCCAGTGCCGAACGAGTCGACCCGAGTGTCGGTCAGGTCGTAGTCGCCAGTTTGGAAGTTGTAGACGTTCAGCCTTTGGTTGAACGCGCCCGACTGCGCCATGCGGCCATAGGTGGCAAATGTCAACGCGCTGATGCTCGGGAAGGGCGAGACCGCCGTGGCCGCGAACTGGATGCGGGTGGGCAGGTTCGGCACGACGAACCGCTGAACCTGGAACGTGTCGCCGTCGATCGCGCCAAGGCTGTGCACATCGCCAAGCCGAATAAGACCCAGGCTTACAGTCACGTCTTGAGGGAACACTTCGGACGCCGGGGCCGGCTCGGCGATGAAATAGACGTTGGTCTCGCCGTTGTAGCGACCCGAGCCCACGATCACACCGTTGTCGTTCAGGAACCAAGCCACCTCGAGCGTCCAACCCGGAGTGGACGGATCGACCAAGGTGTTCATATCGACGACGTTTCCGTTCTGCCAAATGCAGGCCGAGAACGTGTTCGCCCCGCCGCTAGCCCCCACGATCGTCCCCCCGTTCGTGATGCAGACGGGATAAGCACTTTGCGCGCCGGGGAGCTTTGGCAACTCAGCGGGCTGCCCGTTCGTCCAGACCACGCCCTTATAGATGGTGGTCGTGTAACTGTATCCGACCACCACGCCAAGCCGATTCGCGCCGGTCACCTGGCTCTGGGTGTCGCTCCCGATGGGGCTCAGCGCTGTGGCCACCCCTGCCGGGTTCCATTGCGTCGCCCGCCAAAGGCTCTGCGTGTAACTATTGCCGAAGATCGTGTCGTCGTCCATGATCACGCGGCCCTCCGCCTGGGTGAAACCCGCGAGCGGCAGGCGTTGGCTTAGCCCCCCTGTCGAAGTCCACAGGATCGCCATCCCCGTCGGACTCGAGTTCTGGTGCGCTGCGCCCGTGGCGTGGTGAGCAGCGTTGAGCGCATAAACCATGGACTGGTCGAAACCCGGGACAAGGCCCGTCAGAGTCGGTACGCCGTTGGCGTCCCAGACGCATCCCTCGGTCCTACTGATGTGCGTGTTATAAGCGATGCCGCCTGCCCACCCGTCGTCCGTAATCCCGTTAAGGCCGTAAGGCAGATATCCCGATGGCGGGTCGAAGAACGTGTAGCCTCCTAGCCTCGTGCCGACGAAGTTCCTCCCCTGGCTCCCAATGTTGCAGTTGCCACAGACCTGGTCAAGGTTGTTCAGCCCACCGATCTGCACGAACGTGGCGCCGCTTGGCCCAATCCGATAGATCTTGTATTGGGCCGAAGCGAGCACAGGGGCAAGCAAGAACAGGCAGCAAAGCGAGCGGTTCATGCCCCCATGGTACAGCAGGTGGCCCGGTTGTGGGTTCGGGGGGTTCGGAGGTCGGTCACTCACGTTCACGCGCGTTTTTTCGCTCGCGTTCTGGGATGGGGGAGGGAGTTAGTGCACTCTCTTGGAGGCGGTAGGAGGGTTGGTCAACTTCGCGGTAACCGGCAGGAGTCTCCCGGCATTGCGGCAGCATTCTGGACGGGCCCGGCTCCTGCGTCTGCGTCAGAACGTGGACGTGACCGAGTTGAGCCTTCCGGCAGGCCAGACCGGCTCCGCGGGACCAAATTTAGCTTACTTTCTGATTAGTCCTGGCTTCCTCTGCCGTGAAACATCCCGCGCAGGGGGCCCAAAATCCATCTCGACCTGTCCGGAAGGAGTGGTGATCGGTGCGTCGATAACGATCAACTGCCCTTGCCTCATCTCCATGACCAAGCCCTTGAACTCTTTTAGCACAAGACCTTTCAGGTGCACGATCCTAGGATCTAGGTACTGCACGAGGTCCTTAGCGAGCCGCTTCGTGGCCGAGTTCGTAATCCTCAATCGCCAGACGACATGTGAAGCCAAACTCAATGCAAGCAATCGCCTGTCATCGACCGGCTTATACCTCCTTAGTAGATCCTTCGCCTCAGCGATGTCCCCGCAGTCAATCAGCCCCGCAATTATCCAGAATTGCTCCCCCTCGCTCAAGTCACTGCCCGAGCCTACGTCACGCACGGCGCTACAAGAAACTGCCTCCAACGCCTCAAGGAATCGGGCGAGTATCAAACTGAAGGGGTACTTGCCCTTCTCAGCTTCCCGTAGTTTCCGGTCAAATCCTGCCCCGAGGCGTTTCACGACGGTCAGGTATGCCTCTTTTCGCCTCTCGAGGGGCAAGAAGTACGCAGCTTGAAGAGCCAGCCCAATGGTCAGTCCAGCATCATAAGCGCCAGCGTCTTGAAGATCGGCGCTGCTAACGGCCGCGATCTCAAGTATCTCCGGGTGCTTGATCGTATCCTGACCAAAGTAGAACATGATCGGATGCCGCCACCAGGGGTCCGCCAGCAAGTCCCTAACCTCTCCAACATTCCGCAAGGCCCGCCCGGCAAAATACTCCTGAAACAGAAGATGTCTGAACATGACACTGTCGCCTTCCTGTTTTAGAAGCCTGGACCGCTCAAAGATCGCTGATACCGCTTGTTCGGTCAGTTCAGGTTTGCCAATACCGCTGAGTACCTGTGCAATGTAGGCCTCTGCATCAGCCTTTGACAGCCGACTGTCATGACGGCTATGCAACGCTTGGGCAATGCCTCTTAGGATGGCATCCATAGCAGGTACCTCAAACTGCTGCGCTAGCCCACGATCCTTGTCCCAGCCTCCTAGCGCCAGATCTACATACTTCCGAAAAACTTCAGTGATGTTCGGTGGTATGTCGGTCTTGTCGACTGGAGCAGTCGCTACGAAGATACTCACTAAGAACGGTGTAAGTTCGAAGCCATGAGCTTCGTTGAGCCTCCTTACAATCTCCTTGACGTGGTCTCCTTCAAGCGGATCTCGACCAGCCGCAAGGCGGTCTATGAGGGCTGTCGCTTGTTGGACGCTTATATCACTAACTCGGAAATGGACGAAATGCCCTGATCGCTGATAGTCAAGTAGAACAGGATTGTCGCGAGAGGTAAGCAAGGCCCTTGCGTTTTTGTGGGTTTCCAAGAAGGCTTCGACCCTGGATACAACCTCTGTTCGCTGGGCTGAGTCCCCCACTTCGTCCAACCCGTCGATAAAGAGAGTGACGTGAGCTGTCCGTAGCGCGTCGGGCTCAAGAAACACCTCCTCGTGGTTGCTCAGCGACTGAACCGACCGGTGAATGAGGATTTCAAGGCTCGTGTGCTCGGTAGCTATCTCCCGGGCGGTCAACAGAACAGGGATGGATTTGCCAGACTCCTCGTATGAATTCAAGTGATGGCGACAGAGGAGATAGGCGAGTCTACGGAGGAGTGTCGTTTTACCTGTGCCTGCCTCGCCTAGAACAAAGATGAACCTTTCTGGCCTCTGAAGCAGGGCCTCATCTTTGATCTCCTCCCACTCGTATGAGTCATCGTAAACGCCCTTTCTTTTGACGATCTTACGAAAGATTCTTGTAAGATAGAGGGGAAGGTAGATATCGTCCGCAATTGGTGCGGTTGTCGAATCCTCTTCTATCGGCGCAAGTCTTATGACATCGCTCTGCTCAACAAGTTGTTTGAGGAGACCGCGGAAGTATGGAATTCTCGATGGATGAAGATTGAACCAGTACTCCGGGAAGACTTCATCAACCATCTGGATGACGTCATCTCGATCCAAAATCACGACCGAAGGCTCGGTGAGTTCGTTGACGATATGCGCCCGAGCAGATTTACTAACTGTCTCGGATGCTATCAAATAAACTTTGGTCGGAAGTTGATTAAGTTTATACCCTGGAAGATATATTTTGGTTCGGAGAGCGGTTCGTAGCTGCGTTGTGGCGACCTCTAAGTTGTCAGCCGGCTTGCTGCCGGCTAAGGTAAGTTTTCCCTTCTTGGTCTGAACCGCAATGATCTCCCATTCGCCCCAGGCTCCTTTACGAAGGAAGATGCCATCCTTCCCCTCTTCATCGGGGCCGCAAGTGTCCTTGTAGTATGTTAGGCCCTTCCTTCTGAAGAGTTCAACGATTAGTCCATTGCGAAATTCGTCCTCTGGGAGTTCAGCGAGCTTTCTCTCCTTCACATTCCTATAGAGCACGATCCTGAGCGTACCCAGATGAATGCCTCAGAGGGAAGAGCCCCGAAAATTGGCCGATCCCCTCGCCAGTTCTACGCGAAAGTGCCCCTTGCTGTCGCGGTGTGGGCGACCCGCTCCGCCCCAATGATCATCGCCGCTACGCGCTCCTCGGTCGGGATGACAAGCGATGAACTTCCCCCGCCGGGACGGCGGCGGCTACCTTCGGATCCTGGGACAGCATTGTTGAGGGAGTTTTCGACTGAAGGGTCCCTCCGCTCGTCGCGCAAAGCGCTCCTCGGTCGGGATGACAAATCTGAGGAACCTCCTCCGCCGGGACGGCGGCGGCTACCTTCGGATCCTGGACAGCATTGTTGAGGGAGTTTTCGACTGAAGGGTCCCTCCGCTCGTAGCGCAGGGCGCTCCTCGGTCGGGATGACAAATCTGAGGAACCTCCCCCGCCGGGACGGCGGCGGCTACCTGAGCCATTGGTTGCAGGGCAGCTCTGCTAAAGGGTCTCTCCGCTCGTAGCGCAGGGCGCTCCTCGGTCGGGATGACAAGCTTGGGGGGCGTGATGACAACCTGATTTCCCCCGCCGGGACGGCGGCGGCTACCTGACCACCCTGACAACCCTCACCTACGGGAAAATGCCGCGGACGGTGGTGGCGTGGGCGACCCGCTCCACAGCGATGATCATCGCCGCTGTGCGCATGTCCGTCTTGTGCTTCTGCTGCGTGGCGTGCACGGCGTGGAAGGCGTCCCGCATGATCCGGGCGAGCCGGTCGTTGACCTGCGTCTCTTCCCAGAAGAAGTTCTGGAGGTCTTGCACCCACTCGAAATAGCTGGTGACGACGCCGCCAGCGTTGGCGAGGATGTCCGGCACCACGAGGATGCCCTTGTCGGAGAGGATCTGGTCGGCCTCCATGGTGGTGGGGCCGTTCGCGCCCTCGACCACGATCTTGGCCTTCACGTTGCCCGCGTTGTCGCCCGTGATCTGGCCCTGGATGGCGCTTGGCATGAGGATGTCGCACGGGAGTTCGAGCAGCTCCTTGTTCGTGATCTCCTGGCACTCCTTGTAGTTGCGGATGCCGCCCTCGACCCCGCTGTAGCGCTGATAAAGCTCCTTGATGGGCAGGCCGTTCTCGTTATAGATGGCGCCAGTGGCGTCGCTCACCGCGATGACCTTCGCTCCAAGTTCTTCGCTGAGCTCCGCCGCAACCGAGCCGACGTTACCAAAACCTTGGACGACGACTTTGCTGCTCGGAAAATCCATGCCGAGCACCTTGCAGGCTTCGACCGCGCTCACCACGACGCCGCGGCCGGTGGCCTCCACGCGGCCCTCAGAGCCGCCCAACTCGATCGGCTTGCCCGTGACGCAGCCAGGAACCGTGTAGCCGGCCTGCATGGAGATCGTGTCCATGATCCAAGCCATGACTTGGGCGTTCGTGCCGATGTCGGGGGCAGGAATGTCGCTCCGCTCGCCGACGACGATGTTCACCTCGGTCGCGAAGCGGCGCGTGAGCTTCTCCAACTCGCGCGGACTGAGCTTCTTCGTGTTGACCTTGACCGCGCCTTTCGCCCCGCCATACGGGATGTTGACGACCGCGCACTTCCATGTCATCCACATGGACAACGCGGTCACTTCGTCGACGTCGACCTCGGGGTGGTAGCGGATGCCGCCCTTTGTGGGGCCACGGCTGGTGTTGTGCTGGACGCGATAACCCTGGAAGCACTGAACTTCGCCGCTGTCCATGACGACCGGAAAGTTAACGATGACTTGGCGCTTAGGCTGGGCGAGAACGGCGTGCAAGCCTTCGTCGAGGTCGAGGTATTTCGCGGCCTCGGCAAGTTGCTTCCGGGCCATATCCAGCACGTTGACGTCGCTCATCCTGTATCAGTCCACTTCCGAATTCACGATCCGCCGGAGGAGGGCGTCGAGGAGCCCTGCGACAACGCCGTTGTAGATCGCTGTACCCATTGTAGCCGCAAGGAACCTACCGATGTCGGGAGGTGGGGCCATGAAAAGAAGGGCCACCTGGGCCACAAGTGTCGCGGCAGCGGTCACCAGTCCGACGGTGATGGGAATGGTCTGAAAGCCGGTCTTTGCGACGAAGGAGACGGCGAAGCCGATGACCGCTCGTGTGGCGGTGAGGGCGGTCATGTCCGCCCCGGCCGAGGCCCCGAGCAACAATCCTCCGACAAAGCCGGTCAAGGCTCCCACAGCTGGCCGGGTGTGCAAGGCCGTGAGCACGACAATGACAAGGACAAGATCGGGCCGTTGACCGAGCAGCAGTGTCTGGCCGAGGAAGGACTGGTGCCAGACGCACGCCGCCCAAAGCGCGAGCGCCACCCCGAGCACGCGCAATGCCGTCACTTCAGAACCCAGACCTCGAGGATAGGGCCGAACTGGGCGCTCGGCGCGACATAAATGCGGCGGGTACCGTAGCTGGGATCGGGCACGACCTCGACGACGGTGCCGACGGGTATGCCGGCGGGAATGCGGTCGCCGTAGCCGGAGGTCACGACGGGGTCACCGACCTTGACGTTGCCGTTGTCCCAAACATCAAGGACAAGACGGGTCGGAGTCTGCCCCTTGACCAAGCCAGGGACGGGCACCTGCGCGTCGACCCTTCCACCATAGATGACGTGGGGCGAAGTCACCGAGTAGAACTGTGATGTGTCAGCGTCGACGGTCTGGACAATGCCAAGGAGCCCTTGGGCGCAGACGACCGGCATTCCGGCGACGATCCCGTCTTTGGAGCCGACGGAGAGCGTCGCCCGGTTCGCATAGGGGAAGTATCCGGTGATCCGCGCCCCGATCCGCTTGCGGCCAAAGTTAGGCATCGATTGCAGGGCGCGAAGGGAGCTGACTTCCTTCTCTAGGTTCTGGACAGTGTCTTCGTACTGCGATACCGCAGCTTCAAGCTGGCGTAGCCGGGCGAGTTCGCGCTTGACGGCCGCTCCTTGGAAGAGGTTGGTGACGGCCCCGTTCCAAGCGATACCAAAGTCGTCGAGCGCTCGTGAGGCGGGCGAGGTCATCGACCGGACGATCACGGTGACGGGGTCGGAGTGTCCTTGGTTGCGGGCGCGGTTTTGCATCTGACCGAGACCGAGTGAAAGGGCCAGGAAGAGGGCGATGGCGGCCCAATCGGGCTTGCTGGAACCTTCTAGCCTTTCGATGCCTTCTCCAACATCCGGCGTATGGCCGGGTCTTCGTGCAGGGCCTCGAGCATTTTGCCGGTGCCGATGGCGACGCAGTCGAGCGGGTTCTCAGCGATGTGTACCGGCATCGACGTCTCTTCAGAAATCAGGGTGTCGAGGCCACGAAGAAGGGCTCCGCCACCGGCGAGCAAGATGCCGTGGTTCATACAGTCCGCTGCCAGCTCCGGTGGCGTTGCCTCCAGAGTCAGCTTGACGGCCTCGACGATCGCCATGACCGGCTCTTGGATGGCGACCCGGATCTCCTCGCTCGTGATGACCGCGCTCCGGGGAAGGCCAGAGATGAGGTCGCGGCCCTTGACCTCCATTTCGATGACTTCCTGTTGCGGGTAGGCGCAGCCGATCTTGATCTTTGCTTCCTCGGCGGTCCGATCTCCGACATAGAGGTTGTGGGCGCGCCGAACATACGCGGTGATGGCTTCGTCGATTTCGTCGCCGGCGACCCGGATGGAGCGCGAATGGACGATGCCGGCAAGGGAAATGACTGCGACCTCCGTCGTTCCTCCTCCGATGTCGACAATCATCGACCCGATTGGCTCGACGATGGGCATGCCTGCCCCGATGGCCGCTGCCATGGGCTCCTCGATGACGTACGCCTTGTGGGCGCCGGCCTTTCGGCACGCGTCAAGGACCGCGTCACGCTCGACCTCGGTGACGCCGCTCGGGATGCCGACCACAACCGTTTGGTACAGGGTGACGCCGTGGCGGGCCTTCTTGATGAACTTCTCGATCATCTTGAGGGTCATTTCGTAGTCAGCGATGACCCCGTCACGAAGCGGGCGGGTGGCGACGATGTTCGCTGGCGTGCGGCCGAGCATGCGTTTTGCCTCCTCGCCGACCTCAAGGACTTCGCCACTGTCTTTATTGATGGCGACCACGCTGGGCTCGCGGATCAGGATGCCGCGTCCAGCGACGTGCACAAGCGTATTGGCGGTGCCAAGATCGATGCCGATGTCGCTGGTAAAGCGCTTGAGCACCGACCTCCAGAAGGATCCGGCATGGCCATTCAGCTTCATATCTTGGGTCGCGCTGGGGAAAACAGTGTCGAGAGGCACGGTTGCTCCGCCTAGGGCACATAAGATGACACACTCAAGCCCCTATTCGTTGGGCCGAGGCACAAATGAAAAGATGGCCCGGCACTTGGCCAGGCCATCTCCTGGATACTCGAAGAAAACAGTTCTACATGGCGCCGAGGCCCATGATTTTGCCGCCGCGGCCTCCGGCTCTGTTGCCGCCCACGGTGCTGCCCCCTCCGCCCGAGCCACCGCTCGCGCCGGGAAGGCCGTTAGCCATCACGACAGAACCCTCTTGGGGCTTTGCGGCGGCCACTGGCACAGGTTGGGGATCGGCCGGTTTGTTCACCGTCCGTTTGCCCGCGAAGAAAAAGCCGAGGCCGACACCGAGTCCAAGGACGGCGGCCACGATCATGACGATCATATCGTTCTGGTTCTTCAAACTTGACTCCTGCGCTCTAGACGCATTCTAGCAGAAACATTGTTACAATCCGCGCTCCCCTTTGACGAATGTCGGAAAAGTACCCGTGTCACTGGAGTCGTCAGTTGTTAGCCCGTCATGAGATTTCTCTGGCCCGTTTCTATACAAATCCCGAACAAAGTTTTGTATAGTGGGGATGTCGGCTCCTAGTTCGGCGATTGTTTGCTGGGCCTTGCCGGCGAGAGGTAAAAAAAATGAATCTGAGAGGGATAGGCGTCGGATTTGTCTGCGTCGCTGCCGCGGCGGCGTTCGGCCAGGCTTCCGACAATTTCAACAGAGCGGACGGGCCTCTGGGCGCGAACTGGTCCGACCAGGTCGGAGCCTTCAGGGTCCAGAGCAACCAGGCCCACAGTGACGTCAATGGGAGCAACCAGTGGACCAAGTGGGTCGGTGGCGGAAACATGAGCTATGCGTCCGCCGTCGCCAGCGTCGACATCTTCGCGACGGGAGGCTTGAACTACGTCGCGCTCATGACCGGTGTCGGCGGAACTGACAACCTGTACATCAAAGTTCAGGGTTCGGGCGGGTCTTTCACCAACTTTGGCCTGTACCATGGCTTCAACAATGGCGGTTTTAGCGCCAACACGGGCTTCTTCGCGCTGAATTCCAACTTCAGCTCGGCCCGCATCACCACCTGGATCTCGAACGGCGGTGACCGGATCAACCTCGGCATCGACACGAACTTTGACAACGTCTACGACCAGACTTATTCTGGAGACGGCGTCCTTAGCATCGCGCCGAACTTTGGCACGGGCTTCGGGATTGGCACGTTCGGCGAGAGCGTGTTCGACAACTGGCAGGTCGTTCCTGAGCCGGCCACGCTGTTGGCGCTCGGTGCTGGCCTTGCCGCCTTCATCCGAAGACGCAAGTAATCCAGTCTCTTCGAGACCTGAAGGGCGGCCGACGCGAAAGCGCCGGCCGCTCTCTCTTTGTCCTTGTGTCAGTGGCGAAAGTGCCTGACACCCGTCAGCACCATTGCGACACCAAGTTCGTCGGCCCGAGCGACGACTTCATCGTCCTTTTTACTGCCGCCGGGCTGGACGACAGCCCGGATTCCCGCCATGGCTGCAGTCTCGATGCTGTCGGGGAACGGGAAGAATGCGTCGCTTGCCAGAGCGGCGCCAGTGGCAGCTTCCCCAGCCTGCTGTAAGGCGAGGCGGACACTTTGGACGCGGTTCATCTGGCCGGCCCCCACGCCGAGCAGCCGATCCTTAAGAGCGACGACGATCGCGTTGGACTTGACGTGCGGAACGATCGCCCAAGCGAATTTGAGTGCTTCCCACTCCTCGTCGGACGGCTGGCGCCGTGTTGCCACTTGCCAATCCGCCGGCGGGGCTTCGTCCGTCTGCTGGACAAGCATGCCCCCACGTATAGAACGGAAGGTGAGACTCGGGCTCGAGGGTGGCAAGGGAGCGGCGATGAGGCGGACGTTCTGCCCCCAGCCTTCGCGCTGCTTGAAGGTGTCCAGCGCCTCCTCGGAGAATCGCGTGGCGATCACGACCTCGAGGAAGTTGCCCTTCTCGGTCATCGCCTCTGCAGCTTTTCGGTCCACTTCGCCGTGAAAGGCAGCAACGCCGCCAAAAGCTGAGACGGTGTCAGCGAGGCGGGCCACCCGGTAGCTCTCGCCACAGTCCGACATGGCGGCAGCGCCACAAGGGTTGCCATGTTTGATCACGGCGCAGGCAGCCGGCGGCAGATCAGCGACAAGCTCCCATGCAGCGTCACCGTCGAGCAGATTGTTGTAGCTGAGTTCTTTGCCCCACAAGAGCCGTCCCTGGGCCATGCCTGGGCTCGCTAAGGGTTCGACATAGAGGGCCCCGGTTTGATGGGGGTTTTCGCCATATCTGAGGGCGAGAGCCTTGCGCAGGCCGACCGTCAAGGTCTCTGACAGTTCGTCCTCGCCAGCAGCGGCCGTCAGGTACCGGGAGACAAGCGAGTCGTAGAAGGCGGTATGGCGGAAGGCCTTGGCGGCGAGCCCCTGACGCATGGTTTCTCCGGTTCCTTTGCCGAGCGCTTCCAAGACCGGGCCGTAATCCAAGGGGTCGACCACGACCGCTACGTTCGCAAAATTCTTCGCCGCCGCCCGGATCATGGCCGGGCCGCCAATGTCGATGGACTCGATCGCCTCCTCGGGGGAGTGAGGACCGGAGACGGTCTTCTCAAACGCGTAAAGATTGACGCAGACCACCTCGAACGCAGTGATTCCCGCCTCTTCCATTTGTTCACGGTGTGACAGGAGCCGGACGTCCCCGAGGAGTCCCCCGTGAACCATGGGGTGCAGCGTTTTGACGCGGCCGTCCAACATCTCCGGAAACCCGGTCACCTCCGACACGTCCGTCACCGCGCGCCCAGCGTCGCGAAGGGATCTTGCCGTGCCGCCCGTGCTCACCAGTTCGAAACCAAGGTCTTCGAGCCCCTTGGCGAATTCGTTCAGTCCGGATTTGTCAGTGGTGGAAAGAAGGGCCCGGCGCCTCAATGGCCGCCCCCGTTCCCGCCCGTAGTCGGATCGGGCTCGCCCGAACTGTCCGTCTTCTTGACCCGGACCTTGACGGAAGCTGCCGTCGCCGCGATCCCTTCGGCGTCATAGGCCATAAGCTTGAAAGTTGTGTCCGTTTTGACCTCGAGTAGCTTGTTGCCCTTCCATTGATCGCCGATGACGGTGACCTCCTTTGCAGGGTCAATGTCGACCTCGTGGCCCCCTTCGTAAACGATCTTCAGCTTGACGGCACCGGTGACCGTAAAGCCTAGATTGACCATTCCGCCAGGATCGACCTCTAACGGGTCAGCAGAGAAGTCCACGACCTTTGCTTTGCTGATCTTGATGACGTTGACAGTGACGCTGGACTCGATGCTGTCGCCCGCGGAGTTAAAGGCCTTGACTGTGAGTTTGGTCTTCCCAACCGTGTCGGCCGTCAACAGGATTTCTTGCTCTTTGATGTCCAGCTCTTTCTGCATCGGAAGGAGCGTCGCTCTCGTCACCGTCGGGCTAAAGCGGTAGTGGAGCATGTACGTCTGCCCGAGGTTAAGCTGCTTCTCCTCAACGTTCAGTTCGCTGATCTCAGGCTTAGGGACCGCGGGCTTGGCCGCAACACGGATCGTGTTACTGTCGTCTCTCGCCTTTTGGTCACCGTTGAACGCGGTGACTTCGACAAGGAAGTCTCCCTCCTTGTCCGGCGTAAAGCTGAGCGAACCTTCCGGCAACTGGCTGTCCTCCACCCAGTTGCCAATTTGGACACGCACCGACGTCGCCCGCGACGTTCTCCACCGGACTTCGACGGGCAAGCCCACGGTCGTCTCGGTGGTTCCTGCAGTCTGGTGCTGACCAGTGGCATTAACGAGCATCAGGCTCAAAATCCTGGGCGGCTTGGGCCACATGAGAATCCATGCGGCCAAGAGTCCGACGATCGCTAACAAAAGGACAAAGGTGCCGGGCGACGCAAGGGCCTTCTGTTCGACCTGAGCGTTGCCGGTGGCGGCCACAGCCGGGTTTTCCGTACTCCGGGCAGTCACGGTGAAGTTTTGAAGCCTGGAGTTAGCCAAGAGTGACCGCTTCGAACCAGCGACTGTAAGCGTCAAGTCTCTCTGCTGGCCCGCTGCGAGGGTCACTTGATCGGCGTCGAACTCGAACGCAAACAGGCCCTCAGTGTCGGCGGCACCCATCTGCATGGTCTGCTCGCTGTTCCCCAGGTTCATGAGGGTGATCCGAAACTGGGTCGAACTCGAGAACGGCGAAATGGTGCCCTTCTTGGGCTGAACGTCAAGGCTGAAATTCTGGTAGGAGCGGATTTCTAGGGCGGCCTGGGCGGTGCGGGTCTCGCCTGACTCGATCGAGCGGACGTTGACCACGAAGGGATACACGCCGGCCAGGCTGCCCGAATCTTTGGGAGGCTTGAGGAAGAAGCGCTCACTTTTCGTTTCGCCCGGCTCGACGATAAAGCTAGGGACGGGTATGGCTGACCACGCAGGGTCGAGGCCCTCGATCTCGATCTCAAAGCGGTCTTCGGCGTCACTCCGGTTGACGATCTCAAGGCTGACAGGGACGCTCGAACCAGGGTCGGCCCGGAGCAGATCGCTGCCCAACTGGACACCAAAGCTCATTGACGAGATTCTAGCAGACGGCCCTTGAAGGGTCTGGCCATGCGTAGAATGAGGACATGGTGCTGAGCGGACTGGCTTATGCCCTTTTGGGCCTGACTGTCCGCGTGGCGAAAGTGGACCTGACGCCTCCCGAGCCGCTACCACTTGGCGGGTACACGGCTCGAAAGGGAGCGGTCATGGAACCGGGGGGCCAGCGACTGTACGCCCGCGCGGTCGATTTCAATGGCGATACGCTAGTGGCCCTGGACATGCTGACCGTCCCAGGCGGATTTACGCAACAGGTCCGGTCATTGGTAGGCGACGACCGATTCGTCCTGATCGCTACCCACACTCATTGCGCGCCGGACAGTCAGATGCTGAACCCGAAGATGACGTTCCAGGTGCCGGGGATCGCTTCGTACAGTCCGTTCTGGTCCGCATGGTACGCAGACGAGGTCGCTTACGCAATTGACAGGGCGAGGAGTGCGGCACCAAGGATGGTGACCAAACTCGGGCTCTCGACGGGCCAGGCAAGACTGAACCATGGGCGACGGCCGGACGCCGTACCTGACCGGACTGCATGGCTCCTTGAATCTGGGGGTACTCCTCTTCTGGCGAGCTATCCGGCCCACGCCACCTTTCACGACGAGTCCTGGAACAAGACTGACGGTGACTGGCCCGGGGTGTTGGCCAAGCGCCTCGACGCTCCTGTGATCCCTGCCGCGATCGGAGACTTGGCACCGGAGGCTCCAGGAAAGACCCCTGTGGAAAAGTGCGCCAAATTTGTGGAAAAGTTCCTTGCTTCGGTCTTGAAATCTGAGCCTCGCACGGTGGCTGGTCGTGAGGACGCACCAAAACTTTGGCGCGAGGAGGTTCGGCTTGATCCACCCAAGCCCCATCCGGGTTTCGCCAAGGCATATGGCGTCCCAGACGCCCTCGCGCAGGTTCTTGTGACGCGTTTCGCCGAGGGGTCTGCGGCCGTGACCTTCTTCAAGGTCGGCAACTTCCTCCTCATCGGAGTACCAGGCGAGCCCACCGCAGAACTGGGCCGGAGGATCGGCGCGATCGCGGCCACGAAGGGTTTTCCACATGCCCTGGTGGCAAGCCACGCCGACGGATGGGTCGGATATGTTTTGATGCCGGAAGACTATGATCGTGGAGGGTACGAGGCGACCTTGTCGTTCAACGGGCGCGAAACGGCTCAACGGATGCTCGAGGCCGTCGAAAGGGGTCTGAGCGCTACCGGTCGGGGTTTTGCCAGAGCCGGTAGTTCAGATCGAAGAGCAGCCTCTTGATGGTGGCGAGGGCGCCCTCGAGGGATTTCTGCGCCTCGGGGCCATCGTCGGAGGACACATCGATCAGCATCTGGTCTTTCCCAACGAGCTTCGTCCCCTCGATCACGGCGTCATAGATGGCGGGAACCGAGTCAAAGAACCCGTCCAGTGCCGCTGAGGCAGCGTCAGCCCGGGTCAAGGCGTCAGAGCCCCCGAAAAGATAGAGCTTGGACTTGCCGAACCACAGTTCGACCGTCCCGTTCTCGCCCGGCAGCACCTTGGAGCTCATAGACGTCGAAACTGCACTGCGTTTGATGGGAACGTGAGCTTCCTGTAGCTTCTGCATCAGAGCCTTAGCACGCTCAGCGGACGGCGGGTGGGTTTGATAGATGCCGTAATCGAACTTAGGCTGACCCCGATCGCGGAAGGCGAGGCGCTCCATGAAGGTCAGCATGCCGACTGGGTTGTACTTGCTCGACAGCATGTACTGGAGCCCGCCATAGTCGGCGGCCTCTTCTGCCTTTACGCTCCAACCGCTGAAAACAGCTTGGTTCAGCAACTGTCCGCCGGTCATGATCTGTGCCGCTTCTGTGCTCTTGGAGAGAATGGCGGCTATGATCAGCGGGATGTTGATGAGGTCGAACTTGCTCTGCTCTCTCCGGAGAGTAGCAATGTGCCGAAAGGCCGCGTGTGAGATCTCGTGCGCAATGACCCCCGCGATCTCATCGTCGGACTCCGCGAACTTGAAAACGCCCTCGTAGATGTAGATGTAGCCGCCAGGGAGGCTGAACGCGTTGACGTCGTCGCCTTTAAGGACCTGAAAATGGTAGGGGTATGAGCTTAAGCGCGGGTCGCCCCAGGTGACCTTGACCTGCTTACGATTGGCGATCGCGGACAGCTCGTCGCCTATTTTCAGAGCCTTTTGTACGTACTCGGCATTCTCAGAAACGGGGAGTTCCTTCTCTACTTGCGCAGATGTCTCCTGGCCCAGCTTGATGTCGTCTTGGATCTCGCGCTTGTGCTTTTCGTCGGCACCGTCCACCGTGGCGGTCTGGGCAACGACAACGGCCCAGTCCGGAACCTGGACAGCAGGAGCGGAAGCGACGACGAGAAAGGCTGCGAGAGCCATTACTTTCTAGTTTGACGCGCACTGGGCCGCCATGGCTCCATTTAGACGCAACAGTCCCGGGAGTAGACTGCCTATATCACCCTATGCCGACTGTAGAGACGACAACTTGGATTGACGCTCCGCTTGAGCGCGTGTACTCGATTGCGAAGAGGAATGAAGATTTTCCTAACTTTATGAAGGACGTGCTGTCTCTGACCGTCGTCGAGCGCGAGGGCACCAAAACTGTCAGTGACTGGGTCGGCCTCGTCTCCGCGTTTGGGCTCAAGGTGCGTTGGCGGCAGGAGGACGATTGGGACGATGACGGCCACGAGTGCCGGTTCCGACAACTCAAAGGCGACTACGACAAGCTGGAGGGAACTTGGTCATTCAAGGACGAGAACGGTGGTACCCGGTTCGACTCGGTGGTCGACTACGAGTACAACGTGCCCACGATTGGCGCCCTCGTCAAGAAGGTTATCCACGGTTTGGTCGTAAAGAACTTGGAAGACACGCTCGCCGCGATCAAGGATCGGGCGGAGCATAAACAATGAAGGCCGCCTAACCTCAGGCGGCCTTCGATGTCAGATCTGGGCAATGCCCAGAGGAAGCGTTACTTGCTCTCCGTCTTCGGCGCGTCCGTCTTAGGAGCGTCGGTCTTCGGAGCATCGGTCTTCGGTGCTTCGCCGCCAGCTGTAGCAGCAGCGCCGCCCGCGGTGGCAGCTGCGCCGCCGGTCGTAGCAGCGGCTCCACCCGTCGTCGCGGCGCCGGTGTTGCCACCATCAGCCTTGACGTCAGGAGCCGTTTGGCCCGACTTCTTGTCGCCGGTCGCACCGGTCGGCGGGGTACCGCCGGTCGTGCCTGCAGCGCCCTGCTCTTCAGGCTGGCTGCAACCGATGGAAAGGGCACCCAGGAGGGCACCGACGATCAGGATGCTGATCAGTTTCTTCATATGATTTTTCACCACTGTTTACGGCACCGGGCTCCGGTACCGTACGGCATTATAACGTTGCACGTGGTCAAAACGATCCCGGCCCTATTGCGACAGCCATTGGGAAACATCAATTTCGTCCGCTTTGATCTCGGTAATGCGCCACTTGGGAGCGGGAACGACCAGCCACTTGAACCCAGTTTCTCGCGACAACGTGATCCGGACGTTCTCGAGCCGCATTGACACGGGCATGGGGCCGATCGAGATCTTCACCTCGACCGGACTGACGACCGTCGCGGTTTGGCCATTGATCACAGGCGTCGGGTTCAGGATGACTACTTCTGGCCTCGTCTGCTTGATATAGCGGGCGACCTCCCTCCGGTCACCGATGGGTTCGCCGTTGTAGCGCATGGAACTGCTCAAGTAGTCCATGACACCGCCCGGCCTCCCCTCACGGCTCGCCTGACAAGAATCCTGGAGGGCCTGTGCGATGAGTTGGCGGTCGCTCGGCCCGAAGAACAACGGGACAGCCAGCGCGGCCAACAGGAGGCCGCTTCCTGCGAAGAGCAAGTTTCTCTTCATGAGACTATCAACGCAACCGCCCGTCAAAGAGTTCTGACAGCCTCGACATCCTTCCCGATTTGCTCGACGAGGGCGTCCACGTGCTCAAAGTGCAGCTCGTCCCTGATCCTGTTCTTGAACGAGACCTCGACCGACCTTCCATAGAGCAATTGGCCCGGATAGTCGATCAAATAGGCTTCGATCGTTCGGCCCTTCCCTCCTACGGTCGGGCGGGTGCCGATGCTTGTCGCGGCGAGAAAGCGGCCGAATGGTGTGGCGCAAGAGGCGGCGTAGACACCGTCAGCCGGCAGGGCTTGCAACGGGTCAGCGGCAACGTTGGCGGTTGGAAATCCAAGCGTCCGCCCAAGCTGCTCGCCAGGCACCACGATTCCTTGAAGCGAGAACTCTCGTCCGAGCAATCGGCCTGCCAGCACCATGTCGCCCGTTGCGACGGCGGAGCGTATCTCCGTGCTGCTGACGCGATGGCCATCCATCTCGAACGGCGGCACCACGTGAGTCTCAATCCGTTGTGAGAGCCAAGCGGTCGTCCCTGCACGGTCGTGGCCGAAGGCAAAGTCGTGGCCGACGACTACGCGTGCGGCGTGCAGTTTCCCAAGCAGTGTCTGGCCGAAGAACTCGTCTGCACTGGTGTCGGCTATGGCACGGTTGAAAGGCAGGACCACGCCAATGTCGATCTCCATCCTCGCGAACTGCTCTAAGTTCTGGGACAGGGTCGCCAGGGAGGCGGGGACGCGGTCTGGGGCCAAGATCCAGGCTGGGTGCCTGTCGAAGGTCACCAGAGCACACGGCTCGCCGTTTTCACGGGCCTTCTCGACAGCCGAACGGATGACAGTCTGATGACCAAGGTGGACGCCATCGAAAACGCCAATGCAAATGGTCGCTGCCGGCCAAGTCGCCGTGACGAGGTCAGTGCCAAAGAAGACCTTCATGGTTCCTTTGCGGGCCCGAGCTTACTGGCGATCGAGGCGAAGACGAGCACGAGTGTTCCCAGGGCCCAGGCGCAGCCGACGAACAAGAGGTCGGACCACAGATGGATAAACATGTATCCCTGGGCGAAGGTCACAACGGGCGGCATCCACCAGCCGACCGCGTTTCCGAGGAGGTAGACGAGCGAGAAATAGAGGAGGGGCAGAGCGATGACGGCCCGGGCTCCAAGGCGGTCGTCAGCGGTCAGCGGAGGGATGATGAGCGCGGAAAAGCAGGTGAAGGCTAGGGCGCCCAAAGGAGGGATGAGCGCAGAGAGGACGCTGGATAGAGTCAGCGACTTCGCCCAAACGAATGCGAGAGCAGGCGGCGTTGTCGAAAGAAAGAGAAGCATGCCGCCAGTGAAGGCGAGATCGGCAGACTGGAACGCTCTTTTGATCCAGGACATCCTCACTACTCGGGAACGTCTTCCGGGCGGGTTTCCTGGGCAGCCTCGTTCTCGGCGAGAATTTGTTCGAAGACCTCTTTTCGGTGCACGGCGACGTCACGAGGAGCCTTGATGCCGAGCCTGACTTGCTCGCCACGCACTTCGAGGACCACGACCTCGATTCCGTCTCCAATCACGATGCTCTGGTTGACTTTCCTGGTCAGGACCAGCATTTTCCGGCGCCCTCCATGGCTCCCTGACTTGGCCCGTGAATCAGGCTGCTTCGGCGGCTTGCTCGAAAACGGGGTGCCGCACCGGGTACTCGCCGTCTTCCAGAACCACCTGCCGAGCCTTCCTCGATTCGGCATTGATGACGATGGGACCAGCAAGGTTCATCGTCATCCCTTTTGGGTTTCCGTTAGGGATTGAACAAATAGTATAGACGAGAGTGGGCGTCTCCTCATTGAGTTCGAGAGCGATTGCGGCACTTTCGGGCATCATCGGCGCAAAGTTTGGGACGTACTGTTGCGGATCCACCACTAAGAAGGCGACTGATCCGTCGTCAAGGCTCTGGAGCCAGCGGAACGGACTCTCGTCACGGTGCCGCACCAAGACGAACTCTCGGAGTTCGGGCAGCCCGACGAGGCCCTCGGCGAAGGCCACAATGTCTTCCGACTCGACGCTGATTTCGCCGAAGCGGGCAGTTTTCACAATGGAGGTCGTCATCTCATGAAGTCCATAAGGCTGAGTTTTTGTCCCACGGTCGTCACTTGGAGCGCTGCCGTGTAGGCGGTTTCGGCGGTCTGCATGCGCGTAATCGCCTCGGTCAAATCGACGTCTTGTACGTCGGAAACTTGAAGGGTCAGGTCGTCAATCCGCTTTTGATTCTGGTCGGCAAGGACACTCACCGTCTGCAGCTTCGTACCGACGTCAGCGCGAGTCGAACCAATGAGCCGTAACTGGCCTTGCATCGCCTGGATGTCCGAGTTCGAAATTTGGCTGAGGTCGCCGGACAAAAGGTCGTTCTTCAGGGCCTCAAGGCTGTCGTACATTTGCGAGAAGAATGTGTCAGCGCCCTGCAGGTTGACTCGCATGGTCTCGTTCGGCCGGACTTCGACGCTTATGGGATTGGTATCGCCATTGAACGTGACGGACGGCGGGCTCTCAGTGAACGGCTTGACGTCCGTCTTTTGGCCAGCGAAGATGAACTGTCCGTTCGCTCCTTGTGTATTGGCCAACGAAACAAGGCGCCGCTGGATCTCCCCGACCTCCTGGGCCATCGAGTCTCGTGAAGCCTGATCGTAGGAACTGTTCGCGCCATTGACGGACAGGCCATATGCCCTGTTCACCATCGTGTTGAGCTCGGAAAGGACGCTTTCCGTGTTGCCTAGGTAGTCCTTTGCGCTCCTGAGGTTCTTGTCCAATTGCTGCGTCCGAGCTTTGATCGCACCGGCACTCAGCACGAAGTGGGCGTTGCTCGGCGACTCGCTCGCCAGGCTGAACTTCTTGCCGCTCAGGACCTGCTCCTGCGCAGCGACGTACCTCGAGTGGGCCGCCTGGATGTGCGACAGGTAGAGGTCGAACTGCTGTTTCGTACTGATCCTCATGCTCTAGCTCACCTCACCAAGCCCAGGACTTCCTCGGTCAGGCTGTCGAAGACGGTGAGGGCCCTAGCGGCAGCCTGATAGCTCCGCTGAAACTTCACCATGTCAGCCATTTCGTCGTCGATGGAGACTCCACTCACGGCTTGGATCTGGCCCTGAATTTGGTCGTATACGCTCTGTTCGGTGTCGAGAGCCTGGGAGAAGTAAGCCTTCGTGCTTGCGAGGGTATCGATGGACTCGTTGAAATAACCTTGGAAAGTCTTGCTGCCAAGCGCGACTTGGTTCGCGTCCCTGGTGTCCGAAAGGGATTGGGCGAGCCCGCCGTCACCTTGACTGCCAGACACGCCGCTCATGACGAGGTTGATGTCGGCCTTGACAGGGGCGTCGAGGTCGAAATCAATGGCGCCGGTCTGCGGGGGAACGGGCACATCGTTGAAGAACTGCACGTTCGTCGTTCCCGCGCCGTTGACGCCAGTCATGTGCAAGGTGTTGATCTGCGTTCTCAGCGTGTTGGCAAGATTGTCCAGCCTTGCCTTTTGGTTGATGATCTCGTTTGCGTGGGTGAACATGCCGGCGAGCTGACCGGTCCGGACAGGGTTTGTGATCGTGCCGTTTGTGACCGTCCCAGTCGTGACATCGTAGGTCGACGGGAACGGCATCGTGCCGGCACTGTCGACGACCGTGAACCCGGCCGCATAAACCGCCATCGAGCCGTCGTCGAACCGTTCTGTCCGGACGTCGACGAGCCCGCTGAGCTTGGCTACAGCCTGGTCCCTTCGATCAAGCAAGTCTCCCGGCTCTTGGCCCCCAATCGAGGCAGCCCGGATCGAGCGGTTGAGACTGTCGATCTGGGTCGCAAGGTCGTTGATCGATGTGATCGTCGAATCGATCTGGCCGGTCAAATCGGTCTGCTGTCGATCAAGGTCTGACCAGGATCCGCGAATCCGGTCGGCCAAGGTCTGACCCGCCGTCCGTACCGCGTACTTGGCGCCGGGATCGCTCGCGTTGCTGGCCAGGCCCGACCAGGAGTCGAAGAACTGTCCCAAGGCGGCCGAAATGCCGCTGTCCGATGGTTCGCCAAACACTCGCTCGATCGCACCAAGCCCGGAAGCTGCCATCCCGAATTTGCCCAGGTTCCCGCTGCTGATGTTCTGGTTTCTTTCCAGGAACGCATCACGCGCCCGGGTCACCTGGTTCACATAGGCGCCTTGCCCAATGGAGAGAAGTCCCCTTTGATAGATCTGGTGAGGGTCGTTCGGAGCGAACTCGACGCGCTGCCGCGAGTATCCAGGAGTGTCAACGTTGGACACGTTGTGCCCAGATGTCTGCAGCGCCTGCTGGAAATTCCGCAAGGCGCTCGACATCATATTAATGCCGGCAAACGGACTGGACATACTGGTAATTCTCGGGTCAAGCGACCTGGTTCATCACTAAGTTCGAGGAAACCACAGCCGTCTGGTAGGGGCCCTGCTGCTCCTTGGCCGCCTTAGCGACGAGGGCCATGGTGCCGTTGACTAGCTCGAGTTCGTTCTCAATGAGGGCGCGGTTCTTGGCGATAATCGTCTGAACGTTCCTACCGACGACGATCACCCGGTTTGCGATCGACTGAAGGTGCTGTGCTTCGGCTTTTTCCAGCGCCTGTGCGAGACTTCGAAGATTGGGCTCGGCGCCCACCTCTTCGGCCAGTTCTCCTGCACACGCCACAGCTTTGGCGTCGATCGAATCGAGAAGGGTCATCAGGCTGTCCAGCTCAGGCTGGAGCCTTTCCACCCGCTCCACCTGACGCAGGGTCAGGGCAGCGGTCTGTTCGTGGAGGCTACGGAGCAGGCGCTCGGCTGTGCTCAGCCAGTCCCACCACAGTTGTTCGAGTTGCTTGGTCTTCTTTGCCATTAGCGATGAGTCTCCGATTGAGAGTTCGGCGCCTTTGCGATCGCGGCGCGGACGATGTGCTCTGCACTGTCGAGGAAAACGAGTTTTGCGATGCCGACCGATGAGCGGCCCTTAGCAGCCTGCTCGGCCAGGGTCTGGTCCATCATGTCCTTGGTGAAGTCGGCCATCGGACCCTTCGAGTCCGGCCCGAACGACACCTGGCGCATTTGGGACAAGAGCTGCTTGACGAAGATGGCTTCAATGCCCTCCGCTGCCACTTGCAGCTTCACCAGCTCAGTCTTCGCGTTGGCCGGGAGCTTTTCAATATCGAATTTGCCGTTGCCGTCCAGCACGCCTTGGACCATGGGGCCAAGCGCCTGCCTCCTCTCAGACCCCTCGGGGCCGAGCCAACCGTCAAGCTTTGCCTTAAGCATGTTCTCGAAGTCGGCACGAAGTCTCGCTTGAGGCTGTGCATGCGGAGCCGGCGACATGGCTCGGCGGGCGATCAAACTGTCGATGCCGGAAGGCACCGACCCGGGCATGACGGGCGGCTTCGTCATTGCACCTTGATCCTTGCCTTCAGGGCACCTTGCGCTTGCAGAGCCTGGAGGATGGCGATGATGTCCCTCGCACTGACCTTCATCGTTTGAAGGATCTTCGCGAGGTCGTCAAGAGTGGCGTTGGGAGCGACGAGGGCGACCTGCGCGTCCGTTTCGCCGGCATCGACCTGAGGCACGGCGACGACCACCGTTTCTCCCTTGCTAAAGGGCTGAGGCTGGCTGACGACGACGTCGGTCGAGATGGTGACTTGAAGGGATCCGTGAGCAATGATCGCCGGGCCCAACTTCACGTTTCCACCGACGACGATCGTCCCCGTGCGCTCGTTCACGACGACGCTGGCAGGCGTGTTGGCCATGACCTCCGTGCCCTCCACAATCTGGGCCGCAAGAGTGGGCGCTGTGCCGATCGGAACCGTGACTTTGATGGTCGCAGCATCGATCGCCGCAGCTTCCCAAGAAGGTTGGGACAATTCGATCGCTGTCGCCGTTCGCTGGGCTGTCGTAAAGTCCGGATCGTCCAGGTCGAAGTACATCACGTTCCCTTCGAAGATGAACTGCGTGGGAACCGACTTTTCGACGATCGCGCCGCCCGAGACAATGCCGACGTTCGGATGGTTCTTGCGAACCCCGCTTCCGCCGGAGCTGGCGTTGAACCCGCCAATGCTGACGGAGCCGAACGCTGTACAAAGTGGTGTGTTCGGATCGGACATGCTGGTCAAGACCGTGGGCAGGAGAACGCCGCCCTCGATGCTCTTCGCATCCCCGCTTGAACTCACGGTGATGTCGAGCTTGGAGCCTGGTGCGATGAACGGCGGCATTTCGCAGGTGACGAGAACCGCGGCAATGTTCTTGCTGCGCACGGCGGCCTCGTCCACCATCGTTCCCCACCTGCTCATCGCGTTGGCGATCAGCGTGCTTGTCCAGGGCGTCGATTTCGTGTCGCCACTGCCGGCGAGGCCCACAACAAGGCCGAAGCCTTGGATAACGTTCGAACGGGCTCCACGGAACCGACCGATGTCGCCGAGCCGGACTTTAATGCCGTCCGCCTCAGCTGTGCGAATGGAGTCGATGCTCTGCTGGTGCTTCTCGTTCAGCAACTTTTGGATCTCCGCCAACTGGGCGGGCGACAAAGCTGGCGTTTGAGAGGTCGTGTTCTGCGACTTCGGAGGGGTTTGCGCTGGGGCGCTTTGCCCCCAGGCAGACGCCGCCGCAATCAGGGTTAGGGTCAGGACGATGAAGGTGTGAAGTCTCATGGTTCCTCTAGAAGAGCCAGTCAAGGAGGCGAGTCAGCAGCCCCTTGCGTTGCCGGTCGGCGATTTGCCCTTTGCCAGCAACAGCGATCTTGACCCCGGCGATCTTCGTGCTCGGCACTGTGTTGTCGGGGGCGATGTCGAACGGCCGGACAACCCCGCTCAGGGTCGCTGTCTGCGTGTCCTTGTTGGTGGTGATCGAACGGTCGCCCTCGACCACGAGGTTGCCGTTCGGAAGGACTTCCTTGACGACAACGCTCAAGGTCGTCTTCAAATTGCTTGTTTGAGTCGTCTTGCCGTCGCCCTTGCTTTCCGAACTGCCGCTCGTAGAGAAGCCTCGGAAGATGCGCTCGATGATGTCGAACACGAAGCCTGGTGAGAAGCTGCCTTTCTCCGACTTCGAAGTCTCTGTGTTCGCGGCGTACGTGGCCACGGTCGACTCTTCGACGACCACCGTCAAGATGTCGCCGACGTGTCGGGCGACCCTGTCCGAAAGCGGATTCGTGTAGTCGGGCTTCAGCAAGGTGCCCGGGTTCTGCTTTTCGTTCTTCTCCTGCGCCGTGGCAAGAAGCGGCAGCCCGAGCAGGCCCAAGAGGATGAGCTTTCTCACGCTTTCACCTCGATCGAGCCATCGGCCAGAGCGATCCCGACAAGTTGTGCCCCTGTCGCATCGATCTTGACCGTCACTTGACCCGTGCCCGGATCGACCTTGACGACCTTGCCGGAGCAAGAGATCGAGACTCCATGGCTCATCACCTTGACGGGGACGACAGCCCCTGCCTTTAGGCTCGAAGCCGGGCTTGTCGACCGGAGCTTCACTGACCTACCGTTGAACCTCTTACCGTCGATGTAAACACCGATCGTGGCCATCAGGTCTGAACCGGTGCCTGACAGGTTTTCGCAAACGAGTTCGGCGGTGCCGACTGGTGCGGTCATGGCCGGGCCAGGCAGGGCAGCCTCATATTGCAGGCCAGGGTTTTGGACGCTTGCGCCCCGAATTGCGGCCTCGACGAACTGATCGTTCGAGAGTGTTTGACCCTTCCTCACGACTCTGGTCCGTATTGGACCGCCGAGATCGACGGTTGCAGGGTCGAAACCAGCCGCCTGAATCTTTGACAGGATCTTTCGTTGGTCGACAATGCGCTCGACGCCGATGGGCGGTGTGTCGCCCAGAACGATGGCGCCCAGCTTTTCGACCGAGCCCTTCGGTGCGTGGATCGTCGCAATGTCGCCCAGCGTGAAGCTTTCGACATCAACCTCGACCCGATCGCCCATCAAGATTTGCAGACGCGATACAGCGGGCTCGGCGGGCTTGACGGGTGACTCCTTGCTTAGGGTCGGCGCCTGCTTCGTGGTTACGATGGCTGGCGGTGCGCCAACAGTTCGGATGACTCCTGTGTCGCCTTGCCCAGGGAAGGACAGTTCGGGACGGGTCGGCGACGAAAAGAAGCCGGTGTCCTTGGGCTCTTCAGGGAAGACAGCCAGCACGATTGTTCCGATGTCTTTGCCGTCTGCCTTGACTTTGCCGTCCAGGGCGACCGTGAGCTGTCCAAGACCTCCGGACGCAAAAAGCCCCGGCACGAGCTTTGGCCCAGACTTTTCGCAAACGACTCCGCCAATGACGGTCAGTACGGCTTTCTTCGCATAGACTGTGCGCCCATCGCGGATGAACCGTAGGCAACCCGGCCCGTCGACGGACACGGTCGTCGTGGCGGCCGCAAAGGTCGGTGCTACGAAACCAATGCAAAGGACGATGGCGAAAGTCCGAATCATGTGTTACCTCTTGAGGCTGTTGAGAATGCCAAGCATCTCGTCCGCGGTCTGAATGGCTTTCGAGTTGATTTCGTAGGCGCGCTGGGCGGAGATCATGCGGACCATCTCCTCGACGACCTGCACGTTCGACCCTTCGATAAAGCGCTGCTGCAAAGTGCCTGCACCTTGTTCGCCGGGCACTGCGGTCACCGGATCACCCGATCCGCCGCCAGAGCGGAACAAGTTTTGTCCGATCCTGGTCAGGCCCGCAGGATTCGGAAAGATGGCCAGGTTGATCGTTCCGACTTGAGCCGGGTCGTTCGTTCCTGCAAGGACAGCCGTGACCGTGCCGTTCGGAGCGATCGTGATCGCTGTGGCGCCGGTGGGCACTGTGATTTGGGGCGTTACGGCATAACCGTCGCTGGTCACGAGCAAACCGTTGGCGTCCGTTTTGAACGCGCCGTCACGGGTGTAAGCCGTGGTGCCGTCGGGCAGCTCAACTTGGAAGAAACCGTCGCCACTGATCGCGACATCGTAAGGGTTGCCCGTTGCCTGAATCGTCCCGTAGGTGAAGCTGGTCGTGCTCGAGGCGAAGCGGGAGCCCAAACCGATTTGAGCCGCAGAAGGCAGGGTTGCCTCGCCCCCGTTCGCTGCGCCCGAAGCGCGGTATGTCTGGTACATCAGATCTTGGAACTCGGCACGCTGCACCTTGAAGGCGTTGGTGTTGACGTTCGCCAGGTTGTTGGCGATGACGTCCAAGTTCATTTGTTGGGCGACCATTCCGGTGCCCGCGGTTGACAATGCTCGCATCATGTTGGCTAACTCTGCATTTGCGTCGTAGCCTTCCGTGACCTTCTCGCTCCCGCGTTCGGCGGCAGCGCGCGCTTCCCCGACTTCGTGTCAGGGTCCAGCGGTGTTATCGGCCTTGGAGGCTGCTGATCAGGCGGTCGTTGCTTTCGTCCTGGTTCTGAACTGTCTTCTGAGCCAGCTCGAAAGCGCGGTTGAGTCGAATCATCGCGATCATCTCTTCGACCGCGTTGACATTGGAGGATTCGAGCGAAGCCGTCTCAAGGACAGGGTCGTCGATAAGCTCGGTGTTGGAGCCCGTGAATTGGTTGTGCTGCTCCTTGCGGAACGTTCCGGAGAAGACTGCGACGCGGTCGACCTTCTTGCCTGCGAGCGAGAGGTTGCCGGTGTCGTCGAATTGGAGCACTCCCGAGTTCGGGATCGTAATGGGCTGCAGTTCACGGTTGAGGACGGGCTGCCCCATCTTGTCGACCAGTTGGCGCTGAGCGTTGATCTGGAACGAACCGTCGCGGGTGTATCGGACTCCGTCGGGCGTCTGCACGGCGAAGGCTGCGTTCGGGGCCTTGATGGCCAGGTCGAGCGCGTTGCCGGTCGCGATCATGGCGCCAGGCGTGAAATCAGAGAAGAACTCTTTGATGACACTTCCGGCGCCGAGCGTGCCTATCGGGTTGCCGTTGCCGCCATCGGCAGACATGGAACGCAGGAGGCCGTCGTTAAAGGCGACGCCGTCGCGCTTGAACCCTGTCGTAGAAGCGTTGGCCAAGTTGTTGGCCACGACGTCCATCCACTCTTGGGCGGTCGCCATGGCGGTGGCCGCTGCGTAAACACCTCTTTGCATCCCAGTCTGTTATCGGTGCAATTACTGGGGTGCTCAGGGCCGAAAGTTTGCAATCGACTTTAGGTTTCGGAGGCTATCACCATCGCACGTTGTCGGTCAAACCGGGCCAACTGTCAGTGCGGAACGGCGAGGCCGGCAATCCCGCTCCGTTCGCAAGATTGGGCAATGGCGAACTCGACCACCCCATGCGCACGGCGACCGGTTTTGCCACGCCATCGGCCCAGACCAAGACGTTTTGCCCGGAGACCTCAGCCTTTGCCGTCACGAACTTCCGGTCGTCGCCGGCGATCTGGAACTCTCGCAGTGCGCCGCCGACGCTTTGAAGCCCGACCGCGTTCTCGAACATCACCCGAATTTTCCCTCCCTCGATCTTCATTCCCTTGTAAAGAGGGCCACTGAAGACGAGCGTCCGTTCGTCATAGGCGTTAGCGCGGGCGCACAAGGCAAGCCTTCGACCGACCGAGCGTTTGTCCCGAGGATGAATGTCGGCGACGTTCTCTGTCACGTCGGTTGTCACGACCATGGCCGTGTTCTTTAGGGACAGGGTCTTGAACTGTGCCTCGCGAAGCTCGGCGGCCGCATCTGTCCCGTAGTTGAAAGGAGCTATCTGGACGAAGTAGAAGGGGAAGTCTCCGATTCCCCAGCTCTTGCGCCAGTCTTTGATCATCCCGGGGAACAGCCTCGAATATTGGGCGGCACGGCCCACGTTGGCCTCGCCCTGGTACCAGATCGCCCCCCGAATGCGGTACTTGACCAAGGGGTTGATCATGGCGTTGAACAAGAGGGAGTGTTGGCCGTTGTTGTTGCGCGGCACCGGAGGTAGATCCTTGAGTTCGACCCCTTTCTTGTATTTCCAATCCTTGATCGGCAATGCAGCGAAGCCCGGCGGCACCTGGACTGGTTGCTCGTGCCATCCTCCCTCCCCGCCCGTGTCCATGACGCGGACGGTGACAACGTTCCTGCCCGGCCTCAATGCGGAGTCGGGAATGTCGTAGACCCGGTGGACATTGACGCCGTCAGTCTCGCCGACGAGGACTCCGTTGTACCAAGTCTCGTCGTTGTCGTCGATTTCCTGAAGGTCAAGCTTGCTCTTGGAGATGAGGTCAGGCTCATCGAGGTTGACCGTGCCCCGGAACCACACCGCACCGTCCCAGTTCTTGAGCTCGGTTTGGCTCCAGGGAACCAATGGCGACATGGGCGTCCAATCGCTGTCGTTCAAATCGCGGGCTTGCCACTTCCCCCATCCAGGATCCTTGCTCCGCGAGGCTTGGCTCCAGGCCGCCAGTTGTTTCTTGTAGTCGGCTTCTGCCTGCGCCTGGCCCTTGATGCGGGCAGCGAAATCGGGCAGGTCGAGCAAACCTTTCTCGCTTGTCCAGAGCTCTGCTTCGGTGCCACCCCAGGTGGTGTCGATCACGCCGATCGGCACCCTGAGCCGCCCCGTGAGTTCCTTGGCGAAGAAATAGGCGACGGCGGAAAAGTTCGGAACTGATTGCGGCGAGCACACTTGCCATGAGCCTTCGCAGTCGGCTTCGAGCTTGGGCGACATCTTGTTGGCGACCATGAAGAGGCGGATCTTGTTGTTGGCCGAAGAGTCAATGTCCTCCTTCGCATGGTCAGTGGCGCTCATCGGCCACTCCATGTTCGACTGGCCCGAGCACACCCAAACTTCGCCGAGCATCACGTCCCTCAAGGTCAAACTGGCGCCCGAGGTGACCGTGACGGTGTACGGTCCGCCCGCACCAATCGTGTGGATGCTTGCTCTCCAAGACCCGTCGGGCTGAACCTTAGTAGCGACCGGCTGCCCCCAACTCGGCTTGACCGTCACAGGCGATCCTGGCTCGCCCCAGCCCCACACATTGACTTCAGACTCGCGCTGAAGCACCATGTGGTCGGTGAACAGGGCCGGCAGTTTGAGGGCGGGCGGGCTTGCGAGCAAAGCGGCGAGCACAAGGGTCGTCATATGCCCATGGTTTACCCGCTTGGTTGCGCGAGAATAGTTGAGTGAACCCCTATTTGTTCCCCGCGCTAGAAATGACGCCCGGACTCATGGCATCGGCGATGGCAAGAGTCGACCCGGCCAATTGGGACGAGGCAACCCACCCCGGGCGGTTCAGCCCCAGGGAAGTCGTTGCCCACCTGGCCGACTGGGAGCCCATTCTTCTCGCAAGAATGCGCCAATGCGTCGAGTCGCCTGGCTCGGAGATCGTCCCGTTCGACGAGGGCCAGATGGCCATCGAGAACGACTACGCCGGTCAGGATGCCGCGCAGAACGCGAAAGCGTTCCAGGCTCACCGGACCGCTACCATTGCGTGGCTGAAGGGGATCTCAGACGGGGACTGGTCGAAGTCGGCGCACCATCCCGAAAGAGGAGTCATGTCGGTCTATGACCTCGCCAACATGCTCGTTTGCCACGACGTCTATCACCTCGCACAACTTGCTGGGATTTGACAGTGGCCGTCCGAAATCAGGGGAAAGCCGGGCGGTTTCGTGATAACTTAAGGGCTACCATACGGAGCAACCCATGAAAAAGCTTGTCCTGCTCTTGAGTTTCGTCTGCCTCGCCCTGGCGTTTCTGATTGGATGCGGCGGAGGCTCCTCCGACATGGGAAGCGGGGTTCAGAGTGGCCCGGTCGCCCTCTATGCCACAGACAGCATGGGCTCTTACAGCCATGTCTGGGTCAAGATCTACGGAGTTGACCTGCACGGAGCCGGTGGGTCGCAAACCCTGTTTTCCGATCCTAGCGGGCAAGCCATCGACCTCACGACGTTGAGAGACGCGCAGGGAGCGAAGTTCCAGTTCCTTGGCCAGGCCAATGTCGCAGGCGGGCCGTTCAGTTCGATGTCGGTGAAGCTCGACAAGAACTTGACGGTGTTTGCAAAAGGGAGCCAGTCGGGCGTTGACAAGCAGTTCGGCGACTCCTTCGACCTTGCTGGGAAGTCGGTCGTGACCGTGCAGTTCCAGCGGCCGATGCCGTTCGGGCTTGCCGACAAGGATCTCGCAGTCGACTTCGACCTCGCCCACTGGACGGAGAACGGTAGCAAGGTCACTCCTGTCATTGCGTTGGGCAACGAGGCTGGCCTTGCCGACTCGGGTCGGCAGGTTCCCAGCACCTACCGGGGGATCGTGACGAACCTGACGGGGACTAAGCCGAACCAGCAGTTCGATCTCGCGCTGCTCGCGGGCGGCCAGTTCCACGTGAAGACCTCGAGCGTCACCTTCATCTTCTTCGCCGGGCCGCCCAGCGGCATTGGGCCAGATCTTGCCAACGGTGAACTCGTGGACGTTCAGGGCATCTTCACCTCGACGACTCCCGAAGGATTCATGGGCGCCACATCCATAGGGATCCACGCCGAATAGCACGGCTCTGGGCACGACACCCGAGCGTGGACTTGCGCCAATATTCGGCGCAAGTTGCGCCTGATCGGTCCTCTGTTCAACCTCCTCGGCGTAGAACCTGAGTAGGAGATTCGAATGAAGCGCTTTTCATCTCTTTTCGTGGCCGTCATATTGGCGGCCATCCTTTCACTAGCAGGGTGCGGGGGCTCTTCGTCTGGCGGCTCGTCAGGCAGTAGCTTCGTCGCCCTTTACGCCACCGACAGCATGGACGGCAACGACCACGTTTGGGTGACCCTCTACAAGGTCGCGCTGAACACGGCCACCGGATCGCAAGTGGTCTTCGACGAGCCCGCGGGGAGGGTCATCGACCTTAAGACACTTCGCGACGGGGTCGGGGCGAAGTTCCAAATGATGTCGGTTCTGACGTTGAACGCAGGCACCTACACTTCCGCGTCGATCACGATGTCCAAGGACGTCATGGTTTTCCCGGCCGGGGCTCAGACAGGTGTCGTCAAGCAGTTCGCCGACCAGTTTGACACCGGCACGAACCAATCGCTCATCACGTTCACTTTCCCGCAACCTCAGCAGTTCACGGGCGCTGAGAACAGAATAGTGCTTGACTTCGACCTCGCCAACTGGACCGAAGTGGGGGGCAAGATCGTTCCGGTCATCAAGCTCCACGACGACCAGGGGATGGGAGACCAGAACCGGCACGTGCGCGACGATCACGAAGGCGTGATCGCTGGATTGGCGGGCACGGCCCCCAACCAAGAGTTCAACCTGGTGACCGGCGGCGGCCGTCAGTTCCACGTCAAGACAAGCCAGGGCACGGTCATATTCAACAACGGACCAGAACCCAACCCGGCCCTTGCGAACGGTGAGCGAGTCCACGTGCGCGGCATTTTCGATGCGAACCTCGGGTTCATGAGTGCGGTCTCCGTGATGATCCAGAGTGACGAGAACGTCAGCGGCGAAGACATGGTTCGCGGTCAAGTGTCCAACCTCAATGCCGTTAACCGAACGTTCGACATCTCGGTGCGCGAAGCTGACGGGTTCGTTCCCGTGGCGAGCAAAGTGCACGTCGTTATGGGGCCGAGCGTGAGCTTCCGACTCGATCGAGGGATCTTGGTCACCTCCGACGAGTTCTTCGCGACGATCGCGATGACGGACACGGTCGAGGCTGAAGGAACCTACGATTCTGGAAGCAACACTCTCACTGCCGTCCGCATCAAGATGGACGACGATGACGGGTCACAGGTCGGTGACGGGCACAATGAAATCGAAGGCAGTGGTGCTGCTTCCGAGATCGACGCCGCAGCAGGCACATTCGCCATCTCATTGACAAAATGGGAAGGCTTTGCTGGATCCATCGGCCGGATCGTGCGAATCTCCACGAACGGCCAAACGACCTTCAAGGACAAGCATAACCAACCTCTTGACAAGACTGCCTTCTTCAACCAATTAGGCACGGCAGGGTTCGCCGAGGTGCGAGGATCGTTCGAAGGCGACGTCCTCATCGCCAAACGCGCGAAACTCGAAGACAACTGACAGCGCAGAGCTGATCGCACAGCGGCCCCAGCATGACTGGGGCCGCTGTGTCTTGGACCAGTAAACTGGGATCCATGAGCGCGACGCTGACCAAGATCCCGATCCTTGACACCCGCCCTGAGACCGAGTCGATTTGGCCCGAACTCATGAATGCCGTCGAGGACGTGTTCAAGACTGGGCAGTTCATCATGGGGCCGAACGTCACTTCGTTCGAACAAGAGGTCGCTTCCTATCTCGGAGTCAAGCACGCAGTAGGGGTCAACAGCGGCACCGACGCGCTCATCCTCGGTGTCTACGCGCTCGGTCTCAAGCCCGGGGACGAGGTCATCACGACGCCATTCACGTTCTTCGCCACCTCCGAATGCGTCAGTCATTTTCACGCGACTCCCGTGTTCGTGGACATCGACCCTGACACGTTCAACTTTCGAATCGAGGACATCGAGGCCGCGATCACGCCGAAGACAAAGGGCATCATCCCCGTCCACCTGTTCGGCCAGCCTGTGGACATGGATCCTCTCATGGAGTTGGCCCAGCGGCGAGGGCTTTGGGTGCTGGAGGACGTGGCACAGGCCTTCGGTTCCGATTACAAGGGCAAGAAGGCTGGAGCCATCGGACATGCTGGAGCGTTCAGCTTCTTCCCAACCAAGAACCTCGGTGCCTTCGGGGACGGTGGGCTCTTCGTCACCGACGATGATGCTGCCGCTGACATTGTCAGGGTCTTGCGCGTTCACGGCGCCCGCAAGAAATACAACAATGAGATGGTCGGCGTGAATTCGCGATTGGACGCCCTCCAGGCCGCTATTCTTCGATGCAAGCTTCCTCACATCGACTCGTGGAACGAAGGGCGCCGCACCGCTGGTCGACGGTACACGCAAGCTCTCCAAGGGATCGAAGGATTGGTCACACCGAGCGAGGTTCCTTATGGCACTCACGTCTATCACCAGTACACAGTCCGCATCACCAACGGTCGCCGGGACGGAGTGCAGCGAAAGCTCGATGAGCAAGGAATCGGCACCATGGTCTATTACGAGAAGCCGCTTCACAAGCTTCCCGTCTACAAGGACATGGTCGTAAGCATGCCCGTCAGCGAGCAAGTCGCGAGCGAAGTCTTGTCTCTGCCGATTTGGCCCAAGATCGATTGGGGCACGCAGGAGCGTGTGGTCGAAGCACTGAAAGCGGCCCTGTAGCAGAGGGCCTTTGGAATTCTAAGGATTCTCCCGAGAATGTCAGGCGAAAGACGACGATCTCGAGGAAGGACATGTCCAAGTCACTTAAAGCGGCCAATCCTGTCACAGTCAACATGGCTGCGGTGACCATGCCCACCGCAGAGACGCGGGCCGAGAGCGCGCTTTGGAGCGCGCTGGATTTTGGTGAGCGGCTTGGCTACGAAACCTATGACCCGTTCGACATCAAGAGCCTCCCTGTCGTTGCGAGGTCGTACCACAAACCCAATCTTCTGAACCTTTTGGCTCGAAAGGGCCTGTTCGCAATCGAACTTCTTGCACCGCTGCGTCTGAGGCAGTTCCTGAAGACGCCAAAGCGGGCCAGTGCAGGCGGCGTGGCGCGTTGGTCGCAAGCCTGCTTGGCGGCGCACAGCCTCGACTCTAGCGCGGGGTGGCTCGAAAAGTCGGAGTCGGCGCTACGGTGGCTGGTCGACCATCCGGGCGACTCTCCCGTTGGCCTTGGTTGGGGGGTTCCGTTTCCATGGACAACCTACTTTGGAGACGTTCCAGCAAATGCTGCGGTCAGTCACACGACGCACAATTGCGGTTCCGCGTTGATGGACTTTCACGACGCGACGGGCCAGGCCTGGCCGTTCGAAGCCGCGCAACGGTGTTGCCAGTTTTTGACCGAGGGCTTGAACAAGACGGACAGGGAGACAGGCTCGACGGCCCTCTCTTACACCCCTTTGGATAACTCTCAGGTCGTCAACATCTCGGCCGAGACGGCGGCGTTCCTGCTTCGGTGCGGGCGTCCAGCCGACCAGCCGATGGTGTGGCGCCTCGCGAAGTTCGTCGTGGAGCAGCAGGGCGAGGACGGCGCGTGGCGATACAGCGCGACGGATTCGGTTGATGGCGAGAACCCGATTGACCACTACCACACGGCGATGGTCCTCCACGGCCTCACCTCACTAACGGCCGAGCCGGAGTGTCGACAGGCTCTCGAAAAGGGACTCGCCTTCCATCTCAAAAACCACTTTGAGACGAACGGGTGCCCTAAGATGCGGCCGACGAGCACGTACCCCGTGGACAGCTTCAGTGCGGGCGAGAGCATGCTCCTTTTAACCAAAGTCCTTCAGTCAAGGATCGTTTCGGACGAACTGCTCGGAAAGGTGAGCTCGACTTTGGAGCGCTTGCTCGAATACTCCCTGGCCGAGCTGATGTTTCCAGACGGCGGTTTCGCCTACCGAAGGTATCCGCGCGCTACGATGCGCATTGATTCCCTACGATGGGCGCAAGCCCTGATGTGTCATGGGCTCGCAGAAGCCTGTCTGCTCGAAAGGACTAGAATCACCAAGAGTGAACGGCCTGCGCGAGCGTCTGACCAGCTCCCTTGACAAGAGCACGACGCAGGGCTCGTTCGTCCGAGCGACAGCCATTCTCGTTGGCGGCACCGCCGCTGGACAGCTGATTACGGTTTTGGCAAGTCCGATCGTTTCGAGGCTCTACGGGCCCGCAGCGATCGCGACCCTCGGCTCCTTCGCCACCGTGCTTTCGTGCATCGCTCCCATCGTCTGCCTCCGCTATGAAGGGGCGCTCTCCTTGCCCGAAGAAGAGACCGAAGCACGAAGGCTCTTGTTCGGCGCGTTAGGGTCAGCACTGTGCGTAGCCCTCGCCACCATTATCTTCGTCGCTCTCGGTGGAGGCTGGCTGGGAGCCGTGACCAAGGATCCCGACCTTCGTAAGTACCTGTGGCTGCTCCCAATCAGCGTGTTCGGGGTCGGCGTGTACCAAGCATTCAGCTATTGGGCGATCCGCCAAAGAGGCTTCGCATTGGCAGCCGGTACGAAGGTCATCCAAGGCGTCCTGCAAGCGGGTTGCCAAATCGGTCTCGGCTTGCTCAAAGCCGGCGGGCTCGGGCTAGTGATTGGCGACGTCGTCGGGCGTGTCGCGGGCGGCGGTAGCATCGCTTTGAAGGCCTGGCGCGAAAAGCAGGTCTCCTTCAAGCGCATCGACATCGAGGGAACTTGGGACACGTTGCGGCGCTTTCGGTCGTTCCCACTCGTGTCCGGCCCGGCCACGCTGCTCCATACGGCTACGACGAACTACACCTTCCTGATCGCGGTGATCTACGGCTCCTCGACTTGGGGCCAGTACTACTTTGGGATCCGGTTCGTTTGGGCACCCGTCGCCCTTCTTGGACAGGGCATGGCCCAAGTCTTCCTTGGGGAGGCGAGCCGCTGGGCCCGCGAAGATCCCGAAAAGATGCTCCGGGCGTTCGACCAAATCGTAAAGAGGCTCGCGGTGATCGGGCTCGTGCCCTTCGGAGCGCTCGCTCTCGCAGGCGGCCCGTTGACCGCTCTCGTCTTCGGCGAGACGTGGCGCGAAGCGGGAGTGCTCGTCCAAATCCAGGCCGTTTCCTGGTGGGTGATGTTCGTCGTCGGCCCCGTGCTGAACACCTTGAACATCTTGCAAAGACAAGGCTGGCAGCTCCTCGCGGACGCCGTCATCGTGGCTGCGATGGCGGTTGGCTTCTGGCTCTCATGGTCGTTGAAGTGGTCCGCAGCTGTTTCTGTCGCCGTGTACTCAGGCGCGATCGTCGTGCTCTACGTCTGGCTCTACGTCGCTTGCAGGAGGTCAATCGTCCTGGCGGCTGCGACCCGGCGGCCCTGAGACCGATAGAACTCAATGCAGGATGAGCAAGAAGGGCCTTGACGTGGTTGTGTGTTCGCCGTGGGAGGCAACGGTGGTCCAAATCGTCCAAAGCTTGCATAAGCAGGGGCACCGGGTTCGCTCCGCTTTGAACGGTCGCGAGTGCTTGAAGACCTGCCTGAGGCGGTGCCCGGACCTGCTCATCGTTGACGAAGTCCTCGAAGACCCTTCAGCCGGAGCATTGATTGTCGAACTTAGGTCGGACGCTCGCACCTGCAACCTCGAAATCGTCTTCCTCGCTCGCCCCGAGATTTAGGTCAGCAACCGAGGAGGCGCCGGTACAGGTCGAGCAAAACCTGCTCCTGGGTGCTCCAGTTGAAGACATCGATGACAGCTTGACGCCCTCGCTTGCCCATCTCTTCCGCCTGAACCGGGTTCGTCATCATGGCGTCGAGGGTGTCCCCGATAGCCACCGGGTCGAGCGGGTCGACGAGGACGCCGCACCCGAATTCGTCCACCAAGCTCCGCCAGTGGGGAAAGTCCGATGCAATCACCGGCAGGCCGGCCGCCATGTACTCGAAGAGCTTGTTTGGTTGCGATTCCGTATGGTTTCGGAGCGGGTGGTAGAGGACGAACCCGGCCCGGCACTGCGACATCAGGCGTGAAACTTCGTCCCGCGGTTGCCATCCGAGCAGTTTGACGCGCTCCGACAGGCTCGGATCGACCCATTCGATCAACGGCAGGTCGCCAGCGGGCTCCCCGATCACGATGAAAGTGGTGCCCGCGCTTCGCCGCAGAGAAGCCACCATTTCTTTGGCGCCTCTCACGAGCGACACCCCGCCGACGTAGACGACCTGTTGCGGCCGGCTTTGGAAGGGCTCGCTCTCCGGCGAGGCTAACTCCTCCAGCATCGGGAAGTTCTGGACGAGGACCGTATTGGGGTTCGAAAACGAAGCGGCGATCTTTGGGGTCGCGGCGACGATGGCATCGAGCCGCTTATCGGCGGCGCGTTCTGCGGAAGCGACCCTGGCCGAAACGACACGCCTCAAGGGCGCCGGTATGTACGCGCGGTCCAGCACTGACTCGGCGTGCGACTCATGAACGTCGTACACAACGACCTTGCCACGCTTTTTCAGCGCAAGGCCGACTCGGATCAACTCCGGGTCGTGGAAGTGATAAAGGTCTGCTCCGACCTGATCCGCCATGCGAAGGGCGGCGCCAGAAGACAAAAGCATCCTCGCGAGCCGGCCCTTCCTCGGGCCAAGAGTCCGCAGTTGGACACCGTCGCGCTCGGTGTCCGCGGGCGCGTGCGCAATGAGGTGCGTATCGTAACCGGCATGAGCCAGCGATCGGCACTCCTTCAGGAAAATGCGCACGTCGAACGGTTGGTGCACCGTGGTGATATGACAGACACGCTTCGGGAGGACACCTCCCGCCACCTCGTGGGCCACCGGGTCCAACTGCTGGGCACGCGGCCTCGTAGCCGTCACGCCCGCACCGGCCGGGTCAAGGAAAGCGGTTCGTCTTGAACCTCCGCCTTGAGCGGTGGCAAGAAGTAGATCAAGAGGAGAATGGCAAGGGTGCCGTGAGAGAGGATCGAAGTGTCGAGCGCGACATCGGAAAGCTTCATCCCGAGGAAGGAGGCGAGGAAGGCCGGAATGAGAAAGCCACGGTTGACGGCCATGCTGTCGATCGCGCGGAAGATCAGGCCCAGCAAGCCAGTGACGAGAAACATGCCGAAATAACCGAAGTCACCGTACGCCGAGGCCCAGACGTGGGCGTTCGAGTTCGTCTGAGAGCTCCCGAAATAGACGTAGCCGATCTGTTCGGGGGCGGCGTATTTGTACGGGTTGTCGAAGAACACGCGGAGGATGCCGTCACTCAGCAGCATCTTGGGATGTGAGCTGAAGTACTCCCAGTAGTAACCCGAAAGCAGTCCTTTCACATCGAACATCCGCCAGGTCGTGACCACAGGGATCCTGGGATCCTTCGTCAAATCTTTGAGGATCATTGCGAGGATAACGAAAGCCGCGCCCATGAGCGGCACGGCGATTCCGAACCGAGAGCGGAACTTCGTCATCAACGGGTAGAGCCCGAGGAGAAAGAGAGGGATCAGGGCGGACGTTTTGCTCCCATCGACCGAGAACCCGACAATGCCGGCCAGGAGCGACACACCCACCATGATCCAAGAGCGCCTCGCGATGCCGACCGCGAACGCAAAGGGCTGGAGTGCACTGCCCAGGTTGCCCTTGACATAGGACAGGAACGAGCCCATCGGTATCGCCTCCCCTGCCGCGCGGCGCCGGTCATAAATCGACTTGAAGCTGAGGTCTAAGTGGAACCCGTTTGTCGACCACACGGCCAAGGTCATCACCGTCACGAGCGAGAGCGTCGCCATGACGAAGACGTCCTGTGGAATGTCCGGCCGCGGAATCCTCCACCTTGGCAGTCGAAACGCGAAACCGAGCAAGTAGAAGCAAAGCAAGAGCACGCCGCTGAAGAGCAGGTATCCCTCGGGCTGGGAGTCGAGGGTGTGGAAAGGGATCCACATGACCGGAACGATGACCGTCAAGTAAAGAATCCAGTACGCGACCATCGACGGGCGTCGCAAGACCACCGGCATCCAGAGCGACGGCAGCACGGCCATACCCAAGCCCAGAAAGCGCCAACCCGTGCCGATGTCCAAGTAGCGGAGGCCCAAAAAGCTGAACAGCCTCGCGTCCATGTGGGCGTAGACGTATTCGAGCGAGACGACAAAGAGGGTGCACGCCAAGACGACGAGGATGCGCAAGTTCAGGGATCGGGACGGCTTCCGAGCAGTCACGTGCAGGTCGGGGAGGTTACCTTTCCCCCGCGTGCGAGACCAGATACAATTGCTCTAATGGTCCGAGTCCTGACTGTCGTCGGCGCCCGCCCACAATTCATCAAGGCAGCCGCGGTCTCAAGGGCTTTCTCCGCTTCCGGCGGAGTCGAGGAGAAGATCCTTCATACAGGCCAGCATTACGACGACGCGATGTCGGATCAGTTTTTCCGTGAACTCCAGATTCCGGCGCCTGCCTATAACTTGGAGGTCGGATCGGCTAGCCACGGTGCTCAGACTGGCCGAATGCTCGAGGGGATCGAAAGCGTGCTCCTTGGCGAAAGACCGGATTGGGTCTTGGTCTATGGCGACACGAACTCGACAACTGCAGGCGCGTTGGCCGCGGCAAAGCTTCACGTTCCTGTCGCCCACGTCGAGGCCGGCCTTCGCTCGTTCAACCGGCGCATGCCAGAGGAATTCAACCGCATCGTCACCGACCATTTGAGCGACATTTGCTTTGCACCGACGGCGGTCGCGGTCGGTAACTTGGCCCGGGAAGGCATATCAGGAGCGAGCGTTATCGAAGTCGGCGACGTCATGTACGACGCCGCTTTGGCGGCAAGGGACGCGGAGCCTTCGGCTCGCGTTCAAGGGCTCGATTTGGAGTCCGGCACCTACGTCCTTGCCACGGTCCACCGGGCTGAGAGCACCGACGATCCCGACTCACTGCGGGCGATCTTTGAAGGGCTCGCGGGAACGGGGCGCAGGGTCGTCTTGCCGCTGCACCCGAGGACGAAGAAGGCGATCGCAGACCTGTCTTTGACGACTCCGAGTCTTGAGATCATTGAGCCTGTCGGCTACCTGGACATGGCCCATTTGACAAGGAACGCAGGCGTGGTGGCCACGGATTCCGGCGGTCTGCAGAAGGAAGCCTACTTTCATGGGGTGCCGTGCGTCACTTTGCGTACCGAGACCGAGTGGGTGGAGTTGGTCGACATGGGGTGGAACATTTTGCAACCGCCATCTTCGAGCGCGGAGGTCAGCAGGGCTGTCTTGGCTTCGTTTGGACGTCGTGGCCGCCCGGGCAGCCCTTATGGGGACGGCAAGGCTGCGGAGAAGATCGTCGAGGCACTCAAAGCGGGCCGTTTGGTGATGGCCGGACGATGAGAGTCTGGATCGTCAACCAATACGCGGTGCCGCCGAGCGAGCCCGGAGGTCTGCGGCCCTTCGCACTCGCCAAGGAGCTTCGGCTCGCTGGTCATGATGTAACGCTGGTCGCCTCTAGTTTTAATCACTGGACACGGCGGGAGACCCGCCTATCCGAGGGCCGCGACACGCTTGTCGAAGACGTTGAGGGCGTGCGCTTTGCATGGCACCGGACGCCCGCCTACCCAGGCTCGACTGTGAAGCGCTATGTCAGCATGCTCTCGTTCGCCGCGGCCGTCGCCAACTCGCCCGTACTGAACGGACTCGATGCGCCTGATGTGGTCGTCGGGTCCAACCCGCACTTGTTCGGCGCTTACGCGGCCGAGCGCCTCGCCGACCGGCACGACGCTGCCTTTGTTTTCGAGGTTCGTGACATCTGGCCGCAGAGCCTCGTAGAGATGGGCCGACTCTCTCCCCGTCATCCTGCGATCCTCGTGATGCAAGCCATTGAAGACCATCTTTGTCGAAGAGCTGGCTCCGTCGTCACCCTCCCGCCTGCGGCGACCGACTACTTCGTGAGCAAAGGGCTCGACCGCGCCGCCGTCTTCCCCATCCCGAACGGCGTTTACTTGCCCGACCTGCCCGCGCCCAGTCCGCTGCCTCACAACGAGGTCTACACGGTCGTCTTCGCCGGCATCCACGGTGTCGCCAACGGCCTTGACACCGTTCTCGACGCGGCTGCCCTCCTCCGAGAGGCTGGACTTGACCAAAAGGTTAAGTTCAGATTGATCGGCGACGGAGGCGAAAAGCCAAGGCTCGTCGAGCGCGCTCGAATCGAGGGACTGACAAACGTCGAGTTCGACGGCCCCTTCCCTAAATCTCGGATCAGCGAAGAGCTGGCGAGGGCGGACGCGGGCTTGCTGATCCTGAAGGAATCGCCAGTCTTCCGCTGGGGAGTCAGCCCCAACAAACTTTTCGACTATTTCGGTGCCGCGCGCCCGGTCATCTATGCGGTCAAGGCCGCGAACAACCCGGTCGAAGAGGCCGACGCAGGAGTGACGGTCACCGTCGATGACCCAGAGTCGCTGGCGAAGGGTGCGGTGTCACTGGCTGAGACGGCCAGAGAGAGGCTGGAGCAAATGGCCGCGAACGGACGCGCGTACGTCGAGGAGAGGCACGACCTTGCGAAGCTGGGAAAGGTTTTCGAGGCGGCGCTCGTGTACGCGGTTGAATCGAAGAGGACGAAGGAGAAGTCTTAAGAGGCTGAATGGACGTCGTGCGAGAACTGCCTCACTTGACCTTTTATCGAGGTCGGGTCGCGATGTACGCCATCCTCAAGGCTCTCGGCGTCGGAAAGGGGGACCAGGTTCTGACCCAAGCGTTCACCTGCCTGGCCGTCCCGGAAGGCATCATGGCCACGGGCGCGAGCCCGGTGTTCGTAGACACTGAGGAAGGAGGGGTCAATATGTGCCCTACCGACCTCGCGTCCAAACTCGGCCCGCAAGTGAAGGCCGTCATTCTGCAACACACGTTCGGCATCCCCGCCCAGATCGTTTCGATCAAAGAGGCACTTGCCGGGAGCAGACTGCCTTTGGTCGAGGACTGCTGCCACACGTTCGCTTCGACCTATGTCAACCAATTGGTGGGTACATTTGGTGTTGGAGCCTTCTATTCCTTCGAGTGGGGGAAGCCGATCATCGCCGGCTTAGGAGGAAGCGCCGTCCTCAACGACCGCGACCTCAGGCAGAGAGTTGAGTCGATCTGGCACACGACGTCCGAGCCACCCTTCGTCTCTGTGCTGAAGGTCCAGCTGATGTACGCGGCCTTCAACCGCCTGTACAGCCCTTCATCGTTTTGGAAGACCCGGAGGAGGTTCCGGGCCCTGTCCAAATCCGGGGTGGCAGAAGGCAACTATCACGCGACCGAGGGCGTTTCCGAGGAGTTCGGGTACCGGATGTCCGCGCCTCTGAGGAAACGCCTCCGAGCCAAACTTGTCGAAGCGGGCCAACTCGTCGAAAGAGCGCGGGAGATTGTCGCCAAGTACGAGTCTGCCCCCTTGTCCCAGCGGCTCAAGCGACCGCTCGTTCCCGAAGGCGCGGTCCCGGTCTATGCGCGCTGGCCCCTGTTCGCCGAGGACAAAGAGCGGCTACTGGCCATTGCGGAAGAAAGCAACGTCGAGATCGCCGACTGGTACACAACGCCGATCCACCCGCTTTCCGCTGCTGATTGGAAGCAGGTCGGTTACGAGCCAGGCAGTTGCCCGCGGGCTGAGAGCCTCTCGGCCCAAATCGTGTCCCTTCCTGTCAACCAAAAGGTGAACCAGTCAGATATTGACCGAGCCATGGAACTCCTTCGAGACTTGTAGTGGAAATCCGCCCGATCGATCCAACCAGCACGCCATTGGTCTTCGACGAGATGGCTGCGGTCCACCGCAACGAGATCACGGAAGGCTTTCTCAGCCAGTTCGGCGACAAATTCCTCTCGCGCCTCTACCGTTCGATTTCGGGTTCCTCGAGCGCGTTCTGCCTCGGGGCGTTCGAGGACGATCGGCTGCTCGGCTTCATTGTCGGAGCCACCGACACGGGACGGGTCTACAAAGACTATGCAAGGACGGGTGGTCTCGGTACGTTTTTGACCCTCGCCCCGAAATTGTTTTCGCCAGCGAGGCTGAAGAGGATCGTCGAGACACTCGTTTATCCCAACAAAAAGCGGTCTGACGATCTTCCTGAGCCAGAAATCCTGAACTTTTGCGTCCGGAAGGAGACCCAGGGCACGGGAGTCGGCGGGCGGCTCTTTGCAGCCTTGCTCGCTGAATTCGGGCGACGCGGCGTCCAGACGATCAGGATCGTTACGGGTGAGTCGCAGGTCTCCGCGCAACAGTTCTATGAAAAGCGAGGGGCAAAGCTGGCGGCGACGACAGAGATCCACAAGGGGACGACGAGTCGCATCTACGTCTTTGAGGTCCCGGCTGGGGACGCGTGAAGGGTCGCTTAGCCGTCTTGGTATCCTGAAGGTCACATGTCTTTGTCCGTGTCGGTTCGCACTGTCCCTTTCTTCGAATACCCGGCTTTCTTCGGGCGGCAAGAGGCGGAGTTCACGGCAGTCATCACCGACGTCCTTCGGCGCGGCGCATTCATCCTCCAGAAGGACTTGTTCGAGTTTGAGGCTGCCCTCGCCAACTATCTTGGTGTCAAGCATGCGATCGGGCTGTCGAACTGCACGGACGCCCTCATCGTTGCCTTGAAGTGCGCGGGCATTGGGGCTGGCGACGAGGTCATCTTCCCCAGCCACACGTTTGTCGCCTCGCCGTCTTCGATCCACTGGGCGGGCGCGACCCCCGTCCCGGTCGAATGCGGCCCCGACCACCTGATCGATGCTCAGGCGATTCGTAAGGCGGTGACAAGCAAGACGAAGGCGATCATGCCCGTCAGCCTCAACGGCCGTACGTGCGCGTTCGACCCTATCCTTGAAATTGCAGACGAGTTCGGCCTTAAGATCGTTGAAGACAGCGCGCAGGCACTCGGCTCAAAGTACAAAGGAAAGTTCGCGGGAACGTTTGGAGTAGCGGGAACCTTCAGCTTCTATCCGGCGAAGATCCTTGGGTGCTTTGGCGACGGGGGCGCCCTGGTCACCGATGACGACGAAGTCGCCCACAAGGCCAAGCTCTACCGGGACCATGGCCGCGATGATGAGACGGGCGAAGTCGTGCAGTGGGGCATGAACTTCCGGCTCGACAACTTGCAGGCGGCGATCCTCAATCTGCAGTTCAAGGACTACGACGAGACCATTCGCAGACGCCGAGAGGTCGCTTCGATCTACGACCTTGGACTTCGAGATCTTCCCCAGCTCGCCTTGCCGCCTGCTCCCGACAGCGACAAGGACCACTTTGACGTGTACCAAAACTACGAGATCGAAGCCGACCGCCGCGACGACCTGCGCACGTTCCTCAAAGAAAACGGGATCGGCACTCTGATCCAGTGGGGAGGCAAAGCCGTTCACCAATGGGAGCAACTGGGCTTCAAGGTGTCGCTACCAGAGACCGAGCGGATGTTCGAGCGGTGCTTGCTCTTACCCTGCAACCTCTTCGTCAGCAACGACGACGTCCGCTACGTCGTTGACAAAATCCGAGAGTTTTATACGCGCTCGTGACCGACACCCGGCCGCTCGCCCTCAGAATTCGCCGCCATGTGGTCGAGATGACCCACCTGGGCAACTCGTCCCACGTGGGCGCGGGCCTGTCCATGGCCGACATTGTCGCCGTCCTCTACGGAAGGGCGATGCGGGTCGATCCTCAGCGGCCTGATTGGCCCGCTCGAGACCGGTTCATCCTGAGCAAGGGGCACGCCGGCGCTTGCGTGTACGCCGCCCTCGCTGAGACGGGCTTTTTCCCGGTAGGGAAGCTGAAAACTCACTATCAAGACGGTAGCGACTTAAGCGGCCATGTCTCTCACAAGGGCATTCCCGGTGTCGAACTTTCGACGGGCTCGCTGGGCCACGGCCTCGGAGTCGGGGCAGGCTTGGCGTACGGAGCCAAACTGGACGGAGCCGATTGGCGCACCTATGTCGTCATCAGCGATGGAGAGTGCGACGAAGGTTCGAACTGGGAAGCCATCCTGTTCGCTGGCCATCATCAGCTGGCCAACTTGACCGTCGTTGTCGACTACAACAAGATCCAATCGCTGGCACCAGTGGACGAGACACTCCGCCTTGAACCATTCGCCGAAAAGTGGCGCGCGTTCGGTTGGGAGGTTCGAGAATGCGACGGCCACGACCACGGCGCGTTGGCGGACACCCTCTCGACTCCTCCTGAGGACAAACCGTTAGTAGTTATCGCCCATACGACAAAGGGCAAAGGGGTCAGTTTCATGGAGAACACCGTGCTCTGGCACTATCGCTCGCCACAAGGCGACGAGTACCAGGCGGCTCAGCGCGAGCTAGGAGTCGAGTCTTGAGGGACGCCTTTGTTCGCCAGCTGACCGAAATCGCCCGTAAGGACGCTAAGGTGATGCTCATAACGGGCGACCTTGGGTTCGGAGTGCTGATGAAATTCGCGGAGGAACTGCCGGGCCAGTTCCTCAATGCTGGCGTCAGCGAGCAAAACATGACGCTTCTCGCGACCGGCCTTGCCTTAGGAGGTCGGACAGTCTTCACTTACTCGATCGCGAACTTTCCGATCCTTCGACCGCTTGAGATGATCCGAAACGACGCCTGCTATCACAATGCCAACGTCAAGGTGGTCGGGATTGGGGGCGGATTCAGCTACGGCGCGCTCGGCATCAGCCACCACGCGACCGAAGATCTTGCGATCCTACGCAGCCTGCCAGACATCACCGTCGTCGCACCCTGCGATCTCTGGGAGACCGAAGAGGCAACTCGCGCTCTCGTCGCGCAACCCGGGACAGCCTATCTGCGACTCGACAAGAGCCATGCAACGACCAGTGAGGGCTCGAAGCGGGATTTTGCGCTTGGCAAAGCCCGAGTGCTCGAGGAGGGAGACGCCCTGACCATTGTGAGCTGTGGCGGGATCGTCCAGGAGGTTTTGGACGCAACAGCGCACCTCCGCTCCGAAGGGCACCGCTGTCGAGTTCTGTCCATGCACACTGTCAAGCCGCTGGACAAGGAGGCTGTCCTCAGAGCAGCTCAAGAGACGGGCGGGATTGTTACGGTGGAAGAGCACACACTCGATGGCGGACTGGGGTCGGCGGTGGCCGAGACCCTGCTTGATGCTGGCGTGGCGCCGCGGGCGTTCAAACGCATTGGCCTCCGGTCTTGCTTCAGTAGCGTCGTTGGCAGTCAGGAGTACCTTCGTAAGGTCTACGGCATGGATTCTCAATCAATCCTTTTGGCTGCGCGAGAGATGCTCTCACTTTCGACGGTATCCTCGTGAGTCTGTGATTCGGTTCGTCGACTTCCTGATCGCACTCGTCGCCCTTCTCCTTCTGTCACCGATTCTCCTCGTCTTCATGGTTCTCGTCTGGGCTCAAGACCGAAAGAACCCTCTTTACTTCGCAGCGCGCGTGGCGCGTGGCGGGGGCACGTTCACGATGGTCAAGCTCCGGAGCATGGTCGTCAACGCGGACAAGAGCGGCGTCAATTCCACGGCTTCGGGAGACCGTCGCATCACTCCGCTTGGAAAGGTGATCCGCAAGTTCAAACTCGATGAACTGACCCAACTTTGGAACGTGTTCGTCGGCCAGATGAGCCTTGTCGGTCCACGCCCTCAGGTCAGATCAGACGTCGACCTCTACACGCCTGAGGAGCAGGAGATGCTATCCGTGCTGCCCGGCATCACCGACCTCGCAAGCATTGTCTTCAGTGACGAAGGTGAGATTCTCAAGGACAGGGAAGACCCGGACCTGGCTTACAACCAACTGATCCGACCGTGGAAGAGCCGTCTTGCGTTGTTCACGCTCCGCAACCACAGTTTGGGAATGCACTTCCGCGTGATCGCACTCACAGCGAAGGCGATACTCGACAAGCCCAAGGCGCTTGCAGGTGTCGTGAAGGTCCTGGAATCCCGCGGTGCGCCCGCGGATTTGGTCGCCGCTGCAAGCAGGCAAAACCCCTTGGTCCCGACGCCGCCACCTGGCTCGACCGAGGTTGTGACGAGTTTGAAGCCGTCCTCCCACGCCGCCGTCAATCCAATGCCAGAAGTCAGTCCATCGACTTCGGTTTAAACCCGCTGGCCATAAACCTTTCGGGCAGGGCCAAGGGCTCCAACCCAAACTTCTTATAAAGCTCGTGCGCGTCACGCGTGGCCAACAGCCAGCGTGTGTGCGGGCCTGTGAGCCCGCTGTCGAGTGCGATGCCAACAAGCCATGTTCCGAGACCCTGGCCGCGGGCTGCCTCGTCCATAAAGACGTCGCACAGCCATGCGAAAGTGTGCCCGTCCGTGACCACACGGGCCATACCGAGCATTTCGTCTCCCTTGTACAGCGAGAACAGAATCGAGTGTTCTATGGAGGCACGGATGGTGTCTTCGTCTCGTTGTGACGCCCAGTAAGAACTCCGGAGGAACCGGGCGACACGTTCGAAGTCGTGCCTCTCGGTCGTGACTTCGTACTCACCGCGACGCCACTCAGCCATCAGTCCAGGAACACCATGCGGCGGCGGGCGACCCACCAGAGTCCGCAGGCGAAAGCTGCGAACGCGGCCGCTCCCGCAATCAGACCCTTTCGCGGGGACACCGGGTCGGGGTCTGCGACAGCCTCGTCGATCACTTCGAAGCGAGAAGGATCTCCCTCTTCCGCCAGGGTCGCTTGGCTGAGCTGGACCTGGAGCAAGCCCTCAGCCTTCAGTGCGGCGTCAAACTCGGCCTGCGCGATTTTGACTTGGGTAGCGTCACCAGGCGTCTTCGCCGCCATAAGCTTGTAACTTCCGAGCGCCCTGTCCCATTCGCCCTGGGTCTTGCGGAGCGCGTCAAGTTCGGCACGTGCGGTGACGAGGGGCGCGAACGTCTTGTTGTCGAGCGCGCGCTTGCTCTCCTCGACCGACTTGCGCACGGCGCTCTCTCCCGCCTTCGCACGGTCGAGTGCTGCGCGGAACTCAGGGCTTTTATCTGTGTACGTCTTCTTCGCGTCCTCAAGCTCCAGGCGGCGTTTGTGGAGGTCTTCGATCAGGGGTTCGACCGTGCGATCCTCGGCCCCGCCTTGCAAGGCGCGAAGAGCGTTCGCATCCATTCCGGAAGCCATGGCCTGGCGGGCCCGGGCCTCAAAGCCAGAGATCTTCGCGTCGGCTGCGGCAATGGCCGTCTTCGCCTCTTGCTGTTTTTTGAGAGCGTCAACGAGCAGGTCCTGTAGCGGCCCTTGGTCGAAATAGGGGTGTTGAAGTGCGATCCTGACGAACTGTTGTCTGGCTTCTTCGACGGACTCGCCGCTCTTTTTCAGCCTGGCCTCCAAAGCTTTACGGTTCCGCTTGCTGATGTTCAACGTCAGTTCGACGGAGTCGGAGGTCAAGTACTGGTACATCGTCGCCGCAATGTCGCGGGCAAGCTCTGGACTCTCTGCCTGCGTGCCAATGACAAGCAACCCGTTGTCATCGGTCCGGACGTTCACATGCCTCTTGAGCTCGTCAAGTGTCCGCGAAGGCGTCAGGTGCCATTTCTGCGCAAGCCCCAAACGCTCGGTTACGTATTCGCGGCACCTTCGACTTTCCAAAATCGCTGTCGCGGAGGTCGGAAAGCCGCCGACTTTGGGAAAGCTCAGGTCGCTACCGAAACTCTGCGCTGTTGGATCCGAGGACGTGCCGCCGCCGCTGGAAATCAAAGTCTGAGCGAGCGAAGCAGTCGCGGACTGGGCGGCGGGAAAGAGCAACACTTGCTCGCTGGCGAAGACCTTCGGCAAAAGGCTGGCGATCAAGTAGGCCAAGCCAGCGACGAGAACCGTCGCACCAAGGACTGCGAGAATCTGCCTGACAAGGGTTTGGGAGCGACTTTGCAACGGGTGCCCGCTGGATTATCCCGCATGCGCGTCCGCTCCCGTCAACCTTGCTGGGTCGCGCGTCCCGTACAGGTATTCTTTCGCGGTGCGTCGGCTCGTCGTCGTCCTTGGTCTTGTGTGGCTTGCGGCCCTTGCCATGGGCCAGGCCGCGACGAAGATCAAGGCTGGCGACACTCTCACCATCGTCACCGCAAACTTGCTGCAGTATTCAGGCGACTTTGTCGTCTCCTCCGATGGCAGCATCACTGTCCAGGTCTTCGGCCGATTCGACGTCGCGGGCAAGACGATCCCCGAAGCTCAGCAACTGATCCAAAAGCGGGCCAGGGAATTCATCAGGGACGCGAACGTCACGGTGATTCTCAAGTTGGAACTGCCGCAATACGTTTACGTGGTCGCGGAAAGGATTTCTGACGGTGCAGTGCCATGGACGCCCGGGCTCGACGTCCGGCAGGTCGTCGCTAAGTACAACACCTTAGGGCCGCTCGATTCTTACTCGGCGAAACTTTATCACGCTGGCCAATCTGCGCGAGCCATCAACTTGGTCAAACTCGTGCGAGAAGGGGACGAGTCCCAAAACGTCCATTTGGAAGCCGGAGACGTGCTGGCCTTGTTGCCGGCCGCATCGAAGAGCGTTTGGGTCCTCGGCAACGTCCGCACGCCGGGCTTGACGAGGGTGCAGCCCGATGACGGAGCCGCACGCGCATTGGCCGCGGCTGGAGGCATCGACACGACCGTCTTCTCAGCCGCCGAGTACAAAGTCAGTCTGCGCCGTGGAGACCAGACTTGGACACGCCCTTGGGCCGACGTGCTCGCGCGCGACGACTGGGCCCTTGAACAAGGCGACACCCTCACGGTCGTGGCACCTCAAGAGGTGAAGATTAGCGTAGGCGGATTCGTGAAGCAGCCTGGCGTCGTTAAGGTCAGGGATGGCGCCGCCCTCTTGGCCGCGGTCGAAGCCGCGGGAGGCGTCGCGCCGACCGGTACGCTTCAGCGCACCCTGCTCTTCAGGAGCGGTGAAGTGACTGTGGTCGACGCTCGGTCTCTCGTCCAAGGCGGCACTGATCCAGGCATGCCGATCAAAGAAGGGGACTTCATCTATGTTTCCGAGAACGTCCACGACTACCAACTCCTCGGGTTTGTGATGCGACCGGGACGAAAGTTGATCCCTGACTCCAAACAGGTGCGCTTATCGGACGCTGTCGCCGCTGGCGAAGGTTTGGCCCAACGCGGCACGTTTAGAAACATCGTCTTAATGCGGCCCGACGGGCATGGGAAATTCAGTGCCAAACGCTACAACTTAGATGAATTCATCAAGAAAGGCGACCTGACCCAAAACCCGGAGATTGCTGCTGGCGACATTGTGTTTGTGGATCAAATTTCTGGCACTTCGTTGCAAGACCTTCTTAGGTTCTTGCCGAATTTAGTTCTCTTTGATCGTCTCTTTTGAAGGTTCTTAGACTGGTAAGATCGCTGGAGGCGATCGAACTAAGGATGGTTTGCTCAATATGCAGGGAAGAACAAAAGTAGCGCGGCGCCGGTGGATCGGCCTGTCAGGGATCATCCTGGCGGATCTGTTCTTGATCAATGTCGCCCTCTTCATGGGCGTCGGTCTTACACGAGACTTTCAATTCCCCGGCGGGCTACTGACCTTCGGCCTCCACTTTGCCCTGCCCGTCAACGGCGCAGCCCTCCTTCTGCTTTGGTGGAGAAGGCTTTACCGGATCAACGCCCGCTTCTTGGGGGTCGTCGACCTTATTAACATCGGCACCGTCGGACTGGGATTGGCGCTCGCCCTGCGTTTCGTCACATTCTTGTCCAACGCTCCCGCCCCAGCCACAAACGTGTGGACCGCCCCGGTATTGGTCGGCTTCCTCTCCTCCGGGCTCCTCGCCCTGTGCCGCGTCTATCAACGCCTGGTGGCAGCGAGGGCGTTCGTCACGGCCCGACCAAGCCGTCGCAATCAACGGCGCATCCTCATCGTTGGCGCGGGAGACTTGGGCGAGTCCCTTCTTCGGGAGATCGTTCGGACCGAGAGCAGCGACAGCCAAGTGGTCGGATTCATCGACGATGACCCGAGGCTCCACAAGACCACCATCCACGGCATCCCGATCCTCGGCGGCCTCGAACACATCCGCCAGATCTGCGACGAACAAAACGTCGCGGAGATCTGGATCGCGCTCCCGGAGGCCTCTGAAGAGGAACTGCGCAGAGTCTTCCACGCCTGCATCGCCACGAAAGCGCGCGTCAGCACGCTTCCGCCGTTGTCCCGGTTTGTCCGCGGGGGCTCGGACGTTCTGAACCTCATGCGCGAGGTCAGCGTCGAGGAGCTGCTCAAGCGCGCGTCCGTGACAAAAGAAATGGCGCCCGTCGCCCGCTACCTGAGCGGGGAGCGCGTACTCATCACCGGCGGTGGTGGCTCCATCGGTGCCGAACTCGCCAGACAGGTGAGTTCCCTTTCGCCCGCCAGCCTTATCCTACTTGGAAAGGGCGAGAACAGCATTTTCGAAATCGACCAGGAGCTGCGCCACAGCAACATCTTCCAGCCGATGCCCGTCGTTTGCGATATCCGTGACCGCGACGCCCTCGACCGCGTCTTTGCCGCCCACCGTCCGACCGTGATCTTCCATGCCGCTGCCCACAAGCACGTTCCCCTCATGGAACCAGTGCCGATCGAGGCCGTCCGGAACAACGTTTTCGGAACTTTGAACCTCGTCGAGATGGCGATCAAGTACGGTGTGCAACGCTGCATCCTCGTTTCCACCGACAAAGCGGTCAAGCCATCGAACGTGATGGGTGCCACGAAGCGGGTGGCAGAGATGATCCTGTCGGCGACGGCGAGCCAAAGCGAGACGAGCTTTGCCGCTGTCCGGTTTGGCAACGTTCTGGGAAGCCGGGGGTCGCTGATCCCGACACTCAAGAAGCAGATTCTAAGCGGGGGGCCGGTCACCGTCACCCACCCTGAGATGACCCGTTTCTTCATGACCATCCCCGAGGCAGTCCAGTTGATTGTCCAAGCCGGCGCGATGGGGGAGAAGGGCGAGATCTTCATCCTCGACATGGGCGACCCTGTCTCCATCGTCGAATTGGCAAAGGACATGATCAGGCTTCACGGGCTTGTGCCTGGACAAGACATCGAAATCAAGTTCACCGGAATCCGGCCGGGAGAGAAAATCCATGAGGAGCTTTCCCACGACGCCGAAGACCTACTTCCCTGCGACCACGAGAAAATCCATATGGTCAAGAACACGTCGAGCGTGGACCCCGAATGGTTGCGGTCTCAATTGGCCGAGCTCGACAGGCTCTGCGTTGCCGGCGATGAGCAAGCAGTGCGCGCCTTCCTTATGGAGTTCGCTTGGGCGAAGACAGCTCCGCCCGTTCCTGCCACTGCGGTCGTGTGGGAAGGCGACGAGGCCGTCGCCGAGATCGACTCTTATCAGGCTGACTAGTGGTGGCTCGTTCTGCTTCAGGGCCTGAACATGTCCCCGCGCTCTCCATCGGGGCCTAAGTACCGTTCGATCCCTGAGCAGTAGAGCGCCCGGTCCTTCGCCACCGGATACTGCTCGACATGGGCATTACGCAGGGCGGCAAGCATGCGTTGGGCGCGCTCCTTTTCCGGCAGGTTATGAATTCGGGAAAAGAAGATGGGAAGTGTTCCGGTGCTCACCTTCCAGCCCTTGACGGTGTTCGAAGCGACGGCTCCATACTCGCATCGGTGGCCCTCAACAAGGGGATACTGAGTGAAGACCAACAAGCTGTAGACATGGCCGGGCTTTGCGCTCTCTGACACCCTCTTGTTCTCCTCCACCACCAGCTTGTCCGTCGCACCGCGGGGCAGATCCGAAGTGAGTTCCTCACAAAGCGACACAAAAGCAGTCTTTGAAATGCCCCGCGTTGCCATCTCTTCGGATGGGGCCAGGTCGTAGACAGTAGCCCATTCACGGTGCTCCACGGCACCCCGAAACCGCTCGATGGCAGCTTCGCCGCTATCACGACGAAGCCACCAAATAAGCGAACCAATAATCACGGCCGGCGCTGCCCCAAGGAGCAGGCAGGCCCTCAGTCTTCGGGCGGTCATCACGGACTAAAGGAACATGCGCCGTTGACACAGGACGAAAGTGGAGTGTAAGCGCCGCCGATAGCATCGGTGCCACTGTAAATTGGGCATGGCACGAGCCCGGCGCAAGTGAAGTTCTTGCAAGTATAGGCGCAACAACCTCCATCACTTGTCGTGCAACAGCAGGCATACTGCTCGGTGTAGGTCTTTGTACAACCGCCGCAACTATATGTGACGTCGGCGCACGTCTGACTAGAACAGTCAGACATAACAAGTCTCGGGGCCATGGTGAAGCTAACCATCATCACGGCCAAGAGTGTTTTGGCTCGAAGTGTATTCAGCATAGTTTTCACCTTCAGAAGAGAAATCGTCGTCCGGCTCATCAATGAGCGCAGGCCTGGGCGAACAAGAAACCCCTACCCATTTGCATTCGACCAGCCTTTACATTGCCGGCCTCGTATAAGCGGATCACGAAGGGCGGGTTGAACTCTTGCGCCAGGTGCCGCTCCGAGGGATAATAGAAGACCTCGTCGTGGTTCACGCATTTGACAAGGGGATAAGGGTGGTTCGCGTCTTCGTAACGCCTGTCCAGTTCCTCCTGCCATTTGAGATACCTCGGGTCACCGTTGGTGTTCAGGCCCAGTGCACTCCACTCATACGTGCTTTCCCAGTACTTCACGGCGCATGGAGGAGCTGCGGGGCAATGAAGGGCCATCTTGTCGTTACCTAGGTAGGGTAGGAGAACCTGGCACAACCACATGGGTTGCCAAGGAACATCCACGGTTGGGGATACCCTCTTGTAGCCCGGGTAGTCCTCGCCGTAAAGCATCAGTGCAACACGAATTTGACGAAGCCTGCTTGCGCAGGATGCCTCAATACCCTTTTCCTTCGCGCTTGTCAACGCAGGGTACAAAAGCGCAACCAACGTGACCAAGATACCGATGGCGATGATGACTTCGGTCAGAGTAAACGCATTTATTTTTCGCATCCGCACTTCCCGGCGGGGGCAATGACCTTTGCGTTCGCGTGGGCTTTGCGCCAAACGGCGTCCGATTGGGCCCTGGCCGTCACGCCTTGATAGAGGACACTAACCCAAGCGAATGAAGCCACTAAGACGATGGCTGCTGCCAACAGCTTTGGTTTTCGCCTTGTTTCCACAGTAGCATGTTAGCCGTGTTCCTGCGGGGGGGGGGATGATGGTGACGATTCAGGTAAAAATACTAGCAGTGGCTGGTATTTCCTTCTGTTCCATGCGCGGCTTCACACGTCCTAGGCCCTGGTAAAGGGTCAATGCCAATATGAATGTTCCTGAGCCGCCCAGGAGCCGACTTTTTGTAAGGGATCCGTGCCCCGTTCGCGCTGAAGCGACCGACCCCTACCCCGGGCACCAAGACTAGCTGCCCAATCGGGCCGACCGTCGATCCAATCCAATACATGTTGTCAAAAGAAACCTCCCCTGAGGTGTCTTTGTCGTCAGCGCCGCTGATCGAACTCACGGCGGATCTGACAGAAGACGCGCTCTACGGGACGCGCCACCTCACCGTGACGGCGTCCGAAGTCACCGTGGCCGTACCCGGTGGCGCCCCCTTGTTGCGGGTGCCCATCGAGGACATCGCCAAGGCTCGCCACGAGCCGCTGAGTAGCGGTGGCCGGCTCCTCCTGCGCCTCAAGAGCGGCGAGGAGATTATTGCCGTCACGTATTCGCTTGGCTCGGCACACCAGTTCTCCGAGGCTGCCCGCGGCATCGAACAACTCGCAGAAGGGCAAGAGTTCTCCATTGACCTCGCAGTCGAGCAAGACCGCTGTAAGAGTTGCGGCCGCCTCTTGCCGGAAAAGGACGGCATCTGTCCTTCCTGCATCAAGCGCGGGCGTACTCTGCTTCGCGTCGCTGGCTTTCTCAAGCCCTATAAGAAGCAAGCGATGCTGCTCGGATGCTTCGCGGTAGGCAGTACTGCCCTCAACCTCGTGCCGGCGCAAGTCCAGCGCCACGTCATTGACGGGCTCACGTCACGCACGCTCACCACACCGAACCTCCTGACTTGGGTGATGTTCTGGCTGGTGGCGGCTTTCGGTAGCGCCGGGCTCCAAATCCTGACCGGCCGCACCAACGCTTATCTGGCTGCCAGCATGGCAGCGGACCTCCGGTCTTCCGTTTATCGCGCGGTCGAGTTCCTCAGCGTCAAGTACTTCGACAAGAGGCCCGTTGGCGCGATTGCAAGTCGCGTCACAAACGACACCGAAAGGCTTTGGTTCTTCCTCGTGGACGGCCTTCCGTTCTTTTGGATCAACGCTCTCCTCGTCCTTGGAGTGCTCGGATTCCTGTTCGCGACGAACTGGATCGTCACCCTGGCGATCCTGGCACCGATACCGATCTTGCTCTATCTCAGCATGAGGATCTGGAAGCCGCTGGGCAACCTGTTCCATCGTGTCAGCCAAAAGATGGCGCGCCTTCACATGCACCTCAACGAGTCGCTCAGCGGCATCCGAGTTGTCAAGGCCTTCGTCAAAGAGAACGACGAGTACGAACGGTTCGTCAAGCGGAACCACGAATGGCGCGACGCCGCCATGCTCAGCGAGCAAACGTGGCAGTCGCAGTTCGGACTCATGGTCTTCTGTGTCCTGCTCGGCACGTTGATCCTGTGGGGTCTCGGCGGCTACTTCGTCATGAAGGGCACCTTGACGCTGGGCCAGTTCATCATGATGAACTCCTACCTCGGCCTGATTTACGGACCGATGCAGTGGTTCGCTCAGGTCAACAACTGGTTCAGTCGCGCGATGGCGGGTGCCGAGCGGGTCTTCGAAGTGCTTGACATGACCCCGGAAACGCCAGCCGTTCCGGGCAAGATGATCAGAATCGAGGGCGAAGTCGTGTTCGAGAACGTCCGGTTCGGTTACGACAAATCGAACCCGGTCATCAAGGGCGTCTCGTTCTCGGCCAAACCCGGAGAGATGATCGGCTTGGTCGGCCATTCCGGTGCTGGCAAGTCGACCACGATCAACTTGATCGCCAGGTTCTACGAGCCAGATACCGGCACGATCACGATCGACGGCATCGACTATAGGGACCTCGACCTTCACGACTATCGCCGTCAGATCGGCATCGTGCTGCAAGAGCCGTTCCTGTTTGGTGGGAGCATCGCCGACAACATTTCATATGGCAAGCCGGGCGCGTCCTTCGAGGAAATCATGGAAGCGGCCAAGGCGGCCAACGCCCATGACTTCATCTTGTCCAAGCCGGACGGCTACGACACGATGGTCGGCGAGCGGGGAGCCCGGCTTTCGGGTGGCGAGCGCCAGCGAATTTCGATCGCGCGCGCCTTGCTGCACGATCCACGCATCCTCATCTTGGACGAAGCGACGTCGAGCGTTGACGTCGAGACCGAGCAACAGATCCAGCAAGCGATCCAGCGGTTGGTCTCAGGACGGACCACATTCGCCATCGCCCACCGGCTGTCCACGCTCAGGAACGCCGACCGCCTGATCGTTCTCGATCGGGGCGAGATCAGCGAGACCGGAACCCACGAAGAGTTGATGGCCAAGGAGGGCACGTTCTACCAACTCGTGCAAAAGCAGGCCGCGATTAACCAAGTGGTGGGGGTGACGGCGTAACACCCTTGCCACAGACCTGGACGGTCCGACCTGTCCATATGCCGGACGACGCCGAAGCCGTGTGTCGCGTCGCCAACGCGCACGACTCGGAACCGCTCTCGCCGTCGGAATTGGTCAGACTCTGGAACACCTGGAGCCCGACCGACCCCCGGCAGCGGTTCGTCGTCGAGTCCGATGGCGCCATCGTCGGCGTCGCTCATTGCCGCCGCCGAGCGGACATGCTCCCTGGTCTGTTCTTCCTCAACCTGTTCGTCAACGATGACCAAGCTGGCCAAGGCATCGGCACGGCCTTGGTGCGAGTTTCCGAGGATTTTGCGAGGGAAAGCGGTGGTGAGAAAATGCTGGCGTTTGTTCCCGACCATCATCCCCGGGGCAAGAGGTTCGCTCAGAGCCGAGGCTACTCGTTGTCACGAACGATGTTCGAGTCGGTGCTCGATGCCTCGGCAATGCCTGCCGGGCTCATTGAGCAGATGGTGGCCAAAGCCGAGTCCAATGGCGTGCGGTTCACGAGTCTTCAAGAACTCGGTGACACCGAAGAAAACCGGCGCCGCTTTTATGCCGTGATGCACGAGTGCGACGAAGACGAGCCGGCCACTCAAGATGTCGGTCGGCTCTCTTGGGAAGACCATGCGCGACAGACATACGATTCGCCGTGGTACCGCCCGAACGGGGCAATCGTCGCTTTGGTCGGAGAAGACTGGGCAGGCGTCCACGCCATCGGGCCCTTGGATGACAGCGAAGTGGCCGATATGACGACCGACTTTACTGGCGTACGACGACAGTGGAGGGGCCTTGGCATCGCGCAGGGCCTCAAAGCCAAAGGCGTGCTCTTCGCCCGAGCGTTGGGCCGGTCACGGATCGTGACTCACAACGACTCGCTCAACCAGCCGATGCTGGCCGTGAACCAAAGGCTCGGATTCGTGGCACGGCCCGGCTGGCTCTTTATGACCAAACATCTAGGAGTAATCGATTGAACATTTTCTACGAACCTGAAGGCCGGCTCCGCATGACTCTGGAAAACCGGAGCATCTTGGATGTCAAGCCCGTCTGGGCCTCGCCTTTGTCCTTTCCTGGCAAGTTTCTGTCCCTCGTCGACGGCAAAGACAAGGAGGTCATGATGATCGAGGATCCCGCCACCCTGGAACCGGAGGCCAGGAAGATCATCGAGAACGAACTCCACCGCCGCTATCTGACGGCCAAGGTCCAGGCTATCCAAATGGTTAAGTCTGAGTTCGGAATTACGTACTGGACGGTCGACACGGACAGGGGCCACAGGGAGCTGGTCACTCAAAGCTTGCAGGAAAACGCGAACTGGATGACCCCGAACCTGCTGGTCTTGACCGACGTCGACGGCAACAAGTACGAGATTGATGTCACGAGGTTGGACGATCGAAGTCGCCGGTTTGTTGAGCTGACTGTCTAGCGCCGGGCTTCGATCGCTTCGAGGAGCTGTCGACCCAAGTCTCCGCACCGTTCGAGCATCGCCGCCACCCCGGCCGGTGACTCGAGCTCGTGGAGGAAGACCGGGGTGCCGTCGGCGCACGCCCAGCCGACCTGGCGGGCCGGCACCCCGACCATCAGCGCGTTGGCGGGAACGTCCTTCGTGACCACCGCACCAGCACCGATGAGGCATCGCTCTCCCAACGTCACGCCGCACACGATGGTGGCGTTCGCACCAATGCTGGCGCCGTGTTTGACGAGCGTTTGCAGGTAATGCTCCGATGACGCGCGGGGAAACTCGCAGCGAGGAATGAGCACGTTGGTGAAGACCATGCTCGGCCCGCAGAACACGTAGTCCTCAAGGATCACTCCCTCATAGAGCGAGACGTTGTTCTGGATCTTGCAGAAGTCACCGATCCGCACATTGTTCATCACGACCACGTTCTGCCCGAGTACGCACTTCTTCCCGATGACTGCTTTTGGGTTCACGTGGCTGAAGTGCCAAACCTTGGTGCCCTCACCAATCTGAGCGCCTTCGTCCACGTACGCCGAATCGTGCACAAATACGCTTGGGTCGACGCCCGTACTCAGTTGCATCGTTCGATTGTATCTGTCGTAAGATCGAGCTGAACAGGCCATGGCGAAGACTTGGAGGCAGAAGTACAACAACGGCAGAGAGCCGGTCGTCGAAACCATTGATCGGCCCTTTGCGGGAATGGCGGCCGGTGCAAAGATGCTCATCTTGACTCCTGCCGAAATCGACCAACGACTCCGCCAGATCCCTCGAGGCACGACAGTCCCTTTGCCTCGCTTCCGGGACGAACTGGCACACGTCCATGGTGCCGATGGCACATGCCCACTCACCACGTCGATCTTCCTTCGAATCGTCGCCGAAGTCGCGCTCGAAGAAATCCAAGCTGGCAAAGATCCGGCCGACGTGAGCCCCTTCTGGCGAGTGCTCGACGCCAAAAGCCCGGTCGCAAAGAAACTGTCCTGTGGTCCGGACGGCCTCGAACGGCTCAGGCGAAGTGAAGCCTAGCTGACGTTTGCGGCGAGGGCGGCGGCCTGGTCGGACGGAAACGCCTGCTCAAGCACGCGGACGACTTCCAGCCCGCTCACACCATCTGAGATTGGACGAGTTCCGTTCGCACAGCACTCGAGGAAATGCTCCATCTCAAGGGTCAACGGCTGCCCCGCGCCCTCGAAGACGATGGCTTCCCCATCGTTGCGGTTCGAGAGGTCGGCAGAAATCCCTTTGTCGTGGAAGGTGACCGTCTGAGCCACCTCATCGTAAACAAGCATGCCTGCATCGCCCACGACCGTGAGCCGGCGTCGCATCGAGGGCCACATCCACGACGAATGGATGTTGCCGCGAACTCCGCTTGGAAATTCGAGCGAGAGGCGGACGTCGTCCTCGATCGTTGGCTGGAGCATGCATTGCCCGCTGGCCCTGACCTCCATGGGCGCCTCGCCTGCAAGATAAAGGCAGACCGCCACATCGTGGACGCCGAGGCTCCAGAGGACGTTCTCGACCCGCCGTGCTCGACCGAGGTTCAGCCGTTCATGGTTGAGCGAGAAGAGCCGACCGACCTTTCCGCTGTCAATCAGTTCCTTCACGGCCTGGATCGCTGGTTGGTACATCAAAAGATGCCCGACCATGAGCACGCGCCCGTTCTGCTCGGCAAGGTCGTTCAGTTCCTCAGCCTCAATGACCGAGAGCGTCAGCGGCTTCTCCACAAAGGTGTGGAGCCCCTCCAAAAGGAACATCTTGGCGAGCGGGTGGTGGACGGGAGCAGGGGCCGCAATGCAAACGCCGTTCAGCCCGATGTCGATCAACTCTTCGGGATCGCCGACGACCGGGACGTCGTACTGCTCACGCAGTTCGTGCCGGCGCTCGGCACTGACTTCCGATATCCCACCCAATGCCCCCAACTCGCTCAGGGTCTTGACGATGTTCTTGCCCCAAGCGCCTGCTCCGACCACCCCAATGGAGGGCCGGCTACCGGTCTGTGAGGTCGCTTGGTCGGGCATGCACCTAGTTTGGCAGGTCCGTCAAAGAGGGCTCCGTCACATTGCATGCCGGGGTTACAAGAGCGTCACATGCGGAGCCGGGTGCATCTTCGTCGCGTTGCGGGTGTCCAAAACGAGTTTCGATGCCCGGACGACCTCGCCATAGTCGACTGACGAGTGGTCGGTCGCGATCACGACCAAGTCGGCCGCCGCGAGCGTTTCTGGCGCCAGGGGAGTCGAGACCAGCTCGAGGCCGTGCTCACTGAACGATGGCACGTACGGATCGTGATAGCTGACGCGTGCGCCTTGCTCGACCAAAAGCCGCATGACCTCGATCGAGGGAGACTCGCGCCAATCGTCGATGTCCTTCTTGTAGGCAGCGCCCAACACCAGCACTTTCGCTCGCGACAACGCGATTCCCGCGCCGTTCAGCACTCGGCCAGCCTTGCGGACCGTGAACTCCGGCATCATGCGATTGATTTCGCCAGCGAGCCCGATGAACCGCGTGGTGAAGTTGAGCTCGCGCGCCTTCCACTCGAGATAGTGCGGATCGAGCGGTATGCAGTGACCTCCGACGCCAGGGCCGGGATAGAAGGGCATGATGCCGAAGGGCTTGGTGAACGCGGCGTCAAGAACCTCCCAGACGCTGAGGCCCATACGGTCGCAAAGCAGCGTCAGCTCGTTGACAAGGGCGATGTTCACCGCGCGGAACGTGTTTTCGAACACCTTTGTAAGTTCAGCTGCCTTTGCCGATGAGACCGGGATCACGTTCTGGATGGTTTGAGAGTAGAACTCGACGGCAGCGTCGAGCGACCGTGGGCCGACACCACCAACGACCTTGTGTGTGTTCTTCGTGGAATATCGCTTGTTGCCGGGGTCGACGCGCTCCGGCGAGTGGGCAAGGAAGTAGTCCGCCTCGACTTTGAGGCCGCTCGCCTCAAGCAAGGGCAGCATCACCTCTTCGCACGTGCCCGGATAGGTCGTCGATTCGAGCGAGACCAACTGACCGGGACGCAAGTGCCGCGCGACTTCGGCGGTGACACTGCTTACGTACTGCAGGTCTGGCGCCAGGTTTTGATTGAGCGGCGTTGGGACGCAAACAACGATGACGTCCAACTCGGGGACGACATCGAATCCGGTGGTCGCCGCGATGAGACCCTTTTTGACGGCGTCCCGCAACTCCTCGTCGTGGACGTCCCCGATGTAATTTTCGGCACGGTTCACCATGTCCGCGCGTCGAGGGTTCTGCTCGATGCCGATGACGTGGAACCCGACCTTCGCCTTTTCCACCGCAAACGGCAGACCGACATATCCGAGCCCGACAACACCCACTTTGGCGGTCTTGTCAGCGATCTTTTGCTTGAGGGCAGCGAGGACGTCAGAAGCAGGCGCTTGGGCAGTGCTCATGGTTGGGGGAGTTGAGACAAATCATACCTTTGCACCTCCTCGGACTCGGCATAATGCCCCCTATGCGCGCTACCTGCCTCTCGCTCCTCCTTCTCCCTTGCGCTGCGCTTTCTCAAGTCGGGGGGCCCGGTCAATTCCCGCAGTTCCGCTCGATGTCTGGTCTGCCTGGCTCAGGTTACGGAATCCGGGCCGACGGTTCTTGCGACCCGATGGGTGCATGGTCCATCAGCACCCCGATCGCCTATTCGCTGAAGCCATGGCAGCTCGTAGCAAGCGCCGGAAGCCTCAGCCCGAACTCATCGTTCCGGTTCCTCGACTCCAGTAGCGGCGAGTCCACCAGCAACGGCACCGCCGCCTTCACGATCGGACTACCCCTGGGCAAGTACGGCCAAGGAACCTACACTCTCATGGTACTGAGTGGCAAGCTCGACAACGCTTCCAACTTCACTTGGACGCCACCGGGGCAGAGCGGACCCGTTCGTTTCGGCATCGGCGTTCAGGACATCGGAGGAGGTGGAGGCACCCAGGGAGAAGGGCCGAACCACCAGGATCCGGGCAACAGCCGCTCCTGGTACGGGGTCGCCACGTACGAGGGGCCGAAGGGAATCCATGCGTCCATCGGCGGTGGCAGCAACCGTTTCGACAGCGTTTTTGGCAATGCCAGCGCGAACATCACTCCAAACTTGAAGGGCGTTGTCGAGTACGACGTCTTCAACTGGAACGTCGGCCTTGGCTACGACTTGGGCCGGCTCGGCGCGAGCCCGCGGCCAGGCGCCGACCTGGGCGCTTCTATGTTCGTTGGGCTCGTCCGTGGCAAGTACGCCTACTGGTCGGTGAGCATCCGGTTCTGAGCCTAGTCCGGGCCTTCCCTTGACAATCGCAAGGGATGCTTCCACAATGACCAGGAGCGGCGGGCGTAGCTTAGTGGTAAAGCTCCAGCCTTCCAAGCTGGCCATGTGGGTTCGATTCCCATCGCCCGCTCCAAAACTTTCTCTTCCCAGCACAGCCTTTATGGTATTCTTACGTCTACATGTCTGACGGCTGGCTGGTACTCAAGGGGGCGACCGGGAACAACCTGCAGAACGTCAACGTGGGCGTTCCCTTGGGCACCTTTGTCTGTGTCACAGGCGTGAGCGGCAGCGGCAAATCCACACTTGTCCAAGACACCCTCTTTCCGAGGCTGATGTACGAAATCTACGGCACGCGCGGTACATGGGCGCCGCACGAAAGCTTGGATGGATCCGACCAGCTCGACAAAGTCATCGATATCGACCAGTCGCCCATCGGCCGCACACCAAGGTCCAACCCTGCCACCTACACCGGCACCTTCGACATGATCCGCGAGCTGTTCGCCAAGACGCCAGACTCAAAGATGAAGGGATTCAAGAACGGCCGCTTCAGCTTCAACGTCAAGGGCGGCCGCTGCGAGGCGTGCCGTGGCGACGGCATTATCAAGATCGAGATGCACTTCTTGCCGGACGTTTACGTTCCGTGCGAGGTCTGCAAGGGCAAACGCTACAACCGGGAGACGCTGGAGGTCAAGTACAAAGGCAAGTCCATCGCCGATGTGCTCGAGATGACCATCGAAGAGGCTTGCGACTTCTTCCAACCCATTCCTAAGATTCATCGCAAGCTGGCCACCCTTCTTGACGTCGGTCTCGGATACATCCGCATGGGACAGCCTGCAACTACGCTCTCGGGTGGCGAGGCCCAACGCGTCAAGCTTGCCGAGGAGCTGAGCAAACGGTCCACCGGCAGGACGATCTACATCCTGGACGAACCGACGACTGGACTCCACTTTGACGATGTCCGTCGCCTCTTGACCGTCCTCCATCGCCTCGTCGACCAGGGCAACACCGTCCTCGTCATCGAGCACAACCTCGACGTGATCAAGACTGCAGACTGGGTCATCGATCTGGGCCCCGAGGGTGGCACGGGCGGCGGACAGATCGTCGCTGTTGGAACTCCCGAGGAGATCGCCGCCACACAGGGAAGTCACACGGGCAGGTTCCTCGAACCGTTGCTGAAACACAAAGTCGGCGCGAAGTAGCCACAGGCAAGACCCTAAGCCCGTGAACGCAACCTCTCGCGGCCACTTTACGAATACCTGACTGTAGAATGGACACCATGCTCGCCCCTGTCCGCGCGGTGAAGAACACAGCGCCCCTTCTGCTGGTGGCCGGGCTCGGCATCGCCTTGCTCACGAACTTTTGGATAGGAATCCTGGCAGTGGTCGGAGTCGTCCTCTCCACGGTTGCCGCGCTAGGCGACAACAAAGCGCCGGTGACGAAGCGGCGGGCGGTCAACGGCCTTTGGGCCATGTTCGGCGGGCACGCGGCGGTCATGGCCGTCCTTTGCCTGGTGACGATGATCCTTGCCATCGTGGTCGCACACCAGATCGTTTGGTGGCCAATCGCCTTCTTCACCCTCCTCGCTTGCTGGCTGCCCTTCGTGGCGAGAATGCTGAGAAGAAAGGACCGTTAACTCTTCGGCTGTGCGGCTTTCACGACTTTGACCGCTGTCTCACGGGCGATCGCTCCGAAATCGCCGATTCCTTTGGGCTCCCACGTGAACTTGGCTGCGGGACCATCGATCCAAGTCGCGAGGACGCACGACGCCAGATATGAGCCCGGCAAGTTCGTGTGGTTTCCGTCCCCCGCCCACAAATCCCAATCCTTGTCTCGGCCTAAAAGCATGTTCCAGGCGTTACAGACAGGCACGACCTCCGATCCTTTGGCCTCAGCCCTGATCTCGCGATAAACGTCAAGGGTGAACTCGCTCTCGTCCCAACCGCGCCGGGGCCACTCGACATAAAGCAACACCCGAGCGCCCGCCTTGAGCGAGGCCTTGGCAAGCGTCACCGCCCCGTCCTGGGGATACTTGTACTTATGGGAGCTCGATACTTGTGCTCCCTGCAGGACGACGATGTCCCAGTGCCCGTTTTGGATCTTTTGAAAGACTGCGTTCGAGTCCGCGATCGTGTTCAACATGGCTCCGATCTGGGTCGAGACGACGACTTCGCGGGCCGGTTTGCCACTCTGGAGAAGGTTCTTGACCTGGTTGGCGATGTCGAAGTTAGCCGTATGGCTGTTGCCGATGAAAAGGATCTTCAGCGAGGGAGCGGCGGCAAGAGCGAAGAGAGCGGCGATCACGATGTCTTGGACGTTCGCACCGAACAGCCTGGTTACGACGGTAGAGTCACGTCATGAAACGATGCTCCTGGGCTGAGTCGGAGGCGATGCAGAAGTACCACGATGAAGAGTGGGGTGTGCCATCGCGAGACGATCGCCATCTCTTCGAAATGCTGATCCTCGAAGGGGCACAAGCTGGCCTGAGCTGGTCGACGATCCTCAACCGCCGTGAGGGCTACCGGCGGGCGTATCACGATTTCGACCCCTCTCAGGTTGCCCAATTCACATCGAAGGACCAAGAACGCCTCCTCACAGACCCGGGGATCGTCCGCAATCGCGCGAAGGTAGCTGCATCGGTCAAGAACGCTCGGGCCTTCCTTGAAGTCCAGCGCGAGCACGGAAGCTTTGCCACCTATCTGTGGGCCTTTGTCGATGGCCGTCCCCTCCAGAACCATTGGACTGCGATGGGCCAGGTGCCGGCCGTGACCGACCTGGCAACAGCAATCAGCAAGGACCTCCAGAAGCGTGGCTTCGGATTCGTCGGTCCGACAATCATCTACGCGTTCATGCAGGCGGTCGGCCTTGTGAACGACCACCTCGCCGAGTGCTTCCGGTACGAGGAGTGCAAGAAGTTCGGAGCCAAGGTGCCGTGATCCTTGCCGCCGCCCTGACCTTGCTTGCCAAGCCGATCGTTATCTATGTTTCGCCTTCTGGCAACGACAACTGGACCGGCGAGTACGTTCAGCGGCGCGGCTCAAAAGGCCCCTTGCGGACGCTCGAGGCGGCACGGCTCCGCGTCCGCAAACTGGAGGACGGCAAACGCCCCGTCGACGTCCTTATCCTTCCAAGCAGCAAAGAGGAGATCCTCGACAAGCCGTTCGTGCTCACTCCCGAAGACAGCGGCACCGTCCAGGCCCCCGTCACCTACCGATCAGTCGGCGCCCCCGCGACCTTCTCGGGAATGCAGCGCCTTGCCATGAAGCGAGGCTCAGATGGTTGTTGGCGGGCAGCCCTTTCGCAGGTGACAGCCGTGAGCGAAGTCTTCGTCGACGGCCGGCGTCGCTTGCCTGCGCGGTTGCCGCTCAAAGGTTATTTCACGATAGAGGCGGCGGTTCCACCCTCGCCAAGGGCGGAAGGCAAAGGACACGATCGCTTCCAGTACCGTCCGGGGGACGTGCGTTCCACCTGGCTGGATGATGACTCTGCTGAGTTCGTGATGTTCCACAACTGGATCGCCTCCCGGCTCCGCCCTGGACAGATCGATCCTACGTCCCGCACGGTGATGTTCAAGTCGCCAACGTGCAATCCAAGCGATTGGGCCGCACTTCGCTCAGGTGACCGTTACTTGGTCGAGAACGTTCCCGAAGGGCTGGTTCCTGGGACATGGTGCTTCGACCGCCGCGAGCGCGAACTCACATACCAGCCATTGCCAGGCGAAGATCCGACGAAGACCAAGGTCGAGATACCACGTCTTCCTTACTGCGTCGAGTTCCGAGGCGAGCCATCGAAGAGGCGCTTTGTCGAGCACGTCCAAGTCATGGGCCTGAACTTCCGCGGCAGCAGGTGGGCCCTGGACGGTGACGGACGGAGCTTCCCCCAAGCCGAAGCTGACCTCTCTGGGGCGATCCGCCTCTCAGGTACCCGCCACTGCTTATTCGCGGCCACCAACGTTTACCAGTGCGGGGAGTATGCCTTCGATGTCGGCGAGTCCTGTCAAGACATTTGGATCAAGAACTCCAACTTTGAAGACCTCGGTGCAGGGGGCGTCAAGATCGGGCTCATGCCTTTGGTCAAGGATCCGGCGCTCGTCACCGGGAACGTAACGGTCGATGGCTGCACGATTGTTGGCGGCGGCAGGGTGCACCCTGCTGGGATCGGCGTCTGGATCGGCAGCTCGGCCCACAACACGGTGCGCAACAATTGGATCGAGGACTTCACCTATACCGGCGTCAGTGTGGGCTGGTCGTGGGGCTATGGCGAGAGCGGCGCACACCACAACTTGATCGAAGGCAACACGATCAAAGATATCGGCCAGGGCGTGTTGAGCGACATGGGCGGCGTCTATCTGCTCGGCGTCGCACCGGGCACCGTTGTACGAGGCAACAGGATTTCGAACGTGAGGAGTTACAGCTATGGGGGTTGGGGGCTCTACACCGACGAAGGGAGCACCGGCGTCCTTCTTGAAAACAACGTTGTGTTCGGGACCAAGAGCGCCGGGTTCCACCAGCACTACGGGAAGGAGAACGTCGTCCGCAACAACGTCTTCGCCTTCGGCGACGAGCACCAGCTCATGCGAACCCGGAAGGAAGACCACTTGTCGTTCACTTTTGAGCACAACATCGTCCTGTTCAAGCGCGGGGAACTCCTCGGGTCGAACTGGGAGCAGCCTGGATTCGATATGCGGTCAAACCTCTATTGGCGCGAAGACGGCGCGTCGTTCGACTTTGCTGGGAAGGACTTTGCCGCTTGGCAGAGAACCGGGCAGGATCAAGGCTCCCTCATTTCCGACCCGCTCTTTGCCGATCCCGAACGAGGTGATTTCAGGTTGAAAGCCGGGTCACCAGCGGGCCGCGTCGGATTTGTCCCGGTTGCAGCCCTCGCTCCGACGAAGGCACCGTGGAAGCGGTATAGCAAGCTTGAGCGGCGCTGGCCTTAACCGGCGCGGTACTAGCGGCCCTCCACGATGCTGATACACTTCCTTCATGGCTGTCGCAACGAAGCGCGTGTTCAATTTCTCCGCTGGCCCGGGTGTCCTTCCAGCTCCCGTCCTTGAGAAGGCGCAGCAAGATCTCCTTGATTGGAACGGCTGTGGGATGAGCGTGATGGAGCTGAGCCACCGAGGCAAGGACTTCCTCCAGATCGCGGAGCGCACAGAGGCCGATTTCCGGGCGCTGTGCGGTATCCCCAGCAACTACAAGGTGCTCTTCCTGCAGGGCGGCGCCAGCCTTCAGTTCACGATGCTGGCCAAGAACCTACTTGGCAGTGGCACAGCCGATTACATTGTGACGGGATCATGGGGCGAGAAGGCCGTACAGGCTGGAGCCCTCGAAGGAAACGTCAAGACGGCCTGGTCGGGCAAAGAGCACAAGTTCGACCGCGTGCCCGACCTTGCTTCCTTGGACTACACGCCGAACTCGTCCTACCTTCACGTGACGACCAACGAGACGATCCAAGGCGTCGACTTCCTGGCGGACCCTTCCCTCAACCAAACCGTGGTCTGTGACATGTCGAGCTGTATTGCGAGCAGACCGTTTGACGTGACCAAGTACGCGATGGTCTACGCGGGTGCTCAGAAAAACCTCGGGCCAGCCGGGTGCACGATCGTCATCCTTCGAGAGGACCTGCTTGACCGCGTCCCAAGCGGACTCCCGCCGATGCTGGACTACAAGGTTCAGGCTGAGAACGACTCCATGTACAACACGCCCCCGACCTGGTCCATGTATATGTGCGGTCTTGTGTTCCGCCATTGGATCGATTTCGGCGGGCTCGAGGCTGTGGCGAAGAACAACGAGGTCAAGGCTAAGGTCATCTACGACGCCATTGACAATTCAAGCGGTTTCTACAGGGGCCACGCCCAGAAGGAGGCCCGTAGCTTGATGAACATCGCATTCACCTTGGCCGACGATTCCTTGACCGACAAGTTTGTCAGCGAGGCGAAAGCAGAAGGAATGATGGAGTTGAAAGGTCACCGAAGCGTGGGCGGGTGCCGGGCTAGCACCTACAACGCCTTCCCCATCGAAGGCTGCCGGGTACTTGCCGACTTCATGTCCACCTTCCGCCAGAAGAACGGCTAATCTGGAAAACCACGCAAAGATTCACCTGCGAGGGTCGAACATTGACAGATCGTGCGACGTCATAGTCAGTAGACCGATCCGGTAATGGCAGACGAGCGTCCGCCAAACCACTAAAGGTGGCTTTGGCACGCGAATTGCGTGTTTTCTGGATATCGATCCAAACGAAGCGCATTACGGCTTCGTAGAAAAGAGCGGTCAAAAACATGGTTCGTCCGGAGGCCTTCGAGCACAACGACGACCTTCCGAGCTACCTCGGAAGGCTGACGCAAGCGCCCCTTCTCACTTCTGAGGAGGAGCTGGAGTTGACGCGCGCCGCCCAAAAGGGCTGCGCGAAGTCGAGGCAGCGGCTCGTCGAGTCCAACATGCGACTCGTGATCAATATCGCCAAGTCGTATCACTCCAAGGCCGTGCCTCTCGAGGACTTGATCCAAGAAGGCGCCATCGGGCTCATGCATGCTGTCGAACGGTTCGACCCCAACAAGGGTTTCCGCTTCTCGACATATGCGACCCACTGGATCCGTCAGTCCATCGGCCGGGCTATCGACAACAAGTCCAAAGCGATCCGGCTGCCGGCACACGTTTCGCAGACACTGCGGAAGATCGAGCGCGCCAGAGCAAAGGTCATGCGCGAAATTGGCTCGGAACCCACTTCGGAGCAAGTTGCTGCCGAACTCGGGATCAGCTCGAAGCGGCTCCAACAGATGATCCAGTCCTCCCAAGAACTTTTGAGCTTGGACATGCGTGTTGGCGAGAGCGACAACACGACCCTCGGTAACTTGATCCGCGATGCCAATACGAGCGATCCCGAAGAGCTCGTGCTCAACTCCGAGGTTGTCGAGGAACTCCACGAAGTCCTGATGGAACTGAGCGAGCGAGAGCGGAAGATCATGGACTACCGCCTTCGCCTCAACGACTCGGAAATGACCGAAGTCCGGGAAAGCCTTTGCCAAGAGCTTCAAATCAGCCGCGAGCGGATGCGGCAAATCGAGGTCCAGGCGATCAAAAAACTCCGCCGTCTGGCCCAGACACGTAAACTGAGCGATCTCCTGAATCCGTAGAAGCAACATAATCGCGCAGGATGCCAGGCCATAGCTTCATTGAGATCGTCCTTCACCTGGACAAGTACCTCGGAGACGTCATTGCGGCGTATCAGGGTTGGACGTATGCGATCCTGGCCCTCTGCATCTTCATCGAAACCGGCCTCGTCGTTTGCCCGTTCCTACCCGGAGACACCCTCCTGCTCGCCGCCGGCCTGTTCGCAGGACCAGCGAAGGGTCAGTTGCACATCACACTCCTTTGCTTCGTTCTGGTCACCGCTTCCATTCTTGGTGACAACACGAACTTCTGGATCGGGAGGCTCATTGGGAAGCGCCTCTTCAAGAACCCGAACTCGAAGGTCTTCAACCCAGCCCACCTGGACAAAGCCCGCGAGTTCTATCACAAGCACGGTGCCAAGGCCATCATCATCGGCAAGTACCTGGCGATCGTTCGAACGGTCGTCCCCTTTGTGGCAGGCATGGAAGCGATGCCCTATGCCCGGTTCTTTCCACTGAGCGTGATCTCCGGTGTTTGCTGGGTCCTTTCGTGCACCCTCGCCGGCTATTTCTTGGGAGGCATCCCCATCGTGAGGGACAACTTCGAGAAGGTCATTCTCGGAGTCCTGCTGCTCACCGCACTAGTGATCATCCTAGAGGCCTGGAGGCACAAACGCGGAGAGCGCCGGGCTGTCCGTGATAAACTGGCCCCCACTGAACCGTCCTAGGGACCCAGCATGAATGTTCTTGAAATCATGCAGGTGCTGCCGCACCGCTACCCGATGCTGTTGGTCGACCGGATTTTGGAGCTTGAGCCTGGCGTACGGGCGAAAGGTCTGAAGAACGTCACCATGAACGAGGCTTTCTTCGAAGGCCACTATCCGGGCATGCCCATCATGCCAGGTGTCTTGATCGTCGAGGCGATGGCCCAGGCAGGCGCCGTCATCTTGCTCACTTCAGACCTCTATCGCGGAATGATCCCGGTCATCGGAGCCATTGACGAAGTCAAGTTCCGGCGACAGGTGGTCCCGGGCGACACGCTTGTCACAGACGTCGAACTTCTGTGGATCAAACGAGGTATCGGCCGCATCAAGGCGGTCGGATCGGTGGACGGACAGGTCGCAGCCGAAATGGAGCTCACTTTCAAGTTGCTGCCGGGTGGGAAGTAGGCTTGACTAAGGTCCACCCGTCTGCCGTGGTGGCGCCTGGCGCGAACATCGCCTCCGGTGCCGAGATCGGGCCGTTCTGCTACGTGGAGGACGGAGTCGAGATCGGCGAAGGCACGCGTCTGATCTCGCACGTGACCGTCCGCTCCGGCACGTCCCTCGGCGCCCGGAACGTCGTCGCCCAAGGCGCCGTCATCGGAGGCGACCCCCAAGACCGAAAATGGTCGGGCGAGCCCACATATTTACGGATCGGAGACGACAACGTGATCCGCGAGTACGTCACCATCCACCGTGCGACCGGCGAAGGGAATGCCACCGTCGTCGGAGACCGCAACCAACTCATGGCTTTCGTCCACCTCGGCCACAACGTCGTGGTGGGCAGCGACATCAATATCGCCAACTCGGTCGGTGTCTCCGGCCACGTGACGATCGAAGACATGGTCACGATCGGCGGCATGACGGGCGTCCACCAATTCGTCCGCATCGGCAAGCTCGCCATGGTAGGCGGCATGTCCCGCATAGTCCGCGACGTTCCTCCATTCATGCTCGTCGAGGGCCTTGATCAAGGCGTGATCGACATTAACACCGTCGGCCTGCGCAGAGTTGGTGTGTCACAAGAAGCGCGCCTAGCCCTTCACAAGGCCTGCAAGTTGCTGTTCCGATCCCAGCTCGGCCTCTCGAACGCCATGCAGATCGTCCAAAGGGAGGTCAAGCGCACCCCCGAGATCGAGTACTTGGTCTGGTTCTTGGAAAGGCTCTTCCGGGGCAAAAACGGCCGCGGGGATCAAAACGTGGAGCCTCACCCGACCGCACCGCACGTTCCCTCGGTTGACGACCGCCTCCTCCCCAAGCCGAAGCCTACGGAAGAGAGCGCCTAAACTGCGGCGTAGGCACCGGACACAAGGCTCTCGTAGCCCGCGATGGCGACCCTTGACGCCATCAGCCCGTCATGAGCAGTGACCGCGGGCTGGCGGCTCTCACGGACGGCGGCGAGGAACTCGTCCATCATAAGGCGGTCAAGGTTTGAGCCTGTCCCACGGTGGTGGTAGCCGTCGGTCAAGACCGACAACCCTTGGTCGAAGAGGTCGATCTCGATGACCCCCTTTTCACCCGTCACCTTCAAGGTCACATCGCCCCAGATCCGGTAGTTCTGGGGCCGAGACCAGCTCGAGTCCAAAGTCGCGAACACCCCTGAATCGAAGGCCAAGTTCAGGTGAGCAGTGTCCTCCCACGGCTTTCCGTACATATTGTGCCCCGTCTGGGCGAAGACCCTGGTCGGATCCTCCCCAAGGAGCCTTCGCAGAAGGTCCGCGACATGGACTGCGTGGTCGACCATGGCTCCACCACCGGAAAGGTGCGGCTCGACGAACCAGCCGAAAGGGCATCTCCCCCGGTTCGTGGCGTTGACGGCGAGGACCTTGCCGATCTCGCCCCGACCGATCCTAGCCTGCAGCTGCTGAAAGGCGGGCGAGAACGGGCAGGGAAACGCGGTCATGAGAAGCACACCGGTCGACTTGAGCACGTCCGCGATTTCTTGGGCGTGCTGTCGGTTCGGGGCAAGAGGTTTTTCGCAAAGTATGGGTTTGCCAGCACGTGCGGCTTGCCCGATATGGTCAGCGTGCTGCATGTTCGGTGAGCAGACCACGATGGCATCGGAGGAGGCCAACAGACTATCTACGTCGGGGAAGACCGTCCCTCCCCACCGAGCAGCGAACGCCTCGGCGCGCCCCTCGTCCTCGTCATAAAGCCCCGCCCAGGTGGCGTCCGTCCTGCCGCCCAAGGCATGCGCGTAACTGGGGGCATGGACGTGCGCGGCGCTGATCATGCCGACCCGGATCATGCTGAGCAGTTTACATCCCGATCCTGCCTACTCTCTGCGCTTCGCAGGTCGCGGCCCAAAGTACTTTGCGTTGGTCGTCGCATCAAGCTCCGAAGCGAAGGCAGCAAGCAAGGAGTCGGCGTCGCTCTCGAAGTGATAGGAGCCGTCCACCTCGCCTTGCCAAATCGACTCCACGACCCAACCCGGGACGGGCAGGAACACGATGCGTTGCGGTGGTTCGACGGTGACGGGCACGACGTTCGCCGCACCGTCAGGGTTCGAGAAAATGAATTCGAACCGTGCCAGCCTGGGCGAAAAGACGGTCGGCCCAGCCTTGGGTTCACCTTTCGCCTGGGCTTCTCGCAAGGCGGCCTCGTCGTATTGGCCCTCCCTCGGCGCCCTCCTCGCCAAGAGGTCTTCATAGATGCCAGCTTTGAGGCGCGAAGCCCATTCGTTGAGGGTCATGTCTTCAGCGTAGCACGAGTCTGACACCCGTGGTTTTGCTGGCCAGTAATGGTACTGACAGCAATGATGCGGGACTCTCCACGTCCCCGCATTGTTGCTAGCCAGCGATCCTTCGCGGTAAGGAAATCACCTCGTACGAGCCGGTGTGCGGCAACGAGCACGCCAGTCTCAGGACAACAAGACTTCACGGAGGAAGACATGTCGTATAGGATCAACACCAACATTTCAGCCATGACGGCGTTCCGCAGCCTTAACGCTACGGGTGCGGAACTTTCCAAGTCGACGAACCGGTTGTCGACCGGTCTGAGAATCAACTCAGGCGCTGACGACCCCGCCGGCTTGATCGCTGTCGAAGGCTATCGCAAGCAGATCAGCGGTATGGACGCCGCCCTGCGCAACAACCAGGACGCCATCAACTACGCCAAGACCGCCGACGGTGCTCTTGACGAGATCAGCCGCCTCCTTCGGGATGCCCGCTCCCTGGCGGTCGCCAACGGCAACGCGTCGCTCGACGCCAACCAGAAGCAGGCCAACCAGACGCAGCTGAACAACATCATGGCTTCGGTCGATCGCATCGCCAGCACCACCGCCTTCGGCTCGCGCAAGCTTCTCGATGGCAGCGCCGGCACTTCTGCGACGGTCGCTAACACCGACAAGATCGCCAGCGCGTTCACCAGCGGCACAATTGGCTCGACGGCCATGACTTCCAGCGGTACGTTGGACGTCGACGTCACCCAGGCTGCCGCCCAGGCTAACGTTGCCGGCACCGTCACCTATTCCGCGACGACGACCGCTGTCACGTCCGCCGGTACCTTCACCGTCAATGGTTACGCCTTCTCGGTGGCCAATGGCGACACGGTCCAGCAGGTCATCGACAAGGTCAATGGCGCCTCCGGAAGCACCGGCGTCCAGGCGACGTTTGTCACCGACCACATCGAGTTCAACTCCGTCAACTACGGCAGCGACCAGACGGTCAACGTCACGGACGGCGCTGGTGGACTCATCCTCGGTGCGGGCACGACTGCCACCGACGCGGGCGCTGACGCCCTGGCTAACGTGACGTACAACTACGGCACGAGCACCGCCACGGCTGCGTTCTCGAGCGGCACCGGCCTCAACCTTAAGGACACGAACGGCAACGTGGTCAAGCTCACGGTCGCCGGCGGTACCTCTGTCGCCACCCTCACCGGTGCCGTGCAGATCTCCGCGGGTCAGAGCTCGTTCCAGTTGGGTGCGAACGGTGGGCAGACGTCCTACCTCAACCTCTCCAACTTCAGCACGAACGCCCTCGGCCTGAGCAACTTGGACATCACGGGTTCTGTCACGAGCGCTCTCAGCACTCTGGACAGCGCCATCCAGTCCATCTCGACCAACCGAGGAAACATCGGTTCGTTCATGAAGAACACGGTCGAGTCCAACGTCCGCGCTATGAACGTGGCCAAGGAGAACCTCTCCGCTACGCTCAGCGACCTTGCCGACGTCGACGTCGCCGAGGAAATGACCAGCTACACCAAGCTGCAGATCCTGCAGCAGTCCGGTCTGTCGATGCTCGCCCAGGCGAACTCGGCTCCGCAAGCAGTGCTCTCACTGCTGCGCGGCTAAGATCCCGACCGACAAGCGACCTTCGAACCCCGGGCCTAGCCCGGGGTTCGTTGCATTCAAAGGGCGGGCAGGCTCTGGACAAGTGCGGCAAAGTCCAGCTGGAACTGAGCGACATCGCACAAGGGCGAACCTTTCCAGGAGCGTCGAATCCGATCCCTGATGTCGTTCAACCGGAGCGGATCATTGGCTAGCTCCAAGGCGGTGGCAACGTAGTTCGACTCGTCTTGACAAACCGTGTCGGTGACGCCCAGGGCCGTCATAAAGCTGGCCGACATTCTGGCCGAATAGCGGCCGCCCGTCAATGTGACGACAGGCGTGCCGGCGATAAGGCAATCGAGGGTCGTCGTCGCTCCCGAGTAGGGGAACGTGTCGAGGGCAAGGTCGACCCCCGCCAAGATCTCCAAATGCCGATCCTGGGACACATAGGGAGAGAAGTCAATGCGGTCGGTGGCGATGCCTTCGGCGTCGAACTTGGCAAGGAGCTGTCGCTGAACCCAGCGGTCCCCCGACAACTGGTACTTGAAGAGGAGCCTCGAACCTGGCTGTCGGCGGAGAATTTCGGCCCACATCCTGTAGCAGGAGCGTGAAAACTTGCTTGGGTTATTAAAGACCCCGAAGACGACTCCGCCTTTATTCTGGGCCCGAGGCAAGTCTCGGGGTTCGAGGAACGAGCATGCAAACGAGTGCGGCATCCGGACGACCCGCTCGGAATAAAGTGCCTCGTGTTCCTCCGGAACAACCACGGGATCCGCGAGGAGGAAGTCCATTTGGGGCAACCCCGTCGTGCCCGAGTAGCCCAGCCAGGTCATCTGAAGCGGCGCCGGCTTCAGGGCGAACACGTCGAGCCGGTTGTCGGCAGTGTGCCCTGACAGGTCAATCAAGAGATCGACGCCGTCGGCGGCAATCTGGTCTGCCACCCTTGACGCGTCTTGCTTTGCGATGTCGCGCCACTCCGCGACCGAGCCTTTGATTCGCTCTGTGACGGCGTCATGGTGTGGCTTGCTCGAGTAGCAAACGACACGGAACTCATTTCCAAGATGAGCAATGACGGGTTCGGCGAAGAGCCCGACCGGGTGTTGCCTCAAGTCCGAAGAGACGAAACCGATAGTCGCGATGGAATTTGGCGAAAGGCTTCCTCGGCGGCTCGGCCCCTGGGCCCGCCCCCAGGCTTCGGCTCTGTCACGGATCTGCGCCGCTGTGAGCGAATCCATGGCGAGGCTCCGTAGCTGAACGTTGGATTGAATTCGGCCATTCGTGGGATCAAGCTCGGCTGCAGCCTCCAGGTGCCCGAGGGCAGACTCGACGTCTCCGATCGCCGCGCAGACAAACGAGAGCCCATTGAGGGCCTCGCAATGATCCGGATTCAGCGCCAAAGCCGACCGGGTCACTTGCCGGGCTGAGGCGACGTCGCCGCACTCGAAAAGGGCTCTGCCAAGGTTGGCCAGCGCATCTGGATAGTCGGGCCGCAGATTGATCGCGCGCTGAAAGGCGTCCCGCGCCTCTTCAACGCGACCAAGGTCGAGCAACACAGTCCCGATATTGTTTTGTGCCAGGGCGCTCTTGGGATCAAATTCCAGGGAGGCTTCAAGTGCCTCCAATGCCTCGAACAACCGCCCAGACTCACGGAGGATCGCGCCGAAATTGCTCCAGGCTTCGGCGTTCTTGGGTTGACATCGAATGACCTCCGAGAGATTGACTGCCGCAGCGTCAAGCATCTTGAGGGCACGCTGTGTGAGGGCGAGCACGTGCCTCGCCTCAATGTGCGAGGGATCGCTGGCCGTCACATCCGAGAGCAGGGCAAGCGCCTCGTCGTACCGCTTGGCCTCGTAAGCGCGTAAGCCCGATTCGAAGTCCGCGACAGCGTAATGAAGAGCAGCCGCGTTCATCTGTTGCCCCAAATCTCAAGCAAGAGGCCTATGAAGTCGCGAGAGAACCCTTCCGCGTCACCGAGGGGACTGTCCATGATTTTCGAACGCAAGCTCGACCGGACTGCGCCCAACCCAACTGGGTCGCGGGCGAGGGCGACCGCTGTCGCAACATAGTCCTCGACTGAATTCGTGACCAGTTCGGGATGACCCGCGGTCCGGATGAACGATGCCGCCATGCGAGCCGCGTAATGCTCTCCCAAAAGGGTCACCATGGGAACCCCCATCCAGAGGCAGTCCAGAGCTGTCGTCGCACCGGTGTAAGGGAAGCTGTCGAGGGCGATGTCGGCACGGACGATGTCTTCCCAGTGGGCCTCGCGCGAAGTCTGGCCCACGAAGGTGAGCCTGTCCGCGTCGAGCCCGTTGCTCTCGAACGCCCGGGCGTAGTGCTGGCGGACCGTCTCGTCCCCAAAGTAAATGTTCTTGAGCAGCAGGCGGGATCCTTCCACTTCGGCCAGAATTCTCGACCAAGCCTCTACGACCACACTATTGACCTTTGAAGTGGCGTTGAACGAGCCGAACGTCACCGGCCCGGCAGATTGTTTCGGCCTGTCCAAATCGGGCGCGCCAAGGTCGTACAAGCAGGCAAAGCTGTGGGGCAGCCGATAAATCGGCTCCGAGTAGTCGTCTTCGTGGGCAACCGGAATAACGGTCGGGTCAGCGATGAGGGCGTCGAATTGGCTCAGCCCCGTCGTGCCGCTGTAACCCAGCCAAGAAAGTTGGACAGGTGCGGGCCGTTGTGCGAAAACATCAAGGCGCCCGTCCGCCGTGTGGCCAGCCAAGTCGATGAGGATGTCGATCCCGTCTTGCCTCACGAGCTCGGAGGCTTGAGCCGAGTCGAGGTGCCGGATGTCACGCCATTCCGAAGTCAGAGACCTGAGCTTCCTCGTCTGGCCGTCCTCCTGCCGCGAGTTGGAATAGAGCACCACGTCGGGGCCCTTCCAATTGGCCAGCAGGGGCTCGAGGAAGAAGCCCACTGGATGGGTTCGAAAGTCTGGAGAGACGAAGCCGATCCGCTCTGGTGATCCTGAAGGACGAGGAGGCGCTGGGCGCCAGGGAGCGTGAAGTGTGCCGTACCGAACAGCTTCGCGCCCGATCTGCTCTCGTGTCCGAGTGGGATCAGCCAACATGGACAAGACAAGGTTGCTGTGGCACGCCGTCGCCGACGGGTCGGCTCCGATGGCCGCTTCGAACTCTACACACGCCTCGCGGGGCATGCCCATCGCTCGGTAAACATTGCCGAGGCAGTTGTGGCCCTCGGTGGTGTTTGCGCCGTGGGCTACCGCGGACAGTCCGGAGCGCAGTGCACTCGTCACGTCGCCGTGCGAAAGGGCAAGGTTGGAAAGATTGGCGTGTGCGCGCGAATAGCGGGGTTCGACCTTGACCGCCTCCTCCATGTACCTCTTGGCCATGTCGGGCCGGCCGATCTGTTGGTAATACACGCCAAGGTTCAGAAGGGCCTTCGTGTGATGCGCGTCCTGTTCGATCGCTTTCTCAAGCAGTTCGCGTGCCTCCTCCAGTTGATCAAGATCCAGAAGCTCGCTTCCGAGGTTCGTGAGACATGCCACGAAGAAGGGCCGTGTCGCCAAGGCTCGGCGATAGTGCTCCACGGCCTCCTCACGGCGACCAAGCATGGCCAAGGCATTGCCCGCATTGAATTCGACGTCAGGGCTGCCAGGGGCGATCTGGAGCGCCATGAGGCAATCTGTTAGAGCCTCTTCGAACCGACCAAGGGCCATGAATACTGCACTCCGGTTCGAGTACGCGTCGGCAGCACCGGGGTGGACTTTGATCGCCTTCGTCAAAAGGTCAAGCGCTTCGCTGTGATTGCCAGACTGATAGGCGGCGACGCCCAACAGGTGTTGAGCGTCAAAGTTATCTGGATCGCGATCAAGGATCTGTCCATAGAGCATGGCGGCCGCTCCAAGGTTCCCCTTCTGGTGCTCGTCCAGTGCTCTTTCAATCAGCGCGCTCAGGTCGGGCGCAGCGCCCCCGGGCCGCAGCGCGGCAGCGTTACCCATGGCTTGTTTCAACAGCTTGCTCATTTTCAGGCCCCTTTTCTCATTTCCTTGCCGCCAACCAGTGCACTCAGAAACGCTTCGGTGTAGGCCTCGTGGTCGCAGAGGGGTGACGCCTCGACCTCTCCTCTCAAGCTGCTACGAATCTGCGTCAAGGCAACCGGGTCACTGGCGAGAGAGACGGCGGTGTCGACGAACTGCTCGTCCGTTTCGCACGACCATTCGCCTCTTCCGACCGCAGTCATCAGGCTATGAGACATGCGCGACGCGTACCGGTCGCCAGTCAAGCTCACGACAGGCACACCCATCGCCAGGGCCTCGATCGTCGTTGTGGCTCCCGAATAGGGGTGGCTATCGAGTGCAATGTCGACTTCGTTGTAATCTGCGAACTGGGCGCCCTCCGGAGTCCAACCCCGAACCTCGATCCTGTCTGAACTGACACCGTTCTGGGCAAAGAGCCGGAGGAGGCGATCGGCCACGCCCTGCTCAGAGAGATGGAAGGATTTCACTCGCATGACTGATTCCGGAACCGCGGTCAGGACTTGCGACCACAGGGCGACCGTCTTCGGGCTGAGCTTCGAGACATTGTTGAACGAGCCGAAGGTGACGTGCCCCTTAGCCACGCTGGGAAGGTTCCCGGATGGGCTTGGCAGCCTCGCCGGGTCAAAGCAGAACAAGCTTTGCGGAAGTCTCACGACAGCTTCGGTGTAAAAGCGCTCATCGCCCGAAGGCACCGTCGCCTCGTCCGCAAGGAGGAGATCCATGTTCGGAAGGCCGGTCGTCCCTGAATAGCCGAGCCAAGATGCTTGCACCGGTGCTGCCCGGTTGGCGAAGATGTCCCACCTGTTGTTGGCCGTGTGGCCGGCCAGGTCGATCAGGACGTCGACGCCATCGTCTCGAATCTGCTGCAAGACCTGAGGTGTGCCCATGTCAGCGATAGAGACCAGTTCTCCACCGGCGGCGATCAGCCGGTCAGTCCAGGAATCGCTCTTTGTGGAGCTCGAGTAGAGGATCGCCTTGATGTCCCGGTCTGCGAGCCCTCTCAGAAGGGGTTCAAGGAAGTAAGCGACCGGATGCTGCTTGAAGTCTCCGGAGACAAAGCCGACCACGCTCACTCCGATACGGCTGAATCCTGCCTGCCGCTGCGAGAGGAGTTCAAACTCGCGTGCGATTGAGCAAATGTCGGCAGCGCTGTGGCGCTCCGAGTAGTGGGCGGCGAAGAGGAGGCCCTGGAGAGCCTCTACGAACTGCGGCGCGATATAGCGTGCTTGTTCAAAGGCAGAGACGGCCGCCTTGACATCGCCCAAGTCCAGCAGGGCCAGGCCAAGGTTACAGTGGGCCTGGGGCATCTGCGGCTGGAGTCGTACAGCGGCCCGTGCCGCCTCGATGGAGGCGATCAGCGAACCAGGATGGCGCAAGCAGGCGCTGAGAGTGCAATAGGCAGCAGCGTTCCGGGGGTCGAGTTCAATCGCCTTCTGGAGGGCCTGGATAGCGCCGCCGCGGTCTTCGGTGACGCGTAGGGCATTGCCGAGATTGCTCCAACCTTCTGCATCTCCCGGATTGACCTCGACGGAGCGGCGCAACAGTGCGAGACCTTCTTGGCGGCGGTTCCCTTGGAACAGCAAAACACCGAGATACTGAGCCGCCCGGGGACGGTTCGGCGTGTGTTCAAGAACCGACCTGTAGAGCGCCTCGGCCGCCTCTGTCTGGCCAGAGCAGTGCAGCTGAACCGCTTCCGCGAGCGGATCCAAAGCGATGTGCGCGACGGACATCCTGCCCTGATTCTTGGCATTTCGGTCGAAGTTTGTAGGCTAGAAACCTGAAGTGCTGCAGGTAATTCACCCAGGGGCCGAGAATTGACCTATGCAGACGATCGACCTTCAGGCTCAAGTCGACTCCTTCCCGTTCTGGTACCACAGGATCGAGCTTCCTGGAGGAATCACGACCCCCGGCTGGGCACCGCTGTCGCCCGAGGCATACAGGATCCCCGAAGACCTGACTGGCAAGCGAGTCCTCGACGTTGGGGCATGGGACGGGTTCTGGAGCTTTGAAGCCCTCAAGAGGGGCGCGAGCCAGGTCGTGGCGATCGACGATTTCAGCGACTATCTCGGCCTGCTCGAGAACAAGGACCGGCATGCTTGGGAGACGTTCGACTTGTGCCGTGGAGCCTTCGGGTACTCGGAAGAGGTCTGCCAACGGCGTGAGCTGTCCGTCTACAACGCGACGGAAGACGAGTTGGGCCGCTTTGACGTGGTCTTCTTCTTCGGCACCCTCTATCACCTCCGCTATCCCCTGCTCGCGCTGGACGTCCTCTCAAGCATCTGTGACGGCGAGATCTTTGTCGAGACAGCCATTCTCGACGACTTCAGCCCCTACCAGGGTGGACTCGGCAACGGCTATTCCGGGGCTCAGCCCGTCATGGAGTTCTATCCGAACAACGAGTATGGGAACAACGAGACCAACTGGTGGGCGCCGTCCGTCAGTTGCCTTGGGCTCATGACGATCGCGGCAGGCTTTCCGGACGTGAGCGTTTGGAAGCTTGTGGACCAGCCCCGCGAAATCGCTCACTGCCGCGGGTTCTGCCATGGCAAGAAGGCTGCCTGACTCAAGCCGAAAGCCATTCTGCAAGCCGCTTTCTGAGTCTGCGACCAAGCACTGCGTTTCCAAGGTGAGTTGGACGCTCTCGAGGTTCGACCAACATTCGAACGGGCGTCCCGTCTGCCTGCCCTTCGATCGCCGTCCATCCTCCTAGACCGACCCAGGTGTGGATGTTGGGCTTGAACCGAATCTTCTCAACGTTGGACTTTGAGAGTTCAACCCGACGCCCACCTCCGAAGAACTCAAGGCGGTCGGCATGAATGATCAAGAAGCCGACGTCCTCGTGAGGATCAAGCCAGCCGCTGAACTGGGGCCGGCTGAACCCAACGAACAGCTTCTCGCTCTTGTCAAACGGCCTCTCCTGGTGGAGACGACGCCCCATCTCAGCCTTCAGGCCCCAACCTCCAGCAAGGCCAATGAAGTTGGTCGCCAGCCAAGCCACTGAAACCGATCCCAGAAGGAGCAAGAGTGCTTGCCCAAAGAACCCTTCGGTCTGAGCTTTGATCCCCCCAAGGACGAGCAGGGGAAGAGCGATCAGGAGAGGCACAATGTTGCCGACCAGCTGCCGGCCCAGTGTCCAGATCGGTCGTCCCTCACTCGGCATAGTAATATGGCGACTATGGCAGATGCCCGCCTTCAAGTGGTCGCCATGCCACCTGGAGGAGCGGGGCTGCGCGAAGCCCTTTCCGACGTCGTCCGAGAAGGCTCGGTCGTCACCGCCTATGACGATGCGAGGCTGCTCGCCGCCCACACCGTTTGCCAAGACAAGGAGGACGTTGAGTTCCTGCCGTTTGGAGACCTGGTCGGCAGGGTGATGCGGATGGCCGGCATGGAGCAACGGCGCCTTGCAAGCCGTTCACAGCGGTATGCGATGGCTTCGCTCGCCTGTGCGGACCTTGACCCCACCTTGCCGCTGGCAGAGGCCGCTTCGACAAAGGGTACCCACCGTCTCTTCTCGGACAGGCTCGACGAACTCGCCGTCTTCGGAGTCGACGCTCCTCTTCTCCGATCAGTCGCGGCAAGGGCGTCGACTGCCCTCGCCGAGAAGCTCGAGGCATTGGTCGAAATCCATGACCTTGTGCAGGATTCGATGGACGTCACCCGACGCGAAACGCTGGTGCACCGGATCCAGGCTTGCTGGGGGGCAAAACTCGATCAAGACACACCACTCAACCATTTGGTTGTCCTGGCCGCGCATGAGGAGAAGCCCTTGTACGACGCTTGGCTCGAGTGGCTCGCTTCCTCCGGCGTCGAGGTCCAATTGCTTGTTGACCTCGTACCCGTCCGCGAAGACCTCTTTCGCGACGGACAGCGAACCCTCGCGCGATTGAAGAAGTACAAGCGTCGGGTGGTCGGAGGCTCGAGGTGGTATGAGGCCCTTTTCACACCGCTCACAGCCGACGACGCCCCTCGTGTCTCGGTCACGACGAGCAGCGACCCCCTTTCCGAGTGCGAATGGGTCGTCCGTGAGTGTTTGGCCCTCATCGAAGAAGGCACTCCAGCGTCGTCGATCGGCATCACGACGCGCGAAAGCGAAAGCTATGCACCCTTGCTGTCTTACGCGGCCGCTCGCTTCGGGCTTTCCCTCGACTTTTCTCGGACCGTTCCTCTTCTCTCCTGCGGGTTAGCGGCAAGTGTCTTGAGCATGCTGACCACCATGGCCCACCCAGACGCCAGAAAGCTCCTCAGGCTCGCCGAGAACCAGTACTTCAATGTCAGCAGGGACGACTACGTCGGTATGGAAGCGGTCCTCCTCGGAGGCGGGCAGTCGACCGACCGATGGGAGCGGGTCGAGGTCTGGGCTGAGACGGACGGCGCGAACCTAGAGTGGCTACGTTCACTGCTTTCCTGGAGGCGCGAACATGCCCGTAGCCACAAGAGCCTGTCGGCTTGGCTCGAGAGTCTCCGGCAGATCGTCGGCGAGACGGGCCTTGCCGACACGATGGGCAAGGATCCAGACGTTTCCGCGAGGGACATGCGCGCCCAGGCGGTTCTCCAGCGCTCTCTGGCCGACCACGCGTTCATCTACGATCAAGCTGGGCAGAATGAAATGCCTCTCAGCCGGTTCATCTCTATCGCGGAGGAGATTTGGAAGGCGGAGACCGTGACGTTCGAAAGCCCAAAGTCCGGCGTACGTGTCACGACGAACTACGACTCCTTGCCGGAAGTCCGTGTGCTGTTCGTGCTGGGCATGCTCGAGGGCTCTATGCCAAGGCGTCGCCGAGAAGACCCGCTGCTCGATGACGACGACCGTCGGGAACTTGGCGATTTGCTTGGTATCCGGCTCCAGGACTCGAAAGACGAGGCTCGACGTGAGCGGGACGACTTTGTCCGGCTCTGTGCGTCGGTCACTCATCACCTGGCCTTGAGCTATCCGCTGACGAACGACGACCGGGACAATGTGCCGGCGTATTACTTAGAAGAGTTGGACCGGGCCCTCGGAGGCAAGGTCGAGCGCCGTAACTATCCCCGGGGCGTGCCCGCGCCGCCACTTGCCGAATGCAACTTGTCGCCGGACCTCGCGCTCCGAAATGGGCTTGAGGGACCGCGCGAATGGCCCGCCCTCGAGAAGGCGACCGACCCGCGCGCGGTAGCGCTCTTGCATCCCGACTGGGATGAAGGCGCATCGCCAGCCGAGCTCGCTCACGTCTTGGTCTGCCCGTTCCACTCGGCATTCAGGTACAGGCTCCGGTTGAGGGTGCCCGCGCTGGGCCGCGGATTTGGCGCCCTGCTCGACATCCCACGCCGGGCGCGTCTCGTCGAGGCGCCATCGCGCGAGGAAGCGTCGGTCCGACTTCGCGGAGAACTCAATGCCTTGCTCGACCGGTTCAGCGGCCGGCTCGAGTCGTGGGAATACGCCTTGCTGCAAGCCACGGGAGAAAGGTACATCGAGGAGTGGGCCGACCGAGAGTTTGCCGCCCGCCAGGTTTGGCCAAGGGACGAGGGGTCCGTGTTCGCTGACGTCGCCCTCAATGAGCATGGCCTGAAGAACGAATTCAAGCTTGATGGTCAAACCAAAAGGTTCATTGACCGACTGGCAGGAATCTACAAGATCAATGGTGTCTCGGTCGCTCAGGTGTACCTACCCAGCGACGCTGGCGTCAATGAGCTTTCGAACGGGTTCGATGCCGACCCCGGCGCTTTTGAACTGGGCATCGTTCTGCTGTCTCAGGTCGCGATGGGGCCCAAGGGTACGGGAATTGAGGTCGATGGCGGATTCGGGCGCAGAGTGATCGCAAGCCTGCCCACGGGAAGCGCTCGAGTTCCCAGCCGCCACGACGCTGGCCTCACCAACGCCGGCATTTCGACCTCCAAGGACAGCTTTAACCGAAGCGTAAAGGAGCGGTTGAAGGAGTCGGTCAGGGCGCTTGAGTCGGCCGATGCGAGGGCAACGCCAGGCAAGCACTGCGAGACATGCCTCTTTGGGGACGTGTGCCGAAGGTCCGCGACGAATTCCGGTAGCGATTCACCTTTTGATGAGGAGGCTGCAGAGTGAACCTGACCGACGAACAGAAGGCGGTCGTCGAATCGAGGGCGAGCCGGTTCACAGTACGTGCTTCGGCTGGGTCGGGAAAGACCAGTGTGCTCGTCGAGCGGTACATCGCTCAGGTCGTCGAGCACGGTTTGACGCCCGATGAGATCGTCACCGTCACCTTCACCCGAAAGGCCGCCGCCGAGATGAAGTCACGGATCGTCGCGCGGTTGCGGGAACTTGGCCTTTTTGAGGAAGCACAGACGGCCGAGACGGGCCCCGTCCAGACCATTCACAGCCTATGCGAGCGCATCCTTCGCGAGAACGCGGTCACCGCCCTCGTGAGTCCAGACTTTGAGATTCTTGAAGGCGCTCGGGCGACGATTCTCCGCGAGGAAGCGATCCGAGACGCACTGTTGACCGCAATCGAAGAAGAGACGCCAGCCCGGCGCTTGGTAGAGGGCCTCTCCGGCAAAGGTTCTTATCAGGAGGCGGCTTGGAGCCACGGTCGCATCAGAAAGGCCGTCGAGGATTGCCTGGACAAACTCCGCAACTCTGGTCGAGACCGCGGTGACTTTCAGGAGATCTATGCGAACGCGGACGCCGCCATGGCCCACTGGAAGCAACACATGTTGGCGTCACTACCCGGTCCGATCGGCCAGCCCGAGAACTATCACGAGGCGGATTGGGGAGTGAAGCTGCAAATGGTGTTGAAGAACTCGTCCGTCAAGGCTCCAGGCTGGGTCAACCTGGGGCCCGGAGAAAGCGACAGGGCCCTTGCCGAGGACACCGTCGGCCTCGTATGGCTCGCCACCACCGCTTGGGATCTCCTCGAGGGGCGGATGTTGCGAGACATGGAGTTCGACTTTGCCCTCCTCGAATCCAAAGCGCTCTCGCTCCTGAAGGACTCGCCCGAGACTGTCGCCAAATTGCGCCGCAGATGGAAGATGCTGCTTGTCGACGAAGCGCAGGACCTCAACCCTGCTCAATACCGGCTATTCCAGTACCTCGGTGTGCCAAGCGAAATGCTCGTTGGTGACGCCAAGCAGTCCATCTATAGTTTCCGGTTCGCCGAACCCGCCCTCTTCGTCGCGCGTTGCGAGGAAGCAGAAGTGCTCTCTCTTTCCCGGAATTTCCGGTCTGAGCCTCCGCTTTTGCGCTTTGTCGACCATGTGTTCGGAGCCCTTTGGTCGGGGCACTACGAGCCGGCTGCCGAGCGGATGGAGGATCCTGACGACCCGTTTGCCACCCTCCCGGCCGATGGCTTTGAAGGTGTTGAACTCTGGCCCATGCCTCACCGCGACACGACCTCACTCGCCAAGCTGGTCAAGAGCCTCATCGACGAGGGCACCGAGCCGAACGAGCTCGCCGTCCTGTGTCGCACCCACGCGACCATCCAAGTCCTTGCAACGAAGTTGAGGAGCCTTGGAGTGGCCTATCGCATCGTCGGTGCTGCCGAGACCTTCTTTGCCCGCCTTGAAGTCAGGGACATCGCGAACGCCCTCGAAGCCTTGAGCGACCCCTACAACGACTACGCGATGCTGGCCCTCGCACGCAGCCCGTTTATCGGCATTTCTCTCGATTCGGCTGTCATCGCTGTGTCCCAGTCTCCCGTCTACGAGGCCCTCGGCCGAGAGCAAGATTGGCCCTACGACGACGGGCTGAAACTCCGGTCTGCTTGGCCTTGGTTTGAAAGGCTGAGGGACTCGATCGATGGCCTCCCCGCGTGGGAGACAACCGCCAAGCTGCTCAACGAGACGGGCTATCTGGAGCGGATCGCCAAGACCCCCAATGGGCTGCAAGCGGTGGCGAACGTTCGTAAGCTCCTTGACCTCGCGACACGCGAGCCCGACATGACGGCCCGTGATTTTGCAAACCGAATTCGAGACATACGCAGTCTCCGCCATAAAGAGGGAGAAGCTCCCGTGATCGACGAGGGCGAGCCTGCCGTCACCTTGATGACCGTGCATTCTGCCAAGGGCCTCGAGTTCGATGTCGTGGTTGTGGCTGAGACGCAGCGAAAGCTCGAACCGCGGAGGGTCGACGTGGTCATCGATGCTCCCAAGGGGCTCGTCGTCGCCAAGTTCGATAGACGGATCTCGGCAGCTTACAGCTGGCTCCGGGCCGAGACTGGCCAAAGGGAGATCGAAGAGGAGCAACGTGCGCTCTATGTGGCCATGACCCGGGCAAGGAAGCGCCTCTGCATCGAAGTGGCCGAGGAGGGCGGGTACGAGTCCCTTGCCTCCAATGTGGCCCGCCTAGCAGGCCTCCCTAACCCGCCCCACTCTGGCTTGAGGGTGCGCAGACTGCCCGATAGGTAGACTCGATCGATGCCCTTCACCTTGGCCACGATCCAGGTCTCGCCTGACAAAGGCGACGTTTCGGCAAACCTGGACAGGATAGCCGAGAGTGCACGCGAAGCGCTGGCTCATGGCGCGGACCTCTGCCTTTATCCCGAGTCTTCAGCCTCGGGATACATCCTTGAAGGCGGTGCCGCACAGGTGGCCATGACAACCCCGGCCCTCTGCGAAGAACTCGCCAGAAGGTTGGGTGGCGTAAAGTCTCAACTTGACCTTTTGGTGGGATTCTACGAGCGGACGGACGGGCAGCCGTTCAACTCGGCCGCGCACATGTCGTTTGGCCCCGAGGGCAGTTCGATCGTGCACGTTTACAGGAAGTTCTTCCTGCCGACATACGGCGTGTTCGACGAGGAGCGCTTTCATACACGCGGGCGTGAACTCGGAGTCTACGATTGCCGGCTGGGTCGATTTGGCGTGCTCATCTGCGAGGACGTGTGGCACTCAGTCCTCTCGACTTTGCTCGCCGTAAACGGCGCCCAGATACTTCTTGTGCCAAGTGCCTCGCCTGCCCGGGGCTTTGCAAACGACAAGCCGGGCAATGTCTTGCGCTACGAACGCATGCTCCGCTCGCTCAGCGAGGAGCACGGGATGTACTCCGCGGCCGCCATGCTCACCGGTTTCGAGGGAGGAAAGGGCTTCAGCGGAGGGTCAATGATCTACGACCCGTTCGGGAACATGCTCGCCCAGTGCCCGGTCGGCGAAGACGGGATGGTCATAGCCACGATCGACCTTGCCAACGTCGAAATGGCCCGGACGCAGACCCCGCTGGTCGGAGACCTCAGGTCGGTCTGGAGCGACATCGTCCGCTTGGTGCAGCAATGAGCACAGCGCCCGAGTTCGTCAAGACCAGGACGTTCAACTCGGACAACAAGACTTCCCGGCAACAGCTCTACGCGACCGCAGTGACCCAAGTCGGTGTGCTCTGGATCTTGGTCGTCTTCCTCTTTGCGGCGGCTGGCCTTTACTTCCGACACAGCATCGCTCCTCCACAGAGGGCGACTTTCGCCCTGGTCTTCCTCGTAGGGGCCCCGACCTACCTCGCGTGGGTGTTTGGCTCAGGCGCCTACCGGCGGATCACCCGAATTCGGAAGCTTCAAAGGTCGATCCCTGGCGCGACGATGGTGGTCGTCACATTCAGGCCCGAAGCGCTTGAGTATGAGTCTGAAGCGGGAGCGAGCGTCCGAATCCCCAACACCCTGGTTCCCGCGTACAAACCGAGGCCAGACGGCATTCTTGTCAGCCTTGGCCTTGGCCACATGTTCGTCCCAAAGGAGGCCTTTGACTCGGAAGGCGATTTCCAGACGGCAGTTCGTTGGGTATTGGACGCGCAAATGGCAAAAGCGGCGAAACCAAGTTCGCCGCTTTTGCGCCAATGATTCTTTGAGGTCTCAGTGACCGCTGACTTTCGAGGCGACGCCCGAATCAAGGCGCACGCCGGGGCCCATCGTCGAGCTCAAGGTCATCGAGACTAGGTAGCGGCCCTTTGCGCTGGAAGGCTTCGCCCTCACGAGCGCGTCGACCGCCGCCTTGAAATTGTCGAGAAGTTGGTCCTCAGAGAAGCTGACCTTGCCGATGGGCATGTGGACGATGCCGGCTTTGTCGACGCGGTACTCGACACGCGTCGCACCCTTGATTTCCTTGACTGCCTGTTCGACCGAGTCAGTGACCGTCCCGTTCTTCTTGTTGGGAGTGCGGGTGCCCAGGATCTTGCCGATCTTACCGATCTGAGGCGCCATGTCGTTGGTGGCCAGAATCACGTCGAAGTCCTTCCAGCCGCCCTGGATCTTTGCGATCAGGTCTTCGTCACCGACATGGTCTGCGCCAGCGGCTTGGGCCTCTTTGGCGAGGTCGCCTTTCGCCAGGACGGCGACGCGCTTTGTCTTGCCGGTGCCGTGGGGGAGGTTTGTGACTCCACGCACGTTCTGATCGCCTTTTCGGGGGTCAACGCCGAGCCTGACGCTGAGGTCGACTCCTTCGACGAACTTAGCGTTCGCTAGCTTCTTGACGGTCGCGATGGCCTCGGTGGGCTCGTAAAGCTTGTCCTTTTCAAGCTGCTTGACAGCTTCGGAAAAACGACCAGAGTGCTTTTGCTTCTTGTTCTGTTTGCGCATTTGGGATCAACCCCCGTGGTGTTTGTGGCCGCGCATGGCCTACCACAGGGCTCGAATGATACCAGCCAGCCCTCCAGTTTCTGGGGCGAAGGAACTTTCGGCGCCCGGTTCACTATAATCCGTCATTGATGCTAGCTCCCCTTCTCTGGCTCCATATTGCGACCCAGCCGACCGACTTCAACGCCCCAAAGACGTGGGAGACGGTCTCAAAGCGGATCAAAACCATGTACTGGGCCCGCAACAAGGTGGCCGACAAGCTGAGTCGGCTCCTTGCCGAGGCGGAGCCTCGTGCCACAGCCGCGAAGGATCCGAACGAGTTCGATGCGGCCATGGACGACATGATCGCCAAATTCGGCGACAGCCACTTTGACTTTCTCACCAAGGACGAGCAGGGCTTCTATCTGTTCGACGCTTTGTCAAAAGGAGACAAGGCGGTCAAGATGCCGAACATCGGTGCTTGGTTCAAGAAGACGAAGGACGGATACACCGTCCAAATGGTCCTTGAAGACGGGCCAGCCGCCAAGGCCGGGCTCAGGAAGGGCGATGTCGTGACGACCATCGACGGTCGGCCGTTTGCTCCCGTTGCGCCGCTCGCTGCAAGCATCGGTAAAACAGTCCGGCTTGAGTGGATGCACCCGCGGTCGGACGGCAGCCTGCAACAGGCAACTGGGTCTGCCGACGTTGCCGAGACCCAGGGTCTTCAGATGTTCCTCGACGCGAGCCGGCGGAGCGGCCGCATCATCGAGAAGGACGGCAAGAAGTTCGGATACTTCCACTTGTGGACCATGGCGAGTTCGGCGTTCAAAGATGCCTTAGAGGGCTTCGTCTACGGCAAGGCCAAGGACACGGACGCATTCATCCTCGACGTCCGCGACGGCTTCGGCGGTAGGCCAGAAGGGTACGGAGACCCGTTTTTCCGACCCGAGGTCAAGCTGGATTGGACGATCGGGGCCGGAGGGTCACAGAAGCAGCTGTTCGGATACCAGAAGCCATTGATCGTCATCATCAATCCTGGTTCAAGGAGCGCTAAGGAGGTCTTCAGCTACATCATGAAGAAGTCCAAACGTGCCGTCCTCGTCGGCAACCACACCGCAGGTGACGTTCTTGGCACCTCGCCCAGCCCGGTCGAAGATTGGGCTTACGTCGAGATTCCCATGGTGGACGTCGCGGTGGACGGGATCAGACTTGAGAAGAACCCGGTTCAAGCTGATGTCCAAGTCGCCCGCGAGTATGACGACAACGGGAACGACCTGTACCTGGAAAAAGCAATAGAAACCGCCTTAGGGAAAGTCAGACGATAGGTTGAAGCGATACACTCCCCTCGGAGATGGCCAGTGGCCCCGCGCTCAGGCTCACGCTCTTCGGTGAGTTCAAGGCAGCCAACACCAAGGGCGACCTTGTGGTGTTTTCGAACCGCAAGGTCGCTTTGTTGTGTGCTTACCTGGGGTTGCGAGCGGGGTCGTCGATCGACCGAACCGTCGTCGCTCGCTCCGTATGGCCGGACGCTGACCCTCAGGCCGCGCTCGCCAGCCTAAGGAACGGCCTGAACTTGCTGCGGCGCGATCTGGCAGCCAGCGAAATTGACCCGGACGGCGTGCTGCGGAGCGACAAGACCCACATCTCGTTCGGCGAGAACGTCCTTTCTGACCGATCTGAGTTCGGCCGCAGCTCAAAGAGGTTGGACTTGGCCACAAGCCCTGAACAGGCACTGTCTGCCTTGCCCAGCTTGTTCGAGGTGCTCACGGACGAGCTCCTCAAAGGCGTCGACCTCGAATGGGCCGAAGGGGAACGATCGAAGGTCGAGCAGACCATTCTCAAGGCGCTCAGCCTCGTTGCAGAAAGCCCCGCGTCGGTGCCGCCAGGGTGCGAGCCGTTCAGTTTGGCCCTCCAAGCAGCTGCCGCCCTGCCACAGAGCGAACCCGTGCTTCAGGCCGCGCTTCGGGTCGCTCTCGCAACCGGAAAAGGGGCCGAAGGAGTCAAGCTGTACCGTAAGTTCGAGCGAAACCTGAGGGAACGCCTCTCAATGGCCCCGGCCGAGGCAACCATCCAATTGGCTCGAGAAGCCCGGAAAGCAGGTTCCGGCCGCGAACTTCCACCCTCGAACCTACCTGCCGCTCACACCCAGTTTTTTGGCCGCGCCAGCGAGCTCGGAGCAATCGACAAGTGGTACGGCACGGTTTCACCGGGGGCCCGGCTCTTGACCCTTCTTGGCACCGGCGGTATCGGAAAGACCAGGCTCGCCCTTGAAGCCGGCGACCGGCTCGCCGAACAGTACCAAGCTCACGTGTGGTTCCTCGAACTGGACTCCATCACTGAGGCCTCCGAAATCGTGCCCCGATTGATCGAGACCATTGGCTTCGGCGAAGACGCCCCTCATACCGTGGCCCACCTGGCGGCCAGCATCGGATCGCGGCCAGTGCTCTTGGTCATGGACAACCTTGAGCAGATCGCCATGGGACTGGGTGCGATTGTTTTGGAGCTCCTCCAGGCTTGTCCAGGATTGCGGATCCTCGCAACATCCCGCGTACCCATCGGCATCCCCGGCGAGCAGACGCTCCGAGTACCACCATTGCCTCTCCCGGCGAGCGCAGGAGAAACAATGCGGTCAGCCAGCGTTAGGCTGTTCCTCGATCGCGCCAAGCACATCAATCCTCAAATTCAAGACACTGAACCGCACCTCTTGGCTGACCTCGTGACCAAGCTCGAAGGCTTGCCGCTTGCTCTTTGCCTCGCAGCCGCTCAGACGGACCTCCTCACGGTCAAGGAGATCCTGAAAGGCTTGGAAGACCGGTTCCAAGTTCTCGTTTCCGAGCATCCTGACCTGCCGGAGCGGCATCAAAGGCTTTGGTCATGCATCGATTGGAGCTACAGAATGCAACCGGAGGCCCATCGGCTCCTGAAGGTCCTTGCGGCCTTTCGCGGAGGCTGGACTCTGAAACTAGCCCAGTGGGCTTGCCCTGGCGAGAACGTTCGTGGCGCCTTGACTGGCCTCCTCCGGGCGTCTCTGGTGCACGAGGTGGGCCGATCGGACACGGTTCGCTTCTCCATGTTCGAATCGATCCGCGAGTTCGCGGAGGCTCAATGCACGACGGCGGAGTGGGAAGATTGCCAGGCCGCTCACGCCCATGCGATCGCGGAGTGGTTCAGAGAGGCACAGCACGTCTCTCGAAGCTTCAATTCGGGATACATCGCAGAAAGGGTGAGCGAATACGAGAACTTCCGCCGAGCCTTTGAATGGGCACTCCAAAACGAGCCGAAACTCGCTCTCGAGATCGCGAACGGGCTGGCCTACTACTGGTTCAGCCGAGACATGCACGCCGAGGGCCGTACCTGGCTCGAACGGGCGATCTCCGCGGTGCCGGACGTACCCGGCGAGGAGACCGCTATGGCCCGCCGCGCCCTCGCGACGATGCTGACTGGGCTCAGCCACTACGAAGAGTCGTTCGCACAACTTGAGAGGGGCCTGCTTCTCCTGCCCGATGACACTGACCCGGTTCAACGTGCCCGGTTTTTGAATTCCATGGGCAACGTCATTCTGAATTTCAACCCGTCAGAGGCGATCCGTCACTTTGAGGCTGCGGTCGAACTCTGCCATGACGCCATCGAGGCAGACCCAGACGTTTGGAACCGCATTGTCGCCTCTTTTGAGGGCAATGCTGGCTTCGCCCACTATCTCGCGGGCAATCTCGATGAAGCCGAGCGGATGATCAACGAGGTCGTCGAAAGGCTCAAGAACGGCGGCAATGACGACTGGCTGGCCTATTTCACCCACAACAGCGGACTTGTCGCGATGGTGAAGGGCGACCTCGCGGAGGCAGAAAGAAGGTTCGTCCGGGCCAGAGGCATTATCGAGCCGTTTGGACTGAACCCGGCGACGAGAGGCTGGCTCTCAGAGGAGGCGGTCGTCGTCACCCGCCAAGGAAGGCTGAGCGACGCCCTCCAGCTCTTGAAGCAGGGAGCCGAGGGCATTCGGTCTGCCCGCGGCCAGGAACAATACGCCGAATGTTTCGAAGCAATGGCCGAGTGTTGCGAAGCGGCGGGAGAGTACGAAGAGGCCGTCGCTCTCCTTTCGAGCCTAAAGCGACTTGACCGCCCGAGACAGCGGTCCGCCGCAGACGACAGCCCCACTCCAGAGTCAAGGCTTTCGTCCCTGCGCGAGCGCCTCAACCCCGAGAGGTTCAAGGCGGCGACCGCCCGCTATCGCGACCTCCTGCCGTCTGAGATCCTGCAAGAGATCGAGGAATTTGAACCTACGAGACTGGCCAACCGGTCTGCCTGAGCGACCCTGAATGCCCCGGGGCGAGCGACCGATACATAGGTATCCTCTGAACTCCGCTCCACTTGGACAAAGGCGTCTCTATGCAAAACTCTTTTGGGATTCTTGGCTCCGGCATGCAGGGCACTGCGGCCGCTTTCGACCTCGCAAAATTTGCCGAACCGGCCCGGATTTACGTAGGCGACGTCGACATCAAACAGGCTCAAAAGAGTGCTGACCGCGTCAACGGCTTGGTCGGCGACTTGGTCTGCGAGCCAGTGGAAGTCAATGCCCTCGATCCCAAGGCGCTGGCCGCTTTTCTGAACAACACCGACATCGTCTTGTCCTGCGTGCCTTATTGGATGCACCCGAGGATCGCTGAGGTCGCGATCGAGACCATGACGGACATGGTCGACTTGGGCGGCAACACGGACGTGACGATGCGCACCCTTGACCTTAACGACCGGGCCGTCGCCGCCGACGTCACGATCGTTCCGGACACGGGCCTCGCGCCCGGGCTCGTCAACAACCTGGGCTGTTACATCTTCGAATCGATGGACGTGTGCGAGAGCATCAAGCTGTACTGCGGCGTCCTTCCCCAAAACCCTCAACCGCCGTTCAACTACAAGCTCACGTTCAACGTCGAAGGCTTGGTCACCGAGTACGACTATGAGGCGGTTGCCCTGCGCGAGGGTCAAATCATCAAGGTGCCGACCCTCACTGAAGTCGAGGAAATCTGGATCGACCAGCTTGGAACGATGGAAGCCTTCGTGACCAGCGGCGGCACGAGCACCGCCCCCTACACTTTCCAGGGCAAGGTACAGAACTACGAGTACAAGACCATCCGGTGGCCCGGCCATGCGGCCTTGATGAAGATCTTCAAGGACTTTGGTTTCTGGAACGAGTCTGAAATCAGGGTCAAGGACAAGATGATCGTGCCCAAAGACGTCTTCAATGCGGTGTTCGAACCCGAGTTGGCGAAGTTCGTCGACTTGGACCAGTGCGCCGTCCGCGGATGGGGCAAGGGGCTCCGGGACGACAAGCCCGTGACCGTCCAGATCGACATCTTCGACCGCCAATGCAACGAGACTGGATTCACCTCCATGGAGCGGCTGACTGGCTTCTCAATGTCGATCATCGCCCAGGAAGTGGTGAACGGCAGGGTGGCCAAGGGTTGCGTCCGTTACGAAAGCGCGATGAGTGGCCGAGCCTTCGTCCGAGAACTGCAGAGGCGGGACTTCGACGTGCGCATCAAAGAAACCGTCGAACTCCAGTAGCGTTTGCCTGTATTCCTACCGGAATCATTAACAAAGAGCAAAAGATACGGCCCGACCCATGTACACTTTTCAGTGTACGAATAGGGCCAGCGCTTCCGCAGGCGGAATCACCTGTCGTCCGCAGAACACCGTTGGCCCCAGGCTTGGTTCATCGCAGCAGGGCGGCCAAAAACTGGCGCGCCCTTGCTTGCAAATGAGGGGCTCGGTACGCCGCTGCGCCGCCCGGTAAACTCCGCTCTCCGCCACCCGCCGGTATGGACCAGTCCCACATTCGTAACTTCTGCATCATCGCGCACATCGACCATGGAAAGTCGACGCTGGCCGACCGTATCTTGGAACGGACGGGCGCCGTGCGCGGGGAAGCTCAGGAGCAGATGCTCGACACGATGGACCTCGAGCGTGAGCGAGGCATCACCATCAAGATGACGGCCGTCCGTTTGGCGTACCGCGCCAAGGATGGGAACGAATACGAGTTCAACCTGATCGACACCCCGGGTCACGTCGATTTCACCTATGAGGTGAGCCGGGCCCTGGCCGCTTGCGAGGGAGCTTTGCTCCTGGTGGACGCGACCCAAGGCGTCGAAGCGCAAACCATTGCCAATGCGAGCATGGCGATGAACCAAAACCTTGAGATCATTCCCGTGATCAACAAGATCGACTTGCCCCACGCGGACATCGAAATGGCGCGTGAAGAGATCGAGAACGCGCTCGTCATCGACGCTACCGACGCGATCCCTGCCTCCGCGAAGAGCGGCCTCGGTATCGAAGAGATCTTAGAGGCGGTCGTCCAGCGCGTGCCACCCCCAAAAGGAGCCCGCCGCGCGCCACTTCGGGCACTCATCTTCGATTCGCACTTCGACACGTACCAAGGCGCCGTCGCTTACGTCCGAGTGGTGGACGGTTCGGTCAAGCCTGGCGACAAGATTAAGATGATGTCGACCGGAAAGGTCTTCGATGTGGACGAGGTCGGAGTGTTCCGCCCTTACCTCGAGAGGGGACAAGAGCTTTCAGCGGGGGAGGTCGGGTTTCTCACAGGAGCCATCAAATCGATCGGAGACGCTTCGGTCGGCGACACCGTCACGAGCGCGTCCGATCCTGCCGAGACGCCCCTGGCGGGGTACCGCAAGGCAAAGCCAATGGTCTTCTGCGGGCTCTATCCAACCGATGCCGATCAGTACACCGAACTGCGGGACGCGATCGAGAAGCTTCAGATGAACGATGCCTCCATCTCGTTTGAGCCCGAAACCTCCGCCGCTCTTGGATTTGGCTTCCGTTGCGGTTTCCTTGGACTGCTCCACATGGACATCGCCCGCGAGCGTCTGGAGCGCGAGTTCAACCTCGACCTGATCTTGACGGCGCCAAGCGTCGACTATGTCGTCCAGCTTTCGAACGGCGACGTGGTGGACGTCAACAACCCCAGCGACATGCCGGAAACGACCCGAATCGCCAAGGTCGAAGAACCGATGGTTGACGCTACGGTGATGGTGCCGAACGAGTTCGTCGGTACCGTCATGACTCTCTGCCAAGAGCGGCGCGGTGTTTACAAGAAGACCGAATATCCGTCGCACAACCGGGCGATCCTCTATTACTCCTTGCCCCTCGCCGAGATCCTCCTCGACTTCTTTGACAAGCTGAAGTCACAGACAAAGGGCTATGCCTCCTTCGATTACGAGCTGGCCTCGTACGCACCGTCAGACCTGGTCAAAGTGGACATCTTGCTCAACGGCGACATGGTCGACGCGCTCTCGTTCATCGTGAACAAGCAGTTCGCCTATCCTCGCGGTCGAGCCATCGTGGAACAACTGCGTAAGGTCGTCCCGAGGCAGCAGTTCGAAGTCAGAATCCAAGCCTCAGTCGGCGCGAAGATCATCGCCGCGGACACGATCAAGCCCTATCGCAAGAACGTCATCGCCAAGTGCTACGGTGGAGACGTGACGCGCAAACGCAAGCTTCTCGAAAAGCAGAAAGCGGGCAAGAAGCGCATGAAGAACATCGGCAGTATCGAAGTTCCGCAAGAAGCGTTCTTGAGCGTGCTGAAGGTCGCAGAGTGAGTCAGCTAGTGCGTGCTCCACGTTTCGTCGCAGGTTTCTGAGTAACGGCTTTTCGAGGCGGGGGCCGAATGGACGCGAAGCCCCTTGCTCCATCCTCCGATCTGCTCTCCGACCGCCCGCGCGAACCGGACAGGGACGGCGTTCCCGATCAGACGGTACTTGTCCGAAGTCTTGCCTGAGAACCGCCAACTGTCGGGAAAGGTTTGAACACGCGCATATTCCTGCACGCCCAAGGGCCTCAGGTCCACAGGATGGGCGAGAAGAGTCGCCGGCATCGTCGGGGAGGTCATCAAGGTCGGAGCAGGCTTGTCCCAAGCCAACCGTCGCAAGAACCCGGTCCGGCCACCCGAGCACTCGAACGCCTTGCCGAGTGCTTCGCGCTGCTCCTTCTCAGGCAGATCTCTCCAATTCTGCCCCGCAGCCAGCTTCTCCAGATAGCGCCTCTGGTTCGGACGAAGCTCGGAGTGCTCCTGGACGTGCGACAATCCGTTCACGGCGTCCTTGAATGTCAACCATTTGGTTGGCCCATGTTCGCAGTGAGTCGGCAGGAGGTGAGGCGGGCGCGAACCGTCCGACGCGGCCACGAGGACCAGCCTCTCTCTTCGCTGGGGAACACCGAAGTTGGCGGTGTCGTAGAGGTCGAAGCTCACGCCGTAGCCTTCCCCTTTCAGCCGATGCAGGATATGAGCCAGGGCACCGCCCCTGAGTTCGTCCGGTGAGAGTGGAGCGAATCCAAATCCCCGCTCGGAGTGCGGACGATGGCTCAATGGTGCCGAGAGAAGTCCGCGCACGTTTTCGATCACGATCAAACGCGGTCTCAGCGCGATGGCGATATCGAGGAAGTGGAGGAAGACGTTGCCCCGTTCGTCATTGAGACCGAGGCGCTTGCCCGCGGTAGAGAACGCCTGGCAAGGGGGCCCGCCAACGACCGCATCCACGTGCCCGGATGCCTGCCTGACGCCGTTGCCGTCCCATTCACGGACATCGCCCTCGTGAAGTGGCCAGGAGGGCCGGTTCGCTCTCAGTGTCTCGCAGGCCCGGCGGTCGAACTCGTTCAGGTACACGCACTCCCAACCCGCTTGCTCTAAGCCAAGGTCGAGCCCGCCTGCCCCAGAAAAGAACGACGCGTACCGCACTGATCCTCAAGACGTGTACCTGATCCGACAGGGAGCCACTAACGATCCGGCCCCCTGGGGCGTCTTTTAGGTTGCATGCAAGACCTAGAAACCCGTGTCGCAGCGTTGGAGAGAACGAACCGCCGGTATCGCCTCGGCCTGACGGTCTCGACCGCACTGCTGTCCATCGTCTGCCTTGCCGGCTTCGGACAAGTCGGACAACAGCAGGGCCAGCAGACTTGGCCGCGCAATCTTGTCGTCGACACCATTTCCGCCCAGTCGATCACCGCTTACAGCGGAACTATCAACCAATTGGGTTCAAACCGTGCGACGATCCAGTACGTTGCTGTGCAGGACGGGGCGGCAGAGAGCCTCGCCATCAACAACCTGCGCAACAAAGCCATGGCGAGCCAGTCGGCCGCCTTCGGGCAAGTGCTTTCGAACCAGTACGACCTCCGAGGCGGAAACGGCGCCAATGTGGCGAGCCTTGTTCCGGCTGGAAACGGTGCCGCGCTGACTTTCACGGATGGCAGCGGGCGCGCCGTCATGAACCTCTCGGGAGGCGAGAACGGTTCGTTGTTGCGCATGGGCGCCAAAGGCGGTTGGAACGCCATCGAGGTCTCGTCGGACGATAAGACCGGCCTGATCACCACCTTCGGCGCCTCGGGCAAGCAGGTGGCGTCGCTCGGCCACAACGACAAAGGAGACGGCACGGTCGTCGCCCACGCCCGTAACGGTAACCGCGGGGCATGGCTGACGAGCAACGACGACGGCGACACCGGACGCATTATCGTGCAGCGCCAAGACGGAACCCCGTTGGCACGCCTCGAAGGAGACGCGAAAAGCGGGTACCTGACCATTCTCGACGGCAAGGACGAGATGGCCAGGTTCCCTGCGAAGTGATCAGTCCTGCTTGACGAAGCGCATTCCGTAAGCGCGGCCAGCGTTCAGGGTAAATCCGCGCACCCGGCTCTGGGCGTCAGCCATCGCCTCCAGCGTCATGCCGCCCGCCATGCATTTGTTGGCGGTCACCATTTGTGCCGGAACCTCATCCCTTCCCAGCACAGCGGTCAGGTGGTCTCCTGAAAGCTTGAAGGAGATGTTCATGTCCATTTCGTCCGAGCGGAAGGCGCCGACCCAACGCTTCATGTCGTCTTCGCTCGGCTTATAAGGGACTGACCGGGGCATCGCGATCACGGCCGCTCCCTGGTGCAGCGTCGCCGTTCCTTCGCCGGGCTTCTCAAACCCGCTGAACTCGATGCTGGCCTTCAAAGCCTTATAGAAGAACTTGCTCGGGGACTCAGGAAAGATTGGGAAGGCCTGCTGGCCGGACACTTGTGCCGACAATTGGCTGCCGTCGAGCGTGATCGTCATGATCCGACCGTCGGGCAAAGCGTAGGTACCAGCGTAAGGTCGTAGCTTCTCCGCCTCGAGCTTAACTTCCTTCTGTTCGACGTCCTTAACGCCGAGCATCAGCTTCTCGATCGCTTCGGAATAAGGCATGCAGTTGTTCGTTCCGTCATTGCCGAAGGCGAAGACGGAAATGTGCTGGTCGGGGAACCTCGCCGTCGCCGCGTTGTAGCCCAGCCAATTACCGTTGTGCTGGATCCGTTTGATGCCGCCGATGTCGTCCACCACGAGACCGAGCGCATAGTTCGACTTCTTGCCGTCATTGAAGACCCCGACCTCGGTCATCTTCGCGATGAGGCCCGGGTTGGCTTTGCCAAGTTTGTTCGCGTAGAAATTCTCATGCCACTTGAGCATGTCGCCGAGAGTCGTGTGAACACCGCCGTCGCCATAAATGGCGAGAGCGGAAAACGCGTTCTCGAATTGGCCGGTCGGCGTTCTTGAGTAGCTGAGCGCACGGTTGGGCACGATCGCCGAGTCGTCTGTGACGAAACGTGTGTGGTCCATACCGAGGGGCTTGAAAATGCTCTTTTCTGCGAACGAGCCAAGATCCATGCCGCTCACCCGCTCGACGAGTACTGCGGCGAGCATGTAGCCCGAGTTGCAGTAGAGGTAGCGCTCACCCGGCGCGAAGTTCGGCCCCTGCTGTCGGGCCATGACGGCCAGCGCGTCGTTGAAGGTGCGCCGGTCGACGACGTTCCACCCTTGTACCGCCATGATCGTCAGGTAGTCGCGGAGCCCGGATGTGTGGTTGAGCAAGTTGCGGATCGCGACCTTCTTACCGAACGTCGGGATCTCTGGAAGATACTTGTTGATATCGTCATCGAGACTCAACTTCCCATCTTCTTCGAGCAGCAGCACGCACATCGCCGTGAACTGCTTGCTCACACTGCCCACGTCCATGACTGTGTCGACAGTATTCGGCACTTTGAGCTCAATGTTCGCCAAGCCATAGCCCTTGGCGAGCAGGAACTTCCCGTCTTTCGCGATGCCGACGACGCCGCCCGGTGCGTCAGGTTTGTCCCAACCCTTGCAGATTTCGTCGACCTTCTTTTCGAGGTCCGGTGGTGTCTGGGCAGAGGCGACCAGGCACAGTGAGAGACTTAACAAGCAAGACGCAAACACGCGCATAACGCAGGAAGTACCTCCGAGCCGCGTGCTCAGGTTTCCAACAGACCCAACTTGACTTAGGGCCAGCGTTCGAGCGGCTTTGGATCCGCGACAGAAATTGAGCGCTCCTGAAGCGTCAGACCGACCTCAGGCAGCACCGCCTCCCACGGCATTGGGTTCGTCGTTTGAACCACGGTGTCATACCAGCCGCCACACTTCTCTCCGCCGGTTTCGACGACCAGTTCACGCAAGCGCTCATCTCGGTAGCCCGGTTTTGGCGGCTTCGTTTCCTTCCAGAGAGCCTTCATCACGTCGTCCAGCGACTTCCTTCCGTGCGTCTCGCCCATGATGGCCATGTCGAGGAAGAAACCGATGGCCCATCCCTTGCTGTAATAGCTCATTCCGTAGCCCTGGCTGCCGTGCACCTCCCACACGCGCCGGCTCGATTCGTCTGCAGAGACCCTTTGATAGGCAGGGCGATTCATCTGAAAGGCCGAGCGCCCAGCTTCGCCAAGGAGCCCTTCTCTCGTCTCCAGTTGCGCGCGGACTGCCAGTTTTGAAGCGTAGTAGTCCGTGACGCCCTCGAGCCACCATAGGGTGCCAGTGACGGCTGGTTTCGAGTAGTCGAACGGGCCGAGGACCTTGGCCCGAATCCTCTTCACGTTGAAGCAATGGAAGTACTCGTGGAAAAGGATTCCCACGGACCTCTCGGGTACCGCGTTGGCCGAGATACCAATCCGGGTTCCGTTACGGTGCTCGAGACCGCCCCCTCGGCCGCCGAAATCAAGAAAGAACGTATAGCTGTCGTAGGGCAACTCGCCAAAGAGCAGGAAGCACTGCTCGGCAACTTGACCGCCAAGCTTCGCGAATCCGTCGACGTCGGCATTTTCGTTTCGGCCGAACGCGACGACCCCGTGCCGCTTGCCGCGAACCAAAGTTTCGCCTACCTTGACGTTCGGCCCGATGACGATCGGTGAGTCAATGAGCTCATCGTAGTTTTGAGCGGACCAGCGGGCTCCTTCTCCCTTCAGTTCGGTGTAGACCTTCCCTGGCAGTGACAAGGAGACGGACTCATCCGAGTGACCTTCGAAGTAACCGAACACTCCACCGCCGCTGATGAAGGTCTCTTCACCCCTGATCTGGAGGTTGGGTCCAAAGTTACCGGCACTGGGCTTGACCCCGTAGACGACCCGCGTGGCACCCTCGGCAATGATCCAAGAGTTGCCGTCGTCGCCTTGAGCCGCTTTCACTTTTCGATCGCCGGCGAAGAACTGAGGGTCCACCACGACGCGGCCATAGTTGGCCAGGTCGTAGTCTCCGGGAATCCATGCTGGCATTCGGAAGACCTTCGACGGCCGCTTGACACTGAGCTCGACGGTCGCGCTCCCGTCCCCGACCGTAAGTTTGTAATCGGAGCACAGAGCAGACAGCGGAGCGAACAGGAGAAGAGCAAGAAGGCTGGCGCGCCTCATGGAACGATGGTACCGATACGACTCTCCTCCTTACCAAAACTTGGTCGGGATGATAGGATTTGAACCTACGACCTTCCCGAAAGAATCGGGACGCTCTACCAAGGACGACCGAAGTCAACGAGGCGACAAATCGCCGGCGCTGATTTCCACGACTTGATCTGGAGCTCTCTGCGAACTGCGGCCTCCTTCGACCCATGACCTTCGGTGTGAACCACTTCCCATGGCCCGCGTCCTTTGGTCGAACGATTCAATCCGCCGTTGTGCTCCGCGAGGCGGCGGTTGATGTCATTCGTGAAACCAATGTAGTGGCGACCGGTTTTTGTGCTGCGCAGGATGTAAACCATCCACACGTCTCTCCTCCTTACCAAACTTGGTCGGGATGATAGGATTTGAACCTACGACCTTCCCGAAAGCTCTACCAAGGACGACCGAAGTCAACGAGGCGACAAATCGCCCGTGCTGATTTCCACGACTTGATCTGGAGCTCTCTGCGAACTGCGGCCTCCTTCGACCCATGACCTTCGGTGTGAACCACTTCCCATGGCCCGCGTCCTTTGGTCGAACGATTCAATCCGCCGTTGTGCTCCGCGAGGCGGCGGTTGATGTCATTCGTGAAACCAATGTAGTGGCGACCGGTTTTTGTGCTGCGCAGGATGTAAACCATCCACACGTCTCTCCTCCTTACCAAACTTGGTCGGGATGATAGGATTTGAACCTACGACCTCCTCGTCCCGAACGAGGCGCTCTACCAAGCTGAGCCACATCCCGATACTGTCTTTCTCTGCGTGGAAAGATCCAAGGCCACGACCTTCCCGATCTCATCGGGACGCTCTACCAAGCTGAGCCACATCCCGAGTTCGAGCCGGAATTATACCTGCGAATCAGGTTGGCCAAGGTCTCGCTCGGGCTCAGACGGCTGGACGACATCCCGCCCGGAACCGTACATCTTGGCACCGCGATTGGCGATGGCCGAGCCGATCCCAGCCATGACCACCAGCAAAAGGACTTGCAGGAGCAACCGCACGAAATTCCTTCCGACCACTGCGAAATCAATGGGCTGACCGGGCTGGATGCCGAGGTTCAACTGGGGCGCCTTTGTAAACAGTCCATAGGCTTGCGAGAAGGTCCAGACGATCAGAGCGAGCCCTGCGAGGAACACGACGGCACCGAGTATCGATGCAAAACCGTCCCTCCTCGTCCTAGCCACCGTCAAACGTGCTCCTTCCTTGTACAAACGCCCAAAGCTTGGACTAGGATACCGGAGCCTCTGCCTGTCTCGTGCCCTGAGGCATACGGACGAACTGGGACATGACCAAAGGCACCAACATGAGCCCGCCGGCAAAGGCGTAGGGCATCCAGTGCCGCCAGTCGTACATCGAGTTCCCAACGATCGGCCCGATGATGCGGGCCAAGGCGCCCAAGGATTGGGTCACACCAAAAATGCCGCCCACCATCGTGGCGGGGGCGGCGCGCGAGATGAGGCTGGACAAGTTGGGCTGGGCCAAGCCGTTACTCGTTCCCAGAAGCAGGCAAAGGAAGAGCTGGGGCCCCCACACTGGCGAGAAAGGCATGGCGGCGAGGACGGGGCCCTGGAGGACGTAGGCGACCCTGAGCAAGCTCGCTTCGCCAAAACGCTTCGCGAGGATCGGGATGAGCGCTCCTTGCATCACCGCCGCCACGATCCCGACGAACACAAGAACGAGCGACGTGGCGAACTGGTCGATGCCCAAAGTGTCATGAGCGAGCCGGAAATACGTGCTTTCCAGATTCGCAAAGGCAAAGTTCGCGACGAAGAACAGAGCCAGGAGGAAGCCAAGGCCCGGCGTCCTCATTGCGTAGAGCAGCTTCGCAAAGGGGTTAAGGCTCCTCTCCGACGAGCTTTCCGGTTGCACAGGCACCTCTGGCATGAAGAAGAGGACGAAGGCCAAGTTCACGAGCGCAAACGCCGCGGAAACATAGCTCAGCAGCAACGGCTGGCCGCCCCCAAGCTCGACCATCTTCGCCCCGAGCGGCGGCCCGAAGACGAAACCCAGGCCGAAGGCCATTCCGATCTTGCCCATCGCTGCGGCCCGGTCTTCGGGCTTCGTCACGTCCGAGACGTATGCATAAGCGACACCCAGGTTCGCGCCCGCCATGCCCAGGACGGCGCGCGAGGCGAGCATGATTGCAAGCGTGTCGGAATGGCCGTAGAGCAGGCTCGCTGCCACGGCGAGGGCTGAAGTCACGACGAGTACCTTCCGGCGACCGATCCGGTCGCTCAACCTGCCCAGGAACGGCGCGCAGCAGAACTGGGTGATGCTGAACATCGCGATGACAAGACCAGCGATCCAGCCCGTGGCTCCCAGCCTCTCGGCCCTTAGTTGGACGTCCGGGATCACGGAACCGAAGGACATGAGGTCGAAGAAGACCGTAAGGAACACAGCGACAAGGGGGCTCACGCGCACAACGTAGGATTATGGTCGTGCCACAATCCTTGATTGGAGCCAGTCGGGCGGCGGCCCCGATCTGATCGGGGAGGAAAGTCCGGACTTCACAGGGCACGGTGCCCGGCGCAAGCCGGGGCGGGGCGACCCGACGGAAAGTGCAACAGAAAGCAGACAGCCCGCAAGGGTGATGGTGAAACGGTGCGGTAAGAGCGCACCAGCGTCCCGGGTGACCGGGGCGGCTCGGCAAACCCCACCGGGAGCAAGGCCAAATAGGGAGGCAGCGACTCGGCCCGACGAGCCTCCGGGTTGGCCGCACAGACAGATCGCCGCACAAAGACAGAATCCGGCTTACAGACTGGCTCCACTTTCGTCGTCCCTTAGGCCCAAGCCGTCAGGTCGCCACCCTCGATGAGCTCCGCGGTCTGGGCAAAGATCGGTTCTAGAGGGCGATCGTCCGTGTGCGAGACCGGAATCCCGGCTCTCCAGAAGGCCTCGATCGTATGTTGCGCGGCTGCAGACAGACCCGTGCCCGACAGGTCGTCATCCGGTGACGGGCACCCGACCCGTATGAGCAACGCCCTGACCGCTGCTGCCAGTTCGATCGCCACAATTCCGCGGAACACGGAGGCACACTCGTAGGCGGCGCGGCAGGCGTTGGCCCCCATACTCACGAAGTCTTCGCTTTCGTTGCCGGTCGTCACATTGCCGACACAGTAGGGCATCGAGCGCGTCTTAAGCTCGTTCACCATGGAGGCCGCGCAGTACTGGGCGATCATCCAGCCCGATTTGACGCCATCGGGGTCATCCATGACGAGGTGGCGTGGCAGGCCATAGTTGCGCTTGTCGTTCATCAGCTTGGCCACTCGTCTCTCACTGATTCCAGCGACAATCGCCATCGCCGTGCGGAGTTGGTCGGCAGCAAAGGCGAGGGGCATGCCGTGGAAATGCGCACCCGAGAGGATCGTGTCGGAGTCGACCACAACGGGGTTGTCGGTGACGGAATTGATCTCGACGAACGCCGTCGCCGCTACTGTTCCGATTGCGTCGCTGGCCGTCCCATGCACGACAGATCCGGCCCGAAGGCTGTAGTCGTCTTGCACACTGTCGAGCACTCCATCGTCCCCAACGGTGCGGGCTCTACGCGCGGCGTCGCTCGCTGCTCCGTTTCGAATCACAAGGTCGGAGTCCTGAAGGAGGGACCGGACTCGGCTCGCCACTTTGGCAACCCCATGATGGTGGCGTAATGCTTGGACACGTTCGTCATAAGCGTCCATGACGCCGCACATAGCCTCGATTCCAAGGGCTAAGGCTAGGTCCGCCGTAGCCAGTGTCCCTCGGGCATCCTCGGCAGCAAGACACAGCCAGGCAGTCATGAACGCCGTCCCATTATTGAGCGCGAGCCCTTCTTTCGATCCGAGCACAGAGTGGTCGTCGTACCGGAGCGATCGCACGCCTTCTGACTCCATGAGTTCCTTCGAAACCTCGACCCATTCGCCATCTCGGAGGACTCTCCCCTGCCCCAGCAAGGGCAGCGCGAGATGCGACAGAGGAGCGAGGTCACCGCTGGCGCCCACACTTCCGTAGGTCGGCACATGAGGGACCAACCCATTGTTGTAAAGATCGCAAAGAGCCCCGACCACTTCTGACCGAACAGCAGAGTGCCCTAGCGCCAGTGCCTTCACGCGCACGGCTAACGCGGCCCGGACCACTTCCACAGGCAGTGCGTCGCCAAACCCCGACGCGTGGCTCTTGATCAAATTGTCTTGTATGACCCCTCTCGCCTCGGGCGAAACGGTTTTGCGGTTGCGGTTATCGCCAAACCCGGTGTTGAACCCGTACAGGCGCTCGTGAGACCCTTCGAGCTTCGTCAAGACGCGTTGCCGGGACTCGTCGAGCATCTTGGCCCTCGCTTCCGGAAGATCGAGTCGGACCGAAAACCGGGACGCCGCGACGACATCGTCGAGGTTCCAATCCTTCGACACGTCCAAATGGTTGGATTCGTCCATGCTCACCCCAGGGAACGAACCGTCTCAACCAACTGGTCAAGCGGCACCGTCACGTTCTTTGCCGCGCGTGCGGCATCCTTGTCGAAGACCTCTCGCTCGGGAGTGATTTCGCGCACCGTCACCTTTCCCTCCGCCTGCTCGTCCGGGCCGAAGAAGACCGCACACGGGATACCGTTTTTGGCCGCATACCGCGTCTGCAGTTTGAACGTCTCGGCTGGATCGGGGTAGACGATCGTGCGGACTCCCGCGTCCCTCAACTGCTTCGCCACCCGCATCGCGCCCGGCAACCAGTCCGGCTTGACCACGACGAGGGCGTCAGCGATCCGTTGCGTACACTCGGCAGGTACTCGGCCCAAGTCTTTGAGCGCCTGCTCGATACGGTCGAGGCCGAACGACGCACCGACCGAAGGTTGGGGCTCGTCGTCCACTTTGATCATATTGTCGTAGCGCCCGCCGCCGGCTATGCTGCCATAGGGCCAAGCCGGGCAGTGCGCCTCGAAGACGGGGCCTGTGTAGTAATCCATCCCTCGAGCTAGGCACGGATCGAAAACCATCCGGTCGACTGGTGCGCCAGCCTCGGCCGCGCAATCGATGAGCGCACCAAGCTGGGCCGCTTCCTCCGCAAGGTCCGGATAAGCCGCCGCGAACTTCGCCAAAGCTTCTCGGCACGCCAACTCGCGGAAATCTCGAAGTCCAGAAATCAACTTGGCCACCCGCTCAGCCGCAGTTCGTCTGGCGGGGTCGACGGCTGTTTTGCCTTCCTCGTCTCCGCCCGACAAGTACTGGAGCACCGGTTGGAGGTCGCCGTTTGTCGGAACTTTATCAACCGCTCGGGTGAACGTCAATTCGTCGAACGTAGCGTCAGCAAGAGAGGCATAGAGCCCTTTGAGAATGGCCCTCGTGTTGACGTAAAGCACCGTCTCCGGCAGCCCCACCGCCTCGAACCCCTTGAGGAGCCAGAGTGCGGTCTCGGCGTCGGCGGTGCCGAGGGGCGCGCCGACAAAGTCGGCGTCACACTGCAAGAACTCGCGCCATCGCCCCTTCTCTGGCTTGTCCTGACGGAAGCTCAAGCCCACCTGGTGCCTCGGGAAAGGCAGGCGCAACCGGTGCTGCTCAACGACCCGTCGCAACGAAACGGTCTGGTCGGGTTTTAGACACACTTGATCGCGGTGCTTGTCGGTGAAGACAAAGGTCGGCTGGTCGCCGACACCGCCCGACTTGGCCAGTATCTCGACCGGCTCCAAGCACGGTGTCTCAAGGAGGCTGAAACCGAGCAGGCGGTACACCTCCTGGAACTTGGACAGGATCCACTGGCGCAGCAGGATGTCGTCTGTGAACCTGTCCTGTGTGCCTGGGTAGTTCGTGAGCATCCGATCCTCCATGGAATGGTCCCTGGAACGGGTCTCGAACCCATGACCTTCGCTTCCACAGAGCGACGCTCTACCAGCTGAGCTATCCAGGGAAATGCCGTCGTGCAGGAAAATCCCGCACGACGGACTTTACCCCGTACTCAGCCCGACTCTTAGGTTCAAGCCCAGCTAGGCAGCCAGCTTGATCGAGCCCGAGTGCTCCTCTTTCCGCTCGATCGTTTCGAACGCGATCAGGCGCTTTGCTTCCTGAACCGACGTCTCTCCGCGCTGGATCCGCTTGAAAGCGTCTTCCTGCATGGTCCGGTATCCGTAGAACCCGGCCGTCTCGCGGATCGCTTCGACGGGCACGCGCTCCGCGATCATCTTCCGGATTTCGGAAGTCACCGGCATCAGTTCGTGCACGGCGATGCGGCCTCGATAGCCGGTGTGCCGGCAACTGGGACAGCCTGGCGCTCGGAACACAGACTCAGCGCTTCCTGCCGAGAACACTGAGTTCAAGACTTCGATCTCCTCTGCACTCGGCTCGATCTCGCGCTTGCAGTCGTCGCACAGCCTGCGCAATAGCCGCTGAGAAAGCACACCGACCAATGAAGTGCTGAGCAAGAACGGGTCGATACCCATGTCCGTCAACCGCGGAATAGCAGCGGGCGCGTCGTTCGTGTGCAACGTGCTCAAGACCATGTGACCGGTCATGGAGGCGCGGATCGCGGTCTCGGCAGTGTCTTGGTCTCGAATCTCGCCCACAAGCACGACGTCGGGGTCTTGCCGCAGGATGGCGCGCAATTGGCTGGCGAACGTGAGTCCGACCTTTTCGTTGATCTGCGATTGGCCGATCCCGTCGATCAGGTACTCGACCGGGTCTTCGCAAGTCAAGACGTTGTTCTCACCATTGCGGATCTCGTTCAGTGCCGCATAGAGGGTGGTCGTTTTGCCGCTACCCGTCGGGCCCGTCACCAAGAACAAACCATAGGGCCGGCTGACCAAGTTCTTGAAGAGCTTGTAGTTGTCGGGGTCGAACCCGATCTCGTCCAACGCCTTCAAACCGAACTCTTTATCAAGAATCCTGAGAACGATGCGCGGGCCGTGGTAACCAGGCAGCACCGACACGCGCAGATCGATCGTCCGATCGTCCAGTTCGGCGGTGATGCGGCCGTCCTGGGGAATGCGCGTTTCGACGATGTCGATCCCCGCCATGATCTTGATGCGCGTCGTCAACATCGGTCCAAGCGCATCCGGCACTTCCATCACCTTGAGAAGCTGGCCGTCCACGCGGTGCCGGATATCGATCCTGCTCTCCATCGGCTCGACGTGGATGTCGCTTGAGCCAGAGCTGATAGCCTCCGAAAGGATCTGGTTGACGAGGCCGACGACCGGCCTCGTGTCCTCTTCCGTGAGGATCGCCTTCTCTGCCTTGACGTTGTTGCCTTCTTTGACCGACTGAAGGGCCTTCTGTAGGTAGGCGTCGGACGCCTTGGAGGGCGAAACTTCCCTCGGCGCATCGCGGTAAGCCTTCTCCACCTGCTCCTTCAGACGACGCTCGTCGGCCATGACTGGCTCGATTCTGTTGCCCGAAATGTTGCGGGCAAGGTCGATGGCCTCAATGTCGTCCGGGTTGGCCATCGCCAACACCAAAAGGTCGGCCTTCACCATGACGGGCAGCATGTTGTTCGCTGCGCAGACCTCCTTATTCAGCTTTTGGATCGCATTGGGTTGAGGCGGATCGTTCTCAAAGAACCAGGCTGAAACGCCCTTCTGGGCAGCCAGGGCCTGAATCAGCAGCTTGTCTGTCACCCAGCCCTTGGCGATCAGAATCTTGCCTAGCGGCTGTTGGGTCAGCTTCTGTTCCTCAAGTGCCTCCTCAAGTTGACTCGGAGTGATGATCTTGTGGCCGAGCAGAATCTCACCCAGTTGTTTGCGCACATAACCCATGAAACGAAGCCCCCTCCAGGACTCAATGGGAATTGTTGGGACGGCGAAAGACAGGGGTAGACGGTACGAATACGGGGATTAAGGAAGAGGGGCCCGATCGCTTGAGGGGCCCCTCTTAAGGGTCTACTTTTTGACCTTGGGGAACTGCGGCTTCGGATTGTCGCGCTTGACCTTCTTCAGTTCGCCGGTCAGGTACTCGATGGCCTTGTCCAAGACGGGATCCTTGCCTTGTGCCACAAGGTCAGGCCTTGCATCGACCTGGATGTCAGGGTCGATGCCCTTGTTCTCAGCGATCCACTGGCCGTTGTCTCGGTCGTAGATGCCGAAGGCCGGAGCCGTCACCGAACCTCCGTCCACCAAGTCGACCCCACCGTTGATGCCGACCAAGCCGCCCCAAGTCCGGGTGCCGATCAATGGGCCGACCTTGTTTCGCTTAAAGAGCCACGGGAACATGTCTCCGCCAGAACCCGCGAACTCATTGATAAGCATGGCTTTGGGGCCGGCGAGAGTCTGGCCGGGCAGCGGCACATCGGGGCCATAACGGGGCAAGAACCCGGTTTGGGGAGCCTGCATCAATGCCTCGATGAAGAAAGTGGGGATCCAACCGCCGCCGTTGTAGCGCTCGTCCACGATGACCGCCTCCGCGCCAGCGTTAGAGTAGAAGCCCTTGACGAACTCGATGATGCCTTGCACGTTCGTGTCAGGGACGTGCATATAGCCGATCTTGCCACCCGACACCTTTGCTACGTAGGCTCGGTTCGCTTCCACCCAGCTGATGTACCGTAGGTTCGTCTCGTCCGCGATGGGCCGCACGACGACCTTGCGCGATCCATCCATGCTCGATTTGGAGTTGACCGTCAAAGTAACGTTCTTTTCAACCTTGTCGACCAGCCACCGGTGCAGGTCTTCCTTCGCCGTCACCTTATGGCCATTGATCTCGAGGAGGTAGTCGCCATCGTTCACGTTGATGCCAGGAGCTCCTAGCGGCCCCCTGCGCTCAGGTTCGAAGTTCAAGCCCTTGAAGACCTTGGCAAAGCGGACATGGTCGCCCGTCATGTCGTAGTCGGCTCCGAGCATGCCGGTGTTGACGGCCGGAGCTTGGAGGTTAGTCTCGCCTCCTTGCACATAGGCGTGGCCCGTGCCCAACTCACCGATCATCAGACCGGTCAGATAAGTGAGGTCGGTTCGGTTGGACACGTAGGGAAGCAAGGCGGCGTACTTATCGCCGATCGCTTTCCAATCCAAGCCGAGCATTTGCGGGTCATAGAAGTTGTCGCGCTCGTGACGCCAGGCTTCCCAATACATTTGGGCCCACTCGTCGCGCGGGTTCCAGTCGGTGGCCACGTCGTTCAAGTTAAGGCGCCCCGTGCCAGGCTCAACGCCGGGCTGGACATCAGCAATGCCGATCCCGCCGCCGCCGAAGTACATCATCTTGTTGCGCTTCGGTGTGAACGTCACACCACCGACGCCGCTCATGATGTTCTGCGACTGCCGAGAACCCATGTCGAACTTCATCAGGGTGCCACCCGCCAAAGTGAACACGCCATTCTCGCCGCCTGTCAGCGACGTGTAGGTGCCAGGGGGCCAAGGCAGCGGCAACGCCCTCTGGTCGAGGCCGTCGAGATCCACCTTCATTCCCTCTTCCTTGGGAGTGTCCGCCTTCTTGCCATCGTCCTTCACCGGCTCTTCATCGCCCGCCGGCATGAACGGACTCGTCTGATCCTTGCTCAAGATGAAGGCGTAGACCTTCTGAATGTCTTGCTGGAACAGACTCGGATCAAACGCGCCTTGGTTGACCGAAAACGTGCGTCCGGAGGCTGCATAGAGGTACTTCCCGTTCAAATCGAAAGCCACCGCGCCGTCGTCGTAATAACCCTCCGTGACCTTGGTCGACGTCTTCGTCTTGACGTCGTACAGGTACAGGGCAGAGTAGAGGTTCGGCTGAGCCTGGGTGTAAGCGACCCACGTACCGTCCGCCGAGATGTCGAAGTTCATGTTGAACCCGGCGTTACTGAACACCTTGTCCGCCGTCTTCAGGGTGATGTCGTACAGGTAGAGGGTCTGACCGACCGCAACAATCCAGAACTTCTTACCGTCCGGCGTGTATCCGAACTGGGCGATCTTGATGTCCCTGGGCGTGGGAACTTCCGTCGTGTCGCCTCCCATCTGCGGAACCGTATAAATCCGGTACTCACCCGTCCGGTCACTGAGAAAAGCAATGGTCTGACCGTCTGGACTCCATGACGGGTTCTTCTCGCGCGATTTGCTCGCGTTCGTCAGGTTCCGGGTCTCTCCCGAGCGAGCCGGGACGCTGTAAATTTCGCCCCTAGCGCCGAGGACGGCGCGCTTTCCACTCGGGGAGATATCGCCCGTGGTGACCATGTCGCCAAAGCGACGGTATTTTGTCCGGGCCAAGAGAGCGTCAGTCCCGACAGTGATCGAAATCGGGCTCACGGCACCAGTGCTGACGTCAAATGACGACAGAGCGCCATTTCTCTCGAATACGATGTGGCCCCCGTCCCCGCTCGGATTCTTGATGTCTCCGTCGTTAAACTCGGTGAGCTTGCGCGAGTTCTTGGACTTTGTGTCCAACGCGTAGAGGTTCACATTGGTGTCCGACTTGTCCGAGAGGTAGTACACGGTGTCGCCGAACCACATCGGCCAGTAGTTCTGCTCGCGGCCCGTCGGCGCTTCCCAGTACTTCCGCTCAGTGAAATCGTAGAAGCACACTCGCCCTTGAGTGCCTCCCCGGTAGCGCCGCCAGTTGAACGCATACGAGTTGTTGCGGTTGTAGGCGATCTGCTTGCCGTCGGGAGAGAAACTGCCGTTTGTGAACTCTCCAAGATCGGTGCGCTCTGGCATCCCTCCCCGCGGACTCACGAGCCAAAGGCGGCCAGTGAAGGCAGAACCATACGTGGAGGCATAAGCCACCTTTCCGTCTGGAGTCCAGCCGACCACGTTGCAGGGCTTCGACTCAAAGGTCAATCGGACAGGCTCGCCACCATCAGCGGGCATGACATAGACTTGGGGCACGGCACTGTCGTACTGACCGCTGAAAGCGATCCATTTGCCGTCAGGGGAGAATCGTGGCCAGGATTCCGAGCCTGGGCTGGAAGTGAGCCTCCGGGCAGGGCCGCCCTTGAGGTCGGCCGTCCAAATGTCACCGCCATAAACGAAGGCGAGCGTCTCACCATGGACGGCAGGGTAGCGGAGGAGCTTCATCTCGACCCCCGACAACTGCCCCATGGCGACGACAGCGAGGGTCGTTACCAACATAAACAGAGTCCCTCCCCCTCAAGGACATGGCCCCGAGAAGGCAGAGTCTGACCTTACCTGCCGTCTTTCGGGGCTGTTGGGGCTTCGACGATCACGTCCAAGGACACCGTCCTCCCTGCGATCCAAGCCTTGACCGTGGCCTTGCCCGCTTGTATGGGCCGGAGCCGGCCGCCTTGATCGATCCAGGCATCGCCCGAGGCCGACCACACGATGCTCGAATTTGGGACGGGCCGACCGTTCGAATCGGACACGCGGTAGTCGGTCGCTGACCCGACATTCAGCCTGGGCTTCCCCTGGATCAGGTACTCACCTTCTCCTTGCTGCTCGGGCAAGTGTCCGTAAATCATGATCGAGTTCGAGATGGGCCGCTCTGCTCCGTCGCTCGGCCGGTTCACGACCAAGCCGCGGACCGCCAACTCGCTACTTCCGCCACCATCAAGATTGAGCGCCTCGACGCAGCCGAGCCTGACCATGACCCCAGCCAGTTCATCGACCGTCGCTCCCACGCTCATCGCTTGGCGGCCTTCGACGATCACCAGCCAAACATCACCCAAAGCCGTGTAGCCAACGGCTGTTCGCGGATGACGCTTCAAGGCGAACTCTGAGTTGAAGTCCTCAGCGTCCCACGCCTGGAGCGTCTTCGAGTTCTGCACGATGACGGGCCCGCCACCGACGACGTTCTTGGCCTTGTTCCAATCAAGTCCAGTGGTAGCGATGTCCACAGTGACCTCCTCGCCCTTGGACAGGTCTTTCAGCTTCTCCGCTTCTTGGCCCGAAACGGTCAGGGCGATTTGGCCCTTTCCGACTGGCACCCGTGGGTCGTCGTTGACGAGCGTGACGAACTTCGCTTTGCACTTGCAGGTCGGAGCGATCTTCTCGTCAAGAGCGAAAATTGCCGTGACACCCTTGCCGTCGCTCACTGCATATCCGGCTGAGCTCGTGTTCAAGACGGCCATGTCCTTCCCACACTGCTCGTTGAAGCCGTCGAGCTTGATTTTCTCCTTGCCGTAAACGTTCACGGAACCCGACCAGTTCAAGCGGGCTACGGCACCGTATTGGGATCCCCAAGCGAACACCGATCGGCCTTTGAACGGCCTGCTGATCAGTTCTCCATCCCGCACCATGGCACCCAGGGGGTCGCCCGTCCATGGGAAAAAGTCGCCGTTGATGGCCGCCACCGCCGTTGACCTTTCAAGGGTCTCGCTCAAGGCTTCGCGGCCTTTGCGGTCGTCGGGCCGGCCGAAAACGATCCCTTGCGCAAGTTCTGGCGTCGCGACGACGGTCGCCGCTTCGCGGGCAAACCTGATCGCATGAATGATTCGTGGCGTCGCCGTGTCGACCTCCATGCGGTAGACGACACCAGGACAAAGTGGCTTTTCCCAGACCTGTGCCGGTGCTGAGAGAGGCACCAGGACGAGCAAGATGGCTGTCAGGCGCATGGATCCTCCAAGAGGGTCAGTGTACCGGCGTCCGCGTTGAGGCGGACGCGTAATCCCAGAGGCAGACTCAACATGTTCTTCTTGTGCCCGATCGGGTAGTCCACGATGATTGGGACGTTCCAGCAGGCGAGACGGTCCTCAACGATCCGAAGCCAGGGCCAAGTCCCGATCTTCGGATCAGACCGTTCGTCCGTCCCCGTCATTTCGCCCACGACGATCCCCGCCGCTTCGTTGAGGACACCCGCGTTCTCCAGGTGGGTAAGCATGGCGTCGACACGGTGCGGGTTCTCGTCGACATCCTCGATCAGGACGATCCTTCCCTTGCAGTCCACAGCGTCGGGAGTGGCCAAGCTGTCGGTCAACAAGCACAGGCAACCGCCTGTCAATGGCCCTTCGGCGACACCCTGCCTGAGAGTTTTGCCGCGCGGTGCCCCATCCACTATGGGATCTTCACCGGACAGCAACCGTCTGAAGGACTCGTAGACCCAAGGCTCCCGCTCGACGGAGAAAGTCAGCAGCATTGGCGCGTGGTAGGTGGCCAATCCGCGACGGTTCAGGGCCAAGTGGAGGGTCGTGATGTCGCTGAAGCCAACAAACATCTTGTCCGAGGCGGCCATGGCGTCAAGGTCGAGGTGCCTCAAAAGGCGCGCGCAGCCATAGCCGCCCCGCGCACAGACGACAGCGGCGACGTCGGGGTCTGCAAACGCCTGCTGAAGGTCGGCAGCCCGATCTTCGTCGCTGCCGGCCAAGTAGCCGTCCCGGTCAAAGACGCTTTCGCCCAATGCCACCTTGAAACCGAGCCCCTCGAGGAAGGCGATGCCGCCCTCGATGGACTCCTTGGTGGTCGGTGACGCGGGCGCGACGATCCTGACCTGGTCACCGGCCATGAGCGCGCGCGGCTTGCGCACGTTCAGCTCGCGACTTCTGCAGGAGCGATGACGACCCTGCGCTCCGGCTCTTCGCCTTCGCTGTAGGTCAGGACGCCGTCGAACCCGGTCAAGGCTTGGTGGATCACCCGTCGCTCGAACGCGGGAAGCGCATCAAGGACCGCCTCCTCGCCCCGCTTCTTCACTTCCGCTGCGATATCCAGGGCCAGCTTTTCCAGCACTTCCTGTCGGCGACGGCGATAGTCGTCACCGTCGATCACGACCCGCACCCCGCTCTCGAACTGCCGCGAGCAAATCACGTTCATCAGGTACTGGAAGGCGTTGAGCACCTCACCCCTGCGCCCGACAAGGTAGCTCACATCGCGGCCGCTGAAGCGGAGGTTGATGTACTTGCCCGTCATATCGGCGACCTCGGCCCGGACATCGAGTCCGGACGAGTCGAGAAGAGTATCGACGACTTCCATCACCGCATCGGCGTCGGCGCGAGTCGCGACGACGTCAGACGATCCTTCTTCATCAACGTCGACGGGTTTCTCAGCCTTGGCCGCCCTCGGCGCCTTGGGTTCCTTCGCAGGCTTCGCTGGGGCAGCTGCTTTGACTGGCTTCTCCTTGACCGGTTTGGCCTTGGGCGCCTCCTCAACGGCGGCAGCAGCCTTTACTGGTCGAGCCTTTGGCTTCTTGGCGTTGGCCCGGATCCTGACCTGGCCCTTCCCGAACAGCCCCTTCGTCTCCTCCAGAACCTCATGTTCAACCTGCTTGGCTTCAACACCAAGTTCAGCCGCGGCCTTGGCGATCGCCTCGTCCAAGCTGCCCGCAACAATCTCTATCGATTCCATGGCTTGTCTCCTTCTGCCCAAAGGGCAAAAACGTTACTTTCTCTTTTTCGACCTCGGCGAACCGGTCTTGCCGAAGAACCCGGGGTCGGTCGGCATATCGGTCGCACCGTTCTTGGTCGACCCGTTCCGGGAGTCATCGTCGCTTCCCGGACGGGGTTGGTTCTTCGCCTGCTCTTCCATGTACCCCTGAAGGACCTCGAAAAATCCCTTCTTCGGCAGTGCGCCTCCTTTGACCGTCTGAACCTTCTCGATTGGGGGCACGGTCATCACACGGTAGGCGTATAGAGCCTGGGCGGTCGCCAGGAAGTTGGCGAACGTCCAGTAGAGGGTGAAGGCAGAAGGCAGCGGATAGCCGAACATCATCACCGTCACCATGACGGCCGTGAACAGGCCGATCATCCGCTGTTGCTTAAGCTGGGAAGGATCGCTGATAGGCATGAGCAACTGGCTGAAGATCATGCTGATGCCGTAGATGACGATGAGCAGGTGGTCGGTGTGGCCCAGGTTCGGAGCCAGCATGAGCCCCGCAAATTTCGTCGCGCCCGGTTGGATCCAAAGGAACGTGCCTTTGACGAACTCGAACCGGTAGAGCTGCATGCAGCTGTAGACCGCCCAGAAGAACGGCAACTGCACCAAGACCAGGCTGCACCCGCGGAACGGATTGATCCCGTATTCCCGATAGAGCGCCATCGTCTCAGCCGATGCTTGCGCTTGTTTGGCAGGCGGGATCTGACCCGTACGCTTATCCTTAAACTTCTCCTGGATCTCCTTGACGTACGGCATCAACTGCAGCATCTGGCGGCTCGCCCGGTACTGCTTTGAGGAGATCGGAAGGATGACCAGCCTGACCGCAAGCGCCAAAAGGAACGCTGCGAACCAGTAACTGAACCCTGGCGTCGCCCCAGTCATCTTGACCAAGGCGTCGATCAACTGGTAGCCCGGGATCATTCCCCACACCAAGGACGATTTGTTGTGAACGCTGAGGTCGCCGACGAAAGTGTCGTAGAGCTGGTCAGGGGTGATATTGGATGCCTGTAGCTTCGAATCGGGCGAAACCTTGACGGGAATCTGCCACACAGGCTGGTTGTGCAGCCGCTCGAAGCGCTGCTGCAAGATCATCAGCCCATCGTTGAGCTTCTTTTGTGCAAGAGCCGCCTTGGTCGGATCGTCGATCCTGGCAAGTGCTGACTTGTACTTGGCGTGAGCAACCAGGATCGCCCCTTCCATCTCACGCTGGTCGAACTGATCCTGCGTCCATTTCGCTGGCCCGCGCTCCGCGTTCAGCTTCTGCGTGTACGCGTTGAAGAGCTGCATCGCGTCGACGTCGTTGCCACCGGCCTCCGCTTCCCGCAGCTTCGTGGCCAACTCCTGCGAGCTGCGGGTGTCTGCTGGTTGGCGTGGGAAAAGCAGCATGAAGGCCAGCCAAATCGTCGTCATCAACAACAACGTGGTGAAGAACTGGCCTCGGGGTGACTGCGGTTGGCTCATGGGAGATTTTTAGGGGACGGGATCATGGCCACCAGGGTGGAACGGATTGCAACGCAGGATTCGGAGAAACCCCATCCACGATCCTTTGAAGAGGCCGTACTTTTCGACCGCTTCAAGCGTGTATTGAGAGCACGAAGGCGTGAAACGGCACGTCGCCGGCATCCACCGAGTGGATCGCTGATAGGCGCGGATCATCATCATTCCGAACCTTCGGCCCACCGCCGTTTCGTTTCCTCCAACAGTCGTCCCAAATCCTCCTGCAATTCTTTCCAGTCCGCCTGGTCGGCCTCGGTCTTGACCACGATCGCGACGTCTAGCTCTACGGTTCCTGTCCCCAGCGCGTTGTAGGCTTCCCGGGCCCGTCTCTTTTGTCTATTGCGCCTCGGGTGGTTTCCTATCGCTCTTGCTGTGGCGACCCCTACGAGCCCTGATCCCGGCAACGAGCAGACGCGGAAATAGCGGCCGTTGGCCCGCTGGCCCTGGGAGAAGAGTTCGTCGAATCGCGCTCGGCTAGGGCCCTTTAGGCGGCCAGCCGTTTTCGACCCCTGGCCCGGCGCCGCTTCAGCACGTTCTGCCCGTCCGTCGTGCGCATGCGGATCCGGAAGCCGTGCGTTTTGCTGCGCTTGCGGTTGTTGGGCTGGAATGTCCTTTTCATCGTACTGGCCCTCTACTCAAAGGTCTGACCGCAAATGATACCCAGGGCTCTACTGCTCGAAGGGACTTCTCGGAGCCTAGTGGACGCTGGTGCCGTCGGGAGCCTCGTGCTCGGGCTGGAGCAGGATCGGTGCGCCGTCGACATCGTCGGCGGCAAGGAGCATCCCCTGGCTCTCGTGCCCCATCAATTTCGCTGGTTTCAGGTTCGCCACTACGATGATCTGTCGCCCAATGAGGTCGATCGGAGCGTACTTCTTGGCGATGCCGGCCACGATTTGTCTGGGTTCGTCGCCGATCCGCACTTGCAGCTTCATCAGCTTCTCGCTCCCCTCGATCCGCTCTGCCTCGATGATCCTTGCTACCCGCAAGTTCACTTTCATGAAGTCTGGAAACTCGATCTGGGCGGGTGGCTCAGCCTGAGGCTTCCGGGCCTCAGTCTTCGTCGGAGCAACGGCAGATTCTTTCTTCTCTTCGGTCACAGGTTTGATCTCCAGTCGGGGGAATATCGGTTGGGGCTGGCCAAGGGCAACGCCGGCGGGAAGGCTCTCCTCCAACCCGATCACCCTCCACTCCGTCAACGGGTCGAGCCCGAGTTGGCTGGCGATGGCGTCGGCGGCGTCTGGCACTATGGGCCTTACGAGTCCCTCTGCCGAACGAAGGCACAGGAGCATCGACCGTAAGACCCCGGCGAGCCGAGGGTCGCCGCTCTTAGCGAGGGCCCAGGGCGCCCACGAGTCAATGGCCTTGTTCAAATAGCGGATCAACCCGATCGCCGACTCTGAATAGCGGTCGATGCGAAAATCGGTCATCGCCGCCTCACAACCAGACTTGGCCTCTGCGATCGCCTTGAGAGCCTCGGGGTCGGGATGGTCGGACGGTATGGCCGCGCCTCCGCCGGACTCACCAAGAAACTTGTGGGCCATGCTGAGCGACCGGTTCAAAGCATTGCCAAGGTCATTTGCAAGGTCGCTGTTGTAACGCTTGTCGAAGTCCTCGTACGTGAAGGTCGAATCGTTCTCGAAACCCATTGTCGAGGCTTCGTACCAACGCAAGGCGTCCACCGCGATTTCTTGACTGACGCCAGCTCGTTCTGCCAGTTCGCCGGCCAAGACCAGAGGCTCGATAACGTTGCCCTTTGACTTGGAAATCTTGTCTTGCCCGAGCAGGATCCAGCCATGCCCCACGATCGTTGCCGGGAGTCCAACACCGATCCCCATCAGCATGGCCGGCCAAAGTGTGGCGTGGAACCGGGTCAAGATGTCCTTTCCGAGCCACTGCACGATCGGCGGCCACTCGTCCTCCCACCCGGCGTCGGGCCAACCCGTCGACGTTAGGTAGTTGATCAAGGCGTCGAACCAGACGTAGATGACTTGAGAGTCGTCCCCAGGCACGGGGATGCCCCAACCGGGGTTCGAGCGTGAGACGCAAATGTCGCGCAATCCTTGCTTGATGAAACTCAGCACTTCGTTCTGCCGAGTTTCGGGCACAACCCGCAACTGACCGTTGGCATAAGCCTCGAGCAAGGGCTGTTCAAAGGCGCTCAAGCGGAAGAAATAGTTCTGCTCGCTGACCCACCTCACCTCATTGCCGTCGGGCGACTTGCCATCGACGAGTTCGTCCTCTTTGAAGAACGTCTCCGTCGAAACGTCGTACCAGCCCTCATACGTGCCTTCGTAGATATGGCCGTTCTCCCTCAATTTCGAAAAGAGGGCTTGGGCGGCCTGCACGTGGCGCGGTTCTGTAGTCCGAACGAATCCGTCGTAGCTGATCTTGAGCCCGCGGAAGATGTCGATGAACCGTTGCGCGATCTGATCCGTGAAGGCGTGAGGATCTTGGCCAGCCTTCTCCGCCGCCTCCTTGATTTTGAGCCCGTTCTCGTCCGTGCCGGCCTGGAAAAAGACGTCGTGGCCCGTCATGCGGAAGTACCGGGCGGTGATGTCGCCGCTCAACGTCGTCAGCACGTTGCCGATGTGCGGCGTGCTGTTGACGTACGGTATCGCCGTCATGATCGAGGTCTTCCTGGCCATCGGAAGGCCGATTGTACCGGCCCTCTGAACTCAACTCAGGGCAACTTGGGCTTGGAACTGCTCGTCGTGCAACCGCTTGTAAACACCGTTTCTTGCAAGCAGGTCGCGGTGCCTTCCATGCTCGACCAGCTGCCCGTCGTCGATGACGAGGATTTGGTCTGCCGCCACGATCGTGGAGAGGCGGTGGGCGATCGCGAAAGTCGTCCTGCCCTTCATGAGCGAGTTCAACGAGCCTTGGATGAGACGCTCAGTCTCAGTGTCGAGCGCCGACGTGGCTTCGTCCAATATGAGGATCCGCGGGTTCTTGAGGATCGCGCGCGCGATCGCCAACCTCTGCTTCTCACCACCACTCAACTTGTAGCCACGCTCGCCGACGACCGTGTCATAGCCCTCAGGCAACGACGCGATGTGCTCGTGAATGGCGGCCAACCGACAAGCATGCTCCAAGTCTTCGTCGTTCGCGTTCGAATTCGCGACCTGCAGGTTCGCCCGGATGGTGTCATGGAGCAAGTACGTCTCCTGGGTGACCGCACCGATGCACTGCTGGAGCGACTCGAGCGAAACATCCCGAACGTCATGGCCGTCGATCTTCACCGAACCCGCCTCGACGTCCCAGAGCCTTGGAATGAGGTACGTCAACGTTGTCTTGCCGGCTCCAGAGGGACCGACCAAAGCTACAAGTTGTCCTGGATCAGCGACGAAGCTGATGTGCTCCAACGTCGGTTCTTCCTGCTCAGACGAGTACTTGAACGTCACGTTGTCGAATTCGACGGCCCCCTGCACCTCGTCAGGATTGAGCTCAATGCAGTTCGGCTTGTTTCGGATGTCCTGCTCCAAGTCTTCGTATTCGAAGATGCGGGCGAAGAGGGCATACGAGGAGATCAACTCGACCTGGGTGTTGGCAAGGCCCGTCAAGGGGAAGAACATGCGCGTCTGGAGTCCAGTGAATGCGATCAATGTGCCAACGGTGAGGGACGTGTCGCCTCTGCTGATCAGCAGATAGCCGGCCACCCAATACACGATGGCGGGCGACAAGGACATGATCATCCGGAACAGGCCGAACATGGAGTACATCAGTACTTGCGCCTTGATCTGCCAGTCAGCGAGCTTGCGGTTCTCCCGGTCGAACTTCTCGGTGACGACGTCGAGGCGTCCGGTCGTCTTCGTCAGAAGTACGCCAGAGACCGAGAGCGTCTCCTGGATCATGGAGTTGACCTCCGAGGTCTGCTCCTGAACGCCCGTCCGTATCTTGCGGCCCGCTTGACCGACCTTGCCCCCAAGGAACCCGATCAACGGAACGAGAGCGACGCTCACGAGCGTCAAGCGCCAATCCATAAGCGCCATCGCGGTCAAAGTCGTGACGAGAATGCTGATGTTCGAGAGCGCGTCGGTAAAGGTGTTGCTCACCACGCTTTGCACGCCTCCGACATCGCTGATCATGCGCGTTTGGATTTCGCCGGTCTTGGTGCCCGTAAAGAAGGCTAGCGGCATGCCTTGCAGGTGGACAAAGAGCTTGTGCCGCATGTCGCACATGATCTCCTGGCCCATCAGCACGCTGAAGTAGCCGTAAAGCAGGGTGAGCCCGGCCGCGACCAAGGTCACTGCGATCGTTGCCAGCGACATCTCGGTCACCATCGACATGTTCTTGGCGAGGATGCCGTGGTCGAAGAGTTCGCGAAGCAAATAGGGAGGAACGACCCCAAGGACGGTGCCGAACGCCATCGCCACGAGCGTTTTCGTGACGAGACCCTTGTGCGGCAGGAAGAGCTTTCCAATCCGCCGCAGGGTGACGCGGTCCATCTTCTTCGGGGCGTCACCGGTCGGGACGCCGTATCCCATCATCGCCATAGGCGTTTATGATTGTGACGGTTGGTGCCGGGCTAGCCTAGTCTTTCAGATGCCGCTTCGCCACGATGAAGCCCTTGGAACCGAGCCAAACCTTATCGCCCTTTCGCTCCACATGGCCTTCCATAAGTGTTTCCCAATCTTTCAGGGAGTAAGGAAGGCCCTGCTTCCTTCTTGACGCGTTAAAGGCTGCGAACACCTGCTCGTTCCCGAGTTCGCGCGTGAAGGCGAACACCTTGGCCCGGTCTTCCGTGTAGGTGTTGAACTTGCCGTGGCGCAGGGCAGGCTCTGACTTCCGCAATGCAATCAACCGCCTGTAGAAATCGAGGAGGCCCAGATCCCATGTCTTCTGTGACCAATCCATCCCGCGACGGCAATCGGGGTCGTACCCGCCTTCCATGCCAACTTCGTCGCCGTAGTAGATGCTGGGTACACCGGGATAGGTGAACTGGAACGCGACAAGCTGGCGCAAGAGGTCGCCATCGCCCTTACAGAGTGTCTTGATCCGAGGCGTGTCATGGCTGCCTAAGAGGTTGTAGACAGATCGCTCGACCGCTTCTGGGTATTGCTGCCGGACCGCACCGAGGCGCAAAGAGAACTCCCACGGCGACGTCTTGTGGTCAACGAAGAAGTCAAGGGCCATCGTCCGCCACCGATAGTTCATGACACTGTCGTGCTTGTCGCCCTGGAGGTATTGGTGGGCGTCACCCCACTCCTCACCCACGATCCACGCTTCCGGGTTTGCCTTCTTCACGGCCTTCCGGAAGTCGATCCAAAACGGCGGGTAGACCTCGTCGGCGACATCCAAGCGCCATCCGTCGATCCCGTAGCTCTTGATCCAGTTCTCGGCCACGCCCAAGATGTACGTCTGGACTTCTGGTTGGTCGGTCCGTAGTTTGGGCATGTTGTAGACACCCGCCCATCCGAGATAAGTCTGCTGCCCTTCCTTGACTTCGACCGGGTGTTTGTAAATCGTGTACCAATCGTTGTAAGCCGAACTTGCCCCCTTCTCAACAATGTCCTTGAAGGCGAAGAAGTCGGGGCTCGTGTGGTTGAAGACGCCGTCGAGGACGATTCGAACACCACGGTCGTGCAAATCTTCAACCAACTGGTGGAATTGATCGTTCGTCCCAAAGTGAGGGTCGACCGTCATGTAATCAGTTGTGTCGTATCCGTGATAGCTCTGAGCGGTGAAAATCGGGTTGAGGTAGACCGCGTTCACACCGAGGTTCTTCAGGTGGTCAACGTGTTGCGAGACGCCCTTCAAGTCTCCACCCAGCCAGCCTCTGGGCGCGGGCGCTTTTGTAAAGTCGGAGGAAGCGTTCCTGTCGCCGTCCGCAAACCGGTCTGGGAAGATCTGATAGAAGACGGCGTCCTCGACCCAACCAGGTGGTGAAGGAACCGCATACTTGGAGATCCGTTGGCGATAAAGCGTCGTCATCGCAGAGGAGTTAAAATCGTCGACCTGGAACGAATAGCTCAGGGTCTCGCCGTGCACGACGAAAGGTGGAGATTGCCACAGCCAGTAGAGCTGGTCCTTGCTGACCGGCCGCATCGCGATCCTGTTGCCTGAGGTGACTAAGTGCACCCGTTGGACATCGTTGGCCCTCGTCCGCACCTGGAGCACGAACTCGTCCTGGTTTCGGCGAATGGTCATGTTCTTAGGTTCGTGCTTGATCGCCCCTAACGTTAATACTCCGTCACCGACTTTGGCCGGGTACTTGTCGAACTCGGTCGGCTGCACGACGAGGATGGACGCCTTGTTGCCATTGGCGTCAACGTCGGTCTTCTTTCCCGGATCAGGAATCCAGCGCTGACCGTCCTCGACGAACAAGTAGGGATAGACACCCGGTGCGATCTTTACGGTCGCCCTCCAAGTCCCGTCCTTGCCGACTACGAGAGGATTGCGAGCCTTGTCCCATGCATTGAAAGGGCCGACGACGTGGACGGTCGAGACCTTCGTCTTGGGCTTGTAACTGAACGCCACCTCCCGCTCTTGAAGAAGCCCCATCGCGACGAAAGCTGCGACCATAGGCACATTGTATTCAATGGCGCCCCGTGTTTCTAACGTGAAAGAAGCGTTACAGAGCGCCCGTTACGATGGTGTCACGGGACCTCCGCTTCAATGTCTCCAGGCGAGGCGCAGAGCCCCACCGACCTTGGAGAAAGACATGTTCAACAAGCAAACAAAACTGACACTTGGACTGCTGGGTCTGGCCCTAACAGCCTCAGCTTCCGCGACACCAGTCCGCTTCGGATCGGGCATGCCCGACGAGGCGACAGCAGTGGCCGTCAACCAAACGACAGGAGACACATATGTGGTCGGAGCCGCTTATCACAACGCCATGCTCCACAACGATTTGTGCGTCGTCAAGTACAACTCGGCTGGAACTTTCATGTGGAGCCGCTATTACGGCGGGGCTGGCGACGACTCTGCCCTTGGCGTAGCCGTGAACTCCACCTCGGGCGATATCTACGTGACTGGCTACTCGAGAGCGGTGGTCGGTGGTCAGACCGAGTCCGTCACCCTTCTCTATAACTCGGCCGGTGCGTTGCTAGCGAACCGGACTTGGGGCGGCGCCCTTGACGATGCCGGAAAGAAGATCGTGCTCGACAGCATCGGCAACGTGATCGTCGCTGGCTATACGACACAGGCCGGTTCAGCGAAAGACTTTCTGCTCCTCAAGTTCTCGCCGAGCCTCGTACCGACCTTCTCCGCTTGGTGGGGAGGAACTTACGGTGACGATGAGCCTGCTGCCATGGCGATCGGACCGAACGGTGCCTATCTTGCCGGGTCGATGACAAACTCGTCGGGGAACAAGGACGGCGTGGTCGTCCGGTTCTCGCTCATGACGGGGATCGCGCTTGGCAACCGGGCGGTGACCGGAGCCGTGGGGTACGACGACTGGTTGACCGACGTGGCCTTAGACGCAGCCGGATCGGTGTACGTTTGCGGAACGATCCATTCGACCACGTACGACGACGACATGATCGTCGCCAAGTGCAACCCGACGCTGGGCATCTTCAATTGGGCGGTGCCCTGGGCAGCCACAGCCGGATACAACCGCGACTTCGCGAACAAGATGGTCCTGACCGGAACCGACCTTTACGTTGGCGGAGCCTCCTTCGGAATCACGGGCCTAGCGGCGGACGCGGTCGTCGTTGATTTCGATCCGGCGACCGGCGCCTTGCGGCCCGTCCCGATCTGGACGTACAACTTCATGGACCACGATGAAGTCCGCGACCTTTGCTTGGATGCGGCGGGCAATCTCTACGCCATGCTCTATACCGACGGAATGTACGGACACGACTATGGCGTCGCACGGATAAACGGCGGAACGACCACCTGGGTGAGCCGATACAACTACTCCAACCATGACGAGGCCGCCGACATGGCGCTCGACCTGAGCGGCGCGCCTGTCGTGACCGGCCGGTCAGAAGGCGTGGGCACAGGATTCGACTGGGCCACTGGAAAGTACGACCCGACAACTGGTGCCGACCTTTGGTAAGGACCGGAACGACGGCAAATCGGCGCTCCCTCCCGAGGGGCGCCGATTTCCGTTTAACGATTCTGTAACGAGCCTCCCGCTTCAATGCTTGTTGCCGGCCAACCGAATTGTTCGGCGTCAGCGGGGGCAGGGGCGAATGGCCGGAAACACACTCTCACAATCTGATCCATCTGTCCGCCTTGATGGGATAATCCTCCCCAATGGGCGAGCTTTCACGCGAGAACGGAGGTTCCGCTCGCTGGGCGGTCACCACGCTCGGATCGTTCAAGGTCCAGCGAGGGATCGCAGTCGCCACGTTCAGGACCAAGAAGACGGCCGGCGTCTTCGCACACCTCGCGTACTACTCGGGCCGGGCCGTTCCAAAGGACGCGCTCGTCGAGACCTTTTGGCCAGAAGGCGGTTCGGCGCAAGGGCGGCAGTCGCTTCGGACAGCCCTGTCTTCGATTCGCACGTCTTTCGACGCCGAAGACCTTCCCGGGGACCTACTGTTCCTTTCGGACCACTCCACCATAGAACTCTGTCCGGAGCACTTCACTGTGGATGTCAGGGAGTTTCGAGAGCACTTGGCAATAGCAAGGCGAAACGAGACGGCTCAAACCGACCGCGTCAGGCATCTCGCCGCAGCTTGCAACCTCTATTCCGGAACTTTGCTTCCCGGATTCACGGAGGAGTGGATATTGCCGCAGTCGCTCGACTTGGAGGAAGCCTTTGTCCAGGCAGTGGCCGAGCTCGTCGTCGATTTGTGCTCAGCGGGAGACTCGGCCGGAGCCATCGAGTTTGCAAGTCGGTCGCTTTCCATCTGTCCCAGCCGGGAGGAGCCCCACATCGCTCTCATGAGGGCGTATGCCGCGGCGAAAAAGCCCGCTTCAGTCGTCGCTCAGTTCGAGAAACTCGAGAAAATGCTCGACGAGGAGTGGGGAGAGTCCCCGTCAGACGAGGCGCACGAAATTCTCGATTCACTTCCGCGCCGGCCAGACCGGACCCATGTGGCCATCGGAGAGATCAGCATTGATCAGGAGGACGCCGTGTCATTAGCTCCTGCCGAAAAGCGAATCGGACAAGAGGCAGGCACACTCTTCGGTAGGGACGAGGACATTGCCGACATCCGCCAACTCTTGGCGCCAAACGACCGCTCCTTGTTGCTGACCCTGACCGGTCTCGGAGGCAGCGGCAAGACGAGGCTCGCGCAAGCTGTCGCCCAAAGCTTGGATCAAGAGTTCGACGGTCGGGTTTGGTTCGTCTCGCTGGTCGGAACGAGCGCTCACAACCAGGTGGTCGACACATTGCTCAGTTGCGTCCAGCCTTCTCTGGTTCCCGGTCCCGAGCCACTGGGGGACCTGGCCAGGATCCTTGGTGACGAACGGGCCCTGCTCGTGCTTGACAACCTCGAGCACTTGCTTCCTTCCGTCGCTAGGACGATTGAAAGTATCTCGACAATGCTTCCGCAAGTTTCTATCCTGGCAACCTCCCGAATGCCAACCGGAGCTGCGACGGAGACCGTCTGGGCGGTCAAGCCCTTGCCTTTGCCAAGCGACCACCGTGATATCGCCTCCCTCCGAGCGAACCCGTGCGTCCAGCTGTTGTCCGAACGTGCGAGAGCGGTACGGCCGGGGTTCGAGGTCAGCCCAATCAACGCCCTTGGAGTGTTCGAGCTGTGCCACCGCCTGGAGGGGGTCCCGCTCGCAGTCGAAATCGCCGCCAGCCGCATGGCGACAAAGAGCCCGGTCCAGGTACTTGCGTCGTTCGGACGGACGGTTGACCTGTCCACTGAGAGCCAGCGTGTTCCCGAGCGCCATCGCAGCCTAAGGAGCATTGTTGAGTGGAGCGTCAGCGTGCTCGACCCCGAGTGTTCCCGCGCCTTCGGATCCCTGAGTGTCTGCCATGGTGGCTGGCTCGAGGACTTGGGCCGGGCGATCCTTGGAGCAGATTCCGATTCGCTTATCGCCGAGCTCGTCCGCTCCGCCCTCGTCAACTGGTCCGAGAACCAGGACGAAGTCCGGTTCGACATGCTGGAAACCGTTCGCGAATATGCCGCCGAGCATCTCTCCGGCTCTCCGGGGGAACGGTCCGACGCTTTGGCTCGCCATGCCGAGTTCTTCGCCGAACTGGCAGGCGACGGGAGTCCGAGGGACGAAGCCTGGCTGAAGCGCATGGACGCAGAGAAACCCAACCTGCTCGCGGTCATCAAGGCGGCCTCGCGAGGAGAGGTGGATCCTAAAAGAGCCTGGCAAGTGGTCGAAGGAGTCAGCGTCTTGGTGCGCAGCAAGGGCCGTTACGCCATGTGGGCAGAACCTCTCACCGAACTCATCGAAAGGACGAGGGACGCCCTTGACTCACGAGAGGCCACGCTCGCCCACCGTGCAGTGGGACGCGTCTGCTACGGGATGAGGGACATCGGCGCGACCTATCGCCACTATCTCTCTGCCATCGGCTGTGCCGACCAGACAGGAGATATCGCCCTCCAGGCTCGTTGCCGCATCGACATTGCTGTCCCAGGCTCACTCCTTGGTAACTTTGACCAAGCCCAGCAGAGCGTTCAGAAGGCCCTTGAAATCCTTCGGGAGGAGGGTGATCCCTTGGCCGTCTCAAGCGCCGAGGTCAACCTCGCTTGGCTTTACTTCGACCGCGGCGATGAAGCAGAGTCTGAGCCTATTTTCGCGAACTCGCTGGCGCATGCCGAGGCTTCGGGAGATCAGTCGGCCATTGTCTCAGCGCTTGTCGGTCTCGCGTGTGCGGTCGGCGAGCGCGATGGTGATGAGGCGATGCGTTTGTTCGACCGTGCAGAGGCCCTCCTCAGCGACCGCAACATTCCGGATCAAACCGCCCACACGGCTTACTATCGCAGCCTCGTCGAGTACCGCCAAGGTTGGACCGAACGGGCGGTCGAAAGCGCCAGGCGAGCGATGACGACCTTTGTCGAGAACGGAATCGCCCTGGGACAGACCCCTTTGACCATCTGTGGCAACGTCATGGCCGGAGCGGGAAGATGGCAAGATGCCGCTGTCCTTTGGGGACGCGCTGACGCAAGCCGGAAGAAGTACGGCATGAAGATCTTCCCGACTCTCGATAAGGACTTTCAACGAGAAGTCGCGCGTGTCAAGGAAGCCCTCGGCCCAACGGCCTTTGCCGAAGCCCAGGCGTGGGGGCAACAGGCACCGGACGACGCACTCGTCGCCCGAGTCTTCGGCCAAGCAGTGGTCGCCTAGGGCGTCGGATCCTCGACGAGCCGCATCAGAATCCTCATGAGCTCGTGCCCAGCCGGGTTGCTCTCGAAGTTGGGCGGCTGCGCCCCAAGGCCGCCCCAAGGCCTCAGGGTCGTGACGACGACATTTCCTTTCCGCGCGACATACGGGTGGCGCTGATAGGTCCGGGTGTCCACCCGGGTCAGAAGCCACTCTGCGCCAGGAAGCTCGGAATCCAGCCAGACTGGATCGATGACACGGTCGGTGGAGACGGGGAACAGGAAGTCCCAAGAGTCAAAAAGGTCCTCGCCGGCCCGATTCCAGGTCACGCACTCGCGCCAGAAAGGCACTGGCTCCGTCCCGTGATCAGTCAAGAAGACGATTCCGCCTTGCAGCGTGCCTGTCCAAGCAGTTGACACTTCCAAGTTTCCTCCTCTCCTCTGGCCACCGAGGATGCCGTGGGGATCCGACACATGCCACTGCGGATAGAGTCGCCAGTCCAGTGGCTCGAAGAACGAGAGGGAGAAGTGAGAGGATGGTTGTAGACTTTCGTCGACAATCGACAGGAGATCGTAGCGTGTCTTCCATTCATGGCTTATCTTGAACAGCTCTCCCGGCAAGTTCGGGGGAACCGTCACCTCCCTTTTGATGCGCACCCTCGGCTTAAGGCCATAGGACACGTTCAATGTCGTTTCGAGGCCACCGACGGAGCGACAGCCCAGCGACGGCGAGGCAACTCCGCAAAAGTGGTTGTGGGGATCATGCCAACCAGGGCGATTGCCCCCATTAATCCAAGGAGGCATGCGATAAGGGTTCAGAAAGTAGGTCGTGTCTGTGAAGATGTTCTCGAGACACTGCGCCGACAGGGCCCCCGACATAGAGATGGGCGTATCCGACAGCCCCGTCACCACGTAGCCAGCGATGTCGTCTACTGCGGCGACCAGCCTTGTCACGTACAATCGAATCCACCCGCTTTTTACCTGGGAGAGGTTTCTGAGATGCTCCTCTATATCATCCGCCAGCACCTTCGTCTTGTCCGCAAGCACGCCCGGCAAGTCGTGCTGCCATCGGACGCCTTGGTCGTTCAACGCTGGATCTGATGACGCCCAGTAGGGTGTGTCCTTCCTCAGTGGGCCGAGCGGCCGGTACACGTCGTAGTCGTTGAACTCTCCCAGCAGGACCGGCATCTTCTTCCGCGGCCCGATCTGCAGCGACTCCAACACCGGCGGATAGAACATCGTGTCGCAGTAGGGGTGGAAGTCGTAGAAGGTGCCGTACTCGCGGAGGTCGCCGCCATACATCTCCGACCCGCCCGAGTTGTCCTTCACCAACGGGCACCCCGTCAACTCAGAGACCATCTCGAACAATCGCTTGCGGAACTCGTGAGGCGTTGACTCCGAAAGCTCACAGCCGCACGTCCAGCACACGATCCGGTCATGGTGCCGATACTGCCAGACAATCCGCTCGACCTCGGCAAAGGCAAGCTCCAAGTCCATTTCCTCCGAAGGCATCCATAGCGGCAGTTCGACCCACGCCCACATGTCCTCCTCTTCAAGGACTTGGAAGTAGTGGTGAGGCGGAAGCCAAAGGCAGAACTTAACCAGGTTGAAACCGAGGGCCCTGATCTTTCGCACCTCGTCTCGGACAACCTCGATCGGGGGGTGCGGCGAGCCGATGTCCGGATACCATCCCCAGCTCAGCACGCCGCGCATGTACCAAGGCCGGCCGTCGATGAAGAGCTTGGTCCCTTCCACGCTCATTCGCGAGTTGGGGGCCCTCTCCTTGGACCTGGCAGATGGTTGTGCTGCCAAGTCTGGGGAGGTCTCGATCCCGTCGCCCCTGGCGGGGAGGGCAGGGGGTGGAGCGCCGGTGATCCGAACTTCACGGAATATCCCGCCAAAGGTGTTGAAGACGTAGGGCAAGAAGCCGCTGAGGACGTTTTTGACCGGGAACGACGCACCTCCGTTCTTGGTCACCTCGACCCTGACCTTTGTCTGACCAGTCGGCAACGGCACGGCGAAGGCGTCCCAAATTCCACGGTGCTCGAGCGCCAGCGAACCGTTCAAGAAGACCCGGGCGTGGTAGCTGACGCCGTCGAACTGGAGCCATTGGCCGGGTTCGACTACTTCGACCTCGGTCTCGTAGACGGCGGGCCCTTCCCACCGGACATCGACGTCTTGGCGCCAAGCGTGGGGCACTGTGCACGGCCGTGGGCCGTCGCCATAATCGACCGTCCAGTCGGCGACCAAGCTCACTTCGATGGCTCGGAGTCGGCTTCGCTCTCCACCTTGCCGCCATAGGCTTCGATCGCGTCGCCCAGGTCGTCGATCGCCAGCGTAACCAGCTTTTCGAGCGAGGAGAGCCCGTCGACCTGCCCCTTCATGTCGGTGACCGTCCCCAGCGCCTCCTCCATGTCCTTGTAAGCGTCGTTGCCGGTGGCGATGCGCTTCTTCCGTTCGTCGTCGGCGGCGGAAAAGTCCTTCTTGATGGCGGCTCCGTCAGGTGGCTCGGCGGCCGCATCCGCCACTCCCTCTCCGGCACTGTCCAAGAAGTCGACGACGTCTTGGGCTGACTCTTTAGCGTCGCCAGACAGTTTCTTGACCACACGCTTAGCCTCGTCCAAAGCGGCTTGGATCGAATCGCTCGCCGCCGCCATTTGCACGCTACCGGACCTCAACTGCTCCTCAAGTGCCGCGTCCGGGTTGTCCGGCTCCCTCGAGTAGGAGGTTTCCTGCGGTGCGTTGTAGACGAACTCCTGTTTCTTCTGGCACCCGGCTCCCAGCACCATGAAGCACAGTGCGGTCAGGAAGGCGGCTGAGACTTTCACGGCTCTTGAGGGTACCTGCACTGCCTTGAGCCGAGGCTAAAATGAGGCCATGTTCGGTCTTGTGGCAGCGCTACTCACAGACGGTGACCCCTATCTGCTCGACATCGGGGCACCCGGCCGCGTGTCGGTCTCTCGCGGCTATGTGGAGACCAAGTCTGGCCGGCCCTCGACCGCCGAGGACATCGCCAAGGCGGCAGACGGCGTTCGGTTCGTCTTCGTCGGCGAGTCGCACGACAATCCCGACCACCACCAAGCCCAGGCCGACATCATTTCTGCGCTCATCAAGCGAGGAAGGAATGTCTCGGTTGGCTTCGAGATGTTCACCAGGGACAACCAGGCCAATCTCAATCCCTTTACGATGGGCTGGTGGAGCGACGAGGAGTTCCAAACCAACGCCGATTGGAAGAAGCAGTGGGGCTTCCCATACCGGCTCTATAAGCCCATCTTCGACGTCGTTAAGCAGAACCAACTGCCCATGGCAGCCCTCAACGTGCCGCGCGACTGGGTCAGGCAAGTCTCCCGACAAGGCGCCGACTCGTTGACCGATGAGCAGAAGAAGTGGGTTCCCGCCCCGCTCGACCTGGGCAACAAGGAGCACCGCTCGATCTTTGACGCGCTGATCGGAGGGCACCCTTCCACGGGCGCTGACGGCATGTATGCCGGCCAAGTCACCTGGGACACAGGCATGGCGAACAGCGCTCTGGACTTTATGGCCGATTCGAAGAGCCCCAAGGCCGTCATGGTGGTCTGCGCCGGATCGGGGCACGTCATGTACGGACAAGGCATCAACTGGCGGATCCAGAAGCGGACCGGTGAGAAGGTCTTGACCGTGACCTGCATCGACACCGACCAACCCCGTGAAGTCAGTAAGGGGCTCGGCGACTTCGTGTTCGCCGCTCCTCCCGCAAAAGGCTAGATGGGGCTTTACGAGTCTCTGCTTCGCCCCGCCCTCTTCAATCTGGACGCTGAGGCCGCCCACAACCTTGCGCTCCGGGCGGTGGCCAATGGGCTCGTCAAGGCGCAAAGCACAAAGCAGGAGCCAAGCATCCATTTCGGCGTCACGTTTCCGAACAGGATCGGCCTCGCCGCGGGCTTTGACAAGAACGGGGTCGCCCTCAACCGATGGAAAGACCTTGGCTTCGGCTTCATCGAGGTGGGGACGGTGACGCGCTACGCCCAACCAGGAAACCCAAAGCCCAGGCTCTTCCGCCTGCCGGAAGACAGGGCACTGATCAACCGAATGGGATTCAACAACGAGGGTGCCGACGCAGTCGCCAAGCGGCTAGAGGCGGCACACCCAGAAATCCCAGTTGGGATCAACATCGGCAAATCGAAAGTAACCCCAATCGAGGAAGCTGGCTCCGACTACGAGTACTCCTTTCGGCTCCTCGCGCCCTTGGCCGACTATGTGGTGGTCAACGTCAGCTCGCCTAACACGCCCGGCCTGAGGGGCCTGCAGGACAAAGAGCCCCTCGACGCGCTGCTCGCTGCGTTGCGTGACCAGGATTGGAAGAAGCCCTTGTTTGTCAAGGTGGCGCCTGACCTGACCTTAGGACAGCTCGACGACGTGCTCGAGGTCGTGGCCAAGAACAAACTCACGGGAATCGTCGCCACCAACACCACCCTTTCCCGCGATGGACTGACGAAGGATCCTGACATCGAAGGCGGGCTGTCGGGAGCCCCCTTGACCGGCATCGCCGACGGAACCTTGGAATACCTCCGCACTCAGGGCGATCCCAGCCTCGTTCTCATCGGGGTCGGGGGCATCATGAGCGGCAAGGATGCCGCAAGGAAGTTCGAACTGGGTGCCGACCTCGTGCAGGTGTACTCGGGCTGGGTTTACGGTGGCCCGAAGTTCGTTTCTGACCTCACGGCCTGTACTGCAAGTACAAGTGAACCAGTAAGAAGAAGTTGACGGCAAAGTGCGCAAGGGCAAGGGCCCAAACTTGTCGGTACTTCAGGAACAGCCATCCGGTGGCACATCCGAAAATGAGGTGACCGGGAATGGCCGCAATTCCTTGGTACAGATGGGCGAGGGAAAAGAAGACACCCGGAACCAGGACACCGATCCACTTGCTCTCCGAGATCTCAGCAAACCTCGTCGTCAACAGGCCTCGATAAGCAAGTTCCTCGTAGAACGCGGCCAGCAAGGTCGAGAGAGCGGCAACCGATAGCTCGAACAGATTGGTGCCGAAGCCGACGGAAAAGGCGGAGCCCAACCACGGGAGGCCGCGAAAGCCATTCGCCCACAAGGCGCCCACCAATGGTGCTGTGATCCCGAGCTGGCACGCGACCCATACGATTGCGAGGCCAAATAAGGAAACGAGGAAAGGGACCAATCTTGGCTTACCGAGTCCGAACTCTGCGAGCGGTCGGCCATACAACAGGAGGATGAACCCAACCACTGAAATCTTGCCAATGCTCTGCACAATGCGACTGGTGGACTGTTCCAAGTAATGGCCTGGCCTGGCCTCTGGAAGTCGCAGGAGGATCAAAGATCCAAGGATCGTCATCCCGAAATAAGTGCAATAGAACGCCAGTTCCGATTTTTCGGTCCGCTCTAGGCGCGGACGCTCCCTTGCCTCCACCCTATCGCTCTCCTGGCAAGACGATGCCCCGCATGATCACTCGCTGGCAGGCGAGGAAGACGATCAACGTGGGCAGGGCAGCCAATGTGACGGCCGCCATGACGACCGCCTTCGGTGACGTCACCTGCATCTGGTACACGAAGACCATCAGCGTCCAGACCCTGGAGTCCTGGCAAACCAGGAAGGCATAGATGAACGACCCATATGCGCCCATAAACGCGAGCAGGGCGATGTAGCCCAGAACCGGTTTGGAGAGCGGAAACGCCAACCGAACCATCATCAGCCATTCCGGCGCGCCGTCCACCTGTCCTGAATCGAAGACCTCCTGAGGCAGCGAGTCGAAAAAGCCCTTCAAAAGGAAGATCGTATAGCCGCTGGCCGCAGTGGGCAGCACGAGAGCTGCGAAGGTGTTCAGTAGGCCCAGGTTCTTGAGCAAAAGGAAGGAGGGGATCATCGCCACCTCTGCCGGGAACGCCATCGTCGCCAGCAGGAACAAGAGGATTCTTGCGGTCGACCGCATGGGGAAGCGCGAGAGCGCGTACGCGGCCAACGGGTTCACCGTGAGTTGGGTGACGATCGCCAAGAGGCAGAAGATCACCGTGTTCCACAGTGCGTTGCCGTGGAGCGCCATGTAGTCGAACGAATACGCGTAGTTCCTGCCCGTGAACTCCGTCTTGAGCTCGGCGGCGTGGGTGAGCGCCCAATTGCGGTCAAACGCAGCGAAGGGAAGACCTCGCCAGCCAAATGAGGCCTCCAGGCTTCGGTCGCCCATTCCAGCGGTGCGCTGGAACTGCTTTGGGAGCTGGTACTCGAACTCCTTTGCGTACTCGTCCATCCGCGGCATCAGACCAGTGCCATGGTAGCGGGTGTAGGTCGGGGAGAAGTATTTGAGTTCAGCAAAGCTGGTAGCGCTCTCACCTCTGACGTTATGGGGTACGTCGCCAAACCGGTTCTTGAACTTCGTCCGCAAGAACTCCTGCCACATCCACTCCGTTCGGATGGGGATGCGAAACTCCGCCGGCAGCGTCACCTTGAACTCGAGCCAGTCCTTGAACTTCTGGCTGTCCGGCTGCACCCAGGCCTTGCGCTCCCAGGCCTCGAACGGCACCGGCACCTGTTGGAACGCGTTGTTCAGGTCCACGTAGGCTTTGTTCAGGGCGTCGATCGTCCCGTACTTCTGTCGCAAGAACGCTTGCCACCGCACCGCCAACCGGCTCGTCACCCCGTTCGGAGGAACCCGGAATCCCGCCCGCCACTTGTTGATCGGCAGCGACTCCAGGAACGCCTGGTACTCCTTCAATTCCACCGAACTGACCGCCTCGCCCTGGGTGTACGAAGCGATCATGTTCAGGTCGCCGGCGTACTTGTCGTCGACGCACTTCTTGACCAGTTCCTCGTCGTCCGTCCAGAACGCGGGGACAAGGCGGTTGTCGTTCTGGTCGGTGGGCCCCTTGAAGCCGGTCGTCGCCATGAAGAGGAAGGGGTAGATGGTCGTCAGTGCACCGACGCAAAGCACAAGATAGAGGAAGGCCATCGCCAACCTCGCTCTTGCCCGCTTTCGTCCCACTTTGCCGACCAGCGACATTCATCGCCATTGTTCCCGACCACCCTTCGCGATTGCCCGCAAGTTCAATTCGGGCCATGAAATGTACGGGTAAATGAAAATCCCCGCAAAAACACGTATGTCAGGTAATTTTACTGGGTGTACCGGCAATCCTGACAGGGAAGAAGCTCCTTGAAGGAACGGCTGTGCTGTCCAGGACGGACGGCGGACCAGCCTTCAAGGAAGATACGGAAATGTCCTTTCGCGTCAATAACAACGTCGTCGCTATGAGCGCCTACCGCAACCTCTCCGCCACCGGGGACGAGATTGCGAAGTCGATCACACGCCTGTCCACCGGCCTCCGCATCAACTCGGGTGCCGACGATCC